>DATGHX010000001.1:0-2651 GCA_035307585.1 Candidatus Angelobacter sp.
TCGATGACCCTTTGATATTCGTCGATGGCCTGCTGTGCGGTGCGCAGATTTTCCGGCGAGTCCACGCCGGGAATATATTGCGACACAAATGCGGTTGCCAAGTACATGCGAGCGTTGATCAGGCTGGGATCGAGTTGAACCGCCTGCTGGAAATGATCGATGGCCTGCTCGTAATGGTTGTTCTTGTACGATTCCACGCCCTTGTTGAGCTGGTCGCGGGCGCGCAGCTTGTCACATCCCAGAGAAGGAAAGAGCGCCAGCACTAATGCTGCCAGCGTGATAAGTCTTGCATGGTTATTCATTGCGGTATAGGTCTCCCTCGACAAAGCATCCTAGGCCCAGAGACATCGATTTGACAAGCGCGGTTTGACAAGGCACGCGGGCCGGGCCAGCACGGAAGCGTGACGCTTCCGTGTAGTGGGCCGAGTACGAAATTCGCAACTCCGAGCTTTACTGGACGGGCAGATCAGGCGCCCGATTCAATCTTCGCGGTGATCAGACCGACTTTGTCCACGCCGGCGGCGTGGGCGATGTCGATAACATTGGCGACGTTGGCAAAGGGGATGGAATCATCGCCCTTCACGAACATGACCTTTTCCGCGCGCTGCTTGTAAATATCGGTGAGCCGGCCCTGAAGGTTGTCCCAGGTCGCGTCTTCGTTATTGATCTTGACGCCCGGCGCCTGTCCCGCGCCCCGGTCGACCAGCTGCACGACGATAGTACGGTCGGGCGTGTTGTTCTTGGGGGCGTTGGGCGGAGGCGGCTGAGGAACCAGCGCATCCAGTCCTTTCGGAGTGACCGGCGAGATCACCATGAAGATGATGAGCAGCACCAGCAATACGTCAATGAGCGGTGTGACGTTGATGTTTGCACTTTGGCCTCCGCTCGGGCCGACTGCCATACCCATGATCGTTCTCCTCTATTGCCCTCTATTGCCTGCCCTTTATTGCCCTGGCGTAGCCGGGGGCGGCGGCGGGGTTTGAGCAGTTTTCTTCTGCTCGGTGAGCAAGCCAAGGTCATCGACCCCGGCGGCACGAACGGAATCCACAACCTGCACCACGCTGCCAAACCGGGCTCGCATGTCCGCCTTCACGTACACGCGCTTATCCTGCTTGTTGGCGAGGCGGTCTTTTACTTTGCCGGTAAGGTTGTCGACCTGAATCTGCTCGCTGCCGAAATAGACCTTGCCGTCGCGGGTAATGGAGACCAGGAGTGCGTCTTCTTTGTCGGCATCGGGCATCTGTTCCGGGTTGTTGACCGGAGCCATATCGACGCTGATGCCTTTCTGCAACATGGGCGTGACCACCATGAAGATGATCAGCAGAACCAGCATCACGTCCACCATGGGCGTGACGTTAATTTCCGAGCTGATCTTTGCGCCTTCGTCTCGCTTTGATATTGCCATAGCTTGATATCTCCCGTGCTTTCGCCGCGATGCGGGCCGGAACAGCGTTCCGTGCTTAAGTTGGGAAGGCCCGGCGCCAGATTGCTCCAGCGCCGGACAAGCAACTCACTACGGAAAGCGGCCGAGCCTGCCTGGTTCTCGGCGACCAGCTTACCGGCGAATATCGCCGCGCTTCTTCAGGAAGTAATCGATCAATTCGCTGGACGAGTTGTCCATCTCGACGTCGAAGGCTTCCACACGACCGGTAAGATAGTTGAACATCATGACGGCCGGGATGGCGACGAGCAAGCCGATGGCCGTCGTAACCAGCGCTTCCGCAATACCGCCGGCGACTGCAGCCAGACCGGTGGCCTTGGAGTTGTTGATGCCGATGAAGGCGTTCAGAATGCCCATCACCGTGCCAAACAGCCCCACGAAGGGAGCAGTGGAGCCAATGGTGGCGAGACCACCCAATCCGCGCTTGAGTTCGGCGTGGACGATGGCTTCGGTGCGTTCCAGAGCGCGCTTGGAGGCTTCAATGGTTTCGCCAGGGATGGCGCCGGGGCTATCCTGGTGAGCCTTGAATTCCATGAGGCCGGCAGTAACAACCTTGGCCAGATGGCTCTTCTTGTTGCGCTCGGCAACCTTGATGGCTTCATCGATACGGCCATCGCGTAGAGCTCCGGCTACGGCCGGGGCAAAAGCGCGGGACTGTTTGCGGGCGGCGCTGTAGGCCATCCAGCGATCGATCATCACGCCGATGGACCAACCCGACATGATGAAGAGAATGATGACCACGGTTCTGGCGACCCAGCCCATTGCCTTCCACAAGCCCAATGGATCGGTAGCCAAGGTTCCGCCACCTTCCTGGACGACCCAGGTGGCTGCGGACATAACGTGACTGAGAGTGACACCTGCTACGTGAGCTGCGAACATGAGTTGCTTTCCCTCCTCGAAACTCTCGACATTATTTACTTGGACACTTTGATGCGCTTTGCGGTGCCCAGCGCTGGCTTCAAGAAAGAAATCGCCAGCGGAACGGCGGTTTTCGCCGCACAAGGCACGAACCCGGACTGTCGAGTCTTGCGGTAAAGCGACGGTACCGGGTTCACGAAGCCCTTCCCGTCCGCCAAAGAGAAAGGCGTAGGACGGGAAGGTGATGCACACTTCTACGAAAAGTTCGAACCGCGCCGCGCTGGGAGTTTAACCCCCGGCGAGCGTGAAATTCACTTGCACCTGGGTCTCGACTTCGACCGGTTCACCGTTC
>DATGHX010000002.1:0-103049 GCA_035307585.1 Candidatus Angelobacter sp.
GTCGGTTCATCGCATCCTGGAGCTGTAGAAGGTTCCAAGGGTTAGGCTGTTCGCCTATTAAAGCGGTACGTGAACTGGGTTCAGAACGTCGCGAGACAGTTCGGTCCCTATCTGGTGTGGGCGTAGGAGATTTGAGAGGGCCTGTCCTTAGTACGAGAGGACCGGGATGGACGAACCTCTTGTGTTCCAGCTGTCGTGTCAACGGCATGGCTGGGTAGCGAAGTTCGGTTGTGATAAACGCTGAATGCATATAAGCGTGAAGCACTCCTCAAGATTAGATCTCCCAACCCGTAAGGGATAAGAAGGGCACAGGAAGACCACCTGTTTGATAGGTTCGGAGTTTAAGATCAGCAATGATTTCAGCTTACGAATACTAATCGCCCGTTCGGCTTGACCATAAAATTTACTCAGGGCATGCGCGCGCAAGCGCGCGAGCACTTAGCAATGAGCCATCAGCAATCGGCCAGACCGGCTGACGGTTGAGGGTACAATGGTTGGGCGCCTTAAACGCAGTAACGACGCGCTGGTCGCGTCGTCCGCGGTAGAAACGCAATCTATTCAGTTGTGAGGCATCGTCCTCCCGCTCTTTTACAAGCTTAGGTCTTTCCAGCTGCGAAAGATCCCTTGCGCGCAACACGATGTAGAACCTGACTCGCGCCGCGCATTGTAAATATTCACGGCTAGCTCCTGGCCTCTAGCTACCAGCTGGAAGCCGGCAGCTGGCAGCCGCGCCCGCAGGGCGCGTCAGGTTTGCGGCAATCTTACCGCGGGGGTTCCACCCGTTCCCATCCCGAACACGGAAGTTAAGCCCCGCCGGGCCGATTGTACTGCACGCGAAAGTGTGTGGGAGAGTAGGTCGTTGCCGCATTAAATTAAAAGGCTCGGATCAGAAATGATCCGGGCCTTTTGTGTTCTTGCCGCAAGACGCAAAACCTTACCGCTGATGAACGCTGATCGCACGGATTTCCACTGATCTCTTTCGGGATTGCCTTGCCGTCGCCCGACCGCTGGTCGCCTGAAATTGTCAGAAGCGCTTCGACCGTGACCAGCGCGCCGATGGACTCCGAACTGCATTGAGGACAAAAGTAACGGTCTTTCCCCCCAATCTTCTTCTTGGGTCGTATGCTGGGCACTTATGATGTCGGCATGCAGGTTGAATACGAGATCACCCCTGGTGATCATCTAGAAAGCGTCAAGATCCGTTACCGGAGCTCGGTGCGCCGCTTCGTCATGACTTTCTTGGGCATTGTCCTGCTCCTGCTCGGGATATTGACTTACCCGTATTTCGAGCGAGGGTGGAGCGTGCTGGAGATTAGCCTCTCCGCTTGGATACTGTTGCTCCAGCTATTCATTCCCCGCATAGTTCACTGGCTAATCTACTACCGGAACCGACGCATCTTCGGTCCACGCAAGGTGACCTTCGACGAAGTCGGGGTTATCTCCGACGGTCCGCAGGGACACGTCGAAACACCATGGAAAAGCTATGTTAAGTTTCGCGAAAGCAAGAGGCTATTCTTGCTTTACCTCAGTCAGGACGTGAAGGGGATCGTGCCCAAACACGCCTTTAAAGACGACGCGCAACTTGACGCTTTCCGAAGTCTTGTGGCCGCACGGCTGCCGCGTGCTTAAGCGCCCATCCTCACGGGTTTGCAACGGCAGCAAGCCGAATAAACCCAGAGGTCACGCTTGGAATGAGGGTGGCCTTCTTGGTTTGACGATTAAACCACCCGGGCTACGGGTTGGGAAGGACTTGGCAAAGCTCGCCTCGATCCCGATGGCATCGGTTGTAATCTGGCAACCCCCGAAGCGGCTCTGCTCCGCCATGTGCACAATCGCGTCTGCCGTGTAGGCCCGCTTCAGCAACATATGGCGGAAGGTCCACCGGGTCAGCCAGCCGTCAATCCAGTTTCGCCCGCTCTCTTTCACATAGCTGTCCATGTCCTCGAGCGTTGCGTCCTTGCGCAGGTCCGTGATCATCGCCTCGCCTCCCGGCCGCAACACGCGATGCATCTCGTCCAGGGCCTTCACCGGCCGGGAGAAATTCTTGAATGCGGCCGAGCAATAAACCAGATCGAAGGAATCGGCGGGTAAACGGCATGGCCGCGGCGTTGCCCTGCTGAAAATCCACCGTCACCCCGGCCTGGCGCGCGTTCTTCGTGGCGATCTCCACGAAGGTCCGGCTGATGTCGAGGCCGGTAATCGTGTACTTGCCCAGCTTGGCCAGCTCGATCGCAAAGAATCCCGGACCCGGCGCTACCTCCAGTACCCGGGCGCCGCTGGGCAGCCCCCGGCGATGCGCCTGGCTTCGCGGCAAAAATCCCCTCATCCGATTCTTTCAGAAAGATCGGGCAGTTCGCTCGCGTGCCGGTCGGCATAGCGTGCGCATTCGCCCGCCACCATCTCCACCCAGGCGGCGCGCGTCTCCGGATAGCGGCTGCGGAAGATGGTCAGCAGGTGGTGGCGGCGCAGCGCCTGCGGCATCAGGTCCCACCCCTGCCGCGCGCGAGGATTGCCGGCCAGCGCCCGCCGCAGCAGCGGCGGCAGATCCAGTTCCGCCTCCATGGTTTCCGTCAGATGCTCGATCACCCGCAGCACCCGGCGCTTCCGCGTCTCTTCCCTCTTGGCTTCGCGGATATAAGAGTCAAACTGCTGGCGCCAGCTCTCCTCCAGCGACGCAAAAAAATTCCCCAGCCGCCTGCGCCGTCGCAGCGCGCGCGCCAGCGCCGGATGAATCTCAAGCTTCCTTTGTGTTTCTCCGTGTCCTCTGTGGTTCACAATCCCCCTGCCAATACCGCGCGCAGCTCCACCACTTCCAGCTCCGCCGGGCAATCCGCCCAGTTATGCCGCCAACACACGATCACATCGCACTCTGTGGCCGGGTGCCGGTGCGTCAGGAAGTTGCGGCTTTCGTATTCGAACTCGATGCGCACCCGCTGCCACCTGCCCGGCTGGACCTGGCGCGTGGCCTCGCAGTCAGGGAAGCCCGCTTGCAGGCACTCCACGCGGAAGCCCAGCCGGTGCGCCAGCATGCCAAACAGAAAAACCACTCCGCTCTCGTTCACCGGCTCGTAAGCCAGGCCGGGCAGAATCAGCGGGGCTCCCAGCACCGGCCGGCCGCGATAGAAGGGGCGTGAGGCCGCCGGCCACGCCATCCATGAATCGGGCCGCCGGGAAATTTCCGGATCGAGTAGCGAAGCCCCGTGGTCGAATCCGGGTTGCGGCGCCAGCGTGTTCACCATCAGCGCCAGGATGTTTTGCGTGATGCAGCGCCGGCCCTCGAGCGGCGGTGGCAGCGGCGCGCCTCCGCATCTCTCCCCCGCCATCGAAGATGCCGTCGGTAGAGACGTGGCACTGCCGCGTCTCACCGTCGAATCGAGATCGGTGATGGCAATGCGAAAATCGCACGGTCCCGGCGCCTCCGCCGATGCTGCATGTCTGCCGCCATCCTGCAAAAGCGGCAAAACCTCCGTCCAGCCTTTGTCTCCATCGTGCTCTCTCGCGAATCTGCGAAATGCTTCCGCCACCGCCGTCCACGACCCAAAGCGCAGCGTGAACACGCCGGCGCTGTATCGTCCATGCCGCAGGTACTGGCTGCGCGACGGCGCGCATTTCAGCTTCCAGGCTACCCGGGCCCAGTCGCGCAGCAGCTCCGCGCTGGCTATCCTCAGACCTTGCGGGTTGGGTGCAAGCCCCGCCTCGCGCACGGCGTCCCGCAGACTGGCGAAATGCGCCTGCACCCTGAAATGGCTGATCCCGCTCCGGCGCGTGAACTCCGCCCGTGTCGGCGCCCGGCCCAGCTGGCGCGCCAGCTCGCGAATAGCCTCCAGAATTGTTGTCCGCGTCGCTTCTTTGGCTCGTTGCATATATCGCTAAAGTAACACTATAGTTACTTAGTCGATATGTGTCAAGACTTGGGTGAGTTGCCTTGGGCTAGCCGAGGTGCAAATGTAACTTATAGTAGGCTAAAGACTTGATTGTCCTCCACCCCATCTCGCCCGGCAACGCCCAGGTCTTCAAAGCCGTCCGTTTGCGTGCCCTGCAGGAATCTCCCGGGGCCTTCGGATCCACTTACGCCCGGGAGGCTCAGCTTACCGGCGACGACTGGCTCACCCGCTCACGGCGCTGGAATGGCGACCGCGCCGCCGGCTTTATCGCGATAAACCAGAATGAAAATCAAGGTGAGAATCAGGGCAGACCATCAGACGACGCCTGCGGCCTGGTCTGCTCCTTCCTCGACCAGCAAGATCCCACGCGCGCGCACCTTGTCTCCATGTGGACTGATCCCGCATACCGCCGCCGGGGCCTGGGACAGCGACTGGTCGAAGCAGCCGTTGCCTGGGCCAGATCGCGCGGCGCCCGCACCATGATGCTGATGGTGACTTCCAGCAACGCCTCCGCCATCCGCTTCTACCAGCAGTTGGGGTTTACGCGCACCGGTCGCACCGAGCCCTACCCCAACGATCCCAACGTGATTGAGTACGAGATGTCGCGCTCCATCGCTTGAAATGCCGGGGCCGGCCGCTTACTTCTTGCCCTTCCCGGATCCTTTGCGACGTGAGCCGCTTTTCTTTGCCGTCTTAGTGTTCTTATCCACGCGCCGCTTCCATGCGGTGTGCAGCGCTCCGGCCAGAATGTCTTCGCCGGCGACGGCCAGGCGGATGTGCGTCATGCCCATGCGGCCCCAGCCGCCGGGAATAGAAAGAAAGACTTCAGGCATCTCGTCCACGAAAGCCGCCTGCTGTTCCGGATCGAGCATCAGGTTGCCGTAACCTTGCTTCACGGAAGCCAGCGTGGCGAAAATTCGGCCGCCTACGCGAAAGTCGGTGGCGCCCATGTGCGAGCCTTCTTCGGCGCCGGGAAAACTCAGAGCGATGCGGCGGAAATCGTCGGCGGTCACGCCAACATTTTAACGTCGAGATTCCTCAGCCGGAAAATTGGCCTCTCCTACTCCGTTCGCAGCGCGCTCATCGGTGAAATCGAAGCTGCCCTGCGCGCGGGAATGATGGCCGCAAAAAACGCCGCGATGGCCAGCGCTACGGTCGCCACCGTCAGCGCCAGGGGGTCCCAGCTGGGAACGCGGTAGAGCTGCGCCGAAATCAGTTTCCCCGCGCCCACCGCCAGCGGCAATCCCAGAGCCAGCCCCGCCAGCACGCGCCATGACGCGCCCAGCAGGATCAGCTGCACTACTTTAGGACGATCTGCGCCCAGCGCCATGCGGATGCCGATCTCCTGCGTGCGTTGTGCCACGCCGTAAGCCGTCACGCCATACAATCCCACCGCGGCCAGCAGGAGCGCCACCATCCCGAACAATCCGGCCAGGCTGGCTACAGCGCGCTCCTGGCTGAAGGAATAGTCCACTTGCTGCTGCAGCGTTCTCACCTTGATGATGGTAAGGTTGGGATCCACTTCCGCCAGCGCTCGCGTGATCTGCGGCTCCAGCGTCCCCGGCGCAATATCGCTCGCCAGCAGGATTCCGTCGATCAAATGGCTCCGCGTCTCCAGCTGCTTCATCAGATCGTTCTTGTAGTCCACCTTCTGTGCCAGCGGAACATAGAACATGGCGCGCGCCGGCCGGTTCAGACCCCAGCCGGCAAACTTGGCATCGCGCACGATGCCCACGATGCGGAAAACGTTCACGTTCTCCGGCAGGTCGATCCCGAAGTGCTGGTCCAGCGGATCTTCATTGCTCTTGAAGAAGCGTTTCACGAAGGCTTCATTCACGATGGCCACCGGCGCTGTGGTTTCGTTGTCGGCTGCGCTGAAGTGCCGGCCGCGCAGCATGGTCATCCCCAGCGTCTGCATGTAGTCGGCGCTTACCCGGTCCCAGGAAGCGCCCGCCTCCTCGCCCATCTTGGGAGCGGGATGCCCCGCCACCAGTACCAGCTCGCCCCAGTTGTCGGTCAGCGGGTTATACAGCGCCATGCCCACGCCCCGCACTCCCGGCAGCCGCTTGAGCCGCTCTTCCAACTGACGGTAAAGCGCGGCCAGCTTAGGCTGTGAATAGGTGGTCGGGGGCGGGTTGAGCGATATCATCACATGCCCCGGAACCTGGTATCCGAAATCCTGGTTCTCCAGCTGATTGAGGCTGCGCGCCAGCATGGTGGCTCCCGCCACCAGCACTACTGAAAGAGTTGCTTGCACCACCAGCAGGGCCTTGCGCGTGAAGGAAGCGTGCTCGCTGGTGCTGCGTGCCGATCCCCGCAGCGCTTCCGCGGGATCGGTGCGCGTAGCAAACCACGCTGGCGCCGCGCCGAAAATGATTCCCGTCAGCAGTGAGAGCACGAAAGCAAAGCCCAGAATCGGGAACGAAGGCAGGGTGCTGACGGGGAGAAACGTCGCGTACTGGAAGGCCAGCGCCAGCAGCAGCCGCGCCGCGCCTACCGCCACCACCAGTCCCGCGATGCCGCCGCCGATGGCCAGCAACACGCTTTCCGTCAGCGCCTGGGTAATAATCTGCCGGCGCGACGCTCCCATCGCCAGGCGCACCGCGGTCTGCGTCCGTCGCGAGACTCCCCGCGCCAGCAGCAGGTTGGCCACGTTGGCGCAGGCAATCAGCAGCACCAGCCCGCACACTCCGAACAGGATGTTCAGGCTGCGCCCATATTCTTCCTTCATCACCGCCACGCCCGCGCCCGCCGGAACCACGGCGATATTCTGCTTGGGAAGGCTGTGGATGACATCGTCCATCCAGTTCGCGGGATAGCCGGCGTCATGCTGCATCCACTGGCGCAGGATTCCGGTCAGCCGCGGCGCCATGCCGGCCACCGATGCTCCCGGCTTCACTCGCCCGATCACGCGCAACCATGCCGAAATCGACCGGTGCAGCAGGGATGCGTCGCCGTTGATCATCGGTTCCTGCTGCAGCGGGAGAAAGATGTCGGGCGGATCGCTTTGCAATGTCTCGCCAAAAAATCCCGGCGCTGCCACGCCGATGATGGTGAAGGGGCGGCCCTCGACCATGAAGGTTGATCCCACTACGGACGTCTCGCCGCCGTACGTGGTTTGCCATGCATGGTGGCTGAGCACCGCTACTGCCGCCGATCCCGGCCGGTCGTCGTCCTCGGTGAAAACGCGTCCGCCAAAAGCGCCCACACCGAGAGTCGAAAAGTAGTTTCCGCTCACATACTCGGAGCGCAATGGCCGTGGCGCCAGGTCCACGCCTTCGCGTCGCGCGCTTACCCGCCAGCGCCCCGCCTGAAAAACAGCCAGCTGCTCGAACTCCGGCGTCTCCTTGCGTAACACCTCGACCAGGGGATAGGAGAACATCCCCCACCGGTCCTGCGGCCCGCCTTCCACGCAGCAATCGTCGCCGTCGCCGATGCGGTAGAGCCCAGCCGGGTCCTTCACCGGAAGCGAGCGCAGCATGGTGGCGTCGATCAGGGTAAAGATGGCCGTTGTCCCGCCGATTCCCAGAGCCAGCGTCAGCATGGCCGCTGCTGTAAACACCGGCGCCATGCGGAACTGCCGCAAGACGTAACGAAGATTGCCGAGAAAATTCTGCATTCGGGCCTCTTGGCTGTTAAATACTGACGCGAAGCGCTTTCGGTTCCGAAAAAAATGGAGTTTTCTTCCGCGCCCGCCGCGAAAGCCCTGATCGGACTCTTAGACTGGAAAAGAGGTTTTTGGTCTGCTTAGTTCTTGGGCGTCTTTTGATTCTGCCGTTGCGGCTGGGTGGGTGGGGTGGGATCGTCCTGCACCATGCCGGCGAAGAAATCATCGTCGCTGGCCGGTTTTCCCGAGCCGGTGCCGGTGGCAGGTGGAGCGTTCTCTGCGCTGGAGGCTCCAGAAGCTTGAGAAGCGTTGGTATCGGCAGTCTTTGGTTTGTGCTCCTCGGTCCACTTCTTCAGCGCTTCCTGCTGTTCAGGAGTGAGCAGCTCCTGGACCTTCTGCCGCTGCTGGGCGTGGATCTGTCTTATCTTCTGCTGCATCTGCTCTTCACTAAGCGAATCATCATGGCGCGCGGCCCACACCGCCTGCGTCATTTCCTTCTGGATCTGCGTGAATTGCCGCCGCTGCTCCTCGGTAAGGTTCAGGGCCTGGAAAAATGCGTTTCCACGGCGCTGCTGCTGCCAGCGTCCCTGCCCCCGGCCGTTCGTCTGCGTCGACGACCCCGGCTGGTCCTGCGCTCCGGTCTGGGCGGAGGTTGCTTGCGCCCCGGCGATGGCCGGTAACAGGGCTGCGTTAATGATCAGGGCCAGATAGCGTCTAGAATGCATACGATCTTTCCTTCTGCCGGGATAGTAACCCGATCGGGCAGGCAGGGTCGCCCTCTCCAAAGTAACTTTGGGGTGTGCTTTTAGGTACGCGACTTTGGGGTAAGCTCGGGTTTGGTTTAAGCAAGGCGGGTGAATATGAGGATCAGGATTCTGGCAGTGGCACTGGCGTTGAGCGCATCGCCATTTTTATTGGCACAACACGACCACCATGATTCGGACGCTGCGCAGCCGCAGGGCGAAGGTACGGCCTCTGACCTCACGGCCACTACGCAGGCCATGAGCCATCATCACGAAGGCCACGACCACATGGCCGCGCACATGCACATGAGCGCCCTGCGCGATCCCCAGCCCGGCGACGCTGAAAAAGCCCACAAGGTCGCCGGCCAGGCCCGCGAAGCGCTGGAGAAGTATCGCGACTACCACGTGGCGTTGAACCAAGGCTTCAAGATTTTCCTGCCCAACATCCCCCAGCCTATGTACCACTTCACTAACAACGCTTATGCGCTGGAAGCGGCCTTCTTCTTCGATCCCACCAAGCCCACCTCGCTGCTCTATGAAAAACACGGTGACGATTACAAGCTTATCGGCGCCATGTACACCGCCCCCGTGCGCTTCAGCGAAGACCAGCTCAACCAGCGAATTCCGCTGAGCATGGCCCAGTGGCATCAGCACGTGAACATGTGCCGTCCACCCCGGGGGCGCGAAATCGAGATGTTGCAGAAAAAGCCGGAGTTCGGGCTGAACGGCTCCATCTCAACCCAGGAAGCCTGCGAGGCTGCCGGCGGAACTTTCATGCCTCACGTTTTTGGCTGGATGGTGCACGTCTATCCCTGGGAGAAGACGCCGGATGAGATCTGGTCGGTAGAACGCCAGCTCAAAGACAAGCCAAAATCTGAGCACCACGATCATGACGCCATGAACTGAACAGAGTCCCCTCTACTCAATTCTGACCTGGAACTCTCGCGACGATTCGTCCTTTGTCGCGGGATAGCGCAGCGCGGCCAGGGAAAACTGCGCGCCGCCCTTCACCATCTGCGGCTCGAACCGGTAATTTGAACCTTGCACCGTGAGTCTAGAGCGAACGCCGCAGCATTCCGGCAACCGCACGCGCTGCTGAGCGCCGCTGCAGATGTAAAGGGAAATCAGGTCGCAGAGCTGCAGCAGATCGGTGAGCTGTTCCAGTTCCTCGGCGGTTTTATTCTGTTTGGCCGCCAGCTTTTTCTGCCGCGCTGCTTCTGCTTTCAGGAAGCTCTCAATCTTTTTGCGCGCTGCCGCAGCATCGTCGCCGTGCGCCAGGCGGTGCTCGGCCAGCCGCCAGAAGTGGCGGCTCACCATGTAGCCGCCGGTAGCGCTGGCTTTCTGGGCGATCTCCGCCGACTGCGTCCACGCGGTTAAGAATTCTGCAAGCTCCGTCTGCAGAAACGATTGCGGGCTTCCCCCCGAGCGCGAGCGGCTGTGCGTGATGGCATGCGCGTCAGGCATGCCCCAGCCGGCGTCGTGCAGCGCGATGGCGCGGATGATGGGCAGATCAAGCTTGGGGATGTGCGCGCCGCTTAGTTTCGCTGCGATTTCACCCGATAGCGCCGCATGCGAAGGCTGAGTGATCATCCAGCAGCTTTCGTAGCGCCGCCGCTGGAGCTGCTCCACCACCGGCCAGGCCTCGACGAACGATTCGCCGGCGGCTGGCTCAGGCTCGAGCGGGCGCAGGATCATCGCTTCAGCTTGGCCGGCGTTTGGCGACGCGCCCGGATGCTGCCGCGGCCTTGGCTGGACCTGAGCTGGAAGGCGGCTTCTTCATTCCGTTCAGCAGATCGCGCAGCGCCACGGCATTGTTGCGCTCGGTGTCGCGCGAAGAGTAGATCAGAGTGACCTGCGGGTGGGCGCCGATCAGCGCATACAGCAGCTCCAAATCGGCTGAGGCCTCCGGCGTCCGCAGCTCGTGAAAATACCGTTTCTTGAACAACGGCCAGTTGGCGCTCTCGTGATACCACTTGCGGAGGTCGTCCGAGGGAGCAAGATTCCTGAGCCAGTGATCGATCCGAGCCTCTTCTTTCTTGAGCCCCCGCGGCCACAAGCGATCCACCAGCACCCGCACCCCGTCGGCGGCCGAAGGCTTGTCGTATGCCCGTTTGATCTCAACCGTCATGGCCAGATATCGAGAGTACAAAAAAAACTCGACTCAAGACATAATAGTCATTTGCAGCGACGAGCGTCCATACCGGTTCTGACTTTTGCCCTGGCGGTGCTGGCTCTGGCTTGCGGTTGCGAGAAGGATCGCTCGCAGCTTTCTGACGCCGAGCTCGGGCTCAACCTGCAGCAGGCGCATGGCCGGCGCGTATACAACGTCCATTGCCTCTCTTGCCATCCCGCCTACTCCTCGCACGGCAACAAGGGACCGGGGCTCAAAGATCTGTATAAGAAGGAATACCTGCCCAGCGGCCTGACTTCTACTGACGAGCACGTGGAGCAATCCATCGTCCGCGGCCGCAACATGATGCCGGCCTACCCCCAGATTTCCGGCGACGATCTGGCAGCCCTGGTCGCATACATGCATACTCTCTGACCGGCTGCCCGCCAGTCAGACTCGGCGTTGCAAGTCGCGAAGGCGTTTGAATTCCGCGTCTTCGACTTCGGCCTCATGCAACCGGTCTTCGAAGTCCGCTCCCTCGCGGTACCACAGCCTCACGTTACGCCAGGCGGCGATGCTGGAGAATGCAAACACGGGAATGATGAAGATGAACGGCGTGGCCGGACCCAGGCCGGCGAAGATAAGCACGGTGTAGATCGCGGCTTGAATGGCTGCCAGTACGAACTGGAAGGGACTTAAGGGCACTCGCCGCTCCGGTTGGCCGGCGCGGCGGAGCCGCTCTGCGTCGTCGGGTCCGAGAATCTCGGTGGCGATCTCCAGCGCGATCAGGATCGCAATCACCGACGCCAGAATGTAAACCAGCGTCTGCAGAAGTGTCGAGTGCGCGAGTCCGCCGACGGCGAACAAGGCGGACGCAGCCAGCGGCGCTACACGTCCCAAAGGGGCGTGCCGGCTTTGCAGCCAGCGCAGGAAATTACCCACTTTCTCGTCCACCCGATTTCTCCGTTCACCCGCCATGTTATTAAGCCGGCGGGAACGACGAAAGTTACGTCGGTGACTCGGCTATGGAAGCGGCAGGCGCAGGCCGTACAATAGAAAGAAGCATGGCCAGCCCGGCTGAACTCGTCCAGATCGATCTTGCGCCGCGGCGTCCGCAGCCCAAGCCGGAGTGGCTGAAGGCCCGCGCTCCGCTGGGCGACAACTATCACGACCTCAAAAAACTGGCGCGAACTCTGGGCCTGCACACAGTCTGCGAATCGGCGCAGTGCCCCAACATCGGCGAATGCTGGAACCACAAGACCGCCACCTTCATGCTGCTGGGAAACCTGTGCACGCGCCGCTGCGGCTTTTGCGCGGTCCCCAAAGGTAAGCCCGAACCTCTGGATTGGGATGAGCCGCGCCGGGTAGGCGAAGCCGTGGCCGCGCTCAGCCTGAAACACGCGGTGGTGACCAGCGTGAATCGCGATGACGACAACGTCGGCGGCGCCAGAATTTTTGCCGAGACTATTCGCGAGATTCGCCGCCAGGCCCCCGGCTGCCAGGTGGAAGTCCTGATCCCGGATTTTCAGGGCCGCGATGACTGCCTGCAAATCGTGCTGGAAGCCCGCCCCGAAGTGCTGAACCACAACACTGAGACTGTGCCTCGGCTGTATCGCGTGGTTCGCTCGGGCGCGCGCTACGAGCGTACGTTGCGTCTTCTCGACAACGTGAAACGCTTTGCGCCGAACATGGTGTCGAAGACCGGAGTGATGGCGGGACTCGGCGAGACCATGGATGAACTGCTTCAGGTCTTCCGCGACCTGGCCGCATGCCGCGTCGATATTCTTACCGTAGGCCAATACCTGCGGCCGTCAAAAGATCATGTGCCGATCGCCCGCTACTACACGCCTGACGAATTCGCTTTCATGAAGCGCCAAGCGCTGGCCATGGGCTTCAAACACGTTGAGTCCGGGCCGCTCGTGCGATCTTCCTACCACGCTCACGAGCAGGCGGAAAGCACCGGGCTGACGCTGCTCGCGCAGTAATCCCCAAAATCCGCGATCAGCCACAAAGGACACGATAGCTCACGAAGGAGTTTTTGCGTCCGTCTCCTTGGTGATCCTTCGTTGTCCTTCGTGGTTGCTCGGTTCTTACTACCAGACGTGGCATGCGTTCTGCCGAACCATGGGCTGGCCGGCCTTGCAGCCCCACGCCTTCTGGAACTCCGGCATGTTGGAAACTACGCCGTTCACGCGGAACTTGCCGGGCGAGTGTTCGTTGTTGAGAGCCAGCAACCGCGACATCTGGTCGGTCATGTTCTGGCACCAGATTTGTCCCCACCCGATAAACACTCGCTGCTCGGGTGAGTAGTCATCGAGCTTCTCCGCGGCCTTGCTGCTCATGTTTGCCAGCAAGGCCATCAGCGCGATGCGAAGCCCGCCGTTATCGGCCGTGTTTTCTCCCAGGGTCAGTTTGCCGCGCACGTGCACATCGTCGACCGCGACGAAGCTGTCGTACTCGTCAACGATGCACTGTGTCCGCTCCTTGAAGGCCTTTTCGTCTTCTGGAGTCCACCAGTCTTTAAGGTTGCCCTGGGGGTCGAATTGCGCGCCCTGGTCGTCAAAGCCGTGCGTCAATTCGTGCCCGATGACCGCGCCGATGCCACCGAAATTCGCCGCCTGATCCGCTTTGTAATCGTAGAACGGAGGCTGCAGAATTCCCGCGGGGAAGTTGATGTCGTTTTCCAGTGGATCGTAGTACGCGTTGACCGTGGGCGGAGTCATCTGCCATTCCTGCTTGTCCAGCGGCTTGCCGATCTTGTTGAGCTGGCGGTGCACTTCAAATTCGTTGGCGCGCAACGAATTTCCCAGAGCGTCGCCGCGAACGATCTTCAGCGCGCTGTAGTCGCGCCACTTGCCGGGGTAGCCGATCTTGTTTTCGATGGCGGCCAGCTTGATCAAAGCCTGTTTCTTGGTAGTCTCGCTCATCCAGTCCAGGCCCTGAATGTCGCGTCCCAACGCGTCTTCCAGCGCCTTGACCATCTTCAGCGTGCGTTCTTTGGCTTCCGGCGGGAAGTGTTTTTCCACATATGCCTTGCCCACTGCTTCGCCCAGGTCGCCATCAGCCGCGCTGACGCACCGCTTCCAGCGCGGCCGCAGCTCTTTGGCTCCGGTCAGGGTCTTTCCGTAGAAAGCGAAGTTCTCGTCGACGAACGGCTTGGGCAGGTACGGCGCCTGCGAGTGCACAAAATGCCAGCGGAAGTAAGTCTTCAGGTCGTCCAGGCTGACCGTTTTCAACTCCGCGTCCAGCGCTTTGAAGAAATCGGGGACAGCCACGTTCAGGCTGGCCAGCTTGGGCGAATCCATATCCGTGAGATAGCGGGTCCAGGAGAGCGTCGGCGCCAGCGCCTGCCACTGCTCCTCCGTGAGCTTGTGGTAAATCTTTTCCGGATCGCGGCGCTCTACGCGGTCCATGGCCCCCTTGGCCAGAGCAGTCTCAATGCTCATTACCGCCGTGGCGTCAGACGCGGCTTTCTCCGGCGCCTCGCCCATCAGCTTGAACATGTTGGTCACATGCTCCACGTACTGCTTGCGCAGCTCCACTGACTTGGCGTCGTCCTTCAAGTAGTAGTCGCGATCCGGCAGCGAGAGCCCGCCCTGGTCGGCCTGGCCAATAACTTCTTTTGCATTCTTGAAGTCGGCTCCCGAACCGAAGCTGAAAAGCGCGTCAATGCCGCGGGCATGCAAGTAGGCAATGAGCGGCGTGAGATCGCTCTTGCTCTTGACCGCAGCGATGCGGTCAAACTCCGGCTTGAGCACGGCCAGTCCTTTTTTGTTGATGGCATCCTCATCCATGCAACTGGCGTAATAGTCGCCGATCTTCTGCTCATCCGCCGTGCGCTTGGTGGCTTTGGCGGCCTCCTCCAGGATTTCCCGCAGAAATTGGCGGTTGTTCTCCGCCAGTTCGCTGAAGCGGCCCCACGCAGGCTGGTCGGCGGGGATGGGGTTGTTCTTCAGCCATCCGCCACAGGAATACTGGTAGAAATCCGCACAGGGATCCGCACTCTTATCGATAGCGTTGAGATCGAGAACGTTAATCTGCTTCGGACCCGCGCCCGGCCCCTGATCCTTGGCGCCCTGGGCGCAGGCCATCCCTGACAGGATCACTGCAACAGCGAGAAGCTTGAAGATGCGCATATTGATTGCCTCATTTATAGAAGTTGTGAAACGCATTACGGGCTTGCCGTTTGGACGTACCGGAAATCTTAGACGCAATTGCAGCGACCCAGGTGAAGCTAAGAGCTGCAAAATCAAAAGATCTTCAGCTGGATCGTAAGGTACTTCTTTGGGTTCTCGCGGACGGCCTTCACCAGGTTGCGGCTCTCCACCAGCAACTGGTCGCTGTTGTTGTAGAACCGGGGATCGCGAAGGAACAAGCCCGCGCTGCCTTCCCCGGCCTCCAGTCGGTCGGCGATGATGGAGAGCTTGTTGATCGTGTTTTCCAGCTTTTTAGCCAGTTCTTCGTCCTTCGTGAGCTTGCCCAGCGACCCGCGACCGGCGTTCACATCGTCCATCAGCTTGTTGGCTTTGGCCGCGGTCTGGTTCAGGTTGTTGTAAAGGGCTTCATCCTTGAAAAGCTTTCCCAGATTGCCTTTTCCGTTGTTGGTCTCTTCTACCATCTTGTCAATCTTATCGATAGCGTCATTGGCTTTGTTGTAAAGCGTCGGATCATTGAACAGCGCGCCCAGGGTTCCCTTGCCCTTGTTCACGTCGTTCAGCATGCTCTGAATCTCGTTCAGGATGCCATTGGCCTTGTCGATCAGTGTGGCGTCGTAGAGCAGATCGTGGATGGTTCCCCGTCCCGTTTCTACTTCCGCAACCAGACGATCTACGCGCTTTACCAGGATGTCCATGTTCTGCAGCGTACTCTGACTGCTGCGGACCACATCCTGTATGCCGGGCGCATTGGCGGAGGGAAGCTCGTCGCCGTCCGCAATGGGCTTGCCTTTGGCGAACCTTCCGTCAATATCAATAAAGGACTCGCCCAGCACGCCCGCGGTGAGAATGGCGGCCATATCGTCCTTGCGCAGCAACGGCTGGTATTTTCCGTTGATGCGCATCACCACCTGAATGGCCTTTTCGCCATGGTTGGGGATTACCACCACGCTTTCCACGTTGCCGATGGCCACGCCCTGCAGGTCTACCGGTTGTCCGGCACGCAGACCTTCAGCGTTGTCGAAGTAAGTGACCAGGCGGATGCGCTTGGTGAAGAAGCCGGTGGTGCCGCGCATCAGGAAGACGAGGATAAACAGCGTCACCAGGGCCGCAGTGACGGTGATGCCGACCTTGAGTTCAGACCACCTGAGCTGCTTTTGACTCGGCAATGGGATGCAATCCTAAGCTCGAAAAATCATAGCAGAAACCCCGTCCAGCCTATAATTCGCCCGCACTCCTGCCAAGGCACTCGATCGTAACCCTGCGGCACAGTTCAAGTTGCTCGCCATGAAGGCCAGGCACGCGTGCAAACCACCGCTATCAGGTAAGCGCCGGCGGCACATGCCATGGTGACGGTGAGTCCGAAATGTATGGCCACCACCATGGCCGTAACCGAGCCCAGCACGCTGGCGGCAGCGTTCAAGGCCCAGGCCCATTCAACTATTTCCACGCGGGCCAGCGCCGCGGGAAACGGCATACCCATCAGGAAGCCCAGTGGCGCGATAGTAATAGCGCTGATGAGCAGCTTGACGGCGAACGGCAATCCCACGGCGACGGCAAGCAGGCCGGGCAGCAGAAATACATAGAGCGCGATCAACGCCGCAATGGCAATCAGCAGCCGGCGCAGCCGAACAGATCCGCTGATCCATCGTCGCCCCGCCAGACTCCCGGTACCGCTTGAGAGCAACATCAGAAAGACCACGACTGTTAAAGCGTAGGTTGGATGCCCAAGAAACAATACGAAGCGCTGGATCAGAGCAATCTCCACCGTGATATAGCCGAGGCCGACCGCAATGAAATAGAACAGTGCGAGCAGACTAGTTTGCGGACCCAGCCCGCGGCCTCGCAGCGCCAGAGGAAGAATAAGAAATCCCAGAACCGCCGCCACTGACAGAACCAGCACCATCCCCAGCGTGACTACGCCGACATTGACCTTCCAGTCCATGCTCTGCCTTGTATTGGCGGCGTTGCGCAGCATGTCGGCGGTCTTCATGGTGAAGAAGAAGAACGGATCGTTGTCGCTGACCGGGGCCACGTTGTAGGCATAATCATGGGCAAAACCCCACGGGTCGGCTGATTCGATCAACTGCTGGTAAACCCCGGCGGCCGCAGGCAACGGCGCCGCGCCGGCATACCGCGCCGGAGGATTGAGCCACACCAGGTTGGAGTTGGCGCGAACGTGCTGAGCCACGGCTTCGTATTCGGCGGCCGTGAGCGGCGATTTTTTGGCTATCACCAGCACGGGGCGGCCGTCGTCAGTGAGGGCACCATCGGAAACGATGATGAAATGCTGCCTGAAGTCGGATACGCCCAGCTGGCGCAGCGCAGCCATGGCCTCTGAGACTACGCGCAGGGCCTCGCGAGGCCGGCGAAACTCCCAGCGGGTGATAGCAATCATCCCGTCCGGTCGCAGGTGATCAAAATACTCGCGAAAAGCTTCCAGGGTGTAAAGATTGTTTTCACTCAGGGCAAAAGCGCCGGCCGCGGTCGAAGCCCAGGTATCCACCAGCGTCATCTGCAGCACGTCATACTGGTCTTGGGAACTGCGGATGTACGAGCGCCCGTCCTGAACATGCACGTGCACGTCGGGCCGCTCATAGAGATGGTAGGCATAGTCCGCATAGCGGCCGCGCATCACGTTGTTGGCGATAATGGGATTGATTTCGATGGCGGTTACGCTGCGACTGCCATTGCCCACGGCTCGCAGCACATCCACGCCGCCTCCTGGACCGATGATGGCGAACTCGCCATGCGGCCTCAGCACATTCGCCACCGACGATGCAGCGCCCATTAAGCTGCGCTTCCAGTTGAACACCGGCTGTGTAGGCAGTCCGGTCAGATCGGGCTTTCCCTTGGCCGGCAGGTCGCGGTCCCATTGCGCTGGGTCCACGTTCATGATGGCGGTGCTGGCGTCGGCATCAATGACCACGTTGCGAAAGCCGTTCTGGCTGTCAACCTCGATGCGGGAGATCGCGTTCCATCGGGAGTACTCCATCCACTTCGGGTCGCGAAACCTGCCTTTTGCGTAAATGACGTCGATCAGCCGTCCGGAATGGTTGGCAGCCATCAGCACAGCGAACACACCCGCCAGCATCAGCGCGGGAGCGCGCCAGGCGAATCTGCCTGCCCAAAGCGTTGCCGCGACGGCCATGGTTAACGCGGCGAAAAGCAGCGCATTGGGCGCGCCTACAAAGTTCAGCAGGGGCACCGTCGCCAGGCAGGCTACCGATCCCCCCAGCAAGTCGGCGCCATAAAGCCGGGAAATCGCGGCACTGGAACGGGCGAAAAGGACTGAAAACAATAGCCCGGTAAAGAAGAAGGGAACGCTGCAAGCCAGATAGATTACGGTCAGGCAGGCAAAATTGGCGAGGGAGAGCTCCAGGGCGACAGGAGTGTGCAGCACCACCTCAAGCGCCAGCAGGATGCAGACCGAATTGATCATGCACAGCCGGCTGCCCAGCGTTTCGATGGGAAAACTCCTTAGCCATTGGTCGCGCAAGTGGGCAAACACTCCGCCCGAGCCCAACCCCAGCAACGCCACGGATATGGCAAAGAACGCGAAATGATAGAACAGCACCACGCTGAACAGCCGCGTCAAAGCCAGTTCCAGCAGTAAGCTGGCAAAGCTGACCATGGCGACGGCCACCATTACTGTTCGCGAACTGTCGCGAGTCGTCTTGGCCATATCCTCGGCGGCGAGCGCGGCGGGGTTCATTGTTCAAAATTCTCCAAGGCTGAAAGAGTTTACAGGCAGGCAGTCAAAAGCGCTTATTCTCCCTCCAGGATCACATGGGCGATTGCCTGTTCGGCGGTGTGTGAAAGAGAGAGATGAGTATGTTTACATCCCAATGACTTGGCAAATTCCGCGGCTTTGCCGCTGAGTCGGAGCTGTGGACGTTGTCCGGGATGGCGAACCACCTCCAGGTCATGCCAGGTGACCCCGTGCCGCAAGCCGGTGCCGATGGCCTTCATCCCGGCCTCTTTGGCGGCAAACCGGGCCGCCAAGCGCTCGGCCGCGTTGACCTTGGCCATGCAGTACCGGACTTCTTCCGGAGTAAAAACCCGGTGCAGAAAGCGGTCCCCGAAGCGGTCCACGGCAGCCCGGATACGGGCTACCTCGGTGATGTCAACTCCTGTCCCTACAATCATTTGCCCGGCCTTTTAAGGTAACACACGGGGCCCGTCCGAGTGCCCCGGGTTAGAGGCATTTCATGAGAGACAACTCTGGACAGCATAGGTATAATAAAAACCGCGTGTTTCGAAGCGTTGTACAGCAGTACTGCACTCCCTGCATCCTGCCTGCACTACCTTAAGAAAAGCGCAAATTCTAAGAAACAAGGAATGCGTGTAACACAATGGAACAAGGAACAGTTAAGTGGTTCAATGACGCGAAGGGTTATGGCTTTATCTGCCGCGAAAACGGTGAAGATGTGTTCGTTCACTTCTCCGCGATCCAGGCCAACGGCTTTCGCAGTTTGAAAGAAGGTCAAGCCGTGCAGTTCAACGTCGTCAAAGGCCCCAAAGGCTGGCAAGCAGAAAACGTGCAGTTGCTGTAATCTTCAGCGAATTCTAAGAAACGGGCGGCCAATTTGGCCGCCCGTTCTCTTTTGACAACCAAAACCACGACACCGCCTTCCGGCCAGATGGGAACGGAAGACGGTCGCGGTGAGAACTAGTGTCTGTCGAAAACTACGGTCCAGGTTTCCGAATTGCCCTTTGAGTCCTTGCCGACCCAGGTGCTGGTGCGTGTCTTGTTGTCCTTGGAGACCACGCTGTGCACCGTGGCCACGACTTGCCCATTTTTCTTATTTGTGGTCTCCATGGTGTTGGCGTCGATTTTCTTCAAGCTCACGGAATCGGCACCATCAACCCCGCCGCTGGAAGGATAGTCTTTACCATCGAACTTGGCGGCCCAGTGGACGTGAGTCGGATTTCCTTTTGCATCCACGCCAGTAGCATCGAGGATCAAGCCATCAGACTGCTCCTTGAAGACCACGGTGAGGCTCTTCGGTGCAGGATGATCCGCGGTGTACTTCGATTTTTCCAGATTTACTTTCCAGGTGCCCACGTTTGGGTTCTTGGCCCAAATCGCGAGCCAGGCAAAAAAGAACAACACAAAGAGGGGTTTTCTCCCTATACGCATGCAAAACCCCCTCCATCGGGGTTGCGGCCATGCTAGCAGGAGAGATGGAGAGCGGCAACGCCAGCTATCGGATTCTATCTGGCTGGCCGGGAACGGTGATCAGGATGTCCACGAGCCCCCTGGCGCTCTGCTGCCAGTCGGTGGGCTGAGGCCACGTTTGAGACGCCGATCAGGGCGCGAAGAAGATCGAAAGGATCGAGATCAATGCGTATGTCGCCGCTCTTGATGGCTCGCTTCACAAGTGCGTCGATGGCTCCCTGAATGTGACTGCGGGAAGCTTCCGGGAAGCTTCGCGAGGTTCGGCTCAATGCTGCCCGCCTTTACAGGCTGGCGCTGGAGAAATGTCCCGCGGGAGCGCGCTACCACGGGGTGGCTGATGAGGGAGTGCCGGCGCGAGAGATTGCTGAGGTTATCGCCCGGCGTTCTGATCCTGCCGGTGGTCAGCAAGTCCCGGGGGAAAGAGGCGACCGCGCATTTTGGCTGGATGACACACCTCTCGGCCATCGACGGCCCGGCTTCGAGCGTGGTAACTCAGAAACGACTAGGATGGAGACCGGCGCAGCCTGGCCTGATTGCCGACATAGACAGCAAGCGCTATTTCGAAGAAAGCCCAGCCGCGGCGCATGGATAACCTCTAAATTTTTAGATCGTCGAGGAGTTTAGATCGTCGAGGAGGAAGAGAATGGCAAGCCTACCCAAACCAACGTCAACTATAAGCGCATTCGGGTACACATCAACCACAGAAGATGTTTTGTCAGGAATCGATCTTCGCGGCCAACGTATTCTGGTGACCGGCGTTTCGGCCGGGCTGGGGGTAGAGACGGCGCGGTCTCTGGCGGCGCACGGCGCCCAGGTCGTCGGTGCGGCGCGGGATCTAGCCAAGGCCAGGACGGCGACCGAGCAGGTTCGCAAGGACGCGGCCAACGGCGGTGGGAGCCTCGAGCTGGTGGAACTCGATCTCGCCGATCTCAAGAGCGTCCGTGCCTGCGCCGATGGATTGCTGGCACAAGGCAATCCCTTCGATGTGGTCATCGCCAATGCCGGCGTGATGGCCACACCGTTTGGTCATACAGCGGACGGATTTGAGACGCAGTTCGGCACCAATCATCTGGGCCACTTTGTCCTGGCCAACCGGATTGCATCGCTGATTCGCGGGCGGCTGATCAACCTATCGTCTTCGGGGCACCGCTTCTCCAACGTAAATCTCGGCGATCCCAACTTTGAACGCACGCCCTATGAGCCGTTCGTTGCCTATGGCCGATCGAAGACGGCGAACATCTTGTTCGCCGTGGCCTTCGACAAACGGCATCGAGATCGCGGAGTCCGCGCTGCAGCCGTACATCCGGGAGGAATTCGGACCGAGCTGGCCCGCCACATGGATCCCAGCCAGATGCAACAGCTCGTGGATCGAATCAACAAGGAGATGGCAGCAGCAGGCAAAGGAGCCTTCGAATGGAAGACGATTCCCCAGGGAGCCGCAACCTCAGTCTGGGCCGGCGTAGTGGCGGCGGCCGATGAAGTCGGTGGTCGATATTGCGAGAATTGCCACGTCAGCAAGGTCGTGCCGGACGATGTAGCCATTAGCGCCGTAAGCGAAGGAGTTCGCGGTTACGCGCTGGATCCAGAAAACGCTGAGGCGCTGTGGAAGAAGAGTGAAGAGATGGTCGGAGAGTCGTTTTGACGACTCTCCACCCTACGCGTCGGCGCCGTGACCCGTGCATTGGAGCACGCCAAGGAAGCGAATGAGCGGTCCTAAATCAGGTTTCTTTCCTTTACTTCCAAATACTGATTGACCAGGGCCGCAGTGAGCTTGCTGGGCGCGATCTCCAGGGCCAACGCGCCGCGGGTTCGGATCCGTCCGATCAGGGCCTCCCGGCGCTGCACCAGTTCCTGGGCTGCGGTCACCTCGAACATCTCGGCTTTGTTCTCAGGATATTTAGCCGCCAGCGCCTGCAGGTCGGTCTGCGCGATGACGGTAAAGAGCAGCAGATGTTTGCTGAGAATCTGCGAGGCGCTTTCAATGACCTCCGGTGTCATGGAGGTATCGGCCAGGTCGGTGATCCAGATGATCAAAGAGCGCTGCTTCTGCATCTGCAGCAGGGCTGAGGCGGCGCGCAGATGATCGGCTTCGGCCACTTCCTCGTGGGCGGAGGCCAGCCCTTCCAGGATCGCGCGCAAATGCGGCAGGCCGCGCCCTAGGTTCACCCGCTGCTGAATACCGCGCCCGTAGACCAGCACGCCCACGCGGTCGCCGGAATACAGCGCAATTTGTGCCAGCGAGAGCGCCGCATTGACGGAAAGGTCGAGTTTGCTGAGCTCGCCCACGCGCGCCCGCAGGAGCCGACCCGCATCCATCACCAGCCACACCGGCTGGCTGCGCTCCACCTGAAACAGCTTGGTCACGTGTTTGCCGCGGCGCGCCGTCGCCGTCCAGCAGATGGTGCGGAACTCGTCGCCCGGCTGGTATTCGCGCAGGCTTTCGAACTCGCGCCCCATGCCGCGCTGGCGCACTCTCCGCTTCTCCAGTTCAATCTGGCGGGCGCGCGTCAGGTAAATGTTATTGCGCTTGGCTTCTTCAAGATCGGGAAAGACCCGCACCGTCTGCTCCAGGCCGGCGCGGGCCCAGCGCTCGGCGAAGCCCGCCCTGCTCTGATAGCGAAGATAAGCAGCGCCCAGCTTGACGTCGCCGCGCTGCAACGGCCGCATAGTGTAGACAGCATCTCCGCTGTCGCGCGTGGGTGCGATTATTTCCACCATCGGAGGCGCCGGCCGCAGGGCGCGCGGAACATCATCGAGAATGCGGCAGGCGACCGGCGATGCTCCCAGATTTTCCACCCTCAGTTTGACTTCAACATTGTTCCTGAGCGAGGGAGGCCCGGTGATCAATCGCTCCACTACCAGTTGATAGGGGCGCGGCAGACGCGCCAGGTCGATGGCCCACGCCACCAGCGCGCAAAGGTCGAAGGCGGCCATCGCCAGGAGAAAACGCGCGTCCCAGAAAGCCGGGATGACCCACAGCACGCTCACCGCCAGCACGAAAAAAAAGCGCCGGCCAAAGCCGAAGCCAAGGCGCTTAGTTGGCAAAGCAGGCGCGCTCACCGGCCCGGGCGCGAGCTGCGCGGATCGCATTACTTGGGAACCTCGACCGTTCCCACAATCTCTTTGACCACCTGGTCGCTGTCCAGCCCCTCGAGTTCGGCTTCCGGCTTGATGATGACGCGATGACGCAACACAGGCAGGGCAGCCGTCTTCACGTCGTCGGGAATCAGGTAGTCGCGCTCCTCCAGCGCCGCCAGCGCCTTGGCCACCATCAGCAGGCTGACTGCGGCGCGGGGGCTGGCACCAAGCGATAAGGCCGGCCAGTCGCGGGTGCGCCGAACGATCTCAACCAGGTAGCGAAACAGCGCCGGCTCCACGCGCGTCTGCCGTACCTCGCGTCGCGCTTCCCCCAGATCATCGGGAGAAAGGGCAGTGAGCCCGGCAGCGTCAAGGTTATGAACGTCGAAGCCCTCGTGATGACGCTGCAGGATGGTGACTTCCTGCTCCGCGGCCGGATAGCTGACCTTGATCTTCAGCAGGAACCGGTCTAGCTGCGCTTCCGGCAGCGGATAAGTGCCTTCGAATTCCACCGGGTTCTGCGTGGCGAACACCGTGAAAAAACTGGAGAGCGGATGCGTGGCGCCGTCAATCGTGATCTGGCGCTCTTCCATGGCTTCCAGTAAGGCGGCCTGCGTGCGCGGTGGCATGCGGTTGACCTCGTCGGCCAGCAGGATGTCGGTGAAGAGCGGCCCGCGATGCAGCGTGAACGAGCTGGTCGCCAGGTTGAGGACGTTGCTGCCGATGATATCCGCCGGCATCAGGTCTGACGTGCACTGGACGCGGCGGAACTCCAGGTCGAATAACCGGGCAAAGCACTTCACCACCAGCGTCTTGGCGATGCCCGGCACGCCTTCCACCAGGGCGTGCCCGCCACACAGCACGGTCAGCAGACACTGGTTGATGAGCTCTTCCTGGCCCACGATCACCTTGGCCAGTTCAGTTCTTCCGTGAGTCAGCACTCGCGAGGCTGCCTGCATGCGAAGCGGTCTCCTGTCGGCCGGCAGAGATCATCTGCAACTGGCGCGCGTGAGAGTTCAGAGCCTGCACCATTTCCAGCGCCGCAGACTCTGTCAAATCCGGATCATACAAGGCGGCCTCGATGCGATGCAGTAAATCTTCCAGTGCGTTGTCTTTGAAGCCCAGACGGTTGCGCAGAGCGCGCGCAAGTTCCGAAGCCGTGATTTCCGGTTTCAATCCCACTTGCCGGACGGCCTGGATGCGAAAACGATTGTAAGGGACCTCCAGCGCGGCGCGAACGGCATGGGCGCGGCGGTACAGGCCGCCCACGGTCTCCACAAATTCCAGCGGCGAAAGGCGCGTGGGCTCGTCCGAGGGATAAATTGGCCCGTTGCGCCGGGAGTACGTCACCAGAAACGCCAGAGCCAACGCGCCCAACTGCAGCAGGCCAAACAGCACCGGCTTTTCCAGCACGTAGCTGCCCGCCGAGCGGCGGAAGCCGTGAAAGTACTCATCCCATAAAACCCGAGTTTCTTGAGGACGGCCGAGTGAACTCAAGAGCAACTGCAGGTTGCCGTCGCTGCCGATTCCGTTATTGCTCAAGGGCCCGCTGGAAGCCCACCAGATGAACTCGCCTTCACCGAAGCTCTCAGAAATCACGATGGGCCGGCTTTCGTCGGCATAATGAGCCAGGCACGCCGTGGCGCACTCCTTCCAATATGAGGTCGGTGACATTCGAATATCTCCGGCGCGTGTCAAAGCCGTGACCAGCTGCGGATGGTAGAGATGGGGAAGGGGCGATGGCGCCAGCTCACGCATGGTCTGCGCCTCCGGCAGATACAGATCGGCGTTGCCCCCAGTCGCCAGGATTCTTCCGCCGCGGGTGAGGTAGAGTTTGAGCGCGGCGCGTTCCTCCGGCGACGGGTTGTTTACCGGACCGGCCAGCACCAGGACGGTGTTCTTAGCTTCCACCGGAAGCTCGGCCGGCGGTTGCTCCCAGCGATCGACCTTGTATCCCAGATCCTGAAGCAGCAAGTAGGCCGCTTTGGCTCCGCTGGATTGCGCGGAGTAAGTGCTGGGAATTCCTGTATCCTGCTCGCCGGTGGACAGCATCGCCAGGGCCACCATCATGGGCAGGAAGATGGCCGCGGCCCACAGGAGCAGGCGGCGATCGCTTCTGGCAAATTTCAGCGGCATCCCAGCTTCTCCAGTTGGCCGAGAGTCTCTTCGAAATCGGACTCCAGGGCCTGCTGCCGGCCGTACCACACGACTTCAAATTTGCTTGTCAACGACGACAGCGCGGGATAGTTCGGGTTGCGTGAGGTCAGTAACTGCAAATACTCGCGCGGTGTGCGAGCGCGATTGGGCCGCCAGGAACCGTGTTCCTCCAGAAACGAGATGCCGGCCCAGTAAGCCAAATGGATTGCGCCGCGCCAGTCCTGGCCCTGCGCGAGTGAACGTGCTTCGGCCAGCCACGTGCGCCAGCTACGCGCCGACGGTGAAAAGGGAACGATCTCTCTCCGGCCGGATTCTTCCGGCCTGCGGCGCAGGCGACGGATGGTCCACCACAGCAGCAGTGCCAGGGCAATCGCGACCAAAGAATAGACCAGGAGTTGGAACAGGCTGAAGGTGGACGGTCCAAAAGGCAGCCGTGCCAAAAACCGCAGGATCCAGGCGAAGACCTTTGCCAGAAACACATTCACCATGCTGGGGGAGCTGTGGGCGTCACGGAATTCGCGGCGGGCGAGAATCGCCTGCAGCTTTTGCTGCGCCTGCACAGGATCGTATCCGCTTTCACTGTAAGCCTCGGCCTGGGACTTCAGCCGGCGAACATAGTCCTCAAGCTGAGAACTCAGGGTCGCGCGCCTGGCGGCATCCGCGCGGATGAACATGGAGAGATCGATTTTCAGATCGCGGTAGCTTACGTTGATTTCTTTCGCGCCAGCTTTAACCGAAACCGTATCCGGCAGCGCCGTCTCCACGGTCCTGGCCCGATCAGGATGATCGCGCAGCGAATGCAGGTCCGCTTCCAGGCCGCGCAGCTGGCCGCGATATTCCTCCAGAGAGAGGCTGCCGGCCAACGCCCGTACCGAGCACGCACACAAGAGTGAGAGCAGGAGCGGCGTTAACTTCCAGAAACGGCGTTTCATCCGATGCCGGGCGCCGCGGGATTGGCCAGGGGTGGCGGTGGTGGAGTCGCAGGCTGCCCAATGGCATCCATCATCAACTGCAGATCAAACGCTTCCTTCCGCACCCGCTGATCGTAGTACACCAGGGCGATGGCAACGGTGGCGATCGGTCCGGCCAGGATCCTGCCCAGAAAGCCGCCCAGCAGCGACCAGAACATGAATGCGGCCGAGACTTGATCTCCGGGTTTCATGGTGAAGATGTTCATGGAAAAAAATGCGGGGAGCTGCAGAACCGAGGCCAGAACAGCGGCCATCACGATGGTCAGAAGGTATATGCCTACGATTCGGCCCATGCTGCCGGCGACCAGAGACCTGCTTCTGGCCAGCGCGTCCTGCGCACTAAGCTTTTCCAGCGCGCAGGCAGGTATGGCCAGCGAGTAACGACAGTAAACGTAGACCATCCACACCAGGCCGCCGACGATTGCCAGCGAGGCAAAAATGAATCCGGCGAAAATTGCCAGAATTGCTCCCGCTTGCGCACCGCCAACACCGGCACGAATCGTCCTGAGCATCGCGAAAGTCAGAATGAAGAAAAGCGTGTAGCCGATGACCAGCGGCCATATCATGCGCACGTAGATTGCAAGCAGGATTCTGAGAATGCGCCAGAAGGTCGGTTTGATCGACTGGTAGCACTCCGCAATGCTGGTGTCCTTACCCAGATGCACCATGGAAACCGCATACACGGTTGCCCCGGTGGCGATCGCCTGTCCGATGGTATAGAAGATCAAAACCAGAATGGCGCTGGCCATGGTCTGGACTACCAGTTTCTGCAGCATGTCCTGCAGAATCGCCGGGTCCGGCTGCCCGGGCACCAGCATGATCGGTTTTCCGAAGATGCCTAGTTGGATGAACGAGGCGACAAGGCTGAGCGCCGGCCCCGCGACGGCAATTCCGGCGAAAAGCACGAAGTGCTTGCGGTACAGATAAAACGTTCGATCGAGCACCTGCGAAGCGCTCATTGGCCGGAGGACTTCCTGCATGGATCGAGCCTGTTCCTTCTTTGTCGCTGATAGTACCACAGGGGATTGCGCGATTATTGGACCCTCCAAGAGGTTCTGATAGCATGAGCACCTCGCTCCGAGGTGACCCATGAAACCAGCGTTAGCTGTCGCAGTGTGGCTTGCTTGTCTTCCTTCAGCCGGCGCCCAGGAACAGCCCAAGCCGGCGACGGCTCCAGTCACGCGCGTTGTCCGTTGCGGCGGACTGGTGCAGCCGGAGAGCGGCGAGACCCAGCACAACGTGGTCATCACCATCGAAGGCGATCGCATAAAAGATGTAAAAGAGAACGGCACCGTGCCCTCCGGGGCCAAGGTGATCGATCTCAGCGGCTACACCTGCCTGCCCGGCCTTATCGATACTCACACCCACACCCTGCTGCAGGGCGACATCACCGCGGCCGACTACGATGAGCAACTGCTGAAGCAGTCCACGGCCTATCGCGCCATTCTGGGTACACGCTCGGTGAAGCGAGCGCTGGAGTTCGGCTTCACCACCATTCGCGACCTTGAGACCGAAGGCGCCGGCTACGCCGACGTTGATCTGAAGAAGGCCATCAACAACGGAATTATTCCCGGCCCCCGAATGAAGGTAGCCACGCGCGCTATGGACGTGACCGGCGCCTACCCGCTGCTGGGATACTCGTGGGAGATCCAGGTGCCGCACGGCGTCCAGGTGGTGGACGGGCCGGATGAGGCGCGCAAGGCCGTTCGCGAACAGATCAGCCACGGGGCTGACTGGATCAAAGTTTATTCCGACCGCAGTTACTTCGTGCGCCCGGATGGCGTGCTCGACGACATCCCTACCTTTACCATGGACGAGCTGCGGGCCATCGTCGACGAGGCGCACCGCCAGCACCACAAGGTCGCTTCACACGCTATCGCACTCAACGGCGTCCATAACTCTGTGGAAGCCGGCGTGGACTCTGTGGAGCACGGCAACTACATCGCCGACGCCGATCTCAAGACCATGGTGCAGAAAAATATCTTCTACGTGCCCACGATTTTCGTCGGCGAGTATGTTGCCCAGGGACGTGCCGCCGCCGGAGCCAAGGTATGGGAGGAAATGATCCGCATCCACGCCAATACTTTTCGCCGCGCTGTGAAAGCCGGCGTGAAGATCGCGTTCGGCACCGACATCGGCGGCTTTGACTGGAGCATCAGTCCGGCGGTGGAATTTCCGCTGATGTGCACCTACGGTATGACTCCGGAACAAGCCATTCGTTCGGCGACTACCAACGCGGCAGAGCTGCTGGGCATGCAGAATGACGTAGGCACCGTAGCTCCGGGCAAATACGCCGACCTGGTGGCAGTGAAAGGCGACCCCATCAACCACATCAGCCTGCTGCAGAACATCGAGTTTGTAATGAAGGGCGGCGAGGTCTACAAGTCGCCCCACTAGGGCAAGCCCCCGTCCACTTTGCGAGGTTTGCCTCCGCGCTACTTGGCGGAGAGCAGCACCTGCGGCGCGATCACCTGACCGAACGGTGAGTTGGTAACCGCCGTGAGTGTGCCATCGCTGGCCTTGATGGTGAAAGCCATGATGCCCTTGGAACCGGAATTCGCGATGTAGAGAAATTGGTTGGTGGCGTCTACGGTGACAAATACCGGCTGGGCTGCGGTAACTACGCCGCTGCCGGCGGCTCCGTACGGTGAGCCGCTCACCTGTGTGAGAGCACCGGAGCTGACGGTGTAAGCGGAAACGTCGTTAGAACCCTCGTTCGCCGTATACAGAAGCTTCCCGGTTGCATCCACCGTGACCATCATGGGCTGTGTACCCGCTGCGAATGGCGACCCCGAGACCGCGGCCAGTACTCCCGAACCCTGAATACTGAAGCTGGCCACCTGGTTGCCGCCTCGGTCGGCGGCGTAGAGAAACTGTCCCTGCGAGTCGATCGCCATACCGCGGATGTCGGTTCCGGCAGTGAAGGGCGATCCGGCTACCGCGCTCAGGGCGCCGCCGGGGCCAATGGCGAATCCGCTGATCCCAGTCCCGGCGGAAACATAAAGGAACGCCGAATTGGGGGAGACCACCATGAATTGAGAGTTGGCCGGGACCGTCACCGGAGATCCCACAGCGGTGAGCAGGCCGCGGACGGAATCGATGCTGAAGGTAAGGATGTTGTTCGAACCCTGATTCAGAACGAAAAGGAACTGGCCCGTGGAGTCCACTCCCACAGCAATGGGATTCGTGCCCACCGGGGTAGGCGGCACTGCGGTGCCTACCGGCGTAAGGAAGCCTGAGCCGTGGTTCAAGCTGTACCCCGAGACGGTGTTGGACGTGGAATTGGCGACGTAGATGAAGTTCTTGTTGGGCGTAACCGCCAGGGCCACCGGGATCGGATTGGTGGAGAACTGGGGCACGGAAAGCCCAGCCAGCTCACCGTCGTTTTGCACGGTAAGTCCCACAACGGCATTAGCGCCCTGGCCCACGGCGTAGAGATAAGCAATTTTGACGGTCGTGGTTCCGGATCCGCCGCAGCTGGCGATAGCCATGATTGCGAGTACCGCTATGATGCGCATGAAGGCTTTCATCGTCTTTTGTAGCCTCGGCTCCTGGGAGAGATTAAAAACGTGCGGGGAACGCCTATGCCGCACGTGCGTGTCACTGGTTTTGGGTTCTGCGATCCGATTTTCCGATCCAACAGTTTAGCAGCCTTACCGGTTTTTAACCCTTCCGGCAGTTCCCGCGGCTATGCGCAGCTTACAATACTGCCCGTGCCATCCCCGATCCGGGAGATCGAAGACGCATCCGCCGATCCCGCGGTACGCGGCTTCCTCCATCTTCCCGATTCGGCGAACGGCGACGGCCTTGTGCTCACCCACGGAGCCGGCTCGGACTCCAGGTCCCGGCTGCTGACTGCGCTCGCCGGCGAATTCGCAAGTGCCGGCTTCACGGTTCTGCGCTGCGATCTTCCTTACCGTCAGAAGCGGCCTCACGGGCCACCGTTCCCGGGGAGCGCTGTCCTTGACCGCCAGGGCCTGCGTCGAGCTGTAGCGGTCTTGCAGCAAAGCGCGCATGGCCGAATCTTCCTGGGCGGCCACTCCTATGGAGGACGTCAGGCCAGCATGCTGGCCTCCGAGGATCCTCAGTTTGCCGCAGGACTGCTCCTGCTCTCCTACCCGCTACACCCGCCCAACAAGCCGGATCAATTAAGAACCGCGCACTTTCCGCAACTGCAGACGCCGGCTCTCTTCGTCCATGGCTCGCGCGATCCCTTCGCTTCCGAGGACGAGTTGAACGCGGCGCTGCAACTCATTCCCGCAACGACCATGTTGCTGGAGATCGCCGGCGGAACACACGATCTCCTGCAGGGCAAAACAGGGAACGATCTGCCAGGCAGTATCTTGCAAGCTTTTCAGGAGTTTTTCGGATAAAGCGCATTCGCCACGAAGGGCACGAAGGAACACAAAGGGAAGAAAAACAGTGCTACCCCAAATCAAGCATGCCTTCGTGAACCTTTGTTACCTTTCGGGTTAGACCAGCGTCGTTAAACCAGATCGAACTTCAGCTCGCCCAGCTTCTCCAGGCTGCAGGCGATCTTGTCGCCGGGCTTGAGCCATACCTGCTGGTCCTTGGGCTTGCCCTGGATCACGCCTTCGGGCGTGCCGGTGAAAATAATGTCGCCGGGACGCAGCGTGATGTAGTGCGAGATGTAGCTGATCATCTGCCGGCTGTTGAAGATGAAATCGCTGGTGTTCGATGACTGGCGGGTCTCGCCGTTCACGCGGCATTCCAGCTTCAGGTTGTCGGGATTGATCTGGTCGGCCGTGACCATGTACGGCCCGAGGGGAGCGAATTGGTCGGGCGTCTTGCCGATCAGCCACTGGCCGCCGGTTTCCAGTTGCAGGTCGCGCGCGGTGAAGTCATTGCCCGTGCAGTAGCCGGCCACACAGGAGAGCGCGTCCGCCTCGCTGATGTTGTGCGCCTCTTTGCCGATCACCATCACCAGCTCCACTTCATAGTCGAACTTTTTGGCGACCTCCACCGGCAGCTTGATGCTGCCGTTGTGGTGGTTCAGAGCCACGTTGAATTTGCTGAACAGCACCGGCGCCTTGGGAATGGGCGCACCGATCTCCTGGGCATGCCTGCGGTAGTTGAGGCCGACGCAGACGATCTTCTCCGGGTGGGTGACGATGGAGCCGTATTCGATCCCATCCTCTTTGATGAAGGTGACCTTCGCGCCCGGCTTGAGCGCGGCATCGACCAGGGCATTCAGGCTGGGACCGTCCTCGTGCTGCAGCAGCTCGTCGATGGTGGCCGGCGCGTGCATGTGCAGGGACTTGGCTGCGTCCTGGGCGTCGAGAATTCCTTTGTCGGTTTTCACGGCCAGGCGCGACTCTCCGTTGCGCCGGATGTTCAGCACCGTCAGGCCGTGGGCCATGCCCTTCGCACGCGCTCCCTGAGGAGGAGCTCCGGCTCCCTGCATTTTCAGTCCTCCTGTGGCGGCAAGCGCGGCAACCGCCCCCGCTCCCTTCAGTACGCTTCTGCGTTTCATAGCCGTCCTCCGTCCCCTGCACAGCGCCTCAGCGTGCAGCGTCAATCTGTCTACACCCTGAAATTGGCTGAGGCAAGCGAAAACTTGAGAGGCGCGTGCCGTGGTCGGGGGATCGCCCCCCACGGCGAGCCGATACGCCGGCGACTAAGGCAAAAAGCCGCGGTTCCTAGAGTAACCGACTCGTTTATTCACTAACAATTTCCCCCTATAAGGATGTGACAGGGGGCAGGGGAATCAGTGTATCGGCCGGGGCTTTTCATCCTGACGACAATTCTGAGCTGTGGCGCCTTGGCGCAGGCCGCCGATCCGGATGCGCCGCAACCGAAAGCGGAAGCGCCGCGAGCGCAGCATCGCTTCTTCGACGTGGTGAACGACTCCGGGATCGCGGCCGCGGCGATTCCCATTATCGGGGACTCGCTCTCCACCCAGCACTTTCTCGAGACCGGCTCGATCAAAGAGGGCAATCCCCTCGCCCGCCCCTTCGTCGGTTCGCGCACCGGCCAGGCCTTCATCTCCGGTGTCGGCTTCGGATCGGTCATCGGCGGCATGTATCTCTTCCATCGCCTGGAAGGGCGCGCCGGCGATCGACACCCCAGGAAGCGCTTCATCTACTCGCTGCTGGAACGCGCGACCCCCGGCATTGTCTCCGCGGTGGAGTTCGACCGCTGGCACCACAACGACGTCCTGATCCAACAGACCAAGCAGTCTACGCAGTAAGCCGGCGTCAGGCTGATCAAGCTCAGCGGGTCGGTCCAGAATTGTTCGTGGGCCCTATTTTTTTGTCGCTTCCGCGCCGGGCGGCAGGATCCCATTTTGCCGGAGATACATCGCTGCCATGCCGTAGTGGTCGGCCCAGCTGGCGGACAGCCCCATGAACGCCCAGGCGCGCGGGCGCGGCTTGTTGTCGAACCAGGTGATGCTGTCGCCCAGCTTGGAATCGTCAGCCTTGGCCAGCGCCGTGTGACAGAATTCAAAAGAGGCTTTCAGGGCTGCCACCAGTTTTTCCTTCCCTTCATCGCCTTTGAGCTCTTCCGTCTTGGGGCGCTCCACGTCGCCCACGTTGGAGCAGAAGTAATAATTGCTGGAGACGATGTGCGAGGCCAGGTGGCCGAACGTCATCTGGTCCGCCGAGGGCTTGAAGTTGTACTTGTCGGCCGGCATGGACTCAAAAGCCGCCACGGTGTTCTTCTCGCGGCCGCCCAGCATGGCGCGGGCAACGTCAGAAACCGGCGACTTGGTCTGCTGCGCAACCGCGGCGATGGACAGAAACAGCACACATCCGGTAAGAAAGCGCTTCATGAAATCCCTCCAATCCGTCAGGAGAAAAAGAATAAATTGGCTGGCGCTGCAAGTCTATGGGCAGGGGTGAGAGTCCGGATTCCCCGGAGATCTAGATTCGCGTGGTAATGGTCATTCCTTGCTGTGTGGTACTTGATTACGCCTCCCGGAAATGATAACCGGTAAGACGCAAATCAGGTTGGAAAGGAATCGGCATGGGCTTAGTCAGTTCGCCGGCGGTCATGGCTCTGGTCGCAGTTCCCAGCACGGTGATTTGGTCCTATTCTGTCTTTGCCGCCATTCTGGCCATCGGGCTGGTCACGATTTTTGCCCGCGGCGACTGGAAAAAGGCGCGAGGATTCGACAAGCTGATCCTGTTCGGTCCGCTGTTCTACGCGGCGCCGCTCGCCGCCTTCGGCACCGAACACTTCACGCTGACCAAGGTGATCGCCTCGATCGTTCCGCGGTGGATTCCGTGGCACATGTTTTGGGCGTACTTCGTGGGCGCCTGCTTCATTGCCGCCGGGCTGGCCATAGTAACGAGGCTTCAGGCGCGCCTGGCGGCGAGTTTGGTGGCCCTGACGTTTTTTTTGTTCGTGGTGCTGATGGACCTTCCGGCCTGGGCGCGCCATCCGGGCAACCGCTTTGGGATAACACTGGCGCTGCGGGAACTGGCGTTCAGCGGCGGCGCGCTGGCGCTAGCAGCCAGCCTCGCCGGGCAGGGCCGCGAGCGCATCTCGCGCATCTTGGCGAACATTGCGCGCTACTTCGTTGCCGTCCCCGTGCTGTTTTACAGCTTCGAGCAATTCATGCACGGCGACCACGTCCCCGGCGTTCCCCTGGAGCCGCTGACCCCCACCTGGATCTGGGGACACTCCATCTGGACGTACGTGACGGCGGTGGGGTACGCCGTGGCGGGAATCCCGCTGCTGCTGGGCAGGAAGACCCGCGCCGCAGCCACGTGGGCAGGCTTGACCGTGCTGCTGGTGGAACTGTTCGTCTACGTGCCGATCGCAGTGGCGGAATTCGCCAGCCTCGACAAGGGTTTCAATTACCTGGGGGATACGCTGATGTTTTGCGGCGCCGTTCTTTTGCTCGCAGGCGCCATGCCGCGCGAACCCTAGCGGCTTGCAGCTCTGACATCGAACCATGGAGCCAATGGGCGGTTGGCGCAAGCCGCTCGGATGATCCGGCGATCGGTGGGAGGTTGCAGGATGAAGACTCAGGGTTTGCCAGGTTCCTTGGGTTTGCCCGTCGTCCGACCACTGAGAGTCCACAGCGTTCCACAAGCCGACTTCCGGCCCCGAACGATTTCCGGTTTGGCCGTCACCTGAGCACAATTGCGCCAGGCCACCAGATGGCCCGAAGGGATTTGCTCTGCGCACAAACACCGTTGGAATCCGACAAGCTGGGGGTGACGCAGCTCACATCGGAAGCCCTCATATTCTTGTGAGCATTAGAGCGGCGACATGAACATGCGCCCGTGTCCATGGGGTCTGCAGTTCCGGCGAGTTCTGAACTGCACCAACTAACCGCTTAGCCGCGGAGGTCTACCGTGTACGACCCGAAGCGTCTCCTCGTGTTGATCACAGTCCTGTTCGTTGCTTCCGCTACCCAGGCGTTGCCATCGTCCCCCTCAGCCTATTTCGAGCAGAACTGCTCGTCCTGCCACACCGTCGGCGGCGGCCCATCTGTCGGGCCTGACCTGAAGAACGTCACCCACAGGGCCTCTCGACATTGGCTCGTTGAGTTCATTCGTGATCCTGACGCAAAGATTGCAGCCAAAGACCCATACGCGACCAAAATTGTGGCCGAAGCCCAGGGTGCGATGATGACCGGATCTCCAGACGTGACGGAAGAGTTCGGAGAGGCCCTGCTTGAATACATCGACCAGCAGTCGGGTGCGCCGGCCGCATCCGCAACGCCGTCCGTTGGCGGCGATGCAGCCCGCGGCCGCCAACTATTTCTTGGCGAGCGGCGGTTGAGCAATGGTGGTGCTGCCTGCGTTGCCTGCCATCAGGCATCCGGGCTGCCACTGGCGGGCGGACGGCTTGGTCCCAACCTCTCGGCAGTGCACCAGAAGCTGGGAGGCGACCGTGGGTTGGCTTCCTGGCTGCGCAATCCGCCTACACCGCTGATGTCCACGGTCTTCCGATCGGCCAGTCTGACCACGGAAGAAGCCTCAGATCTGACGGCATTCCTTCGCGTAACTACGGAGAACACAAACCGGCTCAGCCAGGTGCCGCTGCGCCGGGTGCAGGCCGTCGGGCTCGCGGGCGCGCTTCTGGCCTTCCTGATCGCCGGCGTGATTTGGCGAGGGCGGATCGCCACCCATAGCGTACGCCAACAGTTCTTGCGGAATCGAGGTGGCCAATGAAAACGCGCGACGCGCTCTCCTGGATCAAAGATGAAGCCGGCTCCGGCCTGCACAAATGGGAGGACATATACCGTAACCGGTGGCAGCACGACAAAGTGGTGCGCAGCACGCACGGCGTGAACTGCACCGGCTCCTGCAGTTGGCAGGTCTACGTGAAGGATGGAATTGTCAGCTGGGAGATGCAGGCGCTGGATTATCCCCGCATTGGGCCAGACTTGCCGCCGCACGAGCCACGCGGTTGCCAGCGCGGCATGTCGTACTCGTGGTATCTGTATTCTCCGCTTCGCGTGAAATATCCGTACGCCCGCGGCACGCTGCTGGATGCGTGGGAGAAAGCTCGGGCTCAGCAATCGGACCCGGTCAAGGCATGGGCGTCACTCGTGGAAGACCCGGCAACGCGAGCCGCGTGGCAGAAAGCGCGAGGTAAAGGCGGGCTACGGCGTGTTTCATGGGATGAAGCGGTCGAGGTGATAGCGGCCGCCAATATCTACACCATCAAGAAGTATGGTCCGGACCGCATCGCGGGATTTTCGCCTATCCCGGCCATGTCCATGATCAGCTACGCGAGCGGAGCGCGCATGCTGCAACTGATGGGTGGAGTCGCGCTCTCGTTCTACGACTGGTACTGCGATTTGCCGAATGCTTCACCCCAGACCTGGGGCGAACAGACGGATGTCGCGGAATCTGCCGACTGGTTCAACGCAAAAATGATCGCGGTGGTGGGCTCCAACCTCAGCATGACGCGTACACCAGACTGTCACTTTGCGGTCGAAGCGCGGCATAACGGCACTCGCCTGTGGGCGTTCTCGCCGGATTTTCCCGAGGTGGCGAAATACGCCGACGAATGGGTCGCAATCAGCGCCGGACAGGACGCAGCCTGGTGGCTCGCCGTGAACCACGTTCTGCTGAATGAGTTTCATCACAAACGCCAGTTGCCGTTCTTTCTCAACTACGCCCGCCGCTATACCGATGCTCCGTATCTGGTCGAACTCGTTCCGCATGGGGATTCGTGGCGTGCCGGCCGGCTGTTACGCGCCAACCGCATTGCCGATTACCGCCATGCCGAAAACGGCGACTGGAAGTTCCTGGTGTGGGATGCCGCGAGCGGCAAGCCGAAGATGCCGATGGGCAGCGTGGGACATCGTTGGGGTTCGGAAAAAGGAAAGTGGAACCTGATCCCGAAGGATGCGGTGGATGGCAGCCCTATTGAACCCACGCTCACGTTCCTCGGAGCCCAGGAGGCAACGGTTCCCCTGGAGATCGAGAGTTTCAGCCCTGACCAGATTCTTACGCGTCACGTGCCGGTGAAGAGGTTGGGCGCCGTGGATGGCGGGGATGTCGTCGTTGCGACGGTCTACGACCTTCTGTTCGCGCAGTACGGCGTCTCGCGTGGCCTGGAAGGCGATTTCCCCGGGGATTACGACGATCCCTCCCAGCCTTACACTCCAGCGTGGGCGGAAATGCATTGCGGGATCGCAGCCGATCGCATTGTCCGCTTCGCCCGCGAATGGGGCGAGACAGCCGCTACCACGCGCGGTAAATGCACCATCATTATCGGAGCCGGCGTCAATCACTGGTATCACGGTGACCTTATTTACAGGGCTGCGATTCAGGCGCTGCTGTTTTGCGGGTGTGTGGGAACGAACGGCGGCGGACTAGCGCACTACGTCGGCCAGGAAAAGCTTGCGCCCATGGAGTCCTGGTCGTCCATGGCTTTCGGACGCGACTGGTACCCTGCGCCACGGCTGCAGAACGCGCCCAGTTGGCACTACGTCAACAGCGATCAATGGCGCTACGAACGCGGGTTTGCCGCCTACCAGCCCCTGCCGCAAGGCAATCGCAGTGGACCGCTGAATCAAATGCACACCATGGATCTCCAGGTGCAGGCGGTTCGCAACGGATGGCTGCCCTTCTACCCGCAGTTCAACCGCAATCCTCTGGAGCTTGCGGCGGAAGCACGCCAAGCTGGGGCGAAAACGGCCGACGAGATCACGAAGTACGTCGTCCAGCAACTGCGCGAACGGAAACTGCGGTTTGCCGTAGAGGACGCGGATGCTCCTGAGAACTGGCCGCGCGTATGGTTCATCTGGCGAGGCAACGCCCTCATGGCCAGCGCTAAAGGCCACGAGTTCTTCCTCAAGCACTATCTGGGCACCCACTCCAACGCGATTGCCCCGGAAGTGGCCGAAGATTCCGTGCACGAGGTTCTCTGGCATAAGGACGCGCCGCAAGGGAAGCTCGACCTTGTGGTGGACCTGAATTTCCGCATGGATACATCGGCGCTCTACTCCGATATCGTGCTGCCGGCAGCAACCTGGTACGAAAAGTCGGACCTGAACTCCACGGACATGCACACGTTCCTGCACCCGCTCGCGGCCGCTGTTCATCCCGCATGGGAATCGAAGAGTGATTGGCAGGCGTTCCAGCTGATTGCGAAGAAGATTGCGGAGCTTGCCGCTGTCCATCTGCCCAATCCGGTCACCGATATTGTTGCCGCGCCGTTGGCACACGATACGCCCGCGGAGATCGCGCAGACTGAGATCCGCGACTGGACCAAGGGCGAGTGCGAACCGGTGCCAGGCAAAACCATGCCGGGTCTGCGCGTGGTCGAACGCGATTATAAGGACCTCTACAACCAGTTCATCTCTCTCGGTCCGCTCATCGCTACAAACGGCCTGGGAGCGCACGGCACCAGCTACGATGTTGCAGACGAATACGAGCATGTGCTCCAGGATGGTCCGGCGGTGGAGTGGAACGGGAAAAAGTATCCGTCCATTACCGGCGAAGAGGATGCTTGCAATGCCATCCTGCGCCTGGCCACGGTCAGCAACGGTGAACTGGCCTATCGCTCGTACAAGCGCATGGAAGAAAAGACCGGCGTGCCGCTGGCGCACCTGGCGGAAAAGAACCGCGGGGTTCGGATCTCATTCAAGGATCTGCAGGCGCGACCGCATCGGCTGCTGAACAGTCCCATATGGTCGGGCTTGACGGAAGAAGGTCGTGCTTACTCGCCCTTCACCTACAACCTGGAATGTGATGTTCCGTGGCGCACGCTCACCGGCCGTCAGCATCTCTATCTGGATCACCCGCTCTACCTGCAGTTCGGCGAAAACCTTCCTTGCTACAAGCCCCGGCCGCTCGACCTGGAACGGACGGACATACGCGCGCTGAATGGCTCGCCCGGCAAACTGCTTAACTACATGACCCCGCACGGCAAGTGGCAGATCCATTCCACCTACAGTGACAACCATCGCATGACCACCCTCTCGCGTGGTGTGGAACCACTCTGGCTCAGCGGGGCCGATGCCGCCGAAATCGGTGTTGCCGATAACGACTGGGTAGAAATCCACAATGACAATGGCGTGGTGGTCACGCGTGCGGCCGTCAGTGCGCGAATTCCAAACGGCATTTGCATCCAGTACCACTCGCCGGAGCGGACTCTTTCCGTTCCCAAGTCGCCGCTGCGCAACAATCGCCGCGCGGGCGGCCATAACAGCCTGACCCGCATCCGCCTGAAGCCAACGCTAATGGCCGGCGGCTACGGCCAGTTCACCTATCACTTCAATTACTGGGGGCCAACGGGCACGAACCGTGACACGCACGTGCTCGTGCGCAAACTCCCCGAACTGGTGTGGTGACGAAGGAGGACAACGATGGATATTCGTGCTCAAATCGCAACCGTTTTCCACCTGGACAAGTGCCTCGGATGCCACACCTGTTCCGTCGTCTGCAAGAACATATGGACAGACCGCAAGGGTGCCGAGTACATGTGGTGGAACAACGTCGAAACTAAGCCGGGCACCGGCTACCCCATCCTCTGGGAGGATCAGGAGAAGTACAAAGGCGGGTGGGAACAGCCCAACGGCAAACTCAGGCTGCGGTCGCAGACCAAGACCTCGGCGCTATTTAACATCTTTCACAACCCCGACCTGCCGTCGCTCGACGACTACTACGAGCCCTGGACGTACCAGTATCAGCAATTGTTTGATTCCGGCGCGAGCCATGACCAACCCACCGCTCGGCCAGTCTCGATGATTACCGGCAAGTACATGGATGTGGAGGCCGGGCCAAATTGGGACGACGACCTGGCAGGTTCTCAGGTTTATGCAAGCAAGGATCCCAACTGGGCGGCGCTGACTCCGGAGCAGACGAAGGAACTGTTCGCTGTCGAACGCCTAGTCTTTTTCCATCTGCCGCGGACGTGCAACCACTGCCTGAACCCCGCCTGCGTGGCGGCGTGTCCTTCGGGTGCACTGCACAAACGCGGTGAAGACGGCATCGTGTTGATCGATCAAGACCGTTGCCGAGGTTGGCGGCACTGCGTGGCCGCGTGTCCTTACAAGAAAACATATTTCAACTGGGAAGCCGGAAAATCGGAAAAATGCATCCTGTGTTTCCCCCGGCTCGAGGCCGGTAAGGCGCCGGCTTGCTTCCATTCGTGCCCCGGCCGGATCCGCTTCGTCGGGGTGTTGCTCTACGACGCGGACGGCATTCAAGAGACGGCAAGCGCGCCACGAGAACAGCTTATCGAGCAACATCGCGCAATGATTCTCGACCCGTTCGACCAGGATGTCATCCGCGCAGCACGAAACTCCGGCATACATGCCGATATCATTGAAGCCGCCCAGAACTCTCCAGTGTTCAAGTTTGTAAAGCTGTGGCGATTGGCGTTGCCGCTGCACATCGAATTCCGTACGCTGCCTATGTTGTTTTACATTCCCCCGCTTTCACCAGTTGTGGACGGAAACAGCAGCGAAGCCGGCCTGTTTGCTGATACTGACCGCTTCCGCATTCCGCTTCGCTACCTTGCAACCCTGTTCGCAGCCGGCAATGAGGAGCCAGTCCGCTACGCGCTACGCAAGCAGCAGGCCGTGCGACAGTTTCGCAGGGCTGCGACCGCCAGTGACATCGCGGCTGAAACAGTCGCATCATCTTTATCGGCGGCTGATTGCACGGCAGAGGAAGCCGATGCGATTTATAGGCTCACTGTGCTTTCTTCAGCCACCGAGCGCTTCGTCATTCCGCCGTTGCACCGGGAAGCTTCGATCGAAGGGGGCGTGGAAACGGGCGCAGCGCAAGCCCCGGGCGGATTTGCTCATTCCAGCCGAGGTAAGCCATGACTTTGCCACGCGAACAACTAGAGGCCGTCGCCGCTTTGTTCACGTATCCGCGAACCGATTACATGAAGGCGTTGGAGAATGCAGTGGCGCGCTCAGACTCCGCGACGCCGGCATTACTTGAATTCGCGGGGGAAATCCGGCGAATGTCCTTGAGCGGCTTGCAGGAGTTGTACACCAGCACGTTCGATCTGTCCCCAGTATGCGCGCTCGATCTGGGCTGGCATCTCTTCGGCGAAGATTATAAGCGCGGGCTGCTCCTTGCCCGCATGCGTCGCGAACTGCTGGCCCACGGCATCCCCGAAACCGTTGAGTTGCCCGACCATCTTTCGCACGCACTGCTCCTGCTGGCGCGCATGAAACCAGCTCAGGCAGAAGAGTTTGCTTTCATGATTGTGGCGCCTGCAGTGGAGCGCATCCTGAACTGCATGCCTTCCAACAACCTTTTTAGCTGTCTGGTGCAAGCTGTACAACAGTTGATCACCTTTCATTTCCCGGCTCCCTTCGAGCCGGTCCCTCTGGTAGCTGAAGGAGCGATGTTATGAACCTCAGCGCGCTCGATCTGTTGCTATTCGTGGTGCTCCCTTACGTTGCTCTGTTCACCGCGATCGCCGGCATGACCTATCGCTACTGGAAGCAGCCGCAGACCGTGTCAAGCTTATCGTCGCAATTGTTAGAGAACCGCAAACAATTCTGGGCGGTGGTGCTGTTCCATTACGGTGTAGTGGCCACACTGATCGGCCACGCCATTGGATTGCTCTTGCCCAGGCAGGTGCTCGCCTGGAACGCGCAGCCGCTGCGATTGTATGTCCTTGAAGCTGTCTCCATCGCGTTGGGAACGACCGCGTTCGTGGGAATCGTACTGGCAATCTCGAGGCGCGCGAGCGCACCTCGGCTTTGGGCGGTGACATCGATAGCCGACTGGGTCCTGCTCATCCTGCTGTTTGTGCAATTGCTGAGCGGGCTCATTATCGCCTTCTTCCTCCCCTGGGGCTCGTACTGGTATCACGCATCCGCTGTACCGTACCTGCGATCGGTTTTTGAGTTCCACCCGGACGCGTCCTACGTCGCGGCGATGCCTGCGATTGTGAAGGTGCACGTGACTGGCGCATGGCTTCTGGTGCTTGCGATCCCGTTCACGCGGCTCGCGCACATGCTGGTCGCGCCCATCGCCTACCTGTTCCGTAAACCGCAAGTCTCGCGGTGGCGTATTGCGCGTTCGTCGGCGCCTGCCGCCCAGTCAAACGGCAACGCGCTTCAGTTGGCGCTGGCGACGGGCGCATTTGCTCTGTGCTTCGCGGTGTTCGGGTCAGTCTCCGCCATGATGCCGATTATCCGCAAGCAATTGCATCTGGATCCGCTGCAAGCGAGCATTGCTGTCGCTGTGCCGGTCCTGCTGGGGAGCCTGGGACGCATTCCGCTCGGCATGCTGACCGACCGCTTCGGCGGACGCATCGTCTTCTCCGCCGTCATGGCATTTTCCATCGTTCCGGCGGTGGCCATAGGACACGTCACCAGCTTCTACGGCCTGCTGATTTTCGGTTTTCTGATCGGCGTGGCCCTGGCCAGCTTCTCGGTAGGCGTAGCATTTACGAGCGGCTGGTATCCGCCCGGCCGGCAGGGCACCGCTCTGGGCATTTATGGCGCCGGCAACATAGGCCAATCACTGGCGGCCTTCGGATCACCGGTACTGGCGGCCGGTCTCGGTTATGTGTGGGGGTTTCAGATGTTCGCGGTCCTCCTAGCCATCTGGCTCGCGCTGTTCATGATGTTTGCGCGCAATGCGCCCCGGCTTACACCGCCCAAGTCGCTGGTGCAGATCATGGCTCCGCTGAAGGAAACCGCGAGCTGGAAGTTGAGCTTGTATTACTTCCTGACTTTTGGCGGATTCGTGGCCATGGCAGTGTACCTACCGATCTTCCTGACTGAAACGTTTCACTTCACGCCCAAGGATGCCGGAATTCGGACAGCCCTGTTCATCGTCGTCGCCACTGCTCTGCGGCCCGTCGGCGGCTGGTTGTCGGACAAGGTGGGCGGGCGTGCCGTGCTGACGCTTGTGTTCCCCGTGGTGGTGCTCGCAGCGGTCTGCCTGGCGATCGGGGGCATGGCGCTTTTCACCATCGGCGGAATCGGCATGGCCACTGCGATTGGTTTGGGGAATGGAGCGGTATTCAAGCTGGTGCCGGAGTATTTCCCCGCAACCGTAGGCAGCATTACTGGACTAGTAGGCGCGGCCGGTGGTTTGGGCGGTTTCTTCCCGCCGCTGGTGCTGGGAGTACTCAAGAAGTCCACAGGCTCTTTCACGCTGGGGTTTGTATTCCTGGGGCTTTTCGCTGCGGCGTGCCTGTTGGTGGTGCGACCTAAGCTATTCGCACTCTGCCTGGTTCCTCCCGAGCCCGGGAGTCCGCCGCGCACATGCTGGCGGCAGCGGTACTGCCCTCACGCACGCAGTTGCCCGGCCGCAAAAGCAGCTTAACAGCGCACATCTAGAGAGAAAGCCGGGGTTCGCTGCAGACTGGCTGGCGGAGAGGGGGGGATTCGAACCCCCGATAGAGGTGTTAGCCCCTATAACGGTTTAGCAAACCGCCGCCTTCAGCCACTCGGCCACCTCTCCCAAGAGGACTGGACCATTGTAAAGCAAACGGTTTGTTTTGGCAGCCCCAACTCAAGGGGTTGCAAATGGCGCGCGTTAATGATCACAACAACTCAGAAGAAAACGGCATAGGCAAACTACTTCGCTTCCCTGCCGAGGGCGACTCCTTCCCCTCCCTGGCTTCGCGGAAGGTCTTGATCCTCGAAGTGCTCCGGGAAGTCCTGGCTCAGGAGCCGCAGTGCTACCTCAAGGCCCCGGTCGATGTGCTCGAAATCTTCACCTATCGCGGATGCGAAGGAAGACTGAGCACGCTGGTCATGGCCGCGTTTCTTCTCGAAAAAGACGGCCTGGCCCAAACCTGGAGCCGCCTGGGCAAGACCTTCATCGAACTGACCGATCTGGGCAAAAAGCACGTCCTGGGGATGGCGCCGGGACTCACGCGCGGGCCGGAAGTGCCGGATTACCCCGGCGGCCAGGGCGACGAAACCGATTCTCCCATATCTGGCCTGAGTACCGACTTGAGCGGCGGTACTCAATGCGAGACGCAGGCTGAAGGGTTTCACCGATTGGCGGGAGGGCAAGCGAATATACCGCCAAGTCTCTACCGCCCCCAAGAGCGTGGAATAACTCAGCCTGTGGATGAATCCTTTCCGGGCTTCGATGTCGATCGCGCTGTCAACGAACTTTTTGAGGACATGATCGCCGCGCTTCCGAGAGCTGAGCTGTACGGGCTCCCGGAAAGAAAGGGACGGTGAACCGTGTCCATCACTGAATACATTTTGGCCGAGGGCCGCAAAGACCTTGAACAGGGCGGCCCTATCCCCCAGTCCGGCGCGGGACGTACAACGACCGTCGACACCTCGCGTCCCGCGTCGGCAACCGTAGCTGAACTCCAAGCGCGGGTAGACGAAGCGCGCGCGGGAATTCTTGTCCGCAACACCCATCTGGCGGAAATTCTGGACGAAGGCAACAACGCCCTGAACGCCTGGGCGCTGCGGCTGCACATGGAGCGCAACTGCGGGCGCGATGAATGCCACCAGGGCGCAACGATTTTAGAAACGGAGAACGTACTCGAAAAAGTTTTGCAGAGCTAACCGGCTCTGTGCTGGCGCGCCCTCTCCGGGGCCTTTTCTGCGGAGAACAAAAACGGCGGCTGGTCATAGTTTTCAAGCGCCGGCATGATCAGCCGCCAACAAAAAGAAACGGAGAAACCACAATGGCAACTGCAACCGTCCCCCATGGACCCCAGAGAGTGATGGAAGAGATACCCATCGTCACCGCCTCTTTACCGCCGGAGATCGAGGCCAGGCTGAAAGCGCCTCTGCCTCCTGAGGCCATCGGCACCCATCCCCGCATCAAGGGCCTTTCCTCCATCAAAGCCGCTTTCGTCATCGAGCGGTTGAACGATGCCTTCGGAATCGGCGGCTGGCGCGACACCGTGCGCGAGATCGCCATGAACTCCCGCAAAGAGACATGGGGCAAAGACACCGACAAGCAGCGCGAGGTCACCCTCCATGTGGCCACCGTGCACCTGACCTTCTACGTGGAGAAGTACGGCATCCACAAGGAGAACTTCGGCGGCTCGGATAACGAAGACCTGGGCGATGCCCTGAAGGGCGCGCGCACCGATGCCCTGACCAAGATCGCCTCTGAACTCGGCATCGGTCTGGACATCTACAAGAGCGGACGCGAGAGCGAATCGAACGCTCTTCCACCCTGCCCCAACTGCGGCAAGCAGCTGCGCAAATCCAAAGATGCCGGCGAGTACTACTGCTGGACCAAGAAAGACGGCTGCGGCGCGACTTTCACCGAAGAAGGATTGAAGGCCGCGATCGCGAGCAAGCAGAAGCCAGCTGCCGCTCCCGGGCCGCAGAAGAAAGCTCCCGCTGCGGCGCCAGCTGTTGCGGCTCAAGCCAACGGCGCGGAAAAGATCACGATCGTCAACCAAATCACCGATATCCGCGAAGACCAGGGGCGGCTGTGGGTGATGGTGGGCGAGCGCAAGTGCACCACCGCCGATACCGAGACCAAGAAGCGCTTCTTCGCCAAGAAGGGCTGCTACGCGGAATTGCTGGTGGCGCCGATCAACTCCAAAGAGTACGGCCAGATTTACCAAATCTCCAAGGTGATCTCCATCCGCACCGCGAGAGAGGAGGCTGGCCATGCCGGCTTCTGAAATGGAAAAGCTGCCGACCAGTCATGACTTAGCACGAGCCCTGCAGCAGACCGCCGAGTGGCTGTTGTCGCGTCCTAGCTTTCAGATTGAAGAGCGCTTCGACGCTATGACGTGGCAGTCAATCAACTTTAGCCAGAAGGATAAATTCCTCGCAGCCGTGCGCGCCATCGGAACTGGGAAGAAGGCCTTTCGTCCTCACGAGGTGGAAGTAAAGGCCGAGATTCCTGGAGGAAGGATCTATCTTAAGGCTCCGCGCGACCTGGTATGCCGCCTGATTCGGCCAGCCGAGTATGAGTGCGATCCTTTTCTGTCTCCTGAGGAAGAAAAGCAACTTGGGGGTGCTGAATGAGCACCCTCAGACTCTACGACATCCCGGCCGAGGTCGATTTCTTTGAGCAGGAACTCATCCACTCCGGCGGCGAGCTGACCCCGGAACTGGAAGAGCGCTGGAAGACGTTCGTCAAGGCCGGGCGGGACAAGATCGAAGGCGCCTGCATGGTGGTCAAGAACCTTGAAGCGATCGCCGACGTTTCCGGGGAAGAATCCAAGCGCCTCTACGACCGCGCCCACCAGTTCCAGAAGAATGCCAAGCGCCTGAAAGACCTGATGGTCTACGCCGTCGATGCCTTCGGCGGCAAGGTCAAGACCATGCTCTTTACGGTATGGACGCAGAACGCTGCCAACCGCACCAGCGCTGAGCTCAGGGACGGCACCGACCTGGTCGCGATCGAGAAAACCCATCCCCAGTTTGTGCGCGTGAAGCGCGAGCTTAACACCGAAGAAATTCTCAAGTACCTCGGAGAGTCCGGCTGGAAACCGGCGCCGCTGCCCTCGGACTGCGAGCAATGCAAATCGCTGGCCGAGCCGGGGCGGATCCCGGTGGCCGAGTGGATTGAACATCACCCCAAGTGCACGGCGGAAGCCGATGCCGAGAAACACGCCAACCTTCCAGCGGGAATCACCGTGCGCTGGGTCAGAGGCGTGAGATTTCTCCGAGTCAAGTGAAAGGGAACGGCCATGCGCTTCAACATTGAATTCGATATCGACATGTGGTTGGTGGTTCCCGCCGAAGACGGACCCTATTCTTCGCAGGGCGAAGCTCAACTGGAGTGTAATTCCAGAAACAAATCACTCGGCTGGACCGGCTCCTGGGTTGGCGAAGAGGAAGAGCCAGAAGGTGAAGCCGCATGACCCTCGCTCTGGCCTGGATTCTCTGCTTTATCGCCGGCGCTGCCTTCGGCGCGGGAACGATCCTGATGCTCATCGGTCATCCTTCGACTGAGCCGACCAATGAGAAAGGATCTCCGGCGGCGTGACCGACGACCAAATCACAATCCGCGAACTCGGGCGCTTCCGCTGGTCGCTCGAATTTCCCTACAACGAGGAATTCATCTCCTGGCTGAAGCAGCGTATTCCGCATCAGGACCGCACTTACGATCCTGAGACGCATATCTGGATAGTTAGCGGCGACAGCGATGTTCGTTTGAACGCAATCGAGAGCATCGCCGTCCAAAAGTTCCGCTTCGCCGTGCGCTGGTACCGCAACTCAGACGGCAAGCTGACCATGCGCAATCTCAAAACCGGAGTGGAGACGGTGCAGGAGGAATTGTTCACATGAGCGGCCACCACACTGCCGGACCTCTCATGCATGATGCCGATGCCCTTGTAGTCAAGGACCTAGCAGGCCGTCTTATCGCGAAACTGAGCCTATCCTGGGGTGAAGTCACGCGCAACGAAGCTGTTGCGAATGGCTTTCTCTTCGCCTCCGCTCCTGACTTGCTGGCTGCCTGCCATGCATTCTGCCGCGCTTTCTCAGAACCAAAACAGGACCTCGACGCGGAGAAGAACGCGATTCGTCACGCCTACGACTTGGGGCGGACTGCCATCGAGAAAGCGGAGGGCCGCCGATGAAACGCTCTGACGCTACGAAAATTCACCACACCAACCTGGTCATAGACAAAACCTATCGCCTGCGTTCGAGCAAAGGCGAAGGCGATGTCCAGCTGCTCGAAGACAAAGGCGTCGAGGGCTGGCTGGTGATGATCATCCGTGGCCAGTTCACGGTGTTTGAAAAGAAATACCGAGCGGGCGAAACCTTCTTAGTTCCGCCTACCTGGGACGGCTGGTACGAACTGCAAGCATGAACTTTGGACCCACATATCGATTGCCCCGCGTGAGTGCGCGCATCCGGAGTTCCCGGATGTCGACACCGCGGAAGCGCGGGAAGCACTGGCAGCGGAAGCCGGCAGTGATCGTCTTTCCCGATCGCCGTGAGATCTGTAACCAGTCCAAAGCTGCCGGCCGGGGCGAGTACCGTTTCCGACTCTTCCTGATGTGGGTGCGCCAGTACGAGCCCTCGCTCGATTACGTCCGCTGCTGCAACTGCGGATTAAAGCTGCACCTGGTGGACGCCTGTTTTGAGCATGAGCACTTTAGGACGAAGGCCCGGCGCGACGATCGTATCGCTATCTTCGACGAAGACGGCCGCTTCGTGAAGCACATCAACGGCGCCAGTCATGCTCATTGCAATTCGGCAAGAGGCTCTCGCCGCACGGAGATCTGGCACGGCTCGAATTGTGTGATTGAGAAGGAGGCCTGCATAGATGGCTGACCTTGTCGGCACTTGCCCCAAAGATTTCTGGGAAGAATGGATTGCTGAAGGCGATGCGGCTGGCGATCCCGAAACGGGCGAAGAGTGGGGCTGGTACACGGGGCATCACCTAGCGGCGAGCATTAAGCCCGGAGACCGCTTCTATGTCGTTGCTCATGGAAAGCTGCGCGGCTGGGCTCCGGTGACGCGGGTGGAGAAACCGCAGGAAGGGTTCGTGATTTGTCGGCGCGGCGGAGCGGTGGCCTGCACCATCCCTGAGCCGATACCTGGGTTTCGCGGATTGCGACTCAGATGGTGGAAAACGGAGATTGAGCAACCGTTTCCAGATTGGAAGCGGCCATGACTATCACCCACACATTCTCGATTCTTCCCGTGAGCCCTGCGACCTTTAAGGAGATTCAGTCAAAGCTGAAGGCAGCGGGCTACGATCACGCACTCTTCCAAGTGATCGACATGCACGGCATCGCCCTGAAGGTGGATGACGGCAAAACCTATATGCCCACGACACCGGCGCGGCGAAAGCACCCGCTAGCTTTCGTCGCCGACCAAGGCCTGCTGGCCGAAGCTCTGGGGCTGTCCCGCCAGGACTGCATACCGATCGAGGAAATCGTAGAGAAGTGCCTTAACCAGAACAAGTCGATGCGCGAATTGTTCGAGATGGTCAGTGAGCTGGAAATCAGCGACGAGCTCTGGGCCAGCTTTCTCTACACCTACGGCTGGTGGGATGGAAGGAGGCGGTACTGATGAAGATCGTTCCCTACCCTCCCTCTCCCGACAATGAATTGCTGAAGAACAAGTCCATGATCCGCCTGGACAAGCTGATCGAGATGGGAGCCCCTGAGCCAATTATCAAGAACGAAGCGGAGCACTTGCTGCGGCTGCTGGGAACCTCTGAGGTGGGAACGGCATGAGGCAGGCAGCCGTGATCAACATGAGCCGCAAGTACTACAACCTTGGCGCGCAAAAGCTGACCAACTGGCTGCGCGCTGAAGGCTGGACGGTTCGCGAGTTTGATGGCGATCCCGGCTTGTTCCTGAACGGATGCGATCTGATTTGCCTCTCTGTCATCTTTTCTTGGGATGCGCCCGATGCTCTCAACATCGCACTGCTCTGGAAAGACCGCGCCGAGGTATGGGCCGGGGGACCCGGCCTGTTCGCGCTCTGCAACTGGTGGAAAGAACACGCCGGATTCGACTGTCACAAGGGGTTAGACCAACGCTTCGAGAATCAAGAGGGCAAATACCGCTACACCTTCGCGAGCCGCGGCTGCCCGGTCAATTGCTGGTTCTGCATCGTCCCGCGTCTTGAAGGAAAGACCTTCACGCTGAACTGGGATTTTTCGCTGGCTTCAATCCTTTGCGACAACAATCTTTCCGCTCTGCCGATGGGCTTTCAGTGCCACATCGTGCGGCGATATTCCGAGCCTGGCGCGCCGCCGCTGCTGGATTGCAACAGCGGCTTCGAGCCCAAGAGCTTTGACTGGCAGACCTATGCCGTATGGAAGTACGTGCTGCGCGGGCCCTGGCGCTTCGCCTACGACTATCTGCCAGAAAAGCGCGACGTCGCGCGCATGATGAAGATTCTCCACGCCGAGCCGCGAAAGAAGAAGCGAGTCTACGTCCTGATCGGCAATGAGCCGATGGAGGCCTGCTACGAACGGGCCATCCAGGTGGTCGAGTGGGGCGGCGAGCCATTCTGCCAGCCGGTGCTGCCGCTGAATGCTCTCTCCAAAGACGCCTTCACCATCCGCTACGACTGGACCAAGCAGAGGCTGATCGACTTTGCGCGCTACTTCAATCGTTTCCTCTGGAAGTATGCGCCGCTCACCGAATACAGAAGCCGCCAGCACGAACCGGCCCCGTTCGCAGGTAGCCAGTTCACGAGGTGCTACGCGTGACCAACCCTCACACGGTAATCACGGTCAAGTGCGCCAGCTGCCAAACCATCAAGCAGGAGGCGAACCACTGGTTTGTAGCGTCGACGATTCACGGCAAGTTCATATCCGAGCCTATGGAGACCTGGGGAGAACTGGCAGCAACTGATTTACCGCTGTGCGGCGAGGCCTGTGCACAGAAGGAGTTTGGAAAATGGCTGGCAAAGATCAAAAACGGAAAGTAGGCGGGCAGTTCGCGATGCTGCCCAGAGTGGCGCGGCTGGCGCTGAAAGACGAAGACTTGGCGCAGCTGGCAGCCGATGACTACGCGCGGGCCGAGACATACGAGCTCGAGCTCTGCGATCGGCATCACCCGGAGATCGTTCTGGGCAGCATGGCCGTAGTGGTCGTCTGGGGCTCGACCGAAGCAGTGAAGGCGTGCCAAAAGCTGCTGGTCGAAGGCTCGGAAGTGCTGCGCGAAGAAAGCGGAGAGATTTGAGGAAAAGGCATGAGCGCTGAATCTGTAATCCAAAAGCTCTGCAAGTGGCGCGCTGTCTTTGCGGGATGGCAATTGGGCACTCGTAGCATCGAGGATCCCGAATGCCAAGCCGTCCGCGACCATCGCGAAGTCACCATCCTGCTGCGCGCCGAAGTCAATGCCTTGACCGGACTGCTGATCAAGAAGGGCTTCTTCACCGCCGAAGAATTCACGGCCCAGGTCGGCCTTGAAGCTCAGCACCTCGACAAGACCTTTGAACGCAGGTTTCCGGGATTCTCTACGACCGAAGACGGCGTAACCATGAAAATGCCGGAAAGTGGCAGAGACCATGAAGAACTGGAGGCCATAGCAGGTGAAACGAACTCCTACAGTTGCCATGCGGCGCGAGTACGAGAGATGGTCGGCGCTGCACCCGAAAAGCCAGAATCGGCAAATACACCTGCGCGGCGCTACGATGACCAGGAGCAAGGCGTTTACGGCTCTCGGATGTTCGAATCCGGACTCGCTGCAGGGCGTAAAGAAGCCAGCGCAGAAGTGGACAGGTTGAATGCAGTTATCAACACTCCGGAACTGATCGACTTCAGCAAAGCCTGTCATGTGGAAGCGGTACACCAGCGTGAACGGTGGGGATTGGAACATGACTCCGGCAAAGGACCGGAAGACTGGTTCTGGCTCATCGGCTATCTGGCCGGAAAGGCCCTATGCGCGGCCAAGGCTGGCGACCGCGACAAGTTACTTCACCACATCGTAACCACGGCGGCAGCGCTGAATAACTGGCATGCACAAGTGCTGGGCGCATCGGACATGCGGCCCGGTATCTCCGCTGAAAAGCAGAGCTCCATCGACGGAGGCATATCGGCGTGACCCTTCCCGCCATTCCGAACGCAGCCCACGAGCAGGAGTTGGTCCGCGCCTTCCTGGCCTGGCTCAATGACTCCCTGGGAGACCAGCAGGAATTGGCCACGGAAGAGCTCTTGCTCCGCTACGGCTACATGCGTTTAAACCGCATGGACCTGCTGAATGACTGGGCCAGGAAAGACAAGCCGCCAGCCGACAACCGGATGATGAAGGCCAGAGATTGTTTTGACTCAGGGCACTGCCCGGCCTGCTTCGGCGACAAGCGCAAAAGCAAAGATTTTATCTGTACTCCGTGCTGGCGCCGGCTTCCCCGGGAGCTGAAAGAACCATTGCTTCCCGGCTGGAAAGACGGTGACAACGTGGAGAACTTCTTCAGAGCACTGAACTGGCTCAGGCTGAAAGCCAGCGAGCCGGTAGTTTGCAGGTAGGTAAACAAAGCAGGAGGTGATAGGTGGCTCCCAATGACGAGCTATACGAACTAAACGTGGGCAACATCCTGGGCGGCAAGTTTCCCGAGATCTTTGCCCGCGCCTTTCAGCAACTGATCGCGAACATGCGCGATCCCAACACGCCGGCGGAGGCGGTCCGCAAGGTGACCTTTGAATTCACGATCGAGCCCAACTCTGACCGCAGCGTTGGCGAAATCACGCTGAAGACGCCGCTGAAGCTGGCCGGCATCGAGTCGATCTCGGGCACGCTCTACGTGTCTCAGGCGGGCGGCAAGCTGCAGGCCTACTGCCGCGATCTCCGGCAGGAAGTGCTGTGGGACAAGACCGCAGACGGCGATAGCAAGAAGCAGTAAATCCGGAGCTACAAAAGACTTTTGGAAAGGAAGCGATAACCACACATGGGCTGGCTGGATGAAGGACTGGAATTCTTAAAGGGTGCGTTTAAAACACCCGTCGAACTGGTCGGAGCTAAGAAGTTTTCGACTGAAACTTTCGCCGAGATCAAAACCATTGATCCGCTCAAAGATACATTTAGTGTCACCACCCTCGCCGCGCTGCGCGACCTGATCAACTGCAACGCGGAGAAGCTCACGGAAGCGGCTATTCCGCTGATTCACATTGTCAACCATGCCGAGGTGCGGCTGGAAGTCGGGCTCAGCGATGTGGAAGGGCGTCGCCAGGTGTTCGCCAAAGCCTCTCCTGTTCCCTATGACGGCTTCAAGTTCAATGCCTATCACTCGGTCGAGAACTTCGTCATCGCGATCCAGGCGCACTTTGCGCTCACGCCTGACCGTGACTATCTCTTAAAAACTGCCTCGCGCGTAACGGATGAGGGCGTCACCGTGGCCGAGGATGACGGCATCTCGCAGAGAGTTACGGTCAACGCGGCCCTGGCTCTCAAGACCGCGGAGACGTTGAAATCACGGGTCAGTTTGCGTCCGTTCCGGATATTTCCCGAGGTTGAGCAACCGGAATCGGAGTTCATCTTCCGCGCAAAAAAGAGCGATCAGGGAGTTCTGTTGGCACTCCACGAAGCCGATGGCGGCAAATGGAAAGTTCGCGCGATCGAGAACATTGCCTGGCACCTGCGCAACCTGGAAATCAAACTTCCGATCATCTCCTGATGCGATGGCGGTTAAACGCACACCGCGCAAGGGAACGAAGAAGGCTTCAATACCCTTCGTTCCCTGCGTACACAACAACAACGTATTCGAGTGTGACGAGTGCCTGAGAATCCGCAAATCGCTGGGGATGGCAAAGCCGAAGTAGTCAAGCTCTGCGGCTGGCGAAAGGCCGGCCAGGAGCGCTGCATCAAGCCTCGCCGCAAGGGGCAGCGGTACTGCGACGATCACCATGCGGAGTATATGCATGAGTGGCGCAAGCGGCAGGCGCGGGAATTCAAATGGCTGAAGGAGATGGCGGCGAGATGAGCCGAGGGATGCGTATTGAATTTCGCTTTGTCCCGTTCCCGCAAGAGATCTGGAGCGGCAAAGGCATCGACCTTACGGAAGCGGAGTTCAAAGTTTTGGGCTACCTGCTCTACCACCAGGCCCGGTTCGGGCAGGCCATCATCTGCCTAACCGACGAAGAGATGCTCAACGGCAAGAGACTGAACGATGGCAGGCGCGGAGATGCCGGATGTGGAGTAAAGGGAAGAAACAACTTCAAGGCCGCTCGCGAAAAACTGATCGCTCGTGAGTGGATCGAATTCGAGCCCGGCCATGGTTACCGCGTGCTGCTCAGCACGATCTACCAGCAGGTGTCCGAAACAGACACCCGACTATCCGAATCGGACACCGAGGATATCCGAAGCGGACAGGCGATTCGTCCGAATCAGACACCAAAAGTGTCCGAAACGGATACCCCTAATAAGGAAGAAAAGAAAGAACTAGAAGGAACTAAGAAAACACCAAAGGCGCAAGCGCCCTTTGTGCTTCCGGATTGGATACCGCAGGAAAGTTGGGATGGGTTCGAGGAGATGCGGAAGAAAATCCGCAAGCCGATGACCGATCGCGCGCGCGGAATGGTGATCACCGAGCTGTTCAAACTCAAGAACCGTGGCCACCCGGCCGGCGAAGTGCTGGATCAATCGACCAGGAACTGTTGGCAGGACGTTTATGAGCTCAAAGAAAAGCGAAGCAATGACAGTGGCAACGGAAATCACAAAAGCGCAGCAGCCGGCAGGCAATCTCGAAACATTGAAGCGCTTGTACGCAGCAGCGTGGGAGCAGGCGTTCAACGAAGTGATGTTTCTGATGGCGGAGCAGTACGGCCTGGAGCTGCTGGTGGAGCTGCCGACCAGGGAGAAAGTTCCATCGCCGTTGGTGAAGTTCTGGCGCGAGAGCCTGATCGGCCTTAGCCCTGCGGAGATGCGGGAAGGGCTCAGGAATTACATGGCCACAGAGCGAGGGAATTTCAAACCCAACCCTGAAGAGATCCGAGCCAATGCGCCACAGGATGCCAAAGACAAGCCGCGGCTGAAAATCAACCCCGGCTGCACAGACTGCCACGGCATGGGCTGGCGCCAGGCGAAGAGGCCGGATGGTACGCCGCTCAAGGGCGTGGTCCGCTGTGAGTGCAGCGTCACCGAGTACGCCGGTGAGATCTACATCGACGCTCCGCGCCAGTTGCCAGCGGCGCCGAAGGCCGACCCGGTGAAAGCGGAACTGATCGACAAGCGCGTTAACGCAGCAGCACCGTCGAAACGGTTTCCGATTTCCAGTTCACGGCCTTTGTCTGATTCCGAACTGGAGCAGAAGAAAGCCGAGGCCGTGAAGGTGGCCCAGAGGTTTCAAAAATGAACAGCGTTAACGTATCCCCGGCCGTGGCCATCTTCCACAAGCGGGCAAGGTCGATCTATGACGGCATGAAGGCAAGGGCGAAAGAGCTGCATATCGAACTGCCGTTTGATCTGGACATATTCACCATGTGGCTGCTGGACCGCTTCAATTCGGGCCCGGCGGGAACGACGCGCTGCGAGTACTCCGGCAGGGTGCTATCGGCTGAAGATTTCTTCGTCGACCACAAGACGCCGATCAGCCGCAAAGGAAGCTTCTGGCTGGACAACCTGGCGATCTGCTCCGAGAAAGAAAATCTGCGCAAGGGGAACATGGACGCGGCCGAGTATCGCGCGCTGCAGGAGTTTGCGCGCTGCTTGCCGCCAGAAGTTGAGGCTTCGATCTGGCGCCGCCTGGAAGTCGGAGACGTGCAGCGTCATAGCTATTTTCGCAGGAAAGCGAAAGCGCGAAAGGAGGTTCTTTTTATGAAACCACAGTAGCGACATCTTTCTCCGCGAAATTTACGCGGGAAGAGGTAGCGCGAGAGCGAACAGCAAAATCATTTGACGATCTGGAAAGGGCCGGCAGTAAGGCTGGGCCGGCCCGGCCCAGATAAACCGGGGAGGAGAGAACCTGATGAACCAGCTACGAGCGCCACAAGCCACAGCCACAACTGTTAATCCGGCAGACCTGCCGCACAGCTTCAACCACCAGATGACCGCCATCGTGCAGCAACTCTGGGCCACCCGCGTGAGCTACGGCGAGTCAGTGCGCGAATTCAAGAAGCGATTCATCCGCCATGTGTTGCGCGAGAACCATGGGAACGCCTGCCGCGCGGCCCGCGAACTGGGCATACACCGCAACACCCTGAGCCGAATCTGTCAGGAGCTGCGCCTCGATCCGCGCGACTTCCGTCCCGGCTACTACAGGCGGCCGGTGAAATCGGTTCCGGCCAGAGAAGCGCTGCGGAGAATCGAGCAGGGAGCGTAATGGCCATCGGCTCACAACCTGAGATCGTGAGGCACCGCCTGCGCCTTACGCCGACTGGGACTGCCGTGCCGGTGCGCACCGTCGAGCGCTTCTTTCTGGGCAGCCAGTGGAGTTTCTACGAGCTCGAGGACGGCCGCGCCTTCTGGGTCAGCGAGCGTACCGGCAAGCGGCTTGAGTCGGAGCGCAATCGGAAGGAGAAGTAATGGCGAAGCACCACATGCGGAATGAGGTGTCGTTTTCGAAGTGGTGCAACAAGTGCCAGGCGTTCACGCAGCACCGAGTCGATGGAGTCAAGGACGGTCCGTGTCTGCAATGTATCGAGCGCGCGGAGAAAGAGCGGCAGGAACGAAAGAAGATCCCGCCGCCAGCCAAGCAGGAAGGATTCAAATTTTGACTTGTCGCCACTGCCATGACGATATATACGAGGTCATCCAGGTAACCGGGCCACCCATCCTGGTGCACCAGAAGACCGGCCTGCGGCACTGCAATGCCGACTTTGAAGTCAAGGCCTCGACCATAGCCGAGCCAGCGGAGGTTAAGAGTGTCTAAAGAGCTTCTGCTTATAGACTTCGCCTGCAACGATCCCAACAACGGAACATTTACGGGGCGCTGCGAAAAGATCGCTTTACCAAAGAGCGCGATGGACCTGGATTACACGCTTCTCTATCGCGGCATCACCATCGGCGCCTACGGCTTCTGGGTCAAGCACGGATTCAACGGTATCTGGGTTGACTTTGTGCCCGCAGCCAACTCCGTCAAGGAAGCTGACGATTCCCGGATGACGTTAGGCCAGGAGTCCGAGGAAGAGGAAGAACTGCAAGAAGCATGAACGATGCCGAAGCCCGGCAGGCAGAAGAGAATGAGCTGGAGATCCAAAGACGGAGCATCTACCTCGCGGATCGCTCCGTCTTTTGCCATGCCGGCGGATACCGTAACTTTCTGGCCGCGGGGCACCTGAGCGAGCTACACCCAAACTACGGGCTGCCCTGCGTCGGTGGCTGGATTTATTGGGAAGATGGAGAGGTCACGTTCAGCGAGAGATGCGTGTTTTGTGGAGGCAAGCCGGCCATGTACGACTACGGCCGAGAACCTGGAAAGTGGGAGCAGGACAAACCGAGGGAGTTGCGAAATTTTTATTCAGGAGAAAAGCATGGATCAGCAGCAAGCAAAGTTTGAGGGCTGGGCCGTAATTGAAATGTTCGGCCATCAGCGTGAGGCGGGCTTTGTCACGACGCAGTACTTTGGCAATGCCGCCATGTTCCAACTAGACGTTCCCGAACTTGAGGAGCGCGAGCAGACCACATCGCGGCCCGGATACATCGACGGCCAGTTCTGTCCGGCAGGAACGAAGTGCAAAAAGGCGGCGGTAATTGGGCGGTCGCGGCTCATCAATCCGAGCGCGGTTTATGCGATGAACCCCTGCTCGAAAGAAGCAGCGCTGAAGGCCATCGACGAAATCAGCCCGCGAGAGATCAAGGTAATCGAATTACCGAATCAGCCCCAACTTGCCACGACACTGCCCGGAGAAGATGGCGGCGACTCCGCGCTAGATGATGAATTCGAGAACGACCCAGAGGAAGAAGAAATTGAGTACTGAGGCGAGGACAAACCGATGCCACGGTATTTCCAGAAGGTTTTGAGTCTAGACAGCGTGAAACGAAAGTAGTGCATGACGGGTCCCTACCCGCAAACAGGGTGAAAGGTTGAGAGAGTTCGGATGTTGCTTCCGCTGACCGACGGCCTAATTCGGACAACACACTTCGATGGCGAAATGTCACTACTGGCAGATCGCCACTATTCCCGGCGTACGGTAGGAGCTCGGCAGTTCCTCTACTCGGGCCGAAAGCTGGTTCTTCGCAACTGCGAAGGGACCGTGCTCTTTGGGTGGATATGGCCGGACGACGATAAGCGGATGGACGGGCAGACGGGTTACAACTGCGCCATCTTCCGCAACGAATCGGGGCGCAAGTCGAGCGAGATCATCCTGGAAGCGGAGCGCCTCGCATTCGCTAAGTGGGGCCCGAATCGCCTGTACAGCTACATCGACCCCGCGAAAACGCAGACCATCACAGCGCTGCGGGACTATCCGAAATGGGGCATCAGACGCGGCGAACGGATTGTGGGCTTCTGCTATCGAAAGGCGGGATGGAAACCGCGCCTCAAAAAGAATGGCAAGCCTCACCTGTCGATGGCTGGCCAATGGTTATTCGTAAAAACGCACAAAGGAGAAAGCAATGCAGCTAATCAATAAAACAGACCTTCAGTTTTCAGACATTTCAAGCGAAAAGTACCGGCAATATACATTCGCGGCCAGCGACGGATCGGACATCACGATAAGGGTACATGCCCCGCTATACCTCAACGTGAGCGAGAGCGGCGGCCATCGGATACTCGATGCTGAAGGGGTGTCGCATTACATTCCGCCGAAGTGGATTCACCTGGAGTGGAAGACAAAGGATGGCCAGCCGCACTTCGTAAAGTAGACACCTAAAATGCTGGCCGTGGGTAGGGACCCGTACGACTCTACCCACGGAGCACGGCAGTTGAGAGTAAGAGCGGGGCGAGACGCAAAGGAGCGGGCGTGACACACGATGAACTGGTAGACCGTGCATTGCGTTGGCTTCGCGGGCGCAGGTGTAATCCGATATTCAGCGATTGCGCTTCGTGCGCGGAAATCCCCGACGCGATTGGATGGTCAAGCAGTTGGAAGATGCGCGGAAGTGTCGTGGTCGAGTGCAAGGCTTCGCGGAATGACTTTTACGCGGACCAAAAGAAACGCTTTCAGTGGCGGCATCCCGAATGGGGACACCGGCTACGGGCGTCGAGAATCGGGAAGAAAGAAGCCGCCAAAGAAGGCTGGATAAAAGAGATGATCCCGCGCATGGGCAACTTTCGTTTCTACATGACCACGCCGGGAATCATCACGCTTGAACTTCTGGAACAACACGCGCCGAATCATGGGCTATTGGTGGTCGAGGGCCGTAAGGTGGTAATTGCAAAGATGGCTCCGAGGCAGGAAGCCATCAACCATGACGCCGAGATCAGATATTTGCGGTTCGCAATCATAAACCGGAAAACAGCCTTTGATGCAGCACCAGAAACAGCAGCCACGATTCAGGATGTCGGCGGGTAAGGGACCCGCGGAGCAGCAGCCACAGAGCATGACGGCTGCGAGTAAAAGGATTTTGGAACGAGGGGGGGGGAGATGATGGAGCGTGAGCCTACTAATCGTGAATTACTAGACGAGTTTAAGTCCTGTTGCGCCAATGATATTGGGCGTGGGCTTTTAGAGCCGAGCGCCAAGACGCTCGCCGTCGAAGCAAAGATTTTGGCCCGGATGGGCCCGGATGATGGAGCGTGAGCGATGAGCGAACTGAAGTACCTGCCGATTTTAAAGTATTTCGCAGATGGCCAAGATGTCTATCTAGGCGGACTTAAGGCGGAGAGTCCAAAGCTGATCTGCACTGCGGTATCGAGACGATTGGCGCAAAAGATCGCGGCCAACATGAATTTGATGGAATCGCGGAAACAAAGGGCACACGAATTATTTATGCGCGGGGAGGCGGTAACGCCATGAGTGAGCGGGGCGATCTTACAGAGCTTTCACAGGTTGTAGCATTTTGGCGCGAATGGTGCGATCAACAGTATTTTGCGATGGCCGTTTCCGATTTTACCGAGAAAATCGCGCAAAAGTTTGCCTTGGCCTTCCATCAAAGCACGCTGGAAATACAGGGCAACGCTCCCGGCCAGACATTCGAGGGAACCGTGGCGGAGCTGGCGGAGAAGTACGTAAAACGGGTTGGCAGACGAGCGCCAGTATTCAAGGATTTGGTGGATTTCGGCACAGAGCTAACGGCTCTACGCAAGGGCTGGACTCTGGTGGAGGACTCCGTACTGGAGCGGCTGAAGAATGAGGCGCAGATCGTCGAGTTGTCGCTAAAGAACTGGCGATACGGCTGCTTTGTCGGGGAATGGAATGAGGAAGCGGCGACAAGGCTTAGGCATGAAGGCGAAGCCATTGCCCGCGAACTATTTCAGGCCGTGCAGGCGCTGGCAAAAGAACGCGGACTGGAATACGTGAAACTCGATGCAACCGCGCCCGTGGAGCGGCTGAAGGGGGAAGCCCGCACAGCGGCGGAATTGCTGCAAGATGTTAGCGACATCGCCCAATACCTCAGAGACGGAGAGCAAGGGATGGCGCTTGATGCTTGCTACGAAATTCTGCAATCGGCGGAGCTGACGGAGAAGGCGGAAGCGCGCACAGAGAAGGCGGAAGCGCGCACAGAGAAGGCGGACGGACGAATTCAGCGCTTTGAAGATAAGCAGGCGCAAGAGACGCTCGGGAATATCTTCTTTAACGACAGCAAGTTAAATTGGACTGCCATCATTAACCGTGCGACTCAACTGCAAGATAAGTATACGGCGGAGCAGACGGATAAGGCGGAAGCGGCCCCGGAACGGCTAAACGTAAATCCCGCGTGGACGGAAAAGGAGATTGCCGTGATCGGGCAGTTGGCCTTGCGGCAGGATATTTCGCCAGCAAAAGTTATCCAGCAGGCACTTCGGCTGTATCAGCTCCACATTGAAAAACCGCCAATCCTTCCCGACAAGTTCCAACCCACCGAGCGGCCATCCTCGGGCACAGCGACCCAGCCCGTGAGCGCGGAGCAGTTGGCGCGGAAGATGGTCGAGTTTGACGGCGAAATGCCGAAAGGACTCAGCGAGGCTCAAAAGGTCGGTTTCTATATCCGCGATGCCGCACTAGCGCTGCGTGCCCTCGCCGCCCTGCAATCCGGTTCGCCGCCGAAGGAGCCCGTCGATCTGGCAAAGCTGGCGCGGAAGTGGTATGAGGCCATGAAAGCCGACGATGCGCACCACTTCGCGGAGCATGAACAAGACGACGGCGGCGATTTCCCCACAACACACCTAGAGTATACGTTCGAGCAATTCCGCGAATCGCCAATAGTTAAACGTGGGCTGGCCCTGCTCACTGAGGAGCTGGGCAAGGAGGGGAGATGAAAAGGTCCAAGAAGCCGATTGCGCGGCGATACTCTGGCAAGCCGAGCGACAAATTTTGGAAAACCGTCAACAGTATCCCACGCAATCATGGCGGCGAGACGGCCTACATGCTTGGATGTTTGCTCCAAGATTTCGAGGAGCGAGTACTGGGATACATAAACTCAAAACAGCCCGCGCCCCAGCCCCCGAAAGGACGCCAACCATGACGCGGGAAGAAATTACACAAGAGATTTTCAACGTGGTCCCTGGTTTCAATCAGGCGGCGTGGAAGGAATGTGAGAAATGCGATGAACTGGACAAAGCCGCCGAGCGTCTCCGCCAGTTGACCACCGGGGCCGAGGAGAGGAGGGAGCCGTGAGCGTTTGGTCCACGCCGCAATCGCTATTCGACAAACTAAATGCCGAGTTCGGTTTCTCGATTGACGTGTGCGCCGACCACGACAACAAAAAGGTGGTTCCCTACCTGACGCGGGAACAGGGGCTATCGGCACCGTGGCGCGGCAAGTGCTGGCTAAATCCCCCCTATGGCCGCGAGATCTCGGCGTGGATGAAGAAAGCATTCGAGGAATCGCTATCCGGCGCAACGGTTGTCGCATTGGTCCCGTCCCGAACAAACGCTCCATGGTGGCATGACTATGTAATGCGGTCGGACGAGATCCGGTTTATCAGGAAAAAGGTGCCATTTGTAGGAAGTAAGCGCGGCGTCCCATTCTTCGGCTCGGTGATAGTCATATTCGGAGCAAAACGGCAAAAGCCAATAGTTTCATCATGGGAGCAGCCATGAGCACCCCCAAGCCGCTATGCACTCTGAAAAACTCTGAACCCAACCACGCTAGTTAGCCGTTAGTTAGGGGAGAGAGATGGCATTCCAACGCCGCAAGCGATTGACCGAACTGGAAAAGAGAACCCTGCGTCTCCTTCTGTCCGGACTGAGTAACAAGGAGATCGCGGCGGACATGGGCACGGAAGAGCAGTGCGTCAAGAACCGTCTGCGCTCCGGGTTCCGCAAGCTGGGGCTCAAAAACTCGCGCCAGGTCATCCCACGGGCCGGCGAGATCCGGGCGATGATCGAATAGTTCCACGTGCAACAAACTATAGTTTTCAAAACTTTAGAGTAGTTGCAATCCAACCACAACCGATTGTATGTATTAAGCAACCTTCTCCTTATACCTGGGCACAATAGGTTGGGTCGGTTGTGAACTTCGAAGATCATTCACAGCCGGTCCCACTAATAAAGGAGTAAGGCCGAATCAGCCGCGATGCTGGGCCATCAGCAGCAAGCAACAAATCGGCCAGAGATGCTCCAGGAAAGTCAACCTGGAGCGGCTGCATTTTCCGATAAGCCCTGGTTCCTGATCCATTCTCAGCCCTGCCGCGAGCGCTCAGTGATCTCCAAGCTGGGCGGCTTTGGCATCAAGACCTTCCTGCCACTCACCTTCCAGAGGCGCGCCAACGGATTCCACTGCCCTCTATTTCCGTCATACATCTTCGCGTCGTTCGAGTACGCCATGCACCGCGACGTGAATGAAAGCCTTTCACGTCTGCCGCTGCTGGGCAGAGTGGTCTACTTCGGATCGCGCCCGGCAGAGGTCCCGGTAGAAATTCTGGTCGCTCTGGCGGAGCGCCTGGACGCCGCGGGCTGCCTGATCACCGACGATCGCACAGACGTCTCCGCACCGGTTGCCCGCTTCGATGCCGGCGACCGCGTACTGATCTCCGATGGCCCGCTCAAAGGCATGATGGGAATCTTCCAGGGCACGGTCAAAGGCAGAGAGGCCGCCTACGTTCTCCTGACCACCATCGAGCACCACTCGCAGGGAATCTCCTGCGGAAGACAATTACAGGACCTGAAGGGCTCGAGCTGGCGCGTGGAAGTGGACGCCAGAAATCTGGTGCTGGCATGAAACGAAGCGCAGCTCTCGAAGTCGAAATCGCGCGCTCGCTTCTCCGCCTCTGCAACGGTGAATGCGGATGCAGCGGCGGATCGATCTGCGGGCGGATGATCGCCAAAGACGGCAGCGTCTGGCCGGCACGAGACACCGGCTTCAGGATGAAGAAGGCGGCATGAGCCAACCCCGCTTCCGCATTGAAAAGCGCGTCACCGTAGCCGTAAGCGACAAGCTCTGCGCCTGCCGGGTATCGATCCAGGGCGGAGCCAACAAGGAATCGCGGATTGTGCACTCCAGCCAGTGCCAGCCGTCACACAAGGCGACCATCAGGAAACTGGAAGCGATCGCCGAAGAAGAGCTGGAGGCAATGCTGAAATGAAAACCCAAGTCATGACGCGCGAAGCTTACGAAAAAGCCAACGGACCCGTGCGGGGCGGGGCTCGCAGAAGCGAAGAAACCCTGGCCATGTGGAAAAAGCGGTAGTGTCCTAAGAGTGCGTAGAGTTAGGACACTACCGAAAAAGCTGAAGAAGCTGGCGATTGTTGAGTTCCTGATTCTGGAACCGGAGAAGGGTGAAGACGTGAATAAGCTCCGCACTTCCTGGTACGCCAAGCTGAGCAAGATGGCGAAGGACACGCGATCCACTTTCCACCTGCGCCTGGCGATCAACCGTCAGGAAAACCACATCGTGGCCTGGAAAGAGCCAAAGCTTCAAACGCGGTAAACGAAGTCGCACTCCGGAGTTGCCGGTCCCGTCTCTCGCCTTATCTGGGGCAAACGACCGTCAAGAAAACACAGCCGGCAGCTCCGGAGCCGTAGAGATCGCCTGGCAAGCAAGGCGAAATTCGGTGAGGAAAGGAGGTCGCGGAGAATCGCCAGAGCCGTCGAGGGCCGGAGTAATCCGGCCTCGATGAAATGAAGATATGAGCAAGCTTCTGAAGCTCCCCAAACTCCCGACCTGGAAGCAGAAGCGCTTCAAGTTCCCGGCCCGCGATTCGAAGTTCAGCGATCGCGACATTCTCTGGCTGGCCGGCGTGATTATCGTCTTGGGCTTCGCATTCATATCGGGAATCATCTTCGGTTTTGCGCTCGCCTGGAGGCTTCAGTAAATGGATTGGACGCGGCTTTCCGAGATGGCAGTTGTTGGCAGCAGTTGCGGCGCCGTGATCGTGGCGGCGTACAAGGTCATGAAATTAGCGGACCGCCTCATTGGAATCCTCCGCGACTTTCCGCCGCACCGTCACGTGAACGGACACATCATTTACCCGGACGGATACGAACCGACGGCAATTGAAGAATTGCAAAAAAGCAACGCAATGAGCGCAGGCGCGTGACAGGTGAAATCAAAACATCTGTTTCTGGCCGCGCTGATCTTGATTGCCACAGCATCGGCCAAGAAGCACGAAAGAATCCGGCTGGTACCCGGGCACTGCGTTCGTATCACGAACTTCGATGAAGTGGCCAAGCAGTTCTTCCGCCGCGACAAATCGGATCGGCTGATTCCCGCCGGCTACATCGCCAACAAGGTCCATTTCGTCATCAAGTCCGACCCCGATTGCGGGGAGTTCGACGGCCAGAACATTTTGCACCTGGCGAGACCTGAGTGAAGCTGCCCGACGGCTTCTGGGAGTGGTCTTCAGACGCGCAGGAAGATTGGATCACCAGATTCATCCGCGAGGCCTGCGGAGTTGCTCCCCAGCTGACGCCCAAGGAAAAGCAATGCGCGCGCCTGGTGCGCGAGGGCCTGACGCAACCGGAGATCGCGCGGCGGATGTGCGTCAGCGTCAGGACCATGAAGGTCTATCTGCATCGCGTCTACCGAAAGATGGGAGTCAGGAGCCAGGTGGAACTGCTGGGAGTGTTGACTCTGCCGATCAATTCTCCGCTGCGTCGGCAACCAAGAAAGCTGGCCTAAAAAACATGGATCAGGAATCGCTAGTCGAGCAAGTCCAGTACCAGGCGCGGCTTTATGGCGTCGACCCGGCTCTTGCTTGCGCCGTGGTCGAACAGGAATCTTCCTGGAATTGCTGGGCGATCCGCTTTGAGCCTGCGTTCGAGACGCGCTACATCAAGCCGGCATTGCCCAACGCGCCGACCACGGAAGAGATGACGCGGGCCATGTCCTTCGGTCTCTTTCAGGTGATGGGCGAAAACGCCCGCGAGATGGGATTCCAGCACCAGTTCCTCTCCATGCTCTGCGATCCGGATATCGGGATCTCGGTTGGGGTCAGGTTTCTGAAGAAATGCCTGGACGCAGCAGAGGGCGACACAACGAAGGCATTGCTGCGCTGGAACGGCGGCGGCAATACCGCTTATCCCACTCAGGTCATAGCGAGGATGGCGAAGTATCAGACGCCCGCACAGGGAGCAAGCGCCTAACAGGAGGGATTTATGCCAGCAGGAATCGGCGGCGGAGTCATCATCGTGCTGCTCGGACTCGCCGGAGCGTACTACGGCGGCAAGGCTGCTTATAAACATGTGGTCAAGCCGGTTGACCATGCGGTTTGTCGCGCGGTCACGTTCGGACACAAGTGCAAGCCGTCACCAAAGCATCCAGCGGCCGCGCAAACGGAGACGAAATGAAAGCGCTCAAAGAAATCATCGCGGCGATGCGGGAACGGGCGGACACACTCAACAGTAAACACTCCGCAGCCGACCGCTGGACCCCTGAGCGTGAAGCAGAGCGCGCCGAAGTCGCGAGACTGCGCCGGCACGCCGATGACTTGGAGCGTTTCGCATGAATCCCGACAAGAAAGAACTGATCGAGACTTTCATTCTGGCGTTCCTAACCATCGTCTTTACCGCCTGCTCCGTGCTGTGCGTGAAGTGGGGAGCGAGCTATCAGACGCTGATGGTTTTCTCCGGCCTGGCTGGATCGGCCCTCGGCGCGCTGGCCATGAAGATGAAGGCGAGCAGCAATGGCAATGCTCCTCCTCCTTCTGCTGCGCCCGTAGTTGAATCGCCGATCGCTCCGAAATAGCAATGACAGTAAGGCGGGCGGAAAAGATCCTGGAAAAGCTGATCCGCGAAAACATGGAGCGGCAGCCAGCCGTCCCGGTTCAATGCAAGAGCGTCAAGAGTGATCTTCCACCAGCGCCATTTGCCGATGCTCCGCCGATTGATGATGAGATTCCCGATCTGACCGATTACAGCGACGAATCGCGGATCGACCGAGATTGGCGCAGAGCAAAAATCTGGTAACTCATGCCCATTAAGTGCTTCCTGATCGAACCGACAGGAAACGTATTCAGCGAAACGATACGAACTGAACACGGCCAGTGCCCGCGCAATGGTTCTTACCACTGGGCCAATCGCATCCTTAAGCGCTCCGTACTTCCGCCGGACGGAAAGCACCCGGAGAGAAATATCAATTGGGATGACCTGACTCTCTGGCCCGCAAAGTGTGAATGCGGCTTTGAGTTCACACCAGATTCGAGCAGGAGTACCGGCGGCGGCAGTGAATATCGGCGCAGCGATACGGGCGAAGTGAAGGACAGGCTCCGCGACTTCCCTGCCGGCGCGATGTGGCGCGCGACCTGGTACAAAAGCGCCGCCGGGCTCTATGGCCACGATTGGGATAACGCGACGGAGCCGCCATTAATCGTTTGCACTCCCGGCGGATCCTGGAACATTGACTCCCGCGCCTCGAACTGCACCATGCCGAATGACCGCACGCACCGCTGCTGGATACGTCACGGTGTTCCGCCGGAGATCACGGTCGACAAATCCGGCTTCACCTGCCAGGCCGGTGCAGGGTCAATTCAGTGCGGCAACTACCACGGATTCTTGCAGAACGGCTACCTGACATGATGCCGACGCGCTCAGCGAACCGCGCACTATCGGCATTCTCGACGGATCGGCCAGAGGATTGGATACGCGAGCTGGAAGCTGCCGGGTGGAAGAAGATTCAGTCAACCGTCTGGCGCTCGCCGTCCGGTCATATGTTTGGCGGCCCATACAAAGCTTGGACGCTGATGTATTCGCATCCTGAACTCAACATTCCGTGTTCTTCCTGATCACCAATCGCACCGTCAACGCGAACGGCTGGACATCAGATCGTAACCCGAACAGCAACACGTTCTGGTCGAATCTGGGACAGCCGCTGTCTCCGTTCTCGAACTGGAAGATGGCCGACAGGGAAGAATGTCTGGCGCTGATCAGCGGAATTGGCAAGCCGCCGCTGGTATGGATTCACGGATTCAATAATTCACCGGAGAAGGCTCTGGGAACTCTGCAGGCGATCGCCGCAGGCCTGGGTGACTCTTTCACCTACATCGCCTACCTCTGGCCCTCACAAGCACGGGAAGATTTGATCGGTTATCAGGAAGACTCAAAGACGGTGGAGGCTTCGGCGCCGCAGATTCTGGATGCACTGAAGCTGTTCGACAATCCCACGGTAATCGCGCACTCGCGCGGTAACTATGCCATCCAGAAAGCGCTGTATCAGGAGTGGACGCAATCGGCCGAGAAGGTGATCGGCGCCTTCATCTCCGTGGCCGCGGACGTTGACAACGACATCCTGGCCCAGGTGGGAGGCCAGGGACTGAAGAACCTGGTGGAGCGCGCGCTGGTCCTGCTGACTCCCAAGGACGGAGCCCTGATCGCTTCCGCCGAGATTCATCTTGGTCGGCTGCGTCTGGGGCTCACCGGTCCCGATGGACCCTGCCCGGGTAACTTCGTGAAACAGGACTGCACCGAGCTGATGAAGATCGACAACGTCGAACTCTGGCTGAATCACAGCGCTTACTTCCAGTCGCCCAAGGTCTACGAACTGGTGGGTCAGTTTCTGGGAGGGCAGGCGAAGGCGGTGGGCGCGTGAAAGCCGAACGTTGCGAGCCATGTCTAAGCGGCAGGCGCGACGGCCAGCCGTGCAATAGAAAGACATGTTTGTGCCGTTGCCATCGGGAAGGTCGAGCAGCGGTTGACGCTCTCGCAGATCGCGGTCTTGATAAAGCGCGAGCGGCGCGGGGATTCAGGTATCGCGGGCAAGCGCTCACGTTGGACGTGCAGCGTCTCATCGAAGAGGAGGGCGCGTGAACCTGGACGATTGCTCGGTTTACCTCTTCGTGCGTCAGGATATTCCGCTGGCGCAGCAGCTGGTGCAGTCGAATCACGCGCTGCTGATGATGGCGTGGCCGGAATTGCCGGTTTGCACTATAGCCATGGATTCGGGAGCGGCTAGCTCGATATTCGCCTCGAGCACAAACGTCGTGACCCTTGGCGATCATGGACATCCCAACATCATCCTGATTGGCGTTCCTGACGTAAAGGCGCTGGAGCGCGTAAAAGCCAAGCTAGAGCGTCTGCAAATCGTTCACTACGCTTGGCGCGAACCTGATGAGCCCGGCCTCGGCTTCACGGCAATCGCTACGGCGCCGCTCGACAAGCCGCAGCGCAATCAGCTTCACAGTTACAGACTTTGGAAATACTCGGGTAGCTCAGAGAAAGAGCACTCCGTTTCTAACGGAGAGGTCGATGGTTCAAGTCCATCCCCGAGTGCCACCTCTTTGAATTGCACTTAGGAGAAAAATCATGATCTCTCGTATCTTCGCGCCTCGCGGCGCACTGAGCATTTTGCTATGCGTGGCCGTGACGGCTGCGATTCCATTTACCACCGGCTGCAGCTACAGCCAGGCGCAGATCACTTCCGCGGTCCAGAAAGTTGAGAACGGACTGAAAACCACGAAAGCGCTGCTGCCCTCGGCCAACGTCATCCTCGCCGATCTCCAGGTTGTACAGCCGGACGTCGCAGAATACCTGGCGCCGATTCTGGCGAATGCAGGACCGGCGATCGATAAAGTCATTGCCGCCTGCGATGCCTACCTGGCCAATCCTGGCGCTGATGCCTATCAGGCGATATTGAACGGCGTCGATGCGATCACGGCGCAGGCAGACCAGGCAGCTCTCAAGATTGCCGGCGTCAAGAACCAGGCGTCGCAGAACAAGGCCGCGACCTACATTGCGCTGGTCTCAACCGGTCTTCATGTGGCGCTGGGAATCCTGGAAAACTACGCCACCAAGAAACAGGTGCAGGCAGTGAAGGCCGCATCCGCGCGTGTTCCTTTCGAACAGGTCAAGCCTCTGTTGAATCGCGACTACGCGCGCAACGAGCTGGCCGATCTGGGCTACTCGCCTGCGGAAGTCGACTACGCGATGGAGCGGGCCGGGCTGTAAAGACAAGATTCCGCGAGAGCGGAAAATTCAGAAGAAGAAAAGAGAAGAAGAACATGCTGACAGTCAAGTTGTGCAAGGGCCACACGATGAAGATCGTGGAGGCGAGTGAAGTTGAAATATTCCCGTGCGGTCGGGCTCCAAACTCGGACGCCGAGCCCGAAAAGCGCACCAACTCTGTGCGAGAAATTGCGGTCACGCGCTGGAACGGCAGTCACGATGTGTTTTACGTCTCCGACGGTCCGGTAAACGACAAAGTCGCGCATTCCGGCGTTGACGTCGAGTATTTTGACTGCGCCTACATCGAAAACGCTCACGGCGCTACCACGGAAAAAGTTCACGCCTATTAACATGAAACTTGCTCTCTGCCTGCTGGCGCTCAGCCTTTCCTGCTTTGCCCAGCAGGCGGACTCTACATCGTCCGCATCGCAGCCTCCCAGCGCCCCGCAGCCCAAGGTTCACGAGACGCTCTTCGATCCTCAGAACGTCACCATGTTCTGGGCCGATGCCACGGCGATGGCTGGAGAGATCGGCGCAAGCTGCTCGGATACTACGGTCTCTAGGTTGGACTGCCGCAACATCGCGATCGGCGGTGCCGGATTCATGGCGGTCGAGGTCCTGGGCACGGCAGTACTGCACAAAACCGGCCACCACAACTTCGAAAGAGTTCTCCCACCGGCCGCGATCCTGTTTCATGTAGCGCGGCTGGTCTATGTGAGTACTCACCGCAAATGAAACGCATACTCGTAATCGCCTCATCTCTCGCGCTGGTTGCGGCAACACACGCGCAGAGCGTGCGCCTGCCGAATCCCAAGCTCACGCCGGGCGCGACGACAGATGCCACGGCTACGGCGCTTTGCTCGAAGAGCTTCCACACGGGCTCGGTGCGCAACGTGCCGGAGTCGGAGAAGAATGCCGTCTACAAGGAATATGGCATCTCGAACCATAAAGGCTACTGCGCGGGCGCGGAAGGCTGCGAGATCGACCATTTGATCTCGCTGGAACTGGGCGGCTCGAACGACATCAAGAATCTCTGGCCGCAACCTTACGGCCAGCATCCTGGCGCACACGAGAAAGACTGGCTGGAGAATGCATTGCATAGACTGGTTTGTGCGCGAAAGATCAGTCTAGAGAAGGCTCAGCAAATGATTGCGCGGGATTGGTACAGCGCGTACCGGCAAATCTGTATAGAGTTCCCGCCCGCCAATTCCTCAGGTAGCACGCCTTGCAGAGCCCACGGGACACGTGAGGCGAAGAAGTAGAGTGGCACTCCTGACAACAATCAAATCCAATACCCCATCGGCCATTCTTGCCATGAAGAAGGCAGTGGTCGATCTGGTGAAGCAGTTCGAGGTTCGTTGGCCTGTTATCGGCGCGGTCATGGTTCTTGTGGTGTACATGCTCATTGGTTGCAAGCTGCCTGCCCAACACCTGCTCCATGACCAAGCGATGCTCCATCGAGAACCGCCCTCTGCTGTCATCCCAGACCATGACGTAGCCATTGAAGATATATCTGGCACTCTTATAGGCTACCGATCGTCCGTCTCCTCTCTTAATGCACATGTTGTACTTGCCAGCGCACGACAGATTGCAGAACTTTCGAGGCCTAGCTTTCTGCCGGCTGATGATGGGCGCGCCGCACTGGATACAGCTAAAACTAAATGGCATGACGAGAGAGTAACACAGTTGGAAAACTGGCTACATCGCCAGGTCTGCGCGAAAGCGATGTCGCTGGCCGAGGCGCAGAAAGCCATCTCGGGCAACTGGTACGCAGCCTACAGGAAGATGCTGGCGGCGCAGGGCGTGAAGCGGTAATGCCTACCGCGCCAGCCGTCGCGTGTAGATGCGGCGGACTGAACTGCACCGAGCATAACCGTTCCGGTAATCAGCGCGCAGCCGATCGGTTCCGCGGTAGTTCCAATTCACGTGGTTATGGGCATAACTGGCGCAGTCGGCTACAGCCTATGGTCTTGGCGCGTGATCCACTCTGCCGAGATCCGTTTAAACGCGGCTGTACCAATGCCAGCCGCATAGGCGATCACATCATCCCAAAGGCTCACGGTGGTACGGATGCCCTAGAGAACCTGCAAGGCATTTGCACGGATTGCCACAATGCCAAGATCCACCTTGAGCAGCAGGTCAAGTTCACAAGAGACTGCGCCTGCGAGATACCCATGACTGCTCGCCTGATCGCAACGAACGTGATCGCCCTTGCCTGCGAGGCGCATGCCAAGCCTGGCTCGCTGCCAGTGGCATCGTGGACTAGGATGGTCGCCTAGCAGCAAGGGGTAGGGCGGGTCGATTTTCTAAAACCGACCGCCTTCGCGACCGCCGCGCAGCATAATTTTTACATCCCCAAAACTCAATATTTCAACATTTCCATATTGTGGAATATGGCCAGACCGAGAAAAACAGCAGAAGCACTCGAATTGAACGGTGCTTTCAAAAAAAACCCCAACCGGCGACGCATTGATCCGGTTTCGCGCGGCCCTCTGGGCGATCCGCCGGCGCATCTCTCGGAATCTCAACGTCAAATCTGGCTGGAATTCCTGGCGACCTATCCCGACGGTGCGCTGAACAGCGAGAACCGGGTGTGGATCGAGATCGCCTGCGTTCTGACTGACAAATTCCGCAAGGCCGGCAAGGATGGGCGCCCTCCGATGCCAGCCAGCGAGATAACGGCGCTGCAACGAGCCCTGCATGAGATGGGCGGCTCGCCGACATCGAAGGCCAAGCTTGGCAGACCGGCAAAAGAAAAGATCAAGGAAGACGGCAACCCGTTCGCGGATTTCCTCGACTCGCCGCACAAGCAAAGCGGGAAGAGCGGCGGCTCAGTCAACTGATCTCAGCTTCTGCGGCGTTGCCAATAAATATGCCCAGGATGTTGTCTCAGGAAGGATTGTGGCGTGCCGGCTGGTCATCGCCGCCTGCCGACGCCATCTCAACGATCTGAAGCGCGTTGGCGATCCCGAATTCGGCTACCGCTTTGATCCGGCCAAGGCTGAAAGATGCTGCAGGTTCATAGAGAGGCTTCCACACGTGAAGGGTAAGTGGGCATCGCGGAAAGAAACAATCAAGCTTACAGCATGGCAGGTATTCATAGTCTGCTGTCTGTTCGGGTGGGTGAACGCATCCACGGAATGTTATCGCTTTCGTGAAGCCTATATCAAGGTCGCGCGCAAGAACGCGAAGAGCACGCTCTCTGCCGGCATCGGGCTCTATAAGTTTTCGGCCGACGGTGAGTTCGGAGCTGAGGTCTACTCCGGAGCCACAACAAAGAAACAGGCCTGGGAAGTTTTCCGGCCAGCTCGCCAGATGGTCGACCGGACGCCCCTACTCAAAGGAACTCTCGGCATCAGAGTCAATGCCGAGAGCCTGGTCATTGAAGCCAATGGTAGCCGCTTCGAGCCGGTGATCGGAAAACCTGGCGATGGCGCTTCACCATCGTGTGCGATCATCGATGAATATCACGAACATGCCAGCGATGACCTCTATGACACGATGAAGACTGGCATGGGCGCCCGGGACAATCCCCTGCTAATCGTAATCACCACCTCCGGCAGCGATCGCTCCGGACCTTGTTATGCGCTCGAACAGGATGCCATCAAGGTCCTCGAAGGCAAGCTTCGGAATGATGAGTGGTTCTGCATTGCCTATGGGATCGATGAAGGCGACGATTGGAAATCTGAACTCGCACTGCTAAAGGCCAACCCGAACTATGACGTCAGCGTGTTTGGGGACTATCTCAAGCGGCAGCAGCGCGACGCCGTCAACTCCGCGCGCAAGCAGAATACATTTAAGACGAAGCACTTGGACGTCTGGGTCAACGCCGATGTGGCATGGATGAATTCAGCCAAGTGGGACGCCTGCACCGATCCGAATCTAAAGCTTGATGACTTCGAAGGCGAGCCATGCATAGCCTCATTGGACCTAGCCAGCCGCAAGGACCTGGCCGATAAGGTCCTGATGTTCCGCAAAGCGATCGACGGCAAGTTCCACTATTACGCCTTCGCCACGCACTATCTGAACGCTTCGGCCATAGAGGAAGCCAAAGGCAGCCATTATGAGGGATGGGCCGCCGCGGGCTTGATTGTGAAGACCCCGGGAAACATCACCGATTACAAGCGCATTTCGGACGACATGATCGCCGACACAAAGAAATTTCGGGCGATCGAAGTTCCTCACGATCCCTACCACGGCGCCGCGCTGGTGCAGTTCATGCAGGCCGAGCCTGAGTGGAACCAATCGGCCCGGGTCGTAGAGGTCCGTCAGACCGTGGCCATGATGTCGCCGGCCATGAAGGAATTTGAAGCGATCGTGCTTGACGGCCGCTTTCATCACAATGGTGACCCGGTCCTCAGCTGGATGGTCACCAACGTGGTTTGCCACATAGACAGGAAGGACAACATTTTTCCCACGAAGCAGAATGCAGAGTCGAAGATCGACGGCGCCATCTGCCTTTTCATGTCTCTGATTCGATGGATGGCCAATCCCGGTGATGGTACGTCCGTCTATGAATCCCGCGGCCTTTTAAGCGTATGAATCCTGCCCACACCGAAAGAATTGCCGACGTCCTCGCCCTGGCCGGCATCGCCGCTGCAGAGGTGGGGACGTATCAGCTGAACCACTGGGCCGCGCTGGTACTGGGCGGGGCCTTCATGATCGCTTTTGCTCTCTGGATCGGACGGGCCAGCGCACGGCGCCAGCCCAAGGAAGGGTGAATAACCGTTGGGGCTGATCGCATCTCTGTTTCGCGCAGAGGTCTACGACACTTCGCCATTCTCCGATTTCTGGTATCAGCCTATCGGGGTCGATTCAGCGGCCGGGATCCGCGTCACTCCGGATTCGGCCATGCGCTCGGAGGCTGTATTCTCCTGCGTCCGGGTTCGTGCGGAAACGCTGGCCTCGCTGCCTCTGATCGTCTATAAGCGGCTGCCCGATGGCGGGAAAGAACGGGCTTCGAACCACCCGCTTTACAGAGTGCTGCACGATCAGCCTAACAGCTGGCAGACCTCGCTCGAATTTCGGGAGATGTCGAACGCTCATCTCGATCTTCGCGGCAATGCTTATGCCCAGATTCTTCCTGGTCCCAACGGCCCGATTGATCAGCTGGTGCCTCTGCATCCTGACCGTGTGCAGGCCAAGCGCTATACCGATGGCAGTTTTGATTACACGGTGCGCAAGTTAGACGGAAGCACCGAGACCTTGCAGCCGCAGGAGATGCTGCATATCCGCGGGTGGTCTTTGGATGGAATTGTGGGGCTAAGTCCGATCAGCGTAGTGCGCGAAGCTGTAGGCATCGATCTCGGTCTACAGGATTTTGCGGCGCGATTCATCAAGAACGATGCCAGTCCGGGGATGATTCTGGAGCATCCCGCGAAGCTGAGTCCGGAAGCATATGCCCGCGTCCGTGAATCTTTCCAGGAGCGGCAGACCGGAGCCAATCGGGGAAAGACCGCCATTCTCGAAGAGGGAATGAAGGCCAATAAGCTGGGCATGACCAACAAAGATGCTCAATTTTTGGAGGCCCGCAAATACCAGAAGACTGGAATCGCCGCTATCTACCGCGTGCCGCCGCACATGATCGGCGAACTCGAGCGGGCTACGCATTCGAACATTGAGCATCAGGGCATCGAGTTCACGGTTTACACCATGCTCCCGATCGCCAAGCGCTGGGAGCAAGCCATCTCGCGCGATCTGTTCTTCCAGCTGCCTAATGATGACAACGAATACTTCGCTGAATTCCTCATGGACGGCCTCAACCGCGGCGACATGGACAGCCGTTATACGGCCTACGCCATCGGGATCAACTGGGGATGGCTCTGTCCGAATGATGTACGCCGACTCGAAAACATGAATCCCATTGCCGGCGGGGATATCTATCTGCGGCCGTTGAACATGACGCCGGCGGGGAGCCGTGGACCGGATCCATCGCTGCCGACCGAGGAAGATGGGGAAGAACAACCCGGCGATGCGCCGCCCCAAGATACAGGCGATGAAGAGCAGCAGACGGCCCGGACGCAGCGCACCAGGCTCCTGGCTCTCGCGGAATCGGCTGCAGCGCGCATGATGAGAAAGGAATCCTCGGCGTTAAAGCGGCTTCTGCAAAAACATCGCAGCGGGATTTCGAATGGCGGCGGCCGTGAAGAGTTCTGCAGCGAGATCTCAGGGTTTTATGAGGCCCATGCCCGCGTGATCGCCGATGCGCTGCGCATCCCCGAGGCCCGCGCTTTCGCTTTCTGCACACAGAACGCTGCTCAGATTATGCCCTCGGCTCGGACCGGTGATTGGAGCAAAGTGGAAAGCAAGATCCTGATGAATGAGGGCCGTGCTCGAGACCTGGCCCAGATCGCCGTGGAGGTTTTGTAATGAACTATTCCCGAATTCTAAAAGCATTTTATTCCTCAACCTGGGCGATCCTGCCGGAGAAATATGCGGCGATCAAGGCGCTGATCGAACTCCGTGCCCGCGGCGAGTATGTAAGCGAAGAACAGATTGCGGCCGTCCGCGCAGCGACTAGGCCTTCACCGCGGACCGCCGGCAATATCGCTGTGATTCCCGTGTATGGAGTGCTTTGCTACCGCGCCAACATGTTCTCTGATTTCAGCGGCGGCACTTCGGTGCAGCAGCTCACGAAGACCTTTCGCCAATGCCTGGCGGACGATAATACCAAGGCCATCATCTTTGACGTCGATTCCCCTGGCGGTGACGTCGATGGTATCCAGGAATTTGCAGACGAAATTTTCAATGCGCGGGGCCAGAAAAAGATGGTCGCCGTGGTCAACACGCTGGCCGCCAGCGCGGCCTATTGGCTGGCGAGTTCAGCTGAAGAACTTGTGGTGACTCCATCGGGAATGGTGGGCAGCATCGGCGTGTTTACCACGCATGAAGACATTTCCAAGATGGATGAAGCCATGGGCCTAAAGGTGACCTATATCAGCGCCGGGAAATACAAGACCGAGGGCAATCCTGATGAGCCGCTCAGTCCCGAGGCGCAGGCTGCTATCCAGGCAAATGTCGACAGCTACTACAACGCCTTCGTGAATGCGGTGGCACGCAATCGCGGAGTTGCTGCGAACGACGTGCGCAACGGGTTCGGCGAAGGCCGTGTGGTAGTGGCCAAAGACGCGCTGAAAATGAAAATGGTCGATAAGATCGCGACCTTCGATCAGACCCTCGCCCGTTTCGGCGCCAGCGGCCAGGTGAAGCCGATGAATACGGCCGAGACGGAGAGCCCGACAATTCAGGCGGCCGATAAGCCCGACCCCGAAGACGGAGAAGATCCGGATGAGTGCATGTGCAAATGCCAGGCCTGCATTAAAGGCGAGCACGCGCAATGCATGGAACTGCAATGCGATGACGCCTATTGCAAGGAGCAGGGCTGCCCGCAGCAGGGCCAAGGGAACGCCGCATCGATCGCACTGAAACATCGCCGCCGGCGTACGGAGATGGCATCTCTCTAAAGAATTTCAACAACAAGTTCCAAGGCTGATCGCCGCGCCGTTGCGCGATGTGATGCCGGACCGCGTCCTGGAAATGGAAGCCCGTCGGCTCGCCTTTCGCAGGTGCCAATCGAAAAAACCGAAAGGAAAAAAAGAACCATGAAACAGCGTTATTTCAAAAGCATGGGCGAGAAGCGCAAGTTCTTTAACAACGTGCGCTATTTCGGGGGCACCCGGAATATCGCCATCACGGGCCTGGGCCTGATGCCGGCACTCGGCATCCTGGGCGCGGTCATTGTGGCTGTGATCGTGCTCGCCGGTCTCTTCGGCGGGTCGCATCCGGTCGAAACTGCTTCTGCGGTCAAGCATCACGGTGGACTTCTCACTGCCATGGGCATGTTGGCCTTTGGCGCCGTAGCCGTGCTCGATCCGCGAACCTTGATCCAGGAGAAAGTCAATCTGGCTAAAGAGAATCGCGCCTTGATTGATGCTGCGGAGAAAGACAATCGGGATCTCACGGCCGAGGAAGATGCTAAGTATAAGGCGAACCTCGAAAAGATGAAATCCCTCACCACGCGCATCGAACGCATCCAGGAGCAGCGCGAAGTAGAAGCGACTACGCAGCGGACCGAGGCTTTGCCTGCGAATAATCCCGGCAATGTGCGCGCCGGAGATTTCGGCGCCAGCGCCGAAGTGTTGGACAAACCTAAATTCAAGACTTTCGGCGAGCAGCTCCTGGCCGTGGCCCGTTTCCGTCAAACCGGAGGCATCAACCGCGATCCACGTTTGATTGCTGAAGGCAGCCCTGAAGCTTTGGCTACCATCGTGGATGGATTTATGGCTACAGGGATGACCGAGCAGCAGGCTTACAAAGCTGCAGCTGGTTTAAACGAGTCGGTACCGGCAGAGGGCGGCTTCCTGGTCCAGGGAGATCTCGCGGCCGGTCTTCTCCAGCGAACCTATGAAACCGGCGAAATCTTGAGCCTGATGCCCAATCCGATCGAGATCTCGAGTCCGGCGAATCGGGTAAGCGTTAATGGGATTGATGAGCAGAGCCGGGCCAATGGGTCGCGGTTCGGCGGTGTGCAGGCCTTCTGGTCGAATGAAGCCGGCACGCTCAGCGCCACCAAGCCCAAGTTCCGGCGCATCGAATTGGTGCTCAACAAACTGATCGCGCTCTGCTATGCCACCGATGAAATGGTGGCGGATGCCGCGGTCATGGAGTCGATCATCAACACCGTGTTCCCGCTGGAATTCTCGTTCCGGATTGAGGACGCGCTCTTCAACGGAACCGGCAATGGACAGCCGCTGGGCTTCCTGAACTCGCCGGCGCTGGTCGTAGTGGCCAAAGAATCCGGCCAGGCTGCCAGCACGGTGGTCGCGGCCAACGTCATGAAGATGTGGGGTCGCTGCTGGGGACGTTCGCGGCGTAACGCGGTCTGGTGCATCGATCAATCGATCGAGCAACAGATGTATCAGTTCACCATTACCTCGACCGGTGTCTCGGTTCCGATCTACCTGCCGAACAACAGCTTGTCCGGTTCGCCTTACGGCACGCTGTTTGGACGGCCGGTGGTCCCGACCGAGTACAACGCCGCTCTGACCAACCAGGGCGATATTACGCTGGTGGACTTCTCGCAGATGGCCTTCGCGCGCAAGAGCGTGCTCCAGGCCGCGAGCTCCATGCACGTCAACTTCCTGACCGATGAGATGGCCTACCGCTTCACCATGCGGTTGGACGCTCAGCCGAGCTGGAACACCGCGCTGACCCCGAAGAACGCCGGGCCGACGCTCTCGCCCTATGTAACCCTGGCTGCGCGGTAATCCTGCGCTCCTTATCCGAGGGAGGCGCGGGCCTCCCTTTTGAAGATCGATTCTCAGGAGAAATTCAATGAAAGGGATTTATACCGCACAGCAGGAGCACGTGGCTTCTGTCATCGCCCCGGTCGATTTCACCGGCGGCAAAACCGGACGCTGGCTGTCGCTCGCCAAACACGAGCACATCACGTTCATTCTGAGTATCGGCGTATCCGCGGCCGCCCCGACTGCGCTGCTGGTCAAAGGTGCACAGGATTCATCGGGAACGAACGCCGCCGCCATCGCTTTCGATCTGTTCACGGCGGAGACCGCGACCGTCGATCTGCTTTCCACAAAGCAGCGCATGACCACCTCCGGATACACCACGATTTCGGCCAATGACGATATTTTCTATGTCATCGAAGTCGATGCCTCCGATGTGGCCGCGCAACTCGGCGAGAGCTTCAACCACGTCACCGTTAACGTGACAAACGTCACCAACTCAGTGATCGCATCCTGCGTTGCCATTTTGAGCGGCGCGCGCTTTGCCGGCGATCAGAGCCCGAGCGTCAACGTCTAAACCCTTAACCTTGAAACGGGCTCCGGTGCAAACCGGGGCCCGGTTCTTCCAAGCTTTTTCCAGGAAAGCAGGATTCCCGATGTACGTGCGAATGAACGTAGGAGCCTACAAGGGCGAGATCCGCGGTCCCTTCACCGTGGACATCGCCAGGAATCTGATCGCCACGGGCCAGGCAGTTGAAGCCAAGACCGTTGACGGCAAGATCGCGGTACCCATCGACGAGTCGCAGGAAGTGGCGGCGGAAACCGCCGAAGTAAAGAGTTCTGAGCAGGTCCATCACAAGAACAAGGCGAGATCGGCGAAGTGAGCTTTCTCGGGTCGGAGCTTACAACCAAACTGATCACGCCGCCAACCGCCGAGCCGGTGACACTGGCTGAGGCCTGCGGTCATCTGAAGATTGGCGTCGGCTCGGACGATACCTACGTAACGGGCCTGATCACGGCGGCCCGGGTCTATGCGGAGATGTTCACGCGCCGCGCGTTCCTTACCCAGGAGTGGGAGCAGTACTTCCACAGTTTCCCACGGGCTGGGATATTTCCCGATCGCCATCAGCTTCAATATAGCGAGCATGCCCATCATTGGTTCATCCGGCTGCTCAGACCGCCGCTGCAAACAGTCGAATTCATCAAATATGTCGACACCGGCGGCAATGTGGTCACCTTGGATCCATCGCTCTATGTCGTTTATACGCAGAGCGAACCTGCACGCATCTCCCCGATCTTCGGCGGATTCTGGCCGCCGACGCGAATCACCGGGACCGCGGCCAATCCCTTTCCTGTCACCGTGCGGCATAAATCAGGATTTGGGGATACCGCATCAGCCGCATTGTCGGCCGAGCCGAAGTTTCAGGTGGTGAAGACCTTCATCATGCAGGCGATTGGCCACTGGTATTACAACCGTGAGCCGGTGGTCGCCGGAAGCGTGAGCGAGCTTCCACACCACATGAAGAACCTGCTTTATTGCCTGGTCTGCGATGAGTTCTAAAGCGGCCGCAGCAGAAGTGACGCTCTCGCTGGATGATTTTCATGGAGGGCCGCAAGTGATGGAGATTCTTGCTGAACGCATCCGAGAAGCAAAGGTGACCGTGGTTGTGGCCAAAGCTATGACGGGCAATGCCGAGCTCAGGATTCACGGCTGGTTGGAGGAGCACGGTGCAGTCTCCGTGGAGTTCAGAAAAACGAGATGAACCCCGCTCGCCTTTCCACAGGGAAGCGTCACGCTCCCATCGGTTCAAAGACCAGCCAGGTACAGCTTCAGCGACGCACAGGGCCCCCGGATGCCTATGGCCAGCCGAGCACGACCTTTACCACCTATGCGACGGTCTTTGCCCGCGTGCGCTCTCTCGGCGGCTCGGAATTATTCAAGAGCCAAGAGATGGCGCCGGAGGTTACTCACGAAATATCGCTCGATTGGTTCCAGGGCTTAACCGATTCGATTACGCAGCTCGATTGCGTATTGCTGTCGGACGGCACAATTCTCGACATCGCCTATCCCAATTATTCCGAGAATCATCTCGACGATATCGTCCTGCTCTGCAAGCAACGTCTGGGTTCAACCGCCAAATAACTTTCCGGTTTTCCAATTTCCAACGAAGCGAGGAATAAAACACCATGCCTGCACCGACCAACATCAACGTACAGATTCCGCTCGGGGCCTATCCCGGGACCGTGGGCGCACTGGCTCTTGACCTGCTCATGACCGCCGCCGACGTCACCAACGGCAACAGCTTTCAGATCACCGGCCGCGAAATCCTGATCGTTTGGAATAGCGACGTTTCCGGACATCACTTCACATTGTCCAGCGTGGCCGACAAAAAAGGCCGCTCCGGCGATGTCTCCGCCTACGCCATCGCTGCCGGCGTGATCTCGGCATTCAACTTCAACGGCACAGAAGGCTGGTCGCAGGGCACCGGCGTATGCAACATCTCCGCCGATAACGCCCTGGTCAAGTTCGCGATCCTGCGCTACTAGAACAGGCGGATGGCGAACAACGTCAAGGTCGTAGGCCTCACGGAGCTGGGCGCCGCGCTCGATCTCCTTCCCCGTAAGATTGAGCAAGAGTACATTCGCACAGCGGTCAAGAAAGGCGCAGAGGTGATCCGCGCCGATGCCGAAGCGCGCGCGCCCAAGCTCTCCGGAGATATGGCCAGCAAGATCACGGTCAAGACCTTGACTTCGCGCTTCAAAGGCACGTTCACGGCCATCATCGGCGTGCGCTTCATGCGACTGCTGGCCAGCTTCGGACGGCATGGACACGCGCCCAGCTCCGAGGATCCCGGCATCTATTCGCGGTTCGTCGAAGAAGGACGCCCGGGGAAGGGCGGACACACCCACCAGGAGGCGCATCCGTTCATCGGCCCGGCGTTCGATGCCAAGACGGCCGAGGCCGAGCAGGTTGTCGCTGATGAACTGAAGCGGCAACTCGGCGGCCTGGTGAGCTGATCACGCGATGCTTCCCGATCTGGTCGCTTTCCTCAATGCGAACACAGGCGTAAATACACTGATCGCAGGTCGCCTCACGCCTGGCATTCTCGACGAAGCCTCGCCGTTGCCTGCCCTGACCTATACGGTACTCGACGAGAAGCGCGAGCACGCGATCGATGGGACCTACACCGGATTCCATCCCGTGCAGATGGAGTTCGAATGCTGGGCAGCCACCTACTCCGACGCCGTCGCGCTCTCTGCCGCCGTGATCGCCGCGATCGATGGCGTAAACAACACCACCATGGGAACCACAAAGATTCAGGGAATCCTGGTGGAGAGCGAAAGCGATCGCGACCGCGAAGTCTACGGAACCCGCCGCCAGTACTGCCACGCGCTCGACGTGCTGGTCATGTACGGCGACTCGTAAAGTTTAGGAGGAAACAATGAGCAATTCATTTGCGGCAATCGGAACTGTTTTTCAGAAGAAGAACACGACCGATGTGTCCTACGTCCACATCGCTGAGGTTATCAGCATCAACTGGGCTAACGTAAAGCTCGATCTGATCGACGTCACCAACATGGACTCCACCGGCTTCTACCGTGAATTCCTGCCCACGCTGTTCGATGGCGGCGAGATCTCGTTCGAGCTGAACTACCTTCCCCAGGATGCTACGCAGCAGGCGCTCAAGACTGATTACGACGCGCGCACGCTGCTGAACATGCAGCTGGTGCTGCCCAGTTCGCTCGGAACCTGGAGCTTCACCGGCTACATTCAGGAGATGGGCAAAGTGCTCGAGATCGACAAGCAGGCCAAGCAGTCGGTGAAAGTCAAAGTCACCGGCAAGCCCACCTTCGCATAATCCGTTTTTCCTTGGTTGCCTGTTGCCTCCTTGAAAGGGGCGGTCCGGGTATGGACCCTGCCGCCCCTGCTTCTCATTTTTTTGATAGGAGAACCATGCCTGATCCAACAGTTCCAATTGTAGAAATCAATCTCGATCGCGTGCGGCACCTGGTGCTGGACTTCAACGCTCTGGCGGCGGCTGAAGAGGTGCTGAAGGAAAGCGTTCTCAGCACGGACTTCTGGAAGTCCATCTCCGCGAAAAAGCTGCTGGTCCTGGTGTGGGCCGGGCTGCTCGATGAAGATCCCAATATCACGCTCGATCAGGTCAAGAGCTTGCTGCGCCGGCGCAACACCGCTCCCATTGTCCAAAAGATCATGGAGGCCTGGGGGGTGGCCTCACCTGAGCCGGACCCTACGCAGAGAGCGGACCGGTCCTCTCCTGGCTCGAACTCTGGGCCATCGGGCGGTACGACCTCCGTCTTACCGAACTAGAGTTCTGGAAACTCACGCTGCGCAAGCTGGACGCGCTGATGAAACGCCGCGAGGATGAGCAGAATCACCAGCGCTTCTGCTCAGCCATCGTGGCCTCGACCATCGCCTCCGCGTGGACCGGTAAATCTCATCCGCCGTCAGACTTCATGCCCGAGCAGCGTCCTCGCTCCCCACAGCGCATGACGCCAGAACAGCAGCTGGAAGCCATCAAGAAACTGCACAAGGCCTTCGGCGGAGACATGAAGGACTTTGAACACCGCAACATGAACTGACCCAATGGCCATCAAACTCGGTCAAATCATCGTCGAACTGCAGGCCCGGACGGATGCCTTTACGAAGGGACTGTCCGACGCCAAGAACTATACGTTCACCAGCGTGGACGGCATTGTGGCCTCGCTGGGCAAGATCGGCGATGCCTTCGCCAAGCTGAAGTTCGATAACGCCTCGCAGATCAACCGCTCCCTCACCATCATGGGCGGAGTGGCTGCGGGCGCCGCCGTTGCTGCCGCGGCTGCGCTGGGCGAGATGACCAAGAAAGGCATCGAGACCGCAGCTAAGTTCGAACTGCTCTCGCAATCCACTGGTGTCAGCACTGAGACGCTCTCCGCGCTCGGCTTTGCCGCCAAGCAGAACGGCGTGGAGCTGGACTCCCTGGCCACCGCCATGGAGCGCTTCTCCCGGACCGCGCTCACTGCCGCCCAGGGTGGCATGCGAGGGCAGACTGCTTTTCGCCAGCTAGGGATCTCGGTAACTGACGCCCAAGGAAGAATGAAGCCGACCAACGAGCTCATGCTCGAGGTGGCGGACAGATTCTCCAAAATGCAGGACGGCGCCCTGAAGACCGGGCTGGCCATGCAGCTGTTCGGACGAGCCGGCGCGCAGATGATTCCCATGCTCAACCAGGGGCGTGAAGGCCTGGCTGCGCTGGAGAATCAGGCGAAGACTCTGGGCATTGTCATCGATTCCGACACCGCGGCCGCGGCGCACCGCTTCGAGCAGGACATCAATCTGCTGAAAGCCGCCGGCGAAGGCTTTGCTCTCCAGATCACCAAAGAGATGCTCCCGGCGCTCGATTTCCTGGCCGGGAAATTGAAGGAGACATTTGCCTCAGGAGGTGCGCAGAATCTCGCCCATGACATGGGAGTAGCTGCCAAGGGCGCGATCGCCGTGGCCGACACGTTTCTTCATGCCTTCGACCAGATCGGCATTGCTCTGGAAAGCCTGGGCCGGCTGGTGCTGGGAGTATTCGAAACCATCGGCGGGGCCCTCTTCGGCCTGGCAGAGGCCGCGGTCCTCGCCTCGCGGGCATCATTCAGGGCGAGCATCTTTGACTTCGCCGGAGCCAAGGAAGACCTGGATCGAGGCTTCAGCGCGCTGAAATCGCAAACCCAGCACGGTCTGGGAGAGATCTCGGGAGCGTTCACCGATTTCTGGAACAACAGCAAAAAGACCTGGGCTGACAATGCCGCCTTCATTACCGGCATCATGGATGGCAAGAATGCTCCCAGCAAAGAAGCTCGCAAGCCCGGCACAGCCCCGGGCGTAGTCAGTACGCAGGTCGACGTGCTCGGTCAGACCGTCGCCAAGCTGAAAGAGCAGGCGCAAGCGGAGCTGGCTCTCGCGCAGGCGCAGCTGATCGGCGAGCAATCGGCGCGGGCCACACTCGCCGCCAGCGCGGCTGAGAAGCTGGCCATGGAAGCCGCCATCAAATTGGCCGGTCAAGAGAAGATCTCTCTCGCCGCCGCACAAGCCCAGGTAGAAGCCAAGATCGGCGCCGACATTCGCGCCTTCACTGCGCTCAACGAAGACGCCAAGGTCTCGGCTGCGTTCAACAAATCGCTGAGCGACGGCGTGCGCGACAACGCCATTGCCGCCGATGCTCAGGACCGCCTGGCGCAGGCCACCCTGAAGGGCGGAGCGGCCGTGCGCCAAGCCACTATCGCCAACCAGCTTGACGCCATGGTGCGCAAGGCCGGGATCCAGCTGACCGACCAGCAGCGGCAGAAGCTCGAAGAACTGGCTGCGGCTCTGCGCAAAGTTCAGGCCGAGGAGCTCACGGCCAGGTTCGCGACTCAGACTGTGACTATGCAGCACGCGATCGAAGCCACCCGGGCCCTCACCATGGCCCACATGAGCGACAACGAAACTCAGATTCAGGCGCAGGCGCGGATTGAAGCTCTAAACTTCGCCTATCAGAACAATATCGACATCAATGACCGGCGGATCAAGCAGCTCCAGGAGGCCTATGCCAACCAGCTGCGCGCCAACCAGGTGCAGCAGACCGCGAACGAGCTGATCAACAATTACGATCCGGCCAAAAAGTACCAGCAGTCGCTCGATCAAATCAACCAGGCCATCAAGGCCAAGATCGGTCTGGAGGAAGATGACGTCCGCGTGCAGGCGGCGCTGAACGTCGCCCTGGGCCAGTACATCCAGGCCAACGCCAAGCTGGCTGCCGATGCTGAAATGGGCCCGTGGGCGGGAATCAGGACACAACTCGCCCTGCTGACCATGCAGTACGCCAGCGTTACGCAGGCCTTTCAGAACGCCACGCAGACCGCGCTTACCGGGATCGGCAATTCCTTCAGGACTGCGTTTACCAGCATTCTGATGGGAACCAAATCCATTGGCCAGGGATTCGCCGAGATGGGCCGCTCGATGGTAGAGAGCGTGGTCCAGGCGCTGGCTCAGATCGTCGAGCAGTGGATCATGACTCATGTGATCCTGGCTGCGCTCAACAAAATCTTCGGCACCGATCTCGGCCAGGGGTTCGATGCTTCCGCACAGACCGCCGCCAATGCCGGCCTCGCCACCTCCGATGCCTTTCTCGCCGCCGCCAACGCGCTGGCCACAGTTCCCTTCCCGGCCAACATTGCAGCCTCGGCTGAAGTGCTGGCGCTGGGACTGGGCTATGCGGCCGGGGCGTCCGCTTCCGGCGCCATTGCCTCGGGGTCGGCGATGGGCAGTGGAATCTCTGGAGCTATTCCTTCCGGAGCCGGCGGTTTTGATGTGCCTTTCGACACGCTGATGCAGGTCCACGCGCAGGAAGTAGTGCTGCCGGCTCGCCTCTCGCGCGGCTTCAAGGACATCATCAATAGCTTCAGCATGCCCAAGAGCGTGCAGTCCGGAGGCGGACCGGCGCTGCATTTCTACGACAACAGCAGCTTCTCCTCCATCAATGCTGAGGGGATGGCGGATGTGCTCAACACCCATCGCCGCGCTCTGGCCTCGACCATTCAAGGACTGATCGATGGCCGCCATCTGAAACTGAATCCTGCTTAAATATGAACTGGGAAGCCATCGCCGAAGAAGGCTACATCAAATACGCGCAGCAGATGCGCCAGGCGGGTCAGCAGCCCAAGACCTGGGAGCAGCTGTCCACTGCCGAGCAGGGCGCGTGGTTGCTCGCCGCGAAGCAGGTAGGCCTGCTGGTGGTCAAAGCATTCCTGGCATAGTCACCGATGCCCGATCTCCTCTTTCCCAAACTCTCTCCCGCCTGGGGCATCAAGCGCACGATGGCGATGAGCACGCAGGTCTCGCGCGCGCCATCCGGCCGCCGCGTCGCCGTCCAATTCCAGCAATACCCGCGCTGGAACTTCCAGCTGCAGCTGCTCTCCCTGAGCTCTGACGGCGTAGTCCACTCGCCCAATATCTACGATGACTTCAACAGCTTGCTGGGTCTGATGCTGCAGGCCGGAGGGCGGGCCAAGACCTTCCTCTTTTCGGCGCGCGACTACAACTCCGTCGCCGGCCAGGCGCTCACTATCCTGACCGACGATTCAGGAAATAAGTTCTCCCCGGTCCGCTACTCCATCGGCCCATTCACAGACATGGTGACCGATCTCAACGGAGCCATTGTGGTCCGCGACAACGGCGTGGTGAAGACGCTTGGAACCGACTTCATTCTTCAGACCGGAGTCACATCCAGCACCTTCAGCGAGCCGGGCCTGATCATCGCCTGGCAATCCGGGCATAACCCCACCGGTCCGGTGACCGCCGACTTTGCCTTCTACTACCGCTGTGCGTTTACCAGCGAAAGCGTGAACGATTCCACCCCGCCGAGCTTCGAGAACTGGATCCAGAACTATTGGAAAGTGCCGCTCGAGTTCGAGAGCGAGTTCGACAATGCCTGAATTGCATACAAGCAAACCCTCTTTAGGTCTCGGGACCAAAGTGCTTTTCGACGGGATAGAGTTAGGGAACGTTATTTCCCTTTCAATCAAAGACGGAAAGATACGGATATCGTGCTTCTACATACCCGACGATCCCGGACAGCAGGCTATTCTCGACGCAGCAATGCAGCCTGGTCAAATACAGCATCATTCTGTGCTCATGCGCTTTTCCAGCGGCGCTTCAATCTGCTACGGTGGTAAGAAAGTAAGCGGCGGCGTGAAGATCGGGCCACCATACGATGATGCGATAACCATGGATGTGGCCTGCTGGGAATTTGTCCGCTGTTCGCGAACCTCCGAGGAGCGACATGCGTAAGGTGACCGGCGGCAGCGGCGCCGACACCACATCCACCGTTCTCGCCTTCCTCCAAGCTGGCCACGTCTTCGAGATCGCCCACCTCTACCTGATCGGCGAGCCCGATGATCCCGTCGCGCTTTTCCTTACCGACTGGCAATCCCCGCTCAAATATCCCGTCTGGGGCACGTTTAAAACAGCCGCCATCTCGCGCGCTGCAGTAAAAAGCCAGATCGGGCTCCAGGTCGATAATCTCGACATCACCTGGTCTCCGGCCGCGGCCACTTTCACGCAAAACACGCAGACCGCTGGCCCGCTGCAGCTCGCGCATCAGGGGTTCTACGACAACAAGAAAGTGAGGGTCTGGAAGGTCTACATGCCCACGCCCGGGGATGCCTCGACCTACGGAGCGTCGGAATTGTTCGGCGGCTGGATCGCCAAGACCGAGATCTCGCGCGGTGTGATCAAGTTCACGGTCCAATCTTTCCTGAACGTGATCGACCAGTACGTGCCTGGGCACATCATCGAGCTGACTGACAACGTCGACAACTACGCCGGAGTCACGCCGCCCGCTGGAGTCAGCTCCGTCCCGCAGTTCGCGGTAATTGCCGGTAGTTCTCAGACGGTGCTGATCCTGGATGCGACCTCGCCATCGCCCCACCACATCTTCGGGACCAACGCTCTGTTCGGCGGTGCCGTGTTCTTCAACAAAGGCGGCTCGCAGACGCTGGGCGGGATTTGGAGCGGGATCGCCTCCAACAAGCTGATCACCATCAGCAGCGTCAACTACAACCAGGTTGCTCTCTACACGCCGTTGCCATGGGCCCCGACTCCCGGCGTGGACACCTGCTTCATCGGCGCGCGTCCCAACACCGGGAATGGATTTCTTTATGTGCCGGCGCCGGAGAGCGCAGTCTAAATGGCTATATCGTTAAAATTCACGTTCGACGACTCAGCCATCCAGAATGCGCTGCGAATGATCAAGCAAAATCCCTTTGCGCATGAGCGCGTCTGTCTAATGCTGAACGCCGGCCGCTTCCGCGAACTGTTTACCATGCGGAGCGAACCCGTTTCTTTCGACACTCTGCTGATCTTGCTTGAGCCGACGCCGGCGCTTCTGGCGATCTGCGCCTCGGTGATGAACTGACCCGTGAAAACCCGCACCTGCCCGCGCTGCAAAGGTGTTCAACGCAAGCGGCCCACTCGAACCGGAGTGAAATGGTGCCACGTTGAGCGCGGAGCCGGCGAGAGATGCAGAAAGATGCGGGAGAAAGACCAACTCAAGCTGCAATTGAAATGATCACTCGCTCCGAAGTCGTTGCCGAGGCCCGCAGCTGGCTCACTACTCCCTATATCCGTCGCGCGCGCGTCAAGGGCGCCGGCTGCGATTGCTTTACGCTGCTCTTTGCCGTCTACCTCTGGGCCGGATTCATTCCCGAGAGCGAAGCGGAAAAGGTAGACAACGCCGTCATCTCCTCCGACTGGTTCTGCCACGTCGATAAAGGCGATGAGCGCTACATGTATTGGCTGCTCAAGCACGCCTCGAAAATCGGCGAAGGCATCGGCAGCGCCGGCGGAACTCTGCCCGGCAACCTGGCTCTCTGCCGCTCCGTCGGAAGCTCTGTGTTTAATCACGGTGGCCTGATCGTGAAGTGGCCCAGGGTGATTCACTGCACTGTTTCCTCAGGTGTGGCCGAAGTCAGCGCTGCCACCGATCCGCTGTGGTGCCATAACCAGCTGGTAATCCTGGATTCGTGGGCGAAGTTAGAAGCCAGCGCCCAATAGCTTCCCTTCATGTTTCAGAAACTTTCTCAGTCCAAAACCAAGCCCACCGCGGTTGATACGCAGATTCAGGCCTCGGTCTATGGCGCCACCATTCCCAAGATTCTGGGGACGGTCCGCGGCCGCGTCTACGTGATCTGGGCGGCGAACCTGCGCAAGGGCTCGAGCGGAAAGAAGGGAAAGAAGTCCAGCAAAAAAGGCCAGCCCACCTACGTAGAGAACATCGATTTCCTGCTGGCGGAAAACCCCATCGTGGCCGCTCTGCGCGCCTGGTACAACACCAGCAACAAGCTTGACCTCACGTTTACCAGCCTGACCACCACCGTCTCCGGAGGATCGCCACTGGCGCTTGGCCAGGTGGTGCAGCTGCCCACCGATTGCTATGCCGTGATCGGCGTGACCATGCAGACGCCGTACTCGGTCACCTTCAACGACTACGGCGGCAGCGGCTCGATCTCGCTCAGCGGCAACTTCGACACGCCCTGCTGGAATGAAAACTTCCACGGCCCCGATCCAGCCAACCAGTCCGGCTACCGCAATTTCCCATTCATCTATCGCATCATCCCCGGCTATGTTGTCTTCGACAACCCCATCAGCGTGGGCGTTTCCGTCACCATCCACTACGCCAAGCTGATCAACAATAAGGTGCCGCTGGCGCAACTGCGCCTAAGCTTTGAGTCCACTCTCGGTAGCGGCAGCGAGTACGCCGGCTTCTCGGCGCAGCAACTTCTCTATCCGCAGTATGCTGGTGCAGGCTCTCCCGACCTCGACCTGGGCTCGGGGCCAGCCATTCCCAACATCAACCTGGAACTGATGGGAGCCTTTCCGGTCTATGCGTCGGGCGATGCCGATTTTGCCGACATGATCGAGGCCATCATCAAGCTGGGATATGACCAGGCGGGCATCGATCCCACAACTGGAGCAACGCTGGGACAGGCCTACGCCGGCACACAGGGTGGACTCTCCTGCTTCAATCTTCCCGGTGCATTGCAAAAGAAGTTTCGCAGTGGCCTGGAGGCGATGGGTACGGGAGGCTTTCCTGGATCATGGGCCGCGAGCACGTCCTTCGGTCCGCCCCAGAACATCCTCGATCCATCGGGAAACATTCAAACGGCGATCGTGAGCGGGACCACCGGCAGCTCCATGCCCACGTTTAACGACACTGGTGGGCTCACGCATGATGGCACCGTTACCTGGATCAATGCCGACTTCCGCCATATCCAGTTCACACTGCCCAACACTGCCGGCAACGTACTGGTAGTGTGCGCAAGTTGTAAAGCTGCCGCCATCACCGGCATTCAGGACACGGCTGGCAACACCTGGACCGCCGTTTTTCCCGGTACTCCGGTGTATCAGGTCTTCTACGCCACTAATATCGCCGCCGCCAACAATAACGTGATCATGATCAAAGGTTCGGAGTGGGGAGACTCCGGTGGCCTGCTTGACACAAATGGCGATGACTGGGACCTCTCCATCTTTGAAATCGCCGGCGTCGACTCGGTGGACGTGGTAGCAAAAACGACCGGAAGCGGCACGACCATTGATCTCAGCGTCACTACGACCAACGATCAGGGCAAGAGCGAATATCTGCTGGGCTTCGTGCGCGTAGCGCCGGGAAGCGGTTCGGTCAACGAAAGCATCCCGCAGTGGTCGCCGCTGATTGCTTCACAGAACCTGGCCGGGACTGGACTCGGTCCGGCCTGGCATCTGACCCAGCAGCGCCAGGTATCGAACCCGGGCACCTACCACTTCACCACCAGCACCACCAGCAACAACTGGGCCGCCGTGCTCCTGTCATTCAAGGCGACACAACCGCCCGCCAAGGCCGGTGGCTTTGGCGACATCATCGATCTTCCCACGCTCAATCTTTCCCGCCTGCAGAGCCGGGCCAACGGGCTCTGGGGATCGCTCTACATGGATTCCCAGCGCAAAGCCTCGGAATGGCTGCAGGAGCTGTACATGGCCATGAACGCGGCGCCGGTCTGGTCCGGATTCAAATTGAAGTCGATTCCCTACAGCGAAGTCTCGGCCGTGGGCAACGGCGCCATCTACAACGCGCCCACCGCGTCTGGCCCGATCGCCGATCTCTCCACCGAGAGCAACGACTTCATCGGCGCGCCCGGGCAGGCGGCCGTCACCGAGCAGCGGACCTCGCCGGTAGTCCATCCTGACATCATCCAGATCCAGCACCCCAACCGGGCCTCGGACTATGCCAGCGTGACTGAATCGCTTCCTGAAACGGGCAGTGTTGCGCTCTACGGGCCGCGCAAGGCGTCGCCGATCAATCTGTCATGCGTCTATGACTCCGGCGTCTCGCGCGCGCTGCTGGGAATCCTCACGCGCAGGCAGGCCTACATACGCAGCAGTTACAAGTTCAAGCTGCAGCCAAAGTGGGCGCTGCTCGAGCCCATGGACCTGATCACCATTACCGATCCGCTTGCTGGTTTAAACAAGGTCCCGGTGCGGATCACCTCCATCTCAGAAGATGACAAGTTTGCTGGGGCCTCCGAGGCGGAGCCCTTCATCTATGGCACGCACGCGCCCACCGCCGTCCCGGTGGCCACGTTTCCAACTCCTTACCAGCCGCCCACGGGCGCCACGCCGGCGAGCGTGAACCCGCCCATCATCTTCGAACCGGTACCGGCGCTCTACGGCCAGCAGAACCAGCAGGAATTGTGGCTGGCCGTTTCCGATCCTGATCCGCTCTATGGCGGATGCCTGGTTGAGATCTCAACCGATGGCGGGAATAGCTACAACCCGCTGGGCTCGATCGCGGGTAATTCCGAGATGGGCGTCTCCACCGCCGACTGGCCGGCCGCGGCCGATCCTGATACCACGAACGATCTGCCGGTCGATCTGACCATGAGCCTGGGAACGCTCGGCTCTTATTCGGTGGCTCAGGAAGATCAGTTCGTCGCTCCCTGCTTCATCGAGACGCCTCTTCCCTCATTCGTCCAGTCCAAAACCGGACAGGGAGCGAGTCCGGTGGCCGTAGCCTTCACCAGCCCCAACACGCTGCACAATGGGATTCTGGTCTTCATCCACTCCAATCTCGATACCGACACCATTGCCGTTAGCGATTCTCAAAGCAACACCTACCATCTGATCCAGTCGGCAGTTAAGAGCGGATCCGGCTGCGTAAAAGTCTTCGTCGCCTACAACGTGGCTGCGGGCGCCAACACGGTGACAGTCACGGGCTCGGGGACGCACCTGGATGTGGCAGTCGAAGAATGGGCAAACCTGGCGCTGGCTTCCGCGTTCGACAGCGAATCCCACGCCTCCGGCATCCCGGGATCGATCGCCACCGGCAGTATTACTCCCGCTCAGGATATGGAGCTCGTGATCGCCTGGGGCTTTGTGCAGGGTACCTTCAACAGTTCGCTCGCGGGATTCACCAACCGCATCAATCAGTCGTTCAGCGATGGTGCGATGGCGATCTGGGACAAGAGCTTTGTTGCCGCGCCATCCGCGCAGTCGGCCACCATCGTCGCAGCCAGCGGTGTGAACGAGCAGGAAGTCGGCATCATTGGACTCAAGAGCTATAACTCGACGGGCATCCCCTACGAGCTGATGAGCTATGCGGTGGCCAACCTGACCACGGCCAACAAATACACGCTCAAAGCCACCGGCGGAGGAACCAACCATCTGCGCCGCGCGGTCTTCGCCGCGCCATCGAGCGGCCAGGGACTGGACCATCCCTTGGGATCCCGCTTCGCCCTGCTATCGCCCGATGGCTCAGGAATCCTGAAAGTCCAGATGGATCCGCGCTGGATCGGCGTGCAGCTCTTCTTCAAATTCCTGGCCTTCAACCAATTTGGCAACGGCCAGCAGCAGCTGACCGATTCGAACGTGGTGGCCTATACCTACACACCGTCGGGCACCGTTGGCTCGGTGAACCCCAACGGAGTCTCCGGCCCGACGTTTGGAGTGAACGGAAGCTAGCATGCCGATCCCGCCGTATCCTCCATTTCGCAACCTGAGCGATAGCAACCCGGCCACCCCAACCGGGCAGCGCAACATCAAGTTTCAGGTCAGTGGGCAGTACACCGGGCAATTCCTCGTCAACGGCGTCCCTACCAACTTCACCGAAGAGGACGTCTCCGCCTACGTTCCCAACCTGGGCGGCGTCGACGCGCGTACCACGACTTCAGAAACCGTTGGCCTGGCCAGCCAGGGCAAGCTGGTCACCTTCTCGAACGCCAGCGCGATCGCGGTCACGCTCGACAGCACTGCGGGGGCCGGTTTCTTCTGTGCGATCGAGAACCTGGGCGTGGGAACGGCCACACTCACGCCGAGTTCTGGAACGATCAATGGGTTGGCGAGCCTTCAACTATCAACGAATTCAGGTGGATGGATATTCTTCGATGGAACCAACTGGCTGGCGGTCACCGGCGGAAGTGTAACGCCGTCGGCGATTCAGCAGAACAGCTACATCTTCGCCACCGACTCAGGCACCGCCAATAATTATGCCGTGACCATCTCGCCCGCGCCCACGCTGATCCAGGGCTCGGGCATCGTCTTCATCGCGGCTCACGCCAACACCGGGGCTTCTACGCTGAAGGTAAATGGCGGCTCGGCCATAACCATCAAGAAGCAGGTGACCTCAGACCTTGGAGCGGGCGATATCGCCGCCAGCCAGGCGGTGTGGCTGATCTATGACGGCACCAATTGGCAGCTGATGTCGAAGGGCAACGCCGGTACCGCCGGCGTGCGCGCGACCGTTACCAAAACCACGGCGTCGCTGGCCAACAACGCCACTGAAACCGGAACGGTTACCGTCGCCAAAACATTCACCATGATGAAGGCGGTGGCCACGGTGCAATCGCGTATCCGGCTCTATTCGACCGTAGCGGCCCGGGATGCGGATATCTCGCGATCGATCGGTGTGATCGTTCCTCCCGATTCAGGCCTGCTGCTCGAACTGGTGCTCAACAGCGGCAGCATCCTGAGTTATCCCCTGTCGCCCATGATTGTGGGCGCGAACCTTGAAACCTCGCCTTCGGCGGCGATCGCTTATTCCATCACCAATATCAGCGGCTCCACGTCCACCGTGGGAGTCACCTTCACCTATCTCGCTTTGGAGAGCTGACAATGCAATTCAACGCAGGTCCCGATTCAACGTTCATCAGTGGCCGCGTCGTGCTCGACTCCGCGGCCGAGCCCATTCCCTTTCAAACCACTGGTTCCGACGTGCTTCCGCATGGCGTCAGCCTGGCCACTGCCCAGGAGCCCAAGGTCTTTCAACGCTCCATCCCGGAGTAGCTTTCCCCCGGTTTCCCCATCTTTCGAAATTCCGAAATCTGACAATTTAGGAGTGACGCATGTCTATATCGCAGGTCTTCAATGGCTTCGACAATAGTTCGGTAGCCAATTTCATTTCGTGGGGATCGTTGATCTCCAGCAAACTCGCTGCCGCCGGCTGGGTGCAGCAGAACGATACCGGCCAGGTGGTATGGAATGCCACGGTTCTGACCCTGACTCAGGTCACCGTAGGCGCAAACGCCGTCTATTCGTACTCTTCCTTCACCGGCCCGGCTCCGCGCGTCGGCATGTCGATCAACGTCACCGGCTTCACCAATGGCGGGAACAACGTGTCGAACGCGGTTATCGCGGCTGTTTCCGGAGGTGCCAGCGGCACCGTGACCGTTGCCCTGACCACGCAGGTGAATGAAACCCACGCCGGATCGGCTACGACCACGGCCGTGGCCGCCGTGCCTAGCACCATCGGGGCTTACGAGATATGGGCCCCTGGCGACGCGCTGCAGACCGGATCGACGCAGTTCTTTCTCAAGGTGCAATACGGTAATCAGTCAACCACGACAAATCAGCCATCGGTGGGGTTCAGTATCGGATCCGCTACCAATGGCGCCGGCACATTGACCGGGAACACGATCGGGATCTATCAGAGCAATTCGCAATCCCCGGTCTCAGGATCCACATCTCTCTTTGAGTTTGATTTCAGCTACGACACTGACCGGTTGGGGATCATGGTCAGAAACAACAGCTCGCTGGCGTTCTTGTTCGTCGTCGAAAGAACTCACAACACCGATGGAACTGATTCAACGGACGGCGTTGTGATGTTCTTCATCGGGGTAAACCAGTTTACAAAGATGAGAGTGCTGGTCTTTTCGCCAGCTGTGCTCGCCGCTGTCGAGAGGTCGCAGACGGGCGGATCTGATTGGCACATCAGCATGCCGGTCATCCCGCCGCAGAATAGCGACAGCTTCAATTCGAGCATACCGGTGGCCCCCATGTTTCCGGACTATGGCAAATATGGAAACCCAATGACCACGTACGCAGCCACCGGCAACAATGACGTTGCCGAGGGAATGCTGTTGACCACCACCCTCTACGGCGCCACGCGCACCTACATGGCCAGCAAGATCAACACCTACTACAGTTCCAACAACACCCTCATCTCCCTGTTCCGCTGGGACTGATCAATGGCCATTGCCTTCGTTAACACGGCAACCGCATCATTCGGGAGCGCTGCCGCATCGCTAGCGCTCCCGGCTACGTCTTTGACCACGGGCGACGACATCATCATCGATGTCTGCCTGCTGGACACCACCAAGAGTGTGTCTTCGATCACCGACACCGCCGGCAACACCTATACCCAGCTCGCGGCGGTGAACAATGGGACTGGGGTCCGCATCGAGAAGTGGGGCAAACACAATGCCACCGGCAACGCTGCCAACATTGTGACTGTCAGCTTCTCCGGCAACACCGCCTGCGCGATTGAGAGTACGCAGTTCTCAGGGTCAACTGGATTTGGGAACACTGGGACCGCGACCGGAACAAATGCAGGTCCGCGCGCTTTTGCCACCAGCCAGGACGCAAATTCATGGGTGCAGGTGGGGTTCGCTATTTCTGGCGCATCCACGGACACGATATCGGCGCTGCTGGGAAATTTGCGCGGCTCAAAGGTCGACGCTTCTGCCGGCTCCATCCCTGAGATCGCAAGCGCCGACAACACGAACGGGGCAGGTCTGTGTGGCATAGATTCGTCCGTGCTTCTCAACGTAAACACGGACAAGTGGGCCGCCGCTGCAGTCGAGTTGAGAACAGGAAGCACCGGTTCAACCTATGCCGATTACACCGGACGGCTGCCTGTCGATGGGACGCCTTTGGCTACCGATGAGCGCCTGATTAACGTGAAGGAGCCGCTGGCGTTTTCAAGCGCTTCAACTCCCACGCCTGCCAGCGGGCAGTTGTGGCCGATCTGACCTGGCGATTTGACCATAGATACCAGATGAGCCACGCGGAAGGAGTCCAGGACAAGATAAGTGGGCTCAATGCCGAAAGCCCGGACAGAAGCATTGCCAGCGCTACGAAATTGAGTACTAGAAAACTACCTAGCGCACCATTGGAGGGTGCGCATTTGAGCGCCAGCATGATGGCCGGCAATGCGATCATCTCATCGGGGAACCAGGAATAAGGCGCGACGAAGAGCGACACAAGCAAAAGTACCGGACCATGCTCGATCCAGTCCCACCGCTCTCTACGGCTCAAAAAGTACCAGATTGCCCACACAGAACCGAGCACTGCGGGAGCGAACTGAAGCCAATCGTGGCCTCCAAGAGATCTAAGAATTGCGCTAGCGGTTGGGATGAGATGACTATCGGCTCCGGCATCGCGTAGCACCGGAAGATAGTCTGACCACAGATTGTGATCGAAAAAGAGCGAGATGGCCAGCGCGGCTGCCATCGAGACTGCGGCGCCCATGGCGACCTTGTACGCGCGGGATCCTGCGATCCATAAGACCAGCACCACTGCGAACGGCAGAAGCAAGTGAGGCTTAATGAAAGCCAGGACCAGCACCGCGCCGGCGGCTGCTGGTCGTTCTTTTTGGAAGAACAGAAACAGCGCCAGGCCCAGGATAATCAACGCGGACGTCTGACCGTGGATCATCCCGGAGATGCAGGGCGCGAACATGTAAGCGAACAGATGAACATCTGGAGGCTTCCCGAGCATCGACCAAAGCAGGCGAACCGAGGCTACAATGGCGGCAACCAGGAGCAACGACCAGAGCACTGCACCTGTCCTCGGTCCCACCAAACCGAGCGGGAGCGCCAGAGGGAGAGCATAGGGCGGGTTCCGCATAATCAGCGGCTTCTCTTCATGAAAGCCAGCTGACTTCTCCAGACGCAGGACAGCATTGACATCGTAGGGATTGGAGTGGCGCGCCAGTAATTGCCCGGCAGCCCAGTAGGAAGTAAAGTCTTTGTTGCCCGCGTAGTCGCTTTGGTACATGATCGCTGCGAGAACAGCGATTCCCAAGATCACGAGCCCGGCCGCGGCGATCTTTCTGGCGGGTCCCTTCACTAGCTGAGCCCTATCGCCACAAGAGCCCTACCGAATCTTTCCCGCCAACCCTTCGATCGCGCTCCAGATTGAGTAGCCATAGACTCCCGCCACGACCAGCGCGAAAGCCACCAGCCCCACGAAGAACAACCTGCGGACACGGCCAGCCTCCGCATGTGCTTCACTCCAGTTAGAATACTTTCCAGCCATGATGCCCTCCTGTTCAAGGCATTGTGGTTAGCCTCGCCGCGGAGTTCGTAGCTCCGCGACGGGGCGCTCTCATTATAGTGCGTCTAAACGCATAAACGTTACTGCTTTTGTTCTACCCTTTTAGAGGTCCCATAGTACAATCCTCGGCCGCTTGACCGACACTCTAGTTATCGCTCTCCTGCTCGCGCTGATCTGGTACCTTCTCACCAGAAGAAAGCAGCCAGCAATTCCGCCGCCGGCTCTTCCGCCCGAGCTCCGCCATTTCTTTCTCCAGGTCCACGGCGTGGCATATCGCCAGGCGGCTCTCCGTCGCTGCCGCGTTGGAGATGGGCTGCAGCTTGTACCGGAGCCGACCAACCGGCATGATCCTTTTGCCGTCAAAGTCTGCCGCGCCAATGGCGACATGATTGGCTACATTCCTGCAGACCAATCCGGACGGATGTCCCATGATCTCGCTTCCGGGTGGGTCTACCGCGTCACGGTCGAAGAGATCTTTCCTTTCTCCGATGACCCTGACAAATTTGGCTGCAAGATCCGTCTCGCCGTCCTGCGTATGAGCGATTACACCGAAGCGCGGCGCAAGCCAAAGGAATAGTTAGTTTTATTCATCGGCGACTGCTTTCCTCGGCCGCCCGCCCATCTTGCCCCAGGCGCTCAGCTTCTTCTTGCCATGCTTCTTGGCGGTCTTCTTCCCACCCTTGGCCGCCTGGCACTTCGGACAGACCAGTGCCACGCCATGGCGTTCGCAGATTGGCGCACTCGGCTTCCTATCGGTCGCACGGCTCATTGTCTCCCCAGTTCTTCCTTGGACATTCCCAAGTGCCGAAGGTCCGGTTTGTCGGTCACCACGATTCTCCAATAGCCCTTCAGTAAGCCATTGTTGAACGTGTTGCACACCGTTTCAAAGCTCAGCTCTAAGCGGGCGGCGGCCTCATGCAGGTCGCGAACTCCCTGCTTAAAAACCTCTTCCAATCGCTCTAGATAATGGTCAGCCATTGAACTCCTCCAATTCCACCCGCGGCGGCCGCGAGCTGGCGTCGATCGAGCGGATCCGCAGCCGCAGGCGCCGCGGCGTGCCTTCCAGCAGCCGGGTCAGCCGGCGCAGCTGAAACTTCACCTCCGGATGCGCGCCCACCTGTTTCGACATCCATCCCTTTTCTATGTTGATGTGGCAGAGCAGGTCCTGGTCCACCAGCTCCTCGAGCGGCGCCGGCGAGATCACCTGAACCTGCTCGTACTCTTCGCCGGCGAGATCCCGCGGCCGATAGTGATGTGACCATCCGCCAGGCGGGCTCACCATTCTTCCTCGATGGCTCAGCTCCCAGCCGGCCAGGTCTTCCTCCAAGATGTGAACGATTAGAGGCATATAAGCCACCACCTAGCTTACTTCTTTACTCGATCGTCGCGAACGTTACACTTGAGCCGAAAGCTATTCTGCATAACGTCGGCGGCCATCATGTGAATGTCTTCGATGGGCGTGTCACCTATGGGCGTCACGCCGCCCAACCTCGCAGTGTCTGTGATCACCAGATCGAAGCTCTGTTCTTCATCCGGAATTGCAACGATCTCCAGGTACTCGCCCTTTGGCTTCTGTGTAACTTTAGGCTTGCGGTATCCGTAGAACGAAGGTCCGGTGTGTTCGTGTCTATGGGGAACCGATCCGCCCGTGTGGGAGTGGCTTATTTTCTCGCCGCACTCATGCCATTTGCCGTCTTTCCCGTAGCCACTTTTGCTTCGTGGGCCGGAAACGAAGGTGTGTGAATGCAGTTCGAGCGTCTCCGGTTCGGGGAGTTCAGACTGCAGTTGGCCGCGTCTCGTAAATAACAAGCTTTCCCTCTGACGCAAATCCGGATGGATATCCCAAGCCTCCTGCCATGCTTGCGCGGACATCTCATCAAAGAGCCCCACGCGCTTCTTTAGCTCCTGGCGAACCATGTTGATCTGCCGATCGATACGCGCAATTTGCTTCTCAATGAAGGTTTTCATGCCGCCACCGCCGATCCCGCAGCGGCCGCCGCGACCAGATGAATGACCGAGACCGAGACCCCTTCCGAAGAAGGGGTCTTATCCGGTGCACGGTGGAACTGCCGCTGGCAAACGTCGCAGGTAGCCTTGAATTCTTCTGCAGCCACCCGGGCGATCACCGGCTTCTCACAGCCGCAGATGAACTTCCGCAGACGAGAGCCGCTGCCCTTGCCGCGAGACTTTCCGCCGCGCGTGCCGATTCCCAGCGGGCAGGGTTTCAAATTCATGGGCGGAAGGCCAACGTAGTTGTTGGAGGCCGCTCCGAAGATTGGAGAGCCGTCGCTCAGCTTGGCCAGCTTCGCGATCTCGTGACGGATGCTGGTGGAGAAGTGAGACAGAGTGTAGCGCGTCCCGGCAGCCTTCACCGCGCGCAGTCCGAGGTAAGCGCAAGCCTTGACCCACTCTTTCCGGTGTCCGGCCTTGTGTCCGGCCAGAACGTGGCCGAGTTCATGAATCGTGGTTCCGGCCAGCTGCACCGGCGACTCTTCACCGCTGGCCGCGACTTCGACCAGTTCGGTAGCTGTGGGGTGGCCGTTCTGCCACGCGCCAAAGTAGCAGATGCCGCGATAGGTGCCGTCGCCGATGCCGTAAACCAGCTTGCAGGCCAGCAGGCGATCGCGGACGGATGGGTCGCTCACGTGAGCGGCTACGATATCTCTTACTTGTTTGATGAATTCTTCGTGCTTCATTGTGTCCTCTTTCGTTGAGGGAATTGACTTACTGTTTAAACAATAAGCCAGTACTGCCTTTGTGTCAAGCATAAAAGTGAGCCAACAGGTTAAGAGTTGTAAAGGCAGTACTGGCTTTCACATCACCCACTTCTGGCCGTGCCCAACGCCCACGCTGGTGGGCTCTATCTTGGGCGGCAGCGCCAGTCTCAATTGCTCTTTTTTCTCGCGCAGAGCGCTGACATTCCAGATGGCCAGGGCGGCCAGCGCCGGCGCCGGATACCATTTGGCTCCAACTGCCCACGTCTCCCACAGCATGGCGCAGGCAGCAATTCCTCCCAGGTGAACCGCAGCTCCCAGGGCTATCCCCTTCCATGGCTGCTCTAGCTCTTCCTTCCTGATGACCCATCCCACTAACAGCATGGCGACCAGGCTCATGGTGGAAGCGATCTGCGCATCCAGCCACTTCTCGGCTAAGCCTTCGCCATGAATCCAGGCCAGCGCCCCTAGCGTGGCTGCCAGGAGGGCCGCCAGCCATGCATAGGGCTTCAGGGGCCGATAGTCTTTGATCATCCTGGCCGCGAGTTGGCAGCAGAGGATCGAGAGCAGAGCATATTGCCCGCACTGTCCCAGGGTCCAGGTCCAGGCATAGATCTCATGCCGGCCGTAGATGGTTTGGATCAGGAGAGTGGCGACGTCGACCAGGGCGCGGAAGCCAAGCAGCCAGCAAAGAAGAAAGAGACGCCGGCGAAGAGAGAGGATGCATCCGGATACTTCCAGAACCAGTTCGGCAATCCAGAGGGCGATAGTCATGCTATCGCCCTCAAAGTTATTTCACCGGACAGCCGACGCCGGGAAAGCAGGGTGGACCGTCTTTGAGAGCGGGGCTTTTCGAGACGGTAGCGGCATGCACCGCGGCCCACAAGATAACCATCGCTGCGGGCAGGGCAAGGAAACGGGCAAAACGCTTTGGCTTCATGCCTGAGCATAGCGCGAGTAGACGGTGAAGTCACAGTTTTTTTCTCGCGGACTTACGTTGCTGAGTAGGTTACTTTCAGCAGCGCAGTGTAGAGAATCCACCCGGCATCGATCGCAGCCCGCGAATCACAAGGGCGCAGCCGCGCCATCGCATGTATCAGCACCAGTCCCGGCTTCAGGTTTTCCATGATTTCCTCTAGCGGGCCAAATAGTACCGCTAGATTATACGTAGCGTCAAGTATTATTTTTGTGCTTATCCCACCTCGCTCGGATCGCCTTTTTTGCTGCCTCCTTCCGTTGCTCAGGAGTCATGCTTGCGGCCCTAGCTTTTCCGCCTAGTTTTCCCATTTGCGCGGCATTGAGCGGCCTCACTCGCGACTTCTTCTTTGCCATCTCTTCGTTGACCTCTTTTCTCGTTGCATACTAAGCGCTACGTTGAGTAGACTCCGGTCCCTCTGTGGAAAGCAAGTCCCGAATTGGGAAATTCACAGCGTTTATGCCTTCATAAGACAACTTCTATATTGAAAAGGAAGCACGAACATGCCATCATTGGTTCAACACTCAGCAGCATCCCCACAACATGTAGTGTTACCAAGTCTAGTGCGTAACGATACCTGCTATGCACCGGGGCTTGGGCACAACATTTTCGGTCTTGACCAGGGCAAAGGAAAAGCGAATAAATGCAGAGGCAATGCTCTGGAGTTAGATTCTATGGAAGTCTCTCTGGCCGAATGCACCTTCGCTCAGGCTTTGGAAACCTGGATCACAGAACTCAATGGGCTGTGGCTACAACCGAGAACCATAAATGATTACCGCCAGTATGGCCGCCCACTTGGGGAATATTTGGGTTCGACTCTGCTCAAGGACATTGGCCTCCTCGCCGTACGCGGCTATCAGTTCTGGCGGTCCAAAGAAGCCGACCATCGCACCATGCCGACTGAAGCTGGCGAAGCGGTCTGCCGCACCTGCAAGATCGCCCACGCGCCAGATAGCTATGCTCACCGCGCTTCAAATGTTCGTATTCGAAATGAAATCAATGGCGCGCTAAAACCGCTGCTCAAAGAGATCGATACCTGGGAGCGAATCAAGAAACGATTCAAGCATCTCCCTGTGCCCATCGAAGGTTCGGGGATGTTACTGACGCGCGAGGATCAGCGGGAGATCCTTAAGATTGCATTCGCCGGGCCGGTGCCCAGAGACGCACACGGGCGCAAGCTGGGCGAACCTTCTCCCAATATGCTGTGGACGCTGGCGGGGCATTGCCTATTGATCATGTATCGCTCCGGCTTTGGGCCAGGTGAGCTATTCAAGGTCCGCCGCCGCGATGTGGACGAAGAAGCGGGGAAAGTAGGTGTGGTCCGCGGGGCCAAGAATCAGCGCCGGCTTCGCTTTATCACTGTGGTGCATTCAGTCATAGAATCGTTCCAGTGGCTGATGCGCCGCGCTGACGATCTAGGGGCCGTGGATCGCAACGACTACATCTTGCCGCACCGGTCGCATCTCGTAAACCGCCATGGAGCGTTTGATAAACCGATGACTACGCTTCACCACACCTGGGTTGCAATCCGTGCCGAGTGGATCAGACAGCATCCAGAAAAGAAACATAAGGCTAAGGCCAGATGCTACGATGCCCGCGTTTCAGCGGCCACGCACCTGATGAGCAACCGGCGTCTGACCATGGAGGTAGTGGATAAGGTCCTGGGCTGGCGTCCCAATTCTAGGATGCGGCAGCGATACCTCCAGGCCGAGCAGGACATCATGTATGATGCCTTAAACACGCTGGAAGAAGACCCGGCGCGGAAGCCATCGCGTTTTGCACAGGACGGCGGAGAGGCGGTGGAAGATGCCGGATAAATTGCAAGTTGCTGATTCTGTGGCTAATTTAATTTCAACAAGGCTATTGACAATATCCGATAATCGAGTAATATCTCTAACTGTGAAGCGCAATTCTAAGGCAGGCAAGTTAAAGCCCGGCGAAAAGAAAATTACGTTCATCGCTTCCCCGGCTGAGCAGGATCTGATCGAAGAAGGGCTGACCAAACACAATCTTCGGAAGGCTTCTGACATCATCCGCATGGCGCTGAAGCATTTCGCCGAACGGGAACAGCTTGAACTGCGGGCTAGTTAGAGATTAACCGGGAGCTGCCAAGCAAACGGTTTAGTTTTACGCTGTGTTCAGGGCCAGGGTTTTTGAAGCAAACGGTTTAGCAAACCGCCGCCTTCAGCCACTCGGCCACCTCTCCGATAACTGGTAATTCAATCACTTACGAGGAATAGGCAATTTTCCTGTAGCACAGATGTAGCACAACCAGCACAATCAACCGTCCTTCAAAGCGATCAGGTCCAAAGGATACGCCAAACACGACCGCCATGTCACGCTCTCCCGGCGGGAGGACTCATGTCTGGTGTTTTCTTTTCCCACCTGGCGAGTGCCGCTTTTCGTGCGATCTCCTAGCGACGTTCCGGACTGAGTACCTTTTTCCTCTTCCTGGGAGTGCATGGGCGGAGGTCACCAATCACTGCCGGTTGATCCGGACGCACCATTCTATGGTCGACATCTGGGACAGCGGACAAACTGCAAGGCAAAGCCGTCCGCCAAAATTACGCGGATGGCCTTATCGGTGCACGTTTCGTTGCCCTGAACGGCATGCTTGAATCGAGCATCTTACTCAAATCCATTTCAACATGACTTGAGTCGCCGAGCGAATCTCAGCTCGTGGATCCGTTCATGTCGTCTTTCGCCTGATGCTCAGCTTTCTTCTTTTCGGCATTGGCATCCACGTCAGGCTTCAAATCATGAATGGCTTTGCCGAGGCTTTCAGAATTCGATCCAATCAGCTTGCCCTGCAAGTCCGAAAACGGAATTCCCAAGTTGTGGGACACATGAATCGCGGCAACGCACTCACCCAAGTTCTTGAAACCGGAACACGCCTGTTGCGGACTTGTGCCTGCCGGCAGAAGCTTCTGCAGGTTGGCAGTCAACT
>DATGHX010000003.1:0-198741 GCA_035307585.1 Candidatus Angelobacter sp.
AGACCCTGCGGGCTGAGATTCTGGAACACGTGATTCAGGCATCGATACCGGCTCATCTGCTGGATGCAGACACCAAGTACCACATCAATCCTACCGGGCGGTTTGTGGTGGGTGGCCCGATGGGGGATACAGGCCTGACCGGACGCAAGATCATTGTGGACACTTACGGGGGCATGGGACGCCATGGTGGCGGAGCATTCAGCGGCAAAGACCCGACCAAGGTGGACCGTTCAGCCTGCTACATGGCGCGCTACATCGCCAAGAACATTGTGGCTGCCGGCCTGGCGGACCGCGTGGAGGTGCAACTCGCTTATGCCATTGGCGTGGCAGAGCCGGTGAGCGTGCTGATTGACACGTTTGGCACGGGAAAATTTTCAGAGGACCGGCTGGAGAGCCTGGTGCGTGAAAATTTCCTTCTCACACCCAAGGGGATCATTGAGTCCTTAAAACTGCGGCGCCCGATCTATAAGAAGACGGCTGCCTACGGACACTTTGGCCGCAAAGATCCGGACTTTACTTGGGAGGCAACCGACAAGGCTGCACAGTTGCGGGAAAAGGCCACGGCCCAGTCCGGGTCAAAAGCCAATGCGGCCAAGTGAAAAGCAAAAGTCTTTTTGGCCGCGAATCCGCCACGGCGGACAAGTTAACGCGAATACGCGAATTAAACTTCTAGAGAATGGCTAATACGCCAAAGGAAAATAAGACAAAATGTCGACATCCGTAATGAGTCAAGTTTCATTTGATATTAAAAATATTGAGCTTGCCGATATGGGCAAGCGGCGCATCGAGTGGGCCAACCAGTCCATGCCGGTGCTGCAAAGCATTCGCAAGGAATTCATCAAGAACCAGCCGCTCAAGGGCATCCGCATCTCGGCCTGCCTGCACGTCACCACCGAGACCGCCAACCTGGCGGTCACGCTGCGCGACGGCGGTGCCGACGTGGTGCTGTGCGCCTCCAACCCGCTCTCCACCCAGGATGATGTGGCGGCATCGCTGGTGCGCGACTTCAACATCTCCGTGCACGCCATCAAGGGCGAGGACAACGAGACCTACTACAAACACATCCTCTCCGCACTGGATCACAAGCCGCACCTCACCATGGATGACGGCGCCGATCTCGTCTCCACCGCTCTCACCAAGCGCCAGGATGTGGTGGAAGGCATCATCGCCGGTACTGAAGAAACCACCACCGGCGTCATCCGGCTTCGGGCCATGGCCAAAGATGGCGCGCTGCGCTATCCCATCATCGCCGTCAATGACGCGCTGACCAAGCACATGTTCGACAACCGCTACGGCACCGGACAGTCCACCATGGACGGCGTGATCCGCTGCACCAACTCGCTCATCGCCGGCTCCAAGTTCGTCATCGCCGGGTACGGCTGGTGCGGGCGCGGCCTGGCTTCGCGCGCGCGCGGCATGGGCGCCGACGTCATCATCACGGAGATCGATCCCACCAAAGCCATTGAGGCGGTCATGGATGGCTTCCGCGTGATGTCCATGTTGGAAGCCGCCAGGATCGGCGACTTCTTCGTCACCGTCACCGGCAACAAGAACGTGATCGGCAAGGACCACTTCGAGCAGATGAAGAATGGCGCAGTGGTGGCTAACTCCGGCCACTTCAACGTGGAGATCGACATCCCCGCGCTGGAGAAAATGGCTTCTTCCAAGCGCCCGACCCGCGACTTTGTCGACGAGTACGCCCTGAAAGACGGCCGCAAGATTTATCTCCTCGGCGAAGGCCGCCTCATCAACCTGGCCGCCGCCGAAGGCCATCCGGCCTCGGTGATGGACATGAGCTTTGCCAACCAGGCGCTTTCCTGCGAGTTCCTGGTGAAGAACCACAAGTCGCTGGAGCGCAAGGTGTATCCCGTTCCCGAAGAGCTGGACAAGAAAATCGCCCGGCTCAAACTGGAATCCATGGGCGTGAAGATCGACCGCCTCACTCCGGAACAGGAAGAGTATCTGGCCAGTTGGAGCGAGGGAACGTAACTGGTGAAAGAGCGGCCCTTCAGGGCCGCGTAAGGGAGACTTAAATCCGGGGCTTTCAGCCCCGGATTTCTCTTTCCGAAGAGCAGCTTTTTTGGCCTTTCCGCCAATCCTTATCTCACCCCCGCCGCCGCGCCTTCCGCCGCCTGCCAGGTGTGGAAGAAATAGTCGGCCCCGTACATGAAGTTGCCGTCAACCATGGCCGCGCCGCCGGGCAGAGTGCGTACATCCTGCAGGAAGTCCCACAACATGCCGTAGTGGGCCACGCCGTCATGATTGTAGTTCCAGGTTTTGGTGCCATCGCGGCTGGCTGGGAAGGCGGCGGTATATTGCAGGCTGGAGCCGCGCGCCTTCATGCCTGGGGCAAACCCGTCGGTATCGGTCCCGAAGCCGCCCACCACGCTGCCTCCGCCCATCGCCTGCATCACGCGGTTGTAGAGCGCCAGCCACTGCACTGCGTTCAGGCCGCCGCTGCCGACACCGGCCATGCCGTGCAGCCTGCCGATCGTGGCGTACTGGTCGACGCGGAATGATCGTTCATTCTGTGTCTCCGCTCCCGCGGCTCCGCGCACTCCATTGTGGCCGCTGTTCACCGGATAGTGGAATTCCTGGGCCAGCTGCAGCGCCTGGTCGGCCGCGGCCTGCGACATGTGGTCGATGTCGATCAGCATTCCCAGCCGCATCATTTCTTTAATGGCGGCCACGCCCAGCGGCGTCAGCGGCTGGGAGTTCTTCTCGCCCACGCCCGCAGCGCAGTTCGGCGGCGTGATCGAGGTCACGGCGAAGCCGCTCTTGGCCAGCTGCGTCAGCACCAGCTTGGCGTCGAGCGAATTGTTGTCGTAGCGGTAGGTGATGTTGTCGCCGGGAGCGGCGCAGACCAGGTGGTAGGGATGCCCCGACTCGCGCACATTGGAGACGTTAAACAGGTTGACGTAAGCCGCGGTTCCCCCAAAGGCGTTATCCAGCACGTGGATGGGGAAGATGTAGCGTACGCCCTCCTGGTACAGGCGACGAATCTCGGCAATCGCCACGCCTTCCGCGGGCACGGCGGGGTTCTGCGTGGTCTGGAAGTTGCCGATGTGGTCTACCTCAATGCCCACCACCACCGCCACCTTGTTGGCGGAGACGATGCGGCGCACGTCGGCCGAGCTGTAAGCCACTTCCATGAAGTCGCGGTGACGCCCCACGAAGCCCTTGATCTCGCCGATCTGCAGGTCGGCCGAGGTCTTGTCGTCGGTTGCGTAATCGCCGGGTCCAGCCGTCATGTCGCCCAGCGTCTTGTTGTTGACGGCCAGCGCCACCATCACCCGCAATCCGCCGTCATAGGCGCGGCGGATCCACTCCACCCACATCTTCTGGTGAGTCAGGTCGTTCCACACCGGCCACTCGGCGAAAGAGGGATAGCCCAACGCGTCCTCGGACTCGTCGGCGCCGTTCAGACCGCTTTGCAGCCCATGGATCACAAGCTTGCGCAGCTCGTCGCCGCAGGGATTACTGATGAAGTCGTGCCCGCCGTGCGTCGACTTGTCATGTCCCAGCGCCTGCTGCTCGCTGGTAGCGCGCACGTTGTGATGGCAGTCCGGGTCGGCCGGAAGCAGCGAGCCCACATCGGCTCCGCCGTAGAGCAGCTTGCCGCCGAAGCCGAGGTTGGCCAGGGGGTGCGTGTGCAGATCAACCCATCCGCGCAGCCGTCCGCTGGCATCTGGCGGCAGCGGTTGTGGCCCGCCCGCACCTTCGCAAAACATCTGCGCCGGAGGCTGGTTCCACGCGTCGCCGGGCACGGTAATGGTTTGAAAATCGTTGTGCCCGCACTGGAAGACGATCTCCATCGCCTGGGTGCAGAAGGTGCGCGTGGCGGCGCGTACTCCTTCGCGCGTGTACTCGTCGGGCGAGGGCGCTTTGAAAGCGCAGGTCTTTCTGCCGTTGCACGCTCGCCCCACTATCTCCGTGAGGTTGGGCGCGGTCTGGAGGTCGAGACAGCCGATCCTCGCCCGGGCGATGGTGATGGTATCGGGCTGCGGCGTGCCGGCCGGCGTCGGAGCCTCGCACAACAACTCCGCCGGGCCGTGGGTCCAGGCATCGCCGGGCACGGTGATGGTCTTGATGGGACCGCTGCCGCACTGGTAGCGGATCTCCATGGCCTGCGTGCAGAACGTGCGGGTGGCCGCCCGCACTCCGGCGCGCGTGTACTGGTCGGGCGTGGGCGCTTTGTAAAAGCATGACATCTTGCCGTTGCACGCGGCCGCTACCAGCGCCGTCAGGTTGGGCGTGGTCTGAATATCGAGACAGCCGATCCGCGCCTCGTCCACGCGGATTTGCGCCTGCGCCGCACCGCAAGCCAGCACCGCACACATCATCCAGAAAATCTTTCTTGCCAGGACCATCATCTTCACAAGACTCCTCCTTGGACGTGCAAAATTTGACGTGCACGAGCTCACTGCATCGACGAACCAGAATTGCGTGACGACAAATGTGTGCCGGCGAGCAGAATTTACGCGCTCACTACCGGACGATCCAAAACGGATGACGGACTAAATTGTGTGACTGGGCTCTGGACTATGGTGGCGGGCAGGGCCAGGACGTTCCAATCAATTAAAAATAAAAAATTGGTCTGAATAGAGAAATTCAGCGTTCTTAAATACCCGAGATTCTACTCCAACGGTCAACCGGCAAGGCCGAGAACTGGTTCCGGCCATTGTCGGGCGAGGAATCAAGCCTGCTCGCGGTTTTTAAATTCTGGGCAAGACTCTCCAACACCACCGTTCGTCTTTTATGTACGATCTTTGGGGCAAAACGGCAGCGCTCACTTTTGTCGTCTTCGTGGCCCTGTTTAAGGCCGCTTCCGCCCAGCCCGGCCAGGAGCCGACGCTCCGCACCCAGACCAACCTGGTGCAGGTCCCGGTGCTGGTCAAAGACAAAGACGGCAGGTTGGTTTACGGACTGCAGGCCAAAGATTTCATCGTGGAAGACGACGGGGTGGAGCAGCCGCTTCGTCTCGATGAAGAGCCGGAACCCGCGCCCATCTCTCTGGTAATCGTACTTCAGCTGGGGCGGACGGCGCAGGCTGAACTGCCGAGGATTCGCAGCCTGGGAACCATGCTGCAGCCCATCCTGAGCGACGGGCGCAACCGCGCGGCCATCGTCACCTTTGACAGCCAGATCGAAGTCAAGCAGCCCTTCACCACCAACGGGGCGCTGATCGCCGCCGATATCTCGCGTCTTACTTCCGGCGACCACGGCGCAGTGATCCGCGATGCCGTGGCCTACTCCGCGGCGATTCTCCGGCGCGAACCTCCGGAGCGGCAGCGCGTGCTGCTGCTGGTCAGCGAGACGCGAGATCACGGCAGCCACGTAGTCAGCGTGGAAGAAACGGTTCGCGCCATCACGGACGGCAACATTCTCGTGTATACCCTGGCCTTTTCACCTGTTCTCTCCGAGGTGTTGGACAACATGCGCGGCGACAGCGGCAAGGGCCATCCCGTGGCCCCGCTTGACGCCACCCGGCAGGATGAAATTGTGCGCGGCGAGGTCCTGCCCGACGGCAGCGAGCGCGGCGCCATCCCCCTGCAGCGGCTGGTGGTGATGGCGGCACAGGCCCTGCGCAAGAATTCGCCCAGGAGCATCGCCGCCATGACCGGCGGCGAATACGAGCTATTCAAGTCGCACGCCGGATTTGAAGCCCGCATGATGGAGTTCACCAACCACCTGCGCAACCGCTACCTGCTGAGCTTTGAGCCTAAAGATCCCCGCCCCGGGCTGCACGAAATCCGCGTGCGACTGCGGCAACCGGGGAAGGCAAGCGTCCTGGCCAGGAATCGCTACTGGGCCCACCCGGTAACCGCCGGGCCATAGCCCTCGGATACATCTTTTCCAGCGGCCTTGCGACGGTTCCGTACTATGATCTGGCAGCCTTCGCCGAGGGAGAAACTTCATGGCCGCATACGCGCCTGCACCGGTAGCGCCGGCAATCGTTCGTCAACAATCCCGGCTGATCCTGCCCATGCCCGCCATGGGACAGGCGGTGATCCTGCCGCCTGCCACGTGCATTCGCTGCGGCGCCCCAGCCGACGGCAAGCCGCTCACCAAGTGGTACTACTGGCATGCCCCGGCGTTTTACTTGACCATCCTTCTCGGAGTGCTGGTTTATGTGATCGTGGCCGTGGTGGTCCGCAAAGGCATGAAGGTGACCGTGCCCTTGTGCGTGCAGCACCGACAGCGGCGCAGCATCGTGGTCACACTGACGTGGGTTCTGCCCCTGGTGGGCATTGCCGACGCCTTCATCCTGGCGCAGTTCAACATCGACGGCGGGATCATAGCCCTGGTCACCGTTGCTCTGATTCTCTCGGGACTCGTCGTTTGGGCGATGGCAGGAAATCCCATCCGGCCGCTAAAGATCGACAACTTCTCGGGTGAGTTTCTCGGTGTCTGCGAAAAGTTCCTGCAGCAGTTCCCGGAAGGGACTGCGCAGCAATTTGTGCCGGTGCCGGCGACAATACCGGCGGGACAGGTGCTTCCGCCCCCACCGCCGGCCATTAAGTAAGGTTATTGCGCTATCGACGCGGGGCTGAGGTTTCGCGGCCGGCCAATACGCGATCCAGCTTGGCCAGGGCGTCTCTCAGAGAGCCCAGCCCCAACAGCTCCCGGCCAAATCCCGCAATCTCGCCGGCCAACTGCCCCGCGAGCCGGGTGGCCGCGCGGACGCGCTCTTCCATAATCAGGACCGACAAAGCCCGCTCATCGCCCTCCAGCCAGACCTGTACCTGCCATCCTGACGTTCTGATCCGGTCTACGGCCGAGCGAAATTCGCTAAGCACTCGCGCATCCACGCGGCCCGCCTTCAGCAGATCATCCAGCCGGTTCAGCTCAGCCGTAGCTCGAGCCACCTGGCCGGACACCATCTTGCCAAAGGCGTCCTGCGCCTCTTGCATTGCTGCTTCTGTCATCTTCTCCCCACTAACTGGCACTGCAGTTCATGTACCTGGTGTTATGAGAGTAGTACGCCTTTGGTACTGGGAAAAGATTACAAAGGTAATGAGGGAAAGCTTAAGAGCCGGGCCGGCGGAAAGTGGCGCATCCCGGCAAGTTGCTGGATTGATTGGCTGCATCTAACATGGTGGCGTCTTTTCCAGCCCTCCCGCCGGGCAAGCCGAAACCGGCGGCTCTGGCGGCAACGTGACTCGCATCATTACCATCGAGCGTGAGTACGGCAGCGGAGCGCCGGAGATCGCCCAGCAGCTGGCGCAACGGTTGAGCTGGAAGCTTTGGGACCAGGAGCTGACGCGCGAGGTCGCCCGCCTGGCGCACTGCCACCACAACGCCGTGGAAGAGCGCGAGGAGCGCCGCGACTCGCTCTACTATCGCCTGCTCAAGTCCTTCGCCCGCGGCAGCTACGAGGGCAGTGCCAACGTAGACGACCCGCTGCATGCTCTCGATGCCGACAGCATCGTGCGCATCTCCGAGCGCGTGGTCCTTCGTGCCGCCGAGGAGGGCAACTGCGTGATCGTGGGCCGTGGCTCACAGCACTTTCTTCAGGACCGCAAGGACACACTGCGCTTTTTCCTCTATGCCCCCAAAGCCGACAAGGTCCGCCGCCTGCACGCGCAGGGAACACGGGAAAAGGAAGCGATTTCACTGGTGGATACTGTGGACCGCGAGCGCGCCGCCTTCATCAAGAGCTACTTCCACGTGGAATGGCCCAACCTGCCGGTCTATCACGCCATGCTCAACACCGCTTCCGGGGACGAAACCGTGGTGCGGGCCATGTTGAGCTTCATGAACGGAAAATAGTCAGGCTGGAATCAGAAGTGTTCGCGCAACTCGCGGAACCGCCCTACCTGCAGCAAACAAAGTCCATCGGGCGCGGGGCTTACCTCTTCGTGCTCCAGAACCCAGGTATTGTCGTGGGGCACGAAGACGGCATTGATGCCGGCCGCGAGAGCAGGATTGATGTCGGACCGCGGGCTATTGCCGACCATCCACGTACTTTGTGGTTCCAGTTCGTACTTGCCGACGATCTCCTTGTATGTCCTGGGATCCTTCTCGGCCACAATCTCCACGGCGGCGAAGAACTCTTTCAGTCCCGAACGCTCGACCTTGCCTGACTGCTCGGTGAAGTTGCCCTTGGTCATCAGAACCAGGTGATGGCGGTTCCTGAGGTACTCCAACGTTTCGGGGACGCCATCGATCAGCTCGAGGTCGGAGGTCGAGACGCGATGAGCGAAGCCCCAGACGAACTCGTGCAGTTCCGGCGTAACCGGCTGCCTGGCCAGCCGCTCAAAGCACTTCACCAGGGAATGAGCGAAGCTGTGCGAGCCGTAACCGCGTTCCAGAATCGTTTCGCGCTCCACCTGGTTCAGGAAAAGGCGCACCTCGGTGTGCGACATCTCCTGATGGTTGAGCATGCGCATGAATTCGGCGATGGCCTGCTCGAAGTAGATGTTGTTCTCCCAGAGCGTATCGTCGGCGTCGATCAGCAGCGACTGGGAATTGGGGACTGCCGGCATGCCTCCATCATAAACAACCAGGCTCAAGCTGGTGACGTTGCTGCACAGCGCCGCAATCGCGCGAAATCGCCAAATCGCGCATAACCAAAACCATGCCTCCGCTGGCATTGATCCGGCTGTCTTTCGGTCTTCGTATCACGTGCGATCACGGCGGTCACGTACGATCACGGCGATCTGTTCCTGTACAATCTTGAGCAAATGAGAAGACGCTTCCTGATTCTTCTGTTTTCCTCGGCGGCATTTTTCTCTTTATCTTCATCGATCTTCGCGCAGGCGGGGCGTCGTGCCGCCCCGGCGCCGAAAACAGCCGACAAGTGTGTGATCTCCGAGCCCATCCACGGCGACCTGACGGCCGAAGTTGCCAAGTTCAAGCTGGTCTCCATGCCTTTCAGCGTAGTGGGCTTGAGTCCGCAGGAACAAAAGATGGTCTACAAGCTGGTGGAGGCTGCGCGCTATCTGGACAGCATCTTCTGGCGGCAGAGCGACCCCAAGGGGGTGGCGCTTTATGTGCGTTTGACCGGCTGCAACCAGGTGATGGCCCAGAAGCTGCGCCGCTTCCTGATGATCAATGGGAGCCGCTTCAATCTGCTCGAAGACAATGCGCCTTTTGTAGGCAGCGATCCTTTTTATCCTGGCCGCTCCCTCTACCCGCAGGGCATGACGCGCCAGGAAATTGAAGACTACGTCGGCAAGCACCCGGCAATGAAAGATCAGATCTACAGCCCATTCACGGTGATCAAGCGCAAGGGAGCGGAGCTGATTGCCGTCCCCTATCACGTGGAGTACGCGCCGTGGCTGAAGCCGGCGGCGCTGGCGCTACGTGAAGCCGCTGCCATGAGCACCGATCCCGCCTTCGCGAATTTTCTGCGGCTTCGGGCTGCGGCCCTGCTCACCGACGACTACTACCAGAGCGACCTGGCGTGGCTGGACCTGAAAGATCCCAAGTTCGACGTCATCTTCGCTCCCTATGAAACGTATCTCGATGGCGTGCTGGGAGTAAAGACCTCCTACGGCGCAGCGGTCATGATCCGCAACCAGCAGGAGAGCGCGCGCGTCGCCACCTACATGCAGTACGTCCCGGAGATGCAGGCGGCGCTGCCGCTTCAGCCGGAAGACAAGCCTTCGCTTGAGGGGCACAGCAGCCCCATCGAAGTCATGGAAACACCGTTCCGCGGCGGCGATCTGCGCCACGGCTATCAGGCCGTGGCCGACAATCTGCCCAACGATCCACGCATTCACCAGGAGAAGGGCTCGAAGAAGATCTTCTTCAAGAATTTCATGGATGCACGCGTGAACAACGTGGTGCTGCCGATCGCCCGGCTGCTCATGCGGGATGACCAGGCGGCCCAGGCCTCCATGGACGGCTACCTCACGGCGGTGCTTCTCCACGAGATCTGCCACGCGCTGGGACCGGCGTATGCGCGTACGGCAGCCGGCCGCGCCGACATCCGCGAGTCGCTGGGCCCGGTGTATGGCGGACTGGAGGAAGCCAAGGCTGACATCGTGGGCCTGCTCTCGCTGACCTGGCTGATGGATAAAGGCGTTTTTCCCAAGTCCGGAGCTGCGGAGGTCTACGCGTCGCATGTGGCCGGGATCTTTCGCACCGTCCGCTTCGGCGTGGCCGAGGCCCATGGCCGCGCCGAGATGATGGAGTTTAACTATCTTTCCGAGCAGGGAGCGATTACCCGCGATAAAGCGAGTGGCAAGTACGCTATCGACTACGCCAAGATGCACGACGCCCTGGCCACCCTGGGCTCCGAACTGCTGGAGATTGAAGCCACAGGGGACCGGAACCGCGCTGAGCAATGGTTCAGCAAGTACGGATCGATGCCGGCTGAGTTAAAATCTGCGCTGTCCGGCATCAAGGACGTGCCCGTTGATATCGATCCCGTGAGTGCCTTTGGGGAGCAGGTGCAGTGAGCGAACATTCTTCCGAACAAGCCAACCGGCGCAGGTTCGAGCGCGTTGATATTTCCCAGGAAGCCCAGGTAGTGGTCTACCACGTCACCGGGAAGAAAGCCGGGTTGCTGCGCCAGCTGGCGCGCGGCGGCTTCTCCATGGAACCCGACCGCGACTACAGCCAGGACAACAAGATTTACAATTTCACCATCCACGATCCGCTGGAGAACATCCGCGTAACCGTGAACGCGCGTCCCCGCTCAGCCGGCCAGGATTACGCGGGATTTGAGTTTGTCGACCTGGACGCAAATTCGGCGGTCGACATCGGCATCATCATGGGCGCGTACTACGAGCACGGAAAAACCTGAGCGGCATCCGATGATTTGAAAACCATGATTTGAGAATCCTGAGAGTTCTCGCGGCCTTCCCAGCCTCCTGCGCTGATTTATAATCATGTGTTGCTCCCGTGAGCCGATAGAGCTGCGTGGAAGGGATTCATGGCTACCGACGTTGTAATGCCCCAGATGGGGGAATCGATTTTTGAAGGCACCATCACCAAGTGGCTGAAAAAGCCGGGTGACAAAGTGCAGCGCGACGAGCCGCTGTTTGAGATCTCTACCGACAAGGTTGACGCCGAGATTCCGGCTCCGGCGGCGGGCGTCCTACGCGAGATCAAGGTCAAGGAAGGCGCCACCGTCCAGGTCAACACCGTAGTCGGCGTTATCGACAGCGATGGGGCAGCGGCAGCGGCTACGCCCACCCCGGAGGCCAAGGCTACAGCCCCACCTCCTTCCACCAGCAGGGCCACTCCCCAGGCGGATGGAGCTCCCGCCGCACAGCAGCCTCCGGTAACCGAGAAAGCCGCCCCAGTGCAGGCGGCTAGCGGTCCCAACGGCTCCGGCGGCGGACCAGCGACTGACGTTGTCATGCCCCAGATGGGGGAATCGATTTTTGAAGGCACAATCACCAAGTGGCTGAAGAAAGTCGGCGACAAGGTACAGCGCGATGAGCCGCTGTTTGAGATCTCCACCGACAAGGTTGACGCCGAGATTCCCGCGCCAGCCAGCGGTGTGCTGAGCGAGATCAAGGCCAAAGAGGGAAGCACCGTCCAGGTGAACACCGTGGTAGCGGTGATCGGCGGATCGGGCGCCCCCAAGCCGAGCTCCGCTCCGCAGGCGGCTCCGGCGAGGCCTTCAGCTCCGCCTGCGCGTGAGCCGCAGCCGGCACCACCGGTCCAGCGGACAGCGCCTCCGCAGCAAGCGGTTGCCCCACCTTCCAGCGAACGCCAGCGCTCATCGCCGCTGGTGCGCCGTATTGCCCGGGAAAACAACGTCGATCTGGCGGGGCTCTCGGGAAGCGGCATGGGCGGGCGCATTACCAAGAACGACATCCTGAATTTCGTTGGGCAGCACGGGCCGTCGGCGGCGCCGCCGCAACGGCAGGCCGCTTCTTCCGCGCCGCCAGCCCGCGTTTCCGCTCCGGCGCCGTTACAGGCTCCGCCCGCACAACGCCCGGCGACTCCGCCGCCTGCAGCGCCGTCGCGCTCCGAGCTGGCCGGCGAGTTGGTACCCATGACTCCCATGCGCAAGAAGATTGCCGAGCGCATGGTGGAATCCAAGCGCACCAGCGCGCACGTGCATACGGTGTTCAAGGTGGACATGACGCGCGTCGTCAAGTTCCGCGAAAAGGTGCGCAAGGGCTGGGAAGAGCGCAACGGGGTCAAGCTGACCTTCATGCCCTTCATCGCCAAGGCGCTGATGCACGGCATCCGCAAAAAGCCGGTGGTGAATTCATCGGTGGTGGGCGACGGCATCCAGTACCACAGGAACGTGAACATCGGCATTGCCGTGGCGCTGGAGTGGGGACTCATTGTGCCAGTGGTCAAGGGCGCGGAGAATCTGAGCTTCGTCGGCCTGCAGCGCGCCATCACTGACGTGGGCGAGCGCGCGCGCAGCAAAAAGCTGGTGCCCGACGATGTCCAGGGCGGGACCATCACTATCACCAACCCGGGAATCTATGGTCCGCAGTTCGGCACGCCCATCATCCTGCAGCCGCAAGTGGCGATTCTGGGCATGGGCGGCATCTTCAAGGAGCCGGTAGTGGTGACCGACCAGGATGGAAACGATTCCATCGCGGTGCGCAGCATCATTCGCCTGGTGCTGGGCTACGATCACCGCATCATTGACGGCGCCGAGGCCGACCAGTTCATGGTCGCGGTGCGCGAATACCTGGAGAATTTCGACGAAGATATTGGATAACCAACTGCAGCGCGATTCTTAGCCACACGCCACTTCCAGACCGAAACGCCACTTCGGTAGACCGGCGCCCTTTGTCTAATCGCTTGTAAAGGAAAGCCTTACAAGGTGAGCAACTTTTTCAGTAAAACCAGAGTCGGATATAGAAGTATGCTCAAACCATTCTGCGCGCTTGCCTTGCTTGGGACCGTGATCGGTTGTGGCGGTTCCAAGTCAACCTCCGGCCCGCCCACGCCAACACCCACTCCCAGCGGCGGTGCACTTACCGTGTGCGCACAGACCGGAACAGGCTGCGCGAATCCGGCGGTCGTACCCTTTGGCGGGACGGCACAGTTTACGGCGACCGCCGCTACCGGCACGCCGCCCACCGTCAATTGGAGTGTGAACGGAGTGGCAGGCGGCAGCAGCGCCACGGGCACGATTAGCGCAGGCGGGCTGTACACTGCCCCCAATCCATTCGACTCCGGCAAGTCGGTCGCCATCACGGCGACCTCGCAGTCCAACTCCAGCGTGACCGGCAGCGGCAGCGCGGTGGTGGTAAATAATTCCTCGAGGGAGACGCCTCCGGTGCAGTTGGGCACCAGCGGAGGCAATGTCAATGACTCGGCCACCAGCGGAAAGACCATCACCTGTTGCTCGGGCACGCTGGGCAGCCTGATCCAGAGCGGGACGGGAAATTTCTTCATCCTCAGCAACAATCACGTGCTCGACAAATCGGACACGGGAACCAAGGGCGACGCCATCGGACAGCCGGGGCTGATCGACAATAACTGCAGCGCGGGAACCACAGTTGCGAATCTCACGGCGGCGGCTGCCATCAAGCCAAATCCCTGCAATGGGAATCCGTGCACCGGCCCGGCGCCCAGTAACACGGATGCGGCTATAGCCAAGGTGGTGGCACTGGAGGTGGACACCAGCGGCAGCATTCTCGATCTGGGCGCGGTCAGCGGAGCGAGCATCAGCGCTGCCCCGCCTTCGGCGACTTTGGCCGATCCCAACACTGTGCTCATGACCAACGAAGGAGTGGCCAAGGTGGGACGCAGCAGCGGGCTGACCTGCTCTACGCTGCAGGCCATCAACGCCAGTTTTGGAGTGGCTTACGCCGCTTCCTGTGGAGGCGCCACGGCGTTTACCTCGATGTTTACCGGCCAGGTGGCGATCAATGGCGGAAGTTTCTCCGCGGCTGGCGACTCGGGATCGCTCATCGTCACCTCCGATACTGCTCGCCCGGTTGCGCTGCTCTTTGCCGGAAGCAGCACCAATACCGTAGGCAGCCCGATTCAACTGGTGCTGGCGCGGCCCGAGTTCAACATCTCCGGTACTCCGACTATTGTTGGCGGGGGAGATCATGCTGTGAGCTGCAGCGCGGTCGCCGGAACCGCGGGCCGGTTGACCGCCAATTCCGCCACGCTGTCGCCGCAGGAGCGGGCGCGAGTCTCCGCCGTTCGCCAGCGCCAGACGGCCGCGCTGATGCAGGATCCTGCGTTGACTTCAGTTGAAGTCGGCGCCAGCAGCGACAGTCCGGGAGAGGGCGCGCTGCTGATTCATGTTTCCGGACCGACCAGCGCTCCGATTCCGGCGGTCGTCGATGGCGTGCGGACCGTGGTGGTCTCCAGCGAGCAGGAAGCCAGCGGAAGATGGCCGGTGCTGAGCCGCCAGGACATCGACTCGACCACCGCGATCAAGGAAGCTCATGTGACTGAGCTGATGTCCCAGGCGGGAATCCAGGGAGCGGGCGTTGGCCGCAGTGACGATAATCCCGCCGAAACTGCGCTGGTGATTTACGTAGTGAAAGGCGTGGCTCGCGCGCCTATTCCAGCCACCATCGACGGCGTTCGCACTAAAATTATTGAAGGCGACCGCTTCCGGGCGTTCGGATGGGGCAAAGAGAGGGACCAGCCAGTGAAGTGCGAGAAGAAGTAAAGCCGACATCCCCGCATCGCGCTTTTAGCGTACGCGCAACTCCTGCGCCGCCTGCGCCGCGATGCTTCCCATCTGCGCGATGGGTGACACCTGGATTTGCTGTCGCTGCAGAGTCTCCAGGGCAAAGCCGATGAGTTCCTCGCCGCGCGCCAGATTGTCTTCGACGATCGCCGTCAGCTGGGCCTGCTTGTTCTCTCCGCGTCTTATTCCGTCAGCCAGCGCCGGAAAGCTGAACGCGAGAACCTTGGCCGAATTTACGCTGCTCATGTCGTTGCCGATGGCCAAAGCGTGAAAGAGCTTGATCGACCCATTGCTGGCGTAACCGCAATCGATCTTTAAGGGATCGCGAGTGCCGGCGTAGTCGGCAACAGCGATCTGCCGGCGCATCAACCTCCACACGCCGGCAGCTTCAAAATCACGGTGCATCTGATCGAGAATGGCCTGGCGTCCGCCGGCTTCGCGCCGCTCGCGCGGATGCTGAGCGGGCTCAAGGTACAGTCGAGCCAGGGCGTCGGCCTCCTGCGCCGCCGACTCCGCCACGCAGGCCTTGAACTCCGAAGGCTGCAGCGCGTTGGAAAAAGAATCCCGGATTTTCCTGAGAATGAACTCGCGGTCGCCGTTCGCTTCGTGAAGCTTGCTGCGCAGGTCGGACTCGAAGGCTTCCAGCACCTCCAGATCGGCCTGCGGATCCAGGCAGTGCACGCGGGAGAGATCGCGGGCGAACCGCACTTCAGGGTTGCCGGCCGGCGGCAGCAGCACCAGCCCGATGTTGACGAACTCGTTCTTCACGGCGTCCGGCACGTAACGCAGCAGAAAGAAATTGCACTTCTCGAGTTGATTCATGATTCAGGTCCTCACGCCGGCAGCCTGCGTTTCGCCGGCCCATCGCGGGAACGGCTGGCGCGCCGAGTTGCGGAAGGCCGCAATCAGTTCGCGGACTTTGCTCCGGCGCTCAATGATCTCCTCCACCAGCTTTTCCAGTGCCGGCCAGTCGTTCGATATCCACTCCGGGGGAATGGCCTCCGCGGTTTCGCGGATTACTTCCGGATTGAAGTTTTCGATGCGCGCCAGCCAGGGCTCGAACGACTCCCATCCGCTGATCTCCTGGTAGACGCAGTTCCGTGCGTAGACGCCGCGGAGGGCCGAGTCCGGAAAGTTCCACTCACCGGCGTTGAAGCAGTAGCCCTGGTCGATGAAGGTGGCCGTGTACTTCTTTTCCCGGCCTTTTTTCCAGAAGACCGCCTGGCGGCCGTTGGCATTGCCCAGCCACTTGTCGACCGCCAGCATACCGGCAAAGTCGGCAATGTTTCTGACCCGCGCCATCATGCTCTCGGGAAAATAGTCATAGGTCTGGCCTTCGGTGGGATCGCAAACGTAGCGCGCGGCGAATTGCAGTCCGGCAGCGCAGGGGATGGTGCTGCCGGCCAGTTCGATGCGCAGCTCGGGAGTGTTGCGGATCAGCCATTCGTCCACGTCAATCACTTCCGTTACCGGAACCGGCAGTCCGGCGCGTTCGGCCAGCCGTGTCGCCAGCAGCTCGTTGGCCAGGACGCGCAGGTGCTGGGGATTATTCTGAAACTTCACGATATAGAAATAACCGTCGCGAGCGCGCATCAGGTGTGCCTGGGCGCCTCCGCGCATGCGCCGCACGTGCTGGACGGCCTGGGTAGGCATGGCCAGTCATTGTAGCGGGTCATTGCATCCAATTCTCTCTGGTAATCTAGAAGCTGAGTCTATGGACATCACATGGGTGACGGACCGTATAGCCGTCGGTGGCGGAATCTGGAACGACGAGAACATGTCCGAACTGGTCCGCATGGGCGTTACCCACATCATCAACATGCAGATTGAGTTCGACGACCGGCCGTTGGCGGAGCCCTATCCGGTCACGGTCTTTCACAATCCTACCGATGACGACTTCCAGCCCAAGCCGCCCGGCGTCTTTTTCAACGCGGTAGAGTTCGCGCTGCAGGCCGTCAACGATGGAAACGACGGAAAGGAAAACAAAGTTTTCATTCACTGCGCCGCCGGCGTCCACCGCGCGCCCATGATGACCCTGGCCCTGCTGCGCGTGATGGGCTGGGAGCTGGAAGACGCCAAGCAGCTGATCCTGAGGCGCCGCTACGTGGTGGATTTTGCCGACGTTTACGTGCAAAGCGTGGAAGACTTCGTCAGGGCCTATAAGGACGACGGCGTGCGTGAAAGCAGGCTCTGATCCGGCCGAGCAGCGCCGGAAACTGCACTGATCCACGATCTACAATACCCAACTGATTTTATGGAGGACCAGATGGAACCGCTCTCAGGATTGTTTGGCTCCCGGCGCAACGAAGATATTGCCCTCGACATGATGAAGTTTATTGCCGCCACCACCGGCTTCGGCAAGACCAGCGGTCCGGGCGCGGGCGCGGGCTTTTCGGGCGGCACGGACAGCAAGGCTGAAGACTACGCGGCGCACCTGCTCGATCTCTATACCCGGTGCCTGAACACGGTGGCAGGGAAGAAGTAGCCTGAAGTCTTTTTGCTCCCGTGGTTTAGAATAGGTACAGGTAGCCGAGCCTCCGGCGGCGTTTCTGCCTTGAACCTCCCGAACTACATTACGCTGTCTCGCATTGCAGCCATCCCGCTGATTCTGTGGATTCTCACCACCTCCCAGTTCAGCCCCCGGCAAAACACGCTGCGCGTGCTCCTGGCTTCCGGCATCTTCATCCTCGCCTCCATTACCGACGGTCTAGACGGCTACCTGGCCCGCCGCCGCGGCCAGATCACCACCATGGGCATGCTGCTGGACCCGCTGGCCGACAAACTGATGGTCGCCGCCATGTACATCGCCCTGGTGCAGCTCATTCCGTCGATTGTCAACGCATGGGTGGCCGTGATCGTGATCGGCAGGGAATTCCTGATCTCCGGCCTGCGTTCCATCGCCGCCTCCGAAGGCTTCACCATTGAAGCCAGCGAGCTGGGCAAGTTCAAGATGGTGGTGCAGATCGTCTCCATCGTGGCCACCATTCTGGCCATGCGCTGGGATTACTGGATCCTCACCTCGTGGCTGCTGCTGCCCGTCCGCCTGATCGCCCACATGTCGGTCTGGTTCATGGTGGCGGTTTCCATTATTTCGGCCGTCGATTACTTCTGGGGATTCTGGAAAAAAATCGATAAGCACGCCGAACGCCGTCGTCGACGTCCCTTCATCCTGAGCCGGCGCAAGAAGCGCGCACTGGAGGCGGCCGCCCAGGCCGATGCCGAGCATCCCGTCAAAGCACACTGAGTGTTCGGCTTTTGCCTTTCCGATCACCGGATCACCCGATCACCGGATCTCATCCCGTAACCGCCAGGCACCGCATTTTTTAAGTTTTCAAAGACCTTCTCAAACGGCCGCATTTTGCGGCTGAAATTGAGCCAAATTGCGCTCAATTCCGACGAACATTTTTGACCTAACCTCTTTCTTTTCAGATCACCTGATCACCCGATTGCGAGATCACCTCGAGATGGCCCCCCACCCCCCGGTTTCAAGCCATTTCAATCCACTTCAATCCATGTCAATCCAACTTTCCATTCGTTAACCGAAAACGTGGAAACGCTTTATTCCGGTAATTTGCTGGCTGCTGATGGCCAAATGCTGCCTTCAAACACCACGAGCCACCCTGGGACCACCTCCGACGCGCCAATCTTTATAAACTCGCAACGATAATAACACGATAGTGTAACTGATGTCAAGGAACGCATCAGGCCATTCTGCATATCCACGACCACCCCGACCGTCTGTCATCCTGAGCCAGCTCGCGGGACCCTGAGCTTGGCGAAGGGGACTGAGGGCGCCGTCGAACGACCCCGAGAATGTTTCAGTAGTAAATGCAGCTTGGTGAATTTTCTTCGAGACACTGAGTGCTGCCAGTCTTCCGATCCGCGACGGCCGCCAATACAAGTTTTGGATGTATATCATGGCCAGCCCCTCGGGTACGCTCAACACAGGTGTGACTGGGTTTTTCGAGCGGCGGATCATGCAGCACAAGGCCGGCGCTTTTGAAGGTTTCAGCAAAAAGTACGGATGTACCCGTCTCGTTTACTACGAAAGCTACGATGAGGTCGCGCGCGCAATCGGAAGAGAAAAGCAGCTCAAGGGCTGGCGGCGCGAGAAGAAGATCGCATTGATCGAAAAGATGAACCCGCGCTGGCAGGATCTCGCCGAGCATTGGGAAAAAGAAATGCTTCTTCCGGGACAGTCCCTCAAGAAAACTCCCTGAATCTCGATCCGCGATTCCTTCTCCAAATTCTGCGTTCTCACGACCACCCCAACCATCTGTCGTCCTGAGCGGGGAGTCGAAGGACCCCGAGGATGTTTCAGTAGTAAATGCGGTCTCGGTGAATTTTCTTCGAGACACTGAGTGCTGCCGTGGTAGCCCGGTATCGGCGAGTCATGGCAAAGTTTACCGCCGACGCTTTGCGTCGACGCGCTTGGCGGCCGCCTTGCTCGCCGATGGGGCGACTTGCTTCGCCATCTGCGCCTGCCCCGCCTTGGTCATCAAGCGCGATTTTTCGTACATCTCGATCCACTGCTCGCTCGAAATCGCCGAGATCAGCTTGCCAATCGCTTCCAGCGGCAAATCGTCCGGCGACTCGAAATGAACGCAACACTTCCCCATGTCGAGCTTCTTCCCCGCCGCCTTGAACGCCGCCTTTAGCTGCTCGAGCTGACTCGCACTCCAAAACGCGCCCATCAGGTAGAGCGAGCAGTAGTTCTTCTGCGACGAGAGCGCGACGTAGCAGATCGGCTGCTTGTTGTAAGTGTCTGGATATCAAGACAGAGGGATCGTCCAGCCGATCGTGCCCCAGACCAGGCACTCATCGTAGCCGCGCGGAATGTGCTTGTTCACCAGTGCGCGCACGGTCGCGATCGTCTTCGCACGATCGGCGGGGAGTGAGGCGATGTATTGCGCCGGCGTCTTGACGTTCGATGGTGGTTTCATGGATTCGTCATCTTTCCGAACGAAGTGTATCACCGAGCGTTTGAACACCAGCCAGCGGCAGGGGCTGTGAGTATCGGGTAAGTCGTAGCCGTGCGCAAGCCCGGCGTCTTTTGTCCGTTCTTAAAGTCATCACCAGAAGAGAGGGCGGCGGGGCTGTTGTGGAAATCGCGCAGCGATTTCCACGGCGCGGTGGGCGCGTTCCCGGCGTCCATGGCGCCGGCAGCGTCCACGGCCCTGGTCACGTGGGCTCCGCAGCGGCGCGGGAACCCGGCCTGATTTTGCACCTGTGCTCGTCCTGGACTTCGAGAAGGCTTTCCGGCAAGTAATCAAAAATCGGTAACTCCGGCTTAATGGTTTGATGACCCCGCGACCAATGTTCGATATGCTATCGGACGAAGCAGGGGCCGCTCATGCCAGAGATTCCGGAGCGCATTGGTCCGTATAGAATCGTGTCGCAGCTCGGCGCAGGCGGGATGGGCGCCGTATTTCGCGCTCACGATTCGCGGCTGGACCGCATCATCGCGCTGAAAGCCATTCACGGATTGCAGGCGGACCCGTTGCTGCGACAACGCTCCTGGCAGGAGGCGCGCGCCGCCGCCCGGGTTTCCCATCCCAACGCATGCCGGCTCTATGACATCGTGGAAGAACACGGCCACCTCTTTCTGGTGATGGAGCTGATCGAAGGCGAAACTCTGGCGGATCGGTTGCAACGCGGGCCGCTTCCCGTTCCGGAAGCCGCGCAGATCATGCTCGGCATCCTCTCCGCGCTGGAGGCATTTCACAAGGCGGGCATCATTCACCGCGACCTCAAGCCCGGCAACGTGATGCTTTCTCCCCAGGGCACTAAGGTGCTGGACTTCGGACTCGCCAAGCAGACGGACTGGAAAGCTCTGGACCCTTCGGGAGCCACGGTGACCGCCGACGCCTCCTCGGACTCCTTCCTGGGGACGCCCCGCTACGCCTCGCCCGAACAGTTTCGCGGGCTGCCGGTGGACGGACGCTCGGACATTTTTGCCGCGGGCGCGATCCTGTTCGAAATGCTGTCCGGGCAGCCGGCGTTTGCGGGCGAGTCGTTTATCGATATCGCGCACGCGGTTCTGCATGGATCGCCACCGGCGCTTGCGGGTTCGCCGGCCATCTCCGGATTCAGCCGGATTATCCATAGCGCGCTGGCCCGCGAACCTCAGGACCGCTACCCCAGCGCCGAAGCCATGGCCGCGGACATTCGCGCTGCTCTGGCCATGGAAGGTATTGAGGGCCGGGTCCAGGCAAGGCCGCTGCGCCGGCTCATCGTATTGCCGTTTCGCTTGCTCCGGCCGAGCGAAGAGATCGAGTTTCTGGCTTACAGTCTGCCGGAGGCCATCACCGTCTCACTCGCCGGGCTGGAGGACTTGGTGGTGCGCTCGTCGATTGTGGCCGGCCGCTACGCCCACGAGGCCCCTGACTTGAAGAAGATTGCCGTCGAGCAAGACGCCGACGTGGTCTTGAGCGGAGGGCTTCTGAAAGTCGGGGAACAATTGCGGATCACGGCGCAGCTGGTTGAGGTGCCAACGGGGACGCTGCTGTGGTCGCACTCCTCCCAGGCCACGATCCGCGAGCTGCTGGAACTGCACGACGACCTGGTACGCCGCGTGGTTGAATCCGTGGTGCCTAAGCTCAGCGCGCGCGAACACCAGGCGCTGCAGCAAGACCGTCCGGCGAGCGCTACTGTGTACGAAATCTATCTTCGTGCTAACGAACTGGCGCCGCGTTGGCCTAATCTCCCCGCCGCCATCGAACTGTATGAGCGCTGTGTAGCCATGGACAGTTCTTACGCCCCCGCCTGGGCACGCCTGGGACGCGCTCGCTGGCTGTGGAACAAATACAACCTGGGCGCGCAAGAAGGATTGGACGCCGCCGATGCTGCGTTTCAAACCGCGCTTCGCCTGAATCCCGATCTGGCGTTGGCCCATAACTACTACACCCGTTTGCAGGTCGACCAGGGACGTTCGCTCGATGCCCTGAAGCGGCTGCTGGAGCGGGCGCAACACCGCAGAAACGATCCCGAGATTTTTGCCGGCTTAGCTCACGTTTGCCGTTACTGCGGATTGCTTCAGGCAGCGGTGGCGGCGCATCACGAGGCCCGGCGGCTGGATCCGCAGATTCCCACCACGGTCCCGCATACGTATTTCATGCTGGGCGACTACCAGCGCGCGCTCGATTCTTCCAGCGGTGACGTCGACTACGCTTTGAGCTTGATCCTGGCAACGCTCGGACGCACAGAAGAGGCCATCGCCTCGATCCAGAAAATGGAGCAGAGCCTCACGGGCAAGCTTGGCTCGATTTACATGACATCATTTCGGGCGCTGCTCGAAGGCAAGCGCGAGGAGAGCCTCACCGCCAGTGGAGAGTTCCTCAACGGGACCTTTCACGACCCCGAAGGCGTGTACTATCAGGCGCGCCAGGTCGCTTACCTGGGCGAGCCAGCGATGGCCCTGGAACTGTTGTCCCGCTCGATCCACCAGGGTTTCGTCTGCTACTCTGCTTTCTTGCGCGATCCCTGGCTGGATTCCTTGCGTGGCTTGAAGGAATTCACGGATTTGCTGCGCCAGGCTCGCGAACGTCATGGAGAAGCCGCGCAAGCTTTCTACGCTCTGGGCGGCAACTCTCTATTGGGTACGCAGCAGCAGATCGGATGAGGCACTCACGCGACGTTGTTTCTCCACAGCATCACGGTTTCGCCGCGGCGCCAGTATCTCTTTCGCGGAGGAACTCGCAATAGCTGGTTCTACTACGCGACGCGCGGGCCCGCTCGAGAAAACGGTTGTACGCGATGAAACAAGTCAGACCCCAACGTGGGAGTGTGTAATTTGGAGTAAACCGAGTAAACCGGGGACAGGAACGAACGTTCCCTAATATTTATCGAAAAAGCGGTCAGCCCGAACTGAACGAATCTATTCTCGAAAGAAAACAACGCAGTTCAGGCTATCTCATTTTTTATATCGCAGTGACCGCTCGGACGCTCGAATGCCGCGCTTGTGGAAGTGCCGGCAGCTCCCAAATTGTCATCGTCATGGGTTACCTGAGTGGCCCCTGGCCCTGAAGCGGGCCAACCTTGCTGGCCTAACCCCATCGGCAGTACTCTTGCGTCATGCGACCCCTACGGTATTCCATCAACGTCACCTTGGACGGGTGCTGCGATCATCGGGTAATGTCCGCGGACGAAGACTTGCATCGCCACGCGACCGAGAACCTCGACCGCGCCGATGCTCTCCTCTTTGGCCGGGTGACTTACGAAATGATGGAGGCAGCGTTCCGACAGCCGGCGCCGGCGGGAGCGAGGCCTGATTGGATGGAACCCTTCGCCCGCACGATCGACGCGGCCAAGAAGTACGTGGTGTCGAGCACCCTGAATGAAGACCGGGTCGATTGGAACGCCGAGCTGGTGCGCGGCGATCTGGGGAAATTCGTTCAGCAGCTCAAGCGGGAGCCGGGGAAGGGACTGCTGGTGGGAGGCGTGAAGCTCCCGCTGGCGCTGGCGGAACTGGGATTGATCGATGAGTACGAGTTCGTGGTGCAGCCGAGGCTGGCGGGCCACGGGCCGACGTTGTTCGCCGGGCTATCGAAGCGTGTCGACTTGAGGCTGGTGGGCCGGCTGGAATTCGGCTCGGGGGCGGTGGCGATGCTCTATGAGCCGAGAAGGTAGCCATGGGGTTGGTTAGCCCGACTCGGCCACTGCTTGGGAAATTCGCGGGAAATTCGGGGGAATCGCTCTAATCCCGCTGGTCAGCGGTTCAGGTTGGGTCCGCTTGAACTTCGACCTCCAGCGAATCACCCGCAAGCGCATCCGGTCGAGGTAAAGGTAGTGGTTCCGCTCTGTCTTTCACCTGCCGACTCACCGAAATCCTTACTCGGCCCCTTCCCGCAGCATGTTGACCGTCTTCGCATTGTCATAGGGCTCGGACGGGAACATCTGCGCGTATTCGAGCGGCGTGCACTCCACGACCTCCCCGGGCCTCTGATAATGTCCGGGAAGTTTTGCGCGCACAGTCAAATCCGCCCCGCGATCGATCAGCAGTCGCGCCACCGGCAGTCCCCAGTCGTAGAACTGGGTTACCGCGTGGAAGATCGGCGTTTGCCCGCCGACGCCGACGCCGTCGGTTGCCGCGCGAACGTTCACATCGGCGCCGCGGTCGAGCAACAACTTCGCCGCCTCCACCAGACCGTATTCGGCGGCCACGTGCAGCAGGGTGGCGCCGCGCAGGCTGAGGCTGCGCGTCGCGGTGGCGCCGAAAGCGAGTTCGGGATAGCCGCGGTCGACGGGCGAGGCCTCGGCCTCCAGCAGCTTCGCCAGCTCGTCCAGATCGCCCCGCAGCATCGCCAGCAGCGGTGGAATGTTGTAGCGCGTCGGGCAGCCCGCGGCGAGCAGCACATCGATGCACTCGCCGAGCTGCTCCGAGCGGCTGTAGGTGGAGATCACGTAATCGAGCGCCGTCCCCGGATACTTCGCGCGCGGCGCCCAGCAGCGCGGATCGGCGTCGTGGTCCAGCAGCCATCGGATCGACGCCGGCTCCAGGGTCTCGCACGGCGCAAAGATGATGGGGAAGTACCCGCTCCACAGCGCGTTGACGTCGGCGCCGCGGGCCACCAGCAGCTCCATCATGGGAATGCGCGAGGCCAGGAGCGCCGCGCGCATCAGCGGACCGTCGCCGCCCTGGTGCACATCCGAGCCGTGGTCGATCATCCACTCCGCCATGGCCAGGCGCGCGGCCGAGGGCGGCTCCCACGGCACACGGCACTCCGCCACCCACGTGAGCGGGCCGTTCTTGCCGTATCCCAGGGGCGCGCGATGCAGCTCCGGATTGCGCGCCATCATGACCTTTACCGCCGCCAGGTCGTTGGCATCGATTGCTTGCTTGAGCCGGCCGGCCTCGTGCAGCGAATCCACGTGGCTCTTGACGCGCGGCCAGCTCGCAAATCCATACCGCCGCGCGATCTTGAACTGCGCATCGGTCAGCGATCCCGCGCCGCCGCTGCGCAGCAGGTCTTTGGCCTGGTCTTTGAGATGGCGCAGGTCAGGACGCTCGGGGAGCGAACGCGTGGTTTCCGGCGCGGGCGGTTGCGAAGTTTCAGAAGGCGGAGAGCTCTTGGAAGTCGGGATCGCTCCCGGAGAACTCCTGGAAACAGGCTGAGACTTGTCTGAAGATTGACCGGATGCTTTTGGCGAAGATCGAGATTTCTTGGAAGAACGAGTCGGCACGTGCGACCTCCTTTCGTCGAAGTGCCCGCTGTCCGCATGCTCGGGCTGAAAGAAGGTGCGCTCGAAGATCCTGATCGAAGGTGGGCTTCTACCCTTTCCGCGGACCGGATGCGTCCTTCACGCTGCCGATATGCTAGCAGAATTGATAGACTGCCGGCAGCTTTGAAGGGCACAGTTTCGATCTGCTGGGAGAAAGTAACGACATCGGGCTGGGCGACGGTCCTCGGCTCTAATTTCCCCGCTGGTCAGCGGTTCGGGTTGGGTCCGCTTGAACTTCGATCTCCAGCGAATCACCCGCAAGCGCATGCGGTCGAGGTAAAGGTAGACCACCGGAGTGGTATAGAGCGTCAGGGCCTGGCTCACGATCAGCCCGCCCACAATCGCGATGCCCAGCGGCCGGCGCAGCTCAGCGCCACGCCCGTTCCCAGCGCCGGCGGCAGACCGCCCAGCAGGACAGCCATGGCGGTCATCAAGACCTTCTTTGTCTGATAACCTGTGATCGCCATCACGGCACCGTCCAGTCCAGGAGTTACACTACACTCGTGCGAAGTGTCCGCAAATTCGTTTACCTGCAGATGGTGATAACGGTGCTCGCAGCGCCAGTGCTGGCATGCTCCCTGCCCGGTTTGGCGATGAGCGAAGAAGAAAAAGAATGCTGCCGGCACATGGCCGATCAATGCGGCAGTTCGCAGATGGAAGAATCGCACTCCTGTTGTACTAAAACACCCACCGCTGCTGGCAGCATACTGCAGCCGACAAGCAAGTATTCACCCGCACTGCCGGATTGTTCCAACCAGGCCGCTTCCGCCCCGGCGCCGGTTTTGCGGCCAAGCGTTCTTGCGTCGGCAGCCGTTTTGCTGAAGCAGTGCGAATCCCCGCCCGGTTACATCTCCGTCCTGAGAATCTAAACCAGCTTTCGTCTTTATGACTACGCGCATGACTGTGCGCGCGCGCGTGTTGGCACGCTCGTGACCTCACCCGAAAAAGGAAGGAGTAAGGATGAAAGCGCTCACTTTATTGTTTGTTGCCACCGCCGGCATTGGCCTTTATGGACAGGGCCCACAGCCGATGCCTGCGACCTCGCCCGCGGTGGCGCTGGCCGCGTTGATTGAAGAGGCGCAGCTGAAGAACCCGGAGATCCGGGCCACGTCGTATTCGTACCAGGCCGCGGGCCACAAAACCAAGGCGGCCGGCGCGCTGCCGGACACGCAAGTGATGATGCAGCAGCTTAACGTGGGCAGTCCGCGGCCGTTTGCCGGCTACACCAACAGCGATTTTGCCTATATCGGCCTGGGGGTGGCACAGGAGTTCCCCTGGCCCGGGAAACGCAAGCTGCGTCAGGAGGCAGCCGGCCTGCAAGCCCAGGCGGTGAATGCGGAGTCGGAAACGATCACCCGGGCAGTGGTGGAGCAACTCAAGATCGCGTATTACCGGCTGGCATACCTGCAACAGACGCTCACCATCCTGCTGCGCGACGACAAACTGCTCACCGACATCGAGCAGATCGCCGAGTCGCGCTACCGGGTCGGCAAGGGGAATCAGCAGGAAGTACTCAAGGCCCAATTGCAGCACACGCGCATTTTGCAGGAGATCAACACGCATCATCGCGAGGTCGCGGAGCAGCAGGTGCGGCTCAAAAGATTGCTCGGCCGGGATCAGGAGTCACCCGATGTAGTGACCGAACCGCTGAGCGAGCGGGCATTGCCGCCGGACGCATCGGAGCTGCGGCGGCAAGCCGGCGAGCGCAACCCCGAAGTGGCAGCGCGCAAGGCGATGGCGAGCCGCGCCGACACCATGGTTGAGCTTTCCCGCAAAGAGTTCCGGCCCGACTTCGGCGTCGAGTACATGTATCAGAACACCGACCGCAGATTCCGCGACTACTATCAGGCGACGCTCACGGTGACGCTGCCCAACCGTGGTCGTCGCCGCGCCGAACTGGCGCAAGCCGTGGAAGAACAAAAGGCCGCCGGGGCCGCACTCGACGCCGAGACGCAGCGTCGCATGGCCGATGTGCAGGAGCAATACGAGTTCGCGAAGCTGTCCGGCGATCAACTGAAGATCTACCGCGAAGGACTGATACCCCAGGCTGACGCAACCCTTCGCTCGGCGATGGCGGCTTACGAGTCCAACCGGCAGGATTTCGAGACGCTGCTTTCTTCCTTCCGCGACGTCCTGGACATCGAGGAGCAATACCAGAAAGAGCTGAGCGAGCATGAGTCGGCGCTGGCCCGGCTGGAATCGCTCACGGGAGTAACTCTGCCATGAACCGTCAAGCTGGAAGCATAAATTACAAAGCCGCATTTTTTGTGGCGGTCGCGGTGATCGCCGCGCTGTCGTTGGTTCTGGTGTTTCACTCGCGGGAATTCCCGGCGCATCCCGCCGCAACTCCCGCTGAGGCCGCGAGCGCTTCTCCGGCAACAGCCGGCAATCCGGCGCCGGAAGCGCCGTTGGCCGCAGTGCAGCTTACGCCGGAACGAATGCAAACCATCGGCGTGAAGCTGGCCAAGGCGGAGATCGAGAACGTGACCGACGAAATCCGCGCCACCGGCAACGTGGAAATCAATGAGCGGCGGGTGGCCTACGTGCAAACTCGCTTCCCGGGATGGATAAAGCAGGTGTACGCCGATGCCAGCTACCAGTTCGTCCGCAAAGGACAGCCCCTGTTCACTATCTACAGCCCGGACCTGGTGACGACGGAACAGGAGTACCTGCTGGCGAAAAAGAACGCAGAGGCGATGCAGTCGAGCACGGTGAGCGGCGTGACCTCGGGTTCCGAGAGTCTGCTGGCTGCGACGCGGCAACGCCTGGAGCAGTGGGAAATTCCGGCCAGCGAAATCCAGCAGCTGGAGTCGAGCGGCAAGGTCATCACCGATCTCACCTTCAATTCGCCGGTTTCCGGGTACATCACCGAGCGCAACGCCCTGCCCAACCTTTACGTGCAGCCGGAGACGCGGTTGTATACGGTGGCCGATCTATCGAATGTTTGGGTAAACGCGAATGTTTTCCAGAATGACCTGGGCAAGCTGAAGCCTGGCGACCCGGCGGCGATCACGGTGGACGCGTATCCCGGGAAAACATTCTCCGGGCGAATCAGTGAAGTGCTGCCCCAGTTGGATATGAACACGCGCACGGCACGCGTGCGCATTGTGCTGCCCAATCCCGGTCTCAAGCTGATGCCGGGAATGTACGTGAACGTGGGCTTGAAGATTCCTCTGGGGCGACGGCTGGTGGTGCCGGCTTCGGCCGTGCTGCATGCAGGTCTGCGCCAGTTGGTGTTCGTGAGCCGCGGCCAGGGCAACTTTGAGCCGCGCGACGTGGAAACGACGGCCCAGATTGGCGACAAAGCCATCATCGTGAAAGGACTGAAAGTCGGCGAGACCGTTGTCAGTTCGGCAAATTTCCTGATCGATTCCGAGAGCCAGTTGCAGGCGGCCGCCGGCGCGTTCGCGCCGCCTCCTCCCGGCACGGGAGCGGCAGCCAGCATGAATCAGGGTGAAGAAGAAACGGTGATGGAGTTCACTACGCAGCCCGATCCTCCGCGCAAGGGCAACAATACTTTCCGCGTGAAAGTGACCGGGAGGAACGGCAAGCCAGTAAGCGGAGCGCAGGTCAGCGCCATCTTCTTCATGCCCGCCATGCCCGCGATGGGGATGGCCGCCATCAAGACGACCGTAGAGTTGGGCGATAAGGGCGGCGGCTGGTATCAAGGCAGCGGCAATCTGGATTCCAGCGGTTCATGGCAGGTGACGCTTACAGCGCAGCAGAACCGCCGTGTGATCGGCAGCAAACATTTCACCGTCAACGCGGAAGGGGGAATGTAGAGATGATCTCCCGAATCATTGAATGGTGCGAAGCGAACCGTTTCCTGGTGTTCACCGCGGTCGCGCTACTGACGCTGGCGGGAATGTGGTCCATGAGGAACATACCGCTGGACGCGCTGCCCGACATCTCCGACGTTCAGGTGATCATTCACACCAGTTGGGCCGGCGAGCCGCCCAGCGTGATCGAAGACCAGGTCACGTATCCGATCGTGACTTCGTTGCTGGCGGCGCCGCGGGTAAAAGCGGTTCGCGCCCAGACCATGCTGGGCGATTCCTACGTCTTCGTGGTCTTTCAGGACGGCACCGACCTGTATTGGGCGCGCTCGCGGGTGATCGAATACCTGCAGCAGATGAGGGGACGCTTGCCCGCGGCCGTGAGCCCGATGATCGGCCCGGATGCCACCGGCGCGGGCTGGATCTTCGAGTACGTGCTGCTTGACCGCTCCCACCGGCACAGCCTGGCCGACTTGCGCAGCATTCAGGAATGGCAGCTTCGCTACCAGTTGGCGACCGTGCCGGGTGTGGCCGAGATTGCCAGCATCGGCGGCTTCGTCAAGCAATATCAGGTGAGGATCGATCCCAACAAGCTGCTGGCTTACGGCATTCCGCTCTCGACCGTGCTGGAGCGGGTGAAGAGCAGCACCAACGAAGTCGGCGGGCGCGTGTTGGAGCTGAACGGAGCACGTTACATGATCCGCGGGCTGGGCTATCTGCGGTCCCTGTCTGACCTTGAGAACGTTCCCGTGGCCACCAAAAACGGCACGCCGGTGCTGGTGAAAGACCTGGGCTCGGTATCCTTTGGGCCGGACATCCGCGAAGGAGTGGCGGAGTGGAACGGCGAGGGCGAAACCGTGGGCGGCATCGTCGTCATGCGCGACGGCATGAATGCCCTGCAGGTGATCAACGGTGTGAAGCAAAAGCTCGAGCAGATCAGGGGATCACTGCCCCCGGGAGTTGAGGTGGTTCCCGCATATGACCGGTCAGGGCTGATCAAGGACTCGATCGCGACGCTGCAATTCGACCTGATGGAAGAAGCGGTGATCGTGAGCCTGGTATGCGTCGCATTCCTGTTTCACTTCCGCTCGGCTTTGATCCCGATTCTCACGATTCCGGTGGCGGTGGTGATGTCCTTCATTCCCATGTACTACCTGCACGTCTCGTCCAACATCATGTCGCTGGGCGGCCTGGCGCTGGCGATAGGAGTGCTGGTGGATGCGGCTATCGTCATGGTGGAAAACGGCTACCGGCATCTTTCCGAACATCCCGCGAATGCAACCGGCATTCCCGAAGCGGAGCGGCGGCAGGTGCTTATCCATGCCGCCAAGCAAGTTGGGCCGGCGCTTTTCTTTTCCCTGGTCATCATTGTCGTGTCTTTTCTGCCGGTCTTCCTGCTGGAGGCACAGGAGGGACGCATGTTCCGCCCGCTGGCCTGGACCAAGACGCTGGCGGTGGGATTTTCATCGTTGCTGGCCATTACCGTAGTGCCGGTCTTGATGGTCATGTGGATTCGCGGACGTTTGAAGCCGGAGAGCGCCAACCCGTTCGCGCGGGTTTCGCAGGCGATCTACCTGCGGGTGCTGCGCTGGTGCCTCGGGCATCGCAAGACCACTCTGGCGCTGAATCTCATTTTTCTGCTGGCGACGTTTCCGCTTGCGTTCAAGCTGGGCAGCCAATTCATGCCGCCGCTCTATGAAGGCTCGGCGCTTTACATGCCTACTGCGCTGCCGGGAATTTCTATTACTCAGGCGACCATGCTGCTGCAAGAGCAGGACAAGATCATTCGCGGCTTTCCCGAAGTCGAGACCGTTTTCGGCGTGGCCGGCCGCTCCGATAGTCCAACCGATAATGCCCCGCTCGACATGTATGACACCACCATCGTGCTCAAGCCGCGCCAGCAGTGGCGGGCGGGCATGAGCTACGACAAACTGATCCGGGAGATGGACCAGAAGCTGCAGTTCCCCGGCCTCTCCAATACCTGGACCATGCCCATCCAGAACCGCCTGGACATGGAACTCACCGGGATCAAAACGCCGGTAGGAATGAAGATCCAGGGACCGAACGTGGATACGATCCAGCAGCTGGGCGCGCAGATTGAGCAAATCCTGTCCGCGCAAGGAAAGACGCGAGCCGTATTTGCCGAACGCGTGTCGCAGGGCTTCTACATCAACATCGACGTCAACCGCGTGGAAGCGGCGCGCTATGGCCTGACCATCGAAGACGTGCAGCAGGCGGTAACGTCGGGGATCGGAGGAGAAAATATCGCGGAGAACGTGGAAGGGCGCGAGCGCTATCCCATCAACGTACGTTACGAACGCGACTTCCGCAGCGACATCGACAGCCTGCGCCGCGTGCTGGTGGGCACGCCCGGCGGAGCCCAGGTGCCGATCGGGCAACTGGCGCAGATTTCCTTTTCGCGAGGCCCGGCGATGATCCGCGATGAAGACGGCCAGCTCACCGGCTACGTCTATATCGATCTGAACACGAAAGACTATGGCGGGTTTGTGAAAGATGCCACGGGCCTCCTGAACCAGAAGTTGAAGGTGCCGGCGGGCTATACCTGGCAGTGGTCAGGCGAGTACGAATTTGAGCTGCGGGCGCGGGAGAGGCTCAAAATCATCCTGCCAGTGGTATTCCTTGCGATTTTCATTCTGCTGTACATGGTCTTCCATTCTGCCGCCGAGGCGCTGGTTCTGATCTTTCCCACGCTATATGCCATGACCGGTGGTCTGCTTCTGCAATGGATCCTGGGCTACAACTTCAGTGTGGCGGTGTGGGTAGGCTACATTGCTTTGTTCGGGATAGCGGTGGAGACCGGCGTGGTAATGGTGGTGTACCTGCATGAAGCACTGGACAAACGCATGAAGTCCGGAACCGCACTCAATAAGGAGGATATTGAAGAAGCTGCCATTGAAGGTGCGGTGCGGCGCCTGCGTCCCAAACTGATGACCGTGACAGCGGTGCTGGCCAGCCTGGTGCCGATCTTATGGGAGACAGGTATTGGGTCGGATGTAATGAAGCCGATCGCCGCGCCGATTGTTGGTGGAATGATTACCTCAACAATACATGTGCTGATCCTGGTTCCAGTGTTTTTTGTGATCCTGAAGGAAAGAGGACTTAAGCGCAACGCCTTGAAGCCCCGAGAAGAACTAACGACAGCCTGACCACCCATGAACCCAGAATCCTGTGCCGCCCTGGAGTCGCCCTAATCCCCGCTGGTCAGCGGTTCGGGTTGGGTCCGCTTGAACTTCGATCTCCAGCGAATCACGCGCAAGCGCACGCGGTCCAGGTAGAGATAGACCACCGGAGTGGTGTAGAGCGTCAGCGCCTGGCTGACGATCAGCCCGCCCACAATCGCGATGCCCAGCGGCCGGCGCAGCTCCGCGCCCACGCCCGTTCCCAGCGCCAGCGGCAGACCGCCCAGCAGGGCCGCCATGGTAGTCATCATGATCGGACGGAAACGCAGCAGGCACGCCTGGTAGATGGCTTCTTCCGGAGTCTTGGCCTCGCCCCGTTCCGCCGCCAGCGCGAAGTCGATCATGAGGATGGCATTTTTCTTCACAATGCCGATCAGCAGAATGATGCCGATGACCGCAATTACCGTCAGATCGATTCCCCTGATCATCAGCGCCAGCAGCGCGCCCACTCCCGCGGAAGGAAGAGTGGAAAGAATGGTGATGGGATGAACCGTGCTCTCGTACAACATCCCCAGCACGATGTAAACCGTCACCAGCGCCGCGAGAATCAGTATCGGCTGGCTCGATTTTGTGTCTTTGAATGCTGCGGCGGTGCCCTGGAAGGTGCCGTGGATGGAGTTGGGAACGCCCATCTGGACGATCGCATCTTCGATCGACCGCGTCGCCTTGTCCAGTGAGACTCCTGACGCCGGCAGGTTGAAGGAAATCGTCACCGCCGGCCACAGTCCCTGATGGTTAACCTGCAATGAGGTATTCGAAGGCGCAAAGTGCGCGAAGGCCGAGAGCGGCACCTCAGTGCCGTTGGAAGAGTGGACATAGACGCCCTTCAGCGCGTCCGTGCCCTGCTGGAACTGGGGCGCCACCTCCATGACCACGTGGTACTGGTTCAGCGGCCGGTACATGGTGGAGACCTGGGCCTGCCCGAACGCCTGATAGAGAAGAGCATCAATCTGCGCCGCGGAGAGTCCCAGGCGTGAGGCGCTGTCGCGGTCGACCACGACCTGCGCGGACAGGCCTTTATCCTGCTGGTCGCTGTTGACGTCGCGCAGATCGGGCAGCGAACGCATCTTGGCGAGAATCCGCGGCGCCCAGTCGTTGAGCTCGTTCAAGTCTTCCGACTGCAGCGTGTACTGGTATTGCGAATTGCTTCCGCGTCCGCCAATCTGCAGCTCCTGCTGCGCCTGCAGGTAGAGCGTGGCGCCGGGAATCGAAGTGAGTTTCGGGCGCAGCCGGGAGATGACCTGGTCGGCGCTCAGTTTGCGCTGGTTGAGCGGCTTGAGCATGATGAACATGCGGCCGGTGTTGGTGCCGCCGCCGCCCGGTCCGCCGCCGCCGGCAAAGCTGCCGATGCTGTCGACCGCCGGGTCCTTCAACACGATCTGCGTGAGCTGCAGCATCTTGTCCCGCATGGCGGGGAAGGCAATATCCTGTTCGCCCTGCACGCTGCCGCCGAGACGGCCGGTATCCTGCTGCGGGAAGAAGCCCTTGGGAATGTACCAGTAGAGACCAACGCTCAATCCCATGGTCAGGATCGTGACCAGCAGGGTGGTGAACTGGTGGCGCAGCACCCAGCCCAGGCTGACGCGATAGATGTCGAGAATCTTGTCAAAGACCCACTCACTCACGCGGTAAACCTTCCCATGATCTTCTTTGCGGCTGCCGCGCAGGAACTTGGCGCACATCATGGGTGTAAGCGTGAGGGAAATCACCAGCGACATGCCGATAGCCGTGCTCAACACGACCGCGAATTCACGAAACAGGCGGCCCACCAGTCCCTGCATGAGCAGGATGGGAAGGAAGACCGCGACCAGCGAGGTGCTCATGGAGAGCACGGTGAAACCGATCTCCCGCGCGCCGCGGAAGGCGGCCTGCACCGGAGACAGCCCCATCTCCATGTAGCGCGTAATGTCCTCGATCACCACGATGGCGTCATCCACCACGAATCCGGTGGAGATGGCCAGGGCCATCAGCGACAGGTTGTCGATGCTGTAGCCGGCCAGGTACATCACGCCGAAAGTTCCGATAAGCGAAAGCGGGACGGCCACGCTGGGAATCAGCGTAGCCCGCAGGCTGCGCAAGAACACAAAGACCACCAGCACCACCAGCACGATGGAAATCATCAGGGTGAGCTGAATGTCCTTGACCGAAGCGCGCACCGTAGTGGTGCGGTCCATGATGATGCTGAGGTGAATGCCCGCCGGGATCGAGGCCTGCAACAGCGGCAGCACCTCGCGCACGTGGTCGACGGCCTCAATGATGTTCGCCCCCGGCTGGCGGAAGATGATCATCAGCACCGAGGGCTTGCCGTTGGCCCACCCGGCGTTGCGCAGGTCTTCCACCGAGTCCTGCACGTCGGCTACGTCGCGCAGGCGCACGATGCCGTTGCCGTTCTGGGCGACCACGATGTTCTTGTAATCGTCGGCCTTGAACAGCTGGTCGTTGTCGGTAATCTGCCAGGAGTACTGGTTATTGGTTATCTCGCCCTTGGGACGGTTGGCATTGGCGCTGCTGAGCGCCTGCTGCACCCTCTCCAGGCCCACTCCCATCTGGTAGAGCTTGGCAGGATTGAGTTCTGCGCGCACCGCCGGCCGCGCCGCGCCGCCGACAAAGACTGTGCCGATGCCGGGAACCTGCGAGACCTTTTGCGCCAGGATGGAATCAGCCACATCGTACATTCTTGGCTTGGTGACGGTGTCCGAAGTCAGGGCCACGATCAGGATCGGCGCGTCGGCCGGATTGCTCTTGCGCCAGTTGGGCCGCGTGGGCAGATTGGCGGGCAGCTGTCCCTGGGCGGCGTTGATGGAGGCTTGAACGTCGCGGGCGGCGGCGTCGATGTTGCGGCTCAGGTCAAATTGCAGCGTGATGCTGGTCGAGCCCAGCGTGCTGGTCGAAGTCATCTGGTTCACGCCGGCGATGCGCCCGAACTGGCGCTCCAGCGGCGTGGCCACCGATGAAGCCATGGTCTCCGGGCTGGCTCCCGGCAGTCCCGCGGAAACACTGATCACCGGATATTCCACCTGAGGAATGGGCGCTACCGGCAGCCGCGTGTAGGCCAGAACACCGGCCATCAGCAGGCCGATCGCCAGCAGTGAAGTGGCAACCGGTCGGCGGATAAATGGCGCGGAGATGTTCATGCTTTTACACGTCCCGAGCGCAGCGAGGGACCCCTATCATCTGACAGAATCTCAAAAGCAGATCTTTACGCCGATGCTCCTGTCTTAGTCTTGTCGCCTCGCAGGTCATAACTTCAATTCTCGTCACTATATCCCTCCGCGTCCGGCGGTCGGGATTTCAGAAAAAACTCAATCTCCGCTCACCGCCGGCTCCTCCTGCTCCGTTCCAATCTCGTTGCCCAGCCGGAAGCGCGAGAAACGGCGGGCCAGCTTGTCAAACCAGATGTAGATCACCGGCGTGGTGTAAAGCGTAAAGAGCTGGCTCAGCAGCAGTCCGCCGATGATGGTGATTCCCAGCGGGTGGCGAAGCTCGCTGCCGGTGCCGCGCCCCAGCGCCAGCGGCACTGCGCCCAGCAGCGCCGCCATGGTGGTCATCATGATGGGACGGAAGCGCAGCAGGCTGGCCTGGTAAATGGCCTCTTCCGGAGGCTTGTGCTCCTTGCGCTCGGCTTCCAGCGCAAAGTCGATCATCATGATGGCGTTCTTTTTCACGATGCCGATGAGCAGGATGATTCCTATGAGCGCGACCACGGTCATATCGCTGCGCGTGATCATCAGCGCCAGGATCGCCCCCACGCCTGCCGACGGCAGCGTGGACAGGATGGTCACCGGATGGATGTAGCTTTCGTACAGCACGCCCAGCACGATATACACCGTGACCAGCGCGGCCAGGATGAGCCAGGGTTCCGAGCTCAGAGACTTCTGGAAGGCCGCCGCCGTTCCCTGGAAGCTGGGATGGATGCTGGCCGGCATGCCCAGGTCTTTCTCAATTTGAGCGATGGCATCGGTAGCGTTGCCCAGCGAGTCGCCGGGCGCCAGATTGAAGGAGATGGTCACGACCGGAAACTGTCCCTGGTGGTTGATGGCCAGGGGAGTTTTCGATACTTCGAAGTGGCTGAAGGCGGAGAGCGGCACCTGGGTTCCGGTGATCGACTTCACATAGATGTGCGTCAGGTCGGCGGGATCGTCCTGGAACTGCTTTCCCACTTCCAGGACCACGTGATACTGGTTCAGCTGGGTGAAGATGGTGGAGACCTGGCGCTGACCGAAGGCGTCGTAGAGCGTGTCGTCGATGGCCAGGGGCAGGATGCCGAAGCGCGCCGCGGTATCGCGATCGATCACCAGGTCCGCCTTCAGCCCCTGGTTCTGCTGATCGCTGGCCACGTCGCGCAGCTGCGGAAGCTGCTGCAGCTTGTTCACGATGCGCGTCGCCCAGTCCGCCAGTTCATTGGCGTCGGCGTCCTCCAGCGAATACTGGAACTGGGTGCGGCTCACGCGGTCTTCCACCGTGAGGTCCTGCACCGGCTGCATGTAAAGAGTGATGCCTTCCACCTGCGCCAGCTTGGGCTGCAGCCGCAGGATGATTCCGGTGGCGTTGGCGGTGCGCTCGTCGTGCGGTTTCAGGTTGATCTGGATGCGCCCGCTGTTCTGCGTGGTGTTGGTGCCGTCAATTCCGATGAATGACGAGAGGCTGGCCACGTCCGGGTCCTGCATGATCACCTGCGCCAGCTTCTGCTGCAGCTCTGACATGCCGCTGAACGAGATGTTCTGCGGAGCTTCAGAGATTCCCAGGATTACGCCGGTATCCTGCACCGGGAAGAAGCCCTTGGGGACGATCGTATAGAGATAAAGGGTAAGCACCAGCGCCGCCACGGTAGCCAGCAAAGTCGCAGTCTGGTGACGGAGAACGAACTTCAGGGTGCGGCCGTAGAACGCGATCACGCGCTCGTAAAAGCGCTCTGAGGCGTGGAAGAACCGGCCGTGTTTGGCTTCCTTGGGATTCTTGAGCAGGCGCGCCGCCATCATCGGCGTCAGCGACAGCGAGACCAGCGCCGAGAAGATGATCGTCACCGCCAGGGTGACGGCGAACTCACGGAACAGGCGGCCGACAATGTCGCCCATGAAAAGCAGCGGAATGAGCACGGCGATCAGCGAGACGGTCAGCGAAATAATCGTGAAGCCGATCTGCCCTGCGCCCTTGAGCGCCGCCTCCAGCGGCGAATGGCCTTCCTCCAGGAAGCGGTCGATGTTCTCGATCATCACGATGGCATCGTCCACCACAAATCCGGTGGAGATGGTGAGCGCCATCAGCGAGAGGTTGTCGAGGCTGTAGTTCAGCAGGTACATCACGCCGAAGGTGCCCACAATCGAGAGCGGCACGGCGACGCTGGGAATGACGGTGGCGGAAAGATTGCGCAGGAAGAGGAAGATGACCATCACCACCAGGCAGACGGTAAGCATCAGCTCGAACTGCACGTCTTTGACCGAGGCGCGAATGGTTTCAGTGCGGTCGGTAAGGATGGCCGTCTTCACCGACTTCGGCATAGCGTCTTTCAGCCTGGGCAGCACCGCCTTCACCCGGTCCACCACGCCGATGATGTTGGCCCCGGGCTGGCGCTGGATGTTCAGAATCACCGCCGGCACCAGCGAGGCCTGGCCGTTGGCGTCGCGCACGCCCATCCATGCCGCCTGCTTCACGTTTTCCGCGCTGTCGATGATTGCGGCCACGTCCTGCAGCCGCACTGGAGCGCCGTTGCGGAAGGCGACGATCACGTTCTTGTAGCCATCGCTGGACAGCAACTGGTCATTGCTGTTGATGGTGAACGCCTGGCGCTGGTTTTCGAGGACTCCCTTGGCCTGGTCGACGTTCGCCTGAGCCAGCGCCGTGCGCAGGTCTTCCAGGCTCAAGCCATACGACGCGAGCTGCGTGGGGTTGGCCTGAATCCGCACCGCCGGCTTCTGTCCGCCGCTGATTGAAACCAGTCCCACTCCCGTGAGCTGCGAGATTTTCTGCGCCAGCGTGGTGTCGGCCAGATCCTCGACTTTCGACAGCGGCAGGCTGTCTGAGGTCAGTCCCAGAGTAAGGATAGGCGCGTCCGCGGGATTGACCTTGCTGTAGACCGGCGGGTTAGGCAAATTGAGTGGCAGGAAGGTGGCCGCGGCATTGATGGCGGCTTGGACCTCCTGCTCGGCGACATCAATATTCTCTTCCAGCACGAACTGCAGGGTGATCACGGAGCTGCCGTAGGAACTGGTGGAAGTCATCTGCGCCAGGCCGGGAAGCTGGCCGAACTGGCGCTCCATGGGCGCGGTGACGGAGGAGACCATGACTTCCGGCCCGGCGCCGGGATAAGCCGTGGTGATCTGGATGGTGGGATAGTCCACCTGGGGCAGTGCTGAGACCGGCAACTGCTTGTAGGCCACAATGCCGACCAGCAGCAGACCGATCATCAGCAGAGAGGTGGCAACCGGTCGCAGAATGAATAAACGAGATGGGCCGCCGCCGTTCGTCATGAGCGCGTTACTGTCCGGAGTCTGCCGACGGGGTCGGGCTCTGGCCGCCGCCACCGCCTCGAATCACCAGGGGCGTTCCCGGCTGCAGCTTGTCCTGCCCGTCGGTCACCACCAGGTCGCCGGGATTCACGCCTGAAGCTACCGCTGTGAAATTGCCCTGGCTGTAGACCACGTTCACCGGGCGGATCTCCGCGGTGTTGTCCGACTTCACCGTGAAAACAAAAGCGCCTTGCGGGCCGCGCTGCACCGCCGGTGTCGGCACCACCACGTTGTTCTTGCGCGTCTCCAGAAGCAGATGAGCATTGATGAATTGGTTGGGCCAGAGCGACTTTTCGTGGTTGTCAAATACTGCCTTAAGCTTGGCCGTGCCCGTGGTGGGGTCGATCTGGTTGTCGATAGTGAGCAGCTTGCCGGTGGCCAGCTTGGTCTGATCATCGCGGCTGTAAGCCTCCACCTGAAGCGTGCCTTTCTGCATATGCTGTTGCACGGAGGGCAGATTATCTTCCGGCAGGGTGAAGATAACGGCGATCGGCTGCAGCTGGGTGATCACCAGCATGCCGTTGGGATCGGCAGCGTGAACGATGTTGCCGATATCCACCTGGCGCAGGCCGATGCGTCCGCTCACCGGCGCCGTGATCTGGGAATAAACCAGATTGAGTTTCTGGTTGTCGGCGTTGGCCTGATCGGCCCGGACCGCTCCTTCCAACTGGCCCACCAGGGAAACCTGAGTGTCGTATTGCTGCTGCGGGATCACGCCGTCTTTTACTAGCCCGGCGAAGCGGTCCATGTTGAGCTTGGCGTCTTTGAGCGCCGACTGGTCTTTGTACAACGTCGCTTCCGCCTGCGCCAGCGCTACCTGGTAAGGCCGGGGATCGATAACTGCCAGCAGATCGCCTTTCTTGACGTCCTGGCCTTCGCGAAAATTGATCTGGACCAGCTGTCCATCGATGCGGCTCTTCACAGCTACGGTGTTGAAGGCCTCTACCGATCCCAGGCCGCTGAGATAGACCGGGAGGTCCATGGTGGTGACTTTGGAGACGGCCACGGAAACGGCCAGGCCCGCTCCGCCGCCCTTTTTGCCTGACTTCGATGAAGCTTGCGGATTCTGCCCGCCGCACCCTGCCAGCATCAGAGCCGGCGCCAGGGCCACGGCCGAACTAATCAACCACGAGCGTTTGAACATCCAAGTCCTTTCCGGGCGGGTTCAACCAGAAACGCGGGCGCTGGCGATGCAAAAAATCATACGCCCCTGCGGGCGTCGCACCGCCTGGCTCTACGCTGCAACCCGAAAGACGCCTCATTCAGGCATCCAGGTTGCAAGACGTCACGTAGACAATGAATCTGTTTTTTTGATCAAACGCTACCGTCGCGCCACCAAAGGAGCGCCCCGACCGTTCCATTTATCGCGTCCCTTTGATTAAAAGCCATTTCCGGGCTGCACGACAATTGGAATCGCTAGTTTTTGTAAATAATTGTAAAAGCAGAATTTGCGGGCTTGCAGAAGGTTAACCTGGATCGCGGATTGGCCGGCACTGCGCGGAAGCCAAAACGTCTTCGGCCAGAAGACTCCTTCGCCAAATGGCCCACATTTCCCGGTGCGCAACTATAACAGAAGAGCAGGCTTGGGGCGCGATCTCCCCTTCCACGGGCGCCCGGCTGCCCGCTGTTACCGGAGTTCTAGCCTTCAGGAGTACCGCTGGCACCAGCGGGGTCAATTGAACCCGCCCTGATGAGTCATTTATTCTTGTCTCCTTATAATCTCTCAAGCCGGATTTCAGTTGGAGACTGCTCTCAATCTCGTTTGGTTTGGCGTTTCCGCGGCGCTGCTGCTGATTGGCAGCATGCACGTGATGAGCGCCGGGAAAGACCGCAGCCGCGGCATGGCTGCGGTGGCCATGATCTGCCTGATCTGTTTGCTGTTCCCGGTGATCTCCATGACCGACGATCTCAACAGCGGCAGCCTGGCACTGCTGGAGCCGAACAAAGTAAAAAAATTACTCTCCGTGAGTTGCTTGCTGGCCATGGTCATGCCCTGGCTGGTCCAGCCTCCTGCAGAGTTTAAATCTCACGTCGCCCGGCTGGAATTTGAAAGTGATGCCGTATCGCAACAAGTGCTGACGTTCCCACTCTACCGCCGTCCCCCGCCTTACAGCTCGTAACCTCGTCCAGGAAACCCCAACAGAGTTCATTCAGGCGCGGCCAACTTTGGCGCGCCGGCCACTGCCATCACCTGGCTGCGTCAAATGCAGGCGCGCAAGGAGTTGTGATGTTACGAAGATCGAGAGATTGGCTCATGGCAGGAGCAGTTGTCCTGCTGAGCCTGGGTACCGGCTGCGGGGACAGGAGCGCCTCGGCAGCCAGGGATTCCGGGAGCGGGGCGGCGGAGATCCGCGATGATAACGAGATTTCCGTCAAGCATCCCGAACAGTTCCCGCTGGTGGAAGTAGAGACGCGCGTGGTAGCCGATGAACTGCACATGAACGGCGTAGTAGCGCCGGATGTGAACCGCACGGTCCCGGTGGTGTCGCTTGGCGCCGGCCGGGCAGTCGAAGTTTTTGTGCGCCTGGGAGACGACGTGAAGAAAGGCCAGGTTTTGTTGCGCATCAGCAGCCCCGACCTGGCCCAGGCATTCTCCGATTACCAGAAGTTCCAGGCCGATGAGGTCCTGTCGCGCAAGCAGTTCGAGCGCTCGCGCATGCTGTTTGACCGCGGCGCCATCGCCGCCAAAGACATGGAGTCCGCGCAGGACGCCGACGAGAAAGCCAAAGTCGACCTGCGCACCTCGGCCGAGCGTATCCGTATTCTCGGCGGCGACCTCGGAAATCCTTCGGCGATGCTGGACGTGCGTTCCCCCATCGCGGGCACTGTGGTGGAGCAGAACGTGGTTGCCGGCGCCACGGTGAAATCGGCCGACAATTCTCCCAACCTGTTCACCATCGCCAACCTGTCGCATGTGTGGGTGCTGTGCGACGTCTACGAGGACACGCTGGTGCGCGTTCACGTGGGCGACAACGCCGAACTGAGCGCCAACGCGCTGCCCGACCGCGTCTTCCACGGACGGGTAGGCAACATCAGCCGCGTGCTTGATCCCAACACGCGCACCGCCAAGGTCCGCGTGGAGCTGGAAAACGCCGACGGCGTCTTTCGCTCAGGGATGTTCGTGACAGCGTTGATCCGCTCGCGCAAGAGCGTGCCGCAGCCGGTGGTTCCGGCCAGCGCGGTCATGCGGCTCCACGATAAAGACTGGGTATTCGTTCCCGTCGCCGCAAACAAGTTCCGGCGGACGGAGGTCCGCCTGGGACCGGTGCTGAAGGACGGAGCGCAGCAGATTATGGCCGGCGTGCGGACGCACGACAAGGTAGTCAGCAACGCCCTGCAACTGGCCAACGCTCCGGAGGCGCAATAGCCGATGATCGAACGCCTGGTGGACTTTGCGCTGCGCAACAAGCTGCTGGTCCTGGCTGTGGGTGGTCTGCTGTTGATCTGGGGCGTCATCTCCTTCCACGCCCTGCCGGTGGAAGCCTATCCTGACGTTGCCGACAAGTACGCATGGGTGATCACGCAGTGGCCGGGACGCGCGGCCGAAGAGGTGGAGCAACAGATTACCGTTCCTATCGAGACGCAGATGAACGGCCTGGGCCATCTGACGCACCTGCGCTCGGTCTCGCTGGCGGGTCTGTCGTTTATCACCGCGATCTTCGACGACGACTCTGACAACCAGCACAACCGCCAGCAGGTCTTGGAAAAGCTGACTCTGGTCAACCTGCCCCCGGGGATCAACCCGCAGATCGGTCCTGACTTCAGCCCTGCCGGCCAGATTTACTTCTACACGTTGACCAGCACCACCCCGCGTTATGACGTGATGGACCTCAAGGCAATTCAGGACTGGGTGGTGTTCAAGCATCTGATGTCGGTGCCCAACGTGGCCGCGGTCTCGGTCTTCGGCGGCACTGCGCGCGAATACCAGGTGCAGGTGGATCCCGACAAGCTGGTTTCTTACGGACTGAGTATCGGCCAGGTGGAGCAGGCGCTGGCCGCCAACAACGTGAACGCCGGCGGCAGCTTCATCGAGAAGGGCCAGCAGACTTACAACGTTCGGGTCGTAGGGCTGATGGAAGATACAGCCGACGTCGGGGCAACAGTTTTGAAGGTCCAGAACGGCACGCCGGTCCGCGTCCGCGATATTGCCGTCGTGAACCAGGGCGCGCGAATCCGCCTGGGACGGCTGGGCAAGGCTATTCGCCGCGAAGATGGCAGGGTCGTTGACGACAATGACGTGGTCGAAGGCATCGTCCAAATGCGCAAGGGCGCGGAGGCGGAAGCCACGCTGCGCGGGATCCACGAAAAGGTCAAATACCTGAACGAGCACATTCTGCCGCCTGGCGTGAAGATTGTTTCTCACCTCGACCGCGACGACCTGGTCGACTACACCACGCGCACCGTGCTGCGCAATCTGAGCGAAGGCATTCTGCTGGTGGTCATTGTGCTCTTTCTTTTTCTGGGCAACGTTCGCTCGGCCATCATCGTGGCGCTCACCATCCCGTTTTCCCTCTATTTCGCTGCGATCCTGCTCGACCTGAGCAAGGTTCCCGCCAACCTGCTTTCACTCGGCGCGCTCGATTTCGGCATGATCGTGGATGGCTGCGTGGTCATGGTGGAAAACATCCTTCGCCACCTGAACCAGTCCAAAGTCACTGAAGCTACGATTCCCGACACCATCCGTATTGCCGCCCATGAAGTGCAGCGTCCGGTCTTCTTCGCTCGCGCCATCATCATTACTTCATATCTGCCGATTTTTACTTTGCAGCGGGTTGAAGGGCGGTTGTTCAAGCCCATGGCCTGGACGGTAACATTTGCCCTGCTGGGCTCGCTGGTGTTCTCCATCCTGCTGGCTCCGGTGCTGGCGAGTTTTTTGTTTCGCCGTGGCGCCAGCGAACGGCCCAACCCGGTTCTGACCTGGCTGACCCGCATCTACCGCACCAATCTGTTGTGGGCCATCGAACACCGCTGGATCAGCGTGGGAGTAGGCGCGGCGGTGGTGGCCCTGGAAGTGTTTCTGGCTTTTGGCGGCGTGATCGGCTCGGAGTTTCTGCCGCACCTCGACGAGGGCGCGATCTGGGCGCGAGGAACCCTGGCGCCGAGCGTGGGTCCCAGCGAGTCATTCCGCATCATGAACCAGGCGCGGCTGAGCCTGGCCGCCTTCCCCGAGGTCACGCAGGTGGTCTCGCAGGTCGGGCGTTCCGATGACGGCACCGACGCTACCGGTTTTTTCAACACCGAATACTTCATCGATCTGAAACCGCGCAGCAAGTGGCGCTCGCGCTTTCATGAGAGAAAGGAAGAGCTGATCGCGGCGCTCGACGACGAGCTGTCAAAAATTCCCGGCGTGACCTGGGGATTCTCCCAGCCGATCGCCGACAACATGGAAGAAGCCGTGAGCGGAGTGAAAGGCGAGCTGGCGGTCAAAATTTTCGGCTCGGACCTGAAGGACCTGGAAGACAAGGCCGATGAGATTGCCGAGGTGATGCGGCACATCGAGGGCGTGGAGGACATCGGCATCTTTCGCGTGCTGGGCCAGCCAAACGTCAACCTGATCGTGAACCGCGCCAAGAGCGAGCGCTACGGCATCAACGTGGCTGACGTGCAGGACGCCATCCAGACGGCGGTAGGCGGCAATCCGGTGAGCCAGATACTGAAAGGCGAGCAGCGCTTCGACCTGGTGGTGCGTTACCAGGAGCCGTTTCGCCGGACCATTGAAGACATTGCCAACATTCGCATTCTGGCGCCGTCGGGCGAACGCGTCTCGCTGGGACAGCTCTGTGACATCAAGGTGCAGGACGGCGCCTCGATGATCTATCGTGAGAGCAACTCGCGCTATATCGCCATCAAGTACAGCGTGCGCGGCCGCGACCTGGGCAGCACGGTGGCCGAGGCCATCGACAAAGTCCGGGACAAGGTGAAACTGCCGCAGGGATATTATCTCGACTGGGCGGGCGAGTATGAGAGCCAGAAGCGCGCCAACCAGCGGCTGGCGCTAGTGATACCGATCACCATCCTGGCCATCGTGCTGATCCTGCACTCGGAATTTCATTCCTTCAAATGGTCGGCGCTGGTAATGGTCAACCTGGCGCTGGCCCCGATCGGCGGGCTGCTGGCCCTGATGGCCAGCGGGACGCACTTCAGCGTCTCCTCGGGGATCGGATTCCTGGCGCTGTTCGGCGTCTCGGTGGAGATCGGCGTGATCATGCTCGAGTACATCAACCAGTTGCGGGCGCGCGGGCTTCCTCCGCGCGATGCCGCAGTGAACGGCGCCCTGCTGCGCTTGCGCCCCATCCTGATGACCATGCTGGTGGCGACGCTGGGATTGCTGCCGGCCGCGCTTTCCCACGACATCGGTTCCGATTCCCAGCGTCCGTTTGCCATCGTGATCGTGGGCGGGCTGGTGGCGGGGCTGGTCCTGAGCAGCATTCTGCTGCCGGTGGTGTACGTGTGGATTGCCGGCGAAGCGGATGTGTTGCCCAAACCTGAGGAAGCCTTCGCGCAGGCCCCGCAGATTCCTGATTAGCTTCTGTCTAGTGCGAAGAGGCCGGCTTCGTCTCTCCGGTTTTGGTTTTCAGATAACTTTCAATCGCATGCTGCCAATGTGGACCGTATTGCGCGTCAGCCTCGCCCTGATGCTGCACGTGGGTGTTGAACTCCGGTGACAGGGCAGTGCGTTCGTAGGTCACTTTCACGTGGCATGCAGAGGCGCTTTGCGGCGACAGACGGATATCGATCAGAACCGCCATCGCCTGGGGCACCACGTAAACATACTGAATGTGGCCGTTTTCGGGTTCGTAGATGCTGTTTACCCAGGTGGAGGCGTTGTCGCCGTGGCGGACAGTGAAAACGGCTCCAGATTGGTCCTGGGCCGGCTGGGGATAGACGAACTGCGGGTTCCAGCCCTCCGCCCAGAGGCGCTCGCGGTCCGCGCCGAACAAGGGAGCGACTGTTGCCAGAGGCGCGCTGATGGTGAATTCAAAGCTGTGGCTCACATGCGCGAAGGTGCTGTCGCCGGCCGGGCTTTGCGCCGCGCCGGCAACCAGGGCAAAGGTGAATACGATTAGAAGAATGACAAGTCTCATTACGAACGCTCCTTCAGCTTGTGGCTGTCCGAGGCTTTTAGCGTCAGCCCGTAAACTTTGCGGAATTGATCGATTTCCTTGAGAGTCTGGGCGGAGAAAGGAGTCTTGCCTTCAAAGACGTGGAGCACGATTCCTTCCAGCAGATCTCCCAGGGACAGGTCCTTGAGCTCCGCCAGAGCCTTCAGGACTTTGAGCATTCTTTTTTCCAGGCGCACGCCGGTCTGGACACGCTCAATTTCAATGGTCATGGTACCAATGTACCACGGTACGAAGCTGACAGCAAGAACTACCAGGGCAGGCCCACTGTTGAAGGCGCCAGGCGAGCGCGCCTGCGCTCCCAAGAGCAAGGTACGGATGAACGGTCTTGTAAACTGCATCGAACCACGAAGAGGCAACCGATGAAATTCCACACCGACTACCTGACCTTCAATACCAGGGAACACCGCACCTATGTTCACATCACGCCCCAAGTGGAGAAGATTGTTCGCGCCAGCGGCGTTGGCAACGGCCTGGTCCTGGTTTCGGCCATGCACATTACCGCCGGCGTTTACGTGAATGACAACGAAGAGGGGCTGATTCAGGACATCGATACCTGGCTGGAGCACCTGGCGCCGTTCCGCGACGACTATCTTCACCACCACACCGGTGAGGACAACGGGGACTCGCACCTGAAAGCTATTCTCGTCCATCACCAGGTGATCCTCCCCATTACCGGCGGCAAGCTGCTGCTGGGGACGTGGCAGCGGGTCTTCTATGCGGAGTTTGACGGGCAACGATCCAAACGCGTGGTGGTCGCGGTGATGGGAGAGTAGGGCGCCGGAGAAGCGGGTCTCTAAGACAGAAAAATGGTCGAGGGCGGAAATCGGGTGACCTTGCGATCACCCGATCGTTTGCCGAACTGCGGACTTATTGAACAAATCCCGCAGCCGGGGCCAGAGCTTGAGCGCCGGGCAGGCGCAGCACGATTCGGCACTCACCTTCGGGAAGCACGAGTTCGCCTCCCAGTGCGAAGACGATTTCTTTCAAGGTAGAGCGCTCGCGAGTGAGGATGTTGGCGGCATCGGGTAGAGGTTTCTGTACGGAGTCGGCGGGCCGCCAGCGGAGTTCCAGCTGGCAGCGGCCGTCTTTGGACTCGGCTGCCAGGGTAAGCACCATGGGCCGGGCGTTGCGTCCCGTAAGCTTGCTCAACAGGAGCACAAGAACCTGGCGCAGAACCGGGCTGGAGCTTACCTGCACCGAGGGGTCCCACAGACGCTGCACAGTCAGCAAGCCGGAGTGTTGAAGCACGGAAAAGTCGCTGAAGATCTCGTTGAACAGGGCTTCCAGCGAGATCCACGCGCTGTCAGCTGCGGCGGAATCACGCACTACTGCGGAAATGCCTTTGGCTAGAGCGATAGCCCGGTCCGCCTGTTGTTCGATGGTCTTGAGATCTGCCGGCTGAATCCCGGGAGTCTTGCGTATAGAGAGCATCTCCAAAAAGCAGCGGACGCTGGTGAGCGGCTGGGCCAGATCGTGGGCAATCGCATGAATCAGGGCGCGAAGGGCATTTGTGGTGAGCTCGCTGCCGGACGGCTGCGGACTTGATCCGGGCCCGGGAATCCGATGGGCGAGGTGGATGACGCCGTGTTCGTGGTCGGCGGCGGCGGGCGATTGCGCCCCTGTGGCGGGAGCGCCCAGGCGATAGCCGGAGCCGCGCACCGTAAAGATCATCTTAGCCTGACCGGCTTCGACTTTTTTGCGCAGGTAGTTGACGTACACATCCACCAGGTTGCTGTCAGTCTCGGTGGTCTCCCAGCATTCCTGCAGCAGTTGCTGGCGGCTCACGGTTTCGCCCGCGCGCCGCATCAGCAGGTGCAGCATGTCGAATTCTTTGGGGCTGAGCTTGATCTCATGGGTGCCGCGGTGCACCTTGCGGGTCAGCGGATCCAGTTCGAGATCCTCCAGGCGCAGCACGTTCAGCGAGGGATCGGCTTTGCGGCGCAGGATGGCGTTCGCGCGCGCCGCCAGTTCCTGGAAGGAGAACGGCTTGGTGACGTAGTCGTCCGCGCCCAGGTTGAGCGACTCAATGCGGTCGGAAACGCGGTTGCGAGCGCTCAGCACCAGGACGGGCGTTTCCACCCCGTTGGCGCGCAGTTTTTCCAGCAGCTTCAGACCGTCGGTTGGACCGAAATTGAGGTCGAGGATGATGAGCTGGTAATTCTGCCGCTTCAGTTCATTCATCACGCTGGATTCATCGAGTGCCGTGTGCACTGAATAGCCTTCGGACTCGAGCGATTTAGACAGAAAGGTGGCAAGCTGGGGATCGTCGTCAGCCAGAAGTATTAACATGTTTACAACCCCTCTTTGTGAGGCGCCTTGCCTTGGGAGTGCGCGTGACCAGAAGTTCCGCCGGGAGGCTTATCCCCTAATTCGTTGGTGTGATTCTAGTACCCAGGGATGGCTTCCGCTCTTAATTTCTTTCCTAATAATCGCTAGACCATACGCCAAATAAATAAAAAATAATAAGAAATCTCTTACAAACTAGTTACTTTGCAAACTGGGGGCCCAGGCCCGGTTCTACGAGGTCGCACAAGGGAGCGGGATTGGACCTGTCATCTTGGCTGTTGGGCCGCTTTCCGCTTCTTTGACGCTAGGATTGCGACTTGGCGGATCAGTTCATCGGGATCGGCGGGGGCTTCCAGCAAGGCGTCGGAATCAGGAAAGGGAGTGTCAATTTCGGGGGAACACACTTCGAGGACACTGATTCCCGGACAATGCTTACGGATAATCGCCATCCAGGCGTGGCTGGACTCGGGTACGCCATTCTGGGTGACTACGGCGACATCGAACCGAACGTCGCGGCAAGCCGCGGAGACTTCATCCGCGCTCGACGCGGTGGCAACAACGTGACCTGCGTCTTCCAGTATCAGCTTTCGGGTCAACAACAGTCCGCTATTGAGACCTACGCAGAGAACCAGTGCCAACGCCTCAATCTCCTTCGCAAGCGTACTTCTAACACTAAAAAGATTATGAAACTCGCTCTAATGTAAGGGATTTTCAGGGTAAGGGACAAGTTCCGCCACTGATGGGAGAACGGTTTGCCACTCGTTGCGGCGTCAGCGAATGGACCTGCCGTCCCTGGCTCAACGCTGTTCGCATGACCTGCGATTGCCAGGCAGTTACTGGCTCGTCGCCGAAAAGAGCACCTCGCATTCTGCAGCGACGTTGCGCGGCGGGAGCGCCGCTCCTTTCTGTGTTTCGCCGAGTCTTGTTACCATGGATAGCTTGGCATCTCGCTTCAGGAAAGGCAGACGACCATCAGGATGGCAGCAAAGATTTACAAGAACCTTATCGGGGGCGAGTGGACGGAGTCGCGCACCGGGCAAACCTATGAAAACCTGAACCCTGCCGACACACGCGATGTGATCGGCGTTTTTCAGCGCTCCGACAGGCGCGACATCGACGATGCCGTCTCCGCAGCGCAACAGGTCTTTGAACGCTGGCGGCTGGTACCGGCGCCGCGGCGAGCCGAGATCATCTTCCGCGCCGGCCAGATTCTGCTGGAGCGGAAAGAGGAATATGCCCGGCTGATGACGCGGGAGATGGGCAAGGTGCTCAAGGAAACCCGTGGCGACGTTCAGGAAGCGGTGGATACGGCTTTCTACATGGCCGGCGAAGGCCGGCGGCTGTTCGGCGCCACGGTGCCTTCGGAGCTGCCCAACAAGTTCGCCATGGCTGTGCGCGTTCCCATAGGCGTGTGCGGCATGATTGCGCCGTGGAATTTCCCCATGGCCATCCCGTCATGGAAGCTGTTGCCGGCGCTGGTCTGCGGCAACACCTGCGTGATCAAACCGGCGGAAGATACGCCGCTCTCCACCTTCAACCTGGTCAAGGCACTGACGGACGCCGGACTGCCCAAGGGCGTGGTGAATATCGTGACCGGCTTCGGACCGGATGCGGGTGCGCCGATCGTGGAGCATCCGGGAGTGCGCGCAATTTCTTTCACGGGATCGAGCGAGGTGGGGCGCATGGTGGGTGAGGCCGCGGCGCGCAGCTTCAAGCCGTGCTCGCTGGAGATGGGCGGCAAGAACGCCATCATCATTCTGGATGACGCCAACCTGGACCTCGCCCTGGACGGAGTTTTGTGGGGCGCTTTCGGCACTACCGGCCAGCGCTGCACCGCCGCCAGCCGCGTGATCGTGCAGAAGGGCGTCTATCGCCAGTTTGCCGACCGCCTGGTGTACCGCGCCAAAGAGTTGAAGGTGGGAAACGGCCTGGACGAGAGCGTGGAGGTGGGTCCGCAGATCAACGAGCAGCAGGTGGCGACCACCGAGAAGTATGTCGGCATCGGCAAAAACGAAGGCGCCAGGCTGGAAGCGGGCGGGCGAGCGCTCAACGACGCCGACTACGCTCACGGCTGGTTCTTCGAGCCCACCGTTTTTACCGACGTCGATTCGCGCTCGCGCATTGCCCAGGAAGAAATCTTCGGTCCGGTGATCAGCGTGATCCCCTGCGAGGGTTTCGAGGAGGCCATAGAGATCTCGAACGCGATCCCGTACGGACTGTCGTCGGCGGTGTACACCCGCGACGTCAACAAGGCTTTCCGGGCGATTCGCGATATCGATGCCGGCATAACCTATATCAACGCGCCGACCATCGGGGCCGAGGTGCATCTGCCCTTCGGAGGAACCAAGTCGACCGGTAACGGCCATCGCGAGGGCGGGCTGGGCGCGATCGATTTTTATACCCAGTGGAAGTCGGTTTACATTGATTATTCTGATCGGCTGCAGCGTGCGCAGATCGATACGGCCGAGTGAGGGCGATCCCGAAATAAAGTTCTGAAGAGCAGGTAAAAATATGCTGATTGGCGTGCCGAAAGAAGTTAAGGACAACGAATCGCGCGTGGGGATCGTGCCTTCAGGAGTGAAGGCTCTGTCCGATGCCGGCCACCAGATCCTGGTGGAGAACAATGCGGGCGCGCTCTCCTCCATGCCCAACGAAGATTACAAAGCCGCTGGCGCCGAGGTGGTGGGAAGCGCCGCTGAGGTCTGGCGCCGCGCCGACATGGTGGTGAAGGTCAAAGAACCTATTCCCGGCGAGTACCAATATTTTCGCGAGAACCTGGTGCTGTTTACCTACCTGCACCTGGCACCGCTGCCCGAGCTGACGGAAACCCTGCTGCAGAAGAAGGTCACGGGCATCGCCTATGAGACTATTCGCGACCGCAACAACACCCTGCCGCTGCTGACTCCGATGTCGGAGGTGGCGGGGCGCATGTCCGTACAGGTCGGCGCCTCCTATCTCGAAAAAGAGCGGGGCGGACGCGGGGTGCTGCTGGGCGGCGTGCCCGGAGTGCCGCCGGCCCAGGTGACGGTGATCGGAGGCGGCGTAGTGGGCACCAATGCCGCCAAGATCGCGCTGGGCATGGGGGCCATCGTGACCATGATCGATGTGAACCTGAACCGGCTGCGCGAGATTGACGACATCTTCAACGGCCGCGTCTACACGCTGGCGTCGAATTCCTACCACATCGCCAAGTCGGCGCAGCACGCCGACCTGGTGATTGGCGGGGTGCTCATCCCCGGCGCTTCGGCGCCCAAGCTGGTGACGCGCACCATGGTGGGCAACATGAAGCGCGGCGCTGTGATCGTGGACGTGGCTATCGATCAGGGAGGTTGCATCGAGACCGCTCATCCCACCACCCACAGCGATCCGGCTTATGTGGTGGACGGCGTGGTGCACTACTGCGTGACCAACATGCCGGCCGCGGTTCCGCATACCTCCACCCTGGCGTTGACCAACGCTACTTTTCCTTACGTGATGAAACTGGCCAGCCTGGGCGCGGCCAAGGCTATCAAGGCCGATGACGCTATCCGCGAAGGCGTGAATACCTTCCGCGGGCACGTGACCTACGCGGCTGTAGCCCAGTCGCAGAACCGGCAGGCAAAAGAAGTGACGGCGCTGCTGTGAGCAAATAGCGGCCGGCAATTCGCGGTTAGCCGAACCGCAGGAGTGTTTTCAGGCTGTCAAGATAGGTCCCAGGCCCCGTAGCCGGTTCCAGCCCGCCCTTATAATGTTTCGAAGGGCTCACACCTGTGCCTGCTTCGGAACCAGAAAAGCCAAACCGCACCTTATCGCCGACCCAGCGCCGGGCCCTGCTGGCGCCGCTGGCCATCGGGATCATTGTGCTCCTTGGCGTGGTATTCGCGCAGCAGGCGTTCAACCTTAATCTTCGTCCCGATTCTGCGGAGCAGACTCTCTTACTGGTAGCCTTGTCGGCCCTGGTTTTTCTGTTGCTGGTGGCGCTGACCTTCGTGCTGCTGCGCAACGTCTTCAAGCTTTACGCCGACCGGCGGATGGGGGTGCTGGGCTCGCGGTTTCGCACGCGCATGGTGCTGGGAGCGCTGCTGCTTTCCTGTGTTCCGGTCATCACCATGTTCATGTTCTCTTACGCGCTGATGAACCGCTCAATCGACAAGTGGTTTTCGGCGCCGGTGACGCAGACGCAACAGAGCATGGGCCGGCTGGTGGCCATGGTCTCCGAGTACGCGGCCGACAACGCGCGCCAGGAGGCGTCGGAAATTTCTCAGTCGCCGGCGGTCCGCAACGCGTTTGCCCGAAGTGACTATGCAGGATTGATCGAAGAGTTGAAACGGCACCAGCCGACGCTGCAGGGAGGCTTTGCGCTGGGGTTGGTCAAAGGCGAAGCGATCGCGGAATGGAACGCTCCCCAGTCGTGGACGGTGATGCGGAATACGCTTCCCGCGATGGAACGGCTGATGGCGTCGCCGGCCATCTGGAGTCTGGGGAAAACGGAGTACCTGATAGCGGCCTCGTCCAGCGATAAAGGCACGATCCTCGTGGGCATTCCCTTGCCGCCGGGATTTACCACCACGGTGAACGAGACCAACCAGGCGCAGCAGCAGTATGTGGCCCTGGGCCGCCAGGCCAAGCGTATTCGCGGAATGTACATGCTGGTGCAGGTGCTGCTCACGGTGATGGTGTTGTTTGTGGCCACCTGGGTTTCGCTCTACCTGGCCAAGATCGTCACGCGGCCGGTGGAGGCGCTGGCAGAGGCGACGCGCAAGATTTCCGAGGGCCATCTGGGGCACCGCGTGGAAATCTCCGCCGCCGACGAACTGGGCGCGCTGGTTTCATCGTTCAACCGCATGACGGCCGAACTGGAGGGCAGCCGGCGGACGATCGAAGAGTCGGCGCGAGCGCTGGCGAAGAGCAACAACGAGCTGGAGCAGCGGCGGCGGCACATTGAAACCATTCTGGAGAACATTCCTTCAGGCGTGCTCTCGCTCGACGCCGACAAGCGAATGACGCACAGCAACCAGGCCTTCGGACGCATGTTCGGGCAGCAGGGGCGCGGGCCGCTGGCGGGCACCACGCTGCAGCGCATTTTTTCCGCCGAAGTGGCCGCCGATCTGGAACACCTGATGCGGCGCGCCGACCGCATGGGCATGACCGCGGCGCAGTTTGAAATCTCCAGCGATAAAGACAAGCTCAGCGCCAGCGTGACCGTGGCCTCCGTGCAGCACGGCAAGGAGCGGCTGGGATACGTGGTGGTATTTGAAGATTTCAGCGACCTGCTGAAAGCGCAGCGCGAAGCGGCGTGGAGCGAGGTCGCGCGGCGCGTGGCTCACGAGATCAAGAACCCGCTGACGCCGATTGCCCTGTCGGCGGAGAGAATCCGCAAGTATCTCGATCGCGGGACAGAGCCCGATCCGGCATCGCTCAAGGTCATCCACGGCTGCGCGGAGACTATCAGTGGCGCGGTGCAGACGGTGCGCACGCTGGTCGATGATTTCTCGTCGCTGGCGCTGTTTCCCGCGGCGCGCCCGCGCCCGGCCGACATCAATGAAATCGTGGAGAGCGCGCTGGGCATGTTCGAGGGCCGGCTGGAAGGAATCGCGGTGCACAAGGGGCTGGATCCCACTCTTCCCCTGGCCCTGGCCGATCCCGAGGCCATCAAGCGCGCCGTAGCCAACCTGATCGACAACGCCGCGGAGGCCACGGAGCACTCGCTGCTTCGCGAAATTTACATTTCGACTGCGCTGGTTGAAAGCAAAGATGCATTGGAGATCACGGTGGCGGATACCGGGCAGGGCATCAATCGCGAAGTCAAGGAAAAACTCTTCCTGCCCTATTTTTCTACGAAGAGACGAGGCACGGGACTGGGGCTGGCCATCGTGCGCCGGATCGTGGAAGACCACCACGGTTCGGTGCGAGTAGAGGAGAACCAGCCGTCGGGAGCGAGGTTCGTGGTGGAGCTGCCGCTGGCGGCAGCGATGCAGGCGGCGGAGTCGCGGCATGCATAGCGTCCTGGTGGTGGACGACGAACCCGATATTCGCACCACGTTGCGCGGCATCCTGGAAGATGAAGGCTACAAGGTCCTGCTGGCGGAGAGCGGCGAGGCCTGCCTGGAGCAGCTGAAGAAGAGAAGCTGCGACGTGGTGCTGCTGGACATCTGGCTGCCAGGCATGGACGGCCTGGAAACGCTGGAGAAGATTCGCCAGAGCCAGGGTGAAGACGCGCCGGAGGTGGTGGTGATCTCCGGTCACGGGACCATCGAGACGGCGGTGAGGGCCACCAAGCTGGGCGCTTTTGATTTCCTGGAAAAGCCGCTCTCCCTGGACAAGACGCTGATCGTCATCAAGAACGCGCTGGAAGCCTACCGGCTGCGGCGCGAGAACGCGGAGTTCAAGAAACAGATTCAGGCCAAAAGCGTGATCGTGGGAGATAGCATTCCCATGAAGGCGCTGCGGCAGCAGATCTCGGTGATGGCGCCGACCAACGGGCGGGTGCTGGTCTATGGCGAGTCGGGCACGGGCAAAGAATTGGTGGCGCACGCTATTCACGCGCACAGCCTCCGGAAGGACAACCTGTTCGTAGAGGTCAACTGCGCCGCGATCCCGGAAGACTGGATCGAGAGCGAGCTGTTCGGCCACCGCAAGGGCGCGCTGCCCGGCGCCGCCGGCGACAAAGAAGGCAAGTTCGAGAAGGCCGACGGCGGCACGCTGTTCCTGGACGAGGTCGGGGACATGAGCCTGAAGACGCAGTCCAAGGTGCTGCGCTCGCTCGATGAGCAACGCTTCACGCGCGTGGGCGATGACGATCCCATTCGCGTTGATGTGCGAGTGATCGCCGCCACCAACAAGGACCTGGAAGAAGAGATTTCGCGCGGCAACTTTCGCGAAGACCTGTTCTATCGCCTGAACGTGATTCCTTTTTACGTTCCGCCGCTGCGCGACCGCAAAGAAGACATCCCGCTGCTGGCGCGGCACTTCTTCAAGGAGTTTTCGGCGGCTTACAGCCGGCGCCCGCGGGAGATGGCGGAAGATGCGATTGAAACCCTGATGCGGTATTCGTGGCCGGGCAACGTCCGCGAGCTGCGCAACGTGATCGAGCGGCTGGTCATCATGAATCCCACGGTGCAGAAGATCGAGCGCAAACACCTGCCGCCGCTGATGCACCGCGAAGGCGCCCGCAATTCCGGCGGCTTTTCCACGCTGCACCAGGCGCGGGCCGCCTACGAGCGCGACTACATCCTGAAAAAGCTGGATGAGAACCACGGCAACGTGACCCGCACCGCGGAGGTGCTGGGCCTGGAGCGCAGCCACTTATACCGGAAGATGAAGACCCTGGGCATCGCGGTAAAAGAGTGAAGTTGAAGGCGGCGGCTCGTGAAATTCAATATAATTCCCGCAAACATCTTTTACATTTGCATGTTGAGCCGGTGAGAGTAAGCTAGGCGCGTGAAGTCGGAATTGGATCGCCCGCTGGGGATTACTCTCCTCGCAGTCCTGGATTTTCTGGCCGCTCTGATCATGCTGACGGTTTCGGCGGTGATGGCCAAGGGAATTGGCCTGAACGTGCCGCAATCGCAATTCATCGGCATAGAACTGGCCAGGCGCGCGCCATATCTGGCGTTGCTGGCTCTTCTGCCTGCGGCGTTGGGACTGGGGTTGTGGTATCTGCAGAATTGGGCGCGGATGATCACCCTCGGATTGATGGTCCTGGAGGTGATCTCCGGCGCTTATCGCATGGTGACCGCCGGCATCCTGGCTGCGTTCCTGTATCGACCGGGATTCACCAGTCCTGCATTGTTGTTCTTTATGGTGCTGCTGCGCTTGCTGCTCAGCGGAGCGATCGCCATCTATCTCTTGCGGCCCAGAGTAGCCAAGGCGTTCCAGGAAGCGTGGTGAAGGTTCTCAGCTGCCGGCCCGCCGCCAGTCCAACTCTTCGACAAAACCCTGGGACTCGCGCCAGCCGGGTTTGACCTTGACGAACAGCTCCAGAAAAACCTTGCGGCCCAGCAATCTCTCCAGCTCCACACGCGCGGCGGTGCCGATCTCCTTCAGCTTCCGGCCCCCTTTGCCGATCAGGATGGCCTTCTGCCCGTCGCGCTCGCAATAGATAGTGGCGGCGATCTTCGCAAGCCGTTCCGATTCCTCAAAGCGGTCGATCACCACCGCAGTGGCGTAAGGCAGCTCTTTTGAGGTCTTGAGCAGAATCTTTTCGCGAACGATCTCAGAGGCGATAAAGCGTTCCGGCTGGTCGGTGAACTGGTCTTCAGGAAAATAGCGTGGACCTTCCGGCAGAAGCGCCGCGATCTTATCGATCAGTAATTCCAAGCCATCTTTCTTCGCCGCGGAGATAGGGATGACCTCGGCAAAGTCGTGGAGCTTGCTGTAGTGCTCGATCAGCGGCAGCAGGCGGTCTTTGGGGAGCTTATCGATCTTGTTCAGCAGCAGAAAGACCCGGCCGCCGGAGCGCTTCACCAGGTCAAGCACGTGCTGGTCGCCGGACCCGAATTTCTCCGCGGCGTCGACGATGAGGAGAATCAGGTCGCGCGACTCCAGCGCCTCATGAATCTCCTGCAGCATCTTGCGGTTCAGGCGGCTGTCGGGACGGTGGACGCCGGGGGTATCGACAAAGATGATCTGCGCAGCGGGGCGGCCGGGCCGCGCCTTGAGATTGAGAAATCCCTGGATGCGGGTGCGCGTGGTCTGCGGCTTGGACGTGACGATTGCGACCTTCTCGCCCACCAGCGCGTTAAGCAAAGTGCTTTTGCCGGCGTTAGGCCGGCCGATGATGGAGACGAATCCTGAACGGAAGGCCACGGGTTACGCCAGCGCTCCCGGCCGCGGGCTCTGGGGAAGGGTGCGGCTGACGCGAACTTTCTGGACTTTGCGGGCGGTCGATTCCAGAACCTCGAATTTCAGGCCGTCTTCCTCGATCACTTCTCCGGCGCGGGGGATGCGGCCGACCAGCGCGCTGACCAGGCCGCCGACGGTGGTGGAGTCATGAGACTCGAGGTGAAGATCGAAGAGTTCCTCGATACGGTCCAGGTCGACGTTGCCCTTCATTACGTACGCGCCCTCGGGATCGCGAATAATGTCCGTAGCCTCCTCGTGTTCGTCGCGGATCTCGCCGACGATTTCTTCGACCAGGTCTTCAAGGGTCACCAATCCGGCCACGGAACCGTACTCGTCGATGACGATGGCCATGTGGATGTTGTCTTTCTGCATCTCGCGCATGAGCGTGGTGGTCTTTTTGGTTTCGGGAACGAAGACGACCGGGCGCACCAGCTTTTCTACCCGGGTGGTACGGGCTTCAGCATCGGGAATCTGGATGATATCGTGGGCCAGAACCATGCCGCTGATGTTGTCGATGGAGGAAGCGTACACGGGCACGCGGGAGTGCGGCTTCTCGCGCAAGATTTCGGTGAGTCTCTCGATGGTAGTTTCGGCGGGCACGGCAACGATGTCCGGACGCGGCGTCATTACTTCGCGAACGGTCTTGTCGCCGAACTCGACCACAGACTGAATCAACTGGCGGTCGCCTTCTTCCAGGATGCCTTCCTCCCGGCCGGCTTCGATCAGGGCGTCCACCGCCTCGGAGGGATGTTCCGGCTCTTCCGGTTCGTGGGTCTTGGCCAACGCCGCTACGGACAAACCAAAGGAGAGCACCAGGGTGATGGGCAGCATGGCGTAGATCAGGACCCTGAGCACGGGAACCAGGCGGACCAGCCAGCGGCCACGGGTACGGGTGAACAGGACGTAGGGAACCAAGCGATTGCAGATAATGACCACCATGACGATGCCGATGGCCGCCTGAGCAATCTCCGGCGCGGTCCATTTCTCGTCGACAAAGACGAGGTAGGCGATCAACAGAGTGATGGCGGCGATAGTCAGCTGGGCGAGGACAGCCATGGCCAAAAAAGCGCGGCCACTGGCCGAGGCCAGGCGCGGCTCGACCAGCTCCTCAAAGGCCTGAATGTTTTCCTGAAATTCACGGGTGAGGAATTTGCCGCTCTCGGTGTAGAGCTGCTCGACATAAGAGGTCAGCGCCAGCAAAGCGCAAAGCAGCAGGATCGCAATGTAGACCAGGGCCAGAGTCATCGCCTGCTCCTGCGTGCTCCGGGTTTATGCGCCCGCCTGGACTGTTGCGCCTTTTTGGTGGCTGAAGATGGCGGCATGGAAGCGCGCTCGATCAACGATCCGGGAAGCCTGAGTTGCGAGCGCAAACGGGTTTCAAGTCGCGCCATGCGTCCGCCGTCACGCTCATGGTCGAGGCCGGCGAGGTGGAGCATGCCGTGGAGAATCAGGATGCGCAGTTCGTCAGAGGGCGAATGGCGGTAGCGCGCGGCGTTGCTGCGCGCGAGATCGGCGGAGACGGCAATATCACCACCGCCGTGGCCGTTACGCTGATCACCGTTGCGGGGAAAAGAGAGCACGTCGGTGGGGCGGTCCTTGCCGCGAAAGACGCGGTTCAGCTGGCGCAGGCGGCGATTGCCGGCGACGAGAACGTTGACCTCGCCGCGAATGCCTGCGAGTCGTTGCGCGCGCCGGGCGAACCGCGCCAGGCTTGCCGCGCTTACGCCATCCAATACTCGTTCCAAAATGATCACGTTGGGCGAAAACAGAGCGGGAGGGTCGAGGATACCGCCCCGCCCTCCCGCATTGATTCTACTATTTCTACTGCTGCAGCGGCGGTTCCTGCTCCTGGCCTTCGCCGGCTGTCTGCGGCAGTTCCAGCGCCATCTGCTGGGTGCGCGACCGGTCGTCATAGGCGCGCACGATGCGCTGCACCAGGTGATGGCGCACTACGTCCTCTTCACTGAAAAAGTTGAAGGAGAGCCCCTCCACGTTCTTGAGGATCTCCACGGCTTCCACCAGACCGCTGCGGCGCGCGTTAGGCAGGTCGATCTGGGTGATGTCGCCGGTGATCACCGTTTTGGAGTTGAATCCCATGCGGGTAACGAACATCTTCATCTGCTCGGACGTCGTGTTCTGAGCCTCGTCGAGGATGATGAAAGAATCGTTGAGCGTGCGCCCGCGCATGAAAGCGATGGGCGCGATCTCGATGACATTTTTCTCCAGATACCGGTCCACGCGCTCGCCGTCCATGAGATCGTACAGCGCGTCGTAGAGCGGGCGCAGATAGGGATCGACCTTCTCCTGCAGCGTACCGGGAAGAAAGCCCAGGCGCTCGCCGGCTTCGACCGCCGGACGCGCCAGGATGATGCGGTTGACCTTCTTGTTGTTCAGCGCCGAGACCGCCATGGCCACGGCAAGATAAGTCTTGCCGGTTCCGGCCGGGCCGATCCCGAACACCATGTCGTATTTCTCAATGGCGTCGAGGTAGCGGCGTTGGTTCATGCTCTTGGGCTGCACCTGCCGCTTGCCGAAGGAGCGCTGCTTGCCGGCTTCCGCCAGCCCGCGGAGACTGGTAGTGGGATCTTCGGTGACTACGCGCAACATGGCGCGCAGATCTCCCTGGGCAAGATCATGCCCGCTGCGCCGCAGGTGATCGAAGTCGGTAAAGACCTGCTCGGCGCGGGTAACGTCGTTAGCTGCGCCCTCGATTTCCACGGCGTCAGATTTGAGATCAATGCTGACATTCAGTCCTTGTTGCAGGACGTGCAGGTTCTCGTCGCGAGTCCCGAAAAGCTTTTCGATGTGGGGAACGATTTCGATATTTTTCTTCATTCAGCTTTAGCCGTTTCCCTCCAAAAACGATGGTTCGCCCGCTTGCACTACACACGTTCCATAATGATTGGATGAGGACAAGATTTTTCTTGATGGCTGGAGAGGCAAAGCTCGAGCGCCCACCGGAGCGGGAAGAAATACCATTGGGCTGAGAGTACCCCGGTTTAGGGGGCAAGTCAACCGTCGCAAAGAACTGGTCAAACCGATCCCAAGGACGGTATTTTGTTGGGCTTAGACGGGCAGTTCTTCCTGGCGGGCCTCGGCGCCCAGCAGCTTAGGCTCCTCGGTAAGCTGCATGACCAGGTTCTCCAGCACCAGACGTTTGCCGGGAGGATTGGAACGGAGAGCGGCGTCAGCGCGGGCCACCAGCTTGATGGCGCGGGTAAGCTCGCGGCGGGATTTGTAGCGGCGGGCCTGGCGGATGACGTCGTCGGCGGCGAAGGGCGGCACGCGGAAGCCCTGCCACAGCGCCTGGTAGATGGTGCGTGAATCGCGGACGCCTTTTTCCAGAATCACCAGCATCTGGCGAAAGGTGCGGGCCAGCATGTAGATGTGCCCGATGGCAGCGTCCTCGCCTTCGCCCGACGAGAGCAGCGCGTCGAGCACCGCCAGCGCGCGGGGCTTGTCCTTGGCGGAGATGGCATCGGTGAGTTCGTAGAGCGAGCGCTGCTTGGCGGCCAGCACCATGGTCTCCACGTCACCCAGGGCGACCTGCTTCTTTTCGCCCACGTAGAGGATCAGCTTTTCCAATTCGCGGCTGACCATGAGCATGTCGGCGCCGAGGGAGTCGATAAGCTCGCGGGCGGCGTCCTGGTCGATCTTCACGTCCTCTTTTTTTGCCTGCTCGATGACCCACCGGATGCCGTCGCTTTCCTCCACGCGCGCCAACTCGACTATGCCGCAGTACTCGCCGAGAGTATCGCGGATGCGATCGAAGCGGTCGCGGTCGGAGAGCTCCATGCGGCGGGTGTCGGCAGGAATGCTGATGTGATCGGCCACGAAGATCAGCACCGCCGCGGGATTGGGGTCCTTCATGTAGCTTTCGATGGCGGCAAAGTCCTCGGCATGGGAGCCGCGGGTGTAAAGGTTCTTGACGCCGCGGATGAAGAAGACCTGGAAAGGCGCCATCAGCGACGGCGTGCGGGCGCGGTCGATCACCTCGACGATGCTGGTCTCGCCGAGATCGAGATCGTGCAGGCTGAAATCGCGCAGATCGGCGGGGACCAGGTGCTCCAGCAGGGCCTGCCGGCACTGGTCGCGAAAGAAGACTTCGTCGCCGATGAAGACGTAAGCCGGGCGCAGCCTGCCGCCGGTAACTTCGCTCATGAAGCGCTCGGCAGGAGCAAAGCTGCGGCCGGGCATCAAAAGGCCTCCAGGACGTCGCTCACCAGAGTGTGGGCGAAGTCGCGCGACATGCGCTGCAGGGCCGGAGTCTCTTCGGCGAAGAAGCTGGTGACTTCGCGCGAGACCTGGTATTGCTCGCGGAAGGTGAAGTTGGGATTGTCGAAGAGCACGCGCCCGCCGCGTTCCACCAGCGAGACTTTCAGCGAGACCGTAACCAGCGCGCTGGAGATCCGTCCCGTCTGGGGATCGTAGGTCAGGGGCGCGGTCTGAGCGGAGAGCACAGTCGCTTTCAGAGTGGCGTCGGCAGATTCACTGGCGTCGGTGATCACGCGATAATGCGTGCGGTCGATGAACTCACGCACCACGTCGCGGGTAAAAAGCTGCTCCACGCGGTAGGTCTGCGTCTGGTTTACGAACATGGGCACGGCCAGGACGTGGACATTCTCAGGCAGGCGGGAGGAACGTCCGACAGCGTGATAGCCGCATCCGGCGAGAGACAAAGCCGCCACGATCAACACGATCAACAGGAACGCGCAGGGGCGGAGCTGCTTTGGGGATTTGTGCGCGGGGTCCTTCATTGCACCTTCCCGTGTGGGCGGACCGCAGCCAGGGCCGTAGCGCATTCGAAAGCGGTGATGGCGGCCAGGCGCAGGTTATCGACGGCGGCCCAGATCCAGAAGCCGGTCTCATTCTCCTGCGAGGCGCTGCGCCGGAGCGAGACCAGAATGTCGTCCTTGCCGGCGACGTTCACGTTGCTGGGTCCTTCCGCAGGGGAGCGGGAGATTAGAACATGGTCGCCGGCGATGGCGCGGGAGAAATCTCCGGGCGAGAGCGATTTTTCGAGTTCGATGTGAATAGCGAAAGTGTGTGCGTGAAAGACGGGCGCCTGCAGCAGCATCAGGGTGAGGGGAGGCGCGTCGCGACCAAGGAGACGGCGCAGGTGCTGCCCGATCCTCCGCTCCACCAGCTCCAATGACTGCTTGGCCGAGGCGCCGTACTGTCCGAGCATGTTGAAGGCAACCTGGGCATCAAAAACCTCTTTGGGCATTTGCTGGAAGGAGAGCAGCTTGATGGTCTGCTCGTGTAGTTCGTCCATGCCGCGGCGGCCGCGTTCGGAGACCGGCTCGAATACCGCGGCGACCACTCGGCGGATGGCAGCGGCGCGGCCGGCGCGCAGCAGCAGCAAGGCCAGGGTCACGGCAGCGGGATGAGCGATGCTGACGATATTTGAATCCAGGTTGAGATGCGTCTGCCGGCCAAGCTCGCGCTCGATCCAGGGCGCGCCCAGCAGGGCCGCCGAATCGTTCTCCAGTGCGTAGGACAGATCAATGACCGCGCTGCCGGCTTCGCGGGCCATCTTCCAGTTTTTCGAGGTGAAGTCCGATTCCGAAGCGAAGAAGGTGAAGTCGATGTTCTCCAGCTGATCGGCAGTTACCGGCTGGATGAAGGAGACTTCGTCCTGCACGCGTTCCAGCTGGCCGAGCGACTCGTCGTCATCGAGCAGGCGAACATCGACGGCGGGGAAGTTGCGCTCTTCCAGAACGTCTTTGAGCTCGCGGCCTTTCAGCGTGGCCGCGCCGATGATCGCGGCGCGGAACAGATGGTTTTCGCTCCTCATCGCGGTTGGGGGGCTTCCTCGTAGACAGGATGGTCGGGCTCAGAAGGGCGGCGGCGGAACAGCGAAGCCAGCCGCGTCACCACGCCGCTGAACATATAGGTGAGGGAGACAACGAAGAGCACGGGGCCGGAGAAGAAAGTGAGCAGCCCGAGAACAGCACAGATCAGCAGAAAGACCTGAAAGGGATGCCGGTTATGCAGGTTGAGGTCTTTGAAGCTGTAAAAACGCCAGGTGCTCACCATAAGCATGGCGGCGAAGATCAGCAAGCCAAGCCAAACCGCGCCCATCCACCAGGTCTGAATGGGGCGGCCATCGAGCAGATGGATACTGGCGGCGAGCACAGCGGCAGCGGCGGGAATGGGCAACCCGACAAAATATTTCCGGCCGGGACGCCCCGGATTCGAGGGTTGGGGGTTGGCCTGTATGTTGAAGCGGGCCAGGCGGCTGGCGCCGGCGACCACGAAGAGGAAGGTGGCGATGATGCCGAGCTGCACCAGTCGCTCATTCAAGGCGGCAGGTCCCACCAGCGAGAGCCAGCGGAAGCCCCACATCCAGGCGAGCAGGGCCGGGGCCACGCCGAAGGTGATCACGTCAGCCAGGGAATCGAATTCGCGGCCGAAGTCGCTGGTGGTTCCGGTCATGCGCGCGATGCGTCCATCCAGACCGTCGAAGAAAACAGCGAAGCCGATAGCGAGGGCCGCGTGGTCAAAACGCCACCAGTCGGCGGCTGTAGCCCGTACGGTCTCGGTAATTGCGTAGTAGCCGGCGCCGATGTTCAGAGCGGTGAACAGCGAAGGCAGGATGTACATGCCTTTGCGCATGCGCCGTTTTTGCTCGGCAGGAAGCTGGTCTTCCCAGCGCCGCATCTGCTGAGGCACCTTCATCGCAGGGCCTCCGCCGATTCGCGCGCAGGCCGCGCCGTGCTGCCGGGCTTTTCGGTGCCGGTCGCAACCTGCACATGAGCCAGGATTGACGACCCGCCCTTCACTCGATCGCCTGCCTTCACGTTAGTTTCCACCGCGCCGGTGAAGATCACGTCAGTGCGGGAGCCGAACTTGATCAGGCCGACACGCTGTCCGCGGGACAAGGTGTCGCCGGAATGATGATTGAAGACGATTCGCCGCGCCAGGAGGCCGGCGATCTGTTTGAAGACAACTTTGCCGCCCGGGGTTTCCATGGTCACGATGTTCTGCTCGTTGTCTGCCGCCGACGCCTGATCCATAGCGTTCAGAAATTTGCCGCGGCGGTAGGTTACATCTTTGATCACGCCAGAGGCGGGAGAGCGGTTTACGTGAACGTCAAAGACGCTGAGGAAGATGCTGATGCGCGTGGCCGGCTGCCCGTCGAGCACTGTGGGCGCGACCTCGGTAACTTTGCCGTCGGCGGGAGAGACGATCAACCCGGAGCCGGAAGGGATTACACGTTCCGGATCGCGGAAGAACCATAGAAAGAAGACAGCCAACAACAGCGGGATCGCAGCCCATGCGGGCGCGGCCAGCCACCACAAAACGGCGGCGACGAGGAGCATGCCCAGGGCGTAATAAATGCCGTCACGAACCATTTAGATGATTATAGCTAGGCTCGAAGATTGGAAACGCCGGAAGTTGCGGGAACGGAGCATAGCAGAAGGGGTGGAGCAACTCATTGATAAACGTTTCCCCAGCCGTTGGCCGGGGATCGGCGAGGGCGGGGGGCGCTGAATATAGACGCGCTATGCCACGTTAGGCTGAGCGCGTTTAAAGTCCTGCTCAATCATCTGCATCTGGTCTTTCACGCGCAGTTTGAGCTTTTTCAAGCGCACTTCTTCCACTTTCTCCTCTTCGGAGAGATACCGTTTTTCGATGAGAGTGGTGAGGCGCGCAGAGTATTGATTGTGTTCCTGGGCCAGCCTGCGAAATTCATCGTGGCTGGCAAGAAGCTGTTCGCGAACGGAATCTACCATCCGGAAGAACCTCCTGCTTCGTCTTCATCGAACCTTAACACAGAGCCAGAGCAGGTTCAATATCGGAGTGACGGTAGGGGGGCGGAAAATTACTGAAGATTAGCCGGGGCTAACGCAAAAAAGCAGTGAGAATGGTGCAACCTCAGGCACTTACCATCGCGCCTTTGGCGGCAGGCATTTTGTAATGCAAGGACACTACGGGAGTACCCAGCATACGAATGTTATGTTCGGTGCGCAGAATGCCGTCAGGCGCCACATAGACGTGGAATCTCTCGCGCAGCTGGGGAATATATCGTACCGCGCAGCGGCTGGGCCCGGTTTTCACGATGCGATAGAAACCGGGATCGCCGAATTTGCGGCCTTCGGCGATCAGTTTCAGTGAGCCGTTTTCCCCCACTTCCGGCCGGAGGATGACGGCGGCGCTGCCTCTACGGACGGGAAAGGTCACGCGCACGCAGGGGCGGCCATAATTCGGCGGTACCGCGGTGGAGTACAGCCCGGCGTAAATGATGGAATTCTTGCGAACCAGGGTGCGGCGCCAGCCGGTGTAGACGCGCCTGCCGGCCCTGTCGGTCATCTCAACGATCTCGTTGCTCATGCCGCCGGAGAGTTCGAGCGGCGATAAGGGGAACACCAGCTGGTCCATGCGCCGGCTGACCAGGGTGACCAGCCCCCAAAGCAGAGGCTTCGCCAGCGCGCCCACCTGGCTCCAGGCGTCCAGGTCGTAGGCGGCGGTGTGCTCGTAGAAATCACGAATGCGGCGGTCGATTTTCGTACTGTCGAAGCGGTCGCTGCGCAGGTCGTCAAAGCTGTAGAGCAGGCCGGCGCGGGGTGAAGAATTCTGGTGCAGGCTTTCCGCGGCCGCGATGTCGTTGTACATCTCAGTGCCGACGGCCGTGGCCGATCCCACCGGACATTTCAGCCAGGGATAGTCGTCAGGATTCAGGCTCCGGCCAAACCCCCGGACCCAGGCGTTGATGCTCTTCTCAACCGCGGTTCCGAGAATGGTGCTGAGGCTCATGAGGTCTGGCGGCGATATCTCTGAGAAGTGATAACAAACCGGACGGCCTGCTTCAAGATGACTTCAGTGCCGGGAGGGCCTGGGGAATGAGAATTTCAGAATCAGGGCGTCCTCGGACGGGCCTTCGTAATAGCTCTTGCGCCGTCCGGCCTCGAGGAAAGCCCATTTTTCATAGAGGGCTCGAGCGGCGTGATTAGACTCGCGGACTTCCAGGAAGACGTCCCATCCGCCGCGTTCGCGCACCAGCCGCAGGAATTCGCCCAGAAGATGCGAGCCCAGGCCGCGACGGCGCGCCGGTCCGCTGACGGCGATGTTCTCCAGTTCCCACTCGTCTTCGTCCGCCGTGAGTGGCCGGCCGACGAGAAAGCCCGCGACCTGCTCGTCTTCGTGTATCACCAGCGCGACCTGGCCGCGCGGGGTTTCGCCGGAGAACAGCCTGGCGTATTGCGATTCGCTCCATTGCGTGGAAGTGGCGGCGTGGCCGCCGATCTCCAGCAGGCGAGGCAGATCGAGGCGCGTCGCCGGGCGGACGCGGATCATGGCTGGACCTTGGGCCTGGAAAAGATTTCGGCGTCGGAGCGGCGGATGTAGTTGGCGTCGAGAGCTTCTATCGACACGGTTTCGCCGTGGAGCAGTTTCTTCAGCCCGACGCGGGCAATCAACGAGCTGTCCGGGCGGTCAGCGACTTCGACCGGAACGGGGCTGGCGGCGCCGCGGGCCATTTGGGCGACAGATGAATCACTGGTGACTAAAAGCTGAAGATCGCCGCGCAACTGTTCTTGAAACTGGCCCCGGGAGAGCAGGCTTTCGCTGATGAGCGCAGCCCTGGTTGCCGAAACCTCATAAAGGCCGAAGAAGATTTCTGAACGGCCGGCGTCGAGCGCGGCGGCGATGCGGCCGGTCCTGCCCGGCGCAATAGCCAGAGCTTCGAGCAGAGAGACGGTGGCGATGGGCTTGGCGAGAACCTCAGCCAGGCCCTTCACCGCGCTCAATCCCACGCGCAGACCCGTGAACGATCCTGGGCCGGAGGCAACGGCAAAGCCGGCGACGTCGGACAACGACTTTCCATAACTCTCCAGCAACCGAGCGATAGTGGGAACCAGTTGTGCGGAAAAGGTGCCACCGGCAATCGGGGAAAACCCGAGGATGCGGAAGGAACGAGGATCACCTTCCGCGAGCGTCACGCCGCCGGACTTGCCCGATGTGTCGATGCCAAGAAAGAGCATTCTCTTTATCGCGAACGCAGCCAGGGATATTTATTGACTTATGTTCAAGCCGAACGGTCAAGATGGGAACTTCAGGCCAAGACCGGAAATCCTAACCTCGACATCAGCAAAGATTATAGGGATCACTCGCTGCGCGCGGGATGTTTACACGCCAGGCTGTTCCTGCACCAGTTCCAGAAGCACGCCGCCGGCGCTGGAAGGATGGACGAAGACATAGAGATGTCCGCCGGCGCCGATCTTGATCTCTTCGTTGACAAAGCGGGTGCCGGAGGCTTTCAGCGTTTCCAGCGTGTGGGCCAGGTCGGTAACGTGGATGGCCACGTGATGCAGCCCTTCGCCGCGCTTGTCCAGGAATTTGCCGATCACCGAATCCGGACTGGTGGGCTCGAGCAGCTCGATACGGCTTTCGCCGACGGGGATCATGGCGACCTTTACTTTTTCGTGGGGAACAACTTCTTCTTCCACGGGGCCCAGGCCCAGGCGCTCGTAGAATTTGCGGGCTTCGGCCAGAGATCTGACGGCGATTCCGAGATGATCGATGGAAGACATAAGAAAAGCTCCTGGCTTCTAGCTATTGGCTTTTAGCGCTTGATCCAGAGTGCGCCAATCTCATCCTCACGGATTTCTTTCTTCATTTACCAAATTGCCACATTACTAAATCAACGTTTGACCTTCTCCATGGAGCCGAAGCTCCCCGCGATCTCCTCTACCAAGGAATACGGATCCCTCCGGTGCTCCGCTATTTCGCCCGAGAGGCGCAGAAGCTCTTCTTCGGGCAGGCGCTCGCTGAGCAGGCGCTGCATCATGGCTTCGCGCAGCATCTCTACCAGGCGCTCGCGCCAGCTGGAGATCTTCTTCTTGAGCAGCAGGTCCTGCCGGGACAGATACTCTCCGTAGGCGGAGATGGCGCTGACCAGTTCGGGCACGCCTTTGCCGTCGACGGCGACGGTCTTCACGATAGGCGGCGTCCATTTGTCTTTGCGCGTGGCCAGAGTCTGCATGGCGCGAATCTCGCGTTCTACGCGATCGGCGCCCTCGCGGTCGCTCTTGTTGATCACGAATATGTCAGCGATCTCCATGATGCCGGCCTTGATGGTCTGCACGTCGTCGCCCATGCCGGGAACCAGGATGACGACAGTGACGTCGGCCAGGCGCACGATGTCCACTTCATCCTGGCCTACGCCCACGGTTTCAATCAGCACCAGGTCTTTGCCGCTGGCGTCGAGGATGGTGGCCACGTCGGTGGTGGCGCGGGCCAGGCCGCCGAGGAAGCCGCGGGTGGCCATGCTGCGGATGTAGATGCCGGTATCGGCGTGATGGGCCTGCATGCGGATGCGATCGCCCAGGATGGCGCCGCCGGTGTAAGGGCTGGTGGGATCGACGGCGATGATGCCGATGGTGCGTTGCTGCTTGCGGTACTCGCGGGCGAGCTGGTCGACCAGCGTGCTCTTGCCGGCGCCGGGAGCGCCGGTCATCCCGATCACGCGCGCCTTCCCGCTGAAGGGGAACATGGCTTTGAGGATAGCAACGGATTCAGGCCGCCCGTCTTCAATGGCGCTGATGGCCCGGGCCAGAGCGCGCACATCGCCGGAGCGAATGCGCTCGACCCAGGCTTGGATGGTAGCGTCGGCCAAATTAGTCCTTTAACAACTGTCGCGCGATGACCAGGCGCTGGATTTCGCTGGTGCCTTCGCCGATGGTGCAGAGCTTGACGTCGCGATAGAACTTCTCCGCCGGGTAATCCTTTACGAATCCGTAGCCGCCATGAATCTGTACGCCCTCGTTGGCGCACCTGACCGCGACTTCGCCGGCGTAAAGCTTGGCCATGGACGACTCCATCGTAGTCTTCAGCCCAGCGTCCTTCATGGAAGCGGCGCGCATGGTCAGCAGGCGCGCGGCCTCAATCTCCGTAGCCATATCGGCGAGCTTCCATTGTATGGCCTGAAACTCGCTGATGAAGCGGCCGAACTGCTTGCGCTGCTTGGAGTAGCGGAGGGCAGCGTCGTATGCGCCCTGGGCGATGCCCAGGCTGAGCGCGGCGATGGAGATGCGGCCGCCGTCGAGGATGCGCATGGCGTCGACAAAACCGGCGCCTTCCTGGCCCAGCAAAGCGTCGCCGGGAATCCAGCAGTCTTCAAAGATCAGTTCCGAGGTGTCGCTGGCGCGGAGTCCCAGCTTGTTTTCTTTCTTGCCGGCACGAAATCCCTTGGCGCCTTTTTCCACGATGAAGGCGGAGAGCCCGTGGGTGTGCGCGGTCTTGTCGGTGACGGCGATGACTACGGCAACGTCGGCGTGATGGCCGTTGGTGATGAAAGTCTTGGTGCCGTTGAGAACCCATCCGCCTTTCTTGCGGACGGCGCTGGTGCGCGCGCCGCCGGCGTCAGAGCCGGAGCCGGGTTCGGTCAGCCCCCAGCAGCCAAGAAATTCACCCGAAGCCAGCCTGGGCACGTACTTGCGCTTCTGTTCCTCGCTGCCGCAAACGAAGATGTGGTTGGTGCAAAGGGAGTTGTGGCCGGCCACGATGATGCCGATGGAGCCATCCACGCGCGACAGCTCTTCGATGGCGATCACGTATTCCACGTAGCCCATGCCAGCGCCGCCGTACTCGTGGGGGAAGATCACGCCCATCAGCCCCATTTTGCCGACTTCTTTAATGACCTTTTCTGGATAGATGCATTGCTCGTCCCACTCCATGACGTGGGGCAGGATTTCGCGTTCGGCAAACTCGCGGACTGAACTCTTGAGCTGCTGCTGTTCTTCGCTAAGCTGAAAATCCAAAACGTTCCTCCTCACACGCGGGAACGTTCCAGCGTGACGGCTGTGCCTTAGAGGCAAAACATGTGATTATCCCATAGGAATGTGAGTTCCCGGAACAGGATGGCCGGAGGGGTGGTGTCCTAAATTTGACTCACTTATTGGGAACTGCCACGACACCGGTGTTGTACCAGCGCTGTGTCTTTAAGCCAGCTCTCCTTAAATCGAGATGGGCCTTGCTGAAGTGCAAGGCCGTGTCGTTGAACTGGGCATCTCTCACGTCTGGAGGGGTTGTCCTGACGCGAGTCCGTTCGCTCAGGACAACGTATTCAGTGCCAGCAGTATCCTTTGCCGCCCACTTGTACCGAATCCAGTCGTCAGCAAACGGCAATACTGGGCTAGGGGTATCAAAAAACATTATGCCGCGCACTGGTTTGTGCGGCTCTATCGGCTTAAGCAAGATCGTATCGAGGCCATTTTCTGAGAGATCGAGCAGGCCAGCATCTTTCAGGTCAGTTATGTACCATACAGAACCCCAGCGCGAATTTATGTGCTGGAGATCAACCCACGGGCCATCATTTAGCTGCACGCTTATCGCTAGGGAGTCCAGAGTAACGGGAATGTCTCTCGTGTTGGTGATGCTCATTGAAAGCAGTACTGGCATCGGGGAAATGGTATCTCCCAGGGAGCTGGTATACCTAAGCCACCACACTGCCGAATCTCCGGCATATGACGAATACAGCACCTTTATTTTTAGGCCTTCATCGGGATTGTCATACATCCGGATGATGGTCACACCCGCTGTCCACACAAGCACTGTAAGCAGAACGCATGCAGTAATAACGATCGTTCTCAAAGTACTCATTTTCATAGCTATACAAATGATTGCCGTCAAAATTGGCAGGACAGTAACGGAGGTATTTTGAATCCATCCATTTTGCGCAAGCGCCTGAAAGATTCTATTTTTTGGCATGTAGCGGCCATCTCTGCCGTCACGGGGTTTCTCTTGGGCCTTTGGTTCGGCCTCCTGTGCGGTCACAGGTAGTTATCGTAACACAAAAACTATTGACACGCGATAATTATTGTAATACAGTTAATGCACATGGCGAACGTACTAAATAGCGACAAGCAAATTGCGGTAATCGGGGCATTGGCTGAAGGCTCTAGCATACGCTCGATTGAGCGCATCACGGGCATTCACCGGGATACGATCATGCGGCTAGGCGTGAAAATAGGCCAAGGCTGCGCTCGTGTGCTGGACGCGAAAATGCGCGATCTGCCCTGCCAATACCTGCAATTTGATGAAATATGGGGTTTCATCGGCAAGAAGGAAAAGCACGTTTCCATAGACGATAACCCGCAGGAGTGCGGAGACGTTTGGACGTTCTGTGCTGTGGATGCGAAAACGAAGCTTGTCCCTGCTTTTAAGGTCGGAAAGCGCGACCGTATGACTGCAAACGCCTTTGTTCAGGATGTTGCCTCACGGATGAAAAACCGTGTGCAAATCTCCACCGATGCGCTCAGGGCTTATGTGGAAGCGATTGAAAAGGCATTCGGGGCCGATGTGGATTACGGCCAGATCGTAAAGTCATACACACATGGCGAAGATTACGAGCACCATACGCGGCGCTACAGCGCACCTGATTTCGTTTCCTGCGACAAAAAGACCATTGTTGGCAATCCCGATCCGTGTTTGATCTCCACCAGCTACATTGAACGGCTGAACGCGACCACTCGCCTTCACATGCGGAGATTGACGCGGTTAACTCTGGCTTTCAGCAAGAAGCGCGAGAATTTTGAGGCAGCCGTTGCGCTGCATTTCGCATACTACAACCTTGTGAAACGCCACAACACACTCCGCTGCACTCCTGCAATGGCGGCTGGGATTGAGCGGGAGTTTTGGAGTGTTGGCGATCTTGTAGAGGCAGCGGCATGAACTACATCGAAGAATTGAAAGACGCAATCCGCCACATACATGGTACTGAGTCCACTCACATTCAAAGTGTTCCCGTAACTGAAACGCACGCCGGAAGGACCGTCTGGGAAGGGATAGTGGAGATTTTTGAATTGCACGGCCATCCGAAGGCAACACACGCTTACGCCTGGACGCATGAGACGGACGATCCAAAGAAGCCCAAGCGACACGTGGCGGTGCTAAAAATCCCGCCCGTGGTATCGCCAGAAACGGCTGTACGTGCTGCGATTGTTCAGGGGTTCCGAAATGCCGAAGCGTAAAAAAGTGGGAAGGCCAGCACTCCCGAAGGGCGCAGCAAAGGGCCGCATTGTGCCCGTACGTTTCAAGGCTGACGATCTAAAGGCGATTGAGGCCGCAGCCAAGGCCAAGAGTCTGACCGTCTCGGAGTGGATTCGTAGCACGTTGGAGGCCGCGATTCATGGATGAGAGCGGCAAATTAGGACACTACCGCCGGAGGAAAAACGAGAAGCAAAGGACCATCGGCCCAGATTGCCCGCGGGAGAGAACGCGGGCGGGCGGACCTGGAGATGGACGAATGCCGGGAGGGGCTGCTGAGTAGGAACTACTTCGCCAGGCGAGCGCTCAGTCTCGACTTGTAGCGCGAGGCAGTGTTCTTGTGAATCACGCCTTTGCGCACGGCCTGGTCGATTTTGGAGACCGTTTCAGAGAACTGGCTCTTGGCCTGGGCCTTGTCGCCGGACTGCAGGGCGGCGCGGAACTTGCGCAACGCAGTGCGCAGCTGAGAAGTGTTGGCGCGGTTGGTTTCCGTGCGTTTCGTAGTCTGCCGGGCGCGCTTCAGCGCCGAAAAATGATTTGCCATGCTGCTGGTTTCGATCCTTGTGCTGGGATTTTCTCGGAGGGTGCCGAAAGACTGATTTTACTTGCAGTTAGCCAAGTTGGTCAAACGCCGGGAAGGCGGCGCTGGCGAACCGGCGCTACTTGTGCTTGCGTTTGCTGCCGGTTCCGTTTTGCGCGGCAGCGGCGCGCTGGGCCAGGGCGAAGTCGACCACGCGCTGCATATCCATGACCGGAGCAGGCTTGCCGCTCCAGGTTTCGAACTGGCGCGCGCCTTGCTGTACGAACATTTCCGAACCCTGAATGATGTGCATGCCGCGGGCGCGGGCAATTTTGATCATTCGGGTCTCGGCCGGCGAATAGACCATGTCAAAGAAGTAGCGGGCTTTGAACTCGGGCTCAGAGATGGGAAGGGGATCGCGATTGCCGTCCATGCCGACGGGAGTGGCGTTGATGATGACATCGAACTCCATCTTCTTCAGCATGGTGCGGTTGATGGCCTTAGCGCGGGCCTGCTTGGCCAGTCGCTGCGCCGGTCCCGCCGTGCGGTTAAGGATGAAAACCTCCGCGCCGCGCTCCTTCAGGCCAAAGACAGCAGCACGGGCAGAACCGCCGGCGCCGAGCACCAGGATCTTGGCCCCGGCCAGGCGCAGGCGCATTTCCAGCGGCCGTACGACGCCGGCGACGTCAGTATTGAAGCCGTAGAGCTTGCCGTCCTGGGCGCGGACCACGGTATTGCAAGCGCCGATCTTGGCGGTCAGGGGATCGGTTTTATCGAGGTGTCCCACGATCTGTTCTTTGTATGGCATGGTCACGCTCAGCCCGTTGATGGGAATGTCGCTGACGCAGGCCATCAGATCGTCAAGGGTTTTGGCGTGAAGAGCGAGATAGACGGCGTTGACGTTCTCGCGGCGAAAGGCGGTGTTGAGCATGATCGGCGAGAGCGAGTGTTCAATGGGATCGCCGGCCACGCCGTAGACCCGGGTGGCGGCGTCGACCTGGTCGATGCGATAGGTCTCGCGCAGTGTGCGAGCCGCGATCTGGCCGGGAGCGGTCTCTTCCCCGGGACTGGCGGCGGCAAAAGTGAACTGGCTGCCGGCGCGGACGGCAAGCACCCGGCTGATGATGCCTTGTTCGCCCATGCACAACCCAACCAGAGAATGGCTGTGGCTGTGGCGCTCGAGAAACTTCATCATCACCACGTTGTCGGAAAGTGAATTTGCCGTGGTGACGATCTTGAAGAAGTCGGCGGGGTAATGCTTCATTTTCGCCAGCGTCTCTTCCAGCTTTTTGGTGCCGCGGAAGTCGTGGTAGGAGAGGATCAGATTGGCAGAGCGGCGCAAACGCTCAAAATCGGTGGATTTGATGCGAGCGGCGGTTTCCAGCTCCAGATCGACCAGATGACACCCGGTGCTGGCGGCCTTGACCAGGATGTCGATCTGGGAGGCAATGGATCCGCGAAAGCGTCCACCGTTGGCGGCGCGGCGGCAGGTGGCGATGATGAGAGCTTCAGGGTGGTATTCGACAAATGTTTTGAGCCGCGGGAACGCCAGGCCAGGCTTGGAAAGGTAGTCTAACCTGAACTCAATAAAGGGGTTCTCGCGGACCACGACATCGGCTTTCTGGGCCAGTTCGGCGGGGTTGGAAGCCCACACGGGTACACACATACGCGGCAACCGCGCGGGCAGGAACCGGGGGGCCGGGCTGGCAGTTACTCCATTCATCGCGATTTAAGGGATTAGAGTGGCCATAATACGGACCAAGAATTGCCGATGCAAGGGCAGATTGCAACAGGGAATGCACTTCTGTAATAAGTGTATCTTCTAAGTAAATAAAGACTTTAGTTGAACTGGCCTACCAGCTTTGCTACTGTTCAGCCGGGTAGTGGTGCGCGCGACCGCGGCCACGTTTACCCCGTTAGGCTCGGGGGAGGTTGTGTGAAAACAACAGGAATCATATCAGTACTGGCTTTCGCGGCCATGGCGTGGGGACAAGCTACGCAGCCGGCGCAGAAGCCGATCGTCCGTGTGGAGGGACGCAAGGCATCCACGGCCAACATGCCGACAGCTTCGGACATGTATTGCGGCGGATTCATCGCCAGCGAAAAAATACCGACCAATCATTACGTGGTTGCGGGTTGGAACAGCCCTGACCAGACCCGTTATGCCTCGCAGTCCGTGGACGTGCTCTACATTCACGGGAAAGACATGAAAGAGGGCGACCGTTTTGAGATTATTCGCCGAGCCAAAGATCCCAACCACTACGAGTATTACCCCGGCCAGAATGCCGCAGTGAAAGAACTGGGAGAGCCCTACTTCGAGCTGGGCTATGTGCGCGTGACCGAGGTGCAGAAGGAGACCGCGATCGCCGTGCCCGAGCTGGCATGCGCTGACTTTGTCATGGGCGATCTGGCAGTGCCGTTTGTCGAACGCCAGGCGCCGGTCTTTCGCGTGGTCAAGCTGGACAAATTTGCTCCGCCCACCGGCAGCCCGCACGGGCGGATCATCATGGGGCACGAGTTTGACGGTTATCTGGCGGCCAAGAGCACCGCAGTTGTGAATCTGGGCGAGGATAAGGTCAAAGTTGGAGACTACCTCCGTGTGACCAGAACCTACTCCCGCACCTACCGCGATCCGGAGGCCAGCTTGGCTATGAAAGCAACGGCCAACGAAGACACACAGGCGGATCCCTATAAGAGCGCGCAAACCGAAGTTTCCAGCCTGCCGCTGCGGACGCTGGGCAACATGATCGTGCTGGAGGTTCGCAGGAAGAGCGCCACGGCGATGGTGGTCACGTCATTGCAGGAGATCCAGGTCGGCGACGGCGTAGAGCTGATGGACACCTCCTCCGCTCCTGAAGTCGCGCCGCTGCAGGCGGCGTGGTCGCCCCAGCCCGTAGCCGCGACCGGAGCGAACGTCAACCCCGTGCCGACTACCGACATGGTGCCGCAAATTTCGTGCAGCGCGTCACCAGTGACTCTGCGCGCCGGGGAAACGTCTACCATCACGTGCGATGCCTCGAGTCCGGAAAATCGCCCGGTCAGCATCACCTTCGTCACCAACGCCGGCAAGCTTTCCTCCAGCCGCAACCAGGCCAAGCTGGATACCACCGACGTTGGGCCGGGACCGATCGCGGTGCGCGCAACGGCGTTTGACGATCGCAACCTGAGCGCCTCGGCCACAACTACGGTGAACGTGGAAGCTCCGCCGATACCACAGGCGGCGCCGCAGAAGATGACGGACCTGGACTTCAAACCCTCGAGCGCTTACGTGGACAATCGCTCCAAGGCCATCCTGGATGACGTTGCTTTGAAGATGCAGCAGGATCCCACCAGCACCGCGGTGATCGTGGGCTCCGCGGACGAGAAGGAACCTGCGGCGCTGGCCAGCAAGCGCGCGGAAAACGCCAAGACCTACTTAAGCGCGACCAAGGGAATCGACGCGCAGCGTATTCAGACGCGAACGGGTAAGACTCCCGCGCGCGGAGTGCAGATCTGGACGCTGCCCGCGGGCACGACTCTGCCGCAGTAAGCAGACCGGCGAACAGCACATTTTTGAGGTGGCCAGCGGCTTCCGGCTGCCAGCCGAGAACTGTGCTGACGATTTCGCAGCCAGAAGCTTCAGTGCGTTGCTGCGCACCTTCGGCGCCGGCTGCGAGAGATACTTACTGGCGGTCACACCTGCAGAACGTCGCCTTCGCGCGCCACCATGCGGTATAGAACCGGGTTCACGAAGAAGCCGATCAGCAGGCGCGAGATCAGTCCCGAGACAATCACGATAGCGAAGGGCTTCTGCGTGTCCGAACCGATGCCGGTGGAGAGCGCGGCGGGCAGCAATCCCAGGCAGGCGACCAGCGCGGTCATCATGATCGGCCGCAAGCGCAGCAAGGAAGCTTCACGCGTGGCGGTCGCAATATCCATCCCTTCCAGGCGCAGCTTGTTGATGTAGGAGACCAGAATCACTCCGGTTTCCACTGAGACGCCCAGCAGCGCCAGCAATCCCAGAACGGAAGAGACGCTGAAGGGCGTGTGCGTCAGCTTCAGGGCCAGCAGCGCGCCCACGGGCACGGTAATGACCACGCCCACGGCAATGGCCAGCGGGAAGCGGAAGTTGCCGTAGAGCGCAAAGAGGATGAAGAAGATCAGCAGCGTGGCCAGGGGACCGATGATGGTGAGCTGATCTTTGGCAGCGAGGAATTCATCGTATTCGCCGCCCCAGTCGAGCCGGTACCCGCCGGGAATCATAACGTTCTTCTTCACCGCCCGCTGGCCTTCCTCCACCGCGCGCTGCAGGTCGCGGCCCTCAATGCTGAACTGCACGCCGATATAGCGGGAGTTGTTCTCGCGGTAGATGAACGAAGCTCCGTTGCCCTGGCGGATAGTGGCCATCTGGCTGATGGGAATCTGCTGGCCGTCAGGGGTTCCAACCAGAAGGTTGCCGATTTCCTGGGCGCTGGAGCGGAACTGCGGCTGCATGCGCACCACGAGGTCAAACAGCTTTTCTCCCTGAACGACCTGGGTAACCGCCTGGCCGCCCACCGCCGCCTGGATGACGGCCTCAACATCGGCCACGTTGATGCCGTAGCGCGCGATCTTCTCGCGGTCCACGTCGATGATCAGGCTGGGCTGGCCGAGCTCGCGCACAACTGTGAGCTCGGTGAAGCCGCGGATCTTCTCCAGGGTTTCCTTGATCTCATCGGCTTTGGATTGCAGAACCTGCAGGTCGGGGCCGTAGATCTTCACCGCCAGCGAACTCTTCAAGCCGGTGAGCGCCTCATCTACGGCGTCCTCCGCCGGCTGGGTGTAATTGAATTGAATGCCGGGGAAAGAGAAGAGTCGCTTGTCGATGGCTTCAATCAGCTTCTGCTTGGTGTTGGTGTCACCCTTCCAGGATTTGTCGCCGTACGGCTTGAGGCCGACGTAAAACTCGACATTGAAGAAGCCAGTGGGATCGGTGCCGTCATCGGGGCGGCCGAGTTCGGAGCCGACCATGGTGACCTGCGGATACGAGATCAGGATGTTCCTGATCTGCGGAGAAATCTTGCTGGCCTCCTCAAACGAGATGGTGTAAGGCATGGTGGCGCGCACCCAAAGCGCGCCTTCATCGAGATGAGGCATGAATTCGCCGCCGATGAACGGGACCAGCAGAAGCGTGAGGCCGAAGATCAGCAGGGCAAGAAGCAGGGTGAGGCGCGGCCGGGCCAGCGCCCAGTCGAGCTGGCGGGCATAAACTTCTTTGATCCACTCGTAAGGGCGATTCACCTTCTCGCGCACGCCGCCCTTAAACCAGTACCAGGTAAGCACGGGTACGAGAGTCAGGGTGAGGATCAGGCCGCCGATCAGCGCGAAGGACATGGTGTCAGCCATGGGATGGAAGAGCCTGCCGGAGGGCCCGCCCAGCGCGTAAATAGGCAGGTAGCTGGCGATGATCACGGCCACCGAATAGAAGATGGGGCGGTCGACGTCGGCGGCCGCAGCCAGAATCACGTCAGTCAGCTTGTAGTCCTGGCCGTAGCGCAGCGCCAGCTCGCGATAGATGTTCTCCATCATCACCACCGTGCCGTCAATGATGATGCCGAAGTCGATGGCGCCGATGGAGAGCAGGTTCGCAGAGAGATTCTGCGCGTGCAGGATCACGAAGGCGAAAAGCAGGGAGAGCGGAATGGTGAGGGCGACGATCACCGCGGCGCGCACGCTCACCAAAAAGAAGATCAGGACGATCAGCACCAGCACCATGCCGCGGAGCAGGTTGTTTTCGACGGTGTCGGTAGTCAGGCGCACCAGGCCGCTGCGGTCGTAGAAGGGAAGAATCTTGACGTCCTTAGGCAGGACCGAGTTGTTGAGCTCGTCGGTCTTCTTCTCCACTCCCTTGAGCACGTCCTGCGCCTGCTCGTTGCGGCGCATCAGGATCACGCCTTCTACGGCATCGTCGTTGTTCGAGTCGTGCGTCTGGAAGCCGAACTGGCCGAGGCGCGGAGCGTGGCCGATGGTGACCTCGCCCACGTCGCGCACGCGAATGGGCGTGCCCTTGTTGCTGGCGACCACGATGTTGCCGATGTCGTTGGAGTTCTGCACCAGGCCCAGGCCGCGCACGTAATAGAACTGCCCGCCCTGGGAGTAGAATCCGCCGCCGGCATTGGCGTTGTTGGCGGCCAGCGCCTGCATCACCTGCTGCACGGTCAGGTGATAGCCATAGAGCCGGGCCGGATCGAGCAGCACCTGGTACTGCATGACGGTGCCGCCGAAGCCGGAGTCGTCGGCCACCCCGGGAACCGACTTGTAAGCCCGCTCCAGGATCCAGTCTTCGATGGTCTTCAGCTCCTGCGGCGTGCGGTCAGGGCTTTGCAGCACATAGCGGTAGACGAGGCCGCTGGGACTGAAGAGCGGCGCCATGCTGGGCGTGACTCCGGTGGGAAGCTGGGCGTCAGCCAGGCGCTGAAAAATCACCTGGCGGGCGAAATAGCTGTCGGTGGTGTCCTGGAAGGTCAACCGGATATCGGAGAGCCCGTAGAGCGAGATGGAGCGCATCACCACCATGTTGGGCGATCCCGCCATCTCCACTTCCAGAGGCAGAGTAATCAGCCGCTCGACTTCCTCGGCGGCGTGTCCCGGCCACTGCGTGATGATCTCAACCATAGGAGGCGAGAGGTCGGGATAGGCGTCGACGGGCATGTGCTGGAAGGAGTGCGTGCCGGCGATGACCAGCAAGAGGACCAGCATCAGCACCAGAAAACGCTGGCGAAGGGCGACCTGTACAATTTTATGGATCATTTGTTTTTGTCGCTTCGCTCCAAACCGCCGGCGAGCGTCTTTCCTTACCGTGTCCCTTCAGCTCCTGTTACAGCGGTCGCGCCGCGCCAGTGGAACGCGACCTTAACTTTGTCGCTGCGCTCCTGACCTCAACTTTGTCGCTTGGCTCCAAACCGCGGGCGAGCGTCTTTCCTTACCGTGTCCCTTCAGCGCCTGTTGCAGCGGCCGCGCCGCGCAAGTCGGGCGCGACCTTAACGCCGCAGTAAGAGCGTTTGTCGCTTCGCTCCAAACCGCCAGCGAGCGTCTTTCCTTACCGTCTTCGTTCAGCGCCTGTTACAGCGGTCGCGCCGCGCAAGTCGGGCGCGACCTTAATCTTTGTCGCTTCGCTCCCGACCTCAACTTTGTCGCTTCGCTCCAAACCGCGGGCGAGCGTCTTTCCTTACCGTGTCCCTTCAGCGCCTGTTACGGCGGTCGCGCTGCTACAGGCCGGACCTACTGCAATGAATTCGCAAACTGCAAAAACAAGCTGCCGTCACCGGCGACGCGATCGCCCGGCTGAAGGCCGCCGAGTATCTGAGTCTTGCCCTCCACGCTCTCAGCCACTTTCACCGGGCGGCGCGCGAACTGGTTCTGACCGGCTTCCACGTAGACGAACGGCTCGTTCTCCGCATCGCGGAGCACAGCCGAATCCGGAACCAGCAAGGCATCGGTGATCTTTCCTGCTGCCACGGTGGCGGTCACGTACATGTCTTTCTTCAGCTTGCCGGAGGGATTCGCGGTATCGATGCGCGCCTGCAAGGTGCGCGAGGTGGCATCGAGCGCCGCGCCCATGTAGGAGATGCGGCCGTGAAAAACGTCAGGGTAGGCATCGACCTTGATGGTCACGGGGTCGCCGACGTGAACGTAAGCCAGCTGCGCTTCATAGACGTTGGCCAGCACCCATACGGTCTTGATGTTGGAGATGGTGAAGCACTGAGTCTGGCCGGCCTGAATCACCTGGCCCGGGGCGCACAGGCGCTCCACGGCTTCGCCGGAGATGGGCGCCAGCAGCGGGACTTCCGGGGAGACCGGCTTTTCGATCAGCGTGTCCGGACGCGGAATGCCCAGGATCTTCAATGACTGCTCCGCCGCCTGCAGGTCGGCTTGGGCCTGGATCTCGGCGGACTCGGCAGCCTGCAGATCGCGCTCGGCGATGGCGTGGTGCGCGTAGAGGTCCTGGGAGCGGGCGTAATTCTTGTGGGCCAGAGAGTGAGCGTCGCGCGCTTTCAGGAAATTGGCGCGGAGCTGGGAGTAGTCAGGGCTGCTGACGTAGAGCATGGGCTGGCCGGCGCGAACCTGCTGCCCAGGCGAGACCACGATGCGTCCCACCGGCCCGCTCACTTGCGTGAGCACCGGAGTGGTGAGAAAGCCGTTGTAGGCAACGGTACCGGAGAGCCGCAGGATGCGGGGGAAGGTGGAGGTCTGCACGGTGATGATCTGCACGTGCGACATTTTCTCCGCGGGCACGCTGAACAGCTGCGGCTTTTTGGCGGCGGCGTCCGCGCCCGAGGCTTCAATCTTGGAACTGCCGTTGGAACAGCCGGCCAGCGACACGGCCAGAAGAAAAGCGGCCGGCAAAAATGCGATTGGTCTGGGGATGCGATCAAGTCTCATGGCAAACTCCTGCTGCCCACCGCTTGCCGCAACTGCTCCAGGCTGACCATGTAGGCGGCCAGCGCCTGCCGGTAAGCCAGTTGAGTTGCGCGATAGCTGCGCTCGGCGTCGAGAAAGTCCAGCAACGTGGCGGCGCCGGCGCGGTAGGCGTACTCGCTGATGTCGCGCGAATCCTGCGCCTGCTTCAGGTATCCCGAGTTGTAGAGCTCCACTACCTGCTGGTTGGTGAGGGCGGCTTCATAGCCGTTCTCCACGTCGGTCATTACCGTGTCCTGGCTGGAGCGGGCGTTGAGCTCCGCCTGGGCCTGGGCGAATCTGGTACGCGCAATCTCACCCTGGTTGCGGTTGAAGATGGGCAAGGGAATGTTGAAGAAAAGCGATGTAGAACTCACGCCGCTCACGTGCGTGTAAGTGATCTCGCCGTTCACGTCCTGCTTGCCGTTGGCCCTGGCCAGCGAGACCTGGCTCTGCGCCGCGGCGATGCCTTGCTGGGCGGCGCGCAGGTCGGGACGCTCCTTCAGCGCCCTAGCCTGCAGGTCCATGAGGCCGGCTTTCAGCGGCTGGTATTCGAGGTCGCCGGCGACGTCGAAGTTGTGGGGCACGGAAGCGTAGCCGAGCAGCTGGCGCAGGCTGTTCAGGGCCTGCACGTGGGCCACGCGAGCCGAACTGACGTCGGTCTGAAACTGCAGCAGTTGCAGCTTGATCTTCAGGAAGTCGCCCTCGCTGATGTCGCCGGCTCTGTATCGCTGCTCGCTGATCCCCACCGTCTGCTGGAAGCTGTTGAGGTCTTCCTTGGCAAAATTCAGGTTGGAATTGGCCAGCAGGGCGTTGATGAACTGCTGGGCCACGTTGAAAGTCAGGGTGCGCTCGGCGTCGGCCACCTGGGCGGCGGTCACAGAGGTGGCGTCACGGGCGGCCTTGAGCCGGCTCTGCCGCTTATGTCCGCGCTCGAACAGATAGCCCACTCCGACGTCGAACTGCTGCAGGTTGTTCAGCGTGTTGCCAGAGAAGCTGCCGGGTTGGAAGATGGGGATGAACTGGCTGTCGGCAAAGAGCGTGGGGTTGGGCCGGAGGTTGGCGGTGATCTCCTGCGCCTGGTTCTGCTGGATCTCCGTCCGCGTAGCCAGGATGCTGGGGCTGTGGGCCAGGGCCAGGGCGATGGCCTGGTCGAGAGTGATCAGCGTGGCAGCAGGCGTGGCCGAGGGCACGGGAGACGGCGTGGGTTGGGCGGCCGAAGACGCGGCCGCGGGGGTCGCTGCCTGTTTATGCAGCGCCGGGGAAGAACTTATCGGTAATGTAACTTGGCCGAATATCAGATTCGGCAGCAAAGCAAAAAAACCAAAGAGGGATGCTCGAAGCATCGGTCCCCTCCAAATCCGTCTTACGTGATGAATTTTGTGTTACGCGGCCCGGTCAGGCAGCGGGCGGAGGACGGATGAAGAGAGAAATGTCGGAGGCGACGCCCTTGTGTTCGGCCCGGAAAGCAATAGTCACACTTTCGGTGGCGAAGACCACGGGGAGCGGATGCGCGGTTACGGCCGGCGCATTGGCATGAACGGCGATGCAGACGGCGCAGGGATTAGAGCCCCGGGCCAGATCATTCGCCGGATGAGCATGCGTGGTTTCCATCCAGGCAAATGCCAGGAGGACCCACAGACACACCAGCGCGGCCCAGTGCCGCACGGTGCCGGTATCGAGACGAGGCTTGCGCATCATTGCCTAGATTAGTATAGCTCCCCCGGCTTTGGCCACAGCCAAACTCTTGCCTTTCCCGGTTACCACTTACTCCAAAGACCCTGGCCGTCGCGGGGGCCGGGTGGGCTGTGGGACGGGGCGAAGGATGGGATGGGTTGCAACATCGTTGCCCGGGGGTCCGGCCAGGGTTGACTTGCCTGGGCCATGTACTTTGTGATACAAAGTGTAAACATTCTCATTCTGGCGCGGCCACGACGCCGGAGACCACATGGAAATTGCCGCAGCAGTTCTGCTGTGCTAGCGTGATAAGTAACAGAGAGGCAAAGTTTGCGCAACACGATTTCTTCAGGACTGGATCACCCTTCAGAGCTGAGTCACAAGGAAGCTGAAATTTTCAGCCGTCTGGATCCTGGCCAGCTTCCCAGGCACGTGGCCATCATCATGGACGGCAACGGCCGCTGGGCCAAACGGCGCCATCTGCCGCGCATCGCCGGCCATCGCCGGGGCGTGGAGGCGGTACGCAACGTGGTAGAGACGGCGGCGCGCATCCATCTGCCGGCGCTGACGCTGTACGCCTTCTCGGCGGAAAATTTTCTGCGGCGGCCGGTGCGCGAGATCGAGTTCCTGATGAAGCTGCTGCACAGCTATCTGAAGAACGAGCTGGCGCTGATGCAGCGCAACAATATCCGGCTGAACTTTATCGGGCGCATTGAGTCGCTGCCCAAGGAAGTGCAGGAGCGCATGGCCTGGGCGCGCGAGCAGACCTCGCGCAACACCGGGACGGTGCTCACGCTGGCGCTCAATTACGGTTCGCGCTCGGAACTGGTGGACGCTTTTCGCTCGATCGTTACCGCCGCGGCCAACAACGGCGGCATCGGGCACCTGCACATCGACGAGCAGATGGTCGACCGTCACCTCTACACGCGCAATCTTCCCGAACTCGACCTGGTGATCCGCACCAGCGGCGAGATGCGCCTGAGCAACTTCCTGCTGTGGCAGGCGGCCTATGCCGAGATCTACGTGACCAAAACCTACTGGCCGGACTTCAGCGGCGTGGACCTGCTGGAGTCGATCCGCGAATTCCAGACGCGCGAGCGCCGCTACGGCGGCCTCACCGAGCCCAACGGCAATGGAGCGCACGGCAACGGCGCAAGCGGCCATCAGAATTCTCATTCGCATTCCCACTCGAAATGAAGCGCGTCCTGACCGCGGTGGTGCTGATCCCGCTGGTTCTGTTGGTGGTTTTTCGCGCGCCGTTGTGGCTGTTTGCGCTGTGCGTGGCGGCGATCATCGTTCTGGCGTTGCATGAGTACCTGAACATCGCTGAAACTGCCGGTCTGAAACCTTTCAAGTGGTTAACGTACGCTGTGGCGATGCTGCCGTTTGTCTGGCAGTGGATCGATGGCTGGTCAGGACGAAGAACTCCCTTCAGCCTCCTCTTTCCGCCTCGCTTGCTGGACGTGCTTACAGCCACGGCAGTCGTATTCGGCATAGCCCTTGTATTTCGTAAAGATCTGCGCGTGGGCCTGGGTTCTGTGGCAGTTTCCTCGTTGGGGGTTATTTATCTCGGGGGATCCCTGGCCCTTCTCGTTTGCCTGCGTTCTGAGCTGCGCATCCTGGTCGTCTTTGTCCTTTTCTCAGTCTGGGCGGGTGATATTGCTGCCTATTATGTCGGCCGCTCGTTTGGAAAGCACAAGCTGGCTCCCATCGTGAGTCCCAACAAAAGTTGGGAAGGAGCCATCGCTTCCGTGGTAGCGAGCATTGTGGTTGCCGCGCTGGTATTTCACTATTTCCGACAGATTGACGATTTATTCGCTGAGAAAAATCCGTTACGGTCTTACTGGCTTTTTCCCATTCCGAAATCTGTTGAGCTACACAGATTTTTTTCCGTTCCGTGGATCCATGTGTTCGCATTGGGCATTGTTACCAACATCGCCGCGCAATTCGGCGATCTCTTCGAATCGGCACTCAAACGCGGAGCCAACCTCAAAGATTCCGGCTCGCTTCTGCCCGGTCACGGCGGCATTCTTGACCGCATTGACGCGCTGCTCTTTGCCATTCCGGTGGTGTGGTACTATGCGCAATTGACCGGATTCCTTCAGCCGAAACCTTTCTAGATGAAGCGTATCGCCATCCTCGGCTCGACCGGCTCCATCGGGCGCAGCACCCTCAACGTCATCGAGAATCATCCTGATCGATTTCAACTGGTAACCTTGGCTGCGGGCGCCAACGCCGAGTCCGCGCTTGAGCAGGCGCGGCGCTGGAAGCCCAAAGTTCTTTCGCTGGCCTCCGAGCAGGACGCGGACAAGGTCGGCAGGCAGCTCAAGTCCGAAGGCCAGGGTTCGATCGAGATCGTGCACGGCCAGGCGGGCACCGTGCGCGTGGCGACGCACGCGGAAGCCGACTTTGTGGTCAGCGCGATCGTCGGCGTGGCCGGACTCAAAGCCACGTACGAAGCGGTGCGCGCGGGCAAGTCAGTGGGGCTGGCGAACAAGGAATGCCTGGTGGCCGCGGGCGAACTGATTACCGCCGAGGCTCGCCGCCAGGGCAAGCCGCTCCTGCCCATCGACAGCGAACACAACGCTCTGCACCAGTGCCTGCGCGGCGGACGCATGAACGAAGTCGAGCGCGTCTGGTTGACGGCCAGCGGCGGGCCGTTTCTCAACACGCCGCGGAGCGAGTTCGAGCGCATCACGGTGGAGCAGGCGCTGAACCATCCTACGTGGAAGATGGGAAAGCGCATCACTATCGATTCCGCAACTCTGATGAACAAAGGCTTTGAGGTCATCGAGGCCTGCCGGCTGTTCAACCTGCCGCCGGCACAGGTGAAGGTGATCGTGCATCCGCAGTCGACGATTCACTCGATGGTCGAGTTCAACGACGGCAGCATTCTGGCCCAGCTTTCGGTCACCGACATGCGCCTGCCGATCCTGTACGCGCTGACTTACCCTGAGCGCGTGGCCTCGGACCTGCGCTTCAACGTACTTGACCTGAAGAGACTGGACTTCGCTCCGCCCGATCTGGCTAAATTTCCCTGTCTGCGCCTGGCTTACGAAGCCGCCGAAGCCGGCGGCGCCAGGACCGTGGCCCTGAACGCGGCGGACGAGGTCGCGGTGGCCGGATTCCTGAACCACGAGATTGGTTTTAACGATATCGCCCGAGTGGTGGAACAAACCATTAAAGAAACCGAAGACCGCCATCCTGAATCTATAGAAGAAGTATTGGAGACCGACGTCCGGGCCCGGGGGGTAGCCCGGCAGAAGCTCTCGCACCAGTTGACTCGCTAAGAACGCTGGTGTGAGCAGCGGGATCGCATTTACAATAAAAAACACTTTCTTTCCATGCCTGTCTTGATTTCCATAGCGTCCATAGCCGTCATTCTCGGCGTGCTGGTTTTCGTCCACGAATTCGGCCATTACGCGGTCGCCAAGCTGTGCGGCGTGCGCGTTGAAACCTTCAGCCTCGGCTTCGGCAAGCGCCTGTGGGGCTTTCGCCGCGGCGATACCGACTACCGCATCAGCCTGCTGCCGGTGGGCGGCTACGTCAAGATGGCCGGCGAGAATCCCATGGAGAGCCGCACCGGCGATCCCGGTGAGTTCACCAGCCATCCCCGCTGGCAGCGATTCCTGATTGCCATTGCCGGCCCGGCGGCCAACATCATTTTGACTCTGGTAGTGCTGACAGGCATTTTCATGGTGCACCACGAGCGCCCGGTCTTTGCCGACCAGCCCGCGACCATCGGCTGGGTCATGGACGACTCCGCGGCGCAGCATGCCGGCCTGATGGTCGCCGACCGCATCGTGCGCATTCAGAATTTTCAGAATCCCACCTGGGAAGACGTGGTCGATCGCACTTTCCTGAGCCCCAACCAGCCGGTAGCGGTGGACATTCAGCGGGGACAGGAAATCCTCCACAAGACCGTGATCCCCAAGGTCGGACGCGACCAGACCGGCGAAGTGGGCTGGATTCCCCAGGCGCCGGCGATGGTGGCCAGAATCGACCCCAAAATGCCGGCGGCGCGCGCCGGTATTGAAGCGGGCGACGAGCTCCTCGCCATCAACGGCTCGGAGAACGCGACCGCCCTCAGCCCGCTGCTGCAGATCAACAAAGACAAGCCGATCGAAGTGACCGTCCTTCGCCACGGCCAGCGAATGAATTTCACTCTGACCCCCGAGTACGTGGAAGATCCCGGAAATCCCGGCGGCAAGAAATATCGCATCGGGATAGAGATCGGCGAAGTCATGGTGGTCAACAAGCTGCCTTTCGGCGAAGCGGCTGCGCTTTCGGTGAAGGAGTCGCGCAAGCAATCGGGATTTGTTTTCACGCTGCTGGGCAAGATGTTTGAGCGCCCGTCGACGGTCAAGAGCTTCTCCAGCCCCATCGGCATGGCCAAGTTCGCCGGCCAGGCGGCCATGGAAGGCCTGATCCCCATCCTGACGCTGATGGCGCTCATCAGCCTGCAACTAGCGCTCTTCAACCTGCTGCCCATTCCCATCCTCGACGGCGGGCTGATGCTGATGCTGATGATCGAAGGCATCATGCGCCGCGACATCAAGATTGAAATCAAGGAGCGGGTTTACCAGGTAGCGTTCGTCTTCCTGATGCTCTTTGCCGCGGTCGTGATTTACAACGACGTGATCAAGCAGCTGCACGGGTAGCCGTTCCCCATCTCACACTTTCGCCCGGACAACCGTGCGGAGTTCTGCCTAGCCCAGATACTTCAGGAAGTACTTGGGATCATCCTTGTCGAACCCGGGAAACACCTTGGCCAACTGCCTGCTTCCCAGGTGGCGATAAACGGCCTCGCTCAGCACCTGGCGGAAATCTGTAGTCACGGCCAGGTCGCGCCCCTCGTAAAGATGTTCGTTCTGCAGGCCAGGCCAGCGGCCGTAGACTTTGCCGCCCTTCACCGGGCCGCCCAGCACGAACATCACGTTAGCGTGGCCGTGGTCGGTGCCGCGGTTGCCGTTCTCGCGCGCCGTGCGCCCGAACTCCGACATGCTGACAACCACTGTGTTCTCTCCCAGGTCGCCCAGATCGGTCCAGAAGGCGGCAATCGCCTGTGAGAATTCGCGGGTCAGGTTGGCGATCTGTCCCTGCACGTTGCCTTCGTTCACGTGATGGTCCCATCCGCCGATATCGGCGAAGGCCACCTCCACGCCCAGGTTGGCTTTAATCAGTTGCGCCACCTGGCGCAGGCTGTCGCCGAAACGCCCGCCGGGATAATTGGCGCCGCTGGCCGGCGTGTACTTCTCCGGGTCGGCCGACTTCAGCATCTTCACGGCTTCGAACGTTTCGTTGCCGGTTCCGTGCAGAACCGTATCGACCGACTGCTCGTACATAGCTTCAAAACTGTTGCTGGCGACGTTGCCTCCCGGGCCGCGTCCGCCCACGGCGAAGCCGCGGATATCGCTGATGGCCACCGCCGGCACCGATCCTGCCAGCGTGCGCGGCAGCGCGCCGCCCATGGCCACAGCGCGGAACGGCGAAGCCTGCGCTTCATTCAGCCCGGCAACCGCGCGGTTCAGCCAGCCGTCTTCGGTCGACTTCACGCCCGGCGTCCCCGACTCCATGTAGTCCTGCGCGTCAAAGTGCGAGCGGGTATTGTCGGGCGAGCCCGCGGCGTGCACGATGGCCAGGCGCTTCTCGTCCCACAGCGGCTTGAACGCCGCCATCGCCGGATGCAGCCCGAAGAAGCCGTCCAGGTCGATGGCGCTGGCGTCATTCACTCCGCCGCGCGGGCGGGGAATGGCGATGCTGGGCCGCATGGCGTAGTACGCCTGCTCGCCGTGCGGGACCACGATGTTCAGCCCATCGGCGGCGCCGCGCTGGAAGAGCACCACCAGCCGCTTGCCGGCCATGCCGGAATTGTCCGCCGCCGTCTGCGCGGCATAGACGGCGCGCGTCAGGAAGCTGGGAATCACGCTGGTGCCCACTACGGCCAGCGCGCCATTCTTCAGAAATACTCTGCGAGTGATCGACATCTTTTGCTCCTGCAAAACTCATGTGGCACAGCCGCCCCGGCTGTGCTCTTCATTAACGACTCCCAGACCCAACTGCGTCTACCTTCCTCGATCGACCATGCCTCATTCTCCGCAGGCGAGGGCGCCTGCGCCACACGGTATTCACCGCCTCTGAAACTCCGGCGAGCCCATGATCAACCCGGCGATCACGCCGTAGTTCGGCGGACGTCCGCTATCGTCGAGCTTGCGCTGCGTGACCTGGGGATCGTTCAGCCGCTTCTCCAGCACCGCGTGCGTCTGCGCCGAAACATCGCCGGCCAGGATCCCGCTCTCCAGCACCGCCAGCGCGCTCTGGGCGTCGGCCGGAGCCTGCCCGTGCAGCAGGTTCTGAGGATCGAGCGTGGTTCCCGGCAGCTTGCCCGCGCCCAGCGCCAGGGCAAAGTTCATGCGCGTGAGCAGCGCCGACGAATTCACCCAGGTCTCGGCCTTCATGGAGTACCCGGTCGGCGGCTGCATGCCGTACAGCGGCATGCCCATGCGGTTCAGGTTCTGCACCAGCGGCAGCGCGTTCTGCACGTCCAGCCCGGACGCGCGCACCGACGAAGCCACAAACTCCAGCGGCGTTTTCACCTTGGCGCGATACGCATCAGCCGCCCAGAACTCGGGCGAGTTGAACATGGTGCGCAGCACTTCGCGAATCTCGCCGTCTTTCTTGAGGTAGGCGGCCGCCATGCGGTCCACCAGCGCCGGCGGCGGATTGTCAGAGACAAAGCGCATGGCCAGCTTGCGCGAGATGAACTTCGCCGTCGAGGGATGGTGGGCCAGCAGGTCCAGCATCTCCTCGCCTTCTTTTTCGCCGTTCCCCTGAATGCGCTGCCCGAAGATAAATTTCGGTCCGGGCTCGTGGGCGCGCTCTTTGAAGCGGAAGCTGCCGCCGCGCTGCGGTTCGTCGATGCTCCACCCGGTCAGCACCTTGGCCAGCTCGGTGACGTCCTTCTGGGTGTAGCCGCCATCCACGCCCAGCGTGTGCAGCTCCATGATCTCGCGCGCGTAGTTTTCGTTCAGCCCGCTGGGGCGGTTCTTGTTGTTCTGCGGGCGCGGCGGCACGCGGCGCACGCCGCCAAACGGATCGCGGCGGTACATCCGTCGGGGCCCCTGCGGCCCGTAGACGGCCAGCTCGGAATTCGGCCCCACGCTCTCCCAGTTGTCGAGATAAAACAGCATGGCCGGGCTGTGCGCGGTCGCCGAAAGCAGGTCTTTGAATTTGCCCAGCACGTGCGGACGGATGGCGTCGCGCTCGTAGGCGGTGATCATGTAGCGGTCCGGCCCTTTGCCGATGAAGACGTTGAAGTGGTTGAACCAGAAGTCGGTCATTACTTCTTCCAGCTGGCGGTCGCTGTAGATGGCGCGCAGCAGCTTGGCCGATGACAGCTCTCCGCCAACCACAATCTGGGGATTCGTGATGGCCTGAATGGTCTCCGCCTGCTCCGGCTTCATGCCGTCCACCAGTTGCAGGGCGCGCGGGCCGCGATACTCGCGGGCCAGGTCCAGGCGCTCCTGCGGGCTCATGCTGAGAATGCTCTTGTAGCGCTGCTCCGCCGGCATGCTCAGCAGCGTGTCCGACTGCAGATCGGCGTACATGGCATCTTCGCGCTGCTTGAACTGGCGCTGCTTCTCCGCCGTCATGGCGGCCGGGTCAGATGGAGCCTCCGGCCTGGCGTCGCCCTTCATGCTGGCCTCGGACGATGCGTCTTTGTCGGCGTTCGCAGTGTTGGTGGCGGCTGCGGCGTTGTTGTTGGCCGCTGTCGCCGCCGCTGCGTCCTGTTTCTTCTGCTGGTTCTCGTCCATGGCCACCATGCGCGACTGGTAGATGGCCCGCTTGGCCGGGTCGGAAGGCATGGACATGCGACCGTTTTCGACCGCCTTCAGGATCTGCGGCGGCGGGAAGTTCTCCACCATCTCGCGCGTGCTCATCTTCAAGGTGCGAAACGGCGCCAGCCGCGCCTCCAGGGCGCTGTCGTCAATCTTTTCGGGATGGAGCTGCTGCTCGAACCATTTGTCCAGGCCCATGGCGCGGACCCGCTCCACGTCGCCGGGACGAACTCCAAAGGTAAAGCGGTTCAGGGCGTGGACCAAGCGCTTGTCGTCATCCATCGGCGCGGGCGTGGCCGCGGCTGCGGGCCGGCTTTTGGGTTTTGGCTTGGATTTTTTGTCTCCGCCGGCAACCAGCGCTGCGGAAATGGCGAACACGAGGCCGAGAATGGCGAAGGCTCTGCGCGAGGCGGGCATGGCATCTCCCGGGGCTTTGTTTTCAGTCAAATATTAACCCCAACTCCGGCCGAAGTTGCGGGATCCTGGTTACGGCGGTTACTGTGCGGCACCGCAGTCGGGTGGCTGCCGCCGGCTCTGGCAGACGGAAGTCGTGGCCCCCCTTAGTCGGAAGTGGCTGCAGGGGTGCTAGCAGAGGTGGAAGGGAGGGCGTGTGCGGGACGTGACAGATCGGAAGCGGCTGACGCGCGGGTGGCTGGCGGCGAAGAAGTGACGCTGACGCGCCTTCTTCGGGTTGGCACGATAGCAGCTACAATTTGCTGACGCATGCCTGTCCGGGTAGGCGCGGAGGTGGATGCTCTGTCGATCTCCGGCGATACGCCGTTGCACTTTTGCGTGATCTCGCGCAGCTTGGAGATTGCGCGGATGCTGCTTAAGGCCGGGGCTGATCCGCATCGGGCGAACAATGAGGGAGTGTCACCCTTGGGCAAGGCGCGGAAGGAGAGAGCACGCAGTCATTGAACCCATTTGCTAAGGAACGTTGGGCCATCTACGACACAGGGATCAGTACAAGGATAAGTGATAGCCCTTTTGGCAAATTCTCCTCGAATTTCTATATTGCCGGAATCCAAACGCCGAACGGAAAACATCTCCATCGCGGAGGAACCATCCTTGCTGTTTATGACCAAGCCTGCGGGCATGCGCGAACGAAAAGAAGCGGTATCCGCGTCAAAAAGTGAGTACCACTCCAGCGCTGCTAGAGAATTACCATTCGGAAAGTAGGACGTGTACTGGGCACTCACCACGGGCCACTTACCGGCCGGCCAGTCTTGCACAAGAAGTACCTGTATCCTGGAAAGACCGGGGGGGGCGAGGTCGAATTTCTTCCAATCGGTAATGGTCTTGCCTGACGCGTTGGTTCGGAACACGACAAGAGTGGTTGCAAAAGATTGGCTATCCACAGTTTGGAATTTCGTAAGCTTCGCCAGGTAGTCCTTCTTTGCCGTGCCGAGTTCGAGTGCCGCCACGCCCCAGAGGGAACCATCAGCTTGGGGCTGCACCTTAAAGTCTGCCATGTCGATGGGGATCGGTTGGTCGGACCCGACACGGATAGCAAGCTGGGGGTCCCATACAACGGAAGACCCCGGGGCGAGTTTTGAGAGAAGAGTTTCCACCTCTGACGCGCGCTCTTCACCCATCGCTTCCCGCCGGCTTTTGGCCTGTCCAGGAAACAATGGCGCAGCAGCCGCCAAAAACACCACGACCAGAATTATCAAGGTAGGAGCTTCGCAATCTCCTCTAGTCATATCCCCTCAACTCGCATGTTCATTCCTGTGAAGAGGCGCGCCTGCCGGCATCAAACTGGCTTTGTTCGTAGCCATTGAAGAATATCGAGGCCTTTTCCCCGGTTGGCTGGCCGTCATTGTCCGGGAACTGTGTCACGAACCGCCGAACAGGATATCTGGGTTACCTTCGCATGAATTTCAAGATCAACACAACAGTTATTCCAGTGAGGTACGCCGAACATACCCAGTAACCAACCGAGTTGTCTTTATCATAATTGTTGCCGAAAGAGGTTCTGGCACAGGTTGCGGCGCGTCGTGAACAGTTACCGTTTAGTTTTGGGGGGATTGATTGCCGGTTGGCGGGTGCGGGTTGCTTCGTTCCGTTCGATGGAGCTCCAGTGCCGGCAGCACAAACCGTATCAGCACGTAGCCGATGAGAATGGCAAGGGGAAACACTGCTTTATTCTACAGCTTAGGTGAGGGCCCCTGAATGCCATAAGGCACAGGCGAACAGCAGACGTGTGAGCCATCCGCCCAGGGCTGAGGCCATATTTTGAAAGACACATGACTGTCCGGTTGAAACCGTGCCCTGATACTTGTCTCGATCGAAGGACTGATGAGCGGCTGTGCATCGATGCAGGGAATCGGGACAGGAAGCTGCGAAGCAATCGATTCTTCGAATTTTGTGGGGGCCCAAGTGAATCCGAGTATGGCAAAAGTAGTTGATAGGGATCCTGACCAAGAATTTCCTGAACGCATTCTCGACCAAACCTCAGAAATCAATTTTTCAGAGTTTTCAAGCGGACGTTTTCCTGATTTGGTGTGATACCGTGCAAGCCTCATGTCCGCGCCACTCCAAATCTCAGCTTACGATCAGCGCTGGGTCCTCCAAGCGCGTAGTGGAGCGACCCACCCGGGTCCGGTCATCGCCGTAATCGCCGTGATTGCCGTGATCGGAAAGAACCCTGCCAGCGAACTCGTAACCCCTTCAAACCCCTTATGGTGCGGGTGCCCCGGCCGGCCCCAATTTTTATGTTTTTATGCTTGACATTCCATCGTCTAAACAGTAACAATATCGTTATGAAAACGAAGGAAGACAGCAAGCTCCTGCCCTTCGGGCCCCAGGCCGGGGATGGCAAGTTGATCCCCGGGGATGGGCGGGGATGATCGGGGATTCATCCCAAGGGGGCAGGGGAGGGAGATCGGGTGATCGGGAGATCGGGAGATCGGGTGATCGGGAGATCGGGTGATCCACGGCATGCGGGGACAGGTCGGTTGAGCAGAAGATCGGCAAGAGGGAAGCAGATTCCCCGGTGCTTGCAAGGATTGACAGGAAATGGGCCGGCCGGCACGGCTGCGTTGGGGTCTTGCCGGAGAAAGAGATGAGAGCAATACCATGACGATGATTGTTGACGGGAAAGAGATGACGTACACGGAGTACCACAACCTGAAGCTGGACAGGCAAATGAAAGAGGCGCAGCAGAGATGGGCGGAGCAGCAGGAGGGACTGGGTCTGCTGCGGCGTATTGGGGACGCTTACCAGGTTTACCGGCAGTTTATCCAGGACCATCCCCACCTGGCGGTTGAGCTGCCCGAGGACCTCTCGACCAACCAAAAGCTGTACGAGCAGTTGCAGAAAAAGCTGGAGCTGGCCGACGAGGCGCCGCGCTGCCAGTACATCAAGGCCGATGGAATACGCTGCGGGTCGCCGCGGATGAAAGAAGGAGAGCTGTGCTATGCCCACCATCGCATGGCCAAAGCCGAAGAGCTGCAGGTGAGGGTTTCAAACCTGGAAGACGCCAACAGCGTACAGCTGGCGGTCTCGGCCGTGTTGCGCGCGCTGGCCCAGGGACAGATCACGGAGAAGAGGGCGGCGTTGTTCTTCTATGGGCTACAGACCGCGGCTAGCAATGTGCCGCGCCTTACCTTCCACAAGGCTCCGGAGGAGATGGCGGTGGAAGAGACGCCGGTGATGCGCGAACAGGAACCGGAGCAGCCGAAACCCGGAGAGTCGGAGAGATACAGGTACGAGAACCTGGACCCGGATCTGCGGCTCAAGTTTAACGAGCTGGACGAAGAGGTGGACCGGAGGTATCTGGCGAAGATGAAGGCGGAAGGAAGAATCGCCGACATCACCGTGACCGCCGACATCGGCGGGGATGTTGGTGAGAACACATCGGATCGGCCTGGCGGAGGAGAGATGGCCAGGATCCCTTCACGAAGCGCTTGAGGTTGACGCGGAGAGTGAGTGCTTGCGGCGTCAGGGCACACAGCCGAGGACGGCTGTGCCACACGATGCACACAGCCGGCGCCACACGATGCACAACGGCCGAGGGCGGCTGTGCCGAGGCTTTTTCTCGGCGGAGCCACGCGGGCGGCAACTCTGCGCGAATGGGCGTACAATTTCCGCGTTTCTGAAGTCAAAAGAGAATCTCGATCGAGGAGGCCTCTATGGCGCAGAGCACCGGAGCCGACTTAGTGCGGCAAGCTTCGACATGGTCGATCGTATGGGGCGTGGTCTTGATCATCTTCGGCATGCTGGCCATCGGATCGCCGATGATAGCAGCGCTGGCGGTGAATGTGGTGATAGCGTGGCTCATCGTCCTGGCGGGCATCGTGCACCTGATCCTCGCCTTTCAAGCCCATGGAGCCGGCAGCATGATCTGGAAGCTGCTGGTCGGGGTGGCGTACATAGCGTTGGGTGTGTACCTCATCATGCGGCCGCAGATCGGTGTGGCATCTCTAACGCTGGTCCTCGCGTGCCTGTTTCTGATCGAAGGCATCCTGGACATTATTCTGTATTTCCGGCTGAGCTCGTTGCGAGGATCAGGCTGGATGCTGGTGGATGGGATCGTCACCTTGCTGCTGGGCGGGATGATTTATTTTCAATGGCCGGCAAGTTCGGCGTGGGCCCTGGGAACGATCGTGGGAGTCAGCATGATCATCAGCGGCGTCTCCCGGGTGATGGTCTCCATGACGGTCCGCAAACTTGCGGCGGCCACGGCATAGCGGCGCGCCTCCAGAGTTTTCTGGCCGTCCGATTTCGGCGGACGTCTGACGGAGTGTGTGCTCTCTGGATGCGGATCAGGGCATGGTCCGTCTGCGATTAGTGCGGCGTTGAGTTCGGATACCAAGTGGTCGCCTTGGGTGGGGGAGGTATTCTCGTTAGCCCCGATTTAAGGTGAAATTTCGGCGGCTTGGAAGAGGCTGCGGAGCTTCAACTGCGAAGCAGGGTGTTGATTGTAATCGGTTTAGCCTTACGGCCCCGCTCCCGGCGATGCCACGATCCAGTGTAAGCAGCATACTTCCGGAGTGTGGGCATCTAAGGAGCAGATTGGTGTGTTCAACCCAGGCTTTGCCTCCAGAGATCCGGCTCGATCATTCGGGACCCGAGAAATAAATAGGGAGTAAGAGATCTTTGCTCGTGAACGAGAGTGTTCTCAATACGTCGGCCCAATTATCTCCCGATCCCCTGGATTTGTTTTCGCTCGGTGGAGAGATGGGCGAACTCATGCGGCGCATGGATTGGACTGCTACCCGGCTGGGGCCGGTAGAGACCTGGTCTCCTGCTCTGCGCATGATGGTCAGATTTCTTCTCGTCAACCGCTTTCCGTTGCTCCTGTGGTGGGGACCTGATTTTTGCCAGTTGTATAACGACGCTTATCGCCCGATCTTGGGGACAAAACATCCGCAGTTTCTGGGAAAGCCCGTCAGGGAGTGCTGGAGCGAAATATGGCACGTCCTTGAGCCTCTCATCCGCACACCTTTTGAGGGCGGCCCTGCTACATGGATGGAAGACATCCCGCTGGAAATAAATCGCTATGGCTTCAAGGAAGAAACCCATTTCACCATCGCTTATAGCCCCGTGCCTGACGAAAGCGCGCCTCGCGGAATCGGCGGGGTTCTGGCGACCGTCCATGAGATCAGTGAAAAAGTGGTAGGTGAGCGGCGAACCATGGCGCTGCGCGATCTCGGGGCCGGTGTTCTGGAGGAACGAAACGCACAGGAAGCTTGTTCGCGGGCGGCGGAGATCCTGGCGAACTATCCCAAGGACGTGCCCTTCAGTCTCCTCTATCTTTTGGATGCGGATCAGAAAGCGGCGCATCTGGCAGGAAGCAGCGGAGTAAAGTCAGATGCCGCGATCAGCCCTCGCTCGATCATAATTGACCCCGATAGGCCGGCCGTATGGCCCCTTTCCACGGTGCTCGAGACGGGCGAAATCGCACTGGTCGAAGATCTGAATCGCAAGTTCGCCGCCGTCCCCAGCGGGCCTTGGTCCGATCCGCCCCATCAGGCGGCGGTTGTCCCTATCCATTCGAGCACGGTACATCAGCTGGCCGGATTTTTGGTGGCCGGTCTCAGTCCTCGCCTGCGCTATGACGACTCGTATCGCGGCTTCCTGGATCTGGCCTCGTCACAGATTGCCACCGCAGTCGCCAATGGACGGGCCTGGGAGGAAGAGAGAAAACGCGCTGAGGCTTTGGCTGAAATTGATCGCGCGAAAACCACGTTCTTCACCAACATCAGTCACGAATTTCGCACCCCTCTCACGCTCCTGCTTACTCCTATCGAGGAGACTCTGGGAAGAAATGCGAATCTCGGAGAGAAAGAGCGGGCCGACCTGGAAGTGGCGCATCGCAACGCCATGCGCCTGCTCAAGCTGGTGAATACTCTGCTCGATTTTGCGCGAATTGAAGCCGGACGTATTCAGGCGCACTATGAGCCTGCGGATCTCTGTGCTTTGACCAGCGATCTTGCGAGTATGTTCCGCTCGGTGGTCGAAAGGGCCGGCCTCTATCTGACGATGGAATGCGGGCGATTGGAAGAACCTGTCTACGTAGACCGCGAGATGTGGGAAAAAATTGTACTGAACCTGATGTCCAACGCCTTCAAGTTCACATTCGAGGGCGGCATTCGCGTAGCTTTGCAAGACCAGGGAAGCCAGGTCGAGCTCGCGATCGCCGATACAGGTACCGGAATCCCCGAGTCGGATCTGCCTCGCCTGTTCGAGCGGTTCCATAGGGTGGAGGGCGCTTCCGGCCGAACCTTCGAAGGCTCCGGCATTGGCCTGGCGCTGGTGCAGGAACTGGTGAAGCTTCACGGCGGGAAAGTTTCTGTGGAGAGTACTCCTGGCCGCGGAAGCACATTCAGGGTTTTCATTCCCAAGGGCAAAGCCCATTTACCGCAGGAACACATTCAACCTGTCTCCGACTACACTCCCGCTGTGCCCGGCGTCAACAGCTACATTGCCGAAGCGCTGAAATGGATTCCGAATTGCCCGGAGCCTGCAACGGATCTTCCACTCGAAGATGAGATTCTTGGGTTTTCACCAGCGGCAATTGACGATTCACCAAATGCTGCTGACCATCGGTCCACCATACTTTTGGCTGACGATAACGGCGACATGCGGGCGTACCTGCAGAAGCTGCTGGAAAAGCATTACCGTGTCATTGCGGTCAAAAACGGTGTAGAGGCGTTGCAGGTCATGGAAAAAAGCCGTCCGGACCTGATTCTCACTGATGTGATGATGCCTCTGATGGATGGTTTTGAACTGCTGGGCGCCGTCCGCGACAACCCTGCCACCCGCTCTGTTCCCATCATCATTCTGTCCGCGCGCGCCGGTGAAGAGGCGCGAATCGAAGGCGGCGATGCCGGTGCGGATGATTACCTGGTGAAACCGTTCAGCACGCGTGAGCTGTTGGCGCGGGTCGATACCCACCTCAGATTGGCGCGCACGCGGCAGGAAGCCGATGCCCTGGTCCGTCAGAATGAGAAAAGATTTCGGGGCTTCGTGAATGCCAGTTCCGATGTGGTTTTTCGCATGAGCCCTGATTGGACCGAGATGTGGCAGCTCGACGGGCGCGGATTCGTTTCCGATACGGCGGGTCCGAAGAAAAACTGGATTGAAGAATATATCGATCCGGTAGATCAGCCGGCTATCCTGAAAGCCATCCGCAATGCCATTCAAACAAAAAGTGTTTTTGAATTGGACCATCGCATACGCCAGGTCGACGGAACCCTGGGATGGACGCTTTCGCGCGCCGTCCCCATCCTTGATGAGAACGGCGAGATCGTGGAGTGGATGGGAGCTGCCAAGAACGTTACCGCTTCTGAGGAAGCCCGCAACCGCCTGGCAGCGATTGTTGAATCCTCCGACGATGCGATTATCAGCAAAGACCTGAACGGGATCGTCACCACCTGGAACCGGCAGGCGCAGCGCCTGTTTGGCTATAAAGAAGAGGAAATGGTCGGCCAGTCGATTCTTACCATCATTCCCCCCGAGTTACAGCTCGACGAAGAAATGATCCTGAGCAGGATCAGAAGCGGTCAGAAGATCGACCATTTCGAAACGGTTCGCATTACTAAATCCGGCGAGCGTATCGAAGTCGCGCTCTCTATCTCGCCGGTCAGAGATAAACATGGGAATATCGTTGGCGCGGCAAAGATTGCCCACGACATCAGAGAGAGCAAGAAGATCGAGCGAACGTTGCGGACCACCGAAAAGCTGGCAGCAGCCGGACGCCTGGCCGCCACCGTGGCCCACGAGATCAACAATCCTCTGGAAGCCGTAAACAACCTGGTTTTTCTGGCCAAGAGAGACATCGGCGACCCGATAAAAGCCTCGGAATACCTGCGATTGGCGGAACGCGAATTGGACCGCGTGGCCCACATCGCCCGGCAAACTCTTGGTTTTTACCGCGACACTTCAGCTGCGACCAAATTTAGCGTGATAAAAACTATCGACGATCTGCTCTTTTTATATGAAAAGCGGCTGGAGGCTCGAAACATTCGCGTCATCAGGCAGTATAAAGAACATACTGAAATCACTGCCTTCGCCGGAGAGATTAGTCAGGCTTTTTCAAATCTGATCAGCAATGCCATTGACGCTATGCCTTCAGGCGGGTCTCTTGTTATCCGAGTATCGCAGGCCCGCGAATGGAAGATCTCCCTTCGGCCTGGGGTGAGGGTCACGATCCTCGATACTGGCTCAGGAATTCCATTGCCGGCGCGGAAGAGTCTGTTTGAGCCATTTTTTACGACGAAAGCAGATGTAGGGACTGGGCTCGGACTTTGGATTACGAAAAACATTGTTGAGAAGCATCAGGGCCACATCCGTTTCATGAGCAGGACTGACGCGCGGAACCACGGAACGGCTTTTTCGATTTTCCTGCCCTCAAATGCTCAGGAGGAAAAGGCGCCGCAACTTCATGCCGAGAATTCCGGGCGCTCCGTAGCATGACCGCGACGGGTGCGCGCTCATTCAACTAGAGTCGCGGCATGGACAAGTCGTCGATGGGCTCGAAAGGAACGGCTTCCGTATTCCCGGCCAGCGACTTCAAGATCTCTGAGAATTCGTTTCGCTGGGCGACGCGTCCCACGATCAGAACCGCCGGGGGAATGATGCCGCGTGCCGACCCCAGCCCTTCGATCGACAGGAAGCGGACCTGCTGCGTGCTGCGTCCCGCGTGCGATACCAGCGCGCAAGGTGTGGCCGGATCGATTCCCAGGTTTACCAGTTCACGCGCTGTCCGCGCGTAGTCGGGGCCGGGCATGTAGACGGCATAGGTGGTTCGCTCGGGATCGAGTGTGGCGTGTTGCCGGATCTCGTCGTCGGCATTGTGGCCGGTAAGGACCACCAGGGCTGACGCTTTGCGGCGATCGGTCAGCGTGATCTCTGCGGCGGCTGCAGCGGCTGACGCGGCGGTGACTCCGGGAATGACGTGGAAGGAAATTCCCGCTTCGCGAAGTGCGTCCAGCTCTTCGCCGAGCCGGCCATAAACCGAGGGATCGCCCGACTTCAGGCGCACCACCGCAAGGCCCCGCAGCGCGTAGTCAACCATCTGTTGGTTGATCTCTTCCTGGCTGCTGCCTTGGCGTCCGCAGCGTTTGCCGGCATTGACGATTTGCGCCCGCGGCGGGCACAGCGCCAGTACTTCCGCCGAAACCAGGTCGTCGTGCAGTACGACGTCAGCCGAGCGCAAGGCCTCAGCGGCGCGGACCGTCAGCAGGTCGGCCGCCCCCGGCCCCGCTCCTACGATTGAAACTTTGCCCGTCATTCGAGTTCTCCGACTCGATCGAAGGGCAACTTAGTTTCAGGCGCTCTTTCTCTCCGCCCTGACTTCGCCCTCGATCCACTGTTCGACGGCCTCGACCAGCCGGTGTCCCAGCTGTTCCACGCTGCCGATCATGTTTAATCCTTCACGCTGATGGTGCTTCAGCGTTTCCTTGATTACTTGTTCCAACTCACTGCGTTTTACATCGTCCATGTTTGCCTCCGTTCGTTCCTGGATCATCTGAAGTCTGCGCCGGCCGGCCGAGCGCCAGCGTGCGAATCAACTGCTTGCGCGTCTCGCCTTGCGGCAGGACTTGCCGCAGAACACTACGCGTCCGTCCCAGCCATTCGGTCCACGGGCCATATTCTGGACCATATTGTAGTTCCAATTCCTGCCGAACCCGCTGCGCCAATGCCGGGCTTGCGCCGCCGGTCGAAATGGCAATCTGAAAATCGCCGCGGGTGACCACCGCCGGGGCAAAAAAGCTGCAGTAGTCCGGATCGTCCACGGCGTTGGCCAGCGCGCCCGCCGCCTGCGCCTCTTCATACACAGCCCGGTTCACGGATTCCGAATCGGTGGCCGCAATCACCAGGAAGTATCCTTTGGCCATGCCGGCGGTGAATTCGCCCTTCATATGTTTGATGCGCCCGTCGGCCGCCCAGCGGGCAATCGTTGCCGTAACTTCAGGCGCGATCACGGTCACGTCGCGCGCCGAGCGCAGCACGCCTTCAATCTTCTGTTCGGCCACCGCGCCGCCGCCCACCACCAGCACCTTGTGCTGGTCCAGCTTCAGGAAAATCGGGTAAAGAGACATGTTCAACTCATCCTTCCAATCCGTAAGGCACGCGGCCCGGCGCCGGGTCGCGTGGCACGGCCGCGAAGTCGGCGCCCCCCAGAAATGTCCGCAGCTCGCTGTCGCTGTGCCGCGCAAAAAATTCACGCAGGTTTTCCGCGGCATAACGCGTCAACATGTAAGTCCGCAGCAGCCGTTCGATGGCCTCGGGAACCTCCATGGCGGAGCAGCGGTAGCCGATCGGCCGCGCAAACGCCGCGTGTTTGCCCACCGCGCCGCCCAGGCAGAAGCAGTAAGCATCCTGCATGGAGCCGTTGATCTTCAGCTTTTTGCCTTCCAGGCCGATGTCCGCCAGTCGATGCTGCCCGCAACTGTTGGGGCAGCCGGTGACGTTCAGCTTGAGCTGTTGATCGAAGTCCGGCAGCCGCTCTTCCAGCTCTTCCACCAGCCACCGCGTAAACGACTTGGTTTCCGTGATGGCCAGCTTGCAGAATTCGGTCCCCGTGCAGGCCACCGCGCCCCGCCAGAATGGCGACGCCTCCACGCGCAGCCCCACCGACTCCAGCCGGCTCAGCACCACGCCCACGTGCTCCTGGGGAATGTTCACGATAATCAGGTTCTGCGTGTTGGTGGTGCGCAGCTCTCCGGTGGCGAAACGCTCGGCCAGATCGGCCGCCACCCGCATCTGCTCCGGCGAGATGCGTCCGCGCAGCACCGCCGCTCCCACGTAGTAGAGTCCCGCCTGCTTCTGGGGATGAACACCGGCATGATCGCGGAAGATATCGGCCGGGACATGCTCCGGCACGCCGGGATCCAGCTTGTATCCCAGCCGGCGCTCGACTTCCTGCAGGAAGCTGTCCGCCGTCCACCTGTGTTGCAGGAAGAGGAACTTCAGGCGCGCGCGTTCGCGGTTCTCGCGCAACACTTCGGAATCGCGAAACAGTTCGCTCACGGCCTTGGCTACCGGCAGTACCTGCTCCCAGCGCACGAACGCGTTCAGGAGCACCGCGAGATGCGGATTCGTGGAGAGCCCGCCGCCCACGCGCACTGAAAAGCCGATTTCTTCGTTCCCGCCGGCTACTCGCACCGCGGGGGTAAAAGCCAGGTCGTTGATCTCCGGATAGGTGCACCAGTCGCGGCAGCCGGAGATGGAAATCTTGTACTTGCGCGGCAGGTTGTAGAAGTCCGGATTGCCCACCAGCATCTTTTCCATCTCGAACGCCAGGGGCGAGGCGTCACACAACTCGTGCCCCTCGATCCCCGCCAGCGGGCAGCCCGTGATGTTGCGGGTAACGTCGCCGCAGGTCGACATGGAAGTCAGTCCCGCGTCAAAAAGGGCCTGCAGCACATCAGCCAGATCGTGAATGGAAATCCAGTGCAGCTGAATGTTCTGGCGCACCGTGATATCCGCCGACCCGCGCGCGAATTTCTCAGAAAGACCGGCCACCACGCGCAACTGCCGGGTAGTGATGAAGCCATTTCCCAGGCGGATGCGCAGCATGAAGTAGGGAACGGCCTTGCCTTCGCCGTTGGCCCCGCCGGTCACGCCGCCGCCGTTGCCCTGGATGTAAACGCCCCACCAGCGGAAATACGTCTTCACCCACGCCTCCGGGATCTCGGTGAATCCCAGGCGCGCAAAAGAGCGGATCTCGTCGAGGCATTCCCACGGGTTCTTCTCCCGTTTCAGCCTCTCCGCCCGCTGCGCTTTCGTCTCCGCGGGACCGTTCAATCCGGTTTGTACAAAGGCACTCATGGCTCGATTTCCTGACCCACCCTGGGCTGATTCCCAAAAAGCAAAAGGCCCATCGCCTGCTCTGGCGATGGGCCCTGCCTAAGGATGATTACGTTTTAGGTAGCGGCTTCATTGGCCAGAGACACGTGCGTCGCCGGACAGCAACACATACAAATTCTCTGGCGCAGAATTCGCATGGACCTTAGATTAATGACCTAACCTGAAAGAGTCAAGAAATTTGGCCGTCCAATGAATGTGCTTCGGTGAAGCAAGCTTAGCATCTACAAAGGGTTGGTGGAATTGGCCTTAGTCTTGCACGAATCCTGCAAAGAAGGTTCTACTCATACCTCAAGGCCACAATGGGGTCCACCTGCATGGCCCGGCGCGCCGGAATGTAGCAGGCCAATAAAGCAATCAGGCAAAGAATGCCGGTTACGGCGATGAAGGTCAGCGGATCGGTAGCGCTGACGCCGAACAGCAGGCTCGACATCAGGCGCGTCAGTCCCAGCGCGGCCACTACCCCGATCACCACCCCGGTCAGCGTCATGCGCGCGCCGTCGCGCAGGATCAGGCGCAGCACATCCCAGCGCCTGGCGCCCAGCGCCATGCGAATGCCGATCTCCTGAACCCGCTGGCCCACCAGGTAGGACAGCACGCCGTAGATTCCGATGGCCGCCAGCAGCAGCGCCAGTCCGGCAAAGACCGCCAGCAGCGTCATGGTGAAGCGCTTGTCGGCCACCGACCCGGCTACCACCTGCTCCACGTCCTCGGGAGCGAAGGGAATGAGCTCGCCGTTGTACTCGAGAATTCGTTTGCGCAGCGACTCGAAGTCTGGAGCACCGTGACGCTGTGTCCGCACAACCACGGGACTTCCGACGCCGAAGCGCTGGAGATACTTGTCCGGAATCTGGGCAAACGGCACGTACATCTGCGCCTGCATGGGACTGGAAGCGTCGGCGTCCAGCCCCCACTGGTTCACATGTCCCACGATGCCGATGATCTGCGGATTGGGAATCTTATCGGCCTCGTTGGTGTTGTTGTTCATGTCGATGTACTGCCCGATCGGGTCTTGCCCGGGAAAATACTTCTCCGCCAATCGCTCGTCGATCAATGCCACCGCCGCCGCATGTTCCGAATCGGCGGCGTTGAAGAACCGGCCGCGCTTCAGTTGTATGTGCATAACCTGGAAGTAGTCCGGTTCCACAACGTATTTCAGCGCCAGAGCCAGGTCGCTCTGGTGCGCGGGCTTGGGCCGCCCCACGAACCAGATGAACTCCTCATCGTCGTTTTCCATGGGCCGCGCGCCCGCGTTGAAAGCCACCGTCTCTACGCCCGGCGTTGAGGCGATCTTTTCGTGAATCTGGCGGTAAGCCGCGCGGATGGCGTCGGCCGGCTGGCTCTTGGACGATTCCGGCCCGGATATTTCAAAGGTCATCACGTTGTGAGGATCAAAGCCGGTATTCAGACCCCACAACCGGAATAGCGTGCGAACCATCAGCCCGGCGCCGACCAGCAGAACCAGGGCGATCGCCATCTCGGCCACCACGAACACTGACTGGGCGCGGCTGCGCCTGCCGGCCAGAGTTCGTCCGCTCTCCTTGAGCGTCCCGCCTACGTCGGCCCTCGCCGTCTTCCACGCTGGAGCCAGGCCGAAGACGATGCCGGCCAGCACAGAAATCGCAACGGTAAACAGAAGCACGCGGACATCCAGGCCGATTTCTTCCATGCGGGGCATGCCGCGTGGCCGCGCCGCGATGGCCGCCGCGGTGCCGAACTTGGCCAGCACCAGTCCCAGCGCGCCACCAATCAGGGAGAGCAGCACGCTCTCCGTCAGAAGCTGCCGGATCAGCCGCGGCTGCGCGGCTCCCAGCGCGATGCGCACCGCGAACTCATGTTGGCGCACTGTCGACCGGGCCAGCAGCAGGTTGGCCACATTCACGCAGGAGATCAGCAGCACGAAGATGACGGCCACCAGCAGCAGGATCAGGAACGGCCGGATATCGCCCACCATCTCGTCTTTCAGGGTGATGACGCGCGCCTTTCTTCCCGAATCGATGTCGGGATAGGCTGCCGTCAACTGCGCGGAGACCCGGTCCATATCCTGGCGGGCCTGCTCCAGGGTCACGCCCGGCTTGAGCCGTCCGATGGCGTCCATGCCCCAGCCCGAGCCGCGCTCGTTGTAAAAATGCGGTTCGTTGTATTCGCCCACCGGCGTGAACACATCAATCAGCGGGGCGCCGCGCTGGAAGTTCTGGATGTGAAGGTGAAAGCTGGTCGGTACCACGCCGATCACGGCGCGCGATTCGCCGTTGAGAACCAGGTGGCGTCCGACGATGTCGCGCGCGGCCCCGAAGCGGCGTCGCCACAAAGACTCGGAGATCATGACCGTGGGATTCGCGCCCAGGCGGTCCTCATCGGCGCTGAAGGTGCGCCCCATCAGCGGGTTTACACCGAGAATCTCGAAGAAGCCGGCCGAGATCATCTCGCCGTGCAGGTGCTCGGGCACGCCCAGCCCGGTAAGGTCGACGCCGTCAGAGCGGTAGGCGGCAATCGCGGTGAAGCTGTGGTTCATGCGCCGCCAGTCGCTGAAGTTGGGATACGAAATCGACGCGTTGTCGAAGTTCGGAATCTGCTCGAAGAGCGAGACCAGCTGGTCGCCGTCACGAAAGGGAAGAGCGTTGAGCAGCACTCCGTTGACGACCGAGAAAATGGCCGTGTTTGCTCCAATCCCCAGAGCCAGCGTAAGAATGGCGATCGCCGAAAACCCGGGCGAGCGAAAAATCATGCGAAATCCGTAGCGCAGATCCTGGAGGAAAGATTCCATTGATAGCCCCCGCTTACAAGAGATTGTACGTGCAGAAAACGCAATGGTTAGCACGATTTGGCTACAGGTCTCCTGGCACACCTGTCTTTTCTTGACAGGTGCTGTCCCGGCGGCTATAGTTCACGGATATGTTTGGCTCGCCTAAGGTCGCGGCTGTGGCCATGTGCACAACAACAGGCACATCCACATCCACATGTGTGCGACATTCCGGCGAGTTGGCAGCATAAACTATAGGCAATCTTAAGCTCCTGACCCACTCGCCGAGGCGAGTGGGTTTTTGCTTTTACACGAGGGTTATTCGATGAGCTCTAGGGAAATAGAACCCGCGGCAGGTTACGGTTGGCGGGCAGTGGTTCCGGCCACGTCCGCCAACCTCGGTTGCGCCTTCGACTGCGGCGGCCTGGCGCTGGACTTGCACCTGCAGGCTCTGTTTGTCCCCGGCGAATCGGATGGGCTGAGCATCGAGTACAAAGGAAAGACTACCACCGACCTTCCGCTGGATTCCTCCAACCTGGTGCCTAAAGCGCTCTCGCTCTCGGCGGAAAGGCTCGGCCAGAAGCCTCCCGCGGGACACGTGATCGTTGAGAGCGAAATCCCCATCGGCGTAGGCCTGGGCAGCAGCGCAGCCGCCGTTATCGCCGGACTGCTTCTGGGCGCCCAGTACTCCGGTCAGCAGCCTCCAGCGGAACAGTTGCTGCGCTGGGCTGAGGAGCTGGAAGGCCACCTGGACAACGCTGCCGCGGCTTACCACGGCGGACTGGTTTTTGCCCTGTGCAACAACGTGGACAAAATAGTCACTCTGAAAGCCGCTTTTCCTGAAGCAATCCGGCTGGTGGTGGTGAGCCCTGCCGTCGCCGTCTCTACTCATGTTGCGCGCCAGGTTCTGCCCGCGGCCTATGCCCGGGCTGACGTCCTGCATACCCTTCAGCGCACCGCGCTTCTGGCCGCCACCTGCTTTTCCGGCCGCTTTGAACTCTTCCCCGAGCTGTTTGACGATCGGCTCCATCACCCTTTCCGTCAGAAGCTGGTGCCGGGAATCGAACCCTGCCTGCGCCTGCGCCGTCCCGGGCTGCTGGGGGTGGCTATCAGCGGATCGGGATCGTCGGTGATCGCGTTTGCGGAAAGCGGCGAGGCGGAGATTGCTGATGAATTGCGAAACATTTTTTCTGAAGCCGGCGTCAGCAGTGAGACCCGCATCACCCGCGCCGACAACAACGGCGCCTGGGTCACGCGGCAGGCTGTGCCCCTGGCTGACCGGCTGGGACGAGTCTTGCAGAAAGTCGAGAAGGTGAAATGAACACGCGACCTTTAGTCGTAATGAAATTCGGCGGTACTTCAGTGGGTAACGCCGGTCGCTTCCGCCAGTGTGCCGAGATCGTGCACCAGTCTGCGCGCACCGACCGCGTGATTGTGGTGGTTTCGGCGGTGGCCGGGGTTACCGACCTGATCTTCCGCGCTATCGACGCCGCGCGTCACGGGGACTCATCCGCTGCCGCAGAGCATCTCGAAAAATTCGACCGGCTTCATCGTAATCTGCTCGACGAGCTGTTCAGCGGCAACCGCCGCGGCCAGGGGTTGAATTTCCTATCCGAGATTGTCGATCGCCTGGAGAAAGCCGTGCGCGCCCTGATCGAGCTCCGCTCCGGAATCTCCGCTGAGACCACGGATTCTCTGGTCGCGCTGGGGGAACGCATCTCCGCCTGGATGCTGGCCGGCTGTCTCGAACAGAGCGATTGCTGCAGCCAGTTCGTAGCCGCCGAAGACGCCATCGCCACCGACAGCACCTTCGGCAGCGCGGTCCCTGATTTTGCCGCGACCAAAGAAAAGTGCCTTCAGAGGCTTTTTCCGATCCTGGAGCGCGGGATCGTGCCGGTCGTCGCCGGCTATAGCGGCGCCAACCCCGACGGCCGCACGACCACGCTGGGTCGCGGCGGTTCGGACTATTCGGCCACCATCATCGGGGCCGCCGCCGGCGCTGACGAAGTCTGGATCTGGACTGACGTTGACGGCGTGCTCACCGCCGATCCCCGCATCTGCCCCGAAGCCGCCACCCTTCCCGAAATCAGTTTTGCCGAAGCCATCGAGCTCGCCTACTACGGCGCCAAGGTCATTCATCCCCGGGCCGCCTACCCGGCCGTAGACGCCGGCTTCCCGGTATGGATCAAGAGCTCCTTCCGCCCGGAGGCGCAGGGCACGCGGATTACCCGTGCTCCGGCTCCGTTGAGTTCGGCGGTCAAGTCGGTGACCTGCGTGAAAGAAGCCACTTTGCTGACCCTGGCTTCGCGCAGTGACGTGCATCCCGCGGAGCTTTGGGGACGATTGTTTCTCAGGCTGGGACAGGAGCAGATCGAAACTCTGTTTGCCACGCAATCCTCGCCCGAGCACACGCTGGGCCTGCTCTTGCGCAAGGAAGACAGCGCGCGCGTGGTAAAGCTGATCAACACCATATTCCTCATGGAGCTGGCGCAGAAGGTGCTGAATCCGGTCGACGTCAATGACAGCGTGGCCGTGGTCGCGGTGCTGGGCGAATCCATGAAAGGGACGTGCGGCATTTTGGGCCGAGTGTTCTCCGCCGTAGCCCGCTGCCAGGTCAGCGTGATCGCGGTGGCGCAGGGCGCCAGCGAGCTGAGCATATGCTTCGCCGTGCCTGCCGCCTCCGCGGCCCAGGTGGTGCGCGCGGTGCACGATGAATTCTTTGCCAAAGGCGACTTTTCCGTTCCCGTCTGCCTGCGGCCGAGCATGGCGGGGGCGCAATGAAGGCTGCGGTCCCCAATTCCGCGGCCGCCACGCACGCGCTGCGCTGCGTCCACTGCGGGTCTGTTCAGCCCGCCGGCAAGTCCGTTTCGCCGCGATTCCGTTGCCCGCAATGCGGGGAGCTGCTGGAAGTCGTCTATCCCGAGCTGGCCGGCGCCGAGCGCGGCTTTGCGTCGCGCCTCAAACAGATCTGGTGCGAGCGAAAAACGTCATCGCTGCCCGAAGACGCGAGCGGCGTCTGGCGCTTCCGCGAGCTGCTGCCGCAGGTCGAGCGGCAAAACATGATCACCATGGGCGAGGGCAACACGCCGCTGCTCGAGCTGCCGCGCCTGGGCCGATCGTTGCCTCTTGCCCGGCTCTTTGCCAAGCACCAGGGGATGAACCCCACCGGCTCGTTCAAAGACACGGGAATTTCCGTTGCCATCAGCATGGCAAAAGCCCTTGGGTTTGGCTGCGTCTGCTGTGCCTCGACCGGCAACACCTCGGCCTCGGTTGCCGCCTACACGCCGCGGGCGCAGATGAAAAGCATTGTCCTGCTGCCGGCGGGACAGGTGGCTTCCGGCAAGCTGGCGCAGGCCCTGGAGTACGGCGCGCTGGTCTTTGAGCTCCACACGGATTTCGATGGCTGCCTGCGCGTCCTGCATGAAGTCGTGGAGAAGTTCCCGGCGTATCTCCTCAACTCCGTCAATCCCTACCGGCTCGAAGGCCAGAAGACCGTGGCTTTCGAACTGATGGAACAGTTCGACTGGCGCGTTCCCGATCACGTGATTGTTCCCGGCGGAAACCTGGCGAACAGTTCCGCGCTGGGAAAGGGATTCATGGAGCTGCGCGAGCTGGGGCTGATCGCCGCCATGCCCAAGGTTTCCATCATCCAGGCCGAGGGCGCCAACCCGCTGGTTCGCACCATGCGCGAGAACGGCGGCAGGGAACTGGTGCGGGTGAACGCGGAAACCCGGGCCACCGCCATACGCATCGGCAATCCCGCCTCGTGGCGAAAAGCCGTGGCCGTGCTCAGGAACACCGGCGGGGCCTGCGAGCAGGTGAGCGAAGAAGAAATCTTTCAGGCCAAGGCGGAGTTGGGCGGCGAAGGCGCCGGGTGTGAGCCGGCTTCGGCCGCCACTCTGGCCGGTTTGAAGAAGCTGGCGCGCGCGGGATTCGTGCAGCCCGATGAAACCGCGGTGCTGGTGCTCACCGGACACATGCTGAAAGACGTGGACGCCATGTTGCAGTCGCCCAGGAATTCTCCCGTTACTGTCGAGGCCAATGCGGCCGCCGTAGTAGCAAGATTGGAGCAGCTCAATGCCAGAAATTGACGAACTAACACATCCTTTGCCATCCGTCGCCGGACAGCCACGCAGTGAGATCCGGGTGGGAATCATCGGCTACGGCACCGTAGGCCGGGCGACCGCCGAAATCCTGGCCCTGCACGCCGAAGAGATCCGCCAGCGGACCGGAGGAATCGCCGTAGTGCTGGCGCGAATCTGCCGCCGGTCGCGAGGTCCGGAAGAAAACCTGGCGCACGGTGTTCGCCTGAGTCATGACTGGCGCGACGTCGTAGCCGATCCCGCGCTGGACATCGTGGTGGAAGCTATCGGTGGCACAGACACTGCGTACCATGTCGTCCGCGCCAGCCTCGAGAATGGAAAAGCCGTCGTCACCGCCAACAAGGCGCTGCTGGCCCTGCACGGTGACGAATTGTTTGCCCTGGCCCGGCAAAAGAATCTGCCCATCGGGATCGAAGCCAGCGTAGCTGGCGGCGTGCCCGTGATCCGCGCCGTTTCTGAAGCTCTCGCCGCCGACAAAATCAAGGCCATCTATGGAATCGTGAACGGAACCTGCAACTACATTCTCACCCAGATGGAGCAGCACGGCATCGAGTTTGCTGACGGGCTGAAGGCAGCGCAGGCCGCGGGCTACGCTGAAGCCGATCCCAGCCTCGACATTGACGGCTTTGACGCTCGCGACAAGATCGCCATCCTTGCCCGCATCGCCTTTGGCCATGCCATCAAGCCGGCGGAGATTCCCGTCACCGGCATCCGCAACGTGACCGCCACCGACTTCCACTACGCCCACCGCCTGAACTCCACCATCCGCCTGATCGCCTCGGCGGAGCGCAGCAACGGTGGGATTCATATCGCCGTGCAGCCGTGGCTGGAGCCGCGCGATTCTATGCTGGCCAAGGTGGACGGCGCCAACAACGCCATCTTCATTGCCGGGGCCAAAGTAGGGACGCAGATGCTCTACGGTCGCGGTGCCGGCGGCGATGCCACCGGGACGGCAGTGCTCTCGGATGTGCTGGCAATTGCGCAGCAGATCGCGTACGGCCGCGCCGCCTCGGGCTCGCTGATGGGCTTCCACGATGCCACGCCCTCGCACCCGGTTCCATGGAAACAACCGCTGAGCTGGTTTCTACGGCTTACCGTGAAAGACAAACCGGGAATCCTCTCGCGAACGGCGGCGGCCATTGCCGAAGAGGGAATCAATATCGACTCCGTGATTCAGGAGCCGCACATGGCCAAGGACGGGTTGTCCTTCGTGATCACCGTGGAGCCGGCCGCGGAACCGGTGATCCAGCGCGCAGTGAAGGCCATCAATCAGTTTGAGTTCATGAAGGAGCCGGTCCTGGTGCTGCCGATGATCTCATCGATCGAGGAGCACATCTAGACCATCGAAAGAAAACGGCGCGGCAAATAAATCGCCGATCCGGAACCCGGGCGTGAATTCTCGGTGGGCACCGCCAGTGTTCGAAGCGCTTTTCCGGATCCTGAGGGGCGCTCGGCACGCTAGAGGTGCCACGCCGCCCCCGACTTTCAACTCCCTAGAAGGGCGCCGTTATTCCAGTTGGACGGAGCGCCAGCAGCGCCAGAATCGTTCCCACCGCCAGGACGGCTCCCATCAGAGCAATTGCCCCAAAGACGAAGACCGGCACCAGGGGATGAGGATCGGCGTTAGCTTTCTCTACTGAAGGCTGAATTCTTGACTGAATCGGAACTGGAACCACGACTTCCGCTAACGCTGCGCTCATATTCCCTCCTGAGCGCTTAGGATCGCAGGGTATGTCGCAGCCATGATGTGACCGCGGTCACACTCCGGGTGTGATGAAGCCCGGAAGCGGTTTCAGCGTTTTGATTTTTTCTTGCTGCGGTCGCGCTGGTACTTGAGGGAGACCAGGCCTCGAGAGAAGGTCTTGTTCTCCACCAGCTTGAAGCTTCGCTGGGGAAAGCCCTTCAGGAAGAGCGGAATGCCATCGCCGATCAACACCGGCACGATTCCTATATAGAGCTCGTCGACGAGATCGGCCTTCAGAAAATCCAGGGCCAGTTCACCGCCGCCCATCAGCCATATCTTCTTGCCCCGGCGCCGCCGGATCTGCCGCACGACCTCGGCCGGCGAGTCTTGAGTAAACGTCACGCCGTCACGTTTGCCCGAAGCCAGGGTGCGGGAGAAGACGTAGGAGTCCATTTTGGCAAATTGCGCGGCCCCGCCCGCCTTCACGCCGACGTCATAGGTCTTGCGGCCCATGAGAGCAGCGTCGATGCTGGCCATGAACTTGCCCATCGATTTCTTTCCATAGTCGCTGGGAATGAAGAGAAAGTCGTAACTGCCGTCAGGGCGGGCGATATAGCCGTCAAGGCTGATGCCGAGGCCAAGAACAACATTGCGCATGGCCGAGAATTCTAAACCCGGGACTCAGCGGGCCGACAACTCATTTCACAGGAAAAAAGTCCCCAACGCGCGCCGTTGCCGGCGCGCGTTGAGGTAAGGAAGGAGCAGCATGAAGAAAGAGCCAGGGGGCCCCCAACAGCTACTTCACCGCGGCAAGGCTTGCGCCTGCGGGAATTTCCTGGATGCCGTTATTCACCGGTGCGCTGCGCAGCGTGACGCGCACGTTGCGCTGCGCGTTCAGGTGCGCGGTGGCTGCCCAGTCGATCATGCTCATGGCCACGCTGTTGCGATCGCCGTCGGAAACGAACACCAGCTGGTCCTGATCGCGCCAATACTGCGAAGCCGGGAAGGTCGCGCCCTCATAGGAAACAAACAGCGTGACGCTCGCCGGCCATGCGCTCACCGGAAGCGTCTCAGCCACTGCCGGCTGCGCCGTTGTCAGGACGCCCGAAGTCAGCGAAGCATTGGTGAGCGAGACCGTGCCGCCGCAAGTTGCGCCGGTCGTCGTGAGGGCGACCGCGGGAACCGCGTGCGGCTGCGGGATACTAAGGGAGCCGCGGAATCCGCTGGGCTCGCCAAAGCGCCGCCAGCCGGGCGTGTTGGTTCCTGGAACCACAAAGTCGTCCATCACGCGCAGCGTTACCCGGACTTCGCCCTTGAGCGTGGGGCGGGGTCCGCGCGCCGGCAGGGTCAGAATCTTCCATGGCCACAGCGGAGGAAGCATCCACTCCACTACGTCGCGGGTGGCGTGACCGTGGCCGATGACCTTGCCTTCTTTATCCACGTTGTAGCCGGCCACCGAGATTACCTTGGCAGTCATGGGTACATCACTGCTGGGAAGTCCCAGGCGGTCAATGCTCATCTTGAGGTAGCCCTTGCCTACGAAGTGGCCAGGTTCTTTGGCCGCCTCCAGGTGGCCAACCATGTACGCGCCGCGCGGGAAGACCGATTGCCCGAACTGCTGCATCGGCCGCGGGTAACAAAGGAAAGGATCTCCAACGTTCACTGTGGCCGAAGAAAACTTGGGTTCGTCGAGCGTACAGCTCATCAGGGTCCCTGCGGGCACGACGATGTCGCGAGCCCAGGCACTGCCTAACATGCCCAGACAAATGAGAATGAGTGTGAAACACGAGCGGGATTTCATCTGCACCTCCGGAATGAGTGCTGTCCTGCGCCGAGCCCGGATCGGGGGGACCTCGGCATTAAGTGCATTTATATCGTCGTGCCTCTGCTTTGAAGAAAAACAAACTGGAATGGAACTTGATCTTGCTGGGGCCCTCGAGCGGAGAGCAAAGCCGCTCGATATTTACTCAGGTCAGGTTCACGACAGTGCGGAAGGTGCATCCCCGTGGCCTTAACAGCACTGCCGGAACCTGACCTGACTTGAGCCGTGGAGGCGAATCAGCTGGATTGCTCCACCCGAAACACAGTCACCGCGGCAACCGGTGGAATCGCGAAGCGAACTCCGCAACCCCGCCGTGGGCTTGGGTAGTTACACCTTTGCTGCCAAGCGCGATCGCGCGCGCGGTATTGAAGAGACAGGACTTACGCGGCGGTCTAAGGTGCGCATAAATCAGAGCTGGTGGTTTTCAACCACCGTTCATGGTGCATTTGAACCGCGACCAGGCCGCCCAAGTCCGTCCTGAAGGATTTCCATTTCGGAATCGCGTTCTCCTGCGAGACAATATGGCCACATGGCCACTGTACCTGCCAGCCGTTCCCAGGAGATCGCGTTGCTTATTGAAACCGCCGGTCAACGCCGGCGGGTCACCGTTTCCAAATCGCCCTTTACTATCGGACGCGCCGAAGAATGCGACGCCACCATTTCCGACTTCCGCGTCTCCCGTCTGCACGCCCGCCTGGAAAAAGACGGCAAAGATGGTTTGTACTACATCTCTGACGCCGGCAGCCGCCACGGAACCTTTATCAACGGGCATCCGGCGCAGCACTCTCGCGTGCGCCACAACGACGAGATTACTCTGGGCGTTTCCGGGCTCAGGCTGCTCTTCCAGGAAGGCAGCACCGTTTCCAGCGCGACCCAGGTTCTGCTGCGCAAGTTCTCGTCGGAGTCGGTCAGCTCCGAACTGGAGAAGCTGACGCTGTTTCTGGAAGCGGCGCGCACCCTGAGCAGCGGCGTGGTCGTCAATGACGTGTTGCGCAACATGCTGGAGTACGCGCTGAAGTTGACCAAGGCCGAGCGTGGTTTCGTTTACCTGAAGCAGCCGAAGGGAGAGGCGCTGGCCTGCGGTCTGGACAATGCCGGCAATGCGCTCACTCAGGATGCCAACGTCTCCCGCTCCGTAGTGCATGAGGCGTTGACTACCGCCGGAGAGTTCATCACCGGCGATGCCACCCAGCAGAGCGCCCTTGCCGGGCGCCACAGCATCATGCTCAACGAGCTCAGGACGGTGATTGCCATTCCTCTGCGCCAGCGGCGGGTCGCGCCCGGCAGCAGCGGCGCACCGGACGTTGAGGGCGTGCTTTATCTCGATAGCCGCTCCGTTTCCCGCAATCTGTCCGGCGTGAGCCATGATGTGCTGCGCGCGCTGGCCAACGAGTGCGCCGCGGTCATGGAGAGCGCGCGCCTGATGGAAGCTGAGCGCGCCGCCCAGCAGTATCACCAGGAGATGCAGATCGCGGCCTCCATCCAGCGCAGCCTGATTCCCGAATCTGAGCCGGAATGCGGTTTCGCCCGCGCCCGTGGGCGCAGCATTCCCTGCCGCGAGGTCGGCGGCGACTTTTTCGACGTATGTGTTTCGCCCGAAGCGGTTACCGTGATCGTGGCCGACGTTTCTGGGAAGGGAATCTCCGCCGCGCTGCTGGCTTCGGTAATCCACGGAATGTTTTATGCCCAGATAACCAGCGGCGCCGGATTGGTAGACGCGATCTCCTCCATCAACCGCTTCCTCTGCTCGCGCGTGGCCGGACAGAAATATGCCACGCTGCTGGCGGCCCGGCTACAAAAGGACGGGAAGCTCGAAATCATCAACTGCGGCCATGTGCCTCCCATCATCGCTGAATCGGGCTCGGTAACCCATATAGAAGAAGGCGACCTTCCTGTTGGGCTGATGCCCGATGTGCAATTTCACGTGATCGAGCGTCGCCTCGCGCCCGGCTCGCGGCTTTGTGTGGTGACCGACGGCATCAGCGAGTCGGAAAACGACGGCGGGGTGGAGTTTGGCCTTGAGCGCGTGGAGCAGTGCGCTCAGGCCGGCGATCCGCTGGCCGAGACCCTGAACGCGGTCAATATCTTCTGCGGCGAGCATGAAGCCCAGGACGACCGCACTTTGCTGGTGCTGGAAAGAACGTCCTAAGCCTTGCGAAATCCGCGGAATAGCCCTCGCCACAACGGTGCTCCCGCGGCGCCCACGATCAGGAACGCAGCGAACAAAACCGCCGCATCCAGGCTGGAGCGGCCTTCGCGGGCCCAATAAACGTCCCGCAGATTGAGCCAGAGAGCGAACTCGTCGAGAGTCAGGGCTGCGGCCGCGCCGTAGAGAACACACAGCAACCGGCGCGCGGCCAGTCGCCATCCCTGGGGCTCGCCTCCGGCATCCACCATCCACCCGTAGCCCACCAGCAGCAGAAGCAGAATGCCCCACACCAGATGGTGGATGTGGCGGCCTCCCATGTGAATGTCATGAAAAGGACCGACGCCGTTGTGAATGGACCAGGTAAGAGCTCGCACTCCACCGAAGGTGATGAAGAAAGCAAACGAAGACAACAGAATGCGGCGCCGGGGGCTATCGGGTATGTGATAGTGCAGCAGGTGCCCGGCTGGAGTGTAGTGCAGCAGAGCCAGGATTGCCGCTGACATTACCGCCACGAAAATGAAAACAATCCACGCGCCCGTCATGGCTCTTGGGCGCAGATTTCTTCAGCTGTAGGATTCACCTCGCATGTTCCGAACCCTTCCTTACTGCGGTGTGCTAATCCCATGCGCTTAGGATGCGCCGCAGAAGCACGAGTTGGCCGATGTGGTAGGCGTTATGGTCGGCGGCCAGCAAAGCCTCGCGCAGCACTGTCTGCCCGTCGCCGTGCGGAATCTTGGCGAACAGGTCCACCGACTCGTCGGATACCAGATCGCAAAACGCCCGCAGGTCCTTGCGGAATCCCGCGAGGCTCTGTTCCCAGGCTTTTTCGCTGGGCGGAGCCGGCGTGCGCGGCCAGTATCCGGCGGGGAACTCCGGTGATTTGTGCTTGGCATTGCGCGAAAACTCCAGAATATCCCACTGCGCGATGCGCAGATGCTCGAGCAGTTCCCACGGGGAATGCTCCGCGCCTTTAGGTTTCTTGCCGCGGAGGTCCGGCGCAAGATCTTTGACCGCCTTCTCGAAGTCCACGTGAGCTTCGCTTGACTTGAGGAGGTTGACCACATGCTGGCGAAGAAGTTTGTCTGTTGCCATGCCGATAAATTCCTTTCCTTTTGCTTATCGAGTGCCGGACTCGCAATTAAGTAAGATGTTGCAGAGGCCGTCGTTGCTTCAATGGTTCAGTGGTTCAATGAGTCAACGCCGCGCCGCCTCTCTCGCTCAGCTTCGAACTCGCCGCGCCCGAAACTCGCCTTCCATTTTCCAGGTGTGTCCATCGGGATTGAGCGATTCGCCCATCCAGTGGAACGAGTCAGGTGTTATCTCCGTGAATCTCCACCGGGTTGGAGTTCCGTCGGCACGGGCGCCAATCTGTACGATGTCCCGGCCGGATCGCCGTCCGGTCTGTTCCTCGAGGTGGCCGGAGACAGGATTGATCCAGCGGATCAGCCAGGCCTGGAGCGCAGGACTCCAGATGCGAAGCGTGGTGCCATACATGTTGTTGTCTTTTCCGGTTTTGTCATTGCGCTCGGCGCGTTGCGGCATGATCCACACATCCTGGACTGCGCGGCCCTCCAGCACCCAGCCGGCGTGGACCTCGCCTTTGAGGCCGCGGCCAGAGACGTCGACTGCCTTATAGTGCAGGACATCAAGGTTCCAGCTTCCGACCAGCCAGCCGTAGAGATCGGCCGATTCGGCAATTTCCGGCGACCGGCCGGCAGCGCCAAGAATCGAGTGAAAGTCCTGCAGCTGAATTAATGCTGCACCCATGATGCGCCCTCCTTCATCAAAACTCTCCGACATCGTAAAAAAGTTATAGCCGATCGGTGGGGACGCGTTCTTGGCAAAAATTGCGGTCAAATTCGATCCATCCAAGCCGGCGGGCGACACCAGAGAGCAGGGTGCTCTGCGCTCACGAATATTGGATCAGGGCCAGGGCTGGCTGGTGGAAGAGGTGATTTGCACCGCCGGTCCGCACGACCGGCCTTTCGAAGAACAGCACTCTGCGTTTGCGATTGCCATGGTCTTATCGGGAAGCTTTCAGTATCGAACGCGTGCACGCAGCTGCGGCGCCGGAGAGCTGATGACTCCGGGCTCGCTTTTCCTGGGGAACGCGGGCCAGCACTTCGAGTGCGGCCATGAGCACGCGGCCGGCGATCGCTGCCTTTCCTTTCGCTATTCCTCCGACTATTTCGAGAGACTAGCGGCAGATGCTGGAGCCGGTCGCGGCGAACGGCAGTTTCCTGTTCCGCGCCTGCCTGTATGCCGCGAGTTGTCAAAGTTCTTTGCTCAGGCCGCGGCGTGGCTGGCTGGCCCGAGTGGCGATCACTCCTATGACAGGTCGTGGGAGGAACTGAGTGTCGAACTAGCTGCGCAGGTGCTTTCGCTATCTCACGGGCTGTGGGCGCAAACATCAGAGGCTTCAGCCAGCACGCTTGCTCGCGTGACGCGTGCGGTGCGCATGATCGAACGCAATCTTTCGTCCAAAATCTCGTTGCGCGAGTTGGCGCAGGCGGCCAGGCTCAGTCCTTTTCACTTTCTGCGAAGCTTCGAGCAGGTCACAGGCACCACGCCCCATCAATACGTGCGTCGCGCGCGCCTGCGTGCAGCGGCAACGCGGCTGAAGAGGGAAGCAACCCACGTGTTGGAACTTGCCATGGATTGCGGATTCGGAGACGTCTCCAATTTCAATCGGGCTTTCCGCGACGAGTTCGGCACGACCCCGCTGCGGTTCCGGCGGCAAGACGCAAGTTAGGTGTTTGCCGATCGCTTTGCCGCACAGCCAGCTGCTGGCGCCGCGGCGTGATGCCATCTTCGCCACGTGCTTGTAGACGATTAATCCTGGAACGTGAACGACGCTTTGAAGCGGCCGATCTCCAGCACGTCGCCTTCGTGCAGCTCGCGCAGGTTGGGCGAGTCTTCGCCGTTGATCTTCAGCTTGATTTTTCGCTCTGACGGCGCAACGAAATATTTGTTGTCGCGGCGGCTGATCAGGGCCGCCGATGCCGGCGCGAAGAAGCCTTTCAGCCGAATGGTAGCCATCTCCGACTTGCCGATCAGCGTGAGCTTTCCCGTAAGAATGTATTTGGGCTGGTCGGTCTTGCCCTGCACCATGGTCAGCACCGCGATGCGTTCCTTCGCCGGCACTGACTCGCCGCTCATCGACCGCGCCTGCGGAACCGGCGCGCCTTTCTCCGAGATCATGTGCTGCGCCTGCCGCGTGTCGAGCACTACGGTTGCATCCAGCTTAGGCGCCGCCGGACCGGCCTTGGGCGCCGACGCGCCCAGCGCCATAGCCCCTTCGTTCTTGAACTCCACCACGTGTTTGCCGATCAGCACCTGGTCGCCGTGAATGAGCGTCGCCTGGCCGACGCGCTTGTTGTTGACATACGTCCCGTTCAGTGAGCCCAGGTCTTCCACCACGTAGCGGCCGTCGTTGAAGTAGATCTTGGCGTGATGCCCGGAGACAGCAAGGTTGTCGATCCGCAGAGTATTGTCCGGAAGCCTCCCGATGGTGGTGGCGCTCTGTGATAACGGGACCTCTTTGAGCACTGCGTCACCAAATTTCAGATAGAGTTTTGCCATTCCGGTCCTCCGGGAAAGAGCTTGTTGAAGATTTTCTTGTACCAGGGCCGCTCCACCATTTTCAGAAGCAGGCAGGTGATATTGTCCTCACCGCCGCGGTCTTTGGCCGTCCGAATCAGCGCAGCGCAGGCCTGGCCCAGGGTCACCGCCTCGCTGACGATCTGCAGAATCTCCTTCTCGCGCACGTGCCGCGTGAGGCCGTCGGACGTCATGAGAAGGATGTCTTCGTTCAACGCCGGCATATCTTCCACGTCTGGCTGTACCTGTTCTTCCGAGCCCAGCGCGCGCAGAATCACGTTCTGCAGCTCTGAAGTCTCAGCCTGCTCCGCGGTGATGTAGCCCAGGCGGACCTGCTCCATGACCAGCGAGTGGTCCTCGGTGAGCTGCTGGATTTCGCCGTGACGGATGAGATAGATACGGCTGTCGCCCACGTGGCCGATGGCCAGAGCGTTGCCGTGAATGAGCGCAGCCACAATGGTTGTGCCCATGCCCGAGCGGGCGTTTTCCTGCCGCGCGGCTTCAAAGATTGTGTGGTTGGCGCGATGGATGGCATCGGCCAGTGCGCTGGAATTCTGACGTTTCGCCGGCGCGGCGTTCCCGTTCACCGTCGCCGCCGGCTGCGCTGCATCGCGAAAGTAGGCCAGCATCCCGTCCACTGCCATCTTGCTGGCTACTTCGCCCGCAGCCTGTCCGCCCATGCCGTCGCAAACGACAAAGATTCCGTAGCGCGCGTCATAGCCGAAGTTGTCTTCGTTGTTCGCGCGCACGCAGCCCACGTCTGTTTGTCCGGCGACCTCTACTGCCAGCGTCATGTCGTTTCCGTCGCTGATCTATCGAGTGCGGCGCCCATTCCCACTATTATCGCGATTTCAGCGGGTTTCAGCGCCGGAATTCATTATTGCCAGGGGAGATACTTGCCGGGGATTGGGGAATGAGCGGATTTTAGCCGGGAATCCGAGCCGGTTCAATGGCAAATCAGCCGCCAATGTGCACCATGCTGCGCGAAGGCTTGATAAATCCTGATTCTCCGATATGATGGCGCGCCTCTTTCCGGTCGACCACTGTACGAACGTAATCCTTCAACTCCGCGTCGCTGGCACCGGAATACATGCGCGATGCCAGGTCGTGATCGAACAGCGAGAAGAGGCAGGTGCGGATCTTGCCGTCCGACGTCAGCCGCACGCGCGAGCAGTGGCCGCAGAACGGGTTCGATACCGGCGCGATGATCCCGATTTCTCCCAGCCCGTCGTCGAATGTATATCTCCTCGCGGTTTCGCTCAGCGCGTTTGCCGGCAACTGCCGCACCGGACGAAACTGGTTCAGCGTCCTGAGAATCTCCTCCATATTGATCACTATGTCCGGCGACCACACGCGGTCTTCCTCCAGCGGCATGAACTCGATAAAGCGAACGATCACGCCTTCTTCGCGGGAGAAGCGCGCGAACTCGATGATCTGGTCTTCGTTGAAGCCGCGCAGCAGCACGCAGTTGACCTTCACCGGTTCCAGCCCTGCGCGCTTGGCAGCGCGGATCCCGGCCAGCACATTGTGGTAGCCGCGAGGCACGCGCGTGATGCGCGCGAACTTCGCCGGATCCACCGCATCCATGCTGACCGTTGCCCGCCGCAGTCCGGCCTGCTTCAGCGGTTCAACCAGGTCGGCGAGCAGGTGTCCGTTGGTAGTGATGGCGATGTCCGGCGTCTTACCGTCGAGCGTGCGCAGTGACGCCACTTCGCGCACGAAATCCACGAGCCCGTTTCTGAGCAGCGGCTCGCCGCCGGTGAGCCTGACCTTCTCGATGCCCAGCTCCACGAACAGCTTTACCAGTCGGAAGTAGTCGGCCAGCGGCAGCTCGGAATACTGCGCGCCTTCATTGCCGGTGCGGCAATAAACGCAGCGGTAGTTGCAGCGGTCCGTCACGCTGACGCGCAAATCCGTGATATCACGCCCGTGTTTGTCGCGAAGGCGCATGTTTTTTCGTTGCAAGGGGAAAGACAGGAGGGTGAATCACTCCGGTTCCTTTCCAAACGGGAGGCTCGCGCGTTTCCGCGGCGAACCCTCGTCCTTGCAGCCTTACTTCTTCTGCAAGAAACCGCCGCATCCGCCCGGTATGCCTGAGGGCAGATGCGATCGGAACCTCTCACTATTATAGTCCCAGAAAGAGAACCATCAACTCGTCATCCACATACTCGCCGTCAATCTTCAGCGACCGCGGCTCTACTCCGTACATCTTGAATCCCAGCGAGAGATAAAGCTGTCGCGCCGCCGGCTGTGTCGCCGACACTGTAAGCGTGATCTGCTCGATGCCTCCGGCTTGCCCGGCGCGCCTGATTACGTCCGCCATCACCGCACGGGCTACGCCCTGGCGGCGTGACTCTCGCTTCACATAAACGCCCCAGATATGGCCCTTGTGCCGGAACTTGGCATGTTTCTGGCGATAAAAGCCTGCCATACCCGCCAGTGCGCCCTGATCGAACGCTCCCGCGATGAAATCGTCCGCCGCGAAACTGCGGAAATAAGCCCGCGTGTTCTCCAGAGTCTTGCCGTCGTGTTCCGCGGCCGATTCGGCAAACGATTGCGGCTCGGTTTCGAGCGCCACCCGCCGCAACCGCCACCAGGCCTCCGCATCGTTCTCATGCAACAGCCGTATCTCCATTCCTTCGACCTGGCCGGCTACATACCGTCGTAATTCGGCCCGCCGCCGCCTTCCGGCGGGACCCAGGTGATGATCTGGTAAGGATCCATGATGTCGCACGTCTTGCAGTGCACGCAGTTCGAAGGATTGAGATGAATCTGCTTCCCGATCAGGGCGCTGGGCGACTCCTCCATCTCGTAAACGTTCGCCGGACAGAAGTTCTGGCAGGGATTGCCATACTCCTTCACGCAGCGCGTATTGCAGATGTTGGTATCGGCAATCACCAGGTGCGAGGGCTGATCTTCTTCGTGCTTGGTGCCGGAATGGTAAAGATCGGTCAGCTTGTCGAAGGTGATGCGGCCGTCGCCCTTGGCCTTGCCCAGAATCCTGGCGCGTTTTCCGCCGTCGGCGGCCAGCTGGTCCAGATGTTTCATGCGCGTGTGGCCGGCGTGCGCCGGATAAATCTCGTGCAGACCGCGACCGCCGGTCAGTTCCTGCAGCGCCGTGTGCAGCAGCCCGGGAATCAATCCTTTTTCGAATCCCTGGTGGAAGTTTCGCGATTGCCACAGCTCTTGCCGGATCCAGCTGGTATCCACGGCCGTCTTGTAGCTCCACAGCTTGTCGGCGCTGAAATTCTTTTCCAGCATCGCCGAGAACGCGGTTTCGGCGGCCAGCATCCCGCTCTTGATCGCCAGGTGAATGCCTTTCAGGCGCTGCGAATTCAGCAGGCCCGCGGAGTCGCCCACGATCATCCAGCCATCGCCGGCCAGCGGCGGCACTGAGTACCATCCGCCGTAAGGCACCGTCTTCGCTCCATAACGGATCATCTTGCCGCCCTCGAGCAGGCTGGCTACAAAAGGATGTGTCTTCCAGGTCTGCAGAACGTGCTGCGGATCGATTCGCGGATCCTCGTAATCCAGGCTGGTTACGTAGCCCAGCGAAACCAGGTTGTCGCGCGCCCCGTACATCCATGACCCGCCGTAATCTTTGGTGGTCAGCGGCCAGCCCAGCGTCAGAATCACCTCGCCAGGGCTGATGCGCCCGGCCGGCAGTTCCCACAACTCTTTCACGCCGATTCCATAAACCTGTGGATTACGGTTCTTGTACAGATCAAAGCGCTTTATCAACAGCTTGGTCAGCGATCCCCGCGCGCCTTCGGCCAGAACCGTGACTTTGGATTTCAGGTCGTAGCCGGGCTCGAAGTTCGATTTCTTCTGGTTCTGCTTGTCGATTCCCTTGTCGTCGGTGCGGATTCCCGCCACCCGATCGCCTTCCAGAATCAGCTCCGATCCGGCAAAGCCCGTGAACACCGTGATTCCCGCCTGCTCCACTTTTTGTCCCAGCCATTTCACAAAGCGGTTCAGGGAGATGATGTAGTTGCCGTGGTCCATCATCGGTGGCGGCGGCATGGGCGCCTCGAAGTCCCTGTGCTCGGTCAGGAAATGGAACTGCTCGTGCTCTACCTGGGCATCGATCGGGGCTTCGTCGCGCCAGCCGGGCAGCAACTCGTCCATCGACTTGGGATCCAGCACCGCGCCCGAGAGGCAGTGCTGGCCGATCTCGCGCGCTTTCTCCAGCACGTAGATATTTTCTTTGCTCAGGGCTGCTTCAGGGTAGCGGCGATTGTGTTCGTCAATGAGTTGCGACAGGCGCAGCGCGCAGGCCAGTCCCGACGGCCCGCCGCCAACGATGGTGATGTCCGCTTCCATCTGCGGACGCTCGATTCCTTCAAGGGGTTTGCGAAAGTAGATCATGATTTCAGTAGTTAGTATTCAGTTGCAATTGGTTTGCAGCCTTAGCCGGAGTTTCTGGTTCCTGCCCACCGAGCGTTCATTCACTGCAGATACCAATTCCCTCCTGCGACGCCACCAAGGCTGCGGCCAGGTCAATCAATCCCCTGCCGCTACAAGCAAGACTAACTTTCGATTTCTCCGCGTCTCCGTGCCTCCGTGTCTCCGTGGTAGGTTTTGCGCTACCCTCCCGCCTTCGCCTTCTTCACCTCTTCCGTCAGCGCCGGCACGATGTCGAACAGGTTGCCCACCACCCCGTAGTCGGCAATCTCGAAGATCGGCGCCTCGGCATCTTTATTAATCGCGATGATGGTCCGCGCGCCTTTCATCCCCACAATGTGCTGGATGGCGCCGCTGATGCCGACCGCCAGATAGACTTTTGGGGCCACCGTCTGCCCCGAGCTTCCGACCTGGCGCTCCATGGGCAGCCACCCGGAATCGCAGATGGGACGCGACGCCGCAATCTCTCCGCCCAGCGCGTCGGCCAGCGCTTTGGCAATCTCGATGTTCTTCTGCTCTTTGATTCCGCGGCCCACCGAGACGATGATCTCCGCCTGCGTGAGGTCCACCGCCTGCTTGGCTTCTTTGAACGGCGGCTCCGGCTTGTTGCGCGTAACGTTGTCGGGGACCTGTGTGTTGACCGTTTCCACCGCTGCCGCCGCGCTCCCGGCTTCCGCCTTGTCGCCGCGAAATGCGCCCGACTGGAAAGTCACCATGTGCGGCGGATCGCAGGCAAACGAAACATCGGCGGCGAATTTTCCTTGAAACATCTGCCGCGTGAACACCAGCTTGCCGCCGTCCTTGCGGAAGCCGATGGCATCGCTGATCAGCGTGCGTCCCAGCGCTGTCGCCAGTTGCGGCGCAAAGTCGCGCACCTGGTAGGTGTGCGGCATCAGCACCAGCTTCGGTTGCTTCTGCTGGATGAAACCTTTGAGCGCCGCCACCGTTCCGTCCGGCTCGTACGCCGCCAGCCTGGGTGATTCGATGGCGTAGACCTTGGCTACCTTTTTGCCGGCGATCTCCTGGGCAATGCTGCCGATGCCGTTGCCGAAGACCGCCGCCTCGATCGTGCCCCCCGTCTCCGCGGCGATCGCCTGCGCGGCCGTCACCGTCTCCCACGAGACGCGGTTCAGTTTTCCTTCACGTTGTTCTGCAATTACCAGAATTGTGTCTGCCATGTTTTACGTGGTCGCCTTCCTCCAGCGCTCACTTCTGTTTGTGGTTCTTCTTGACGTATCCCACCGTGATCAGCAGCAGGGCGATCAGCACGTCGGCGCCGAAGATGGCGCGCATCAGCACGCCGCCGGCGTTGATGTCCCACTGCACGAAGAGCCCCCACGCCGCCGCGGCGATCAGCATGATCAGCCCGATCACAATCAGCGTGGCGCCGGTCTCGTGCTCGGTTACCGGGAGGTAATTTCCGCCTTCGGGATCGTATTCCATTCTGTCCATGGCTTCCTCCTGCTTTAAAATCTGCCGGTGCGGCTGAGATCCGTGGCTAGATCACGCGCACCTCATTGCGCAGCCGGTCTACCAGTTTCTTGGCGACCTCTCCGGGCGACCCTTCCAGCATCTCCGTCTTCTTGCTCTTCTGCGGGACATACAGCTTCTCGATCTTCTGCATGTTGTCCCCCAGCGCGGCCTTTACTTCGTCCAGGGCGACCTTGCGCAAAGGTTTGTTCTTAGCTTGTTTGATGCCCAGCAGCGTGGCGTAGCGCAGCTTATTGATGCCCGATTGAATCGTCAGTACCGCCGGCAGCGGCATGGTCACGTGCTGGAAGAATCCTGACTCCAGCTCGCGCTTCACCTTGATGCCGCCGTCGTTCTTCTGGATCTCCATGATGATGGTGGCGTGCGGCCAGCCCAGCAGCTCCGCCATGATCACGCCCGTCTGCGCGTACCCGTAGTCGTCCGATTGCAGCCCGGTGAAGATCAGGTCGAACTTCTCGTCCTTGATCGCCGCCACGAACGCCTTGGCCATGTTCAGCGCGTCCAGGCCCACGAAAGCGTTGTCTTCCAGATGGATCGCCCGGTCGGCGCCCTTGGCCAGCCCTTCCCGCAGCACCTGTTGCGAGCGCGCCGGACCGGCTGTGATCACCGTGACCTCGCCCCCATGCTTTTCCTTCTGCCGCAGAGCTTCTTCCAGCGCGAAAGCGTCCGGCTCGTTGACTTCATAGGAAACGTCGTCGCGGATCCACGTGCCGCTCTCGTTCAATTTGAGAGGCGCATCCTTCTGCGGGACCTGCTTCATACAGACCAGAATTTTCATAGGGCGTTTTTCCTGCGCGGCGCGTTACAGTCCGCCAATGAGGGCTTGAATGAAACGCACAAGTATAAATGAAGGGCAGCGTTCAATTCTGTGATTGTGGAGTGATGCCTGCAGCGCAGGCGTCACCGTTAGCGGAACGGGATGATTACCGCGCGAGAATGCGGCCGCAGTCGCCGAAATCCTCAAGCGGGATCTCTCAGTCGATGAAGGCCACTGACTGCACGCCCGCCACCTCAAACCGCTTGCGGCAGCGGATGTTCTTGCAGGCCACCATGTCGTCGCGCCGCACCATGTAGGACTTTGCCTTGGCGAACTTGGCCCGGTCGCGTTCGTCGGCCCGCCCCGGAAGCTGTTTCTTCTTGGTGCGCACCAGCCAGGCGAGCTCATACTCGTTGGCCTGCCGGCAGTGCGGACAGTTCAAGGTGTGCGGTTTCTTGGCTTCCTTCTCGTCGTAAAAATCGCGCTCGTCCACCCTTCCAGTTTACCCAGAAAGATCGCGCCGGGAACAGGCTTAAAACGCTCTCCATCGTCCCATGTGCCATCCCAGTCACGGTTTCCTGAACCTTTTGCCGGTCCACGCAATGCCGCCTCACCCATTCCAAAGTTTCATGCAAATGCTGGGTTCGCCCGGTTGCTGCGTGCCCGTGGCTTCTTTTTGAGTCGTCTTTTGTGTCTGCCGGATACCACGCACGAAATACGAATTACCGTTTCGGCTTCACAATTTAAGTTTTCAAAGAGCTTCTCGAATCTCGCTTTTTGCGGCTGAAACTGCACTGGATTGAACGCAATTTCAACGTACGTTTTGAACCTAAATTCTTTGTTTTCAGATCACCCGATCACCCTGATCGCCCGATCACCCGATCTGCCCTCCCCCCTCCCGGTTTCAAGCCATTTCAATCCACTTCAATCCAACTCAACCCAACCTTCCGTTCGTAAAGCCCAACTGCAAAATGCCCTCATAATCCACAAGACGCCCTCGTTTCGATCATTGTACCAAAAATTAATCGTTGTAGTATTATCACGATAGCGTTAGTGAGTCAAGTTGAATCTCAGGGCATCCGGAATCTATCGACACTGTCACCGGCGTGTTGACAACGCCGGCAACCGTGCTAAAAGTTCAAAGCTAAAGGCTCGTCGAGGGCTATGTGGAAAAAGGGCCGGTTGTCCTTCTGATCATCGGGTTGGCGAGTCTGGGCGCGGGGATCGCGCGCTTTGTCCACCTCGGGCCCTGGGCGATGCTGCAGGGCTTGTACTGCCTGATCTCGATTGCCGGAGCGTTGATCCTGCTGCTGATCGCCGACTACACCTTGCACCACGCGCGGCTGGCTTTTCTGATCGTGCTGGCTTTTCTGGTGGTTCTGGTCGTAACCAGCCCAAGCTTCTGCGTGGGCCTGGGAGTGGCGCTGGTGGGGATCGTGGCCAGAGGATTACGCAGCTGACGCCTAAGCCTGGTCCTGCTCGGCCAGAAGCTTGCCCAGGGTCTTCCGGTGCTTTTCCCGGGGCGGGCGTTTCCCGCTCTCCTCGCGCTGAACCGGAGGCGGCGTGCCCAGAGCGGCGCGGGCCATGGATTTCACGGCCTTGGTGGCGGTGAACTTCTTCAACTTTTTCCGTTTCCGCGACACTCTTCGATTTAAGCACAGAAAGAAGCCGAAATCGCCGGGGCTGCCGGAATTGCCAGGGAGCTGCCGGTTGGCCCCTCGCCAAACCGGACCTAGCCTTTAGTGTCCGGAACCGTGGGCTGCCACAATTCGATCGGATTCCCCTCCGGGTCATGCAAGCGGGCGAACCGGCCGTTGGGATAAGACTGCGGGTCAATCTTCACCGCGATTCCCGCAGCTTCTAGCTGGGCCGCCATTTTGTCGAGGTCCCTGACTCGAAAGTTCAGCATCCAGACCTTCTGGGCGTCCCCGAAATATTTGCTCGTCTCAGCGAAGGCAGCGAAAGCGGTTGGTCCTGCCTCTTGCTGCCACGCGGTTTCCCCGTAGCTCGTTGGTATCGGCAAAATCCCCAGGTGTTGCTTGTACCAAAGCCCCAACGCTTTCGGATCTTTGGCTCGGAAGAAGAACCCTCCGATTCCGGTCACTTTTTCCATTTCTGTTCCTGCAGCGATCCCATCAGCAACAGCGGCCCCCGCAGGGGGAGGATAGAGCTTTGGCGGTACGGCTGTCTGCGCGGCTATGCCGAGTTGGTTCCGTCCCAGGATGAAGCTCGACCCGAAAGCAAATGACAGAGTTCGAAGCAGTTGGCGTCTTTGAAAATGCATCCCATCTTCCTTTCCAAAGGGCGGCGCTTATGCCGCGGCATTTTGTTTTTTGTGGTCATGACTGGGGGAGCGGCGAAGAACGGCAGCGGAGATGAGGGTAATGATAAGGCCGACAGGCAGGGGCTCCATGAAGGTGTAGGCCATGTTCACGAAAGGGTTTTGGTAGAGCTGCTGAGAGCGTTGTACGGCAGCGACCTGCGCGGCGGTGGTGGCGGGGTCAAGTCCGGAGGACTGGACCTTGTGAATCTGCGCGGCGAAGTAGCTGTCCATGAAGTGGGGCATGAAGTTGAAGTAGAGGACCTCCCACATGGCGACGTAGCAGACGGTGGTGATGAGGGTGATCAGGATGCCGCAGGCGAAGGCGCGGCCGAAAGAGATTTGGCCGGCGAGATTGTTGTCGCGGTAGCTGCGGATGCCGAAGTAGATGAGAAGGAACGACGCCACCATGATGGTGTAGCCGAGAGCCATGCTGTGGCCGGCGCCGATCTTGTCGGCGAGGACAAGCGAGCCGCCCATAAGGATGGAGATGATGAGCCCGGCGATGAGGCCGAAGGTGAGGACGGTCTTCTTCATGTGAGGCTCCTGGTGCAAGTGAGGATGGCGTCATTATGCGTTGTAACCGGGCCGGATGTCGTCATCCTTTCGGATGATTTTGCAGGAATGGAGCGGAAATCGTGCTTTCGGGTGACGCGGTCACGGCAGCAGGCCTAGTTCTTTGCCGCGTCGGACGGCCTGAGTGCGCCGGGCGGCTCCGAGTTTGTCGAAGGCGCGGGCACAGTGTGTCTTGACGGTGTTTTCGGAAACGAAAAGCTGCGTTGCGATCTCGCGATTGCTGAGCCCGCGGGCGATCAGGGTGAGAATTTCGAGCTCGCGTGCCGTGATGCCGAGGGTCTGCTGGTGGGCCGTATTGGGAGCGAAGGGTTCGAGGGCGGGGGCTTCCGCGGGGACATGCACTTCCCTCACCACGACCCTTTCGCGGATGGTTGCGCGGCTGCGCGTGATGCGGAGGCCGAGCCAGATGCCGAAGCTCGCGAACAGGAGGGCGACGAGCGCGCCGTAGAGCTCGACGGAATGCTCGATGATGACGAAGCGGTATTCGGTGTATTGGAGGGTGGCGATGAGGAGGCCGCCGACGAAACCGAAGATGAGGACGTGGCGCTTCATGATCGGGTTGCGAAGAAGTATAACCGAGACGGCGAGGATGTGATCTCAACGGCCAGAAAACACAAGGGCCGAGGCGTGATGCCCCGGCCCGTTCGAGGAGCGTCGAACCGCTATCCCGCCACCTGAAGCCCGAAAGATACTATTCACGCTTCCCGAAGCCACGCTACAACCATTCTCATGACTCACCAGCAACTCGTCCGTTTGGCCGAACAGTGGCTGCGCCGCCATTACCGCTGCGGAATCGTACTCTCCGAACAGTCCTGCGTCAGCGGCGAAACCCCCGACGTCATCGGCTGGAAAGGCAGGTGCCGCTCGGTCGTTATCGAATGCAAAATCTCCCGCGCCGATTTCCTGGCTGACCGCGCCAAGCCCTTCCGCAGGAATCCGGAGCTGGGCATGGGATGTGAGCGGTTTTACCTGGTTCCACGCGGCATGGTTGCGCCCGCGGAGCTTCCTCCACGCTGGGGTCTTCTGGAAGCCAGGGGCAGAGAAGTTCGTCTGGCGGCAAAGCCGTCGCGCAACAGCCAGCGTGGCCAGGCCGGATTCATGCTGGAGATGAATCTGCTTCTCGCCAGCCTGCGCCGGGTTGAGGTCCGCATCGAGCCCCAAACCATCACCGACTTCCTCAAATGGAAGAACCGGCTGATCGAATACAACGGCGGCCGCATGCCTCAGGAACTGATCGCGCCGGAGATTGAGGCCAACGATTACCTCGGCGATCACGCCGAACTGGTGAGCTGATCGCTATCCCGGTACGCTCATGCGCGCGTAGCCGAACGGCCGCAGCACCCGTTCCGCCCGCCGCAGTTCGTCCGCATCGGCGACTTCGAAGCCGAAGGCATCGGCCAGCCGGTCCATGGTCGAGAACAGAAAGCAGACGTAAATCACCTCCCGCAGGGCTGCGTCGCTTACGCCGGCCTTACGGGCGGCTCTCACCTCTGCCGCCACGACGGCATCCGGTGTCAGCGTCAGCTTCTCCAGGTAGGCCAGCGCGGCTCGCAGCCGTTCATCGATGGCCGCCGTCCGCCAGTTGTCGAGAATTGCTTTGACTCGCGCGCTGCTGCCTCGGCCCAGCGCCTGCACCGCGACCGCGGTGTGGCTGGCTATTCAAAAGTGGCACTGGTTCAGGCTGGAAACAAACGCGGCAAAAATCTCCAGCTCGCCGGTGGACCATTCGCGCCCGTGGCGCAGTCCCTCCTGCAGGCAGCGCGCCCAGTGTTTACCGAAGAAATTCCGGCGGTACGACATCATCAGCAGCGGACCGGTCGCCCGCCCCGCCACCATCCGCAAAACCCTCAGCTGTAGCTTCTGCAGCCGGCTGTGTCCGTGTTCCAGGATATTCAGGCGCATCAGCGATCTCCCCTGCCTCCACCGACTTCAGCTTCCGCTGCGGCAAGCGAGCGCAGTCCGGCCTCGAACCGCCGCACGCCCGCTCCCAGCGCCGCGGCCACGGTCAGCTCGAAGATCTGGTCTTCGGAATACCCCGCGGCGCGAAGCTTTTGGAAATCGTCGTCACCGATCATCCAGGGATGCTGATCTATTTTTTCCACCAGAACTCTCAATTCCGCCCCTCGCGGCCCCCGGGCTCCGCCGGCGCCGGCACGTGTCTCCTCAAAGATTGCGCGGCGGAGCTCCATATCGCTCTCCCCGGGAGTCCCAAGTAGCGTTTCTATCAACTTATTTACTCTGAATGGCAGCTGCATGAAGCGATTATCGGAAAGTCTCTGTTGACACAGCCGTTCCGTTTGAAAGCAATGGCGGAAGCGTGTCGGAGTCGAACCGACCAGAGCCGGGTTTACCAACTCTCGCTGGTTTTGAAGACCAGAAGGGTCACCGGACCCCATGCGCTTCCGCAACGATCATAAGTTTACAAGAACGGCGGAGTAGCGCCATGCGGCAAAGAGTGAGCCAAGACCGACCCTATGGCCCGAGTCACGCCCACAGAAAAAGTTATCCCCGTTTCACGATCCTCAGAATGTCGTGCTTCACCTCAATCGACCGCCCAGGGAACTTCGCGTCCAGCCGCCGCCTTAGCTCCTCCACCGTCGGCGCTCCGTTCCGGCCGTTGAGGCCGCGCGCATCGTCCATCAGGATCACGTGCTCCCGGCGATCGTTCAGGATGGCCTCCAGTTCCGCGCCCAGCCGTTGTTGCTCGCCTTGCATTCCCGCCCAGCCGTAATAGCCGGCATCCAGCCAGAACAGAGCTGGCTGATCCAGCTTACGCAGGATCTCGGGAACAACGCTTTGGCTGTCGCCTTCGATCACGTGAATATGCAAGTAACGGGAAAACTTTTTCTGCGCCCTGCGCGCCAGTGCGGCATCGAATTCGACTGAATAGATCTGGGCGAAGCGGTTTTTCATGGCTGCCACCATCTCGCCGTAGTAGGTGCCGGTTTCCACCAGTACCTGCAGGTTGTAGCGGCGCGCATATTCTTCGACCGTGCGCTGCTTGAGCAGGTGCGGCGAGCGCAGCGGCTGACCGCGCAGCTTCCAGTACCAGTAGTCCGGATAGTGGCCGAGCGATTTGTACACACCGTAGAAAGGTGTGCGTTGCAGGGCTTTGCGAAATGCCTTCACTCGACCTCGTAGCTGTTGCCGAGATTGCAGAATAAGAGCGCAGAGAAAACCATGTCAAACTCCCGTCGCAGATTCCCCCTGGTCCAGATGGATGTGTTTACCGCCACGGCGCTGGAAGGCAACCAGCTCGCCGTGATCACCAACGCCGCTGGGCTTAGCGATTCAGAAATGCAGTCCCTGGCCAAGGAGACCAATCTCTCCGAGACCACCTTCATCTTTCCCCGCGACGCCGCCACCGAGCGCGAGCGCGGCGTGCGCGTGCGCATATTCACCGTCTCGGAGGAATTGCCCTTTGCCGGTCATCCTACGCTGGGCACCGCTATGGTTCTGCGCAACGGTGGGCACGGCAACAAAAACGGGGACGAGGTTGCCCTCGATCTGAACGTGGGCAGGATTCCCGTGCGCTTCTCCGCCCGCGACGGCCTGCCCTTCGGTGTGATGACCCAGCGCGATCCCGAGTTCGGCAAGACCCACGACCGCGAATCCGTTGCCCGAGCCGCCGGAATCGCCCTCAATGATATTGCTGACGACGTTCCCATCCAGACCGTTAGCACCGGCAACGCCTTTGCCATGGTGCCCGTGCGCTCTCTGGCCGTTCTGCAAGCCCTCGCCCCGTCCTGGGGCCCCATGGGCGAGTACCTGCGCCGCAGCGACGCCAGGTTTTTCTACTTTGTTTCGCGTGAAGCCGTGAATCCCCAGGCGCGCCTGCAGTCGCGCATGATCTTCTACAACGGAGAGGACCCGGCCACCGGTTCTGCTGCCGGTCCGTGCGCCGCCTGGGCGGTGAAATACGGAATCATTGCTCCCGATCAGCAGGTGCTCATGGAGCAGGGCGTGGAGATGAGGCGCCGCAGCCGGATTTTCATCAGCGCCGCGCGCGCCGTTGACAAAATTGTCAACGTCCGTGTCGGCGGTCACGCGGTCGAAGTGATGCGCGGAGAGATCACTCTCTGACTCTGACCTCGTTCGGCCATTGATTCCTCGCGGCTTTTTTCGCTCCGCTGTAAGAACCCGGCCGTTCAATGAAAATTTCTGCTGTTGGCTTTCAGGGTACTTTACAGGCAGTGTCGCCGGGCCTATGATTCGTTCACGTTAATTTGATTTTGCAGACGCGAAGTTTTCCCAGCCCAAATAAAATCTAAATCATCCCCGCGCCCCAGCCGTTGAGCGCGAGGGACAACTGTTGGGTCAACGATTATGCGACCAAAGCGAACGATTTTGTGTGTAGACGATAACGAGCAGGCTCTCTCCATCCGCAAACTCATGCTGGAGACGCGCGGCTACAAGGTGAGGACCTGCTCGAGCGGCGGGCAGGCGCTGGAACTTTTCAAGCAGGGCGGGATTGACCTGGTCCTCAGCGATCTGCTCATGCCGGGACTGGATGGCGCCGGCCTCGTGGGCCGGATCAAGGATGTATCGCCGGAAACCCCGGTGATCCTGTTCTCGGGAAAAGTAAAGGCCTACGAAAAAGACACGCGGGCTGACATCTTTCTTCCCAAGGGCATGTATGCGCCGGTGGAGTTGCTGGAACGCATTCGCCTGCTCCTGGTCAAGAAGCGCGGTCCCAAGCGCGCGAACGCTGAAGTTGCGCCGCGAATGCGTGCTGCCGGATAGGGGAACTGCCGCTTTTTGACGTGCCGTGCCGCGCCTTGCCGCCGCCGGCCCAGCCGGGCTCTGATAGTATCGAAGAGTCCGTGTCACCCATCATCCAAGCTGAAAACGTCACCAAGGTTTACCGCATCGGCAAGGTCGATGTGTCCGCCTTGCGCGGCGTGAGCCTGGCCGTAGAGCCCGGCGAGTTCGTCAGTATCGTCGGTCCTTCGGGAAGCGGCAAGTCAACCCTCTTCTATATTCTGGGCGGCCTTACCCGCGCCACCGCCGGCCGGGTCCTGATCGACGGCGCCGATTTTGCCCAGCTCACGGACGCTCAGCGTACCTCGCTGCGCAAGTCAAAGATCGGTTTCGTTTTCCAGAAATTCAACCTGCTGCCCACGCTCTCCGCACGCGACAATATCGAGATCGCCCGCGAGATCTCCGGCCGCAATGGCTCCGAGCCCCAGTTCTTCGACCAGGTCACGAAGATGCTTGGCATAGCCGGCCGCCTTGACCACCGGCCTTCCGAGATGTCCGGCGGCGAGCAGCAGCGCGTGGCCCTGGCCCGGGCGCTGATCAACCGCCCCTCGATCGTCCTCGCCGACGAGCCCACCGGTAACCTGGATTCCGAAAACTCGGAAATCGTTCTGGATATGCTGCGCGCAGCCAACCGCCAGTTCAAGCAGACGGTGCTGATGATCACCCACAACCCGGAAGCTGCCGGGATCGGCGACCGCATCATCCACATGCGTGACGGCCACATCGTCACCCCCGACCAGGACCCGCAGTGGGCCAGGCACTCCGAATAGTGGCCAACCTGGACTCCGGCTCGGGGCATAGCAGCTTTGGACCGTCGCTTCGATCACCCGATCAAGGGGGAGTCACCCGCGCCGGATGTCGTGATTGCTTCATTGTTTTCAAGGCGATATAATCAGTTTTGGTTGCTCGAGCGGGAGTAACTCAGTGGTAGAGTGCGACCTTGCCAAGGTCGAAGTCGCGGGTTCAAATCCCGTCTCCCGCTCCAAAAGCCCTTTTTTGCTTCCCTCGCCAAGCGAGGGTTTATGCTGTCAGAGGATTTAGCAACCCCATCCGGGCGCGGTACCCAAGTGGTAAGGGAGAGGTCTGCAAAACCTTTATGCGTCGGTTCGATTCCGACCCGCGCCTCCAACCTCCATAGTCGGTTCGGCAATCGCCAACTTCCTTTGGTTTCTGATGAACCAGGAAACCAGGATCGATCAAAAGACCGTTCCTTAGTTTTTTTCGGTTAACTCCCGCCTATCCCGCGCGTCTATGTCATGGAGCCCGATATGTCGAGCTCCACTATATGACGCCAACCATCAACGAGTTGAAAAAGGGAAGCGCTGAGCTGTTGATTCTGTCGCTGGTCGAAGCCCGGCCCCGGCACGGTTACGAGATCAGCAAGAGGATCGAAGCCGCCTCCGGCGGTGATCTGCGCTTCAACGCCGCCTCCCTCTATCCCTTGCTCTATCGCATGGAGAAACGCGGCTGGATCGAAGGCCGTTGGGTGGAAAAAGCGAACCAGCGCCGCCGCCGCTATTACCGCATCACCAATGCAGGGAAGAAAGTCCTTCGCGAGCAGCGGACACTGTGGCGGACCTTTGTTGCTGCCGTCAACCGGATCACCGGAGTCGAACATGCCTGACTGGAAGACTGAGGTTCAGCGCCGTCTTGCGCCCTTGCGTCTGCCTGCGACCCGCGAAGCTTCGCTTTCCGAAGAACTCTCGCAGCACCTCGACGATCATTACGCGGAGCTCACTGCCGGCGGAATGCCTTCGGAATCCGCGCGCCAGTCCGCCTTGGACGGTCTGGAACACCACGAGCTCCTCCGCGAGATGCGGGAAGTCGAACGTGTTCCGAGTTCCCACCCAGTCTTCGCACCTGCATCTTCGCGCAGCATCTTTTCCGGACTGGGAAGCGACGTAAACTACAGCCTGCGTGGCTTGCGCAAGGCGCCCGCATTCACCGCCATCGCGGTGCTCACCATAGCACTGGGCATCGCCGCCAACACCGCGATCTTCAGCGTGATCAACAGCCTGTTTCTGCATCCCCCGGGGATCACGCAATCCGACCGCTTGGTTGCGCTGCGTGTCAATTATGCCAAGCTCAACCTCAAGAACATCGAAGTTTCGCTGACCGATTACGCCGACGTTCGCGATAGCAAACAGGTTTTCATGTCCGCGGCTGCCTCGCAGTTTGGCAACTTCAATTATCGCGGAGCCGCCACGCTGGAGCGGCTTCTCGGCGTGCAGGTTACCTGGCAATGGTTCGACACCTTCGGCGCGCGCCCGCTGCTGGGCCGCGTATTCAACGCCTCGGAAGACGTTCCTGGCGGCGAACATGAAGTGGTTTTGTCATACCGGACCTGGGATCGACTTTTCGGCAAAGACCAGGGGATTGTCGGTAAAAGCATCGTGTTGAACGAACAGTCGTACCGTGTTGTCGGCGTGATGGGTCCGGATTTCAATTGGCCAACCGAAGCGCAAATCTGGCTGCCGCTTGGACTGGCGCCCACGCAATATGGACCGGAAAATCGTTTCAACGAAAGCTACAACGCTTTTGCGCGGCTCGCGCCCGGTGTTTCTCGCAGCCAGGCTGAAGCCTACGCCGGCGTGCTTAACCAGCGCGTGACCTCCGGCTCCGCCGATTTCGCCAGGTACGCGCGCAGCTCGCAATGGGGAATGGTCATCCTGCCTTTTTCGGAATTCGTATATGGTGATTTGCGCACGCCAATGCTGGTTCTCTCCGGCACCGTGGCTTTCGTGCTCTTGATCTGCTGTGCCAATGTCGCCGGGCTGCTTCTGGCCAGGGCTTCCGGCCGCGCCAAGGAGCTTGCTATCCGCTCCGCCATTGGCGCTCGTCGCGCGCATCTGGTACGCCAGGTGCTGGTGGAAAGCTCGCTCATTGCCGGTGCGGGGACGATCATGGGTATCCTCCTTGCGTGGCTGGCTGTGACCAACGCGTCACGGATCGCTCCTGAAGGCAGCATCGGCAATCTCGCCATTTCTATCGACCGCTCCGTTCTGCTTTTCAGCATAGGCGCAGGACTGGTCTCGGCCTTGGTTTTCGGACTGGCGCCGGCATTCGGCACTGCGACCGCCAAGAGTTTTGAATTGCTGAAGGAAGGCGGGCGCTCCGCCATGACCGGCAAAGCGCGGCAACGGGCTCGGTCCGTACTCGTGGTTGCCGAGGTTGGACTTGCGCTGGTGCTGCTGGTAGGCGCGGGATTGTTCTTGAAGAGCCTCATCCGCATCGAGAGGCTCAGTCCGGGCTTCGACCCGCGCGGCGTCATGACGGCGGCAGTTTCGCTCGACCCCAAGGCCTTCTCCTCGCAGCAGAAGATGCAGTCATTCCTTATCGCCGTCTCCCAGAACCTCGCCGGCCAGCCCGGAATCGAATCCGCCGGAGCGGTGTTCCCGTTGCCCTTCAGTGGCATGGGCGGAGCTTCCAGCTTCTCCATTGAAGGACGACAATTGGCCAAGGGTGATCCTGGTCCGCACAGCGACATCGCTGCCGTGACCCCGGGTTTTTTTCGCACGCTCACCGTGCCATTGCGAGCCGGACGTTATTTCACCGAGGATGACCGGATGGGAACCGAGCCGGTGGCCATCATCGATGACAATCTTGCCCGCCAGTACTGGCCGGGGCAAAATCCCCTGGGCGCCCGCATCCGTCGTGGACCTGACTGGACGCGCATTGTCGGCATCGTTGGACACTCTAATCGCTCGTCGCTGGCCGGCGACACCGGAAAAGGATTGGCCTACTATCCTCTTTATCAACTCTCCATTCCCATGATTCACCTGGTCGCACGCACCTCGGCGGATCCCGCGATGCTGGCGCAATCCATGCGCGATTCCGTGCTTGCCGCTGACCCGTCACAAGCTGCCGTCTACGACCTGAAACCGCTGACGGAAAGAGTCGACGCTTCCCTCGGCCCGCGCCGCTTCGCCGTTACCATGCTCATCAGCTTTGCCTCCATCGCCTTGCTCATGGCTGCTCTCGGGCTTTATGGCGTTATCAGCTATTCGGTCGCGCAGCGGACCCGGGAAATCGGCGTGCGCATGGCCCTGGGCGCGCGCCTGCCCCAGGTCCTGTGGATGGTCATTGCCCAATCCATGCGCCTCGTGCTCGCCGGCGCAGTCATCGGTCTCGGCGCGGCGTTGGCACTCGCGCGTCTTTTGGCTTCGGAACTGGCACAGATCAGTGCGTTTGACCCCCTGACCTTTGCTTGCATGTGCGCAGTCTTGATCGTCGTGACCCTGGCCGCCACCGGCCTCCCAGCCCGGCGAGCGGCGCGAGTGGACCCCACCGTCGCCCTGCGATATGAGTAATCCGGACAACTTGCCGATTCCCGGTAACTGGCTCACACTGATCTACGTCTAAGACGTAAGACGAAAGTGCTGGGAGCGCGACGTGTTCCTGAACCACAAGCCAGGCTGGCAGCCGGAGCTGGATTCTATCCCATCGGAAAAGCGCAAGCGCGGCTTGTGGATCTCAGGTTCTGCGCTTGCCCATGCCATCTTTTTGCTGGTTTGGTGCTGGCCGGCGCCACCGGGATTTGTCCGGCCAATATGGCTGGCGCACGGAGAGAACGGCAGCGGCACTCCGGTTTCGGTCGCCCTCTATTTGCCCCAGGACATCCGTGTTGCCGAGCGGCCTTTGCTGTCGCTCCCTGCGGCCGCGCGCCCACAGCATGCCAAGGCAAAGCTCCACAAGCGCGCCAATGTTCTCGATCAGGACAAGCCGGAAGACCGGGCGGAAGCTGGATCGACCTCGGGTACCAGCATGTACGGCGCGACTGAAGGCGACGAAATTAAACCTGGATTCGCTGTTCGCTTCACCGACCCCCGCGTTGCGCGATGGCAGATGCCCAGTGGTATCCAGGGCGATGTGATCGTGGAGTTGACCATCGATACTCAAGGCAACGTTGTCGAGGAAAAGCTTTTGCAGGGATTAGGACACGGTATCGACGAGCTGGTGATTTCAACCCTTCGCGATTGGCATTTCCGTCCCGCTACCCGGAACGGTGTCGCCATTCCTTTTAAATACGACGCTCACTTTCATTTCCCAAGCTAATTAGTTCCCACCTCCTACCCTCTTTCCTTATTGTTCGCCGAGGGCGGAGCGTTCCCTATTGCGTCTTCATAGGGAAAAAGTATTTCGGCTATAGCCCCCGGTTCTCGGGAAGAGTCATGCATGGATAATTCTGCCTCGACGGCAAGGAAATATCGTGTCCCAAAAAAAAATCCGGCGGCGCCGCAATTGGCTGCCTTTCGTCTCTTGTGCAGCTCGGGTTGTTAGCGGGGAAGCGCGCCTGCGCTTGCCATACCTTCGAAGAACACAAACGCAGGCGGTATCAAAAACAAAATTAAGGCGAACCGGCGCGCTTACTTAAATTGTGTATAGTTTTGCAAAGTGCGTCTCAGTTTGCATACTACCCGGCGCATGGAATATGCGTTAGCTATTTCGACTTTAGCTGCCGCAGCTAAAGAATTTTCGAAGTAATTAGTGTTGCGAGTTGCGAATAGGGCTGGTAGCATTTCCAGCGGAAGGAGCTATATGGACACGCAGCAAATCATCACGGAGTTAGAAGCGGAAAGGGATCGTCTGGAGCAAGCTATCTCCGCTCTCAGAGGGTCATTGCAAGGACGCCGCTTGGCCGGTGGTCGTGGCAGGCGCGGACGTAGGCGCCTGAGTGCGGCGGCAAAGCGGCGTATTTCGGAAATGATGAAGAAGCGCTGGGCAGAACGCAAGCGAGCTATGAAAGCAGCCTAGCGTTCGCTTAAGGAAGAGGGTTATAAAAAGGGCCGCCCCCCCAAAGCGGCTCTTTTTATTCGCTTCACGGTCATCTTCCCGCCCCTGTAGCAGGTTTTCCTCCCAGGAATTTGAAATTGTTCCCGACTATGATTGAATGCTTCCGATGATCCTTCGCAGCCTCTCGTTCCTTGTTTTCCTTCTCAGCCCTCTTTCCTTGCTGGCTCAGGATAATTACGAAATCCAGGTGTATGGCGTGGATACAGTCGACCCGCATTCGACTATGATCGAATTCCACACTAACTTCACCGCGGAAGGAAGCAAGATCGCTGTTGACGGCGTGCGCCCCACCAACCATGCGGCGCACGAGACCATCGAGATTACCCAGGGCTGGAACGATTGGTTTGAAACCGGTTTTTACATCTTCACCAGCGCGCAATCCGGCGATGGCTGGGACTGGGTTGGCGATCACATTCGCCCTCGTTTTCGCGTGCCCGAGAAATGGAAGTGGCCGGTGGGCGTCAGCATCTCCAATGAGATCGGGTACCAGCGCCGCGCATTTTCGCCCGACAGCTGGACCTGGGAAGTCCGGCCGATCGTAGATAAAAAGCTGGGCCCCTGGTATCTCTCTTTCAATCCCACTCTCGACAAATCCCTGCACGGCCTGAGCGTCCCCCAGGGCTGGGTGTTTTCGCCCAACGCCAAAATCTCTTACGACTTCACCAGGGTTTTCACTGCGGGCTTCGAGTACTACGGCTCGGTCGGTCCCGTCGGCAATCCCGACCCGCTGGCCGAGCAGCAGCAGCAAATCTTTCCTGCGGTGGATTTAAACGTCTCCCCGGACTGGGAAATCAATTTTGGAGCCGGCTGGGGGCTCACGCGCTCCACCGACCACCTGATCATCAAAGCCATCATCGGCCGGCGCTTCAACTGGGGTAAGCGAAAAGCCTCCTGACTGCGCTGCTGCCGCTATAATGCTCCCGTTTAAATTCATGTAATCAGGGGTGCGGATGCGTCGCCCGATTCTGTTCCTCTCGTTTCTTCTGGCGCTGACTGTGACTGCTGCTTCGCAAGATCGATCCTATGGCCGCTCAATAGTGATGAGCGAGCGCGGCATTGTCGCCACCAGCCATTACCTGGCCTCGCAGGCCGGCGCGCGCGTGCTTGCCCAGGGCGGATCGGCCATGGATGCTGCTATCGCCGCCAACGCTGCGCTTGGCGTGCTCGAGCCGATGATGAACGGCGTCGGCGGGGATCTCTTCCTTATTTATTGGGACGCAAAGACCGGCAAGCTCTACGGTCTCAACGCCAGCGGATGGGCGCCGCGCAAACTTACCATCGACTTCCTGGCCCGGCAGGGCATCACTGCCATGCCGCACGAGGGCATCCACACCGTCACTGTGCCCGGTGCAGTCGAGGGCTGGAGCCAGGCCCACAAGCGCTTCGGCCGTCTACCCTGGAAGGATCTTTTTACCTCCGCCATCTATCACGCCGAGCACGGTTATGCCGTGACCGAAGTTGTCCACGCTTACTGGGCCGCCGACGAAGCCAAGATGCAGAAGACCAGCGAGGCGCGCCGGGTCTTCTTGCCCGATGGAAAGGTCCCCGAACTTGGCGCCAGGTTCGCCAATCCCGATCTGGCCAAAACTCTGCACACGATCGCCGAACAGGGGCGCGACGCCTTTTATAAAGGTCCCATTGCCCAGGCCATCGTCAGCACCTCTACCGCTATGGGCGGCACCATGCAGATGGAGGACTTGGCTGACTTTGCCGCCGAGTGGGTGGAACCTATCTCCATCGACTACCGGGGATGGAAGGTCTATGAGCTTCCACCCAACGTCCAGGGCATGGCTGCGCTGGAGATGCTCAACATCATGGAAACTACTCCGCCTGCGACCCTGAAGCCTTCCGGTGATCCGGCCTGGGTTCCCGAGGTGCACAAACGGATCGAAGCCATGAAGCTGGCCTATGCCGACCTCTATCGCTACAACGCCGATCCGCGTTTTGCCAAAGTTCCCGTGCAGGGCCTGCTCTCAAAGTCTTACGCCGCACAGCGCGCCGCTCTCATCGACGGCGATAAGGCCAACTGCAATCCCGGCGCCGGCGCGCCTTCTACCAGCGACACCACCTATCTCGCCGTGGTAGATAAAGACGGCAACATCGCTTCGCTGATCCAGAGCAACTACTCCGCTTTCGGCTCCGGCGTCGTGGTCAAGGGAATGGGCTTTGCGCTGCAGAATCGCGGCGCGCTGTTTACCCTGGATGCAAAACATCCCAACGCCTTGCAGCCGCGCAAGCGTCCCTTCCATACCATCATTCCCGCCTTCATGGAGCGCGGCGACATTCACATCGGTTTCGGGATTATGGGCGGCGCCAATCAGCCGCTGGCCCACGCGCAATTTGTCTCCAACTTTGTCGACTTTGGCATGAACGTGCAGGGAGCCCTTGAGGCTCCGCGCTTCACCGTAGCTGGAAACACTGTAACCTGCGACATCGTGATCGAGTCGCGCTATAAGCCGGAGGTTCTCGATGCCCTGCGCGCCAAAGGTCATAAGCTGACTGTCCGAGGTGACTACACCGTGCTCATGGGCCGAGGTCAGGCGGTGATGCACAACTCCAGGACAGGAATGAACTGGGCAGGCTCCGATCCGCGCGCCGACGGCGTGGCCGAACCCGAACCTATACCTTAGCCGGGCGATGCCATAACCGCTCTAGACCGGCCCCATCTTTAGAATCCTGCGCGCCAGTTTGCCGAAGATCGGGTAATCTGCCCATTCGCCGTTGCCGGCTTTGATCGCGTACATAATCGCGAGCACGATACTGATGATGTTGCCAGCAATCAAGACCAGCCATATCAGCGGAAGGAAGGCAAACAATCCGAGAGGAGGAGCGGCATCCTTCGTCGCAATGTGCGTCGCAATCGTCACAAAAAGGATGAGCATGCCCCCAAACATCACCACGAATATCACCGCCAGGTAGGCCAGACACCACAACAGCGATTGCAACGCGTGGAAGGAAACAAAACGCGATTGCCGGCGGATCAGAAAGATGACCAGCGGCGGGATGAACCCCAGCAGCTGCAGAGCGTGGGCCAGCGTGGCCATGGTGCGTTCATCCTGCGTAGTCTCCAGCCCGCTTGGTAGGGAAGTGGCCACGTGTTCTCCTGATTTTAGAAGCGATTATTTAGCTTTCCCGCACCTTGCGCAAGTTGCTAACTGCCAACGAATCGGGCGTAGAGGCTGCGGGCGACTGCCGTGTCGGTTGTGCCTTTGATGATGGCCCGGCCGTCCGGGAAAAGAGTCAACTCGTAGGGATCGCGCCAGAACTTCAGGACGAACGCGTTGTGCTTCACCGGGCCATGCGGTTCCAGGCGATGGCTGAGCTCCGCGAAGTCCACCGGCCGGGAACGCTCGTGGATCTGTACCGAGTTCCTCCCGCACAAAGTAATCTGTGGCCGGCCCTCCCCTGACAGGTGAATGAATTCGCGCCTTCCGCAGGTCCGGCAGTCCGCGCGTGGATGACCGGCAGCGATCTCCGCGCGATCATTGCTCCACAGATCGAAAGAAAGCAGTGTGCGCCGCAGCTTGTCGCGCGCACCGGTAAGCAGCTTGATCGCTTCCGTAGCCTGGATCGATCCCACCAGGTTCACCGCGCTGTTCAGAATTCCCGCCGTGTCGCAGGTCTCCACCGTCCCCTGCGGCGGCGCGGGGAAGACGCAGGCGAGGCAGGCTGTCTCTCCGGGAATAATGTTCATGGTCACGCCGTAAGCGGCAACCGCCGCTGCATAGATCCACGGCTTCCCGTTCTTGGCCGCGTAATCGTTGAGCAAGTAGCGCGTCTCGAAGTTGTCCGTGGCATCGAGCAGCAGATCGGCGCCGCTGAGCAGGGCCTCGGCGTTGGCGGGCGTCAGATCGGCTACCTCGCCCTGGACTTCGATCTCGGAATTGAAAGCTGCAATCCTTTTAGCAGCCGCTAAGGCCTTGGGGATGGACTCAGCCGCATCGGCTTCATCGAACAGCGTCTGCCGTTGCAGGTTGCTGGGCTCGACGAAGTCGCGATCGACGATCCGCAGACGGCCCACGCCAGCCCGGGCGAGCAGGGAAGAGACGCAGGTTCCGGTGGCTCCGCAGCCCACCACGGTCACACTTGCCAGGCGCAGCTTCTCCTGGCCCGCCTGGCCGATGCCGGGAAAGATTACCTGCCGCGAATATCGGTCCTGAAAGTCCATAGCTCTGTTTATTATAGGTGTTTAGCGACGATGTTCCGGGCGTTCTAAAGAAGAGGCAGCGGCTCCGTCCCCGCGGTAGCAGACGTGCAAACAACGGCCCGAGCTGCCGTCATCGAACTGAGAACGATCAAACCACAAAGAGAGGCGATTTGCGGCGTTTTCGACCAGTGCATCTGGCGCACGTGCTTGGCCTGATACTGTTCCCGGCCTTATCTGCCGCATCCCTGCCCGCTCAGTCCCCGCCCGCTCAGTCCCCGCCCGCTCCAGCCCCATCTGACCGTCCTGCCGTCGGTCTGAATAGCCTTCAGGGCACCCGATTAGCGGACGTTCGCGTGGTCGGAGCCGCCATTGACCATCCTGAATGGCTGACCCCTCTGATCCAGCAGAAGGGAGGCGAGCCCCTCGACAAGTACAAGGTCCGTCAGTCGGTCCAGGCGCTTTATGACACCGGACGTTTCGCCGAAATCCAGGTGGAAACACAACGAAACGCTCAGGGTGGTTTGGATCTGATCTTCGATGCGCGGGAAAACTATTTCCTGGGGTCGATTCGCAGCGAAGGCGCCACTACGCGTCCCAGCAATGAGCAGCTGGTCAACGCCACCAAGCTCGCTCTGGGCGAAAAATTTACCGATGAGAACATAAAGATCGCCATCGCCGGCATGGAGCGCGTTCTGCAGGAAGCCGGCTACTATCGCTCAGCTATCCAGCCCTACTACGAATGGGATCCTCTGCACCAGCAGGTGCGCGTGCTCTTCGTCGTCACCCGCGGACGGCCCGCGCGCGTGGGACAAGTCACCGTCAACGAATCCTCGGGTTACACCGCCGAGCAGATCAGCGCCATCGCGCAACTGCGCACCGGGCAGGTAGTGAGCCAGGGCAAAGCTTCACGCGCCACTGACCGTATTCGCAAGAAACTTCAATCCAAGGGCATGCTCGAATCGCAGGTTACCCTGACCCAGCGGACCTACCATCCGGAAAACGATACTCTCGACTACGCCTTTGAAATCACCCGCGGTCCTATCGTCGACGTGAAGGTAGAGGGCACGGCCTTGAGCCGCGGCCGCCTCAAGAAGCTGGTTCCTGTATTTGAAGAGAATGCCGTTGACGAAGACCTTCTCAACGAAGGCGCGCGCAATATTCGCGACTATGAGCAGACCCAGGGCTATTTCGGCGCCAACGTCACGTTCAGCCGTCGCGAAGCCGGCAGCCAGCGCACGACGGTAGTGTTTCAAGTTGTCAAAGATGGCCGCAAAAAGTTCGCCGACCTCATGATTGAGGGCAACCGCTATTTTCACAGCGACGATCTTCGCGAGCGCATGCGCATCCATCCTGCCGGCGGGCTGCTGGTTCACGGGATCTTCAGCCAGTCCCTACTCGCCCGCGACATCCAGACCATCGAAGCTTTGTACCGCAGCAACGGCTTTCTCCAGGTCAAGGTCAGTTCCACAGTGAATGAAGACTACCGCGGCCAATCCGGACTCCTGCAGGTTGTTCTCACCATCGCGGAAGGACCGCAGACCACCGTAGGCAAGCTCACTATCACCGGCAACACGAAATTGTCCGAACAGGAGATTCGCGCCTTGATCACCGCGTCCGAAGGTGAGCCCTATTCCGATACCACCGTGAGCGACGATCAGACTGAAGTCATGAACGCTTACGCCAACCGCGGATTCCCCGAAGCCCGGTTCGAATATACCGCCATCCCCGACCCCGGCGATCCTAACAAGGTCGATCTGAGTTACAACATCACCGAGGGCGGGCAGATTTTTGTCAACAGTGTTCTGGTGGCGGGCCTGCACTACACGCGCCCGTTCGTTGTGGACCGCGAACTTAAGATCAAGCCCAACGCACCACTGGGCCAGAGCGCGATGCTAGAATCGCAGAGCCGCCTCTACGATCTCGGATTATTTAACGAGGTCGACGTGGCCGTGCAGAACCCCGAAGGCCAGATCAGCCACAAGAACGTAAATTTCCAGTTGTCCGAGGCCCGTCGCTACATCTTTGACTACGGATTCGGTCTGGAGGTGCAGACCGGGCAGCCTGCCGGCGCCCCCAACCCGCAGGGCAGCACCGGAGTCAGCCCGCGCGTTTCCTTCGACGTCACCCGCCTCAACTTCCGCGGCCGCGACCAGACCTTGACTCTCAACACGCGCTACGGCAACCTCGAGAAGCTGGCCCTGGTCGGATCCACTTGGCCGCGTTTCTTCGGCTCGCCGGCCTTCACCTTGAGCTTTACCGCTTTTTACGAACAGACCAAGGACGTGGCCACATTCACCGCCAACCGCCTCGAGGGTGTGGCCGAGATCAAGCAGATCTTGAATCGCGCCAGCACCATTCTCTATCGCCTGGTCTATCGCCGCGTCAGCACCGCCAACCTGGTCATCGCGCCCGAGTCTGTGCCGCTGTTCTCTCAGCCAGTACGTGTAGGCATGCCCGATCTCAGCTACATTCGCGATACTCGCGACAATCCCATCGACTCTCACAAGGGCACCTTCAATACCTTCGATGTCGGCGTTGCCTCCAACTACTTTGCTTCTGAGACCAACTTTGCCCGCCTGGTTGCTCAAAACTCCACGTACTACCAGTTTCACAAACGCCGCTGGGTATTCGCCCGCTCCACGCGGATCGGCATCGAAGAGCCGTACAGCGACACCAGCGTTGCCATCTCCGCTCCCGGACCGGGCTCGCCTCCGCCTTCCAGCTTTATTCCCTTGCCGGAACGTTTTTTCGCCGGTGGCAGCACCTCGATGCGCGGCTTCGGGATCAACCAGGCAGGGCCTCGCGACCTCTCCACCGGCCAGCCGTTGGGCGGTGAAGCCGTATTCCTCAACAACCTCGAGCTACGGACTCCTCCGCTCCCCTTTCCCTACGCCGGCAACAACGTCAGCGCCGTCATCTTTCACGATATGGGCAACGTTTTTACGACGCCGTCGGACATGCTTAGCGGCCTATATAAGTTCACTCAGCCGGGTCGCAGCGCCTGCCTCAATCCCCTGACTACCTCCTGTAATTTCAACTACATGTCGCACGCTGTCGGCAGCGGTATACGCTACCGTACCCCCATCGGGCCGGTCAGCCTCGATCTGGGATACAATTTAAATCCGCCCGCCTTCCCTATCGGGAGCCAGAACCGGTCTGACGTGCTGAAGCATTGGAACTTCTTTTTCAATATCGGACAGACGTTCTAGTGCGTTTTCCCCGGCCACTTGCGCTGCTGTTGCTGGCGCTGGCCTTTGCCCGCGCTCAGGACGTCGTTGACCGCATGGCGGCGGTGGTCAACAAGCACGTGATCCTGGAAAGTGAGCTGGACCAGGAGGCGCGCGTTGAGCTCCTTCTGCAGGGGCAACCCTTGACCTCAGAGCCGCAAAGTACGAAGAGCCGCCTCGCCGTGCTCGATCACCTCATCGATCAGGCCCTGCTCGACCAGCAGATCGTCCACCCCGAGATGCTCAGCCCCAGCGACGAGGAGTTGGCCGCCCAGCTGAAGCAAGTCCGTGATCAGATCCCGGCAGCCGCCACCGACGATGGCTGGAGCAAACTTCTGGCTGCATATGGGCTGAGCCGGCAGGATGTGGAACAGCACTTGATCTCCGAATTCCGCATCTTGCGCCTGATCGATCTCCGCTTCCGCGGGCTGGTCCACATCGATAAATCGGCGGTTGCCGGCTACTACCAGGACCAATTTGTACCGGAGATGCAACGCAAGGGCCTGGTGAGCCCGCCTCTGGCCGCCGTCTCCGATCGCATTGAGAAGGTTCTGGTCGAGCAGAGCATGAGCGCCATGCTCGACGAGTGGCTGCAGACCCTCCGCGCCCAGGCCCATATAGAGAAGATGATTTCTCCCGGCGCCAGCCTCGCCAACGGAGACCGCCCGTGAGCGGCTCCGAGGCTCCCGCGAAAAAACTTCGCTTTCGCTGGAAGCAAGCGGTGGTGGGAGCAATGCTGCTGGGAGCTGTAATCGGACTGGCCCTCTGGCTCCGCAGCGACGCTTTCCGCGATATGTTTCGCGCCCGCGTCGTGGCTGAGATCGAACGCATGACCGGCGGCCGGGTGGAGTTGCAATCCTTTGCCTGGGATCTCTCGCGACTGCATTTTGAGGCTCGCGGACTGGTCGTCCACGGCCTGGAGCCCCCAGCAGAAGAGCCCTACATCCGCGCCGATCGCGTTGCCGTGGACCTGAAGATCGTTTCCTTTCTTTCCCGCAAGATATCTCTGCAGAAAGTACTGATTGAGAAACCTACCGTCCATCTGATTGTCGACTCAGGAGCCATCACCAATCAGCCCCGGCCGCGCAGTGATGGCCAGGAAGGCTCTCCCACCCAGCGCCTCTTCGATCTTGCCGTCAAGCAGGTGCAGATCACCGACGGCGCCATGCTCCTGAACCGCGACCGGACCGCTTTTGAATTTCAGGGCGAAGATTTCGCCGCCGGACTGACCTACTCGCTCCCGAACAACGGCTATGAGGGCAGCGTGGCTTTTTCGGTCGCCTCGGCGCGCTGGCGCGGGGCCACAGCTCCCCAGGCCCGAGTGGAAGCCCACGTCCTTCTTCGCTCTGCCGAAATGGAGATCAAGTCTCTGAAGCTGGTTTCAGGACATTCCACCGTCGAGGCCAGCGGGATGCTGCGCGACTACAGCCGCCCGCAACTCCAACTGAACTACAAATCTTCCATCGACCTTCTTGAGGCCGCGAAGTTGGCTGCGCTTCCCCAACTGCGGGCTGGTTCCGCCGATGTAACCGGCGACCTAACCTGGCAGAACGGGCTGTACCGTTCGTCGGGGAATCTGATTGCGCGCAACCTGAGCTGGAGGGAAGCCACGTGGCGCGTCTCCGGAGCAGAAGTTTTATCGCCGTTCTCTCTGACCCCCGACAAGATTGATCTCAGCCGCATGACCATCCGGGTCTTTCGCGGCAGTCTTCAGGGCAATCTGCACATTGATAACTGGAGCTCCTACGCGAGTGCGCGTAAGTCTCCTCTTCCACGAGGGTCATCGAACCTGAATTTTTCCGGACTCGATGTCCGCGAGATCGCGGTAGCCATCTCCACCCCGCGCCTGCCCATTGACAAAGTTGAGATGGCCGGCATCGCCTCCGGCGCGGTCAAAGCAACCTGGACCGGCTCGCCGGAAAAAATGAAAGCGAATATCACCGCAAGCGTCATTCCGCCTGCCAACTTGATGCCCCGTCAGGTTCCTGTTTCAGCCGAATTGACCGGGACTTACCATGGCGACCTGCGAACCTTTGACCTCGCCCGCCTGAAGCTATCCACTCGGGCAATACAGGCCACGGCCAGCGGCCAACTTGGTTCGCGCACCGCACAGGCGCGGATTTCCCTGACCGCCAGCGATCTGCACGAACTTCAGCCGGCGCTTGACGCTTTGAAGCCGGGAACGGTGATTCCGGTTACGGTCAACGGCCGCGCTTCCTTCGACGGCACTGTGTCCGGCGATCTGCAGGCGCTCTCCACCACCGGTCATCTCGACCTGGAAAATTTCACCACTGGCCTGGCTATGTTCGGTTCTCGTACCGGCGCCATGCCCATGACCTGGACCTCGCTGGCCGCCGATCTTGACTACTCTCCGTCGCACCTGAATCTGCAGCGGGGAACGCTGCGCCGGGGCAAGAGTCAGTTTGCCTTCTCCCTGACCGCTGGCTTGCGCGACGGCGCGCTCGACCAGAACCAGAGCCAGCTCAACCTGAACCTCCGCGCCGACAACGCTACGCTCGAGGACCTGGAAACTCTCACGGGGATCAACATTCCCGCGGCCGGAATTGCCGGCGCCGATCTTAGCGTCTCAGGTACCGTTCACAACCTGCATGGCGGCGGTAGTGTGAAAGTGCAGAAGCTCACGGCTTACGGCGAGACATTTCCCAGCGTGCAGAGCCAGGTCCGGTTTGCCGGGCAGGAGATTCAGTTCAATAATCTGGTGGCCGTGCACAACGGAGCGCGGCTCACCGGCGCGTTGGCTTATGACCTGCGCAGCCGGATGGCGCGCTTTGATGTGACCGGCTCAAACTTTGATCTGGCGACCGTCAGCAGCGTTCAGTTCTCCCGTTTCACTATTGAAGGCAAGGCGGAGTTCCATGCCAGCGGGTCCATCCCGTCGTTTGGCATGGCCGGTCCGCCCGCAGGCAACACTGTTCTGAACGGCAACGTGAGCGTTGCCAACCTGGTCATTAATAAGGAGGCTGTGGGCAATTTCACCGCCACCGCCGAAACCCGCGGCGATCAGTTGGTTCTGCGCGGTCGGTCGGTCTTTGAAGATGCCACGCTTGAATTCGGCGGCACTGTGCAGCTCCACGGCGACTTCCCGGTGCAGATCACCGCCCAGTTCGCCCACCTGGATATCGATCCCGTGCTGCGCGGCTATTTGCCGGCCATTTTCACGGAGCACTCTTCCATCGAAGGCTCCCTGGAAATTCACGGGCCGGCGCAGCGGCCGCGCGACCTCATCATCACCGGTAAAGTCCCGGCCATCTCCCTCAATCTCGCCAACCTCAAGCTGCAGAACGATGCGCCGATCACGTTTTCGATGGACCGTGAAGTCCTGCGCCTGGAACCATTCCACATTGTCGGGCAGGATACCGAGCTGTTCATGCGCGGCAGCCTGGGCGTGGCTGCGGATCATTCCGTCGAGCTGCATACGCGAGGGCATCTCAATCTGAAGGTGGCCCAGCTCTTCAATCCCAACATCCTGGCGTATGGTCCGGCAAACTTTACCGTGGATGCCAGCGGAACCGTCGCACGTCCGCAATTAAGTGGACGCGTCGAGCTCAAGGATGCCGCTGTGTCTCTTGCTGATCTTCCCAACGGGCTCAGCCATATTCAAGGCACCATGGTGTTTGCCCAGGACCGCATCCAGATCGAAAAGCTGACGGCGCAGAGCGGCGGCGGCGAACTCAACGTCGGCGGCTTCCTGGCCTATCGCAACGGGCTGTACTTTGACCTGACCGCAACCGGCCGCGATGTTCGCCTGCGCTATCCGCCCGGCATCAGCTCTTCGGGCAGCGCCAGTCTTCGTTACACCGGATCGTCCAAGAGCTCACTGCTCTCCGGCGACATCACCATCAATCGCTTCAGCATGAACCCGCGTTTCGATTTCGCGGTCTTGCTGGCCCAATCCAGCAAAGCTCCGGTCCTCTCCACCATGAACCCGTTTCTGGAGAACTTGCGGCTCGACGTGCATATCGCATCCGCCCAGGAGCTCCACGTGGAAACCTCGCTGGCGCGGCTGTCAGGAGACGTCGATCTCCGTCTGCGCGGCACGGCCGCCCGGCCGTCGCTGCTGGGCAGGGTCACCATCGCCGAAGGCGACATCTTCTATAACGGAACCAAGTTCAGGTTGGAGCGCGGCGACGTGACGTTCAGCAATCCCCTGGTGATGGAGCCGACGATCAACATGGAAATGTCGGCGCGCGTGCAGAACTACGACATCACCATCGGCCTGCACGGAACGCTCAGCGCCGGCCGCGGCCTCAGCCTTACTTACCGTTCTGACCCGCCGCTCTCCAATTCCGATATCATCGCTCTGCTGGCCTTCGGGCGGACCCAGGGACAGGATGTCTACAACGCCAGTCAGCCCGGCCAGACTTCTAATGACGTGTCAACCGCGTCGAGCACGGTGCTGAGCGAAGCCCTGAACACGGCGGTCAGCGATCGCGTGGAAAGGATATTTGGCGGGAGCCGGGTAAGGGTCGATCCGCAGTTCATCGGCGCGGAAAATAACCCCAGCCCGCGGGTGACCATCGAACAGACCATCAAGAACAACCTGACCCTGACCTACGTCACCAACGTGAGCCAGTCGGCGCAGACGGTGATCCAGTTCGAGTACAACATTAATAAAGACCTTTCCATTGTCGGAGTGAGAGACCAGAACGGGGTGGTCAGTTTCAACGTCAGCATTCGCCAGCGGAAAAAATGAGCACCAACGGCAATCCCGACACCTCATTTTCCGCGCAGCGCGTCGCCATGGTGGAGAGCCAGCTGCGCAACCGCGGAATTTTAGACCCTCGCGTGTTGCAGGCCATGAGCAAAGTTCCGCGTCATCTTTTTGTCGCGCCCGAGCGCTGGCCGGAGGCTTATGCCGATCATCCTGTGCCCATCGGCGAACATCAGACCACCTCGCAACCCTACATCATTGCCGCCATGCTGCAGGCCGCGGAGATCAAACCGCAGGATCGCGTTCTTGAGATCGGGGCAGGCTCCGGATATCAGACCGCCTTGCTTAGCGAACTTGCGGCCCAGGTTTTCGCCATCGAGCGCTACCCGCAGCTCGTGGAGGGCGCGCGCCACGTGCTGGAGCAGTTGGGCTACCGGAGCGCAACCGTCGTCGCCGCCGATGGTTCTCTTGGCCTCTCCGAACACGCTCCGTATGACGCGATCGTCGTGGCCGCCGCCGCGCCGCGCGTTCCCCCGGCGCTGGTGGAGCAGCTCGCTCCCGGCGGACGCCTGGTTGTTCCCGTCGGCGACGCCCAGGGCCAGGTGCTGCATCTCGCCCGTAAGCAGGACGGCGGCGCCATCACATTCAGCCTGCTCGAAGGCTGCCGCTTCGTGCCGCTGATCGGGCAGCAGGGGTTTGCTGCTTAAAAGAGTCAGCCCTCAGCATTCAGCCGAGAGCCCGATTTTCCAGGCTTCACCAACGGCAGATAATCGCCAATGATGATGGGTTGGCTGACTGCTCATTGCTCACTGTTCACTGCTTCTGTTCTAATTTCCTGTGCGCCTTTTTCATAACATTGCCAGCACGCTGGAGATGATCAAGTGGGAGCACTCGGTGTTTGCGCTCCCCTTTGCTTTGTGCGGCGCCATGCTGGCTGCTCGCGGACTTCCCACCGTTACTCAACTCGGCTGGATTGTCTTGTGCATGGTAGCAGCTCGCTCCGCCGCCATGGCTTTCAATCGCGTCGCTGACGCCCGCATTGACGCCGCCAATCCTCGCACCGCCGCGCGTGCTATTCCCGCCGGGATTCTCTCCCACAAGTTCGTCGCCAGCTTCGTGATTGTGGCTTGCGTGGTTTTTGTGGTGGCAGCGGCGCAACTCGGCCGCCTGCCCCTGTATCTCTCGCCGGTCGCGCTGGCCGTCGTACTGCTCTATTCCTATACCAAGCGCTTTACGCGATGGTCGCATGTGGTGCTCGGATTTGCCCTGGGCATCGCGCCCGCCGCCGCATGGATCGCCGTACGGGGATCGCTGGATCCGCGCATCCTGGTGCTGACCGCTGCCGTTACCTGCTGGGTCGGTGGCTTTGACGTGCTCTACGCCTGCCAGGACATCGACTTCGACCGGACCTTTGGCCTGAACTCCATTCCTCAGGCCTTTGGTGTTCATCGCGCGCTGATTCTTGCCCGGCTGCTGCACATCACCATGCTGGCGTTGCTGGTGTGGCTGGTGGTGCTGTTCGGCCTGGGCAAGCTGGCGATGCTGGGCGTGTTGGCCGTGGCCTTGCTGCTGGCTTATGAACATTCGCTCGTCTCGGCCCGCGATCTAAGCAAGCTCAACGCCGCTTTCTTCACCATGAACGGTGTGATCTCGCTGGTGTTCTTCGCCTTCGTCGCCGCCGATCTGCTGGTCCGGCATAGCTGATGTGGCCGCGGTTGCCTTCCTCAACCGACTTGGAATACTTTATGTGAGTACCTGGATAGCGAACTATGGGTACTTATCGTCTTCTTCTACTCTTCCTGGCCGCATCGGCTCTAGCTTCGGCGCAACCGAATGCCACCGATACCTTCAAGCTTGAGGGTACTGTAGTTAATAGCGTTACTGGCAGGCCTGTTGCTCGAACGCTGGTGCAGTTCGGCGATCGCGCCGCACTCACCGGCCCCGAGGGCGAATTTTCCTTCGACCATGTTCCCCCTGCCTCGACCACGATCACGGTCTATAAACCCGGCTATTTTGCCCCGGGGATAAAGACACAGCATTCTCCCGGCTCGGTGCCGGCGACCGTAGGACCGGGCGCGGATAAAACCATCGTCAAACTGGTTCCCGAAGCAGTGATCTCCGGCCGTGTTACCGGACGCGATGAGGAGCCGCTGGAGGGCGTGCAGGTCCAGGTGATGGCCACCTACGCAGCAGATGGCGCGCGTCAGTTGTTCTCCCAAGCCGCGGCGCAAACCGACGAGGACGGGTATTACCGCATCGCCGGACTGTTTGAGGGGCGCTACTTTCTGCAGATGAGGACCTTGAACGCAGCGCGACGGATTCTGGGAGCGCGCAGCGGCAAGGCAGAAGACACCTACCCGCCATCGCTCTACTATCCCGCCAGCACGGACTACGCTTCCGCCGCCCCGGTCACTCTGTCCGCGGGCCAGCATCTGGAGGCTTCTTTTGCCCTCACCCCAGTGCCCGCATACCGCGTAGCCGGAACCGTGATTTCGTCAGGTGAATGGAAACAAGTCAACCCGCCCTTGATCGTGGATGCCACCGGACAGATGCTTATGTCAGTGGACCGCTTCGACCGGGGATCGAACGCATTCGAATTCCGCAAGGTCCCCGCAGGGTCCTACATACTGCGGGGGAGCGGCCGTGACCAGCAGGATCGCACTGTCTTTTCGCAGCAGAACATTACGGTGTCTCAGCCCCTGAATGGTGTTCGAGTAGTTTTGCATCCGGGCGTGGACGTCCCTGTCGTAGTCCGAACGCAGTTCAACAACCCGCGTCCACGGTGTTCCGCAACTATTAGTATGGGCGGCTCCGAAGCCAAACAGGTAGATTGCTCTGAGCTGCCCGCGGCCCGCGTAGAACTGATCAGCCTGGATTCCATCATCATGCACTACAGTACTCCGGCCACATCGTCCCCGGACACAGCCAACTATGGTGTGCATGGCGTTCCTCCCGGAAAGTACATGGCGCGGGCGTGGCCGAACTTCGGCGGGTATGTCCAATCCATACGCTGCGGCAGCCAGGACTTGCTGCGCGAGCCTCTTGTCATTCCTGAAAGCGGAAGCGTGGGCGTGATTGAGGTCACGCTGCGCGACGACTCCGCCAATTTGGACGTGTCTGTTCGCTCGGGAAAGCCGCTTGAACAAGAACTGGTTATCCTCGTGCCGGATGATGGTTTGTTTCCCGAACCCCAGGTCGTCAGCCAGGGACGTGGCGCGGAATTCCACTACGCCTCCCTCGCTCCCGGAGTGTACAAGGTTTTCGCTTTCGATTCCGCCGCCGGAATTGACTACAAAGATCCTAAGGTCCTGGCCCAGTATGCCTCCGCTGCAGCCAGAATACGCATCGCCGCCAACGATAACGCCAGCGTCGCTGTCGACGTGATTCGCACAGGAGAGTAGATGGCGCTGAGATTCGCGATTCTCGTTCTTCTTTTCCAGCTGCCCGCAGTCTTTGCCGGGCAGCAAAAAACGGCCGCCTCCCCCGCCGAAGGCGATTTTCAGATCAGCGGAACTCTGGTTGATGCCGACACTGCCCAGCCGCTCGCGCATGCGCGCGTTTCCATAAGCTCGATTGCCCGGCCCGACGACTCTACGGTTATCGTGACCAGCGACGACGGCCGCTTTCTGTTTGCCGGACTGGCACCAGGGAAATATGTCTTGTCAGGTCAGGCACGCGGCCATCTGCTGCAGGCCTTCAATCAGCACGACTCTTTTTCCAGTTCGATCGCCGTCGGTCCAGGCCTGGATTCCACCGGTCTGATCTTCAAGCTGCCCGCTGAAGCGTCGATCTCAGGAACGGTGGTCGATGAGGGCGGCGAACCGGTTCGCGATGCCAACCTTAGTCTCTACACCACGGGACTTTCTGCCGGACTGGAGGCCACTCGCGTCCGCAATCGCACGGCGACCAATGACGAGGGTGCGTACCACTTCAGCCATCTTTCTCCGGGACACTACCTGCTGGTGGTCAGCGCCCAGCCTTGGTACGCGCGCTTCATCGCTCTCGCCTCCAACAACGCCGCAACCGAACCACCGCCGCCCGGGGAGATTGCCGCCCAGCCCGGAAAATCACCGCTCGATCTCGCCTATCCCATTACCTTTTTTGGCGGGGCTACCGATGCAACCGCAGCCACCGAGATTCACCTTGCCCGCGGCGAGCGGTTCACCGCCAACATCAATCTCCAGCCCGTGCCGGCGGTGCATTTGCGCTTTGCCACAGAAAACGACGGCACACGGGGAAGGTCGATCGTGCTTGAACAGCACGTGCTTGACGGCCCTCCCCTGCCCGTGCCGATAGAGAATCGCTTCATCAACCAGGGGGTCATGGAAAGCCTGGTCGGGGTCGCGCCCGGGCACTACACCATGCGGACCTTCATGACCGGGAAAAACGGAGCCGCGCCCGTGCCCTCGCAGGAGATCGATGTCGGCAGCAATGGCGGCATCGACAACGACGAAACCTATGTCCCGGTCTCCGCAGCCCTGGCGATCGATTCCGGTGACCTTCCCAGACAGATCAGGGTAAACCTTCTCAACAAGAAATCGCGGCAATCCGCATCGGAGGCCGTCGGCGATCAGGGCGAGGTCGTCTTCAAACAGGGAATCAGGCCCGGGACCTACGAGGTTTCCCTCTTCAACAACCAGGGAACGTACTTGAGGAGCGTGTCGGCGGAAGGAGCCCGGCTCAGCGGAAGAACTCTGGAAGTCAAGGCGGGCGCTAGCGTGAGGCTGAAGATCGCCGTAGGCCGGGGCTTCGGTGACATCAGCGGCATCGCCCTGCGCGATGGCAAGCCCGTGGCCGGAGCCATGGTCGTTCTCGTCCCCCCGGATCCGGCGCACAATCAGGTCCTGTTCCGTCGCGACCAGAGCGACAGCGACGGCACCTTCGGCATGAAGAATGTTGTTCCCGGCAACTACACGCTGGTGGCTATTGAAAACGGCTGGGATCTCGAGTGGATGAACCCCACGGTCCTGCGAACCTATCTCGCGCGCGGCAACCCCGTGGTCGTCCAGTCCAACGCCAAGGTCAACGATGTAAAGCTCGCCGTGCAGTGATTCCTTTACACTAACCGCATGCGCGACCCCGTCGAGCTGGAAATCTTCAAGAGCCTGTTTCACTCCATCGCGGAAGAAATGGGCGCGGCTCTGCGCCGTACCGCGTTTTCTCCCAACATAAAAGAACGTCGCGACTACTCCTGCGCGGTCTTCGACGCCGGCGGCGAAGTCGTGGCCATGGGCGATCACATGCCCGTTCACCTGGGCTCCATGCCCATGTCCGTCCGCGCCGCCGTCGATAAGCTGCAGCTGGGGCGGGGTGACGTGGCCATCCTCAACGACCCCTTCTGTGGCGGCACGCACTTGCCCGACATCACGCTGGTAGCGCCGGTCTTCTTGGAAAAGAAGAGAACGCCGCGCCCGGTCTTTTACGTCGCCTCGCGCGCCCACCACGCCGATGTCGGCGGCATGTACGCCGGCTCTATGGGCAGCTGCCGCGAAATCTACCAGGAAGGCGTGCGCATTCCGCCCATCAAGTTGCTGGCCGCCGGCCGCATGCAGGATGACGTTCTGCGCCTCCTGCTCAACAACGTGCGCACACCGCAAGAACGCCAGGGCGACCTGAACGCCCAGATCGCCTCCTGTCACACCGGTGCGGTCCGCCTGCATGAGATCGTCGCGCGTTACGGCCTGCCGCGCGTGCGCCGCGTGATGGCCGGGTTGCAGGACTACTCCGAGCAGATGATGCGCACCTTCCTCAGCAAAGTGCCGGCCGGGAATTATGCCGCCGAAGACTTTCTCGATGACGACGGCGCCGGTTCCGGTCCGGTGCGGATCGCTGTCAGGGTGACCGTTCACACCGCGCGACCTGGAAAGCCGATAGTGATTGTCGATTTCAGCGGCAGCTCGCGGCAAGTCGGCGGCAGCATCAATGCCGTGGAGGCCATCACTTTTTCCGCCTGCTTTTACGTCTTTCGCTGCCTGTTGCAGGAAGATGTGCCCGCTGCCGCAGGGCTCATGCGCCCGGTTCGCGTGATTGCGCCGCCGGGCACCATCGTCAATGCCCGTCCTCCTGCGGCGGTTGCCGGCGGCAATGTAGAGACCTCGCAGCGCATCGTCGATGCGCTTCTGCGCGCGCTGGCCCAGGCCATGCCGGATCGTGTGCCTGCGGGATCGTCGGGCACCATGAACAATCTCACCATCGGCGGTATTGATGAGCGCACCGGCGAGCCCTTCGCCTATTACGAGACCATTGCCGGCGGCATGGGCGCGCGCCCTGACCGCGACGGCGTGAGCGGCGTGCACACTCATATGACCAATTCGCTCAACACTCCCGCCGAAGCCCTGGAGTATGCCTATCCCCTGCGCGTCACCAGGTATTCACTGAGGCAGGGAAGCGGCGGCCAGGGGAAATTCCGCGGCGGCGACGGCATTGTGCGCGAAGTGGAGTTGCTCGCGGATGCCGAAGTCACATTGCTCGCCGATCGACGCACCCGCGGCCCCTACGGGTTGCGCGGGGGCAATGACGGCGCGGCCGGGGCCACGCGCATCATCAGTCTCGATGGCTCACAGACTCTGTTGCCGGGAAAGGCAAGCGTGCGCCTGAAAAAAGGCGAGCGCGTGCGCGTGGAATCGCCCGGCGGCGGCGGAATGGGCAAGCGCGACTAATCTTCGCGAGCGATCAGGAGGCCGCTCTGGCTTTGTGAGCGCGCTTTTCGTAGGCCGAGATCTCAGCTTCGTGCCGCAAGGTCATGCCGATCTCGTCCAGCCCGTCCAGCAGGCTGGTGCGGCGAAAAGCATCGATCTCAAAGCCGGCTGAGAAGCCATCGCGCGCGCTGACCTCGCGCTTCTGAAGATCTACCGTCAGCTGGAACCTCCCGGCCGCGTCGCGCTTCTTCAGCGTGGCGATTTCCGAGGGACGCAGTACCACGGTCAGCACACCGTTCTTCACGCAGTTGCTGGAGAAGATGTCGGCGAACGACGGCGCGATCACCGCGCGAAAGCCGTAGTCACGGAGCGCCCACACCGCGTGCTCGCGCGACGACCCGCAACCAAAGTTCTTGCCCGCAATCAGAATGCTTGCACCCTTGTACTGTGGCTCGTTCAGCGGAAATGCCGGGTCCGGCTTGCCTTCGCGGTCGAACCGCCAATCGAAGAACAGGCACTCGCCGTAGCCGGTCCGCTCAGTCCGCTTGAGAAACTGCTTGGGAATGATCTGGTCGGTATCCACGTTGTCGCGGTCCAGCAGCGCCGCGATTCCGGTATGCACGGTGAAGCTCTGCATGATTAGTCCTTGTACTGCCACTTGCGGATGTCAACGAAGTGTCCGGCCACAGCGGCCGCTGCGGCCATTGCCGGGCTGACCAGGTGCGTGCGGCTTCCCGCGCCCTGGCGGCCTTCGAAGTTGCGGTTGCTGGTGGAAGCGCAGCGCTCTCCCGCGTTCAGCCGGTCGGAGTTCATGCCCAGGCACATGGAGCAGCCGGATTCGCGCCACTCAAAGCCTGCGTCCTCGAAGATGCGGTGCAAGCCTTCGTGCTCGGCAGCGTGCTTCACCTGCTGCGATCCCGGCACCACCATGGCCCGCACGTTCTTGGAAATCTTGTAGCCCTTGATCACGCGCGCGGCCGCCCGCAGGTCCTCCAGCCGCGAGTTAGTGCATGATCCGATGAACACGCGGTCTACGGCGATGTCGGTGATGCGCGTATGTGGACGCAGATTCATGTATTCGAGCGCCCGCTGAATGCTGCCGCGATCGGATTTGGCCTGGTCTGACTCAGGATCGGGAACCTCGCCTGTGACCGGCGCCGCCATCCCCGGATTCGTCCCCCAGGTCACAAACGGCGCCAGCCGGGAGGCGTCGATCTCCACCGTCTTGTCGAAGGTCGCGCTGCGGTCGGTGGTCAGCGTGCTCCATTCGGTTTGTGCTCTCCGCCACTCCGCGCCCTCGGGCGCGAAGCGCCGCCCGCGAAGATAGTCGAAAGTAGTCTGGTCGGGTGCAATCATGCCCGCGCGCGCTCCCGCCTCAATGCTCATGTTGCAGACGGTCATGCGCGCTTCCATCGAGAGGCCGCGAATGGCATCGCCCGCGTATTCGATCACATGACCCGTGGCGCCGTCGGTCCCGATCTGCGCGATCAACGCCAGAATCAGATCCTTGGCGGTCACGCCCGCGGGCAGTTTGCCGTGAAACAGCACCTGCATGGTCCTGGGCTTCTTGAGGACCAGGCACTGCGTGGCCAAAACGTGCTCCACTTCTGACGTGCCGATCCCGAAGGCCAGCGCGCCGAAGGCGCCGTGCGTGCTGGTGTGGCTGTCACCGCAGACGATGGTCGAGCCGGGTTGCGTCAGCCCCAGTTCCGGTCCGATCACGTGGACAATGCCCTGATCGGGCGAATCCAGGTCAAACAGGGGGACGCCGAACTGGCTGCAGTTATCGCGCAGGGTCTCCACCTGGGTGCGCGCCAGCGCGTCGGAAATTACCATGCGGTTGCCGTTGGTGGGAATGTTGTGATCCAGGGTGGCAAATGTCCGGTCAGGACGGCGCACTCTTCGTTTCGCCAGGCGCAGGCCCTCGAAAGCCTGCGGCGAAGTCACTTCATGAACCAGGTGAAGGTCGATGTAAACGATCGACGAGCCCTCAGGGCCGGCGCACACTGCGTGGCGCTGCCATATTTTTTCGAACATTGTGCGTTTCATGATGGCCCTGCCTAAACCGCGTGGTAAGAGAAGCGCCGGTCCAGCAGACCAGCGAAGACCTGTTCCACCAGGCTGCCCATCTCGCGGGTGCCGACCACGTGCCCGCGGCCGTCGCGCACCAGGTCGCTGGTGCGGTGCCCAGCCTCCAGCACCTGGCGGATGGCAGCTTCCAGGTCCGCTGCTTCGTGAGGCATGCCTGCCGAGTGGCGCAATAGCATGGCCGCCGAAGCGATCGCGCCCAGCGGATTGGCCACGCCTTTGCCGGCAATATCGGGCGCCGAGCCGTGTACCGGCTCGTAAAGGTCAACTGTCCCGCCGATGGTCGCCGAAGCCAGCATTCCCAGCGAGCCGGTAATCACCGCCGCCTCGTCAGACAGGATATCGCCAAACAGGTTCTCGGTCACGATCACGTCGAAGCGTTTGGGATTCGAAATCAGGTGCATGGCGCAGGCGTCCACGTACATGTGGTCGACGGCGACATCGGGATAATCTTTCGCGACCTGGTTCACCGTACGGCGCCACAGCTGTGATGTCTCGAGCACATTGGCCTTGTCGACCGAAGTAAGCTTCTTGCGCCTCTGCCGCGCCTGTTCGAAGGCCACGCGCGCCACGCGCTCAATCTCCGGGACCGAATAGCGCATGGTGTTGAAAGCTGCCTCCCTGCCAGGATCCGTGCCCCGAGGCTCGGAGAAATAAAGACCTCCGAGCAACTCACGCACGATCAGCACGTCCGCGCCTTCCAGCGCCCAGGCTTTCAGGGGCGAGCACTCTGCGATCGAAGGAAATGACGGTGCGGGGCGCAGGTTGGCAAAGCCGCCCAGCGCCGTGCGCAGGGCCAGCAAGCCGGCTTCAGGCCGGGCATTGGGCGTGAGGTGGTCGAACTCAGGCGAGCCCACGGCCCCGAGGAAGACCGCATCGGAATCCAGGCACGCGTCCAGGGTGCTCTTGGGCAGCGGTGTGCCTTCTGCGCGGATGGCTGCGCCGCCAATCAGCTTCTCTTCAAAGCGGAACTGGCAGTCATAAAAATGGCCCAGGGCCTCTAAAATGCGGACGGCTTCGCGGGATACTTCCGGCCCCACGCCGTCGCCGGGGAGAACTGTAATTTTGAAAGTCATAATTCTGAACGTCTTTTAGCTGTAGGCCTGCGCCGCCGCTTTCTCGCGCGCTCCGGCCGGGATCAGCGAGATCAAGTCCTGGTCGTAGATTCGCTTCTTGCTCTCCGCCAGCTTCATGAAGCGGGCATAGACCGAATCCAGTTCCGGGCCGGCCGTGCTGTATCCAAGCTCAGAGAGGCGCTTGCCCAGCGCGTGACGTCCTGAGTGCTTGCCCAGCACCAGGCTGTTGCCGGGGACGCCCACGGATTCCGGCGTCATGATCTCGTAGCACAACGGGTTGGCGATTACCCCATGCTGGTGGATTCCCGCTTCGTGCGCAAAGGCGTTCCGCCCGACAATGGCTTTGTTGGGCTGCGGCGAAGTGCCGGTGATCTGCGCCAGCAGGCAGCTCGCCGCATAAAGTTCACGGGTGTTGATTCCGGTCTGGTAGGGCAGCTTGGACTGGCGAACGTTGATCGCCATCACGATCTCTTCCAGCGAGGCATTGCCGGCCCGTTCGCCGATGCCGTTGATGGTGCATTCCACCTGCCGTGCCCCCTCTTGCACGGCGGCCAGCGTGTTGGCCACCGCCAGCCCCAGGTCGTTGTGGCAGTGCACCGAGATAGTAACTTTCTCGATTCCGTGCACGCGTTCGCGGATGGTGCGAATCAGGTGCGAGAACTCTTCCGGCACGGTGTATCCCACCGTGTCCGGGATGTTGATGACGTTGGCGCCGGCGTCTACCGCTGCTTGCACGAAGCTGCACAGGAAATCGATGTCCGAGCGGGAAGCGTCTTCGGGCGAGAATTCCACGTCGTCGCACAGCGACTTGGCGTAGGCGACGGATTTGTACACCTGGTCCAGCGCCTGCTCGCGCGTGATCCGCAGCTTGCATTGCATGTGCAGGTCAGAGCTGGCCAGAAACACGTGAATTCGCGGCCTTGCCGCGCCTTCCAGCGCAGCCCAGGCGCGGCGAATATCGGCCTCAGCCGCTCGCGCCAGCCCCGCGATGGCCGGCCGGCGTATGGCCCCGGAAATCACGCTGACGGCGTTGAAATCGTCTTCCGAAGCAATGGGAAAGCCGGCTTCGATGATGTCCACGCCCAACTGGTCCAGCTTGCGCGCCATGCGCAGCTTTTCGGCGACACCCATGGTGCATCCCGGCGACTGCTCGCCGTCGCGCAACGTGGTGTCAAATATGGCAATTCGCGGCTTGGCCATGGAAATCCTCCTCGGCAAAGGCAACGCTCATCGTGCTTTGTAATCGAGGATAAGTCAAATTTATACTTCTTCTGTTATCATAATTGCCATTTATTGAATAAGAAGGGCTTTGTGCCCGGCAAAGGAGCGGCTGAACGCGGATTCGCCCATGGACCTGTTCCAGTTGGAGACATTTCTCGCCGTTGCCCAGAGCGGCAGTTTTTCCGGGGCTGCCAAGGTAGTGCACCGCACGCAGCCCGCGGTCAGCCAGGTAGTGCGCAAGCTCGAAGAAGAGCTGGGCGAACCTCTTTTTGACCGCTCTTCGCGCGACGGCCGGCTCACCGACGCCGGCAAGGTTCTGCAGGAATACGCGCTGAAGATGCTGAATCTCCGCCGCGAAGCGCGGGCTTCCATTGAGGAACTGCGCCAGTTTCAGCGGGGGACGCTGGTGCTGGCCGCCAACGAGTTCACTTCGCTCTACCTGCTGCGCGTGCTGGAGGAGTTTCGCAAGTTCTCGCCCATGATCAAGGTCGCGGTGCAGCGCGGGCTGGCCAGCGGCATCGCCGCGCAGGTAGCCGATCACTCGGTCGAACTCGGCGTGCTCTCGTTCCGGCCGGAGAATCCTCTGCTGCAGTCGATCGTGGTCTTTCGCGACGAACTGGTGCTGGTCGTCCCCCCGTCGCATCCCCTCGCGGGCAGCCGCACCGTCAGCATCCGCCAGCTGGGGGCCGAATCATTTGTCGCTCACAATGTAGTCTCGCCGTACCGCCTCAAGGTTCTGGAAGCGTTCAAACGCCATAAGACGCCGCTGAATATGGATGTCGAGATGCCGACCATCGAAGCTATCAAGCGCTTTGTGGCTTCCGGCAACGGCGTGGCCCTGGTGCCGCGGATCTCGGTGGAACCGGAGCTGGCCCGCGGCGAACTGGTCTCCATCCCGGTGAAGGAACTGCAGTTCGAGCGCAAGCTGCGCATCATCTACCGCAAGGGTGGAACTCTCTCCCATGCCGCCCGCGCCTTCCTGAAGGTCGCGCAATCCATGGCAGTTACTGCGCAGGGCCGGTGTCTTTATCAACCCGAGAGGTGAAGGATCAGATGAAAGGATGAAAGGTGGCCTGAAGGCTAGCTGACGAGCATTTCAGGCGCAGGCGCCACGACCGGGCCCAGATAATTTCCGGCGGCTCGCTCAAGCCTCACTTGTTCTTCACTGCCGCCAAGCGCATTGGCGGCCATCCGGCAGTACGCCCAGCGGAACGCCCTGTAGGCCGCGATAAAGTCGCCAATTCTCGACGTAGCGTCGTCCCCGCTCTCGGCACGATAGCGTTCAAGAAAATACCGGCTCTGCTGGGGAGTCATCTTCCACTCCACGATTGCCCCCGCCAGGTCCCAGGCAATATCCGTCGGGCCGGGGAAGAAGTGATCGTCGCCATGGGCTCCGGAATCGGTCTTCAGCATTTCACCGGAGTGCGTCAGCAGCCACTCGTGCGGCTGCATGCGCCCGTCAACGACGGCCGGGCGCTCCAGGCGCAAGCGCAAGATCTGAGGATTCTTTGTCTGAGCCCAGTTGTGTTCAGCCATTTGCTGCAGCGTGTCTATGCCGGCATGACTTGCGGCAAACGCCTTACTGCGAAAAGCGCAATATGCCGCCAGCCGTTCGATGACGGTCGGCGATAGATCGTTCGCCATCATTGACCGCCCTGCGATCCACGGATACCAGGCGAATCCGTCAGCTTCGCGGGCCGGCGTGGGGCCAAACCCGGCTGCGGTGACCTGTCGTTCGCGGGTCAAGACCTCCTGGCCGTAGTGACCCAGGCCGATGAACTTAAATAGCTTCTTGTCGGCGCAAGAAAAGTACTTCAGCCGCTCAAAGGTGATCCACGCTGCCGGCCAATCCTCTCTATGCGTGAAAAGATGCGTCCGCCACTGGCCTCCGCCGATGAAATCACCCGCTTGGGCCGGACTGCGAGGTTCAGTCGAAACCGCGATCCAGCAGAACCGCCGCGCGCGCCGTGGTGCGTCTTCGGCGCGCAGGTCATCGACGTTGGGCAGATGGCTGCCAATCAGCACAATCCGCTCTCTCGCCACTCCGGCGCGCTCCAAGGCTTCTGCTACCGATAAGAACGATGACCCGCTCAGTCCCGGCCCTTCATCGACCACAAGGAAAGCGGAATCAGCGGCCACATGGCGTCGCACGAATTCAGCTTGTTGCGGCGAGAGAGTCATGAGCCGGTTGTAAGGATGGCCGCCGGGACGAACCGTGTTTCGCTCGGCTCTTTTGCCCTCCGCACGTGCCGCCGCTACCACCACGGCGCTCAGCGTGGTGCCGATGCTGCGTATCCCCACGACCGCAACGGAATCGCTAAGCGAAGGAATCTTCGACAGTACCTCGGCGTATGCCAGCGGATGAAGGGCGTAGTAGGCGAAACCTTCCGGCGGTGAGACCTCAATTTGCTCAGGAACCTCTGTGAACTCCAGCGACCCGGCAAGCTGATCCGGTCGGAGCAAAATGCCCGGCGACACCAGCGCCCGCGCCAGGTCATCGGTCAGCCTGGCCCACGGCTCGAGGGGAGCGCTGGCTGCGTCCGCCACCCCGCACTCCATCTCGCCGGCGCGGAGCAGAAGTCGTATTACCCTCTCGCGAGAGCTTTCCGCGCGCAACCCTTCAAGCTCGCGCAGAAGGGCGCATCTGGCTTGCGCGCCGGCGAGCCGTCGCCGGTTTTCGCGAAATACCCAGAGGTTCAACGCCTGGGCGCACATTGCTGTCTTGATCAGGCGGCCTTGTTACGTGGCCGGCTGGCACGCGGAGAACGCGCAACATCTCCATCGCGATCGATGAAGTATAGGAAGTTGTTATCGCGCTCTATGGCATGCGGCACCAGCACCTGCGTATCGCCTTCGCCGGACTTGGCTTTCTGGCACACGTTGCCGTCGCCATCAACGAAGTAAAGGTTCTTCTTGTAATCGCGTTCCAGGTTTAGTTGTTTTACCTTCTCTGCCATGTGTATTTGGACGGTAGAAGGCCTGATGTGGATGCCAGCCTTCGTTAAGTTGTGCTGCGAGAAGAGGTTGCCTTGGCGCGGGTCTTCCCCGGCGGCTCCTGGCCGGCGGCATATACCTTGTGCACCATAGGTGGTCTGAATTTGTACATCTGCTCGCGGAGCGAGCCGTCCTTATCTTTCAGGTGCAGCGTGAACGTGCGCAGCGTGCCTTCTTTTTCGAACTCCTGGCTGCCCAGCGCCACCGGCAGCGTTCCGGCGAGATTGCGCTCGCGATAGGCGGTTTCGTAGCGGTGCTTGCGCATGTTCCACGTAAAGACGCGAATCTGGTTGTAGTCGTACGGCATGCCGTCTTTGGGTTCGGTCAGGAGAACCAGATATTCGGAGACCTTCTTGCCCTGGTCTTCCACATCATCCAGGGGAAAGGCCGCGACAATGCGCTGGCCTTCGGCATATTGCGCGACTTGGTCGGGAACGTCCAGGTAGAGAGCACGGCCCAGCACCCAGCCTATGCGCTGCTGCGCGTCGCGGACCAGCCACCAGTCTTCCCAGATGGAAGGCTGATTGTTGCCTGGAGTTTCGTCGTCAGAGCTGTCGTCGGAATCTTTGGGCCTGTCGTCGCGGGCCGCCGATGCCACGGGCGCGTTGCGGTCTACCGGCCGCCTCTCCAGCAGCGTGACCTTTTGCTTCTCATCCAACATGTACATGAAGCCGGTCTTGCGGCCGGGAAGCACGTGGACTTTCACCTGCTGCTCGATCATGGCTGTCCCCTGGGCGGGAGTGCTCTTGAACTGCTCCGCCAGGCGTTGAAACTGGTCAAAGGTGCCCTGATCCGCCAGGTAACGTTCCTGCAGCCAGCCTTCTTCGCCATGGGGGGCGCGCACGCGCACGAAACGTTTGTTCTGCATGCGATCCAGCACGACCAGTTTCTCGCCATTATGCACGGTGCCGGTTTTGTTATAGACCGTCGCCACGCGATCGCGGAGGGAAGCATCGGCCACGGCAACGTAGACGTACTCATTCTTGCCCGATGCGCCGCCGGTACAGCCGGTCAGCAGGACGAAAATTGCCGCCACGGCCACAACCAGAAATAAGGCCCGTGGCTGCGAGAATCGCCCTGAGAAATAAGAATGGTGCATGGATTCCGGATACAGATTTGCTGTCGGAATCAATATTGTACCGCGATGCAAACAGGTATCGCCCCGCCTGCACATGCCGGAAGGCGCGAACCGCAAAACTCCCCGGGGCACTCACCAAAGGTTGCTCCGCCGCGCCGTGATCAAAAAGCGCAAGCGTCCCATGGCTCTTGTTGACATTCGACAGAAGGCCGCGTCTAATCTTCTTGTCGACATCCGATAGGAGGCCTGATGGGCGAACAGATGGAGCTGCTGCAGGGCACTCTGGACCTGTTGGTCCTCAAAACGCTGGCGCTCGAACCGATGCATGGTTGGGGAATTTCCCAGCGCATCCAGCAGGTTTCCCAGGAAGCTCTTCAGGTGGGCCAGGGATCGCTGTATCCCGCACTGGCGCGACTGGAGCAGCGAGGCTGGATCGATTCCGAGTGGAGCGTCTCCGACAACAATCGCCGTGCCAAGTTCTACAAACTGACTCCCGCAGGCGCCAAACAGCTCAAGAAAGAACTGGGTGAGTGGGAACGTCTGTCTGCCGCTATTGCATTGATCTTGCAGCAGGGTTGAAGAAGGAGGCGGAGCCATGTCCAGTTTGAAAAGACTGTTTAAGTTCTTCAAAAAAACAAGCCGGGACGCCGAACTCTCCGACGAGCTGCGCTTCCATCTCGAAAAAGAGACGGAAGCCAACATCGGCAGGGGCATGCCGCACGACGAAGCCCGTCGCAAGGCGCTCGTCAGCCTGGGCGGAATCGAGCAGACGCGGGAGCGCGTGCGTGAGGTTCGCTGGACGCACTTCTTCGATGTCCTCATGCAGGACCTGCGCTACGGCTGGCGCATGCTGCGCAAGAGCCCGGCCTTCACGGCGGTCGCCGTGGTTACGCTAGCCATAGGCATCGGGATGAACACCGCGATCTTCAGTATGATCGATGAACTCCTGTTCCGTCCTCTGCCGGCGAATCATCCCGAAGATCTGGTTGTGCTCAAGTGGCACGCCCGCGTCGCGCCCAAGACCGTAGGCTACGGTTCCTTTGGCGACTGCGTGGAAGAATTCTTAGGGAAAAATGGCTGCTCGTTCTCCTTGCCGTTCTTCAGAGAGGCAAGTACGCAATCCAGCGTCTTTTCCAGCCTGGCTGCCTGGTCTAGCCCATTCGATCGGATTGGGTTGAGCACGGGGGGGCCGGTGACCAGCATCGAGAACGTTCAGATGGTCTCGGGCGGATATTTTCAAACCGTTGGCATCGGCGCGGCCCTGGGACGCACCCTGGGTCCTTCCGATGATGTTCCTGCAGCGGCTCCGGCGATGATGCTCAGCTATGGGTATTGGCAGAGTACTTTTGGAGCCAACCCTGCAGTGATCGGCACGACAGTTCGCTTGAACAGCGTGCCGTTTACGTTTGCCGGAGTCGCCGAAAAGGGTTTCATCGGCTTGACCCCGGGAAGCCGCGTGGACGCCTGGCTGCCTCTGTCGATGCGTGCTCAGCTCTCTTCCGACCCGCAGACCGCCGTGAATGGGGAGTCGCCCGGCAATTGGTGGCTGGTCATGGTTGGTCGGCGCAAGGCCGATATCTCACTGACCCAGGCGCAGGCCGCTCTCGGCCTCCTCTTCCGCAACGGGCTCCAGCATGCCGACCGAGTGATTTTTCAGCCTTCCGACGAACCCGGTGTCGATCTGGTGCCGGCCCGTGAGGCTCTGCGGGGAATGACAGCCGAGACTTTACCGCCGCTCTACATTCTGATGATGGTAGCCGGCCTGGTCTTACTGATTGCCTGCTCCACCATTGCCGGGCTGCTGGTGGCCCGGGCCGCCGCGCGGGAAAAGGAGATCGCAATCCGGCTCACTTTGGGCGCCCGCCGCAGCAGACTCGTAATACAACTGCTGGCTGAGAGCCTTCTACTGGCAATGTCTGGCGGCGCCCTCGGACTCGGAATGGCCCGCTTTGGTGCGCGTCTCCTTGCTTCCTCAGTTCTTTCTGACAGCAGCGCCGGCGCGCCGGCGTTTTCGCCGCAGATTGATCTCCGCGTGCTGGCCTTCACTGCCGCCATTTCCATTCTCACCGGCGTTCTCTTTGGCCTGATCCCCGCATTTCGCAGCTTGCGCACGGACCTGACACCGGCGCTGAACTCTTCTTCCGCGTTGACTAACCCCGTCTCGCGTCGCACCTGGTTCACCATGGGCAACGGCCTGGTGGTTATCCAGGTGTCCCTGGCCATGGTGGCGCTCATCTGCGCGGGAATGCTCCTGCACACCCTGGCCAATCTGCGCAGCATCGATCCTGGCTTCGCGGTTAACAATATTCTGCTTTTCCATATCGACGGCGTCATGGCCGGGTATAAAGATGAACGCGCTGACAGCCTTTATCGCGAGCTGCGGGAGAAGTTTGCCGCCATCCCCGGCGTAAACTCAACCGGATACTCCTTCGGTTCTTTGCTGAGCGGCTCGCTTCGCATAAGCCGCATTCAACCTCCGGGGAAGCCCGACACGGAGACTGAAGAGGTTGACATGTTCCCCGCTGGCCCGGGGTTCTTCTCAACCATGCGCATCCCTTTCCAGGCAGGACGTGATTTCACCGACTCGGATTTTGTTATCGCCCGCGACAATGCCGCCGCTGGCCGAGCGATGGGCTGCTGGCGCTGGCTCTCGCCTGCGCCGGCATTTATGGGCTGCTCTCTTACGAAGTCACGCGGCGAACGCGCGAGATCGGCATCCGCATGGCGATTGGCGCGCAGCAGATTGACGTGGTGCGTCTGGTCGCGGGTCAGGGACTGCTGCTGGCTCTGGCCGGTGCCATCGTCGGCGCCGCCGCCTCGTTCGGCGCCGCCACGCTCCTGCGCACCATCCTCTACCACGTCAAACCTGGCGATCCCCTTACCATGATCGCGACAGCAGTCATCCTGCTTGCCATAGCTCTGCTCGCGTGCTATCTGCCCGCGCGCCGCGCCACGCGCGTTGACCCGCTGGTCGCGTTGCGTCACGAATAGAAAAAATGGAGAACACATGAAATGGCTGAAGAGAATCCGGTCGCTGTTTTCGCGAAAAAACGCGGCCGACGTCTCCGACGAAATGCGCTTTCACTTGGAGCGTGAAATCGAACTCAACAGCGTGCGCGGAATGTCGCCTGAAGAGGCGCGACGCCAGGCCTTGATCGCCTTCGGCGGCGTGCAGCAGGCGCAGGAGAGGGTCCGCGAGTCCGGCTCAGGACACTTCTTGGCCACGCTGCTGCAGGACATCCGTTTCGGCCTGCGCATGCTGGTGAAGTCGCCGGGCTTTACTTTTGCCGCGACCCTCACCCTAGCCGTCGGCATCGGGGCGAATGCGTATGTCTTCAGCTCCGCGGATGGTCTTCTGCTACGGCCTCTGGAGCTTCCCGAACTCGACCGCCTGATGACAGTCTTCACGCTCCTCAAGGGCGATCTCAATCGGGAAATATCACCCGCGGACTTCCTCGACTGGAAGCGGCAAAGCAAGTCTTTCTCCAGCCTTGCTGCGTTCTCGCCGGGCAGGTTCAATATCACCGGCGGCGCCGCCCCTGAAAAAGTCACCGGCTCGCTGGTGTCGGCGAATTTCTTTTCTACCTTGTCCCTCTCCCCGATGCTTGGCCGCGCCTTCACCGAGAATGAAGAGCAGCCGGGCCACGAGCAGGTGGTAGTGCTCAGCCATGGCCTGTGGACGCGGCGCTTCGGCTCCGACCCGGCGATCGTGGGCCGCGACATCCAGCTGAACGGCCGCGCGTACAAGGTGATCGGCGTGGTCGACAAAAACGCGAACTTTCCCACTGTAGACCTGTGGACGCCGATCGCCTGGACGCAGGAGATGACCGCCGAACGTAAGATACTCAGCCTGGAAGTCGTAGGGCGGCTCAATCCCGGCGTCTCCCAGTCGCAGGCCCGGGCGGAGATGAAAGGCATCGCCCGGCAACTGGCTGCCGCATATCCCGCCACGGACAAGGACAGGGGCGTGGAGATTCGCCCGCTGCGCATTGTCGTCAACGGCACCCTGGTGCTGCCCATGATGGAAGCGCTTGCCCTGGCCGCGGGCCTCGTCTTGCTCATCGCCTGCGCCAACGTTGCCGGCTTGCTGATCGCGCGCGGTATCTCCCGGCAGAAAGAGATGACTGTCCGTGCGGCGCTGGGCGCGCGGCGCTGGCGACTGGTGCGCCAACTGCTCGTGGAGAATGTTCTTCTCGCGATGCTGGGCTGCGCTGCGGCCTTTGCCCTGGCCAAGTGGGCCGTGTCCGCCCAATTAGCCACCTTCTCTCCTCTTTTCCGCCGGCTGGTCTCGGGCCTTGACCACCTGAACGTGGATGCGCGATCTTTTTTGTTCATGCTGGGCGTCACCATCTTCTGCGTGCTCGCTTTCGGCATCATTCCAGCTCTGGGCAGCACGCGTCCCGATCTCAATTACTCGCTGCGCGATAGGCTTCAGAGTTCGTCATCGCCCGCGCGCCATTTTCTGCGCAATGTAATGGTCACGGTGCAGGTGGCGCTGGCCCTTGCGCTGCTGGCCGGAGCATTTCTCATGAGCCGCGGCTTCCATGAGATTGAAACCACCACCCAATCCCTTGCTCCCGATCGGGTGCTGACATTCTCGCTTCAGCTTCCTGCCTCCCGATACGCCGGCGCCGCTCAGCAGTCTGCGCTTTACGATCAGGTTCTCGCCGGCGTGCGTGCGCTTCCCGGTGCCGGCGGGGCGGCGGCTTTCAGTTCCATGCCCTACAGCAATAACGGCGTCTACTGGATTTCCTTCCGTACTCAGGCGCAGGCAGCGCTTAAACCGAACGAGCTTCCCGGCGGAATTATCCAGAGCGTAAGCCCGGGATTCTTAACGGCCGTGCAGGTTCCGCTGATGAGCGGGCGCGACTTTACCCTCCAGGACAAGGCAGACAGCCAGCCGGTGGCGATCGTCAGCGCTCGCCTGGCAGGCCGTTTCTGGCCCCATGAGAGCCCGATCGGAAAGACGCTTCAGGTGAATGAACGCGATGTCAGCAGTCCGTGGTTGACCGTTGTGGGTGTGGCCCGCGACGTTCTCTACGACTGGACCAACCAGATTCCGGAATTCACCGTCTACCGTCCTTACGCGCAAGCGCCGCGCGCCGGTTCGCTCTTTGCCATCCGCGCCGGCAACGATCCTTTGTCGCTTCTTCCCGCGGTGCGCCGCGCCGTGGCCGGCATCGACCCGGAACTGCCGGTCTCTGACGCGCAAACTCTCTCGCAGGTGATCGGCGACAGCGTCACTCCGCTCAAGTGGATTGGGCAATTCGTGGAAGCGCTGGGACTGCTCGCCCTGGTGCTGGCCATCGTGGGCGTGTACGGAGTCATGGCTAACGCGGTCAGCGAACGCACGCGCGAGATCGGCATCCGCATCGCGCTCGGCGCAAGCCGCACCCGCGTGCTGGCCCTGGTGTTGCGCAAGAGCATTCTGCTTACCCTCGCGGGCATCGCTTTGGGATGGCCCGCGGCCATCGTGCTGGCACGGATGCTGGCCAGCATTTCCTACGGTGTTCGCGATACGCAAACCGTGATGCTCGTGATCTGCGCCGTCATTCTCTTTGCCGTGGCGTTGCTGGCTTGCGCTATTCCCGCGCACCGCGCCAGCAAAGTCGATCCCCTGGTCGCGCTGAGATATGAATGAACAGGCCGGCTGGAAGGCCACGAACTCAGCGGATGCGGTCTGCTCCGATCTCGGCGGCGCAGGTTTTGCTTGTCTGTTTTATGATTTTCTTGACCTAGCTGCTAAACCGTTTTCCGGCTTTAGGCAGTGCCCAAACTGGCATGCCCAAGCTTCCGGGATGTACAATTAGTCGCGATTTCAGCCCTGCCGGGGGCTGCTCGATTTTCGAGTCAAATCCCGGCTTTGAGGCATCAAAAAAGGTGTATGGCTGCGGGCTTCAACAACCCCGCAGGTTGGGTGCCGGATAGCCGGCGCAGCGAACCTGCTGGAGCCTGCGGATGCTTTCAACATCCCCGTTCCCGTTGAGGAACTGAAGGCGGAGAAAAATGTCGACTTCTGTGGCTCCCGTCCAAGAGCGCGGTGTAAGTTGTGCTCTGGAAAACTATCTTGTCCTTCCCGATCGCAGCATGGACGCGCGCATTGCCGCCGCCCGCCGCGAGTTAGGGTCGCAGGCCGTGGTTCTCGGCCATCACTACCAGCGCGATGAAGTGATTCGCTTTGCCGACTTCCGCGGCGACTCCTACAAGCTTGCCCAGGAGGCCGCCCGCACCAACGCCGAGTACATCGTCTTCTGCGGCGTGCACTTCATGGCCGAAAGCGCCGACGTGCTGGCCCACGCCGGACAGCGGGTGATCCTGCCCGATCTCAACGCCGGCTGCTCCATGGCCGATATGGCCGAGATCGGCCAGGTGGAGAGCTGCTGGGAGCAGCTGGTGGCCATGGGCCTGACCGACGAACAAGGACGAGGTATCACTCCGTTGACCTACATGAACTCCACCGCCGCCATCAAGGCCTTTTGCGGTGAGCGCGGCGGCCTGGTCTGCACCTCTTCCAATGCGCCCGCAGCATTCCGCTGGGGATTTCAGCGCAACGAAAAAATCCTCTTCCTGCCCGACCAGCATCTGGGCCGCAACACCGCTTTCGCCATGGGCATTTCCCTGGAGGAGTGCGTTGTGTGGGATCCCTTTATGATCAACGGCGGGCTCACGCCCGACCGGCTGCGGAAGGCGCGAGTGATCCTGTGGAAAGGGCACTGCTCGGTCCACCAACGGTTTCTCCCCGAGCACGTCGATCAGGTGCGAGCGCGCTATCCGGGAATTCGCGTGATCGTGCATCCGGAGTGCCGCTTGGAGGTCTGCCAGAAGGCCGACGGCATCGGCTCCACGGAAGGCCTGATCAAGATGATCAAGGATGCGCCCCGCGGCACCAGCTTCGCCGTTGGCACGGAGATTCACCTCGTGAATCGTATGGGCCGGGAGTTCTTAAAGGACGACAAAAAAGTCATCACCCTCGACGATTCCGGCTGCCTCTGCACCACCATGTTCCGCATCTCGCCGCAACATCTGTGCTGGGCCCTGGAGAACCTGACTGGAGGCAACGTGGTCAACCGTATCCGCGTGCCGGAAGAGGTGAAATACTGGGCGCGCGTGGCGTTGGATCGCATGCTGGAAGTGCGCTAGACCACCCGCGATGGCAGAGTCTCGGCGTCCGCAAAGGTCTGGCGCTAAGACCGATCTGCGAGCCATGCTTGCCGGCGGCGATCGCCGCTCGATCGGGAAGTCGGAAGCGGTAGTGGAGCGGTTGGAATCGCAGCCGGAACTTCTGCGATCCCTGGTGAAATTGCTCTGGGACTCCGATCCCAAAGTTTCCATGCGCGCCGCCGACGCGCTGGAAAAATACTCTCGCAACCAGCGGCAGCGGCTGCAGCCTTATAAAGACCAGCTCATGGGGCTGATGAGTGAGTGCACGCAGCAGGAAGTCCGCTGGCATCTGGCAGCCATTGTCCCCAACCTGCGCCTGACTGACGGCGAGTGCCGGCGTGTGGCGGCGATATTGGAAAGCTATCTTCAGGACCGCAGCTCGATCGTCAGGACTTTCGCCATGCAAGGACTGTTCGACCTTTCGCTACAGGAGCCTTTGCTGCTTCCCCTGGTGACCGACCTCATCCGCACCCTTGCCCGAACGGGGACCCCGGCGCAGCGGGTCCGCGGCCGACATCTGCTGAAAGCGCTGGAATCCAAAGCACTTTAAGGCGTTGCCAACCGGCGGTAATCTTTCCCCGCAGGCCTCATCTGTGTTAAGAAATAGGAAGAAGCCGAATCATATGCCTAAAATGAAGACCTTCACTCCGGCCCAGGCGCAGAACCTGCTTCCCGTGCTTCGATCGCTGCTCAAGACAGCCATGGACGGAAAGCAGCTGATCGCCGAAATCGATAAAGAATTTCAAGACCTGCGCCACCGCATCCTGCTGACCGGGGGCCTCTTCGTCAACGTCGGCGGAGTCGCGCGCCGTCGCGCCCAGCACGACAAAGTGATGCAGGAGACCAAGGACGCCATCGCCGAGATTAATTCCATCGGCGTTCAGGTAAAAGACCTCGACATTGGCCTGCTCGACTTCCCGTGCGTCGTCGAAGACCGGGTTGTGCTTCTGTGCTGGAAGTACGGCGAAGAGCAGATCGAGTACTGGCACGGCGTAGAGGAAGGCTTCCAGGGCCGCAAGCCGCTCGATCAGCGCATTCTGCGCAGCAAAAAGCGCGAAAAACCAAACTGACTGAAATCCCGAACGCAGCGAAGGATCCCTTCCAGTTCCTAGATCGTGATGCGTCTGTCTCGTTTCCCAGCCGTAAGATTGAGCTTCCTGGGCGAAAGTTTTCACTCCCGCCGGCGTCTCAACCTTTAGGAAGCAAAGGAGGCGCTATGGATCGCTACCGTGACAGTTTTGGCGTCAATTAGGAAGCAAAGGAGGCGCTATGGATCGCTACCGTGACAGTTTTGGCGTCAATCTTCTGGAAGGGGCTCTGGAGATCGTCGGCGAGTTCCCCGTGGAGGAGTTCTCTATCATCGCGCTGATTGTTCTATTGTTCGTCGGAATCGTGTGGGGGCTGTTCCGCATGTTCTCTGCCGGCGCTCAACTCTAGCTTGCCGCTTCAGTCGCCGGAGTGGTTCTCTCCAGTCATTCCGCAATCGCCATCAGGTGAAATGTATTGCCTTCGCTGTGGCCGATCATGGTGCGCGGCACGCCAGCGAACTCATCGAGCAGCTTGGGATCGCCTGTAAGCTGATAAACGCGCTGGCCGCTGATCAGGATGTAGTGCGCTCCGCGAGTCACACAGTAGCGGGTGCAGCCGGCCGCGCCCAGCCCGCCCGCGATCTTGTGGCTGAGCCCGCAGGCGCTGTCGCCGATCACTCCGTCAATCCGCTCCGTCCCCGGAGCGTCCTGCAGGAATGGGTTTTGCGAGAGGGAAAAAGGTGCGAGCACGAAGAAAAGAACCAGGGTAAAGCGCACGGGCCACCTCAGGGCAGCTTGCCCCACTGTTAGAGTCGCTGCCAAAATGTGCCGTTGCCCAGATCTGCCGCTTCCGACGCACCCAATACCGGTCATGGCAAATGATTTCGACGCCACGGATTGCCGTGATTTTGCACCTCCAAAGGTGCAATTCTGCATCGACTAAGGTGAAAAAGAGCCGGCAAAATTGCACAACTTTGATGCAATTCTGCGGTTCATCCCCAATAATAGGGCTACCTCAAGAAAGAAAAACCTGGCTAGCGCCCTTCCAATGGCTTGACGGAGTTGACTTGCAGTCGCGCCACCTCGCGGAGCACACGCATGCTGAGAATCAGCAAAGCCGACTACGACTTAATCCGCTGGGAAGCCGAACGCAGCTATCCCCATGAGTGTTGCGGAGTTCTGCTGGGCAAAGTCAGCGAAGGCGAGCGCGCGGTCACATTGACCATGACCTGCGAAAACGCCCGCACTGATTCGCCTGAGAACCGCTACAGCATCCATCCTGAACAATTACTGGCAGCGGCGAAGTTGGCGCGCAGCCGCGGCGAGTCGATTGTGGGCTTTTATCACTCGCATCCCGACCATCCCGCGCAGTATTCCTACACCGACCTGGACGAAGCCCACTGGTTTGACTGCTCCTACATGATCACCAGCGTGGAGCACGGACGGGTGGTGGCCACCAACTCCTTTGTCTTGCTGGGGGCGGAGGGCGAAAAGGCTTTTGAGATTGAGAAGATAGAGATCGTGGCTTACCAGCAGCCCCTACGCAACGCGGTTTGATCTGGTTATAATTGTTGAATGACCCCGGCAAGGCGAATGCGCCCTCAGACACTGCGCTAAGTCGCGATTCCTGCGACTGCCTGCAAACACCCGCACCTCGTGCATTCTTCTGAAAGGAACCCTCTGATGGCCACGATTCTGGCGCCCGAACAGCTCCCTCAACTCAGCAACGAAGAAGTCCTGCGCTACTCCCGGCACCTGATCATCCCCGAGGTGGGAATGGAGGGCCAGCAGAAGCTGAAAGCGGCACGCGTGCTGTGTATCGGCACCGGAGGATTGGGATCGCCGCTGGCGCTCTACCTGGCCGCGGCCGGGGTGGGCACCATCGGTTTGGTGGACTTCGACGTGGTGGACTTCACCAACCTGCAGCGCCAGATCATCCATTTCACCAGCGACGTCGGCCGTCCCAAGCTGGAATCGGCGCGGGAGAAGCTGGCGGCCATCAATCCCTTCGTTAATGTGAAGACGTTCAATACCAAGCTGACCAGCGCGAACGCGCTGAGCCTCTTTGCCGACTTTGACATCATCATCGACGGTACTGACAATTTCCCCACGCGCTTCCTGGTCAACGACGCATGCGTCTTCACCGGCAAGCCCAACGTCTACGGGTCGATCTTCCGCTTCGAAGGCCAGGCCAGTGTTTTTGCCGCCAAGGACGGCCCGTGCTATCGCTGCCTTTATCCTGAGCCGCCTCCGCCGGGGCTGGTGCCTTCCTGCGCTGAAGGCGGAGTGCTGGGCATTCTGCCCGGCCTGGTGGGATTGATCCAGGCCACCGAAGCCATCAAGCTGATCCTGGGCGTCGGCGATCCGCTGATCGGCCGCCTGCTGCTGGTGGACGCTCTGGGGATGAAGTTCCGTGAGCTGAAGCTGCGCAAGAATCCCGATTGCGTGGTTTGCGGAAAACATCCCACGGTAACTAAACTGATCGACTACGAAGAATTCTGCGGATTGCGAGGACAAGAAAATCCTGTGACCATCTCAGGCTCCGGCGTGCCCGAAATTACCGTCGAAGAGTTGAAACAGAAGCTCGAGGCCCGCGACGATCTCTTCATTCTGGATGTGCGCGAGCCGCACGAATACAAGATCTGCAACATCAACGGCCACCTCATCCCGCTCAACGAGCTGCCTAAGCGAGTGAAGGAGCTTGATCCGGCGAAAGATATGATCGTGCACTGCCGCAGCGGCGGGCGCAGCGCCCGCGCTGTCCAGTTCCTGCAGCAGGCCGGCTTCACCAAAGCCAAAAACCTGAAAGGCGGAATCCTGGCATGGGCGGACCGGATCGACAACAAGATGGCCAAATACTAGTCAACGTTTGCTGACTGAGACCACGTGCAGGCCGGCTGATTCGCTGGTGACCTGGAGGGCCATGGTTGTCCCTGCGGGGACAGTCCAGAAATCGCCCGGCCTGCGTTTCTCTTCTTTGCCGGCAATGTTGGTGGTGACGGTGCCGGACTGGAGCTGAACAATCAGCATTCCGGTTTCCGGGAATTTCGCCACTTTCTGCTTCCCGTGGATTTCCCAATCCCGCACAGTCACGTGCGAGGCCGCAAGTTTGCCCGCCACCAGCAGCTTCATCTGCTGATTGTCATAGCGGACGATGGGCTGAAGAGCATTGGGAGCGGCTTCCGCCGTTTCTTTCTGCGGGCCTTCCGGAGCCTGGGCTGCAGCCATGCCGGCCAGAAGCAGAGCGGAAGCACATGTCGCAATACGATTTCTGTTCATAACAATCTCCACTCAGTGCGTCTGCAGCATGAAGACTTTGCCGCCTTCAGTGGCTACGTAAACCGGGTCACCCACCAACGCGATCTCGTTGGTGATGCTGCCTGCGTTCAGGTTGAGGTCGAGCAGGACGGCGGGGTCGGGAACCAGCGTAAAGCCGTTGGCCACGCAGATATTCGAGGGCACATCGGGATTGCTACAGCGCCAGCCGAGCGCGGGGTAGATGCTGGGATCGGCAAGGGCCACAACATGTCCCTGATTGGTGCCGACGAAGATCACACCGTGCGTGACGCTGGGCGGCCCAAGCGTATAGCCGAAGGAACTGTAAGCCATGCCGGGAACGTCTTTAATCCAGCGAATGCGATCGGCGTCGCTGGCGCAGGCATTCAATCCGTAAAGGGAGTGAAAACCGCTGCCGACATCGGCTACCACGTCGAGGCCGCCGGTCTGCACGATGTAAACATCGTTCCATGCCGCGCCGGGTCGCAGATAACGCGTGTCGCCGTGAGTTGTGCCGTCCTGAAGATTGAAGCCGCCGGTTGACCAGGGGCCCGGTGGAAATGCCCAGCGCACGCTGGCCGGACCTGCCGTGCCATTTCCCGCGTTTACGGCCCAGCTCCAGCCGTCCTTTTGCACTGAAGCCGCCATGGTTCCGCAGCTTCCCAGGATGATGGTGGGGGTGGCGCTCCAGTCGGGATCGTTGTCCATGGAGTAAGGAACCGGATTCCACTTCCACACGATGGAGCCAGTGTCTTTATTCAGCCGCAGAAGGCTGAGAGCGTTGTCGGGAGCCGGCTCGGGCCCGCCGATGTTGGAGTTTCCGGTGTTGGTATACACATCGTCCCAACCTGCAGGCGAGCCCCAGATGCCGCCGCCGCGCGGCAGGCCGGCGGCGAAAAAGCTGAAGCCGGCGTCGATGGTTCCATCGGAGAGCTTCACGGCCGCGATCTTACCGCGCTGAATGGGATCGTCACAGTGATCGGCGATGCCGATGTAGACGTGGTTATTGAACACCAGGGGCGAAGAGTACCCGATCTGCTCGTGGGTCACGCCGTCATTCTTGAGAACGGCCACTTCGGGAGATTTCCAAATCTCGGCGCCCGTGCCGGCGTTCAGCGCAAAGAGCCGCCCACTGCCGAGGTGCGCTCCAATCGACATATCGGGCGCTCCGAAGATAACCGCGTCCGTTCCGTTGATGCCGGCAATCATGGCGCTCGAGGCGATGCCTTCGCTCGAAGGATTGCAGGTGAAGGTTGAGGTCAGCGCCGGTTGCGCCAGCGGCGGATACTGCCACTTCAGATTGCCGTTCGCGGCATCGATAGCGTAAAAGCGCCCGTTAGAGTTTCCGATGTAGACCACGCCCTTATAGACGATTGGACCCGCACGAAACGCGCCGACTCCCGCCATTTGCGCGCCCGGGAAGGTCCATCCCACGGAGAGCGTGGAAACCTTTGCCGGGTCAGTCAAAGGACCATGGTTGAGTTGAGCGGCGGTGCGCAGTGGGTTATGGCGATATGCCGGCCAGTCCGCCGAACAACCGCTGATCACTACCAGCCCGGGAAAAATCACGGCAACAACTGCGGATCTCAGAATACCTAGCAGAGTCACTTGCAGACCTCCTGACTTGTGCTCGTTAGGGGTTTACTGGCCGCCGACCGCGGTGACGCGGATCGCGATGGGGAGTTCTCCCTGGTTCTCAATGCTGAAAGCCTGGGAGGCACCTACCGGAACCACCGTCCCAGGGCCAATCTGCTGGCTGTTTTCACCCAGCCTCATGGTGCCGGTACCCGATCTCACCTCGAAGATGCTGGCGGCGGACAGAGAGTAGCTGTCGGTCTTCTGTCGCGGACCAACGAGAAAGTCATGAACCTGGACCGCAGCGGTTCCCTCTTTGCCTTCATGGAGCTTGCGGCCCAGCAGGCCTTTTGCCAGCTGCTGGTAGGGATGAGCCGGTTGATAAGGGGAGAAGTTTGTCTCGTTCGGGCCGGCAGGAGGAAGAGTTCCCAGTCCTTTGGCGCCGCGCTCTGACCAGCTTTGGCAGCCGGATAGCAGACAGAACAGGGACAAGGCAATCAGAACAAACACAGAAAAACCGGGCGACGGTTTGGTCATAAATCGTGCTCCTCTAGCACCGAGCCCACCAGAATGGAATTTTGAGGTTTTCGAAGAAAATACTCCTGTTGCGTCTGAAGTCAACAGAGAAACCGGAACATTTGACTTTTTGAAGATGGATATCTTTCCCGAATTGGGAATGGCCTGGAGCGATCGACGGTTCGCGTATCTTTACGAAATCCTACGAGAAGAACTGAGCGATCGATTCCACCACGTGGCGCTGCTCGTCTTCTTCCAGTTCTGGGAACATGGGGAGAGCCAGCACTTCAGCGGCAGCGCGTTCGGCTTCCGGGAGGTCGCCCGGCGCGTAACCCAGGTAGGCGAAGCACTGCTGTAGATGGAGAGGCACGGGATAGTAGATTTCTGAGGCCACGCCGCGCTCTTTCAGGAATTCGCGCAGCTTGTCGCGATTGCGGGCGCGGATTACGTATTGATGATAGATGTGGTGTGCCTGGGAACGCGTCTTCAGTACGGTCACCGGCGGCGACGACGAAGCGCCGGTGTGGGTTAGCCCAGCCGCATGCAGAAGCCGGTCATAGAGGGCGGCACGTGCGCGCCGGGCATCATTCCAGCGCGCAAGATACGGCATCTTCACGCGTAAGACCGCACCCTGGATCGCATCCATGCGGCAGTTCCAGCCTATCTCGTCGTGATAGTAGCGCTGCCTGGTGCCGTGATTGCGCAGGCTGCGCACATGTTCGGCTACGGCTGCGTCGCTGGTGGTAATGGCCCCGGCGTCGCCAAAGGCGCTGAGATTTTTGGTCGGATAGAAACTGAAAGTGGCCACCAGCGACATGGAGCCCGCTACCCGCCTGTTCCACGTTGCGCCCACCGCCTGGGCCGCGTCTTCGATCACGCGAAGCTTGAACTCTTCAGCAATCCCTGCGATCCGGTCCATATCCGCACACTGGCCGTAAAGGTGTACCGGCATGACCGCATGGCGTCGCGCCGGTGCGGATTTGAGATTGTCTTCCAGTTTCTCCGGATCCAGATTCAGGGTTTCGGGATCAATATCCACGAAAAACGGCCGGGCGCCGGCGCGGATTACCGAACTGGCGGTGGCGAAGAAGGTGAAGGGGGTGGTGATAACCGAGTCGCCGCCCTTGGTCCCGGCAGCAACCAGCGCCAGCCACAGGGCGTCGGTGCCGGAGGCACAGGCAACGGCCTGGGAAGTCCCGCAGAGCCCGGCAAATTCGCGTTCAAACGCAACCACTTCGTCGCCCAGGATGTAGCGTTGCGAGGCACAGACGCGCTCGATGGCTTCGAGAACCTGATCGCGGATGGCGGCATACTGGCGCGAGAGGTCCAGCATGGGAATTTCCGCGGCGGTTTTGGGCTTGGGAGCCGGCACTGGGATCAATTGGAAATTTTAGCATTCTGCCTGCCGGCGGAGTTCCGGCTTTTGCGGGGAATGGCCTGGCACGGCTACAATAAATGAGGAGTCGCTGTATTCATCCGTTGTCATTCGGCCAGTTTATGCATGGACCACAGGAGAAAGATCGGCAGATGGAAAACAAGCCGGCGCAGAATATTCAGGATTCCTTTCTTAACACCGCGCGCAAAGAAAAGACGCAGCTTACGATTTACCTGTTGAGCGGAGTGAAGCTGACGGGGCGGATCCGGTCGTTCGATAAATATTCGGTTGTGCTGGAAACGAACAACCAGGAGCAGCTCATCTTCAAGCACGCCATCTCCACCGTCGTGATGTCCAAGAGCGGCTATCACGGCGACAGCCGCCCGGCGCAGCCGGCGGCGTCAGAACCGGAAAGCACCACGGTCAAGACGGAGGGTTAGCCCATTCCTCAGCAGCGATCCCGCCATGACGCAGCGGCGGGAATCAACACCGCCCGAGAGCGACCCGAACGCGCATTTCTTGTGGCGGTGGAATTCCGCCATCGTTCCCGTTCCGACCGCGACATAGAAGTGCCTCCGGGCGCGGTGGTCGCCCGCAGCGCGGCTGTGCCTTCCGAAAATAAAAAAGCAAACGAAGTGGATTCCACCACGCTGCAGGATTCGCTCGAAGAATTCCGCGAGCTGACTGCCTCTGCCGGAGCGCAGATCGCCGGAGAATTCATCCAGCGCCGCGACCGTCCCGATCCCGCCACTCTGATCGGTAAAGGCAAGCTGGAGGAGATTGCCGGCGCCGTGGCCTCTTCGCAGGCCGACCTGGTGCTGGTGGACCACGAACTCTCGCCCTCGCAGCAGCGCAATATAGAGGAGGCGGTGCAGGCGCGGGTCATTGACCGCACCCAGCTCATTTTGGACATCTTTGCCCGGCACGCCCGCAGCCGTGAGGGCCAGTTGCAGGTGGAGCTGGCGCAACTGGAATACATGCTGCCGCGGCTGGCGGGGCGGGGCATAGAGATGTCCCAGCTCGGCGGCGGCATCGGCACGCGCGGACCGGGTGAAACCCAGCTTGAAACCGACCGCCGCAAGATCTACCGGCGGATTCGCCATATCAAAGGACAGCTTGAGGATGTCCGGCGCGTGCGCGCCCACCAGCGCCAGCGCCGCGAGTCAGTTCCGCTGCCCACGGTTTCGCTCGTGGGATACACCAATGCCGGAAAGTCGACCTTGTTCAACGCCCTTACCAAGGCCGGCGTGTTGGCTTCGTCAAAAATGTTCGCCACGCTCGATCCCACGATCCGCGCCGTGACGCTGCCCAGCAAGCGGAAGGTTCTGCTCTCCGATACCGTCGGTTTTATCCGCTATCTGCCCACGACGCTGGTTTCCGCCTTTCGCGCCACGCTGGAGGAGGTGCAGCGCGCGGCGCTGCTGCTGCATGTCGCAGACGTCACCAGCCCATTGGCCCACGAGCAGCAGCGGCAGGTGGAGCGGGTGCTGAAAGAATTGGAAGTCCAGAACACGCCGCAGATTCGCGTAATGAACAAGCTAGATCTGGTTCCTGAACCCGAACGCAAAGCCATGGTCAGCTCGACCGCATCGGTTTATGTCTCCGCCTCCCAGCAGTGGGGACTGGATGATTTGCTGGCGGCCATTGACGCTCGCCTGCAGATCGATGCGCTGCGTCTCTTGCACGTGCGCATTCCGCAGAGCGAGGGCAAACTTCTGGCGCAGATCGAAGCGCGCGCCCGCGTGCTCAAACGCACGTACCGCGATTCCGCCGTGCAAATGGATCTGGAGGCGCCAGAGTCTCTGGCGGTCATGCTGAATGCTTACACGGTAAAGGCGAGATCTCGCCGCGCAGGTTCAGGGCCACGGAGAAAAACAACGGACCCGGTAATCGGTTAAGAAATTTAAATGGGCCTGAGACCAAGAAGCGGTGACGGTTTCCTTGGCCACAAGCCCATTCGATCCTGAATCGGATCGGAGGTGATAATTTCATTGTAGGACACTTCGTTCTGATGTCAAGCAATCTTCAACACTTTTTTGTCTTAGATATGCTTAAGGAAACGTGTTCTCAACGCCGTTTCCGCAGCCCTCGGCGGCGCCAGCTTAGTGACAAGGTGGGGTCTCTAGAAAACCCACGCGTCGTCGCTATCTAGTTCCGGACCAATAACATACGCAATCCTGACAGCACCAGGAGCGTGCCCAGCCCGCGGCGCAGGATAGGCTCGGAGAGGTGCTGGGCCCACATGCCGCCAAAGTAGCCGCCGACGGCAAAGCCCACGGCGATCCAGAGCGCAGCCGAGACATTGACGGCACCGGCCTTGTGATACTCCCAGAAAGCCAGGATGCCAATGGGCGCCAGGAGCGCGCCCAGTGAAGTTCCTTGTGCGGTGCGCTGGTTCATATGGAAGAGAAAGACGAGAGCAGGGACGATGAGCACGCCTCCTCCGGTGCCAACCACGCCGGAGATCAGTCCCACGATCAAGCCAAGCAGAAGGTAGAGCCAGGTCATGGCTGGCCATGATAGACGCGCACTGCGGCTAAGAAAAATTGCGCACGAGAGTCGTTTCCCCGCGTGAGAAAATGGACGTTAGAAATATCGTATGCTGGCCGCTCCGCGTTGACACTTGGCGACGCGAATGTTAAGTTAATAAGTTTGCTGGTCGCCTTCGATCTGCTTCAATTCACACAACTTAAAAGCAAAATAGTATGGACGAACAAACACTCCGGCAGCTAGGCGAATTACTGCTTTCCTCGATCCCGGCAATTTTTGGATTGCTGATCGTGTGGGCTGCTTACCGCCGGATCGTGTACACGCGCTTGCAGCAGGTACTGGCTGAACGCGAGACTTTGACGGAGGGAGCTATCCGCGCGGCGCGGGGGGAGATTGCCGCAGCCGAGGAGCGCACGGCCGACTATGAACGCCGCGTACGCGAGGCACGGACGCAGATCTTCCTGGCCCAGGAAGCCCACAACCAGCGGACCATGGAAGAGCGCAGCCGGGCTCTGGCTGAGGCCCGCAAACAGGCCGAGGGAATGGTCAAAACTGCGCGTGCGAGCCTGGAGAAAGACGTTGAGGAGGCTAAGACCGGTCTTCAGGAGCAGGCAGACGTCCTGGCCAACCGCATCATCGAAACTGTTCTCGGATCGGCAGCCGGGGTGGGTAATCAATAAGGTATGGCCATGCAGCACAAGACCGCACTGCGAATAGCACTCACCTCCATCCTCTGGATGCTTCTGCCGCTGACCGCGGTCTCAGTCGGGCTGCAGGCGCAGGAGTCGCCAGCGGCGCAAAAATCCTTGCCCGCAGAATCCTCCAGCGCCGACTCCCAGCTTCCGCGGCGCGAAGTAGATAAGCGGGAGAGCCCCAGGCAGGCCGAGGAGAAGTCGGAAGAAGACGAGATCCGTCATTCGCCTGTGGTGCGATCGATCGCGCGGATGACCGGTCTTTCGGTCGAACAAACCTACTGGCTGTGTGTGTTGATCAATTTTGGCATCGTCCTGTTCGCGGTTCTGTACGCCCTGCGCAAAAAGCTGCCGAGCCTGTTCAAGAGCCGGACGGACGCCATCCAACAACATCTGGAAGAGGCGCGCAAGACCAGTGAAGAGGCGCGCACGCGCCTTACCGAAGTTGAAGCGCGGCTTTCGCGGCTGGACTCGGAGATTGAAGGCATGCGCCGCCAGGCGGAAGAAAATGCCCGCGCGGATGATCAACGCATTCTGGCGGAATCCGAGCAGGAGCGGCGGCGAATCGTAGAGGCTGCCGAGTTGGAGATCAATATGGCGGCAGGCTCGGCCCGACGGGATCTCCAGGCCTACGCCGCGGAGCTGGCCGTGGATCTGGCCAGGAAGAAGATTCGTGTAGGAGCGGAAACCGACCAGGGCATCGTGAGTGAGTTCACCTCGTGGCTGGGAAAGGGCGGTAACTGATGGCTGCCGTCTCCGGGCGATATGCGCGCGCTTATGCCGAGGTCGTGAGCGCTGAAGGCTCCGATCTGGATAAGTCGATCGAAGAGCTCAACCAGATCGCCGTCCTAATTCATGACAGCAGCGAGTTGCGCCACATCTTCCAGAATCCTTCGGTCGAACACAAGCAGAAGCTTGGACTGCTGGATGCCATCATGGAACGATCCGGCGGGCTGGAGAGCAAGAACCGCAAGCTGCTGCGCAACTTCATCGCCGTGCTGATCGACCAGAAGCGAATCGGGCTAGTTGAGGAGATTGCGGCGCTGTTCAAGCAGGAACTGGAGCGGCGCATGGGCATTGAGGAAGCCAACGTCAGCTCAGCTCGCGAGCTTACACCGGCCGAGAGGAAGTCATTGGAGCAACGCCTGACTGCGGTGACCGGCAAAAAGGTGCGCGCGAAATACTCTCTCGATTCCGCGCTGCTGGGCGGCGCGGTGGTACGCATGGGCAGCACCATCTACGACGGGTCGGTCAAGGGGCAGCTGCAGCGGCTGAAAGAGCAGATCGCCGGCAGATCATAAAGTTTGGGCAGTGGGTGATTTGACAATAGGGTAAACAGAGATCGTCGCGCTCTTTTCTTTACCCACTTATCAAATTTCCCGACGGGCAATTCTTTCCAGTTCCGGCCGGTCTGGGAGCAAAAGGAATCATGGCGCAAATCAAAGCAGACGAAATAACGAAACTGATCCGCGAGCAGATCGAGAACTACGAGTCCAAAGTGACCGTGGACGAAGTGGGCACGATCATCTCCCTGGGCGACGGTATCGCCCGCGTGTACGGACTCGATAAGGTCATGGCCGGCGAGCTTCTTGACTTCGGGCATGGCATTGCCGGAATCGCCATGAACCTGGAGGAAGACCAGGTGGGGGCGGTGCTGATGGGCGAGTACACCGAGGTCAAAGAGGGCGACGAGGTCAAGCGCACGGGCAAGATCATGGCGGTGCCTACCGGCGAAGCCATGGTTGGCCGCGTGGTCAACGCTCTTGGCCAGCCCATTGACGACAAGGGCCCCATCAACGCGACCAAGTACATTCCCGTGGAGCGCATTGCGCCGGGCGTGATCGAGCGCCAGCCGGTGCGCGAACCCATGGCCACCGGCATCAAGGCCATCGATTCCATGATTCCCATCGGCCGCGGACAGCGCGAGCTGATCATCGGCGACCGCCAGACGGGCAAAACCGCCGTGGCTCTCGACACCATCGTCAACAGCAAGGGCAACAACCTGATCTGCATCTACTGCGCTATCGGGCAGAAGCGCTCGTCGATCGCCCAGGTGGTGCAGAAGCTGCAGGATTTCGGGGCCATGGATTACACCATCGTGGTGGCCGCGTCGGCTTCCGAGCCCGCGCCCATGCTGTACCTTGCGCCTTACGCCGCGTGCGCGATGGGGGAGTACTTCCGCGATAGCGGCAAGCACGCTCTCGTAATTTATGACGATCTTTCCAAGCATGCCGCGGCCTATCGCGAGATATCGCTGCTGCTGCGCCGCCCGCCAGGCCGCGAGGCTTATCCCGGCGACGTGTTCTACCTGCACTCCCGGCTCCTGGAGCGCGCGGCCAAGATGTCGGACAAGAACGGGGGTGGGTCGCTGACGGCACTCCCGGTAATCGAGACCCAGGCCAACGACGTCTCGGCCTACATTCCGACCAACGTGATCTCCATTACTGACGGGCAGATCTTCCTTGAAACCGACCTCTTCAACTCCGGCGTGCGTCCCGCGGTGAACGTGGGCATTTCCGTGAGCCGCGTCGGCGGTTCGGCCCAGATCAAGGCCATGCGCCAGGTGGCCGGCACTCTGAAGCTGGAGCTGGCGCAGTATCGCGAGCTGGCGGCGTTCGCCCAGTTCGGCTCCGATCTCGACAAGGCCACGCAGAACCAGCTCAATCGCGGCAGCCGCCTGGTGGAGATTCTCAAACAGGACCAGTACCAGCCGCTTCCGTTCGCCAAGCAGATTCTGATCATCTTCGCCGGCACTAACGGCTTCCTTGACGACATGCCGGTGGACCAGATCCGCGACTTCGAAGCCGAACTCTACAAGTACGTCGATTCCATGAACTCCAGACTGCTGCAGACCATCACGGAGAAAAAGATCATCGACGATGCTCTGAAAGCGGAGCTTGTCAAGACTCTCACCGATTTCAAACAGGATTTCGTAAGCGCGCGGAAGACGGCCGCGGGAGCCAAGGCGTAACAGGATTTCATGGCAAACATTCTCGACATCCGGCGTCGCATCCGCAGCGTGAAGAATACGCGGCAGATCACCAAGGCCATGCAGATGGTTTCGGCGGCCAAGCTGCGCCGGGCGCAGGATCGGGCGCTGGCTGCCCGGCCGTATGCGCAGATGCTGACGAACGTGCTGAAGTCCCTGGTATCGCGCGCGGAAATTTACGATCCGGTCAGCGGTGAGCCTCGCCACCCGCTGCTGATGCGTCGTCCCGAGAAGACGGTGCTGCTGATGGTGGTCTCGGGCGAGAAAGGCCTGGCCGGCGCCTTCAACTCCAACATCCTCAAGGCGGCCACACGCTTCATCGAATCCAAACGTGAACGGAACATAGACGTCATCAACATGGGCCGCAAGGCGCGCGATTTTTTCCGCCGCCGCTATCCGTTCAATGAAAACCCGCAGGAACGACGCGGTCCGATACAAATAATCGCCGAACATGTAGGGCTGATGAGCCGCGCTCAGTTCAGCGCTGCCCGTGAGATTGCCGAAAAAGTCGTGGAGCTCTATTCCACCAATGTGGTGGATTCTGTCTACATCGTTTACAACGAGTTCAAGTCAGTGATTTCGCAGCGCCTGGTGGTGGATGATGTCCTGCCTATCCGCGCTGTCGGCGAAGTAGTGCACGAGGTGACTGAAGAAGTCAGCGAAGAAGAGCGCAAGCGCCGTCTGGAAGCTGCGTTGCATGCCGGCGCCAGCGTGCGCGGAGCCGATACCTCGGCCATCGACCAGCGGGCTGCGGGCTTCGCTACCGCCGAGGTTGACTACATTTACGAGCAACCGGCGGAGCAGCTCTTCGCCGACCTGATACCCCGTTACATTTCGGTGCAGTTGTTTCGCGCCATGCTGGAATCGGAGGCCGCGGAGCATGCAGCCCGTATGACGGCCATGGATTCGGCCACCAACAACGCTTCCGACATGATCGACAGCCTGACCCTGGAGATGAACCGGGTGCGGCAGGCCAAGATCACGAAAGAGATCATTGAAATTGTGAGCGGCGCGGCGGCGCTGTAAACGGAACGGTTAAGGACTTATATGGTTACTCAAAATATCGGGAAAGTCGTACAGATCGCGGGCCCCGCGGTCGACGTGCAGTTCAGCGAAGGGAACCTGCCCCCCATTTATCAGGCGTTGCAGGTGACCAGCGAGGGGTTCAACGTTCCTACGCCTATCAAGGTCATCCTTGAAGTGCAGCAGCACCTGGGCGAAGCCCGCGTGCGTTGCGTAGCCATGGAGGCCACCGACGGCATGGTGCGCGGTATGAAGGCCATCGATCTTGGCGGGCCCATCGCCGTGCCCGTGGGCAAAGGCACGCTGGGGCGCGTGATCAACGTGATCGGCGAGCCGGTGGATAATCTTGGCCCCATTAAAGCCACCAAGAGACTGCCTATCCATCGTCCTGCTCCGAGTTTTGAAGAGCAGTCGACCAAGACGGAGATGTTTGAGACCGGCGTGAAGGTCATCGATCTCATCCAGCCTTTTTTGAAGGGCGGCAAGATCGGATTGTTCGGCGGCGCCGGCGTGGGCAAGACGGTGATCATTCAAGAGCTGATCAACAACGTGGCCAAGCAGCACGGCGGCTACTCGGTGTTCGCCGGCGTGGGCGAACGCACCCGCGAAGGCAACGACCTGTGGCTGGAAATGACCGAATCCAAGGTCATCAAGCCGGGCGTCCCGGAAGAATCGAAAGCCGCGCTGGTTTACGGCCAGATGACGGAGCCGCCGGGAGCGCGCTTGCGCGTAGCTTTGACCGCGCTCACGGTCGCAGAATACTTCCGCGATGAAGAAGGCGCGGATACGCTGCTCTTTATCGACAACATCTTCCGCTTTACCCAGGCGGGATCGGAAGTCTCGGCGCTGCTGGGACGCATGCCGTCCGCCGTAGGCTACCAGCCCAACCTGGCCACGGAGATGGGCGAGCTGCAGGAGCGCATTACCTCCACCAAGCGCGGTTCCGTAACGTCAGTCCAGGCCATCTACGTGCCGGCCGACGATCTCACCGATCCGGCGCCGGCCACCACATTCGCTCACCTTGATGCCACCACCGTGCTCAACCGGGCGCTGACCGAGATCGGAATTTATCCTGCGGTCGATCCGCTGGCCTCCACCTCGCGCATTCTCGATCCGCACATCGTAGGCCAGGAACACTACGAAGTCGCGCAGGGCGTGAAGCGAATCCTGCAGCGGTACAAAGACCTTCAAGACATCATCGCCATTCTGGGCATTGAAGAATTGAGCGAAGACGACAAGCTGACCGTGGGCCGCGCGCGCAAGGTGCAGCGCTTCCTGTCGCAGCCGTTCCACGTGGCCGAGCAGTTCACCGGACACAAGGGGCAATACGTGAAGATTGCCGACACGGTGCGCGGCTTCAAGGAGATCATCTCCGGCAAGCACGACAGCATCCCGGAGCAGGCCTTCTACATGAAGGGCCCCATCGAGGACGTGCTGGCGGAAGCCGAGAAGATGAAGAGCGCGGAAGCTGCGGCGTAGAAATCCATGGCAGGCACCATCCAACTCGAGATCGTCACGCCGGAACGCCTGGTGGTGCAGGAAGCGGTGGATGATATCACCATGCCGGGCAAGGGCGGCTACCTGGGCATTCTTCCCGGTCACGCGCCGCTGATCACCGAGATCGCCGTGGGCGAGATTACCTACCACGCCGCCGGTCAGACCAGGCGACTGGCCGTGGCCTGGGGTTTCGCGGAAGTGTTGCCGGAGAAGGTAACCATCCTGGCCGAAACCGCGGAGAAGGCGGAAGCCATCGACGTGGCACGCGCTCAGGCAGCCAGGGAGAAAGCCGAGTCGAAGCTGAAACAGGCGGGCAGCGAAGGCAATCCCGAAGCCCAGGCCGCGCTTGATCGCGCCAACGCCCGGCTGGAAGTAGCGGGGAAGAGGGGCTGAAGAAAAGCACTCGGCAATCAGCACTCAGCATTCAGCCCAATAGACAATCTTGATATGGGAAGACCCCCCGGCGGTTCGTGCGCGCGGAGCAACGACCGCTTTTACCCGCACTTCCCGTGGTCATACCGGCTCTTGTTTGGCTGGGCGCTTTTTGCTGAATGCTGACTGCTATGGATTAAAATCCGCTGATCCCACGCGCACCGTTGTGCGCGTCCGCCGGCCGCGTTCCTCTTTGGCCGCTTCCGACGTCTGGTGGGCCCACGCTCCAAAGACCTTGTCGCCGTAAGCGGCGATGCCTACGTAATCACCCAGGAAGTCTCCATCGGCGGAAAAGGCCTCGCTGTCCCACGCGTAGTTGGTGAAAGTCTTGCCGCCATCCGTGGATCGGGCCAAGGTGACCGTGGTGTCTTCGTTGTTGCCGCGACGGTCGTAGAAGACCAGGTTCACGGCGCCGCTCACAGGATCCACCGCCATCCACTGAAAGAACTGGTCATTGCCGTCGTGGATGGGATCGCTATTCACGCGCGCGGGAGCGCTCCATGTCCGCCCGTGGTCGGACGAGGAGGCGACAAACACGTCGACGTCACCGTTGGTGTAGTCGCTCCAGGAGACGTAAAGTTTGCCGCCTTTTTTGCCGCCGCGCGGATCCATTCCGATCTGGGGAAATCCGTTAGAGCGCGAGACCCCGCTGATGCCGAAGTATCCCGGCCCGGCGGCGATGATGCGACGGTCCCGGGAAAAGCTTTGCCCTCCATTTTGTGAAGTGGCCATCATGATGCCGTCGCGGCCGTCCCAGACGGTGTAGATATCTCCATCGGGACCGATAGCGGCGTCAAAACCTTCGAGAGCGCCGTTGTCATCGCGAGGCAGGCCCGAAACGCCGTTGAGCTTGATCGGATTCGACCAGCTCTGCCCGCCGTCGGTGGAGCGCGAGAACAGCATGTCGCTGGCGGCAAGCGTGAACTGTGTCCAGCCGATGTACAGGTTTCCGGGATGGCTGCTGACGGTGTCAGCGACGATATAAGGTTTGTCCTCAAACGGGATGCCGGGGACTGAATCGTGGGCGATTACCGTGGCGGCGTTGCTCTCCCAGGTGGCCCCGCCGTCTGTAGAGCGGCGAACGAAGATGCCGTTACGCGTTGCGCCGCGCGCCCAGTACTGGCTGGTACCCAGCCGGTCAAAGGCGATGTAACAGAGCTGGGCGCGGCCTGAAGCGTCAAAGGTCACGGAAACGTCGCCGGAGACGCGATACTCCTTGGGGGCTGTGCCTTCGGCGGTAGTCCAGGTCTGCCCGCCGTCATTGGAGTACGCGGCGCTGGCTGTCACCTGCCAGGCCACCACGATCTGTTTGGGATTCCTGGGATTGATGGCGATCGACGGTTCGTTAAAGAAGCCGGGCTTGGGATTAATGTCGGTGACGTGCGCTTTCGGCGCTGGCGGAAGCGGCTGGGCCAGCACAGAGCTCGCCGTACACAGCGCGAACCACAGGACAGGGGTTCTCATATCGGAGAAACATTCTACCAGTCAGGAAATGCGGAGCTGTTGCCGTCGGGAGTGCCGTGTGCAAGGCCGAGATCAGTGAGCCAGGCCCTTATCCCATGCCAGTTCTCCAGCGAATTTGGCGCGGAGGGATTCGGGAGTCACTCCCTGGTGACGCAAAGTGTTTAAGCTCAGTGATTCATGGCGCTTGGCCAGACGGACATTGTTTTCATCGCGCAGCAGGGGACAATGAAAGTAGCCGGGAGGGTCCACCTTCAGCGCGCGAAACAACAGAGTCTGGCGGGCGGCGCTCTTCAGGAGATCGGCGCCGCGCACCACTTCGCTGATGTCCATGGCGGCATCGTCGGCTACAACCGCCAATTGATAGGAAGGAACATCGTCGCGCCGCCAGACCAGGAAGTCTGAAAAGTCGCGGCCGGCGGTGAACTTCTGGGGTCCAAAGAAGCGATCGCTGAACCGGATTGCTTCGCCGTCGGGCACGCGAAAGCGCCAGCTGCTCCCGGCCGGCTGATCCCAGTCGCGAGCACTCGAGGCCTTGCCGCGGCAGGTTCCGGGATAAGGAATTTCCTCATCGTCCTCATGGGGAGCTTCAAGGGCGCGGGCAAGGTCTTTGCGCGAGCAGGAGCACGGATAGATCAATCCGCTGTCGCGCAGGCTGCGCCAGGCCTGGAGATAGAAGTCGCGCCGCCGGCTCTGATCATACGGAGCGTAAGGGCCGCCCACATCGGGGCCTTCGTCCCACTCCAGCCCGAGCCAGCGCAAGTCTTCAAACATGGCGCCCACAAATTCCGCCCGGGAGCGCTGTTGGTCAAGATCTTCGTTGCGAAAGATCAGCTTTCCACCCGCTGCGCGCGCCCGCTGATGAGCTACCCAGAAGGTGCGGGCGTGGCCCAGGTGCAGGTAACCCGTGGGGGAAGGCGCAAGCCGTCCGCGATAGGAAGAAGAAGCAGCGCGGGGCAAGGCCAAACCTTTCTCTAGTGAGGCTTTACGACCACGATGTTCGGAGGTGCGGCCGAGCCATCGCTCTTCTTGAACGACATCGGTATCTGCAGGATGTCGGCCTTACTGGGATCTGAGGTCAGCGCGATCTGGTGCACGTCATTACTGCCGGCTACGCCCACCCACACAGTGTTCCCGTCCAGCGTCATCCCACCGCTGACCGGTTCCGTGCCGCTGCCGGCCAGGGGAATAGTCTCTCCGCCACCGCCGGGTACCGATACCAGAAGGCTGTTCATCCCTGCGGGAAGGACAACAACGTGAGACCCGTTGTTGCCTCCTACCCCGTTGGTTGGAGTAAGAAGCTGGCGAGCCGTGAAGGGGCCAAGCCCAAAATCGACGAATTGATTGCTGAAGCTAACCGGCGGAGCACAATCCGCGGGAGTCAGTGTGAAAGGAAGCGGGGGATTGGTGGAGAGGATCGAATTGATAGTTGCGGTCTCAATATCGACGCCGGTGGCATCGACCGCCACCACAATGTTGGAATTCAGGATTGCACTAACCAGCTGAAGTGCTTGGCTATTAGTTGACGGGTTGTTGGCAATCGGTTGCTGAGCATTGTTACACGTGGCCATCACTTGCAGCCCGGAATTCGTAGCGAAGAGCGCGTAAGCGCTACCCGCAACCGTCGCCACGCTGTTGCCGACCGCGCCGGGCGAGAGGGTGAGAGCGACGGTATGCAGCGTCTCAAAATTGGAAAACACATACACGTTGCCGTTGTCGGCGGGGTTGCCATCGTTGACTACGACATAAGCCCTGGAACTGTCGCCGGTGAAGCTGGCGGCGATGGCTCCGGGAAGAACAAAGCTCTGCACCGTGTTATTGGCCGCGCTCAGGATGACCAGTCTCTGGCTGGGAAGGTCGGTCTCGATCGGTGTCACTGTACTGGGATCGTTGGCGGCGTTGGAGAGAATTACCGTGTTGCCGTCGGGCGAAACCGCGAGCACCTTGCCGATAAAAGGATCCACTGCAGTCACAGTATTGGCCGCGGTATCCAAAACCGCGATTCCGGCGCTGGTGCCCATATATCCCTTGCTGCCGGCGGCGTTGAAAACCAGCGAGTTCGGTGTTCCCGGCAAGTTGAGGGCTGTGCCCGCTACGATTGGGGTCTTGCTGGTGTCGATGGGAACAATGGTCGGCGTAGTTCCACTGGGCGGGGTGAAGGAACTGGTAGCGTAAATGGTTGTCACCGGGCTGCTGCTGTTTACCAGAACGCTGAAAACATTGCTGTATACGATGGTGTTCAGGCCGGCTCCGCAACTCGGGGGAATGCACGCCGCGATAAGACCTGCTCCTCCCGGGGATTCAGCAGTCAAGGTCGTCCCGGTCAAGGCGGCAACCTCTGTGTTGTTGCTGAGAATGGAGACAGGGGCACTGTTGGTGGTGATGCCCTGTTCATCCACCATATCCGCCTCAATAGTCCTGGTATCGGTGACGTTCATGGTCGCCGACTCGGTAGGTTGTCCGGCCGCATCTCCATTGATGTGCAGCGTGATCTGAATAGGCATGCAGGTCTTCAGACTGAAGAATGGTGAAGACACGGTTCCCACGCTGGCCACCACGCTGGTAAGGCCCGGAGCGCGGGCAGTGGCCACGCCATTGGCGTCAATCGAGGCCACGCTGGCCGCCGACGAACTCCAGTTTACCGGTCCAACCTGGGTGGTTATATCGGTTGCGTTGTGGAAGACCTTGGCCTGCAGTTGCGAAGTCTGCGGGATGGAGTTGCAGGCAGGGAGCACATTGCCCGATGTCTGACTGATGGTGATGGAGGTTACCGATTGATGCACTGTGGCCTGGCTGGGAGCGCTGCTGACTCCGCCTGCGGAGGCGGTAATCAGCGCGGTGCCGACTATCGGATTCCCGTGGGAGTCGGAAGCGTTGCACACGACGAAGAACGAGTCCCAGATTCCGCCGCATACCAGTCCGCTAGGAGAGACCGTGGCCACGCTGGTGTCGGACGAATGGAACGTGAAGGTCGGGGTGGGACTTACCGCGCTTCCTGTCGAGTTGACGGCAGAGAAGCTCAGCTGCAGGACTTCGCCGGAAACCACGGAGATCGAAGATGGGGTCAGAGTAACCTGGGCGACTGTGCCTGTTTCGGTGGTCTTCGGGCCGCTTCCTCCGCACCCAGCCAAAACAGAGGCCAGGGCGGCTACCAACCCGACTTTCAGGGCGCAAGACTGCATGCTACCTCCCCGTCCAGCCTGTGCTGGACGGACCGTATGAACAAAACAATGATGATATTGGAAGATTCGGATTCCGTGTAGTTTTCGCAGCGAATTTCTTCAAGGCACACGTACCCCGCTGAAAGAATGCCTGTGATCGCGAGTTCTTGCGCCTCTAGGGTGCAAAACCCGTTGAAAATCTCTCGCCGGCGCTTTCCCGACGGTTACTCTCCTGATTACCGGACGGCTTGCGGTGTCCCTGGGTGGGCACGCGATTGACGGAAATGCGACCCGGTTGCTATATTAAGAGGGTTCTGCGAGTTCAGACAGCTTGCTATTGTTGTAAGCTCTTAGAGTTAGATAGCCCGAGGATTTCGGTCCGTTTGCAGGGCATGCCTCGCTGAAATGGTCCGCGCGACCTTCCCCTAGGAAGGGTATGCGGTCCAGGGAAAGACGAAACGGAGCGCCTTCGGGTTACCCCGGCTCGGTGCCACCGTCGTTTCCCGCCACCGTTAGGCAACTGGAAAATCTCCGCGAAAGCGAAAGCGGAAGCATGGTTCCGAGTGCCGGAACCAGCCTTGGCGAGCCAGGGTCAGGCCGGGCCCGAAGTGTGCGGGCGTGCAGCGGTTGTCCGCGGAATGAACACCGGTTTGAGTGCAGGAAAAGGCAGACTGAAACAAGCGAAAAAACTATGCCGACATTTAATCAGCTCGTTCGCAAAGGCAGGCAGGCTCCCAATTACAAGACTGCCAGCCCGGCGTTGCAGGCTTCGCCACAGCGGCGCGGGGTGTGCACCCGCGTTTACACGCAGACGCCCAAAAAGCCGAACTCGGCGCTGCGCAAAGTGGCGCGCGTGCGCCTGACCAACGGGATTGAAGTCACAACCTACATTCCCGGCGTTGGCCATAACCTGCAGGAGCACTCGATCGTGCTGATCCGCGGCGGCCGCGTGAAAGACCTGCCCGGAGTGCGTTATCACGTAGTGCGGGGAACGCTGGATGCAACCGGCGTCGCCAACCGCAGGCAGGGAAGATCGAAATACGGCGCCAAGCGACCGAAGTGATCGCGCAACGCGATGGATCTTGAGAGTTTTCAAGAGGACTTAAAGATTTATGCCAAGAAAAGGACATGTGCCGAAGCGGGACCCGCTGGCCGACCCGATTTACAACTCGCAGCTGGTGACCAAGTTCATCAACACCATGATGTGGGGCGGCAAGAAGTCGACGGCCCAGAGCATCTTTTACAAGTCGATGGAGAACCTGCAGTCTAAAGGTGGCGATGAGGCGCTGAAGCTGTTCAAGAAGGCGGTGGAGAACGCCAAGCCACTGCTGGAAGTGAAGACCCGGCGCGTCGGCGGCGCCAACTACCAGGTGCCCGTCGAGGTGAATCCCGACCGGCGCACCTCGCTGGCCATCCGCTGGATCGTGGGCTATGCCCGCGAGCGCGGCGAAAAGGGAATGATCGACAAGCTGACCAACGAGCTGCTGGACGCGGCCAACAACCGCGGCGCGGCCATTAAGAAAAAGGAAGACGTGCATCGCATGGCGGAAGCCAACAAGGCGTTTGCACACTATCGCTGGTAAAGAGATTTTGACATAGAGACGTGGCATTGCCACGTCTTAGAGATGCGACAGTTTCGCGTCTCTACGCAGAGAGAATTAAAAGAATGCCCCGACAGGTTCCATTAGACCGTTGTAGAAACATCGGCATCATGGCCCACATCGATGCCGGCAAGACTACTACGACTGAACGCATCCTTTATTACACCGGCATCACCCACCGCCTGGGTGAGGTGCATGAAGGCACCGCCACCATGGACTGGATGGAGCAGGAGCAGGAGCGCGGGATCACCATTACCTCCGCCGCCACCACCTGCGTGTGGCGCGACATCCGCATCAACATCATCGACACCCCCGGCCACGTGGACTTTACCGCCGAGGTGGAACGCTCGCTGCGCGTGCTGGACGGCGCTGTGGCCGTGTTCGACGCCGTGCACGGCGTAGAGCCGCAGTCGGAAACGGTATGGCGCCAGGCCGATAAATACGAAGTGCCTCGAATTTGCTTCATCAACAAGATGGATAAGATGGGCGCCGATTTCGAGCATGCCGTCGATACTATCCGCAAGCGTCTCAATGCCCGCCCCGTAGCCATTCAGATTCCCATCGGACAGGAAGCGAAATTTAAAGGCGTCGTCGATCTGATCGACATGAAGGCCATCGTGTGGAACGACGAGACCCTGGGCGCGCAGTACGATATTCAGGAAATCCCAGCCGATTTGGCCAAGAAAGCCGAGGCTTTCCGCGCGCAGCTGGTGGAAAGCGTCGCCGAAAACGACGACGAGATGCTGCACAAGTTCCTGGAAGGCGAAACCATAACGCCCGACGAGCTGCGCAAGTCGCTGCGCAAAAGCGTGGTCAGCCTGAAGCTGTTCCCGGTGCTGTGCGGCACGGCGTTCAAGAACAAGGGCGTGCAGACATTGCTGGACGCCGTGGTCGATTATCTGCCCTCCCCGCTCGATATTCCTCCCGCCGAAGGCGTTGATCCCGATCATCCGGAAAAGAAGCTGGAGCGCAAGGCCGACGACAAAGAGCCTTTCGCAGGGCTGGCTTTCAAGATCATGGCCGATTCCTTTGTCGGCCAGCTGACGTTTGTGCGCGTTTACTCAGGACATTTAAAGACTGGCGACAGCGTGCTCAACACTACCCGCGGCCGGAGCGAGCGCATTGGGCGGCTGCTGAAGATGCACGCCAACAAGCGTGAAGAGATCAGCGAAATTTTCGCCGGCGATATCTGCGCCTGCGTCGGATTGAAGAACGTCACCACCGGCGACACGATTTCCTCCGAAAAAGCTCCGATCCTGCTGGAGTCGATCCAGTTTGCGGCGCCGGTGATCTCGGTGGCGGTTGAGCCGAAGACGAAGAGCGATCAGGAAAAGATGGGCATGGCGCTGGGCCGCCTGGCCCAGGAAGATCCCACGTTCAAGGTCATGACCGATCCCGATTCCGGGCAGACCATCATCAGCGGTATGGGCGAGCTGCATCTGGAAATCATCGTCGACCGCATGATGCGCGAGTACAAGGTTGAAGCCAATGTCGGCAAGCCGCAGGTAGCTTATCGCGAGACCATCCGCAAGCACGCGGAAGCCGAAGGCAAATACATTCGCCAGACCGGCGGCCGCGGACAGTACGGTCATGTCAAGCTGTACGTGGATCCCAACGAAAAAGGCAAAGGCTTCGAGTTCATCAACGACATCACGGGCGGCTCAGTGCCCAAGGAATTTATCCGCCCGATCGAGCAGGGAATTAAAGAAGCCCTGGAAGGCGGCGTTCTGGCCGGCTACCCCATGGTGGACATCAAAGTCACCCTGTACGACGGCAGTTACCACGAAGTGGACTCGGACGAAATGGCCTTCAAGATCGCGGCCTCGATGGGCTTCAAAGAAGCCGCGCGCAAGGCTTCGCCGGTTCTGCTGGAGCCGATCATGTCGGTGGAAGTAGTGGTTCCGGAAGAGTTCATGGGCGTGATCATCGGCGACTTGAATTCGCGGCGCGGGCGCATTGAAGGCGTGGAGCATCGTGCCGGCTCGCAGGTGATCAAGTCGATGGTGCCGCTGGCGGAGATGTTTGGATACGCCACGCAGATGCGGTCGAATACTCAAGGCCGCGCAACGTTCTCCATGCACTTTGCCTACTACGACGAAGCTCCGCGCTCGGTGACGGAGGAGATCGTGGCCAAGGTGCAAGGCAAGGCCCCGGCGAGGTGACTTAGCGGGAACGCACGGTTCGTGATCGCACGTGAGTTTCGGGTGAGAGAAGGTTGCGAGAAGGATTTTGAGCTGGTGTTTGCCGGCGATGGCGTTTGGGCAAGTTTGTTGGGGCCGCGGTCTCAGGATTACATCGGGACCGAGTTGAGGTGGATCGGGCAGAGGTGCTGTGAAGTCCGCGATCTTTGGAGATCGCACCGCAGTTTCGAGCTTTTTCGCGATTTGTACCAGGCCGACCTTGAGCGCTTTCGCGATTGGCTGGCGGGTAAGGAGTTCGTCGAGCAGGAGACGTTTCTCGGAGCGTTTTACTCCGGCGAGACGGACGAAGGCGACGATGCGGGTCCGGTTTCGGCCTGACGAGATAAGAGACTTTTTGAGGATTTAAAAAGCTAAAGGGTAAGAGCCAGGAGCTAAAGGCTGATATATGGCAAAGGAAAAATTTGATCGCAGCAAGCCGCACGTGAACGTGGGAACGATCGGGCACATCGACCACGGGAAGACCACGCTGACGGCGGCCATCACCAAGGTGTTGTCTAAGCACAACCCCAAGATCAAGTTCCGTTCGTTCGATTCGATCGACAACGCTCCGGAAGAGCGGGAGCGCGGCATCACGATTGCCACGGCGCACGTGGAGTACGAAACGACCAATCGGCACTACGCGCACGTGGATTGCCCC
>DATGHX010000004.1:0-2006 GCA_035307585.1 Candidatus Angelobacter sp.
AAAACGAGCGCTCAAGCAAGCGAAACGCAATGAACCTTCCACTTTGTGTCTGGTATGCGGCCGGCGAGTTCGCCGTCCCGAAGCTGACAGCCCAGGAGTCGGCCGCTTTCATCATGTTGGCCGCGACTATCCTGGTTTTCCGGACATTTCGCGAACGCTTCCTCCTGGTGTGGAGTCTGGGCTGGCTGGCCTATGGTGTGTCGCAATGGTTTGGTGGGAATCCAGCGGCGTTCGCGACCCCGTCCGAGCTAGAGGGCATCTCGCAGTCTGCGTTTGTGCTGGCGGTGTGTCTGTTTGCGGCCTCCATTCTCCTGTACAGCCACGCTGAAAAACACATTCTGCCGCTGTTCATAATCACCGGCTCCGTGATGACGTTTGCGGTCGCGCGCCTGCTGTATTGGCCTGACGAAATCCTGCTGCGGGTGCCGCTGGAAATCGCCTACCGGGTTCTGGCCGTGGGCGCGGCGATTCAACTGATCCGGTATCGCTGGGGACGAGTTGAGATTGGGCCTTGGCTGCTGGGATTGAGCTTACTGTTCTTGCACTTGGACTGGGCGCCCTTGACGGGCTGGGTGCCGGGTGGCGTGTTCCTGATGGCGGACCTGCTGCTCGGGGTAAGCATGCTGTTCCTGGTCTTTGATGACTCGCGGGCGCGGACCGAGCGGCTGGCACTGATCGACTCGCTCACCACCGCGATTGCACGCACGCAGCAGCATGGGCCCATGATGCAGTCGGCCCTGGAAGAGCTGAAGAAAGTGGTGAACGCGAAGGGCGCGTGGTTCCGGCCGGTGGATAGCGAGCAGACGGCGGCGATCACGAACCACGTCGGCGTCTCTTCGGAGTTCCTGAAGGGCGCGAACTTGATCCATCTCGACGAAGCCGTGCAGAAGGCTTTGGCGAAGCAGGAGCCAACCGTAGTGAAGGCAACCGCAATGATGCCTTCAGTAAAAGCCTACCTTGACGACGAGAAACTCGAGCATATCGTGCTGGTGCCGCTGCACGGGAAGAAGGGAGCGGTGGGCACGATGGCGCTGGGAAAGGCGCACACCTATTCGTACTCACCGGAAGAGATGGATTTTCTGCACACGGCGGCGAGCCAGGTCGGGATTGCCGCGGAGAATCTGCGGTTGCTGGAGCAGGTATTGCGCTCGCAGCGGCAGTGGATGAACACCTTTGATTCGATCCAGGATGCAATCCTGGCGCACGACGCGGAATTCGTCATTACCAAGGCGAATGAAGCGCTCCTGCAACACCTGGGCTTGGCTCCCGCGGACGTGATGGGCAATCCCTGCGAGGACGCGCTCCCGCATACTTTTGCGAAATGGACGGGTTGTCCGTATTGCTCGCGCGGGGATGTGGATTTTGTGGAGGGACCTGACCCGTGTTTTGGCGGGTATTCGATGGTCTCGACCTCCTCCTACTCGGAGCAGGGCGGCAAGCAGAAGGGAACGATTCACGTCATTCGCGATACCACGGACCGGCGCAGCGCGGAAGAGCGCTACCGATTGCTCTTCGAGCAGGTGCAGCAGGGCGTGTTTGTCGCGACCCCGGAAGGCAAGCTGCTCGATTGCAACGACGCGTTCGTGCAGATGCTGGGCTACGAGACGCGCGAAGAGTTGATGGCGCTGAATATCAACTCGGAAGTCTATGTTTCGGCGGAGCAGCGCGAGGCTTTCCGCAAGGAAATTGACGCGCACAATTTCGTGCGCAACTTCGAAGTCACGCTTAAGCGGAAAGATGGAGCGCAGCTCACGGCGGCGGAGAGCAGTTTTGCCACGCGCGATGGGGCAGGAAAAGTGGAGCGGTACCAGGGCTTCCTGCTCGATATGACCGAGAAGAAGCGAGTCGAAGACGAAATGCGCCGGCGCAACCGCGAGTTGAATGCGCTGAACGCGATGGCGGTGATCGCCACCCAGTCGTTCGATCTCGACGAAATTCTGAACCTCACGCTCCGGCAGGTGATTTCGCTATTCGGCGCTGAAACCGGGTCGATTTACCTGTCAGAC
>DATGHX010000005.1:0-2130 GCA_035307585.1 Candidatus Angelobacter sp.
GTGCTCGTCAACTCGGCCAGAGGTTGCAACAACCTGCTGACTTTTTCCGGAGGCAGGCCTTGGTTGTCCAACAGGTTCTTCAAGCTTGCCTTAAAGTGTTTCTCCATAAGGCTCGCGTCGGGCTTGGTTGCGGCCCATAGACGACTTACGCGAAGGTGTCGAACTTGGTCAGCAGTAGGGAGAGGCTCTACATAGTTCTCCGGCTTTGGATAGCTTGATCGGCCCCTCCGTGCCAATAATGATGAGACACTTACCGCGGCCATAATTACAGAGCAGGGCGGCAAGGAGAATCATCGTGAGCGAGAGCAAGATTGCTGTTCCTTTCCTAGCCAGTTCAGACCCGGAGGTACCGGCCAAGCCGGAGCGGCGCAAGTTCAGCGCGGAAGATAAGAAGCGGATTTTGGAGGAAGTGGATCGTGCCACGGGGCACGGCGGCATTGGCGCCGTGCTGCGGCGGGAGGGAATCTATTCCTCCACGTTGCACGGCTGGCGGAAGGAGCGCGATGCCGCTGTGCGCCAGGCTTTCTCCCAGAAGCGGGGTCCGCAACCGCGGCGCAATCCGCTGACCAGCGAAAACGAAAAGCTGCGCCGTCAGAATCAGCGGTTACAGGAAGATCTGGAGAAGGCGCACATCATCATCGATGTTCAAAAAAAAGTGGCCAAGCTGTTGGGTCATCCCATCGCGGAGACTCCAGACACATAGAAGTGATCATGGCTGCCATGGATCAACTCACTCCCATCGCAGGCGTGAAACGAGCCTGCCAGGCGCTGGCGGTTCCGCGCGCCAGTTGGTATCGCCGTCGCAGATGCCAACGTTCTCCCCTGGCTGTGCCTTCTTCAGAAAAGGGGCAGCGGCATTCGGCGCGAGCACTATCAGAAAGTGAACAGTCCACCGTACTGGCTTGTCTTCATGAGGAGCGTTTTCAGGATTGCTCGCCGGCACAGGTCTACGCGGCCCTGCTCGATCAAGGCCGTTATCATTGTTCGATCCGCACCATGTACCGCTTGCTGGAAGCCGGTGGCGAAAGCCGTGAACGCCGCGATCAGCTCACCCATCCGCCCTATCAGAAACCGGAGTTGCTGGCTACCGAAGCCAATCAGTTGTGGAGCTGGGACATCACTAAACTGCGCGGTCCGGTGAAATGGACCGCCTATCATCTCTACGTCGTCTTAGATGTCTTCAGCCGCTACGTCGTCGGTTGGATGATCGCCTACCGCGAAAGCGCCGTGCTGGCCAAGCGGCTCATCGAACACACCTGCCTGAAGCAAAACATCGCGCCCGGCCAACTCACCGTCCATGCCGATCGCGGCTCTTCCATGAAATCCAAACCGGTGGCTCTGCTGCTGGCCGATCTGGGCGTCGTCAAAACCCACAGCCGGCCGCATGTTTCCGATGACAATCCATATTCGGAAAGTCAGTTCCGCACCCTCAAATACCGCCCCGGCTTCCCAGATCGCTTCGGTTCCATCGAAGACGCTCGCGGCTTCTGCCAGTCCTTCTTCCAGTGGTACAACCACCAGCACCACCACTCTGGCCTTGGTCTGATGACGCCGGCCATGGTCCACCACGGCCAGGCCGCTCACATCTTGGCGCATCGCCAGGTGGTCCTGGACGCCGCCTTCCGAGCGCATCCCGAACGCTTCGTCCGAAAACCGCCCCGTCCACCGGAGCTGCCCTCCCAGGTCTGGATCAACCGCCCACCTTCGGAGGAAAAAACTCCCTAAACTTTCATGCCGTGTGTCTCATTTTCGTTGACACGCACCGATATCACCATCGCGGAGGTGGTCGATTTCTCGCACGGAATGTACAATCGGCAACGTCAGCGCGTCGATTACTGCTGTGTTGTCTTGTGCCCGCGAGGTGGTGATAAACGCTCGAAAACCCTGGGCGTCATCCACACCGTGCTCATCTAGCGGCGCGACGAGAATCTTGTCGGATCGATCCACCCCTGGTATGGCGCGTGTCGCGATCTTTCCCACGACCGCCGGACCGAAATGCAATGGTATCCCGGCGGTGGTTAGCCGCATGTCATCACCCGATCGCCCATCTCACTGATGCTCTGATCACGAATCCAGGCGAACAGGATGCGATCAATCTCCCGGTCTCCCCTGCCAATCAAGCCAAACAGG
>DATGHX010000006.1:0-4175 GCA_035307585.1 Candidatus Angelobacter sp.
CGCCAGGCTGGCCTCGTCGGGAAGAACGTCGACGAGTCCGCGGCTGATCACGATGGTGTTGCCAACGCTGAAAGTTTCCAGCGGAGAAGTGAGCAGGACGCGGGTACGAACCGGGCGTGGCAGGTCGATATTGTTGGTGACTTCCAGGTTGTTGACTACGGTCTGAAGAATCCGGTCGACTTCGCCAGCGGGTGCTAGCAGGCCGCCGTTAGTCAGGCGATCGACGACGTTGTCTTCGGCTTGCTGCTGCCAAACGCGCTCGGCTTGCAGCGGAGATGCATCGTGTGCCGCCGCGCTTTCGTCGGTCACGGCATCCACACGAATCTGCGTCAACTCGTTGTCCTTGCCGCCCTTCTTCAGGTCATAGCCCCAGATGCGGGTCTGCGCCTTGAAGGCTTCCTTGTTTTTCGCCCCGGCGCTGAAGTCGCCTTCCTCGCTATAAATGTAGGAGGGCACCCAGTAACCGGGAATGAGATTCAAGCGCCAGCTGTCCATGTGGAAGAAAAGCGAGTTACGCGGCGCCGGTGCGTAAGTTCCATTCAGGCGCACGATGTTGAAGCCTTGATCCTCCACCCATATGCGGCCGAGGAAGCGGCCTTTGCCGGAGCCCTTCTTGGGGGTAACGTCGAATACCAGGCAGCGCACGTCGCCGAGAAATTCGCGGCGCACGTAGGTGAAGTCATAGTGCTCGCGATCGAAGTCGGTGCGATCCGCATAGACCATCCAGGAAAAGCCCAGGGGCTGATACTGGACCTTGTAAAGTTTCTGGAAGCCGCCCATCAGACGGCTCTGCATGCTGCGATCGCCTTCCTTCAGGTAGTCCTGGCGGTCGCCGGTTGCGCCCATATCCATGCGTCCCAGGAAATAATGATCGGCGCTGGGCACGGGACCGAGTACGGGATCGGAGGTGAGATTCTGCAAGTAAGTCTCCACCACCGGAGTGCGGGCCGAGAGAACTTTGATCAGCGTGTGCTCGCGCTCAATGAATAGATTGACCACGTCGTCCATGGTGGATGGCGCGGCCGCAGTGGCGGTCGGCTGTGCCGTGGTGGCCTGCGGCGCCGTTGTCGGGGCAACTGGTGTTGCCGGCTGCGTCGCGTCGGGCGCCGACGGCTGTGAATTGGCCGCTTGTTGTGCGACCGCGCGCATCGAAGCCAATAGAGCGGCCAGCAGAGCCGCGGCAAAAATCGCTTTCCAAGTACGCATGACTCTTTCTCCAGGTTTCAGTGACTCGAGTTACTCTTCACTGCCAAATCTCCGGACAACTTCGCCAAAACTTTTCAATACGCCAGCTGGAACGAGACGTGCACAATCGCGGTGGAATCGACCGGCTGCCCGCTATTCAAAGCCGGCTTGAACCGAATCTTGTTGGCGGCAGCCACAGCCGCCTCGTCCAAACCATGGCCCAAGCCGCGGACCACGCGATTTACATGCAGCGTTCCGTTCGCCGAAAAACTCACTTCGAGAAGCACTTCGCCCTCGAGCCTCATGCTGCGCGCTTCGTCGGTATAAACCGGATTCGGCTTGAACGTAATCTCTACCGGAGTCGATGCCGGTCCGGAATCGGGTTGCGCGATTTTCGGGCCGGTGCTATGCACCACCTGTTCCGATCCGAATCCGCCGGTGGCGACGCCCTTGCCGTTGCCGTGTCCCGTCGGAGCGGTGGCGACGCCGCTGCCGAAGTCCGCGCTGGCGACCGTGCCTTTAATTCCTTTTGCTCCGCCCGAGCCATTGCCCTGTCCTGGGCCTGCGGGCATGTCGAACGATCCGACCGGAGCGGCATACAACTTCGCGCCCTGCTTGCCTGCGCCCGCTAAACCGTTGGGATCGCCGAAGCCGCCGGTCTGTACTTTCGCGATCGCGGCGTTGACGGTGGGCTTCTGCGAGCTGCCGCCGAAGTCGCCGGTGTGCACCAGTTGCGGCCGGGGCGCAGCCGTCGCCATCTTCAACTCTGGCGCTGCGAACTGGTTGACCACCACCTTGGGCGGTTCGATCGGCTTCGGAGCCTCGCGACGAATTTCGGGCGCCAGCACCAATTTCGGCTGTTCAAATACGTGAAGCTTTACAACGGGGGCCAGCTTGGGCTTTATGGCAGGCTTCTCTACAACGGGTGCCGGCTCAGGCCGCAGCGATGGCATAGGAATCAATTCGGTAACGTGATAGGTGGTGAGTTGCAGCTTTTCCGGCAGGATCAGTCCGAGGTTGATGACGATGAGCAAAAAGAACGTCACCAACGCGTAGCTGGTCACCATTGCCCGCTTGTTGATCTTGCGTTCGGGCAACAACCCTAATTGAAATCCGCCGTAAACCGTCGCCATGCAATGTCACTCCTGGGACCCAGCTGGGGAGAGTTGCCGGGACTTGGAGTCTTAAAAATACGGGAGAGAGTACAGGGGGTAAACGTGTCAACGGCTCTTGACCTTAGGTAACCCTGGTAGTGCCATTTGTGAACCAGCGGCCCGAAACGAGCGCGGGATAAGAGTTTCAGGCGCGCTGAGCCGACTGCTTCCATCAAAACAGGGAAGAAACCCGGAGTAACAAGGGAAAAACGGTTGAGCTATTGAGACTAGTCTTGAGCGGGAAGTGCGCGGGAACTTCGCTGCCGCGCGAAGTATGCGAACACCGGAATCCCTGCCAGGATAACGAGCACTCCGTAGCCGGAGTTTGGCCAGTCGTTCTTGAAGGTGTAACAGAGAAGCGCGGCGGCAACGGCCACGAAAATGATCGGCACGAAAGGATAGCCCCACATGCGATATGGACGCGCCGCCTGCGGGTCGCGCTGGCGGAATATGAAGATGGTGCTGCCCGCGATCATGTAGAACAGCCATTCTGAAAAAATCGCCAGCGAGAACAGCTGCCGGAAATTTGCACCCAGCAGCAGAAGGAGAATCGACAGAATCGCCTGCACCGCAATCGCCACCGAAGGGGTATGAAAGCGCGGATGCACCTCCGCCAGCGCACGAAAAAAGTAGCCGTCGCGAGCGACCGCGAAAGGCACGCGCGCTCCGCTCATGATCGTGCCATTCAGCGTGACCAGCATTGACAGCGCCATTCCGGCCGAAACAATGCTGGCACCCATTCGCCCCATGACCAGAGCGACGGCATCGGACGCGGGACGCGGAGAGCCCGCGATCGCGTTGGCTGGAAGCACGTATTGGACGGCGGCGTTGACCAGGATGTAGAGCACGCCGACCGTGGCCACGCCAGCAATCAATGCAATCGGAATACTTCGCTCCGGACGTTTCACTTCGCCGGCCACCATGTTGAGATCATTCCATCCGTCGTAAGCCCACAGCGCGGCCACAAGCGCCGCCATGAACCCGGGTACTCCGCCCTTCGCACCGGCGAAGGTACTGGTGAAGTTTTGCCAGCCGCGGCTGGGTACGTTCCCGACGGGGCTAAAGCACACCACGACGATCCCCAGGATGATGGCAATTTTCAGAAGCGTGAACACAAGTTGGAACTCTCCCGCCTTTTTTATTCCGAGGTAGTTGAGAAAGGAGATGAGGACGGCGGAGGCGATGGCAAAAATCTGTCCCCAGTTCACGGCGAGGGGAGAGGTGAGGACATTGGCGGAGAAAAAAGAGAAGACGGGAAACGTACCCAGAATGCGCACCAGCCCCGTAACTACGGTCGCTATCGAAGCAGGCTTGGCGATGACAAACCACGTCCAGGCGTAGAGAAACGCGGCCAGCGGACCGTATCCGTCGCGGACATAGACATACTCGCCGCCGGCCTGCGGTTTCATGGCCCCGAGTTCGGCATAAGTGAGCGCGCCGAAAAAAGACAGCAACCCGCCCACCACCCACGCCAGATAGACGAGCTTGGCCGAGCCGACGGCCTGCATCATCTCAGCCGGGACAAGAAAAATTCCGCTGCCAATGATCGTCCCGACCACGATGGCCGTGGCGTGGCTGACTCCTAAGTCGCGAGAAAGCTCTGGACGGGAATTAGGTGGCTGCACTGGCCGCGGCATGATCGAAGTGTGCCAGTATACGCGAGTCGGGAGGAAAAGCTTTTAACCGCCGAGGTCGCTGAGAAAGGCCGCCGAGAACGCCGAGAAGAGCAAAACAGGAGAGAGTGGAAAAGAGCAAAGTCAGGAAAAGAGCAACAATCAAAAGATTTGCTCAGCGCTCTCTGCGGCCTTTCTCAGCGACCTCTGCGGTTAAAAGCTT
>DATGHX010000007.1:0-2497 GCA_035307585.1 Candidatus Angelobacter sp.
TTCAACACGCCCATTTTCACGGTAGCGGGCTATGCCACAGACGTCGTTCCCGGCGACTTTACGGCGGCGAAGTATACGTCAGACCTGAACTACCAGAAGAGCGCGCCCACCGGGGTAGTGAACACCTCGCAAGGCGCGCGCAACCTTCAATTCTCTTTGAAATATAGCTTCTGAGCTTTCGATCACCCTCACACTCAAGGCGGACCAGCTTGCTGGTCCGCCTTTTTGTTGTACGGAGCCTGCGAGGGCGCTAAGGCAGCTATTTCGGGATTGACGCCCCCGGAATGAACTGACAGGCCGGCACAGCACGGCGCCAGCACCAGCCGGACTTGAATTCCTATTTTCGCGTTCGAAGAATTGGCTTGCTTTATGACTTTTCTTGTAGCATAATTACTGCAAGATGTACGGCGACCCTAAAGGCTCGGAGGCCGCCCGCCTCCGGCAACGCAAGTTTCAGGTGCTGCGCCGTTTCTCCCTTCCCGACGATCTTCTACCGGGTGCGTTGACCGAATCTCATACGCGCTGCGGAAAGCCAGGCTGTCACTGTGCCGACCCCAAGGATCCAGGCCATTCCGCTTGGACCCTTACCTTCATGTCCGATGGCAAGCGCCGCGTCGAGCGGATACCCAAGCACTGGGTCGAGCTCGTCGCCGAGCATGTGCGTGCCGGCCGCGAGTTTCAGGACGCCGTGCGCGAGATGCTCACAGCCAACGCCGAACTGTTGGTGCTCGCGCGCAAACAGAAGCTCAAACCCCGATGAAGCGGCCCTCGCTTCATGGCCTGAAGCATTACGCGATGAAGTGTCTGGGGCTGAGGCGTTTTTTCCAGGATGGCGGCGATGGCCGTTTGAAGCCGCGCAAACCAGCCCGCACTCTGCTGTGGGCTCTGCTCGCCGGACAATGGTTGCGCGAGACTAGCTTTTTCGCCATCGAACAACTGGTGAGTGACGCTGGGCCCAGAAAGCTGGGACTCCAGACCGGCTTCGGCGACGATGCGTTGAGCTACTTCACCGAACGGTTGGACCCGGCACACACGCGTCAAGCTCTGATCGATGCTCTGCACCGGGCCAAGAGAAACAAAGCATTTGAAAACAGCCGTTCAATCGGGCTGGCGGTGGATGGCACAACCGTGGGACGTTGCCGGGAGTCCGGCTGCAATTGGTGCCGCTCCTATCGCAATGCCGAAAAACAGATCGTTGGCTACAAACATCACCTGGCCATGATCAGCGTCGTGGGTGCCGGGTTATCGCTGCCGTTTGATATAGAGCCTTACGGACCGAAGGATAGCGAGTATGCCGCCGGGCAGCGCTTGCTCCGTCGAGCCTCCGCCGCCGTGGGCCCCCGCTTTGCCGATTACTTGGTCGTCGATGCCGAATACGCCACCAGCACGTTTCTGCACGCCGCTGCCGATGTCGGCCTGCCGGTGATCGCGCGACTCAAGGATAATCTGCCGGAGTTGGCCGCTTCGGTGAAGCGACGTTTCGATGGCCACAAGCCCCAGCAGGTGCTGCAGGACGGCGCAGACCGCATCGAGTTCTGGGACGAGGAAGATTTTTCTCCCTGGGAAACGTTGCAATGGGAGCGGGTTCGCGTCATCCGTTACCGCCAGCATCACCCCGACGGGACCGTCGTCGAGGCGGAATGGCTCACCAATCTATCCCAGCGGAAGATCCCCAGCCTATCGCTTTACCGGATGGCTCGCAGCCGGTGGGAGATTGAAAACGAGGGCTTCAACGATTGCAAATCGCGCCAGGGACTGGAGCATATCTGCCATCACCATACCAATAGTCTCCTCATTGGTTGGCTTCTGACCCTGCTGGCCCTGGTCATCGGCAGACTGTACCGCATCCGTTTCCTGCATCGCGGAAAGCGGAGTGTGACCTCCGCCGTCGAACTCGTTCGCCTGCTCTGGCTGGCCCTCGGAACCAAGCCCCACTGCCGCTCCGGCTAATCCCCCGACCGCAATCTCATCGATCTTTGACAATTCTCTCAGCCTGACGTTCCGACCTCCAGGAAAACCCTTCCCGAAAATACAGCTCTACTATTCCCCTGACGCACCATCCAACACCGGCGCTTGCAGAGCCATCCCCAAGGCCCTTCGCCAAACCCTAATTCCGAAACGGCTGACGGCCCTCCGCTACCCTTGACTCCGGCCCACCCCTATCGGTATCATCGTGCCCGGGGGCGATGCCCATAAAAACTGTAAGTTGTTGTGCGGCCATATTGTTAACGGCGCTGACGGCCCACGGTCAAAGTGTGCCCTCGCAGCGTGCCGTCCTCGATCACTATTGCGTCACCTGCCATAACCAGAAGCTGAAAACTGGCGGGCTGATGCTCGACAGGCTGGATCTCGCGCGCATCGCCGACAGCGCCGAAACCTGGGAAAAAGTGGTGCGCAAACTGCGCGCCGGCATGATGCCGCCGCTAGGCTTGCCGCGTCCCAATCCGGCCGCCTACGAAGCCTTGACCGTCGCGCTGGAAAGCGAGTTAGACCGCGC
>DATGHX010000008.1:0-160326 GCA_035307585.1 Candidatus Angelobacter sp.
GAGTGCGTAGGCACCCGAGAAAGCTTCGCAAACAGTCTCTGAAGCCCTTAGTTTGAGGCCGGCTCCCCCAAACGAAGACCGAGTGGATCTGATGCTAGGCCCCAATAATTTCCGGATTGCCCGTCACTCGCCAACGACGTACGAACATTCTCAGGAGTGGCGAGCGATAGCGCAACGTCAGGCCGTCGCGTTTCCTCGTCGGCGCCCGACATCACTGGCTGCGTAGAACCGTCGCTGGTTCTACACGCGAAGCGCGCCACGCCGGCAGCAGGCACGCCGCCGTCGCAACCCCGAACAGGAGCCCGATGACGCCGGCGAACACGGCAGGGTCGAGCGGTTCGGTGGCATACAAGCTGGAGCGGATCAGTTGCGCAGCGGCGATGGCCAGGAGCGAGCCTGCGGCAGCCCCGCCGAGCGCGGGAGCGAGACCATCGAACAGCATCAGGCGCAGGACGTGCTCTCGTTGCGCCCCAAGAGCCAGCCGGATGCCGATCTCGGAGCGGCGCTGCGCCACCAGATAGGCGAGTACCCCGAACAGGCCCGCGGCCGCGAGCAGCAGCGAAATACCCGCGAACATGGCCAGCAGAGTCGCTTCAAAATTCGCTTCGACCGATGATTTGTTGATGATCTGGTCCATCGTGAGCACGTCGGAGACGGCGAGTTCGCGATCCATCTGCTGGATCGTCTTCTGAATGGGCAGCGCCATGCTCTCCGGATCATGCGCGGCGCGGATGATGAGGGCGGCGCTACCATCCATGCCGTTGTCGATGGGGACATACATCATCGGATCCTGCGGGCTCGGGAGCTCAAAACGGGTGTCGCCTACGACGCCCACGATCTCGTAGCTATGCTGACTTCGCCCCACTCCACCGAGATCGCCGTTGCTGATGAGGTGTTTGCCGATCGGGTCCTCATTCGGGAAGTACTGTCGTACGAACTCCGCGCTAACGATGACCTCATGCGCGGCGTCGAGGCGCTGGTCAGAGCCGAAGGTTCGGCCGCGGAGCAATGGGATCTTGATGGCGGCGAAATAGCCGGGATCGGCCCAGCGAACGAGCGCGATCTGCGACTGCCCCTGCGGCAAAGGCGGATGCTCGGCCACCGCGATTCCGGCATCCCCGAAGTAGCCTTCACCGGGAACCGCCCGCACCAGGCCCGCCGCCTGCACTCCCGGCAAGGCACGCACGCGCGCGAGCAGATCGTCGAAGAACGTCATCCGCTGCGCCGGCTTGCCGTACTGCGCTTCGGGAAGAGTGAAATGCAGGGTAAGGATGTTGTCGGTCGCGCAGCCCAGGTCGTTCGATCGCAGCCGCATGTAGCTCTTCAGCAACAAGCCGGCGCTGACGAGCAGCACCACGGTGAACGCAACTTCGGCGCCCACCAGCACTTTGCGCACACCGATACGCGAAGGGCCCGAGGTGGAACCCCGCGACGACTCTTGCAGCGCCGCGAGCAGGTTCTCGGAGCGGCTTCCCAGCAAGGGGATGAGTCCGGCGAACAGAGCACAAATCAACACCAGGCCCACGACCGTCGCGACCACGACGGCGTCAATGCCGATCGACTCCACGCGCACCATGTCGCTTCGCGTCATGACCAGCCATCGGAGAGATGCGTAGGCGAGAGCGAGGCCTGCTGCTCCTCCAACGGAGAAAAGTACGAAGGTTTCGATGAGCTGCTCGCGAATTAGCCGGAGGCGACCGCCACCGAGCGCTGTCCGGATGGCCAGTTCGCGCCGTCGCGCCGCGGAGCGGGCGGTCAGCAGATTGGCCACGTTCAGGCACGCGATCAGCAACATGCAGCCGGTTGCAGCCAGCAGCATGTACAACGCGCCCTTGATGTTGCCAACCAGGGCGTCGATGAGCGGGCGGATGGCTGCTCCGTTGCTGACGAACGCGTTGTCGAGATGCGCGTCCTGGATGCGGCGTACGATGGCAGAGACTTCCTGCGCGGCCTGCTGGCGGCTGACGCCGGGCTTCAGTCTTCCCATCACCCTGAACCCGTGATTATCGATTACGGCCATTTCCTCGGGCGTCCTCTCGTGGTACACGGCCAGGAAGAGCTGCACCTTCTGGTCGGGAAAGGCGAACCAGCGCGGCATCACGCCGATGATGGTGTAAGGCTTGGCGTCAAGATTGATTTTGCGGCCGACGACGGAAGCGTCGCCGCCGAAGCGGCGGTTCCAAAGTGCCCAACTGAGTATGGCGGTGCCGTTGGCGGATGGCTGATCATCTTCGGCCGTGAACGAGCGTCCGATGAGGGGCTGGACACCGAGCGTGGCGAACAGGTCCCAGGAACAGATGGTGGCGCGGACCTGCTCGGGCAGCGTGCCGCCGTCCGACAGGTTGTACTGCGGCCAGTCCTTATAGAGCGCGAGGCTGGAGAACGACTTGCTCTGGCGTTTCCATTCGGCATAAATGCCCGGCGCAGGTCCGTTCATGGGGAAGCGCTCGCTGATTTCGTAGAGTCGAACCAGTTGTTCCGGGCGTTCGAACGGCAGCGGTTTCAGGAGAACCGACCAGACGACGGTGAACAACGAGATCGTCGCCCCGATGCCCACGGCGATCACCAGCATCGCCACCGCAGAAAATCCCGGCTGCCGCGCGAGGGTGCGGATGAGGATTCTTAGCTCGCGGAGAAGAGTCTCAAGCCTGTCCCAACTCCAGACCTCGCGAGTTTGCTCGCTAATCACACTGGGATTGCCGAACGCGCGCAGGGCGGCATAGCGGGCCTCTTCCGGAGCAATGCCGTGTTCCCGCTGCTCTTCTTCTTCCAGCTGAAGGTCAGATTGCAGTTCCCGTTCCAAATCGGCATTGCGTTTCCCGATCTGCCACCATTTCATCTCAGCTCTCCTCAGCTGCGGGCCACATCACCCGCGCCACAGCTTCTGCCATCTGCTTCCATTGAGCCTCTTCGACGACAAGTTGTCTTCTTCCCTTATCTGTAAGCCGGTAGTACTTGAATTCCCGATTCCGCTCCGGAGCCATCTCCCATTTCGAGGCGACCCATCCCCTTCGCTCCAGCCGGTGCAGCGCGGGGTAAAGTGAGCCGTGCTGCATCTGGAGAAAATCATTCGTGGTCCGCTGAATATGATTGCCGATCTGGTGGCCGTGAGCAGGACCATAAAGAAGAGTTCGCAAGATCAGCATGTCAAGAGTGCCTTGAAGAACGTTCGCGCGTTCCGGTGTTTTGGCCATGGAAGACATTCTACTATCAATTGAGCACAATGGTAGAGACTCGACCATCAGCGGTCAAGAGGCGACTTGAAAACCTACTGCGGTGGAAGGGACGATTCAGAACCGGCCACTCATGGAGCACACCCGGCTACTCGGGTGGTGACAAGGCGCCCGTGTGACCGCAAACCATGCCCCAGGGTGGATAGTCGGCGATTTGGAAGTTGTCCTGAAACGGGCTTCTGGAGTTGCTGAAGCCGGCTTGTGTCGTGCGATATACGATGTGCGGATCCGCTCACACCCCCTTGAGCTTCTCGATAAACAACCAGCCGCCGCGAAGCATGGTGCGCGCCGGAATTCCCTCTCGCCGGGCAATCTGCACCGCCGCCTTGCGAATCTTGACCGCCTCTTTCTGCGTGCCCGGACACCTGATCTTGATCCCCTGGCCCGCAGGCAGGTTTTTCATCGAGCGGATAGCCCGGTATAGTTCGTGATGTTTCGCGTTCCGGCTGCGCAGTTGGCGGAATTCCTCCGGCATCACCAGTTCATAAATGCGCGCCTCTTCATTCCGCATGCGCTTCCCCCAGCACTGCGCCGGCCGTCTTCTGATCTCGGCATGCCGCCGCTCCCGGGCGCTGATGCATGGCCTGCGCGGCCAGGTACCGTTCGAACAGCCGCTGCGCGCAGTGCTGACCGCAAGCCGGTTCCTGGTTCTTCCTCAGCCTGTATTTCAATCGCGAATGCCACGAGGCCTGGCTTCGCGGCCGCTCGCCGTCAGGTTCCGTCAGCGGCGCGCAGTGAAACTTTCCATTTTCAACGCTGACCGCGAACCAGTGATTGGTCTCCTGGCGAAGTTTGCCGCAGTGGGCGCATCGGACGGTGATGATCTCATAAGGGCTGCTCATGGTCTTGTCTCCCGGCCGCGCGGCCTGCGCCCCCGCCAAGGAACGCAAGCTGCGCAACCGCGCCTCACGCGCGTCGCCGCGCATGAAAACTGTTCGCGTTTCGTGCTGCTTTCAAACCTGCCCATCGCGAAACCTCTCCAGCGTGGTCTCGGTATCGCCGAGGTGCGGCTCCGTCTCGTGGACCTCCATGCAGGCCGCGCAGCCGCGGAAGCCGCAGCCCTGATCGCAGTCAAACAGCCGCCGGTGCTTCCCGTCGCCGGCGCAGTCCTCGCCCTGCGGGCACGGCTCATAAAAGAGGGCGAGCCGGTCCGCTGGTACAGCCGCCCTGGTTTGCGCCGTCGATGCGGGTAAGACCGGGGAGGCGTTATCGGAGAGATCAGCGGCCGGCTCTGTGCTTTCCATTTTCCAGTTCGCATTCATCATCATCTTCCCAAGTGCTGATGTAACGTTATCGTTACAGTGCGACAATAGTAATGATATTGTTATCTGATTGTCAAGAGGTTGGCTGGAAAAATTATTGCGGCGGACGGCGCACAGGAAAACCGCCAAAGGAGCGGCGGGTAACTAATGTAACTATTGCAGATTCAGTAGCTTGCGCGCCGCGTTCACTACGGCTTGGGCGGTGACGCCCAGCTTCGCATACAAGGTCTGGTAGGGCGCCGAGGCGCCGAAACGATCAATCCCCACCACAGCTCCGTCGAGCCCTACGTAGTGGCTCCAGGCCAGAGTGGCGCCGGCCTCGACGGCCACGCGCGCGCGAATATTGGATGGCAAAACCTGCTCGCGATAATCCAGCGGCTGCGCGTCAAACGCTTCCCAGCAAGGCATGGAGACCACGCGCGCGGAGATCTTATCCGCGGCCATCGCCTCGTGGGCCGCCAGTGCCAGCTGCACTTCCGACCCGGTGGCCATCAGGATCACCCGCGGCTTTGCGCTGTCGCGCAGAATATATCCGCCGCGCCCTGCCCCGGCGGCCGGAGCAAACTTCGCGCGGTCGAGGACGGGCAATGCCTGGCGGGTGAGAACCAGAGCGGTGGGACCGTTGCGGCGCGCCAGCGCGAAGCGCCACGCTTCGACCGTCTCCGTGGCATCGGCGGGACGAAAGACCGCCAGGTTGGGAATGGATCGCAGGCTGGTCAGTTGCTCGATCGGCTGATGGGTGGGGCCATCTTCCCCCAGGCCGATGCTGTCGTGGGTGAACACGTAGATCACGGGCAATTCCATCAGCGCCGCCAGGCGGATGGAGGGCCTCATGTATTCGGAGAAGATGAGAAACGTTCCGCCGTAGGGGCGCACGCCGCCGTGCAGAGCCAGGCCGTTGAGAATGCCTCCCATGCCATGCTCGCGCACGCCGAAATGGATGTAGCGACCGGAAAAATCTTCGCCGCTCAGCGCCCGTTCTCCCCTGGGCTGCGTATTGTTCGATCCGCTCAGGTCGGCCGAGCCGCCCAGAAGCGCGGGGATCCTCGGCGCAATTCTATCCAGCACCGCTCCGGAAGCAGCACGGGTAGCGATAGGCTTGTCCACGGGAAAGGCAGGCAGGTCGCTGTCCCAACCTTCAGGCAAGCTGCCGTCGATCGCCTTCAGGAACTGCTCGGCCAGATCAGGATGCGCAGCGCGATAGCGATCCAGCACCTTCTTCCACTGCTGGGCGAGATCCGCACCCGACCTTCCCGACTCGCCCATGAATTCCAGAACCTCGTCGGGGACCCAGAACTGTCTGTCAACTGGAAGACCGAGCTTCTCTTTGGAAAGCAGAACCTCATCGGCGCCGAGCGCCTCACCGTGCGCCTTGGCGGTGTCCTGGCGATTAGGGCTGCCGAAACCAATATGCGTCTTGCAGGCGATGATGCACGGCTGACCGGAATGGGCCCGGGCGCGCTCGAGCGCGGCTTCGACCGCGGATGAATCGTGGCCGTCGACCCTCTGCGCGAACCATCCGTAAGCGGAGAATCGCGCCGGCACATCCTCGCTGAAGGCCAGCGACGTGGGACCGTCGATGCTGATGCCGTTGTCGTCATAAAGGACGATCAGTTTGCCCAGCTTGAGGTGAGCCGCCAGAGCGCAGGCTTCGTGGGAGATGCCTTCCATCAGATCGCCGTCGCTGGCAATCACATAGGTGTGATGGTCGACCAGGTTGAAGCCGGGGCGATTGAATTTTTCCGCGAGCCAGCGTTCCGCCACCGCCATTCCCACGGCGTTGGCCAGGCCCTGTCCGAGCGGGCCGGTGGTGGTCTCCACTCCCGCGGTCAATCCATATTCAGGATGTCCCGGCGTGCGGCTCTCCCACTGGCGAAAAGCTTTTAGCTGGTCGAGCGGCAGATCAAAGCCGCTCAGGTGCAGCAGGCTGTAGAGCAGCATGGAACCATGGCCGGCGGAGAGGACGAAGCGGTCGCGGTCAAACCAGGCGGGATCGGCGGGATTATGTTTGAAGAATCGCGTCCACAGAACCACCGCGGCGTCGGCCATGCCCATGGGCATTCCGGGATGGCCGGAGTTGGCTTTCTGAACCGCATCCATCGCCAACCCGCGGATCGTGTTGGCTGCAAGCCGCCGGATATTCTGCAGTTCCGCCCCCCGCGCGCCTGCCACTCTGGTTTCGGTTGTCGACTCCTTCATTTCCGGCCCTCCCCGTACTTTGAGCAAATCGGCAAGGCTTTATGCAGCCTGCCCCCTAGCGGCTGGCGACAAAATTGTGGGTGCACTGGTCAGGGTACGCAACCGGAACAGGCGCGTCAAACCAAAATCGCGGGACATTCGAGTGACGTTCGGGACGCGGAGAAAGACCGCCAAACGCCTGCCTTTTTGGTGAGGCATGGACTGCACAGAAACTGCAGCAGCCACCAAAGGCTTTAGCTGGCTGAGTGCTGAGTGCTGAATGCCTTCCTCAGCGCGAGCCGATAGCTTCAACTTTGCGTTTCTCGGCTCTCTCTCCGGCTTTTCGTCCGGCGTCGGAACCGGGAATAAAGACGGCAAAGCAAGTGGCGCTCTTGCCGCCGATACGCATGCTGCGAAAACGGATACTGCCTTCGTACTTGGTCACGATTCCCTTGCTGATCCACAATCCCAGGCCGGTTCCTTTGGTGGCTTTGGTGGAGAAGAAAGGTTCGAACAGGCGTTTGGCATCTTCCGGCCGGATGCCGGATCCGGTATCGCACACCGTGATGCGCACACCCTGGCGTCCGGTTCTGGGATCCACCCAGTCGAAAACACGCACGCGCAGGCGGCCTCCCGAGGGCATGGCCTGGATGGCGTTGGCGGTCAGATTGAGGAAGACCTGTTTCAGTTCGGCGGGGAAGCCGAGAATTTCGCCGCAGCGATGGTAATCCTTCTCCAGGGTGACACTGTTAAGCTGCAAGCGCCGCTCCTGCAGCTCCAGAACGTCGTCGAGCACCTGCTGGATCTTCAGCGGCATCGACTCCTGCGGCTCGCGATAGAAGCCCAGCGTCTGGCTGGTAATGCGCGCAACTCTGGCCAACTCCTGATCGGCAATGCGCGCGTAATGCCGCGCGCTCTCGTCCAGCGAGGGATGATCGCGCAGCAGGAAGAAAGCGTTGGTGATGGCTTCCAGCGGGTTGTTGATTTCGTGCGCGATGATGCCGGCCATGCGGCCCATGGCAGCCAGCCGCTCGCTCTTGCGCAGAGCCTCTTCGGTCTGCAGGCGCTCGGTGATGTCGCGGCCGATCTCGAGGATCTCCAGCGGAATTCCTTTTTCGTCGAGCTTCAAAGATTTGCGACAGGCGACGGTAATTTCGCGCCCGTCGCGCGTGGTCTGGACCAGGTTCCCTTCCCACTTGCCGGCTTCCAGCAGCGTGGCATCCGCTTCTTCACCCGACACTGGAAAACGCGTCTGCAGAGTCTGGTGAAGAAGCTTGCCGATCATCTCTTCGCGCTTCCACCCGTATAGGGCCTCCGCGCCGGAGTTCCAGAAGGTGACCTTTCCGTCATAGTCGCGCACCGTGATTGCTTCCGTCGCCAGGTCGAGCAGGTCCGCGCTCTGCTTCAGCTGCTTGGTGCGCTGGGCCACGCGCACTTCCAGTTCGCGGTTGAGTTTCTCCAGTTCGCGGTTCTTGCGGTAGAGCTCGGCAAAGACGCTGACCTTGGCGCGCAACAGCTCCGGGATCACCGGGACGGAAATATAGTCGACCGCGCCGCGGGCGTAGCCTTTCAGCAGGTCGACCTCGCTGAGGTGGACGGCAGAGATGAAGATGATCGCCGTCTTCTGGAAGCGCGGATGCTGGCGGATCATGTCTGCCAGGTCGAAGCCGCTCAGCTCCGGCATGCTCACGTCCATAAGCACCACCGCGACGTCATGCTTCAGCAGCAGCTCCAGGGCTTCGCGGGCGGACGTGGCCTTGAGCAGGTTTTCTCCCAGATCGCCCAGGATTGCCTCGTAGCTCAACAGCTTGCCAGGCTGATCGTCGACCATCAGTATGTTGACTCTTTCGGAGGGGATCATGGTTCTCTCAAGGCCGACGACTGTTCTCCTTTCCGCAAGACTGTTCCTCTGCTCTATCTGTGCAGCCACATGCGCAGCGTGGCCAGAAGCTGCTCGGTGTTCACGGGCTTAGCCAGGTATTCGGAAGCGCCGGCTTCCAGGCACTTCTCACGGTCTCCCTTCATGGCTTTAGCTGTCAGGGCGATGATGGGCAGACGCCGGAAGCGGTCGTTCTGACGAATAACCTGCATTGTTTCATATCCGTCCATTTCCGGCATCATCACGTCCATGAGGACGATGGAGACGTCGGGCGTGGATTTCAGGATGCTGATCGCCTCGCGTCCGGTGCCCGCGGTCAGCACCGAGAGGCCGCGGCGTTCCAGCACGCTGCTCAGGGCGAAGATGTTGCGGACATCGTCATCCACCACCAGCACCTTCTTGCCGACCAGGGCGTCATCTGAGTGGTGCAGCCGGTCGAGCATCTTCTGTTTCTCAGCGGGAAGGTCGGTGACGACGCGATGCAGGAAAAGAGCGGTTTCGTCCAGCAGGCGCTCCGGCGATTCCACTCCCTTCACGACAACGCTGCGCGCCAGCTTGCGCAGGCGGGCGTCCTCGTCAGGCGAGAGCTCCTTTCCGGTGAAGACCACCACTGGCACGTCATTTACCTCGGGGGTCTCGCTCAGGCGCTCCAGGACCTCGAACCCCGACATATCGGGGAGGCGCAGGTCCAGCACCACGCAGTCAAAGGGCTCGTTGTTCAGCATGTCCAGCGCTTCCGCGCCGGTGGCGGCCACGTCGACCTCAATGTCATCGTGATGGAGCAGTTCTTTGACGCTGAACTGCTCGGCGGGATTGTCTTCCACAACCAGCAGGCGCTTCTGCCGCTGCGAAGTGTAGTCGCGGATGCGGGTAAGGGCAGTATCAAGAGCCTCTTTGGTCGCCGGCTTGGTGACAAAGTTAAAAGCTCCCTGCGCCAGGCCATGGCGGCGGTCTTCGTCCAGCGTCAGCATCTGGACGGGAATATGCCGTGTTGCCGGATCCTGCTTCAGGTGGTTGAGGACGGTCCAGCCCAGCATGTCGGGCAGGAAGACGTCCAGTGAAATGGCGGACGGCTGGTATTCGCGAGCCAGGGCCAGAGCTTCCGCGCCCTGATGCGCCACCAGCACATTGAATCCCTTGTCCCGCGCCAGGTCGTAGAGAACGCGCGCATAATGCGGGTCGTCCTCGACGATCAGCAGCACCGTATCACCGGGCTGCAGGCTCTCGCGATCGTCGGGAACGCGCTCGATCACTTGCTCGGGGCCGACGCCCACGGCCGGAGAGGGAGCGGCAGCGCGGCTCAAGGGAACGCTGGGCGCAGCCGGGCCCACGTAAGCTTGCGGCAGGTACAGCGTGAAAGTGCTGCCTTTGCCCGGAGTGCTGCACAACTGGATTTCTCCGCCAAGCAGGCTGGCCAGCTCTCGGCTGATGGCCAGTCCCAGACCGGTTCCACCGTACTTGCGGCTGGTGCTGGCATCGGCCTGCTGGAAGGCCTCAAAGATGATGCGCTGTTTTTCCGGCGGAATTCCGATGCCGGTATCCGTCACCTCAAAAGCGACGACGGATGCCGCCTTGCTGAGGAGGGGATGCTTTTCGCTCCAGCCCTCGGTGACCAGGTTGACCGCCAGGCGAACGCCTCCGTGATCGGTGAACTTGAAGGCATTGGAGAGCAGGTTCTTGAGCACCTGCTGCAGACGCTTGGAGTCGGTGATGAGGCTGCGGCCGAGATTGGGATCGGACTGTATCTCGAAGCTCAGCTTCTTGTTCTCCGCCTCATGGCGGAAGGGGCGAGCCACCATGTCCAGCAGGCTGGCGTAGAAGATCTCTTCCGCTTCAACGGATACGGTGCCGGACTCGATCTTCGACAGATCGAGAATGTCGCTGATGAGGTTCAGCAGGTCGGTGCCGGCGCTGTGAATGGTGCGGGCGTACTCAACCTGCTTGGGACTCAGATTGCCGTCAGCGTTTTCCCCGAGCTGCTGTCCGAGAACCAGAATGCTGTTCAAGGGCGTGCGCAGCTCGTGCGACATGTTGGCCAGGAATTCCGATTTGTATTTCGAAGTGAGCGCCAGCTCCTTGGCTTTCTCTTCCAGAGCGCGCCGCGCCTGCTCGATTTCCTGGTTCTTGCGTTCCACTTCAGCGTTCTGTTCGGCGAGCTGTTGCGCTTTTTGCGCCAACTGCTCGTTGGTCTGCTGCAGCTCTTTCTGCTGGGTCTGCAGCTCGATGGCCAGCTGTTGCGACTGCTTGAGCAGACCTTCCGTCTGCATGGTGGCTTCGATACTGTTGAGCACGATGCCGATGCTGGCTGTCAACTGCTCCAGGAAGGCCAGGTGCGAAGCGGTAAATGTGGTCAGCGAAGCCAGTTCGATCACGGCCTTGACCTGATCTTCAAACAGCACCGGCAGCACGATGATGTTCTTGGGGACGGCGCGGAACAGGCCGGAGCGTATGGGAATGGCGTGCGAAGGCACGTCTGAGATCAGCATGCGCCGCTTCTCGGAAGCACACTGGCCGACCAGCCCTTCGCCTACCTTCAGGTATCGGGGATGGCCATTCTCGCTGTCATCGGCGAAGGTGGAGAGCAACATCATGGCGCCGGGATCGTCGGATTGCATCTGGTAGATCACGCCCTGATGCGCGTTGACCAGCGGGACGAGTTCGGAGAGCAGCATGCGTCCCACCACGCCCAGATCGCGCTGCCCCTGCAACATGCTGGTGAAACGAGCCAGGTTGGTCTTGAGCCAGTCCTGCTCAGTATTTCGCTCCGTGGTGAGACGGAGGTTGTTGATCATGGTGTTAATGTTGTCTTTGAGCTCGGCGACTTCGCCGCGCGCCTCCACCTGAATCGACCGCGTCAGGTCGCCCTGCGTCACGGCGGTGGCGACCTCAGCAATCGCGCGCACTTGGTTGGTGAGGTTTTCAGCCAGCAGGTTAACGTTGCCGGTCAGATCCTTCCAGGTTCCGGCGGCGCCGGGCACATTGGCCTGGCCGCCGAGGCGTCCTTCCACGCCGACCTCGCGGGCCACCGTGGTTACCTGATCGGCGAAGGTAGCCAGGGTATCGGTCATGCTGTTGATGGTTTCCGCCAGGGCCGCGACTTCGCCCTTGGCATTTACCGTCAGCTTGTAGCCCAGATCACCGTTGGCGACGGCGGTCACGACTTTCACGATGCCGCGCACCTGCTCGGTGAGGTTGGCGGCCATGACGTTGACGTTGTCGGTAAGGTCTTTCCAGGTTCCGGCGACGCCCGGCACCTGCGCCTGGCCGCCCAGTTTTCCTTCCGTACCTACTTCGCGGGCCACGCGCGTTACTTCGGCGGCGAAGGCGTTGAGCTGGTCCACCATGGTGTTGATGGTGTTCTTGAGCTCGAGAATTTCTCCCTTCACGTCCACTGTGATCTTGCGCGACAAGTCGCCGCGAGCCACGGCCGTGGTCACCTCGGCAATGTTGCGCACCTGTGCGGTGAGGTTTCCGGCCATGGCGTTCACCGAGTCGGTCAAGTCTTTCCAGGTTCCGGCGACGCCGGGCACGTTGGCCTGGCCGCCTAGCCGGCCTTCGGTTCCTACTTCGCGCGCCACGCGCGTGACTTCGGCAGCGAACGAACGCAGCTGCTCGACCATGGTGTTGAGGGTTTCTTTGAGCTGCAGGATTTCGCCGCGCACGTCCACGGTGATCTTCTTGGAAAGGTCACCGGTAGCGATAGCGGTCGCGACTTCGGCGATGTTGCGCACCTGGCCGGTGAGGTTCGAGGCCATGAAGTTCACGTTGTCAGTGAGATCTTTCCAGGTTCCGGCCACGCCGGGCACTTGTGCCTGACCTCCGAGTTTGCCGTCGGTGCCGACTTCGCGAGCCACGCGCGTGACCTCGCCGGCGAACGCGTTGAGCTGGTCCACCATGGTGTTGATGGTGTTCTTGAGCTCGAGAATTTCCCCCTTCACGTCTACTGTGATCTTGCGCGACAAATCGCCGCGGGCCACAGCCGTGGTCACTTCGGCGATGTTACGCACCTGGCCGGTGAGGTTCGAGGCCATGAAGTTCACGTTATCGGTAAGGTCTTTCCAGGTTCCCGCGACGCCGGGAACGTTGGCCTGGCCACCCAACCGGCCGTCGGTGCCGACTTCGCGGGCCACGCGCGTGACTTCGCCGGCGAACGCGTTGAGCTGGTCCACCATGGTGTTGATGGTTTCCTTCAGCAGCAGGATTTCGCCGCTGACGTTCACGGTGATCTTCTTGGACAAGTCGCCGTTGGCGATGGCCGTCGCCACATCGGCAATGTTGCGAACCTGGGCCGTGAGGTTACCGGCCATGGCGTTCACCGAGTCGGTGAGATCTTTCCAGGTTCCGGCGATGCCTGACACCTGCGCCTGGCCGCCTAGTTTTCCGTCCGTTCCCACTTCGCGGGCTACGCGTGTTACTTCGGAAGCGAAGGCGCGAAGCTGGTCCACCATGGTGTTCAGGGTGTCTTTGAGTTCGAGAATTTCGCCCTTCACGTCTACCGTGATCTTGCGCGAGAGATCGCCGCGGGCCACAGCGGTTGCCACTTCGGCGATGTTACGCACCTGGCCGGTGAGGTTCGAAGCCATGAAATTTACGTTGTCGGTGAGATCCTTCCAGGTTCCGGCGACGCCGGGCACCTGCGCCTGGCCGCCGAGCTTTCCTTCCGTACCCACTTCGCGGGCCACGCGGGTGACTTCGCCGGCGAACGCGTTGAGCTGGTCCACCATGGTGTTGATGGTGTTCTTGAGCTCGAGAATTTCCCCCTTCACGTCTACTGTGATTTTGCGCGAGAGGTCGCCGCGGGCCACAGCCGTGGTCACTTCGGCGATGTTACGCACCTGGCCGGTGAGGTTGCCGGCCATGAAGTTCACGTTGTCGGTAAGGTCTTTCCACGTGCCGCCGACGCCGGGCACATTGGCCTGACCGCCCAGGCGGCCTTCAGTGCCTACTTCGCGGGCCACGCGCGTGACTTCACCGGCGAACCGGTTGAGCTGGTCCACCATGGTGTTCAGAGTCTCTTTGAGCTCCAGGATTTCGCCGCGGACGTCGACGGTGATTTTGCGGGAGAGATCGCCGCGAGCGATAGCCGTGGCGACTTCAGCGATGTTACGCACCTGGCCGGTCAGGTTCGAGGCCATGAAGTTAACGTTATCGGTGAGGTCTTTCCACGTGCCGCCTACGCCGGGCACTTCGGCCTGGCCGCCGAGCTTGCCTTCGGTTCCTACTTCGCGGGCCACGCGCGTGACTTCGCCGGCGAAGGCGTTGAGCTGGTCCACCATGGTATTAATGGTGTCTTTGAGTTCGAGGATTTCTCCCTTCACGTCGACGGTGATCTTGCGGGAGAGATCGCCGCGGGCCACGGCGGTGGTCACTTCGGCGATGTTACGCACCTGGCCGGTGAGGTTCGAGGCCATGGAGTTCACCGAGTCAGTCAAGTCTTTCCAGGTGCCGGCCACGCCGGGCACTACGGCCTGACCACCGAGTTTTCCATCAGTGCCGACTTCGCGAGCTACGCGCGTCACTTCCGAAGCGAAGGAGCGCAGCTGGTCCACCATGGTGTTAATGGCTTCTTTCAGCTGCAGGATCTCGCCGCGCACGTCGACCGTGATCTTGCGGGAGAGGTCGCCGCTGGCCACGGCGTTGGTCACTTCGGCGATATTGCGCACCTGGCCGGTGAGGTTCGAGGCCATGGAGTTCACCGAATCGGTGAGGTCTTTCCAGGTTCCGGCTACGCCGGGCACGACGGCCTGACCGCCCAGCTTTCCGTCCGTACCCACTTCCCGGGCCACGCGCGTCACTTCCGCGGTGAAGACGCCGAGCTGCTGGATCATGGTATTGACGATGCGGGCAGAGCGAAGGAATTCGCCCTCAAGCGGCCGCCCGTCCACATCCAGTTGCACGGTCTGGGTAAGATTGCCCTGGGCGACAGCGGCTATGGCGCGCGTCACTTCCGTGGTAGGCCGCAACAGATCTTCTATCAGGGTGTTGACCGAGACCTCCATCTCGCCCCAGGCGCCGCGGTTTTCGCTCAGCTTGATTCGCTCCCGAGTACGGCCCTTCTTGCCTACAGCCTGTCCGGCGCGCTTCAGCTCACGGGCAATCTGCTGATTGGCCGCGACAATCTCGTTGAAGGTATCCGCGACCTTGCCCGCCAGCCCGGTCCACGATCCGGGAAGGCGGACGGAGAAGTCACCATCGCGCATACTTTGCAGGCTGGTGAGGATCATCGCCATGTCGGCGCCCGCGGGCTCCACAGCAACGGCCGCGGCGGCGGCAGCTTGACCATTGCCCGATGCCTCGCGGCTGGGATCGCGTTTCGGATCGCCCCGCATAGGGGCGATCACAGCATTTCGCTCCATTCTCTTCATGAAAGCTATCTCCGGACTTAACAAGAAGGCGTGAGAAGCGGCCTAGATAATGAGAGTGGCCACGGGTGAAGGCTAATGCTCGACCTGTCCCCTTTTAACTTGCAGCCCCGCAAAATGTTCAGCTCTCCCCGCGATATCTTGCGAGCCCCCTTAGCTGCAGCGTTGCTAACCGGCTAAAAAACAGCTTATAAACTTTGTATAGCACCCGAGCGCCAGTTGTGGCAACCGTTTCAATTACTTACACACTCGGGCCTAAGTCGATCCGGCAGGTCAGATGCGAGATAACGCGATCTGGGTTGGCTGCTTTGTGCTCAAATTTGGTTCCCCGATACCGTCCGGATTAGAAAATCTACTAGAAAGATTAATGCCTTAAGACTGCAGAGCTTCCTGCACCTTTTGGAGGAGAAGCCCGGGATTGATCGGCTTTGCCAGGAAGTCAAAAGGATAGTCATTCCCGGCGAATTCGGGATCAAATTCCTGGAGCCAGAGCTTAGTTCGGGGCGTGTGGGCCGAAAAGAAAACGATTCTGCACTCCGGGAAGGCGGTCTTGATCCGCAAGGCGACCTGGAATCCATTCAAATCCGGCATCATGATGTCGCAGAGAAGCAGGTTGGGGCGGCACTCCCGGGCCTTGGCAATGGCTTCCTCGCCGGAGTAGGCGCATGAAGTGTTATATCCCGCAGCTTCGAAGATAGCGGACACGGTGTCGACTATCGAAGGCTCATCATCGACGACCAGAATATTTGTCGGCATCGAGATCCAGTTAAGGACCATAGCCCTTCCAACTCACAGGACAACAAATTCAAGCAAGGACTAGCTCTGCTTTCCCCAATCATAGACACGCCCTGAAGAGCACTGGCACGCCAAATTGCGCCTCGGGAGATCATTGTTCAAAGATAAGCGGTCCCTCCCAAGCCAACTTCCCGCAGCCAGTTACCGTCCTAACTAGTAACCAGGGGTTGGAGCGCCGGCCGTCGTCGAAAATTTCTCCAAGCCAAAACCAAAAGACACCAGCCGTTGCGGCTTCCGCCCCGCCAAACCAGGAGAAAGAGTCATGATCAAAGCAACTTGCGGGGTAGTGCTGTCACTGGTCATGGCATGCATGGCAGCGGGGTGTGCCACGCGTCACGTGACGACGACCGCCAGCGGCCAGACCGTTTATGGGGAACAGGCAAAGATCATCGACCGGCTGCGAGATGCCGGCGCCGATCTGGAAAAACTCATGGGCGCGCCTGACAGCGCCGTCCCCCAGGACGTATTGAGCGATGCGAAATGCGTGGCCGTGGTGCCGGACATGGTAAAGGGCGGATTTGTGTTTGGCGCGACCCACGGACGCGGCGTGGCCACCTGCCGGACACCGGAAGGATGGAGCGAACCTGCCTTCTTTGTGGTGAGCGGCGGGACCTGGGGCGCACAGATCGGACTGGAATCGGTCGACCTGGTCATGGTCATCATGAATGACAAAGGGATGCAGCAACTACTCTCATCGGAATTCAAGCTGGGCGGCGAGGCGGGTGTGGCCGCGGGCCCGGTCGGCCGTGAAGCGCAGGCCAGCACCGACTGGAAGATGAAGTCGGAAGTGCTTGTCTATTCGCGCACTCGCGGACTCTTTGCCGGACTCGATCTCAGCGGCGCTGTTATCAAAACCGACGAGGATTCCATGCACTCGTACTACGGCAAGGACGTGGAACCAAACCTGGTGCTCACCAATAAAGGCCCCAAGAACCCGAATTCGAAATTGTTCCTTGCCGAAGTGCACAAGGCGTTCGCGGAATCGCGGGCGTCCCGGTAAGGCAGGATCGAATTCACAAGTGGGAGAGGAGAACAATTAAATGCTGGTTCGATGGTTGATGGTAGTCCTGTTCGCGGCATCTCTCGGCTTGTCGGCCCAGACCGATAACCAGGGCGCGAAGCAGGACATGAAGGACGCGGCGCATTCAACAAAGAAGGCCGCCAAGAAAACAGGGCACAAGATCAAACACGGAACTCAAAGAGGCGTGCACAAAACAGCAAAGGCTACCAAAAAAGGAGCCCAGAAGCTGGAGGACAAGACGGAACCTGCCCCGTCAGCGACGCCGAAATAGCTTCGCGTGACGGCACACAAGAAATGGGCGCCGGCCTACAGCCGGCGCCCATTTCTTTCACCACGTTAGTGTTTGTTTTCCGCCAGCGGCAGCGAGACCTGGAAACGTGTATCGCCCGGTTTGGAGGTGACCTGGATGCTGCCTCGGTGTTTCTTCACAATGCGCTGGGCCGTGTCCAGCCCCAGTCCGGTGCCTTCGCCCACACCTTTCGTTGTGAAGAACGGTTCGAAGATGTGCGGCCTTACGTCCGGCGCGATTCCCGGACCGTTATCCGCGATCTCCACCACTACACAGCCATTGTCAAGATAGGTATGAACTCTCAGTTCGCCTTTTCCGTTCATGGCGTCAATGGCGTTGTCCATGATGTTGGTCCAGACCTGATTGAGCTCGCTGCCGAATGAATTCACAAGAAGAGGAATGGGATGATACTCGCGAACCACGTTCACCCCTCGCTTGAGCTTGTGATTCAGTATGGTCAGAGTATTTTCCAGGCTCTTGACGATATCCACATTCTGCACCGATCCCTGGTCCATGTAGGTGTATTCCTTGATAGCGGTCACCAGTTCCGATATGCGCGAGACACTGCTCTCGATCTCGTCCAGCAGGCTGGCGATCTCCAGAGACGCCGCAATCCTGACCAGGGCAGCGCGGGCTGTGGTGGCATCGAAGGTGCTAAACAGGGACTGGAGGACGTCAGGACGAGCGTTCTTTCGCGCCAGGTCGGCGGCCAGTTGCCAGAGATCGTTCTGACCATGGCTGCGCAATAGTTCGTCAATCTGCTCTTCGAGATTGCTGGCAGTAAGGGGGTCCGGCGGAGGGCCGTCCCGCTGGATGAGCGAAGACTCGAGCTTCTCGATCTGTGCTCTCTGGGTGGCGGTGAGCTCGCGAGCTCCCAGCTCGTGGCTGGCGTCCTTGATTCTTTTTAGCAGCTCGCGCAGATGGCTGGTGGCGCGCCGTGCGGCCGAAGCGGGATTGTTGAGTTCGTGAGCCAGACCGGCGGAAAGCTTGCCCAGGGCCGCCAAACGATCGCGTTGCTGTTCCCAGCGCGTGGCCTCGCGAATGCGGTCGGACATGACCCCGACCAAGCGCCTGGCCAGCTCGGGCATACGCTGCACCAGTTCATTGAACTTTTCGGCGGGAAATCGCAAGAGCCGGGCCTCAGTCACGGCACGGCCGGTCACCGTGAAATCCTTCATCCGCGAAAAAGGAAGCGCTCCGCCGATTCCGCTGGGACTCTGGGGAATCAATACAGACTCTCCGCCAAAGTCACCGCGAGCTTCGACCTGTCCCTCGAGCGAGACGAACATTGCATCCGCGGGTTTGCCCTGCTGGGCATAAAGGTCGCCGGGCCTGAGTGTGAGTTCTGAGGATTGATCGAGAAACCACGCAAGCTGATCCTCGGGCAGATCAGCAAAGATCGGCAGGCGGCGCAATTCGGATTGCTCAATCATTTAAACCTTGCTCAGGTACTGATGGATGAATTGAACCGCGACTGACCCTTCGCCGACCCCGGAGGCGACGCGTTTGACCGAGCCGTGCCGCACATCGCCAACCGCAAACATTCCGGGAATGTTGGTCTCCAGAAGAAACGGATCGCGATCGAGGGTCCAGCCCTTGGGACGCTTCCCGTCCCAGATCAGATCGGGCCCGGTGAGAATAAAGCCGCGATCGTCTCTCTCCACCATTCCGGCAAGCCAGTCCGTGCGCGGCAACGCTCCTATAAAGATAAACATGGCCCCGGCGGGAACGCGCTCAATCTTGCCGGTATCGCTGCACAGAACGGAGATTTCTTCAAGATGTGCATCGCCGTGTACTTCCGCGACGCTGGCGTGCGTCCAGAGCTGGATGTTAGGAGTCTTCTCAATCTGATCGATCAGATATTGCGACATAGTGCTGCCCAGGCCGTCACCGCGCACCAGGATCACAACACGCTCGGCATACTTGGAGAAATTCATGGCCGCCTGGCCGGCGGAGTTGGCGCCACCGACAACATAAACTGTCTCGCCTTTGCAGGACAGGGCTTCTGTGGTGCCGCCGCCGTAGTAAACGCCCGCACCCTGCAGGCGGTCGATGCCCGGAGCTTCCAGGCGGCGCCACTGCACGCCGGTTGCGATCATCAGCGCATGGCAGGAGAGTTCGCAATTGTCGGCCATCTTGATGATGCGGTAGGAGCCCTCGGTGCGAAGGGCGATAGCTTCTTGTGGAGCCAGAATCTCCACCCCAAAACGCTGGGCCTGAACTACGGCTCGCCGCGCCAGGTCGCCACCACTCAGTCCGGTGGGAAAGCCGAGGTAGTTTTCAATGCGCGAACTCATTCCCGCCTGGCCGCCAGGCGCTTCTCTCTCAATCATCACGGTATGCAGGCCCTCGGATGCGCCGTAGACTGCAGCGGCCAGCCCTGCCGGTCCGCCGCCGATGATGGCCAGGTCATAGAAGTTGGTTTGCGGCCGGGTACGCAGGCCGACTTTCTGGGCCACTTCTCCGGGCGCCCCCTCCAGAAGCTTGGTTCCGTCAGGAAAGAGGACGACAGGAAGGCTGGTGGCATCGGAGCCCAAGGCGTCGCAAAGCCGTTTGGTCTCGGGATCGTTTGCGGAAAACTCCACGTCGATCCACTGATAGGGAACGTGGTTGCGGGCGAGAAAGTCGCGCAACTCATAAGATCGTGGAGACCAGCGGGTGCCCAGCACGCGGATACCCTCAAACGCGGGCCGGAAGGATGCGGACCAATCGTCGAGCAGATCATCAAGCTGCGGATAAAGCTGCTGCTCGGGCGGATCCCAGGGCTTGAGAAAGAAATAATTGATGCCGGCTTCGTTGATGGCGCTGATCGCAGCGTTGGTGTCGGCGTAAGCGGTGAGAAGCGCGCGTTTGGCTAGCGGATAAATAGTGATGGCGTCCTGCAGAAACTGAACGCCGTCCATCTTGGGCATGCGCTGGTCGGCGAGCAGCAAGGCAACAGAGTCATTCCGCAACTTCAATTGCTTCAACAAATCCAGGGCCTGCTCGGGAGCGTCACTGGCTAGCACGCGATATTGCGCGCCATAATGCGAGCGCAGGTCGCGCTCGATGGCACGCAGAACATCGGGATCATCGTCGACGGTGAGCAGGATGGGTTTTGCCATGATCGTTCCGAGGCTGACAAACAGACTAAACCGCAATAGATGCTAAAAGCGAGAATTGGTCGCAGATTTGTGACCGTGGGGTCAGGCGGCCGCGCCGACCGGTTTCGCCTCCCTGGCCCGGCGCGCCTCATACGACTTCAGATGGACGTAGGCGACACGGAGAAGCGGAGTTTCAAGGCCGTGCTTCTGACCGCGGCTCAGCAGATCACCGACGATCTGATCGGCTTCAATGGGCGATCGTTGCTCGATGTCGCGAAGCATGGAAGCGGTCAGCGTGGAGCCAGGCTGAGTCAGCATGGAGCGGCCTCGCTCCAGAGACGCGGGAGCCAAGGGAAAACCTTCTTGCCGCGCGATGTCCACACACTCCTCGGAAAGCGAAAGGCCCAGATCTGAGCCGCCGGCATTGATGATATCCCCCACGGCAGCGCGCATCAGGCAGGTGATGCCCGCGGCGGTGGCAATGAAGACCCATTTGGCCCACATCTCGCTGAGGGTCGACTGGCTTAAACGTGACTGGAACCGCGCCCTGGACATGGCCATGGCGATGGCTTCCACGCGCGGTGTACACGAGCCGTTGAGTTCGCCGAAAGACAGATCGTGGCTTTCGTTGAGATGGACAATCTCCCGGTTCTGATTGAGCGTGGCCGCGATCAGGCACTGGCCGCCCAGTACCCGCTCCTTGCCGAAGCGCTCGCTCAGCACGTCGAGGTGACGCATCCCATTCAGCAAGGGCAGGATTGCAGTTTGGGGACCGACCGCGGGCGCAAACGAGGCGATCGCCGATTCCAGATCATAGGCCTTGGTGCTGAGAAGAACGACGTCGAAATGCTGGCGCAAGTCTTCAGCCACGACCGTCGGCGGCGCGGAGATAGCAACGTCACCGAAACGACTGCGGATGACCAAGCCGGAACTCGCCAATTCCGCTGCCCGCCGGGGACGCACGAGGAACGTGACATCCTGGCCCGCCTCCAGCAATCGCCCACCGAAGTAACCGCCGATGGCGCCTGCGCCCACCACAAGAATTCGCATATCACGCTTGGATGAAGCAGCCGGCAGAGCGGACGCATTAAGATTGGGTGGGCGCGGCGATCCCGGCCCACCTTATTTATGAGTTTCAATACAGGAAGTCTAAGGCGCGAGAATCAATTACAGACGGATTCCGCCGCCAACCAGGAGTTCTTCCCCGGTGACCCAACCGGACTCATCAGAAGCCAGAAAAAGGGCGGCCTTGGCGACATCATCCACCGTGCCGATTCTTCCCAGGGGAGTGCGCTGCACTGCCGCCTTGCCGAACTCTGGATTGGATTGCAGGGCGACTTCTGTGCCTTCGGTTTGAGTCGCTCCGGGAGAGAGTGTATTCACCCGAATCTTTCTCGGGCCTAATTCCAGCGCCAGGGCGCGAGAAATCACGTCCACCGCGCCTTTGGTCGCGCTGTAGACCGAACTATTGGGCGCCGGAGTCTTGGAGGCGATGGAACCGACGTTGATGATGCTTCCTCCCTCTCCATTCATATGCGCCACCGCTTCCTTGGTGGTAAGCAGAAGGCCGAGGACATTGAGGTCAAAGTGTCTGCGGAAATGAGCTTCATCGACCGCCTCCAGCGGCTTGAAGTCGTAAACGCCGGCGTTGTTCACCAGGATGTCGACGTTGCCATAAGACTTCGCGGTCTCGTCAAAGAGCTTCTTAATGTCTTCCGGCCGCGAAACGTCGGCCTGGACCGCAACCGCATGGCCGCCGGCCTGCTTGATCTTGTTCACTACGCGATCAGCTCCCGCCTTGTCGCGAGCGTAGTTGACCACCACCTTTGCGCCCTGCTCACCGAGTTTCTGGGCTATGGCCGCCCCGATGCCCTTGGATGCTCCGGTCACGACCGCCACTTTTGCTTTCACGTTTGTCACGTTGAATCTCCTTTCCAAGAACTTATCTATTCGACATTTCGATAATTGTCTAAATAGAGTTGGACGGAAGCGGAAAGGATTCAGGAAAGTTTCCAGTGGTTACAGGCGCTTGAGCTGGGCCAGGTATTCCCGCCAGACCTTGCGGCGCAGCTTCATATGAACGAAGCGAGCCTCCCGCCGCATCTCGATCAGACCGGCATTGGCAAGCTCTTTAAGATGGTGCGAAAGCGTAGCGGCGGAGATGGGCAGGTCGCAACGCATGTCACTGCAGGCAAGTTCTTTGCGCCGGGCGATGCGGGTGAGAATCTGGTAGCGGCGCGGGTCAGCCAGCGCCTTGCTTATCTTGTTGAATTGCCCGGGCCCCATGAGGAGAGTATAGGCCATTGCCTAAACAGCGGCGGATTTCGTGGTTTTATCGACAGGTGTCTTAAAGATCGAGCCAAAGAAGATGGATTCTCGACGCCTGCGCATGTCGTCCACGGCGCACTGCATGCGGGTCCTCACCTCAACGCTGATGGCCTTTATGACGGAAGGATCGTCAGCGGCGTCAGCGGGATATCGCGCTGTATCAATCGGCGACAGAAACTGAGTATGCCATTTCGACGGCAAGGGCAAGGGCAAAAGAGGAAAAGTCGGAGTGATGGGGATGTAGGGGAATCCCGCGTAGCGCTTGAACCAGGGGAACGGAATGGCGGCAAAGACTGGAAAAATCTCGGCGCTGCCCACGGTCACAAAAGGAATGATAGGGGCGCGGTAGCGCAGGGCCAGCTTGACGAAGGCGTCGCGTCCGAATCCCTGCAGCCTGTAAGCATTGCGATAGAGACTGAAGGCGCCCTTCACGCCTTCGGGAAAAACCCCCAGGAGTTCATTGTTTTCCAGGATTCGAACCGCGCTCTCGCGGCAGGCGGGCACGCCGCCCATCTTGCTCATGAAATCAAACAGGAATGGAAACTTGTACAACATAGGATGGGTTAGGAAACGCGGCACGCGGCCGGTGGCGCACAAGATTGTATGCACAGCCATGGCGCCATCCAGCGGCACAAAGCCGCGATGCATGCCAACCAGGATCGCCGGCCCGCTGCGGGGGATGTATTCCATGCCTTGGTGTTCGATTCGCCAATAGAGATCGCTGAGAAAACGGAAGATAGTGCGCGACCTGAACCGGATGTAGTCCAAATCCAAACCGAAATCATCGAAGGCTGGTTCGGGATCCGGAATCTCTTTACCTCGACCGCGAAAATCCCTCAAGGCGGCGAGGCTGGAGCGACGGGGCACAAATCCGAGGTCGCGCTTGATCTTCGCGTTGGAGATCGTCCAGGGATAGCGAATGGAATCGAGGGATTCTGAATCGCCGGCGAGGCGCTGCAGCGTGCGCGGAATGGGGAGACACCAACCGCGGGCGTGGCTGATGGCGCGCTTTATCGGGACCACACGATCAGGCGCCACGTTGTACGCGCCGGCCATCTTATTGTCGATCACGAGAAGCATGACCTGGGCCAGATCGAAGAGGCTGAGGATTTGCAAAGAGGGATCATGGCCGGGAAGGACGGAAACAAACCGTTTGCGCAGACGCCGCGCCGGGAGCGCCGGTGACTCCATGAGGAGCGATGGCCGCAGGATCACCAGAGAAGCAGCGGGAAAATGTTTGACTGCCTGCGACTCAAGGCACCGCCACTGCTCGGCAATACGGCCGGACTCTCCCGGCGCCGTGTAACTCTCGTCCACCAGCACCTGCCTGCCCGGAGCATTCCCGTACACCAGGGCGCTGGAGAGGACGACAAACCTGGGGCAGGCCAGTCGCTCGGCACTGCGGAAGACATCCTCGGCCTCGCGCAGGTCGGGCTTCATGGCGTCACGACCGCGGCAGGCGGGAACGTAAACGCAGGCGGTCGAGCCGTTAACGTGTTCCTCAAGACGGCTGGGATCGGCCAGTGTGAAGACGTGGCCTTGAGTGGCCTGACGGAGCGAATCCAGCAAGGCCCCGGCGAGCGGGTTCGCTGCTCCGGCAATCAGCGTGATCCTGGCCATCCGGCTAGAGTTTATATGCGCGAGCCGCGTGAAATGCTTTTTAAAATACTGCGCGGGATCGGCGAGTCTTTTTGGCTGCCAGCGAAAACCTTGGCTCCTCCGGCGCATTGCGGAGGATGCGTGCCGCCAGGTATTCACCGACCGCCGGGCCATGCTTGAAGCCATGACCTGAGCCACCGCCGGCGACCCAGATATTGTCGCAGCCGGGATGGCGATCGATGAGAAAGTCGCCGTTCCAGGTGTTCTCGTATTGGCAGACGCGGGTCTCGACCACCGGGGCTTCGTGGAGTCCGGGAACATGTCTGCGAAGGTATTCGCGGATGCGGGAGACCGAAGCAGCGCTGACCACGCGCTCGCCGCTATCGGGATCGAACTCCGGCCCGTGCGTGTCGAGAGCGATCTTGAACCCCCGGTTTTCGATGTCAGGCAGCGCGTAGGGACGGTCAGGATGCGAATGATGCAGCCATGCCGGCATCCGCGCCGGCGAGAAATCATCATTACCGGCAGGCGGCCCCAAAAAGAAGACCTCCTGACGCGTGGGAAAGATCTTGTCCCTGAGGAGATCGGGAAAGAGTTTCGGGAGCCACGGGCCGCAGGCGAAAACAAAAGTGCCCGCGTCGATGCGCTCACCGCTGCTGATGGTAATGGCAGCTTTCCCGCCCGTTCCTGGTGGTACTCCAACCGACGCGGCAACATACTCAGCGCCGTTCCTTTGCAAATCGGCTACGAGATATTGAACGGCGCGCCGCGCAAGCATGACGCCGCTCCCGGCTTCGAGAACAGCAAAATCAACGTCGTCGAAGCTCAACTGTGGATAACGCGTGCGAATGTCTTTACCGTCCAGCTTCTCGGTTGAGACGCCGAGCCGGTTAAGCAACTGGTACATTCCATCCAGATGCGGATCGACTTTGCGTCCCAGCCACAGCACTCCGGCGCGATGAAAGAGATCCCAGCCGGAAGGTTCCAGGAATTCACGCCATAAAGTAAAGGAGCGGATGGCCCAGCGCGTGTAGAGTTCGTCAGGGCCGTAGCCGGCGCGAATGATGCGGGTCTCGCCGCCGGAACTGGAGCGACTGTTGCCCGGCCCGTAAGCATCGAGCAGGACCACGCTGGCGCCGGATTGGCGCAGACAACGCGCGGTGCAGACGCCGAAGACTCCGGCGCCCACAACCGCGAAATCGAAAGTCTTTTTCAACGGGAAGCCTGGGCCTTGTTGTAGATCAGGCGGGCAGTCACCAGGTCTTCCAGGGCACAGCCCACGCTCTTGAACAGAGTAATCTCTTCGCGAGTGGTGCGGGCCGGCTTTTTTCCGCAGGCGATCTCGTGGAGATCGCCGAGGATACTGGCGCGCGTGATGGCGCCGTTGCCGATGGGAATCAGCAGATCTCCAGCCTCGTCCAGGGCGGCGCAGGTGTCAACGAAAATTCTGGCGCGCCTGGCAGTCTCATCGTCAATCTCACGGGTGTGCGGCTGAAATGCACCAACCAGGTTCAGATGAGTGCCTTCGCGCAAGCCATAGCCATCGAATAATGGGACTGGGGAATTGGTGCAGGTACAGATCACATCCGACTCGCGGGCACAGGTCTCGGCATCTGCAGCGCTGATCTCAATTCCCTTCCCCGCCGCTTTTTCCGATTTCATGCGCGCGCAAAACGCATTCACATCCGTTCGTGGCGAGCCGCAGACCAGCACGCTGCGAAAACGGCGAACGTGGCGCAGAACGGTGAGATGAGCGGTGGCCTGCCGGCCGGTGCCGAAGATACCCAGAGTATCGGCGTCCTTTCGTGCCAGCAGATCAGTGGCAACGGCCGACGTGGCTGCGGTACGGAGGTCAGTAAGGTAGTTGGCTTCCATGCGCGCCAGGGCAAGCCCGGTGCGAGGGTCGAGGAGATCGTAAGATGCGTTGACTCCGGCTTCACGACTGACGGTCACGGCCTTCACGCCTGCGGCCCCAAGGTCGCGGTCATAGCAGGGCATAAGCAGGAGTACGGCGCCACCGGACAGCTCCAGCGATGTGCGCGCGGGCATGTTCACCGAAGTTGAGAAATCTTTGGCAAACGCGGCGTTGATCTCGCGGATGACGTCATCCACATCGGCGAGTTCGCGAACCTGTTGCTCGGTGAAGTAGCGCACGCATGCAGCCTATCATGCGACGAGAGCGGCGGCCTTTGAGCTGGTTCCGGCCCAGGGATCCGATGGTGGAACAGAATTACTCGGCGTAGCCTTTGCCTCCGCTTACTGCGACTTTGCCGCGAAACATGCGATAGACGAAGACAAAGTATCCCAAAGCCAGAATCATGCCGAAGCTCCACACAATCAGCCCCATGGAAAGCGCATACCTTCCGCTAGCGGCGTTCTGGACGGTGATGTTCAGAGCGGGGTCAGTGGTTGAGGTCAGCAGATTGGGATAAACCGCGGCCGCAGCGCCCACGAGCATAAAGACGAGATAAGTGCTGGAGGCGAGGAAGGCGCCTTTGTCGTTGTCCTTTCGGCGAAATCCGAACATTGCAGCCAGGCTGGCGGCAACCGCGACGGGCACTATAAAGAGAAAAGGATACTGGCGGTAATTGTCCAGAAGTTCGGGACGAATGGAGAGAGTCGCCCAGAGACTCACAAAGGTCAGCAGGACCAGAACCGGCCAGAGAGTGCCGGCCAGACGACGGGCCCGGACATTGAGATCGCCTGAAGTCTTGAGCGACACGTAGTGAGCTCCGTGCAGAGTGAGCGCGACCAGCGCGACCACGCCGGCGATCACGGTGTACCAGTCGAGCACGCCCGGTTCAGGGCCGACGCGCCAGTTCGTCCACAGCGGCAGAAAGAAGTAGCCGTCCTTCTGCAAAGGCACTCCGCGGATCACGTTGCCGAGAGCAGCGCCATAAAAAACGGTGAGCAGGATGCTGGAGAGTCCGAAGCAGCCGTCGAAGAAGCCGCTCCACACGGGGGAATCAAGGTGCATGCGGAGCTCGATGCCCAGGCCCCGCAGGATGAGGAGCCAGAGAACGATCGTCAGCGGCAGATAAAACCCGCTGAAGCCGGAGGCGTAGAGGAGCGGGAATGCAAAGAAGAGAGTTCCGCCTCCGGCGAGAAGCCATACCTCGTTGCCGTCCCAGACCGGGCCGACGGTGCGGATCACGGTGCGGCGCTCGGCATCCGTTTTCGCGATCAGAAGATGAAGGACGCCGGCACCCAGATCAAATCCGTCGAGGACCACGTAGGCGGTAATCATGACGGCCACGAGCCAAAACCAGATAAAAAGCATGATCCGCTCCTAGGCCACGGTGATCGGCTGGCCGAGGTCGACGTTCTGCGCCTCGCGCGCCGGTCCGTTGGCAACTTCATGATGAACAAGAAAAAGAAAGAGAATGGCGAGCACGGTGTACATCCCCATAAAGCCGATCAGGGTGAACAGCCCGTTGCCGGCATGGACGTTTTTGGAGTATCCCTCGGTGGTGCGCATGAGGCCGTAAACCAGCCAGGGCTGGCGGCCGATTTCCGCGGTCATCCAGCCGGCGGTGTTGGCGATGTAGGGCAACGGCAGGCAGAGCATGATGATCCACAACATCCAGCGCGTCCGGTAGAGCCGCTTGCGCCACAGCAGGAACACAGCCACGACGGTCACGGCGACGAAGATGGTCCCCAGGCCGGCCATGATGTGATAGCTGTAATAAAGGAGCGGGATGTTGGTGGGCCAGTCGCCTTTAGGAAACTCGTTGAGCCCGCGAACTTCCGCGGTGGTGGTGCCGTAGATCAGAAAGCTGAGAACCTTGTTGACGATGAGCGGATTGTCGATCCTCTCATGCTCTTCGTCGGGCTGGCCGAGAATCACGATGGGAGCGCCGCCTTCTGTCTTGAACAAGCCCTCCATGGCAGCGGTGGTCACCGGCTGCTGGCGCGCCATGTATTTGCCATGCAGATCACCGGTGGGAAAGATCTGGATGACACTGAAGATCAGTCCGGCGATCACGCCGACGCGAAGGAAGAGGCGGCCGTGCTCGGCAAACTTCCTTTCCAGCAGATAGAAGGCTCCGACAGCGGACATTACAAAAGCACCGGTGATGGCCGCGCCACTCATGTTGTGGGCGTATTGCAGAATGGCCCAGGGATTGGTAAGCAAAGTCCAGAAACTGGTGACCTGGAAAGAGCCGTCAGCGGCGCGCTGGAAAGCTACAGGGTGCTGCATCCAGGCGTCGGTGGCGATGATGAAGTAGCCGGAGAGCCACGATCCCAGAAACACCAGGAATGCCGAGCACCAATGGCCGCGCGGGCTGAGGCGTTTTTCGCCGTAGAGGAACAGTCCCAGAAACGCTGATTCAAGAAAGAATGCGAAGACGCCTTCCATCACGAGCGGCTGGCCAATCACGCCTCCGGTCCAGCGCGAGAACTGCGACCAGTTGGTGCCGAACTGAAACTCCATGGGAATGCCCGTCACTACGCCCATGATGAAGTTGATGCCGAAGATTCTTCCCCAAAAGCGGGCGGCCTGGTTGTACAGGTCGTTATGAGTGCGAAGGGCAATGCTTTTGAGAACGACGATCAGAAGCGCCAGCCCCATGGTCAACTGGGGGAAGAGGTAGTGGAAGGTGGCGGTAAAGGCGAAATGGAGGCGGTGAATCAGAATCGTACTGTCCATTCAGTTCTCCTGCCGGGAGCAATCGCTAAGGTTACGATACCAAGATCAAAGGGCGGGTGAGAATAAAACTGAGTGTATTGGCAATCACCAAAACCGGTTGTGGGGAGGTCACAACGCGCAGAAATTCTTCATGAGATTTGTTCGCGCTGTGACCGCAGTCACATTCTGAGATTTCTCCAAGAGTTAAGGTTGAAGGAGTGACAGGAGGCCCGGCATGAGTCCCGCTGCTTTGACTTCCATCGTACGATCCGTTCCCAGGGTCCGTTTCAAGAACATTCTTCTGGCGACCGATTTGGGGTCCGCTTCGGGGCCGGCGCAGGCATGTGCCATTCTGCTGGCGCGAATGTTCGGGGCACACCTGTTCATTTTGCACGTGGATGAAGGACCAGGCCTGGCGGGTCAGAATGATAAGCACGCCTCTGCCAGGAACACCGGCGCCGCAGCGCGCCAGGACTTGCGCAGCCTGGCGAATCTTTTCTCGGGAGCGGGGGTTGCTTTTACATTTCTCATCGAGCAAGGTGAGGTAAGAGAAACCCTGAGCCGCGTGGCCGACGAGCATGCCATCGATCTAATCGTGGTAGGCACGCACGCAAGACATGGCTTGTCGTACCTGCTTTTTGGCTCGATCGCGGAGAGCCTTGGCCGGTCGTCATCGCGGCCGGTGATTACCGTGGGACCCAAAGTGAAAGTGAGCTTTGAAGGGCCGTTGAAAAAGATCGTGTACGCAACGGACTTCAGCGACGAATCAAAAATCGCGCTTCCCTACGCGACTTCTCTGGCGCAGGAATTTCGGGCCGATCTGACCGTCTTCCATGCCGCACCCGCGGCGGAGCGGATCGTGCGCGACCGGCAGCATGTGGAAACGTGCCTGCTGAACCAGATCAAGAACCTGGCGCCGGCCAGCCATTTTCCATGGTGCAAGGTAAATTACGTGATTGCTTTTGGAGAGACGACGGCGGAGATCGTCCGCCATGCCAATAGCCAGGAATCGGACTTGATCATTCTCGGCCTGCACAATTCAGTACGCTTCACCAGCCATCTTCCCGAGCGGCTGGCCTACCGGATTCTCTGTGAAGCGCCTTGCCCGGTGCTTTCCGTTCTTCCCTCCACCAACGAGTTGAAAGCGGTGCAGGTGACATCGACATTTCTTAAGAGCGCGGCCTCCTCCAACTAGCCGCCAACACAAGTCAACACAAATGGAAAGCCGGTCTTGGTGGGAGAAGACCGGCGCAATTGCCGACTTGTGTTTTGTTCTTTTGTTCTAGGGCTGATCCAGCCCGAGTTCGGTGAGAATCTTAGGCTGCTTTTCGTCGGTGGCCAGGGGATTGTGGCAGGCACTGCAATCCTGAGTAATGGTCTTGCCTCCGGCGTTGGCGTGTTGATCGTCGTGACAACGGAAGCAGCCGATGAAGTCGGTGTGGCCGAGATTATTGATGTACGTGCCCCAACTGATCTTCATGTCGGGAAATACGTTGCGATTGAAGATGGCCAGCAGTTTCTGGCCGCCGCGGGTTACGTCGTCGCGCCGCTGCGCGTAAATTTGCGGATAGGTGCTGCGATAGTAGTCCTCGAAAGCGGCGGGGATGCGCGACTCGGCATCTTTTTCGCTGGTGTAGTTCCGCTTCAGGATCTCCACGCCAGTCTTCTTGGCGAACGGGAGAGTCGGTGAGATTTCGCCCGCGAAGAGGGCCTGATCCATGGCGCGATCGGGGAGTTGAAAGATGTGCGTGGGACGGTTGTGGCAGTCCATGCAGTCCATCTCACGGACCTTCGAAGGATCCGGCCTGGCGCCGGCGACGGCGAAGACAGTGGTGCGGCCGGCGGAGGTGTATTCCACCCAGGGAATTTCCTGGCGCTTCTCATCGGACGCGAAGTAGCGGACCTTCACACCTTCCCCCAGATGCATGCCGTGAATACCAACACCGCGCCGGCCGCCTCCGATATGCACCAGCAGAACCGTGTGGGTGAGGGTGTTGCTCTCATCCGCGGCATAAGTCTTGATATCGCGAATACGGTCTTCATCGAAGCGCTGCGGCCAGTGGCAGGTCTCGCAGGTCTCGCGCGCCGGGCGCAGGTTGCGCACAGGAACCGGGATGGGCGTGGGATAGTTGTGGAGCATCACGGCAATCACCTGACCGGCCCCCGACAATTTGCTGCGCACAAACCACGACGCGCCAGGGCCAATGTGGCAGTTCACGCACTCCACGCGGGAATGCGGCGAACCCTGGTAGGCCGTAAACTCAGGATTCATGACGGTGTGGCAGGTCCGTCCGCAGAAAGAAACCGTGTCCATGTAATTGACAGCGCTGTAGGCAAACTGGCTGGTGATCACGATATTCAGAAAGGTGGTCACGACGATGAAGGACAGGAGCTTTCTCAGTTCGCGATTCTGGAAGTCGAGCGGCGGAAAGTCAGAAGGATAACGGCCTGCGGCGCGGTCTCTGCGGCGCTTGAAATATATGCCAATGGGAATCAGGATCAAGCCGGCCAAAAACACACCCGGCAGCATCAAGTAAACCAGAATCCCGAGATAGGGATGGGTGATGGCGCCGCGGAGAGTAACCGGCAGGATGAGCAACCAGACTACGGTAGCGGCAGTTACCAGCACCACGCCTGCCAGGCTGATCCAGTTATTGGACAAGTAAACTAAAGGTAAGAGCCAGTCACGCAGTCTTCTCATTTCTGAATCACGTCTCCTCTTGTCTCCGGCACCAGAGTAGCACCAGGATTATGAAACACCCCGCAAGGATCAGCGCGGCAAAAATTTGAGTTGTCCTCCCGGGCACGGCGGCTTCGCCGCGAAACTCAGCGGTAGGCAAAGACCATGGCGTAGATGATCCAGACAACAATGCTGAAACCCATAGCCAGGGCAATCCAGGCAAAAACACGAACGGTCTTCACCACAATCGCGGGATGCGGCTCGGCGAGATGCTTATGCAGTTCGCCCTTCTCTACCAGTTCATGGTATTCACGGGGCTTATCGCGCTTCAACTCCGCCAGAGGCATGTGGCCGGTGAATACGGTGGTGTCCATGGGGAATTTCTCGGGCCGCAAATGGGTATTGAAAAAGTGGATGGTAAAAATAAATCCGGTGGCCAGCAAGGCCTCATCGCTGTGGATGATGGTGGCGACGTTAATGAACGAGCCGGGGAGCAGGCGCGTGAAGAGAATCGGGAACCAGAGGGCAAGGCCGGTGGCTCCGATGACGGTGATCCCCCAAAATACGGCGAAATAGTCGAACTTCTCCCAGTAGGTCCAGCGACCATAGGACGGGCGCGGACCAGCGCCGACGAACCATTTCATGGTGCCAATGAACTCGCGGAAGTCCTGGCGGTTCAGCATCAGGGTGTCGGGGCCGAAGAGCATATCGCGAATGGAGCGGTGTTCCAGCCGCTTGATCCTGAGCAAGTCCCAGAGATGAACTGCGAATGCGCTGAACATCAAAATGGCCGCCGTGCGGTGAATGAAGCCGGCAGTCTGAAAGCCCCCGAGCAGATGCGACAGGCGCGAGGCCCAGCCGGTGTAAGAGAACTTCAGAGACAGTCCCGTGAGCGCCAGAGTGATAAAGCTCACGATCATGCAGGCATGCAAGGCGCGGTGCAGGGGCCGGAAGCGGACGTACTCGAGCGGGGGCCGACTGGAAGGCGGACGGCTGTACTCCCCACCAGGACGGGCCGCAATTCCGGGTTCATTCAAGGACGAGGGCATCAGTGCTTGTCTCCTGAAGAGTCTTCTCGCTCATCTTCCGAGCGGCCAGCCCGCTCGGCGGCCTCCTGAGCGCGCAACTCACGGCGCAACTCCAGGGCGCGAGGCAGCCAAAGCAGCGTATGGACACCGCCAAAGAAGAAAGTGCCAACCAACAGCGTGGTCATGCCCCAGAAGGTCCAGAACAGGAAGGGATATTTTCTCGGGTCGTGATGCGTGGCGTGGGTCAGATAGCCGGCGAAGCGACGAGTCGCGCCGGAATGGCAGCGTCCGCAGGTGGCCACGACGTTGGCGCGGCTCAGATGGGATTGCGGGTCGGTTACCTTGCGGATATCGTGGGCGCCGTGGCAGTCAAAACATTTTGCCGTGTTGGTGTAGCCGAGCCGGGAAACTTTGCCGTGGTAGGTATCGAAATAAGTCTCGGCGATGGCCGCATGACAATGCCCGCACCGGTTCATGATCTCCAGCTTGAACCGGTCCTGATCGGCGCGCTCGATGGTATGGGCGGTGTGGCAGTCGCTACACACAGGCAGAGCGTTGCCGGTGTTGGTCACTTGCGCCGAGTGCACGCTCTGCACGAACTGCTCTTCGATTCCGTGATGGCAGACGCCGCATGTGGAGGGCACGTTGCGGGCGTTGACGGTGGACTCCGGATCGGAGGCCGGCAGTTCGCGATGAGCAGTGTGACAGCTGGTGCACGTGGCGGTCACGGTGAGCCCGCTCTTCAACAGCCCCTTCCCGTGGATGCTCTCCGAATAGTGGCTGATGATGTCGTGCTGCGGGCCTTTGTAACGCACCGCCGCTTTCTCTCCCTCGCGGTGACAGCCTCCGCAAAGGGTGGGCACATTGGTGGGGAAGCTGGCTGACTTGGGATCGGCTTTGCCGAGCACGTGGTGCGTGCCGTGGCAATCGCTGCAGGTTGGCGCGTTGCGATCGGACCTGGCGAACAACTGCCCGTGCACGCTGTGCTGGTACTGCTGGCCCTGATCGGCGTGGCAGGAAGTGCAATCTACTTTTTTGGAAATGGTTTCACAGGGGCGGAGGTGAGAAGCATTGACTTGGGAATGGCATTGGCTGCAGGCGATCTTGGCGTGCCTGGATCCGGCGAGCTCGGTGGCATGTACCGCCATCAGCCGGCCGTCAAAAGATTTCAGTTTCTCGTCGCTGTGGCAGCGCAGGCAGTCGGCGTCGGCCATGCCCTGGGCGTAGTAAACCTTTCTGATCTTGTGCGGCTGGTGGCAATCCACGCAGGCGGGAAGAACATTGGCTTCCTTCTCCCAGAGTTCGCCACGGATGATCTTGCGATGAACAACCTCAATCTGGGAGTGGCATCTGGTGCAGGTGGCCGCAATATTCTTGCGCGCAATTGAGGACTTGGGATCGGTGTGGGGAAGGATATTGTGCGCGGTGTGACAGGTGGCGCAGTTCGGGGCAACGGTCAGTCCCTTCTTCAGCAGGCCTTCGCCATGAATGCTCTCGGAATAGTTGGTGATGATGTCGTGCTGAGGGATGTTGCGAGTCAACTGCACAGGCGTGCCTTCCTGATGGCACTTGCCGCAAAGGAACGGGACTTTCAGCGGGGATACCGGCGAGCGCGCGTCTTTCACCGGAACAATGTCATGGTTGCCGTGGCAGCTCACGCAGCGCGGCGCAAGCGGGTCGCCGCGGGCCAGCGCTCTGCCGTGGAGCGAGTGCTCGTGCTGGGTCTGCTCCTGGCTGTGGCAGGTTCCGCAAACAACCTTGCCCGGCGGGGGATGAGGAATATCTTTGCCTTCCAGGTCAGCATGGCATCCGGTACAGGAAACAGCCGCGTGAACGGAATTGGCGAAACGCTTGCCGTCGACAAAGATGGAGACGGTCTGGTTTCCATGCTTGGTCGTCATGGTCTTCTCGCCGTGGCAGGCCAGGCAGGTGTCACTTGTATCATCGGCTGACGCACGTGCGGCGTGGGCTAAGGACGGAAAGACAATCGCGACAAACAGCGCCGTTATCCAGCCCAGAGAGCGCCGGCTTGTCGCATGGGCAATCACGACGACGTCTCATCGGCGGGCGCTTTGCGCGGCGACTTCCCGGTAAACCAGGACGGGTCCATGGGATAGACTTCAGGATCAAAGATGACGAAATAGAAGTGCCAGACCAGAATGGCGAGCGTGGCCAGCACAGCTTCGTAGAAATGAATTGAGGTGGCCAAGTCGATGAATACCTTCGGCAGCCATCTCAGCGTCAGGTTATTGAACCAGAGCATCAGGCCAGTACCCACCATCACGATCGTGCCCCAGACCAGCGCCCAGTATTCCGCCTTCTCTACATAACTGTGAGAGGAGCGCCCGGGAAACGCTTTGACCAGACCAACGTTGTAGAGAAAATTCTGTATGGCTTCGGTGGCATCGTGGACCCTGGGCCACATCACGCGCCAGTGTTCCCGCAGGCGAGGACTGAAAATCAGGGAAAAGATATGCGCCAGCGCCGCCGCCATGAAGACCACGGAGGCAGCGCGGTGAGTGATGCCGCGGGCGGATTTTGAAGACTCCCACAGCAACAATGGACGAGCCCACCACTGGTCGGGATACTTGAGAGCAAAGCCGGTCACCGCCAGGACGATGAAGGAAACCGCCAGCAGGACGTGCTGAATTCTCTCCCCTGGGAGCATGCGCAGGCTTCCGCCCCCGGCCTGAGCCAACTCGTCTTTGGGAGCATTTCCGGGAGCATTTCCGGGAGCATTTCCGTTAAAGCGCAGACGCAGGAGCTTGCGAAACCAATCACCAAAGTTGTGCAGGAACATCAAGCCTATGGTCAGAGGGATGACCAGCAGGTAGATGTAGCGAACCCAGCGAACCGCGGCGGCCTCGTTGCCTGCAGGGCCAAGGTGAATGCGGCCAAGGGCAAAGCGCTGGCCGGCGCCGACGTGGCATTGACCGCAAGTTGCGGGAAGGTTCCTGGCGTTGATAGTTGACTTGGGGTCGGATGAAGCGCGGATATTGTGGACGCCGTGACAGCTGGCGCAATTGGCTACAGTTTCCGCGCCCGACTTGGTGGCCAGTCCATGGAATGACGCATCGAAGCTGATAATGCGATCAGCGGGAAGGCCAAATTGCTGAGCCAGGCGCACATTTCCGTGGCACTGGGCGCAGGTATCGCGAATGTGGCTGCTGTGCACGGTGGAAGCAGCGTTGCTGGGAGCCAGGATGGAGTGTTCACCGTGACAATCGATGCACACCGGAGCCTGCATCACTCCGCGACCGACGGCCTGGCCGTGGACGCTCTGCTTATACTCCTCCGCGATATCGCCATGGCAGGCACCGCAGATATCGGGAATGCTGGTACGGAACTGGGCAGTCTTGGTGCTCTCAAGCTCATGTGCTTTGCCGTGGCAGGTTGCGCAGTCCGGCGCGGCCCCATTGCCTTTGCTGACCGCCTGTCCGTGAACTCCCCGGGCGTAATCTTTGGCCACGCTGGTGTGACAGCTCGCGCATGCCGGTTTGGGAACGTCGAGGTGAGGAAAATCCTCATGCTTCAGGTGGCAGGTTTGGCAGGTGACAGAGGCGTGGGCATGTCCCTTCAGCTTATCGCCGATGTCGGTGTGACAACTTAAGCAGGCACTGCTGGCTGCTTGCGTGCCCGGGCCGGGAGAAGCTTGCGACAGCCCGCCCTGAGCGACTGCAGCCTGCACTCCCGTAAACAGCAGGGGGACTAACAGCCAGCGTTTCCTGCAAGAGAATAATGGCATCTTTCATCTCCCGGATACGGGAGTAAACGCGGCGGTTGGACTACTTCAAGCCACGAATGAACTTGACCAGATCCTTGATCTGATCGTCGGTTAATTTGCCGTCGTACTTGGGCATCTTGGCTTTGCCGTTCTTGGTGATGTCGAACATTTCCTGATCCGACTCCTTGGCAACCTCGGGGGCGTGGAAGTCCCGCACTCCAAGTTTGGGTCCAATGGGAGTGGCGCCCTTGCCATCAGCGCCATGGCAGGATTGACATTTTGCTTTGTACACATCTGCAGCGTCCTCGGCCATGACCCGGGTGGAAATGCCGGCTACAAACATGATGGCGAGAACGAGCGTTAACAAACGGGTGATTCTCATGATTCCTCCTAAAATGACTGCTTTTCGTGGGCGAACGGGTGCGACCAGCCGTCACCTGTCACCCACCGGGCAGCTGCCGGCTCTCCATCGTGTCCGGCAGGCGTCCGGCACAGGGCCAGACGCGCAGCCGGTATGTTGAGAGGGTTTCTACTTCAACGATCGGATGTACTTGACCAGGGCCTGGATCTGATCGTCGGTCAGCTTGCCGTCATACTTGGGCATCTTGTCTTTGCCATTCTTCGTGATGTCGAAGAATTCTTTGTCCGACATCTTGGCTACTTCCGGAGAATGGAAGTCTTTCGCACCCATCTTCTGGCCGGCCGGGCTGCCTTTGCCGTCAGCGCCATGGCACATCTGGCACTTCGACTTATAGAGCGCGGCAGCATCATCCTGGGCGAATGCTCCCACTGCAGTTAACCCGAGGATTGCAGCCAACATCATGCTTCGCATTAGTAGTTGTTTCATGCCTTTTTCGTCTCCTTTTTGTGTCACAGCAATAACGGCGAAAGAAACATCAAGTCTTGCATCGCGGGGCTGCAAGTCGCTGTGATCGCTGTCACAACACTGGCAGCCCCCCGGATGCAATCCAAATTGTCTGGTCGTGCCGCCCGCCTGCCGAGCGGCAAACGGAAAATGCTGCGCTACATGCTATAACGCAAAGACAGGGTAAAAGTGTTGCCCCGGAAATCGCGGGGCAGAGTCGGCCCCGCAACCGACTTCTCGTTGTAATCGTAGTAGTTCCATCCACCCTTGAAGGTCAGCTGTTTGGAGAACTCATATGCCAGCGAACCTGTGGGCAGGTGATAGTTGAAGGCCAGCGGGCCAGTCGGAGCGTTGGGATTCAGGATCAGCGTGCTCCCGTTGCTACTGGTCACGGTGTAGCCCACGGCCGCGGTCAGGCGCCGTACCGGCCTCAGGAAAACCGAAGAATTGACGTTATGCGAGGTCTCGGTGTAGACGGAGAGGCCGGTGAGAAAAGGCGTCCCGCAGCTCAGAGCTCCAGGCGTGGCGGGCGTGGCCACAAAGCAGATGTTGGTCTGGGAGAAAATGTCATTGTAGTCATAGCCGAGATCCAGACCCCACTTGCCTTCCGGCGGCGCAATGGCGGTATTGAAAGCGAAACTGCGATTGTGCTGCAGGTTGCCGACGTCCGCGGTATCATTGCGGCCCTCGCGGATGTTCAGAGCTGCACCCAGGTTTACCCAGTCGTTGGCCCGGTAGCTTCCGCGCGCTTTGTACCACTGCTCGTGGCGAGGAGAAATACGCGTGTAGGTGTTGTCAGCGTAGTAATCCTCGACGTCGAAGCTCACACGCAGCCTGTCGGTGGGCCGAGCCGCAAAACCGAAAATCGCGGAAAAGGCATTGATGGGAACAAATACCGCGTCGGGGGTCGTCACAGTCAACGTGCATCCGGCAGCGGTAGCGCATCCGCGTGCTACGGCTTGCGTGGGCAATATGGCTTGCACCTGAATATCCGTGGTGTTGTGGGTAATCTCGCGGTTCTCGTAGCGGAATCCGAGGTGAGCGCTGAACCGCTTGGTGAAGTCATATTCCAGTTCAGAGGTATTGATCTTCTGGTCCTGGCGGAGAAAGTCGAAGAAGTTCTCCTGAATGAGGTCCGGCCCGGAACTGGCCAAATGCTGCGGGCAGGTGGCAGCCGTGAATGGCGGCGGGCAAGTCGCCGGACTGAATACGTTTGGATTCGACAGCAGCGTGGCACCGAATAACGTGCCGGTAAGCAAGCTGAATGTGCCGGGAAGCCGGAAGTTGTCATAGCGGAAGGCATCCACAAAACGGAGCCTGTCCGTGATTCGGAAGGTAATGCCAAAGTCGGCATTCAGAGAGAGCCGCCTGGTGTCGGAGACTCCGGCTTCGGCCTGGGCCCGCGCGCGGGTCCTGGTCTCCAACCCGGTAAAGACCTGGGCGAATCCAGGAAGATCGCTTTCGCCGCCGGCGTAGCTGAGCCGGCCGGACATGTCGGCACGACGGAAGTAGTTGCTCTGGAAGCTGAACTGTTCGGTCGGGAAGTCGGTGCGCACGCGGTCGTTAGGCCGGCTAAGACCGAAAAAGCCATTGCAGGCAGGATTTACGAATCCGGTGCCTAATACTGGCGTGGCGCAGGGCTGCCCGGCTGGCGTGTTGAAAGAGACGCCGAGGTTCACGGGAATGCCGCCGGCCAGAGCGAAACTGGGCAGACCGAATCCGCTGAGTTGCGCGGTGGTGTCGCCCTTGAAGTAGGTGTAGAACTGGTCGTAGTTGATGCTGGTGCGGGGAATGAAGCGGAGGGAGACCCCAATGTTGTAATTGTCCGTTGTGTTCAGCGTGGGCTGATCAAGCAACGCTTCGGTGCCCTGATGGAAGCTGGAAAACTGCGAGCCTTCATTCACCACCCTGGACCAGCCCATGCGAATCCGGATAGGACTCACCGGGAAAAGGCTGAGATTCACGTCGCTCATTCTGCGGGTAAGCAGCGTCAAATGCGGCGAATCGTTGATCTGCACCGCGGGGTTGGAGGTCGCGGGATTGAGCGGGTTAGCCAGCAGATCGTTGTCGAATATGTTCTGATCGCGGCGGAAGCTGGCATTGAGATTGTAGAGCTTCCCTTTTTGCACGTTCAAACGGCTCATGTCGTTGGGATCGCCGCCGTATCCAAAATTGCTCAGGGCGAGATCGTCAAAGAGCAGCCCGTCATGTTTGGGGGAATGGATCTCCAGCGTGTATTCGAGCAGGCGAGGCCCGGTCCCCATGTTGACCAGCGTGTCCCACATTCCCGTGCTGCCGCTAAAGTCAGAGATGCGGCCACCGAACTCGACCGACTGCTTGATGTCATAAACGCCGGTGGTCTCTCCGCGGTTGGTCTGCGTCTGATCCCATGTGACCATCAGATCGCTCGATTTGCGGGCTGAATCCACCATCACGCCGGCAGAGGCGGGTTGGCTCTCGCTCGATTTGCTGTCTTTGCTGTCTTTCTTGTCTCCCGCACCGGAGTTTTGCGCAAGCAGCTGCACGGCCAACAGGCCCATTCCCAGCAAGAGGAGGCCGGGCCTGAACCCAAATCGGAGCACAAAAACTCTTTTGTTGTCAGACATGTCTCATCCACCTCCGTTACGGTTGGAACAAGAAACGATTGGTATTCGATCCGTGAACTGCCGTGTGGCAGAGCGTGCAAGCCTGATACTTCTGCGCCTGGTTATGGAATGAAGGGATCGCCGGCGCGGCCGAATCCACGGTAAAGGTGTGGCATTCCAGGCAGAGCAGGTTGACCTGGCTTCGCCGCAGCAGACGCGGGTTCGATGAGCCATGCGGCTGGTGGCAAGCCACGCAGCCTTCCGTCTTCACCGGTCCATGCTCGAAAGCGAATGGCCCGGCCTTATCGGTATGGCAGCTGAAGCACAACACGTCCTGGGCAGCGGTGGCACGCAACTGATGGGTAAGAAAACCACCATGCGGGTTGTGACAGTTGGTGCAGCTGATCAGCCCTTCATTCACGCGATGGTGGAAGGGCTTGGAGAAATCGGGCTTAACTTCGAGATGGCAGGTGTAGCAGAGCTGGGGCTGCGCCGCCCGCAACAGCTTGCGGTCGACTTTGGCGTGATGAATGGAATGGCAGTCGACACAGCCAACGTTGTTCTTCAAATGCTCGGAACGCAGGAAGTTGGCGTGTTCCTCACCGAACTGGTGGCAGCTCAGGCAGCGCTTGGATGACTCTTCACTGGACAGTTTGGGAAAGCGAATGATCTTGTCGGGATCAGCCGATTCGGCGTGCGCTTTTCCAGGGCCGTGACAGGCTTCGCACCCTTGCCACTCCGGCCCCTCATGTTTGGCGAGAGTGGTCTTCCAGTGGGGGCCCTTGTCGTAACTGGCGGCGACTTCCTCGTGGCAGGTCTTGCAGGTATCGGCTCCCACGTACTGCGAGGGATCGACGTGCTCCGCCTCTTTGTAGTTGGCAGCACCCTTTTTCTGATCACTGCTCTGCGGCTGGCTGCCGCCGGCGGCTTTGCGATTGGGCTCAGATGAAGCGGCCGAAATCATCGCCAGTAGAAAAACGGACATCCACAACATAATCCTGGTTTTTTTCAGCATGGGCAGGACCTCGCTCTCGCGTGGGTTGAAAACTGGTTATCGGCAGATGGGAGAATATTATGACTACTCACTGGTCACGCCGCCAAAATTTATTCTTAACCTTCTCGTTAGCAATCGTTAATTAACGGTTCAGTAAAAGTATCGTCCGGAAAAATACCAATTATTCTGTAAGAGTTATCCGGCGAGTGCAGTGACCGTCATCACACCTGAGGAAAAGGGCGGAGGACCGGAGCTCTCGATTCGGTTTGGATCCGATTTGCGGGCGGAAGCGGGGTTGCGGTTACCGCCTCCGCCCGCGAGCACTGCATCGGGCGAAAAATATCAGGAACGCGAGTTAGTGTCCGCCGGTCGCGTGGTGCGTCAGCACAGGACACTGGGCGTCGCACAGAATGCGATAGGCCGCGGTCGCGTGGAAATGGGTAGCGATATCGGTCGCACAGCGCACGCCGAGACCGATGAGATCAGCCTGAGTCTGCCGGGCGCAAGCGAGAATGCACTCCACGGCGTCGCCGGATTCGATCACAAACTCGGCTTTGCACCGGGGGCTGATTTCGTTTCCCAGAGCCTGCTGCATGCGCCGGCGGAGCGAGTCGGCTTGCTTCGCGGCGCCGGGAGTTCGGGCGGCCTGCAACGACATCACATGGAGAACGGTCAGTCGGGACCGATACTCATTGGCGAGAGACGCCAGGTAAGGAAAGACGGCCAGTGAGTCCTGGGAAAAGTCAGTCGGAAACAGGATGCTGGAGATGCTTTTGGAAGCAGAGTAATCATGCAACGCCGACGGGCCGACGGAAAGCACAGGGCAGCTCAGCCGGCGAACCATGTCCTCGGTCACCGATCCCAGCACCCGGTGCTGGAGACCAGTGCGCCCATGAGTGGAAGCCACGGCCAGGTCTACGTTGTCCTGGCGCACGATCCGTTCCAGTTCGTCGATTGTGGAACCGGAGCGAACCAGCAATTCAGATTTGATTCCGTGCAGCAAATCGGAGTGGAGGAGGACTTCCAGTTCCTTGCGGGCCTCCAATTCCTTGCGGCGGTCGAGCACGGCGATGACTTCCGGAGGAACCAGGGGATAAGGCGCGGGAGAAGCGATGTGGGCAAGCAGGACGTGGGATCCATAGTGGCGAGCGATAGCCGCCACCAGGGGCAAGGCGGCGCGGGAGGCTGGGCTGAAATCCGTGGCGAACAGGATTCGCTTCAGCCCAATGCCGGGGAGTACAGGAACAATTGCAGCCATACATCACCTTCCCATCGTCAGCGCGACTTCGGAGAGAGATCTTTCTTCAACCGACCCGGCGACCCTCCGATCGCGCACGGTCAAAACCGGGCAGCGTGCTGCGGCGATCACCTGGCTGGCGGTGGACCACGGGAAATGCGCCGCGTTGCGCACGTCGCGAGGATGATGAGCTCCGAGCACAATCAGATCGGCGTCTAACGTTGCAGCGACCCGCAGAATCTGGTCCGGCGGGTCACCGTTCTCCACGAGAAAGACCGGCCTAGGGAACAAAGAGTTTAGCTGCGGAGCCGCCGAACCAAGCTGATCTTTGATCCTCTGGCGAATCCAGGGCTGGTTTGCGGGATTTGCGTCCCCGACCACCAGTACGGTCAGTTCTCCTCCCAGGTCTTCGCAGATTGCGGCAGCAAAATGGGGCGCAAGGGAAGTTGGTCTGCAGTCCGTTGCCAGAAGAACCTTCTGGCCGCGGAAACCAGAGGCCGGCTTTTTGACATGCTCTCCGACGGTAAGGACCGGGCAGGAGGTATCGCGGAACACCTCTTCGGCCACCGATCCGAACAGCATCTTTTGTACTCCGGTGCGGCCGTGTGTTCCCACAATCAGGAGATCGATTTCATTGCGCAGGGCAACGTCCTCAATGATCTCCCATACCTTGTTGCCGCGGAGCGGAACTTCATGAGGCAGGCCGCGAAGCAAGCCGCGCAACAGACCGGAGCCGACGTTGCCGCCCGGTTCGAGCGGATTGAAGGTCTCGGCGAAAGCCTCCGGACACAAGAGCTGATAGTCGCCCGGCGCGCTGACGTGGATGGTATGCACATGCGAGTGTTGATCGCGGGAGAAGGCGCGCGCGTAGAGCAGGGCTTTTTCGGAGGCAGCCGAGAGATCCGTGGCCAGTAGGATATTTTTGAACGAAACCGACGACGCCGCTTCGACGAGTTCCATGATCATTTCTCCTCTGCTCATAGTCATGCAGACGCATCAGCGGAGTATGTGACCGCAATCACGGGCGAAACACGTCAGCCGGTCATGAACGACCGGAACCAGAGGCGCCAGGAGCCCGCTCGAGGATCACGGCATAGAAGGTCAGAGATGCTTGCTGGATCTCCGACCCGGCCGTACTTTGAAAGCGCGCGCATTTTTTCTGAGCAAATGGTCGGCGACGGCGAGATCGGCGCTGAGCACCTTGACCACGGCAATGTACATTTCCGGATGGCGATCGAGCACGCATTTAAAAGCTTCACGAGGTACACGCCTAATCTTGCAATTCTCAAGACAGGTCACGGTGGTTTGGGGGATTTCACCGGAGAGGACGGAGTGCAGGCCGAAGACGCGGCCGGGGCCCATGATGCCTAACGAGGTGGTTTTTCCGTTCGCCTGAACACAGGTCTCGGCGCTTCCCGAATTGAGGATGATCAAGTGGCTGGGGGCAATCCCGGCTTCTACAAGCCGCGTACCGCGGGGCACGGTCGCCACGGTTTCGCACTCGGCCAGTTCTGCTCGAACTTCGTCGCTAACGCCGGCGTGCAGGTCGTTAATGGCATCTATGGAGGTCATCGGTCGCCTTCCTATGGTTCGATAAATATGAAGACTTTATACGGCGCGCCGACTCCCCCGTATGTGACCGCTGTCAACAAAGCGCGTGATCTAGGTGGTCACCAGCCGTTCCAGAGCATGCTTGTCAAGAATGAACCATGTAGCACCTTTAATCTTGAGCCATCCCTTGCGTTTGAAATCGCTGAGCACGCGCGAAACAGTCTCGCGGGATGTACCGGCGAATTGAGCAATCTCTTCCTGGGTGAAGGTCACGCGAATGGCGATCTCGGAAGACTTTCTTTTCTCGGGCAGATGCAGCGGATGACCTGACCAGTTGAGCACCAGCTTGGCGATCCGTTCCGGAACCGAGTTGGAGAGACCGATGGAACGAATTTCGCTGTACGCGCATTTGCAGTTGTGGGTGAGCTGCTGCGCGACCTTCATCCCGACTTCGGGATATTCCTGCAGAAAGCGGGTAAAGTCGCTCTGGGAGATGAAATTGGCCTGCGTCGGCTCCAGCGTTTCTACGGTAGCTTCATAAGTCGCGTTGGAGACGGCGGCGGTTAGCCCAAGCACTTCGCCGGGCTCGGCAATGCGGAGAATGATGCTCTTGCCTTCGGCCGAGGTGGTAGACAGCTTGGCGCGGCCGGTGCACAGCACGTAAATTCCCCGCGCTCCCTGCCCCTCCAGGCAGAGCAGGGTCCCCTTGGGGTAAATGGATGTAGCTTTGATCGCCTGCAGCCTCATGAGAGCATCTTTGGGCAAGTCGCAGAACAGCCGATGCTCGCGGAAGGTACAGCGCATGCAATCCTCGATGATATGAAAGTTATAGGCGACGGGCATGATGGCCTCCACCGAATTGTCACCAATATTAAGGTTGTTGTCACAAGCCGGATGTGACGGGAGTCACACTTCGTGAGTGCTGTTTATGTCATTGATCCGCAAGGTGATACTCGTTAACAGCTGCAACGTGATGATGGTCACGGACAGCCCAGGGCGCCGCGTTCGAAAATTTGTGTTGGTGTCAGGAGGTTTGTTATGTCCGGCCTGAAGAACAAAAGATGGATGCTGTTCGGCAGCCTGGCCGCCGGAGCTGCGGCCTTATATTTCCTCGATCCTGACCATGGCGAGCGCCGCCGCAAAGCGATCGCGACTCGGTTAAAACACGCCGGCTCAGATATGGCGGAAGAGGCGTCAAAGTCGGCCCGCGATGTGTGGCATCGCTTCACCGGGAAAGCCCGACAACTGTGGACCGAAGCGGGCGAAGATCAACCGGACGACACGGTGCTGGCGGAACGCATTCGCTCGCGCATGGGAAGAATCGTTTCCCGCCCGCACGATGTCCACGTGCTCGCCGATCACGGCGCGGTCACTTTCTGGGGAACCATCGCGCCAGCGGAGATGCGCGCGCTGCTGCACGCCGCCAAGAGCACGCGAGGCGTCAGGGAAATCTGGAACCACCTGGAATTTGACGAGCAGACGAGGGCGACTCATGCAATCGATTCGCTGGCCCACGCCAAAAAGACCACGCTACTCAACTGGAGTCCCTCCAAGCGGGCGCTGGTGGGAACCGCAGGAGCCGCAGCCGCGCTCTACGGGCTCAGGCGCCGCGACGCCTTCGGATACTGCCTCACGGCGCTGGGAGCGGGCCTGGCAGTTTCCAGCACCATGAAGAAGAACGTGCGTTCCCTGCTGGCGCTGTCGCCGGACTGTCCGGGCTTCGAGCTGCAGGAGACCATTCGCGTCAACGCGCCGATCTCCGAGATTTACGACTTCTGGCTCAATCCGGCGAACTATCCCAAAGTGTTCGCCCACATCGATGGGGTTGAACCGGTGGGCGAGAACCGCTTCCGCTGGAGCGTAACCGGCCCGGCGGGAATTCCGATTCGCTGGGAAGGCACGATCACACGCGCGGTTCCCAACACGCTGGTGGAGTGGAAGAGCCTGCCCGGAGCCACGGTGGGAAATTTTGGAACCGTTCGTTTCGATCCCATCTACGACGCCAGCACGCGCGTGAATGTGCGAATGTTCTACCATCCGCCGGCGGGGATTCTGGGACGCTTTCTGGCGGAGATGTTCGGGACCGATCCCAGGAAAGTTCTGCGCGACGATCTCCGGCGCATGAAGATGCTGTTCGAGGCAGACGAAAATCTGCTGAAGCAACTGAACACCAACGAGACCGACCAGCTTCTGAAGACCGCCGGATGTTGACGGGAAGCTCCAAGGCTTCCCAGTAAAACGAGGAGACCGAGAGGACGTGCAGGGCCTCCGCATGTCCTCTCACCCTCGGACGCGAAGAGCCACGCCGGCCGCGAAGTCCCGAACGTTGATCCCGTACCCCAACATTGACGTGACGGTAGTCACATCCCGGGAAGAGCGAAAGCAAAATAATTGACGCATGGAGACTTTGACACCAAGCCTGTCGCTCCCACATTGGCGGATGCGCTGACGGCCTGATTCTCCGCGATGGGCTGCCGATGCAAGAAGGAGGTTCCTATGCAAGCCCTGCAAACCGCGACCAAAATTTCTTTCAAGAACGTTCTTTTTCTTACCGACTTCAGCGAGTCGTGCGAGAGCGCTCTAGCCTACGCGATGGGGTTCGCCAAGCACTATCATGCGCAGCTCTTCCCCGCTCACGCCTGCAGTCCTATCGTCCTGAATGAGTCCACTACCGCCAACGCCTTTGAGCAGATCGTGGAAAACAGCCGCCGACAGCTGTCTCAGCTGGCCAAAGACCACAAGTTTTCGGGGCCACCGCTGTTCTCCGAGGCCGACGTGCAAATCGCATTTCCCAAATGGATAGAAGAGCACGGCATTGACCTGGTGGTAGCGGGAACGCATGGCTATCGCGGCCTGCAACGCTTCCTGATGGGCTCGACGGCGGAGTTCATTTTCCGCAACTCGACTTGCCCGGTACTCACCGTGGGACCGCACGTGGCTATCCGTCCCTACAACGGGTTCAAGGCCGATTCCATCCTCTTCCCCACCGACCTGGGACCGCACTCCGAAGCAGCGGTGACTTACGCGCTGTCCTTCGCCCGCGAGAACCATGCCAAGCTGACCCTGATGCACGTGGTCTCGCTGGATGAGGCTTTCCAGCATGACCGGTCACAGCTCATCGCCAACGCACGGCGGGCCCTGGAAGGATTGCTACCGCACGATGCCGAGGAATGGTGCTCGCCGGAGATCGTAGTTGAGGTGGGCGATCCCGCTCTCGAGGTCGCCGACTTCGCCGACAAGGAGCGGCCCGACCTGATCGTGCTGGGCCTGCCTCCCAACAAGGAGTTCAGCGCTCATTTCCGTACTGGCGTGACCTACAAGGTCATAAGCTCTGCTCCCTGCCCGGTGCTGACTGTGCGGGATCTGGGCAAGTAGTTGACCCTCCATGGGAAAGCGGCTGGAGCCAGGCTCCAGCCGCTTTTTTGTACCCGTGGAAGTTGCTATTGCAGAGCAGCTCTAGTCTCGGCGGGCGCCGCCTTCAATTGATAGACGAGCTGGTCTTCGGTCAGGACAAGGATTGCGGCGCCATCGCTTGAAAACTCGGCGTGCAGGGCGCGCCGGGGGAAGGTAAAGTGGGCAATCGCCTGCACGCTGGAGAGATCGTAGAGCGTCACTTCGCCCGGACTCTCCTCCACCAGGGCCTTGTCGCCGGCGCGGGAGAGCGCCAGCGTGGGTCCAAAGACTCTGCCCCGCTGTTCGCCTGATTTCAGGGAGTAGATCAGCGTGCGGTCGTCGGAGTCCACCAGCAGCGCCGTATCGCCGGCGACGGTAGCTTCGCGCAGGCGGAAGGACCGGCTGCCGGTATCAATCAGCAATGACCCGGTAGGATTGCCGCTCGTGGCGTCGATTACCGAGAGCAAGTAGGCGTCACGCTTGCCGTTCCTGGCGGGAATTGCCTTCAGCCGGGCCTTAAGCACAGGATCGCTGAGGTCGGATTCCTCCACGCTGGAAAGCATAGCCAGGGTTCCGGAAGGTTTGGAGAAGAAGATCCTGGGATCGCGCTTCAACGGGCGTTCCCAGAGTTTCTTGTTGTTGTGAACGTCATAGGCTTCCATGTGCAGCGTACCCCTTGACGATCCGCTGGTTGAATAACCGATCTTCACCAGCAGCGGCCCCATTTGCAATAAACGGGAAGTGGCGGAGAGAGCAGCTTCCGGGCCGGGCGGATCGCCCGCGTTCGGGGCTTCCAGGCTATACAGAGTCTGCGCAGTCTTTTTGCCGAAATCGAAAGAGCTTACGCGCGGCGGATCTTTCGGAGAGCGGGGGAGCTTGGCGAGGAGATCGTCGTTGTCAAAAAAGCCTCCTTCAAAGCCGACAATAAAAGTCAGGCGCTGGCCGCTTTCCGTCTCCCAAACTGCTCCACGGTTGCGCTCGGAGACGGCCAGCAATTTCCCGTTGGGGGAAAACTCAGTCACGCGCGAGCCGTGCAGCGGGCCGTTGGGCAGGCGGGTCTGGTCGAGATTTTTCGTTTCGCCGAAGCGGGCCAGGGCGATGGCGCCTCCGGCGGTCTCGGCAGCGAACATCTGCCCGTAGATTCCGACACCAGAACTTTGATAGGCAATGGTGATCTGCTTCTTCTGCAGCTCGATCAGCCCGGCGGGAACATTTCCGGCATGCAGCAGGAGAAGGTAGTCGCCCTGCGGCGGAGCGGCCAGCTCTCCGCGAGCCTGCACGTCAAAGCGATCGATCACGTCGCCGGAGGGGAAGCGAAGCCGGTTGAGCCGCGGCTTGCCACCGTCGGAATCGAAGCCATCGATCTCGTCCGGCCCCTTGAAGACAAAGTGACTGCCCATCACGCTCTTGATGCGCCCCGGCAAGCTGACTTCTTTCCCGGCAGTCAGGTCGTAGGCGAAGGCTGCGCCCTTGTAACCGGTGGCGAAATAGCGAGCGTCGGGCGAAAAATGCATGCCGAAGGCAGCGAAGCTTCGGGAGTCGAGGTCGCCGAGGATCTCCATCAGCAGCTCGAAGTAGCCGAACTGGCAATTCAGCTGGTGTGTGAGCAGGGTCTGGTTGGTGGCCACATCGATCAACTGCAGTTCGAAGGTCAGATTCACCGACGGCGCGAAGACGGTTGAGTCGGTGACCAGAGCGCGGAAGTCGACAGGTGCGCCCAGACAGGCCATGACCGTGCCTGTGGGAGAGAGCGCTAGCTGGCGGCAATCGCCGGGGATGGTGAGCTGATGAACCAACGACCGGCGCTGCCCGGCGATGTCCCATTTTTCCACCCGCAGCTCGGTGTCGGAGAAGACGATGGCCGCCGAGTCGGGGGTGAACTGTGCCGGCGAGGCGTCTGGGGCATCGATGCGGAAAAGATTGGTCAGCGGCTCGCGCGCCAACACGTAGATGCTGCCCGGATCCTGGGCGAGAAGATATTTGCCGTCGGGGCTGAACTGAACCAAGTTGAGATCGCCGCGCAATGGCGGGTTCAGCGGCGTCTTCCTGATCAGCCCGGGAAGCTCTTCTTTGGCTACGGCAAAACTGGAGGCAGCCACGCTTTGCTGCCATTGCAGGAAATGCGGTGCAGGATCACCGGCCAGTGGAGTGATGCACTCCCCGGGCATAGGCGAGGCGTTGCGCACCAGCTCGCGCAGTCTTCTTGATTCCGGGCTGGTGCCGCCGAAGAGATCGCTGAGGAAGTTGCCCTTGTTGCCTTTGGTCTGTGCCAGGCGGTCAAAGAAATCGGCGAAGCGCGCGGGCTGGTAGCCGGCGCGAGTCATGGCGTAGAGAGCGATGCGATCGGCCATGAGCTGCTCTTGCTGCTCGCGCTTTTCGTCGAACTTCAACGATTTGGTGGCGGCGCTATCCAGCAGCCGATTCCATTTCTCCAGAATGTCTTTGCGGTCGCCCACTTCGTTCACACCCAGGACTTTCTGGAATTCCCGGGTCATATCGATGGTGCTTTGCCGGGTAATGATGTGGCCGATCTCATGGGCCAGCAGCCCGGCCAGTTCGTCCTCGTTCTGGGCCAGGGCGATGATGCGGCGCGAAAGGTAGATATGCCCGCCGGCCAAGCCAAAGGAGTTGTTGTCGGGAAGATTGATGATGGTAAAGGTGTAGTGAATTTTTGTCGGCGGAAGCTGGGCCAGCAGGCGGTCGCCAATCTTCTGCAGGTAATCGCGGTCAGGATCGTTGAAAATGTGGAAGCTCTTGCGGATCTTGGGATCCAGTATCTCGCCCAGCCATTCTTCCTGCTGCTCATTGAAGATATTGCGATCATTCACGATACGAGAGAAGGAAGGCATGGCGCAGGCGCCCGCGGACGCCGCGCTGGAAGCTTGCGACTGGGCTGAAATGGAAACCAGGGTAGCTAGCGGCAGAAACAGCAAGAACGTTCTGGGGAAGGGCATAGGGTTTCATTGAGCAATTTCGAGCGAAGTGTATCGAATGAGTAAGGCCAAGTCTATACGTGCTTTCCAGACGGATGCGCCAAGTCTAGCGCCTCCGGGCGTTCTGCAAACGTAAGATCCTGAGGGTCTGGAGGCGCCAGATGAGGGTCCAAGTAAGCCTTGGCTTTGCTCTTGCGGCGGGAGCATTTTTCAGCATGTCACTGATGGGGGCAGCTACCGGTCGGGAACAGAAGCCAGACGAAACCCAAGCCGCAAAGTCATGCGAGCTGAGTGAAGAGGACTATTCCGTGTTCACGGCGGTCTTGGAGGCCCTAGGTAAGCCGGAACATCCCGAAGAGGAGTGGAAGAATAAAGAGATCCTGGTGATGGATGCTACGGGCCCTGGTCGCGTGGAGCCGGGGCAATGGAATGGCTGGGGCTTTCGCTCCGGTTCCAGCGCCGGGCCTTCGGCGGAGACCCGCGCAGATTTCCAGGACAAAGACAAAGACGAGTGTCGCCTGAAGGCAGGGTGGGGCAATCCCGGTTTGTACAAGCCGTTTGCGAAGGAAGAGTTTGCCCAGCTCTTTCAAGAGAAACGCACCGGCCAGCATGATGGGTGGAAGGAGTTTTACGAGAAGCATCCCAAAGCCGGCGGATTCTGGACCTTTTCCCGGCCCGGCTACTCAAAAGGCAAAGACGAGGCCCTGGTGTACATGGCGCGCAACTGCGGCTGGCTGTGCGGAACCGGTCATCTCTATCTCCTAACGAAAGAAGATGGGCAGTGGAAGGTCAAGAACCGGCTGTTCTTGTGGATTTCGTGAATCGCGGATCTTGACGATGGATCGGGTGTCGCGCCGGTGGCGCTCGATCTCTGCGATAAGTGTGCCGTTGGCGCTTAGGTGATCGGAAGCGTCGTTCCTTGAGACGCTCGCGTGATTCTGTACCCCTCCTTTCGGGGCCCTCTTTTTTTATCGTAAAAAACTTCTTGACAGTCGCAGGGGTGTTAGTATTTAATTTACGTAACGATATCATTGTAATTATGTATATGAGAAAACGCATATACAAATCTGGATTGACCTGGATTGAAGTGGATTGGAATGGATTGAAACCGGGGGGGAGGGGGGGCTTATGGGGTGATCCGGCAATCGGGTGAGCGGAAAGGCTGAGGAATCAGAGGGATGGGGAAACGCAGGCACATCTGGCAAGGCAAGATCAGTGGTCATTTGAGACCGACTTGGGACGTGAAAAGACGAATTTGAACAAAGAGACAAGAAAGGACAGGAACATGGAAGATCCAAAAGACAGCAACGCGGGCAACGAGGGGCGGGTGATGTTCAATCCGGAGCCGAAGCTCTCCGCGGTCCCGGAGAAAGACTGGAAGCATACAGCGGAGTTCAACGGCTGGTGGTATGCCGAGGCCGACGTGGAAGAAGCCCGGCGCAGGTTTGAGGTGGGGCAGGCGGAGTATCGCAAGCGCCTGCGCAAAGACTGGGCGGAGTCGCCCTGGGGCAAGTTGTGCCTGGAACTCTACGAGAAATTCATGGCCTACAAGAAGTTTCTCGAGGAGCATCCCTACGTCGCCGGCGCCCGCCACGGCCAGGAGGTGGAGTATCCCGAGCACCGGCTCTTCTCCGAAACCCTGGTGCAGGTAAGCGCGTATACAAAGTCGCGCGAGGAAAAAGACCGCAAGAACCTGGAGAGGGCGCACCTGGCGGCGCGCTGCCAGCACACGCATCTCGACGGCCGGCGCTGCGGGGCGGCGCGCGTTCGCGGCCAAAAACTCTGCCGCATGCACCTGCACCTGGAAGAGATGCAGGCCATGAAGGTCGACCTGGGATCCATGGAAGACCCGGACAGCATCCAGCTGGCCATCATGAAGCTGCAGCGGGCGCTGCTGGATGGCACGCTGGAGGCAGGCCAGGTGCGGGGACTCTCCTACCTGGTGCAACTGGCAGCCTGGAACGTGACCAGGACGAGCGCGGGAAGGCCGCCGGCATCGCCGTAACCTTGGCTCGGCATCAACTTTCTGAGCGGCGTTTCTGCGTAGATCTGCGGCCAGGGGTTTCGCTTTTCGCGCCGTTCAAGGGAGAAGCCCGATGCCGGCGGTGACGGCGGCGACTGCATCGCCGGCAATTCCATGTGAGAAAGCTCACATCGTTTTTCCTGATCGAATGTCATGCTTAAGCACAATCGCCGCCGCCGGGGAGGAGTAACCTAATTCAATCATGACTGCCCAACCTCTTTCCGCGACGCAGCATGTCAGCGAGTCCACGGGGCCGATGCGGCCGCAGCGCCCTCTGGATCCCATTTTCAATCCGCGCTCGGTGGCGCTGATCGGGGCCACGGAGAAGCCGGCCAGCGTGGGACGGACCATCCTGCGCAACCTGCTGGCGCAGCCTTCCGGGGCGACCATTTTTCCCATCAATCCCAACCGGCCCAACGTGCTGGGCATTCGCTGCTACCCGACGGTCGCCGCCATCGGCGAACCGGTGGACCTGGCGATTGTGGTCACACCCGCGCACACGGTGGCCGGGGTTCTGCGCGAGTGCGTGAAAGCAGGCGTGGGCGGCGCGGTGGTGATTTCGGCGGGATTCGCCGAACTGGGCGCGGAGGGCCGCGAGCGCGAGCACGAGATCAAGCAGGTGCTGGGCTCCAGCAACCTGCGCCTGATCGGCCCGAACTGCCTGGGCATCATGAATCCGCGCACCGGGCTGAACGCCACCTTCGCGCAGACCAACGCTTTGCCGGGGAACATAGCTTTCCTGAGCCAGAGCGGCGCGCTGTGCACGGCGATTCTCGACTGGAGCCGGCGCGAGAACGTGGGCTTCAGCGGCTTCGTCTCCGTGGGCTCCATGCTCGACGTGGACTGGGGCGACCTGATCTACCACTACGGCGACGATGCCTACACCACCAGCATCCTGATCTACATGGAGTCGGTGGGCGACGCGCGCGGCTTTCTCTCCGCGGCCCGCGAGGTGGCGCTGCGCAAGCCCATCATCGTGATCAAGCCGGGGCAGACGGAAGCGGCGCGCAAGGCCGCATCTTCGCATACCGGAGCCGTCACCGGCGCCGACGAAACTTTCGAGGCCGCCTTCCGCCGCTGCGGCATTCTGCGCGTGGCCACCATCGGCGAGCTGTTTGACATGGCCGAGGTGCTGGGCAAGCAGCCCCGGCCCAAAGGTCCGCGGCTGGCGATCGTAACCAACGCCGGAGGCGCAGGTGTGCTGGCCACCGACGCGCTGCTGGCCAACGGCGGGCAGCTGGCAAAAATCACGGCTGAAACCACCGAGGCGCTGAACAAGTTACTACCCGCGGCCTGGAGCCACGACAATCCAGTGGATACGCTGGGCGACGTGGATCCGGAAACCTACGTCAAGGCGCTGGAGATTACGGCTGCCGATCCCGAGTGCGACGCTGTCCTCTCCATCCTGGCGCCGCAGGGCATGACCGAGCCGGAAAGGTCGGCCACGCTGCTGAGCAAGATTGCGGAGTCCATCCACAAGCCGATTCTGGCCAGTTGGATGGGAGGCAGCCGCATGCAGCTCGCGTCCAACGTGCTCAACGACGCCCGCGTTTCCACCTTTGAATACCCGGATGACGCGGCGCGCAGCTTCGCCTACATGTGGCGCTACAGCCTGAACCTGCGCGCGCTTTACGAAGCCCCCATGTTCGCCGGCGATCTTCCCGAGGATGGCCCGAAGCAGGTGGGCAAGATCATTGCCCCGGCGGTAAGCGCGGGGCGCACAGTGCTCACGGAGCACGAATCCAAGCAGGTGCTGGCGGTGTACAGGCTGCCGGTCACGGCGTCTATCGTGGCGCTGACGGCAGAGGAGGCAGTCGCGGCGGCGGGGAGCATCGGCTATCCCGTGGTGCTGAAGATTCATTCCGAAACCATCACCCACAAGTCGGACCGCGGAGGCGTGCGCCTGGACCTGCGGGACGCGGCTTCAGTCGGCTCAGCCTTCGCCGACATGCAGCGGGCTTTCGCGGCGGAGGGCGCGTTTCAGGGCGTCAGCGTGCAGCCCATGATCAAGAAGTCCGGCTATGAACTGATTGTGGGCAGCACCACCGATCCCCAGTTCGGTCCGGTGATGATCTTTGGCCTGGGCGGCGAAACCGTGGAAGTCATGCGCGACCTGGCCCACGCCCTGCCCCCGCTTACCACCACGCTGGCCCGCCGGGTAATGGAAAACACGCGAATCTGGCATGCTCTGAAAGGCTTCCGCGGCCATCCGCCGGTGGACCTGGAGAAACTGGAGGAGCTGCTGGTGCGCTTCAGCGAGCTGGTGGTGGAGAATCCGCGCATTTCCGAAATCGAGATCAATCCGCTGCTGGCTTCGCCGGAGGGACTGTTCGCGCTGGATGCGCGCGTGATCCTGCATCCGGCGAGCGTGAAAGATGCCGATCTTCCCCGCCCCGCGATCCGTCCCTATCCCAGCCAGTACGTCTCCACCTGGAGCCGCGAGGGCCAGGAGTTCACGGTTCGCCCCATCCGACCGGACGACGAATCTCTCATGGTCGATTTTCACAACCAGCTTTCCGAGACCAGCGTGTACATGCGCTTCTTCCTGCCCCTGCGGCTCGACGTGCGCGTGACCCATGAGCGGCTTTTCACCAAGTGTTTTATCGACTACGACCGCGAGATCGCGCTGGTGGCCGAATACACTGACGAAACGGGGGCGCGCCGCCTGGCGGGCATAGCCCGCATGATCCGCAAACACTCTGACAACGGCGCCGAAGTGGCGTTTCTGGTGGCGGATAAATTCCAGGGCCGCGGGCTGGGGACTTATCTGCTGGAGCAGACCATCAAGGTGGCGCGCAAGGAAGGCATCGAAAAACTGGAGGCCTCGACGCTTTCAGAGAATTTCAACATGAAAGACATGTTCATCCGCGCGGGATTTACGTTTACGGCGCCGGAGGACGGCGTGGTGAACGCGTCGTTGACGCTGTGAAGAACTTTGCGCAGAGTTTTTTGTTTTGGCGGGAGGCCGAACTAGCGCGCCCAGCCGCATGCTTCAGGAGCGGAGAGAATTTCGCCAGGACACAAACCCCTCGAGCAGTTTGGAGCGCAGCGACATAAACAAAAGGCCACCCGGGCAACTCGGGCGGCCTTTTTTTCAAGGGAGAATAGTTCCAACGGAGGTTCAAAAACCATCAGAACTTTCTGGCGAAAATCTTATGAGGGGCTGAAAGGCAGTGTCAAGAAATTTCTCCAGATTAAACACCTTTATTTTCAACAGTTTATATAATTCGTAAACACTGATGCAAAAATGACACTTTTTGTCACATACGCTTGTGGGAGCACGATAACAGCATGATTTTCAGCCACTTAGCCGGATCACTTGAGATCGAGACGGATGATTTCTACGTCATCCCGCTGCCCTGGCCGGTAGCCGGGAAGCAGTTTTCTGATCCAGATACGAAAGCCGCCAAACATGAGCCCGATGATGGTCGCCGCGGCCAGAACGATCCCAACCAGAATAAGCAGCGCGACGATGAACCCGTAGCGGTCATCGTTGCGATCGTGACGCGCCTGGTTCCAGGTGACGTCGGCGTCGTAGTTCACCATCGCCAACAGAGATTGCGCGTCGCTTTCGGGAAGATTGCCGTTGGCGGCGGCCAGCAGCGGTCCGCTGCGCCGGAAATAGAACGGCCCTCCGGGCAGAGACGCCGACTGCCAGGCCTTCAGGCGCTCGGCGGCGATCTGCGGAGTCGGATACTCGACCAGCGTCAGCGTGCCTTCGCCATTGTGCGTGCGGTAGGTGGCGAACTCCACGTCGCGGCTCTTGCTGAAATCCAACAGGACGGCGGGAATGGGCACGCCCAGCCGCTCCAGCGCGACCGGTCCCTCAATGTACCGCGCAGTGTTGGCGACCAGGGATTCTGTGGGAACGTTGCCGGGCAGGCTGGGCAGGCCGGCCCCTTCGCCATGCGGACGCGGCAGGGCATCGGCCAGCGCACGCAGGTCGGCGGCGGACATGGCGGTCACGCGCTCCAGCGTGACATCCACAAGAATGTTGCCGCGGAAGAACAGCACGCGCGAATTGTTGGAAACCGCGCGGTCGCCGATGTCTTCTTTTTGCATCTGTGGCTGCGCGTAAAAGGTGAAAGCCCCAAAAGCGCCGCTGGAATCCTTGAAGCGCGCGGCCTTGATCTGCATGCTGCGGTCGTTGCGCGTGTAGGTGGCGTTCTCGTAATCGGAGAAGCCGTACTCGGTGAGCACTGCCGCGTCGGCGGCGTCGATCGCAGAGGCGCTAGACCCGGCCTTGATGGTCGTCTGGCCGACGACCCAGCCGTTGAAAGCCGGGGGCAGCGGCGGCGGTTCTTGGGCGAAGGCGGCAAGGCCGGCCAGCGTCACCAGAATCGCAATGAAAAAGCGCTTAGTCATTTCACTTGTTTTAGACACCTTGCGCCCGTGGTTCGATTCTACCGCTTTGCCTTTGTACGGGCATGGCGCGGGCCGGCAGGTTACGCGCCGGCCGGTTCAGGGGGCAGAGCCGCCGAGTGGATAATCAATGATGTAGAGCCAACGGCCGTCAGACTGAAGGCGGGCGACCTCAGAGCTGTATCCCTGGTGGGCGGCGCCTTTTCCCTGCACCGGAACCGTAGTCCAGCGCGCGCGCAGCAGAGCAATCTCACCCATGCGGATGGCGTAATCAGTACTAATAGTCATGCGCCGGGGAACGGCCACGAAGCGCTGCAGGGTTTCGCGAATCTCGGCGGCGCCGGAGCGCACCGGCCCCGGCGTGGGCATCAGCGTGGCTTCCGGCTCATAGAGCGCCAGCATGCGGTCGACATCGCCGGCGTTAAAGGCTTCAGCAAACATGGAATGCAGATCCTCTGGCTTCACGACTGCCCTCGCATTTCCAAAATCGTCAACGGTGCATGCCCTGATGCCTCTTGTCGTCGAGGCTTAGGCTGCTCTCGCGATGTTAAACTAGACCTGATGGCTGAGATACGGCGCAGAAAAAGTGTTACTGCCAGAATCGGGAACGTGCGCGTCGGCGGCGACGCCCCGGTTGTGGTCCAGTCGATGACCAACACCGATACCGCGGATGCCGCGGGCACGGTCGAGCAGGTCGCGCAACTGGCGCGAGCAGGCTCTGAGCTGGTGCGGGTGACGGTCAACAATGACGCTGCGGCCAAGGCCCTGCCGGCCATCGTGGAAGGCCTGGAGAAGCAGAACATCCGTGTTCCCATCATCGGCGACTTCCACTACAACGGCCACCTGCTGCTTACCAAGTATCCGGAATGCGCGCAGGCGCTGTCCAAGTACCGCATCAATCCCGGCAACGTGAGCGTGGGCCGCAAAGACGACAATAATTTCCGGGCCATGATCGAAGTGGCCATCAGGAACAAGAAACCGGTGCGCATCGGCGTGAACTGGGGATCGCTGGACCAGCAGCTGCTCACCAAAATGATGGACGAAAATTCGCGCTCCGCCGATCCCAAAGATGCCCGCGACGTCACCATGGAAGCCATGGTGGTCAGCGCGCTGCGCTCGGCCGAGGTGGCCGAGGATACCGGGCTGCCTCACCATGACATCATCCTGAGCGCCAAGGTCAGCGGCGTGCAGGACCTGATCGATGTCTACCGCAATCTGGCGTCGCGCTGCGATTATCCCCTGCATCTGGGGCTGACCGAAGCTGGCATGGGGGCTCGTGGCATCGTGGGCTCGACCGCCGGGCTGGCGGTGCTGTTACAGGAAGGCATCGGCGATACGATTCGCGTCTCGCTGACGCCGGCGCCGAATGGAAACCGCGCCGAAGAAGTCATGGTGGCGCAGCAGATTCTGCAGTCGCTGGGCATCCGCAGTTTCACGCCGCAGGTCACGGCCTGTCCCGGCTGCGGCCGCACCACGAGCACCTTCTTCCAGGAGATGGCGGAGCAGATCCAGTCTTACTTGCGCACCAACATGCCGGCGTGGAAGCAAAAATATCCCGGCGTGGAGGAGTTGAAGCTGGCGGTGATGGGTTGCGTGGTCAACGGGCCCGGCGAATCCAAACACGCCAACATCGGGATCTCGCTCCCTGGCACCTTTGAAGAGCCCAAGGCGCCTGTCTTTGTTGATGGACGGTTGATGACCACGCTGAAAGGCGACCGGATTGTCGCCGAGTTCATCGAGATCCTGGACGAGTACGTCGATGCGCGCTACGGTTCAGGATCGGGGAAGAGTGGGGAAAGACTTCCCGCCGCCGCGGCCCGTTCTTAAGACAGCGCCGCGGCCAACGCACCCTGGAATCAAGCCGCCAGCACGCCGTAGCTGATCGCCAGCCACACGCCAAACGCTACTGCCAGTAAAGCCACCCGCACCGAAAACCTGTCGATGATGTTGTTCCACTTCGCGTCCATGATCGTCTCCATTTTTTGATTGCCGTTCACTACTACCTTTGACGGCTGTTGTACTCTTTGGTTAACACTCATGAATACGGCTGTCCGCGATTTTGGTTCCCATTTTCTTTAAAAAAGATTTTGTTCTTCAATGCTATCTTGGGCCGGTTTCCGACGTCATATAGGTAATCATTCTTTTCTCTCTCACCCCGATGGGAGCGAAGAAATGAGGAAGTTGCAGGTGCAGCATTCAACTGTTGTTGAGGTGGTAACTAACCTTCAGCGCAGCCGGGTGTTCCGCGGGCAATCTTCCAAAGATCTTTGCTCCCTCAGGGTGTAAAACACTCAAACAAAAATTTGTGCGGTGACGGCCATCATCATGATGGCTTATGCTCGATTGCTGCTTGTCCCCTGACACACCAACAACGAGGAGAGAATGACCTTGCCCGAGCCGTCAAAGGATGACGACACGGTTAACGGCAGGACAAAGACTTGGCGCGGCATGGCGCTGAGCTTGATGCGGCGGGCGTCGGAACACGAAATAATGACGCGCGCCGCGGCGCTTTCTTTCTACTTCATTTTTGCCTTGTTCCCGATGATTCTGAGTCTTCTGGCGATTCTTGGCCTCTTTGCGCAGGATCGCGCACTCCATTCCGACATGGTGCGCCAGTTCTCGCGGCTGATGCCCTCCTCCGCGTTTTCCCTTGTGGAAACCACCATGGTAGAGCTGGCGCGCTACAGCAGCCGGTGGAAGCTGGCTCTTGGGCTGGCCCTGGCGCTCTGGTCGGGCTCAGGAGGTATGGGCTGCATCATGGATGCGCTCGACCGCGGCCAGAGAATCCGCTCGTCCCGGCCATGGTGGAAGAAAAAAATCATCGCTCTCGCGCTGACCGCGCTGATCTCGGCACTAAGCCTGGTGGCGCTGGCGATCGTGCTCGCAGGCGGAAGCCTGTCCGAATTCATTGGCCATCGCACCGGACTGAGCCATGCGGCGGTACAGCTGTGGGAGATCGTGGAATGGCCCATCGCCTTGTTCTTCATGTTGCTGTCGCTGGATCTTATCTACCGCTGGGGGCCGGCAGTGCGGCAGCACTGGCGGTGGATCACTGCCGGTTCTGCGGTGGGAGTGCTGGTATGGATCTCGGCCTCGCTGCTCTTCCGCGTCTACCTGCAGTACTTCAGCACCTACAGCCGGTCTTATGGATCGCTGGGAGCCGTGATGGTGCTGCTGCTCTGGCTCTACATCACGGGGCTGGCCATAGTCCTGGGCGGAGAGATCAACGCGGAAATCGCCGAGCGCGGTTTGCGCTAGACGACCGGCTGCTTTTCCAGCGGCTTCGACGGCTGCGCCGGCAGCGGCGCCAGCGGCAATTCGATGGTGACCTGCAGTCCGTCGGCGAGGTTCTCGGCGCGAATGGTGCCGCCGTGTAGCTTGATGGTGCGGTCGGCGATCGAGAGTCCCAACCCAACGCCGCCGCTGCTGCGCTCGCGCGCCTCGCTCACGCGGTAAAAGGGCTCAAAGATGTGGGCCAGCTCCTGCTCGGGCACACCGGGACCGTGGTCGCGTACTATTAACACTGCTGTATCCATGCGCCAGCGCAGGCTTACCTCTACCGCGGTTCCGGGAGCAGTGTAGCGAATGGCGTTGCGGATCACGTTCTCTACTCCGCTGCGCAACAGCTCCGCCGATCCGCGTACGCGGCACTGCTCCAGCTCGATGGCTTTTACTGATTTGTTGAGAGGCTTGGCTTCGAAGTCGGCGTCGTCCACCACCTGCAGCACCAACTCCTCGAGCACGATCATCTCCGGCGGGACGCGCTCGGCGCCGCTCTCCAGCCGGGTGATGGTCAACAGTTGGCCGACGAGGCGGTTCACCCGCTCAGCTTCCTGCTCGATGCGATCGAGCGCGCCGGCGGCCTTGCCGTTGGTGCTCTTGCGCGCCAGCTCCAGCGCCACCGCCAGCCGCGCCAGTGGAGAGCGCAGTTCGTGTGAGATATCGGCCAGCAGGCGCTTTTGCGATTCGATGAGGGCGGCAATCCGCTCCGCCATGTGATCAAACTCGCGTCCGACTTCGGCCAGCTCGTCGCGGCGGCGCGACATCTCCGGAGGCACGCGAACACTCAGGTTGCCCTCGGCAAAGGCTCGCACCGTGGACTGCAGAGTCTTCAGAGGCAGCGTCAGATAAAGACCGAGAAGATAGCAAACCACGCCCGCGATCAGAATGCTGACCGCGATGCGCGAAGGGCTGAAGAACGGCGGTGGAATGTAAGGCTGGCGGAAACGCGCGGCAAAAATGTAGTGCTTGCCGCTGGGCCCGGCCACCACTCTTCCCCATGAGGTCCGGGTCAGCCCCACGAACAACGAAAACGCCCGCGGCGGCTGCTCCTGCGGATGCTGCGTCAGGTCATGGACGATGCTGAGGACATTGTTGTCCGCTGTCTCAGCGGTTATCGGGTTGCCGTCGGCATCGAAGAGAAAAACTTCCGTGCCCGCTTCATCCTGGGAGCGCTTTATCAGCGCCTGCAGGGCCTGTATGCCGTCTCGCTCATAAACTCGCGCGGTCTCTTCCGAAAAAAGTGTGAGGGCTTCGCGTACCGGCCCGCGGCTGGCCCGATCCGGCAACGACTGCGAGTTGGAGATCCACACCATCAGCGAGAGCACCGCAATGGTCAGCGCCATGGTGAGCCAGAAGGAGACGAATATCTTGAAGAATAGGCTGCGGAACGGAAACAGGCTGGGAACGCTCACGCCTGCTCCCCTGGCAACAGGTAAACGTAACCGCTGCCGCGAATGGCCTTGATGCGCTCCTGATCGCCGTCATAGGAGCCCAGCTTGCGCCGGAGATTGCTCACATGCACGTCGATACTGCGGTCCATGGGCGACATGGGCCGGCCCAGCGCGGCCTGCGTGAGGTCTTCGCGGCTGATGATCTTTCCCGGGCTGCGCAGAAAAGCATGCAGCAGATCAAACTCGGCGCCGGTAAGCGATACCGGCTTGCCGCTGCAAGTCACGCTGCGCGATTCCGGATGAAGTTCCAGGTCCGCCAGATGAATGGGGTGGCCGGCCACGCTGCTGCCGCTGGTGCGGCGCAGGATCGCGCGCAGGCGGGCGACGAGTTCGCGCGGGTTGAACGGCTTGGGCAGATAATCATCCGCGCCCAGTTCAAGGCCGAGAATGCGGTCGAGTTCGCTCCCGCGCGCGGTCAGCATGAGCACCGGCACTGAGCTTTTCTGACGCAGCTGCTTAAGAACGTCAAGCCCGCTCATGCCCGGAAGCATTACATCAAGCACCACCACTGCGGGATGGTTGGAGAGTGCCTTCTCCAGGCCGGTGGGGCCATCGTGGGCGGACTCAAGGGTAAGCTGCTCGCTCTGCAGATACTCCTCAAGCAACTTGCTCAACTCAGTATCGTCATCTACAAGCAGCACTGATGTCATGGCACCTAACAATAAACCGCCCTTTCAGCCGGAACCCGTTAAGAAATGTGAAGGTCAGCGATGCCTGAAAATTAACAACTCATTACTTTATCCGCTCGCGCCGCGGGTTAACACTATTAGGCAGACCAGCGATCCGGCATCCCCGGTCAGCTCGGGTCTACGGAACGCAAAAGGCTGCCTTTTGGATTTTAAAAGGAGTTCCGCAATGTACAAGAAGTTTATCATCGTGACTGCGCTGGTGCTGGCCATGGCAGCCGGCCTTACTGCCGCCGTCACTCAGGGCGCCATCGGCCGGCACCGCCACCACAATGGTTGGATGCTCCATCGCATGACCCGGGAGCTTAACCTGACCGACGCCCAGCAGACACAAATCAAGGGCATCCTGCAGTCGGAAAAAGCTAAGACCCAGCCCCTGCGCCAGCAGCTCCGCCAGAACCAGCTGAGCCAGAACAGCGCGGCAACCGCAGGTGCGTTCGATGAAGCGCAGGCACGGGCCTTCGCCAACAAACAGGCACAGATCATGAGCGATCTGATGGTGGAGAAAGCGCGGACCAAGTCGCAGATCTTCGCCGTGCTGACTCCTGATCAGCGGCAGAAAGCGCAGCAGCTGATGCAGGAACATAAGCAGCGCCGGCAACATCGGCAGAAAGAGCAATCGCAACCACAAGCACAACCATCGCCCAGTTAGAGTCTCCTTCAATCCTCCCTCCAGAGGTGGGCGGCAGAAGTGCCGCCCTTTTTTTCTGCGTTTATCCCGAGCGTCAGTGAGGGAACCCTATAACCACGAACCCCCGGAAAGAACACGCGTCAAACGCGGCCGTCATGAAGCACGCGCGGATAGACAGGCTGCACGCCCGCGAGTGACCTGGGAAGCAGTGCAGGAAACCTCTTGTGAACCTTGGTGGCCTCCGCGATTGAATGGTTCTCTGTCAAGCTGTGGTTAAATAGGGAGTTATGCCCACAGGCTCGGAAATCCGCGAGCAGTTTTTGCGCTTCTTTGAAGGCAAGCAGCACCGCCGCGTGCACTCTTCGTCGCTGGTGCCGGCCAACGATCCCACCCTGCTCTTCACCAACGCCGGGATGAACCAGTTCAAAGACGTCTTTCTGAGCAACGAGCACCGCGATTACAAGCGCGCCACCACGTCGCAAAAGGTGGTCCGCGCCGGCGGCAAGCACAATGACCTGGAGAACGTGGGCTTCACCAAGCGTCACCACACCTTCTTTGAAATGCTGGGCAACTTCAGTTTTGGCGACTATTTCAAGAAGGAAGCCGTCGCCTTTGCCTGGGAGCTGGTGACATCAAAAGAGTGGTACGCAATCCCTCGCGAAAAGCTGTACGTAACCATCTTCAAGGGTGAAGAGGGCGTTCCCCGCGATGATGACGCGGAGAAGTTCTGGCATTCCGTGGGCGTGCCCAGGGACCGGATCTTCGCGCTGGGCATGAAGGACAATTTCTGGTCGATGGGCGAAACCGGCCCCTGCGGCCCGTGCAGCGAGATGCACTACGACATGGGTCCGGCCGCTTCCGACGAAGGCCACGCCGACTGCAAGTTTCCCTGCGACTGCGGCCGCTACGTCGAGATCTGGAACCTGGTCTTCATGCAGTTTGATCGCGACGCGCAGGGCACTCTCAATCCCCTGCCCAAACCCTCGATCGACACTGGCATGGGCCTTGAGCGCGTGGCTTCAGTGCTGCAGGGCAAGCTCTCCAACTACGATACCGACCTGTTCACGCCGCTGATTGAAGCCGCCGCCAGGCTTACCGGCGTCGATCTGAAGAAGGAGCTGGCCACGGAGAACCGCTCCCGGTCCGCGGCTTCCCTGCGCGTGATTGCCGACCATGCCCGCGCGGTGACCTTCCTGGTCTCCGACGGCGTGCTGCCCGCCAACGAGGGCCGCGGCTATGTCCTGCGGAAAATCCTGCGCCGGGGAATCCGCCACGGCCGCCTGCTGGGCGCAACCAGGCCCTTCATGCACGAGATGGTCCTTGCCGTCCGCGATCTCATGAAAGCCGCTTACCCCGAGCTGGAAGAATCCGCCGAGCGCGTGGCCAAGGTAGTCCACGAAGAAGAACGACGCTTCGCGCACACGCTCGATGCCGGCCTGTCGCGCCTGGAGCACGATCTGCAGGAGTTGCGGCGCAAGCTGGCCGATTCGCAGCGCATCGTCGCGGCCAAAGATCCTTTGAGTGAATTCGGCATTACCCAGGCGGAGCTGGCGCAGCACAAATACCAGGTCGCCAACGGCATGCGCTACCGCGGTGATCACGCCTTCAAGCTCTACGACACCTTCGGCCTGCCCTTTGACTTCATCATGGATTCCTGCCGCGACGCCGGCTTCAGCCTGGATGTGGAGGGCTTCGAGCGCGCCATGGACGCGCAGCGTGAGCGGGCGCGCGCATCGTGGAAAGGCGGCGCCAAGCAGAGTGTCGCCCCCGCCTATCGCAATCTGGAGAAGACCGCATTCGATGGCTATCGCCAGACAGAGTCGGAAGATTGCACCATCCTGGCCATCGTCAAGATGATTCCCAGCGGCCAGGGCTTTGCACCGCAGGCCATCCACCAGCTCGAAGCCGGGCAGGACGGCGAGGTGGTGCTGGACCACACGCCGTTTTACGCGGATTCCGGCGGCCAGGTGGGCGACGTGGGCGTCTTCTATGACACGGCGCGCACCACGGTTCTGGCCGAGGTCAACGGATGCACTATGCCCGTGCAGGGCGTGCGCGCGCACCAGGTGAAAGCCCGCCAACAGCTGCGCATCGGGATGAAAGTGGATGCGGTGGTCCACGCCGAGGTACGCGAAGCCACCATGCGCAACCACACCGCCACGCACCTGCTTCACGCCGGGCTGCGCGAAGTTCTGGGCAAGCACGTGAAACAGGCGGGATCGCTGGTGGATCCCAAACACCTGCGTTTCGATTTCTCCCATTTCACCGCTGTAGCCGATGAAGAGCTGCAGGACATTGAGGACATCATCAACAGGGAGGTTCTCAAGAACGAAAAAGTGCAGGTCATCGAAGACGTGCCCATCGAAGCCGCCATCAACGAGTACAAGGCCATGGCGCTGTTCGGCGAAAAATATGGCGAACGCGTGCGCGTGATCAAGATCGGCGACTTCTCCACCGAACTCTGCGGCGGTACGCACACGGCGGCCACCGGCGAGATCGGCCTGATCAAGATCCTCCACGAAGCCAGCGTTTCGTCCGGCGTGCGCCGCGTGGAGGCCATCAGCGGTGAAGGCTCGGTGCTCCACTTCCGCAAGGACCATCAGCTGGAAGGCGTGGTCTCCACATTTATTCCGCGCTCACAGCAGTCGGGATCGCCGGCGGAGGCGCTGCGCTCGGAACTCGAGAAGCGCGACGCGGAGATCAAGAAGCTGCGCAAAGAGCTGGAACAGGCGCGCATGAAGCAGGCTTCAGCCGGCGCGGCCTCGATCGAAGAAAAGATCCGCGAGATCAACGGCGTCAAGGTCCTGGTGCATCGCTCTGACAATCTGGAGCGCGGGCAGATGCGCACCCTGGTGGACAACCTGCGCAACAAGATCGGATCGGGCGTCGTGGTGCTGGGCTCGGCGCAGGACGGCAAGGTCTCGCTGATCGTGGGCGTGACCGCAGATCTGACCAAGAAAGTCCAGGCGGGCAAGGTCATCAAGCCGGTGGCAGAGAAAGTTGGTGGCTCCGGCGGTGGACGTCCTGACATGGCGGAAGCCGGCGGCAAAGACCCCGCGCAACTCGACGCCGCACTGGCGGACGCTTATGGCGTGGTCGAAGGTCTGCTCAAGTAGACGCTTTCACCACAGAGGACACAGAGTCTCCCGGAGAAGGAAAACTTTGGTAAGGACGGCATTCCTTTTCTGCTCATTTCCAATGCAACAGCCGGCGAATGACTGACCCCTTTGTCCACTTTTTTACGTCCACTAGTTCGTCGATTCTTTTTTCAAGATGGAAGAGTGATTCCGGCGCCACGCCATGATATTCGCCACCGTAGTCGATGATCCGCTTGGAAGACTGCCCGATCTGAAAAATAACCACGCATGTTGACTCGTCTGTCACCTCAGAATGGTACTCGTCCTGCATTTCGAAAAACCCGCTTCGACGGAATTCTTCGATTAGTCCGTTCATGGCAGCCGTGCCGATTCTTGACGTTCGCCGGCCGCGTATGAAAACGCCGGCTTTCCCCTCGTACGTCACCTGGCCGCCGCGATCAATTGCAAGCTCATATGTTGGCAACCCAGTCATGCCGCCCGCGCGAACGAGGGCGATGCGCACATCTTTAACGTTCTCAATTGTTGGAAAATCAATTTGGCCTTGTGCAGGCAATAGTGTTGTTGACATCACGGCCGTTGCCACAACCAGCTCAGACCAAACTCGCCGCATGCTCATCGTTAGTAAGAACGAGGAAAACGAGGAGATTTTGCGTTCTGGCCGTGCCATTCTCTTGTTTCCTCTGTGCCTCCGTGTCTCCGTGGTGGATTCTTCTTGAACTGTGGCGGGTTTCACCGTACTGGCATAGGCGGCGGCGCTACCGCCGGCCGCGCGAACTTTTCCGACCAATTGATTCGTCCCGTCATCTGCATCACCACAAACAGGGTAATGATCGATCCGATTGTCACTGCCAGCCCGGTGAAGCCCTTGAAAAAGAACGCGTAAGAGAACAGCACCAGGTAGACCAGCTGGGCCAGGCCGCACTCCACCAGCGCGAAGCGCGGTCCGGTCACCAACCGCATGTAGCTGATCACCAGCGCCAGCGAAACGATGGCGGAGACAAAGAACGACCAGTGAATTGAAAAGTGGTCCACCAGGTAGGCCATCAGCAGATGGAAGGCGAAGAAGGCCGCGGCCAGAAAGAAGTAGTTCATGGGATGCAGGTCGACGCCGCGGATGGTGGTGATGATAAACACCAGAAAAAAGAAAAAGAAGAGCGAGACCGGAGCGAAGAAGCTGATGCGCCCGGCCAGCGGCCCGGGCTGAAGCTTTTCCGGCATGATCATGCCGATCTGGTAGCCGGCCAGCAGGTCTTTGTAGTTCCACTCCAGCTGCCAGCCGTCCGCGGTCTCATGCTTGTCGCTGGGCGACATGGTGTTGTCGGGAAAATCGATATCCTTGAAGTTGGTGGACATGGCGAGCTTGAGGTCGCGCACGTGCGTTACTTCGTTGCCGAACTGGTAGTTCCAGCGGTCCATGCCCTGTGAGGCGTATCCCACTTTGAGGACGGCGGTCTTCCCGGACTCTAGATGCGCGGAGGCTGCGGCGGCATTGCCCTGGTTGGTGAATTCCACCGGGCGGCCGTCTAGAGAGAAGGTCACGTTGTCATAGATGGCCTTCTCCGCCGGCAGCGGAAAGCTGAAAGTGACCTCCTGGTCCCCGCCGCTGTTGTTCTCGAAGGTGTATTCGCCGGCAAATGCGACCTTGTACGTGCTGTACCATAGCAGCCCTTTCTGCCGGTGGTCCAGCTCCAGGCCAACATTGGCGCGCGTGGAGACAAGCGGCAAGGGAACGTTTTCCGAAACGATTTCCACAATTGCTTTGGGGTGGCCGTATTCCACCACGTCGCGTTTCACCCGCACCTCGTGCTTGTAGGAAGCGCCGGGCGGTCCCTGGATCTGCGGTGTTCCCCAGGTGGAGGACACTCGGGAGCGCAGGCTGTCATCCACGCCGTAGGTGCGGGTAAAGATAGTGCCGCCCAGGACCATCCAGGCGGCAGCAGTGCAGACAAAGATAAAGGACAAGGCGAGAATGCGCTTGGTTGTCGACATAGGTTTTCGGGATGTTCCGCCGGAGAGAAGAACAGCATGAATCGAAACAGTCCGTGTTGTCAATCTCCGTGTACTTTGTATTACAAAGTACTTCTTGATGTCAAGACAAAAGCCCGGCGTGGATGCGGGCGCCTTTGAGCGCCGCACGCCTGATAAAATCGGTCGGCGAGAGAGAAGGCATGCCTCCCACGTTCGCCAACGAAGGATCTGCTGGCGCGTTTTCCTGATCCCGGCGGCAACGTGATCGGCGTTTACCAGTCGCCAAATGATCCGGAGATAACGTAGCCGCTCACAGCGGTTTATATCTATCTTGCAAAATGCCCAGGAACCGGGACAGAGACGCGTACGGCGCCGAGCTGCTGAGCGCCTTCCGTGATGCGAAAGGCACGCTTGAGATCATTGAGCGCGACGACGGCCTGATCGCTGCCAGCCGCTGGCCGGCGCGCTATTTCTCCGATTACTCGCAGTGGACGGAGCGCGAGCGGCGGGCCGCGCGCCTGGCCCACGGACGCGTGCTCGACATTGGCTGCGGCGCCGGACGATTTGCTCTGCACCTGCAAAAGAAGGGCTTTCGCGTCACCGCCATCGACAACTCTCCCGGCGCCATTCAGGTCTGCCGCTGGCGCGGCGTCAAAGACGCGCGGCTGCTCTCCATCAGCGAACTGAAGCAGTTGAATACGGCAAGGTTCGATACCGTCCTGATGATGGGCAACAACTTTGGCCTGTTCGGCAGCCGCGCCCGGGCCCAGCGCCTGCTGCGCCAGCTGCACCGCATGACCTCCGCCAACGGCCAGATCATCGCTGAAGCCACCGACCCCTACCACACCAAAGACCCGCTGCACCTGGGGTATCAGAGAGCCAACCGCAAGCGCGGACGCATGTCCGGCCAGATCCGCTTCCGCGTGCGCCACCAGAACGTCATCGGCCCCTGGTTTGACTACCTTCTGGTCTCGCGCGACGAGATGCGGTCGCTGCTGCAGGGTACAGGATGGAAGATCGGCCGCATCATCTCCGAAGCCGGTCCGGGCTACACTGCCGTCATCGTCAAGAGCCAGGCGGTCTCGCGGGCCAGATGATTTGCCCTCTGCGGGCCGGGCTGTTACACATAACGGCGTGACCCTGGCCACGCTCAAGCGCGATCCGCGATTTTTCTGGTTCTGGCGGATGCTCGCCCCGGCCGTTGCCTTCTATATGTGGACAGACGCCAAGACCACTCTGGCCACATCGCGCGTCGAGCTCAAGGGAGATGGGGCGCACTACGCCGGCGCCGCGGTCTACGTGAACTGGCACAAGTACGTTCCCTTCCTGTGCACCCATTTCGGACAACGCCGGCTGTCGCTGCTGATGAGCTCTGCCCCTTACCTGGAGCCGGTGGCGATGTGGTGCCGCTGGATGGGACTCACGGTGATCCGTGGCGCGCCCGGCGAGCGCAGCCGCGAATCGCTGGTCCGTCTGGTTGAGGCGTTGAAGCGCGGCGAGTCGGTGGCACTGGCCGCCGACGGGCCGGCCGGCCCGGGGTTCAAGGCCAAGTCCGGCTGCGTGGACCTGGCCCGCGCCGCTGGAGTTCCAATCATCCCGGTCGGCTACCGGTCGCGCAAAGGAAAAAGCCACCCTCGGCGCTGGGACCAGTTCTATAAGGTAGGGAAATTCGACCACATCGAGGTCTGCTACGGCGCGCCCATCTTCCTGCGGCCGGAAGAGAATGAAGCCGCCGCCCTGGCGCGAGTCCAGCGCGGACTTGAAACACTCCTTTAAGAGGAAAAGCTTGGCATCGGCTTGCAATCTGTGGTCTGCTAGGGGCGCGACGATTATGGCGGAACAGTCTGCATTTCAATCTTTGATCGAGCTGGTATCCGGCATCCCCAGCGTCAATCGTCCAGTGAGCTCCGGGTTCGCCGAACAAGGCCACTGGTGGTTGAAGTTCTCCATCGATATCGATCACCCACTGGCCTGGAACGTAATCCAGGAGTTGGGACACGTGTTGAATTTCCTCTCTCTGGAAGAAAAGCTGCCCACGGTCTTCATGCCAGTCTCGCCGCGACCCTACGAGAATGGCGGCCCGCGCAATTTTCTCTCCTGGGTGATCGAGTGCAAAGACAAGAATTTCACTCCCACCGACTGCGCGGAGTGGCTGGAAGGCCGCCTGCCTCGTCCCGTGGAAGACCCCACGCAATGGAGTGTCGAAGAGCCGGAAGACCCGGACCTGGACGACGAAGACGAATCCGGCCTCCTGACCTGATGTTGTCGCGACCGATTGCAGTGAACTCAAGGAGGAACTTGTCCGTCTCCCCGAGCGCGCTAGACTTCAGCGACACTGATGAAAATTAGAAGACTCCGACAATTCTTCCGACAGCTCCGCCGGGGGAGTATCGCTTGAGTCCGGACACTTCTTCTCTGCCCTGGGATTCTCCGGACTACTATCCCGAAGCGCACAAGCTGGCCGGCAAGCGCGTCTCCTTCATCGAGCACAAAGGCAAGCGGATCCTGTTCCTCAACTCCGCCGGGGCGGATGTGCAGATGGTCAAGGCGATTGCTGCCGTCTGCTGGCGCATGATCTCACAACAGCCGGAAAAATCCGTGCGCACCATCAACGATTTCGACGGCGCGGAGTTCACCAGCGAAACGGTCAGGATCATGTCAGAGCTGGCGGCGAAAAACAAGCCCTACGTGATTCGTGGAGCGGTGATCGGAATCAGGGGCATGCGCTTCTTCGCCTACCAGACGGTGGTCACCGTAACCAAGCGGCCGCTCAAGCTGTTCGACGATCGCACGCAAGCGCTCGATTGGCTGGTCCAGGAGGACGGCGCATCGGAATAAAGAGCGGGCTGGCAACACCCTCTCTCGCGTCTGTCCCACGAAAGACTGGCCGAAGGCTGCGGTAAGCCGCCTTCGGCCACGAGACTCATGCTCTTAACCTACCCTCTAAAAGCAATTACTCCTTCACTGGCTGCCAGCCCGGATCGGGATCGTATTCGGTTATGGTGCCCGCGATCTTCAGAGTATTGGGTCCAAGGTTCCTCTGGTAGACGCGTCCCTGCTGGTTGACGATAAAGGTCATCACGCCGGAGCTGCCCCACTTATCGGGATAGGCGATCAGCGCATATCCGGCGATCATATTGCCGTTGATGATGTAGCCGTATTTCCCACCTGGAGCGTGTGGTCCTTGAGCTTTGAGGATTTTGAAATAGTAGCCGTGAAAGGGGTGCCGGGGGCCTGTCTGTGCCTGACTCGCGGGTGTCTGCGCCTGACTCGCGGTCCGCACGCGACCCTGTCCGGCAGAGTAACCTTCAGCACGAGCTGAAGCCACCAGAGCGCCCATTGGGCTCGGCTTCTCGTCTGGCGCAGTGTCCCAGTAGAGGCCGTCTTTCTGGCCGGGCGCGCTGATAAAATGCTGCGCGTATTCGGCCACGCCGTCATTGTCGTGGTCGCCTTCGGTGAAGTATTCCCACTGGGCAAGAACGTAGGCCCTGCAGGTGGAGATGGCGGATAGCTCGTTCTCACCGACGCGGCGGTTCAGAATCTCCTGCATGCCTGCCTGGGTATCAAAGAGCCATTGCCCGTCCTTTTTCACCAGGGGAATCGGAAAAGGCCACCGGTCATCGCCGATGGTCAAGGTGAACTTGTCGTCGCCGGCCTTGACCAGCGCGGACGATTTTTCGAGTGCAGCCGCGAATTGCTCCAGCTCGCGGCTGTCCTCGGTTGGATCGCCCGAGAGCAGCTTCTCATAGCCGGCGCCAAAGATTGCACCCAGTGCCGCCTGATCTTTAGCCTGGACCGCCTCAGCCAGGGCCTTGGTGGCTTCTTCCGGCGCCGCGAAGGCCCGCTGCTTCACATCCGGTGCGCCGGCGTGCGCGGTAATCGAAAAAAGAACTGTCCAAAGCATCAGCAGGACGAATCCGCTGAGCGCCGCATAAGAGTTCGTCGCCTTTGCCATGGTCATCGTAGTAGCCCTTTCATGATCGAGAACATTTGCGAATGGCGTTTTCATCTGGGCCTCCCCTGGGGCCGTCCCGCAGAAGGTGGTTTCTGCGTCCTGGGGGGCGGGTTCTGCACCTGACGTGGCGTGCGCCTGGTGCCCGGGTTAGATGTGCTTTCGCGGCTGAATTGTCCGCGACGGCTGGCATCACGAGCATCGATTCCTCCGGCATTACCGCGGAAAACCGAATTAGGAGGCGTAGACTGCGCGCCACCGGGCGGCTGGGGCTGATTTCTAGGCACCGCGATGTTGGGAGTGCCGCGGCGATCGCCACGGGGTTGTCCGGGACTGACCGCAGGAGGCTGCGCCGGCAGTTGATGAGGCGTAGACTGCGCGCCGCCGGGCGGCTGGGGCTGATTTCTAGGGAACCCGATGTTGGGAGTGCCACGGCGATCGTCACGGGGTTGTCCGGGACTGACCGCAGGAGGCTGCGCCGGGAGTTGACGAATTTCCGGCTTGGGACGCTCACCGCGTCCTTGCGCCGGACCTTGCGGGAACCCGCCACGGCCGCGATAGCTGTCAATGCGCGGATCATTGGGATTGATATTGCGGCGGATGATCTTGTTATCAGGATGCGGCTGGCTGGGAACCGGCGGAACCTGCCGTCCGGTGACTCCGCGATCATGGCGCACGCCGCGAAAATCAGTATCGCGATGGATTGCGTGGTAGCGATCGAGCGCGCCGTAGTTCACCTGATGATCGTTTACCCGTCGGTTAATCACGACGTCGTGATAACGGGGACTCACGTAGACATTGTTGATGCGGATGAACGGCCGCGAGCGGATTACCCAGGACGGCCCGTTTTCCCAACCGTGGTAGAAGACGCGATGATGGCCCCAGTCGCAATCGTGGTTTAGCCAGGCTCCAATTGCGAAGCCCGCTCCGAACGAGATCACCGAGCCGAAGAAAAATGCCGGACGGTTGAAATATACGATCGCCGGATCATAGATGGGCACGTAGATGTACTGGGGGTTGGCCGGGTAAATGTAGAGATAGCCATCGGTGTCCACGATTTCCTGTTGTGGACTGGTAACTAAGTTGCCCGCCGAGCGTGCTTCACGGCGCAGATGCTGGATGGCGTCCATCACGTCGGTGGACTGATTTACGTAGGCCTGGCCCACACTGGTGGTCCAGTCGATCTTGTCGGCCATCATGGAGAGCACGGCTGGATAATGAGCAACCGCCTTGACGCTCACGTCCCAGTTCGTGGAATCCACGTCAAAGCGGTTGCTGTAGGCGCGCATGGTGCGAGCGGCTTCGTCGATCTGGTCGGGGAATGTTGCTGCCAGGAGCACCTGAGCCAGCAACGGATCGGGGTAGAGCGCAACTGGAGCCAGCAAATTTTCCAGCTGGTCCGAAGTGAATGAAATCTGGTATTGGTCATCGTAGTCCTGGGCGACAGCCGCAGACCGGCTTGCCGGCGGCGGTCCCGCAAAAGCCGGGACAAACGCGGCGCTCAAGATGAGTAGAAGGGCTAGAGTGCTTCGCATCATGTGTCTCCCTCGGCAGCCTGGCCCGAAGTCGAGCTGCCACTAACCTTCCAACTTTCTAAGGCTACGTGAGGCAGAGCACTCTCCTCGGTGATCTTGCTCACACCACATGGTGACTAAAAGATTCCAGTACCGCGGGGCGGAAGGAGATTGATTGTTCAAGGAGCGGCAACGAAGCGCCAGCGCAGGAACAAGCGCGCTATTCGCGCAACGCACGCACTGGATCAATACGCGTTGCCCGCCACGCCGGCAGAAAACTCGCGGCCACGGCGGCCAGCATCATCACCACGAAAGCAATCGCGAAGGCCAGCGGATCGCGCGGGCTGACTTTGTAGAGGAGATAGCCCAGCAGGCGCGTCAAGGCCAGCGCAGCGGCTGTCCCTAAAGCGACGCCGCCCAGCGTCAGCATCAGCCCTTTGGACATCACCAGCCGCAGCAGCCGGGGAACAGTCGCGCCCAGCGCCATACGCAGTCCCAGTTCGCGGGTGGATTGCGAAACGGCGTAGGACATCACGCCGTACAGGCCGACCGCGGCCAGCAGCAGCGCCATGGTTCCGAACAGTCCCAGCAACGAGATCGCAATATGTTGGGCCGAAGTTGATTGCTCGAGCTGCTGGCGCATGGTGATAATCGTGCGCGGACCCAGGTCGGGATCCAAAGCCGCAACCTCGTGAGACAACGCGGTCGTCAAAGTTCCAGTAGCCTGCCGCGTCCTGATATGGAGCGCAACACGGGTGGAAAAATTCTGCCGCAGCGGGACGTAGAAGAACGCCTTCGGCGCCTCCATGAAGCTGCCGTACTTCGCCATCCTGGCTACGCCGACCACGCGCATCCAGCGGTCTTTGACCTGAAGCCGCTTGCCGACTGGATCCTGGCCGCGCCAGTACTTGGCGGCCATCGCTTCATTGACTACCGCTACCAGGGGAGCCGACTCATCGTCGGCGCGCTTGAACTCGCGGCCGGAGACCAGAGGGATTCCCAGCGTCGCCAGATAGCCGGGACCAACTTCGTTGTATTCGGCGGTTGGCCGTTCATCAAGCGCAGGCTGATAGCCATCGACCGCGATGGCGGCTTCTGAGTAGGTAGCAAAACTGAACGGCGGAATCCTGGCGTAGGCTGCCGATTCCACTCCGCTCACGCCCGGCAGGCGGTCCATGAGCTGGTCGAGAAAGTTCTTGGCGCGTTCGGGCGTGTATCCGGCGGCAAAGAGGTTGAAACCGGAGATAAGTTCGCCGTCAACATCGAAACCGGGGCTCACGCTGCGGATGTGCTGCATGCTTTCCAGCAGCAGTCCGGCTCCCACCAGCAGGAGAAAGCCGAGCGCCACTTGAACCAGGACCAGCGCGGAACGCACGCGCGATTTTCCTTGCCCGCCCATCGATCCCGCCGAGTCCGACTTGAGCGCGCCGGCAACATCGAGTTTGGCGGTCTGGAGCGCCGGAACCAGGGCAAACACCAGCGTGGATACCAGGCCCACGCATGCGCTCAGAGCAAGCACCCGCCAATCGAGGTCGCCCGGCAGGTAGAGAGGGACGCCGCGGAAAGGCATGAGCAGCACCAGGGCATTACGCGACCAGTACGCCACCACCATTCCACCGGCGGCAGCGAACAGAGACATGATCACGCCCTCGGTCAGAAGCTGGCGAAGAATGCGTCCGCGGCGCGCGCCGATGGCGAGGCGCACCGTTATCTCCTGGCGGCGGGCCAGCGAGCGCACCAGCAGCAGGCTGCTGACGTTGGCACAGGCAATCAGGAGAACCAGAAAGACGATGGCCAGCGAGACTTCCAGCGTCGGCAGGAGCGCTCCGGCATTGTTGAACGGAGTCTGCCACAGCGGCATCAGCCTCACGCCACAGCCGCGGTTGGTAGCCGGATAAGCCGTGTCGAGCCGCTTGGCGATGGCCGATATCTGCTCCTGCGCCTGCTGCATGCTGACGCCCGGCTTAAGAACGGCGAAGCCTTCGATCCAGCGCGCGCCGCGGTCTTCCAGCTTGTAGCCGGTGGAATCGAACGTGGCCTGCATCGATGTCGGCACCCAGAACTGGAAGGCGTAACCCACGAAGGTCCCGAAAAAACCCTTGGGCGCCACTCCGATGATGGTGTGCGGCACGCTGTTGAAGAGCTGCGTCTTACCGATGATCTCCGGGTCGCTGTTGAAGCGGTCTTTCCAAAGCTGATAACTGATCACCACCACGGGGTGAGCATTGCGGCCGAAGCCCTCCTCGGGGCGGAAGCCGCGGCCGAGCAAAAGATGAACGCCCAGCGCGTCAAAATAATTGGCCGAAACCATGCTTCCGGTAGCTGACTCCGCGCGGTTGCCGATGCTGAGCGTGGTACCGGTAATCTTGTCCGCGATTACCGATTCGCACAGCGTGCAACCGGCCTGGTAGTCGAGGAAGTCGGGAAAAGAAACTTCACTTAACTCGACGCCGCCGCGAGTGGTCCCGGGCATGGCAAACATTCGCTCCTGGTGCGCGACCAGCGGATACGGGCGGAACAACAGTCCCTCAATCCAGCTGAAGACCGCGGCATTGGCGCCGATGCCCAGGGTCAGGCAGAGAATCGCCAGGATGGAAAACGATGGGTTGCGGCGGAGCATGCGCAGAGCGTAGCGCGAGTCGCGAAGCAGGTTCTCAAAGAAGCCCAGCGTGTTCCCTTCCCACACCTCTTCACGAATGCGGCGCTCGTTGCCCAGCTTGAGATAGGCGCAGCGGCGGGCTTCCTCTTCCGTCATCCCGGCAGCCCGGTTCTCATCGATCTCATGTTGGAGGTGCGACTGAAGCTCCTGACTGAGCTCAGCGTCCTCACTACGGCGGCGAAAGAATCTGCCAAATCCCATACATCAGCTCCTTCTCAACCGGTGCGGCGATCTTCAACGACCTACTCCTGGCGCAGCGCGCTCATGGGATCAATACGGCTGGCGCGACGAGCGGGCACAAAGCTCGCAGCCAGGGCGGCGACAAACAGCAGCGCAAGCATCATCATGAAGGCCAGAGGATCCATCGATCTGACCCCCGGCACCATGTGCTGCAGCAGGCGAACCGCTCCCAACGCGGCCGCCAGCCCCAGCCCCGCCCAGGCGAGAATCATGCCGGCGCTCTGGCGAAGCACCAGGTTCATGACGTCGCGCGCATTGGCGCCCAGGGCCATGCGAATGCCGAATTCAGGAATGCGCTGGCTGGTGAGGTAGGCCAGCACGCCGTAAATTCCCACGCAGGCCAGCAGCAGAGCCGGTCCGGCAAAAATCCCAAACAACATCAGTAGGAAGCGCTGGCGATCCAGCGTGGCGGTGGCCAACTGCTCCAGGGTGTGGACCTGGTAAAGAACCTGATCGCCGGCAGCGCCGCGCACCGCCTGCCGCAACGGCTCCAAGACGCTCAAGGGCGCGACATCGGTGCGCACGGCCAGCGACATCAGCTCAGACCAGCGATGCACCAGTGGATCGGCAACCTGGGCAAAGGGATAGTAGAACTGCGCGCGGACTTTTGAATCATCGTCGCTGGCCAGGCCCCAGTGGCGCACGTGTCCTACTACGCCAACCACCAGTGCGGAGTCGGGCGCATTGCTAAGCGTCGAAAATGTGCTGCCTACCGGGAGCCTCAGAAGTTTCCCGACAGCTTCTTGCCCGGGAAAAGCCTGCTGAGCCAGGACGTCATCGATGATCACCACGCTCTGGCTGCCCATGCGATCGCGATCGTCAAAGAACCTTCCCTTGAGCAGAGCGATGCCCATGACCTTCAGGTAGTCGGGGGTGACGCTCGTGGCCAGGGCCAGAGGTATTTCGTTGCGCGGCGGCATCGCGGCACTGTTCCAGAAGCCCACCTGGTTGTTCCCTTCGCGCATAGGCACGGTGTCAACAATGGCAGCAGCCTGCACCCCAGGAACGGCGCGGGCGCGATCCAGCACCTCCTGCCACGCGGCGCGCGTTCGCGCCGGATCTTTCAATATCCCCGCAGAAAGCGCCATTCGGGTGACCAGCACGTTCTGAACGTTGAGTCCCGTCTGCAATGATGACAGCCGCAGCAGCGTCCGCCCCAGGATGCCGGCCGCCACCAGCAGCACCAGCGCCAGCATCATCTCCGACGCAACAAAAGTTCCGTGCAGGCGCGATTTACCGGAGATGGTCTTGGCTCCTGCGCGCAGCGCGCTCTCCAGCGAATGCACGGGCAGACGGAAAGCGGGCGCTAGTCCGAAGAGAAAGCCGCTGGCCAGCGACACTGAGACAGCAAATAGCAGCACACGCCAGTCGAGATAAACTTCTTCCGCGCGCGGCAAACTGCCCGGCCAGAACGAAACAAACGGCCGAATTCCGATCGCGGCAAGAAACACTCCCAGCGCTCCGCCCGTCAGGCCCAGCACCGCGCTCTCGGTCAGGCACTGCCGGACCAGACGGGCGCGGCTGGCGCCCAGGGCTACTCGCGTGGCAAATTCGCGTTCGCGGGAGACTGAGCGGGCGAGCAACAGGTTGGCCACGTTGGCACAGGCGATCAGAAGCACCATGCTGACCGCGCCCAGCATCAGCCACAGCGTCGCGCCTACATCGCCCACATTGGGACGAAGGGGTTCGGCGATGAAGCTGCGTCCGGAGTTGGAATCAGGGTATTGCGCGGCCAGGCGGCGACCAATCAGTTCCAGTTCCGATCGCGCCTGCGTCAGCGTAACGCCGGGCATCAGGCGGGCAATCACGTTGATACCCGGATGGCGGTCGCGAGCCTGCAGGCTGGGTGAGGAGTCCTGGCCGATCGGCGTGTAAATATCGACTTCATCCCCATTCAACTGGAACCGGGGCGGAGTGATGCCGACCACGGTATATGTCTTGCCGTCGAAGGTCAGCGGCCTGCCGGCTGTTCCCGGCTCCCCGCCGTAATTGTGCTGCCAAAGGTTGTAGCTGATGACGGCTACCGGCGGAGCGCCCTGGCGGTCTTCTTCAGCACGGAAGGCGCGCCCTTGCAGCATCCCAATGCCTAAGACAGAAAACAGTTCCGCCGAAACCTCGCGGCCATCGACATATTCCGCCCGCTGCGAGACGGTGACCGTGCCTCCGCTGTAACGGTAGGCGGCCATGAGCAGAGAATGATTGTCGCTTCGGCAGTCAAGAAAATTGGGATACGCGAATGCCCATAGGTTGCCGTACTGCGTGGCTTTCTCGGTTTTCTCCATCATGCCGACTAGCTGGTCCGGTTCAGCGTACGGCAGCGGCTTGAGCAGAACGCCGTTGATCACCGTAAACATGACGGTGGTCGCGCCGCTACCCAGAGCTAGTGTCAGAATCGCGATGATGGCGAAGCCGGGCATGCGGCGCAAATTGCGCGCGGCGTAGCGCAGGTCCTGCCACAGTCCTTCCGCGAAGCCCACGGTGTTCCAGCGCCACACATCCTCGCGAACGCGCTGGCGGCTTCCCAGCTTGATGTAAGCCTGGCGTCGCGCTTCTTCCGCGGCCATGCCGGCGGCGATGTTCTCATCGATCTCATGGTTGACGTGCGCCTGCAGCTCCCGCTCCAGCTCAGCGTCTTCGCTGCCGCGGCGGAAAAATCTGCCTAATCCCATTTCGCCTCCGTGCCGGATTAATCTGTGGCCCGCGCCAGAACCCTGCCGATCGCGCCCACCATCTGCCGCCACCGGCTGGTCTCGCTCAAGAGCTGCTTCCTGCCTTTGGCGGTCAATTTGTAGTATCGGGCCTTGCGGTTGTTCTCGCTGGGCGCCCAGTAGGAGCTGACCCAGCCGCGATTCGCCAGGCGATGCAGCGCGGGATAAAGCGATCCCTGCTCTACGCGCAGGATGTCTTCGGATGCATGTTCGATCACGTGCGCGATGGTGTGCCCGTGGGCCGGGCCGGTGATCAGCGTCTGCAGGATCAGCATGTCCAGCGTCCCCTGCAGCATCTCCTGATTGACCGGCGGTTTCTTTCTGACCATGGCGGTTAGACTCCACTCGAAGTTCTAGGTAAGCAGGGATTTTAGACCACTCGAAGGCCTAGGGGAAGGAGCGTGGAGTTTCGCTGAAGAGATTGAGGGTAAAAGAGGTTAAGAGCAGACCTCTCCGCTCCTCGGGGTGATAAAGGAAATGTAGTTGGCTTACTTTCCGGTTCAAACGCCGATAACTTTGACCAGCTCCGCCACGGCGTCTGCGCTCTTCTGCAGCGCGGCCTGCTCTTCGGCGGTGAGTTTGATCTCGATGATCTGCTCCAGGCCTTTGGCGCCGAGCTTGCACGGCACGCCGACGAACAGGTCCTTGATGCCGTACTCGCCTTGCAGGTAGACGGCGCAGGGCAGGATCTTCTTCTTGTCCTTGATAATGGCTTCCACCATCTCCGTCGCCGCCGCCGAAGGCGCGTAGTAGGCGCTCCCGGACTTGAGGTACTTCACGATCTCGGCCCCGCCGTCGCGCGTGCGCTGGATGATGGCGTCGAGCCGGTCCTTCGGGATCAGTTCGGTAATCGGAATTCCGGCGACCGTCGAGTAGCGAGCGAGGGGCACCATGGTATCTCCGTGGCCGCCGAGAACGAACGCGGTCACGTTCTCCACGCTGACGTTCAGTTCCTGCGCGATAAAAGTGCGGAAGCGCGAGGAATCGAGCACGCCGGCCATGCCGATCACGCGATTGCGGGAGAACTTGCTGAGCTTGTAGGCGGCCTGCGCCATGGCATCGAGCGGATTCGAGACCACGATCAGGATGCAGGTGGGTGAGTTGGCCACCACCTTGGCGATCACGTCCTGCATGATCTTGAAGTTGGTGTTGAGGAGGTCGTCGCGGCTCATGCCCGGCTTGCGGGCGATGCCGGCGGTGATGACCACGATGTCGGAGTTGGCGGTATCGGCGTAGTCGTTGGTGCCCAGCACGAAGCAGTCGCGCTTCTCCACCGGCATGGCCTCCAGCAGGTCAAGGCCTTTGCCCTGCGGAATGCCTTCCAGCACGTCGATGAGCACCACGTTGCCCAGCTCTTTTGATGCCACCCAGTGGGCCGCCGTCGCGCCTACGTTGCCGGCTCCAACAATCGTAATCTTCTTCCGCATTCAAGTCCTTTCCTTTTCCGCTTTTGTCCGGTTAGACGGTCGCCACCCGGTGGTTGAGCACCATGTGGTCGATGATGTGGTCGGCAAACTCGCTGGTGCGGACCTTGGTTGCGCCCGGCATCTGCCGCTCGAAGTCGTAGGTGACCAGCTTATCCAGAATGGTGGCCTCCATGGAATCTTCGATCAGGCGCGCCGCCTCCGTCCAGCCCAGGTGGTCGAACATCATCACCCCGGAGAGAATTACCGAACCCGGATTGATGACGTCCTTGTTCGCATATTTGGGCGCCGTGCCGTGAGTGGCTTCGAATACCGCGTGCTGGTCGCCGACGTTGGCTCCGGGCGCAATGCCCAGGCCGCCGACCTGCGCCGCGCAGGCGTCAGAGATGTAGTCGCCGTTGAGGTTGGGCGTGGCCAGGATGTCGTACTCCGCCGGCCGGGTGATGATTTGCTGGAAGATAGAGTCGGCGATGCGGTCATTGATCATGATCTTCCGCTTCCAGGCGCCGTTGCCGTGGGAGCGTCCAATGGAGTCGAGCGCTGTCTTGACCTCGGCGTAGATCTCCTGCTTGAAACTTTCCGGCGCGAACTCCATGCCGGGCTCGATCATGTTTGCGTTCTCCTCGATCGACAGGTTCGGACTCTTGTCTTTGTTGTCCAGGATCCAGCTTTCGCGTTCGGTCACGATGTAATCGCGGAACTCTTCGCGCGCCAGGTCGTATCCCCACTCGCGGAAGGCGCCTTCGGTGAACTTCTGAATGTTGCCTTTGTGTACCAGGGTGACTGTCCGCCGATTGTTTTCCATGGCGTGTTGGATGGCCTTGCGCACCAGGCGCTTGGTGCCGAAGATGGAGATGGGCTTGATGCCCACGCCGGAATCTTCGCGAATATGCTTCTTGGTTCCTGCCAGCATGGTGTTGTTGAGGAAGTCGATGAGTTTCTTGACTTCCGGCGTTCCCTGCTTCCACTCAATTCCGGCATAGACGTCTTCCGTGTTCTCGCGGAAGATCATGACATTGAGCTTCTCCGGGTGCTTCACCGGCGAGGGCACGCCTTTGTAGTAACGCACCGGCCGGATGCAGGCATACAGATCCATGATCTGGCGCAGCGCGACGTTGAGCGAGCGGATGCCGCCGCCCACCGGCGTAGTGAGAGGGCCCTTGATCGACACGTGCAGATCGCGCACGGCGTTGATGGTGTCCTGGGGAAGCCAGTCGCCGAACCTGGAGAAGGCCTTCTCGCCGGCGAAGACTTCAAACCAGTGCACGCGCCGCTTGCCGCCGTAGGCGCGCTCCACCGCCGCGTCGAAGACGCGCACGGAGGCGGCCCAGATGTCTCGTCCGGTGCCGTCCCCTTCAATGTAGGGAATGATGGGATTGTCCGGGACCAGCAAGTTGGTCCCGCTGTAGGTGATCGGACGACCGGCAGCAGGCACAGAAACTCCATTATAAGAAGAAGACGGCATAGGACCTCCACACTATCAATGCGTTCACGACGCAAACTTTGTAACTTAACATCTCAGGCGAGAACGGCGCAACGCGATCTATGACATGCGGCACAGCTCTAGCACAAGCCACATTGCTTGTGCCCCCAGCCAGAGTGGCCGTACCGCATGTACTCGCAAACGAGCCGTTCCTGTGAGCCTAATACCATGATAAGGAGAAGCAGAGTGACGCGCATCACACATCTGGATTTTCTTTATGTCTATCGATGCCCTGGCCATTTTTGGGCGCGTTGTGGCTTTGCTAGTTGCCAGGTGCTAAGGCGCATTAACCACGCAGGACACGGAGGCACACAACGGAAAGACAAACGGGGCGGGTCATCACCGTGACAGGCAGTTCGGGAAATTTGACCCAATCTGCCAGTTTCACTCTCACCGTGCAATGAGGTAGTCGGTACTCTGCATGAAGCAAGTCTGACAGAGGAGGCGTCCGGCGCCTCCTCTTTTTTGTGTTCGAGAGCCCTGAGGGGGCCGGAGGAACCAAAGCCTGGCTGGCCAGCGCGCGAGGCAGGCTAATGCTTATTCGGTTCGCAGGGCCTCGATGACGTCGATGCGGGCTGCGCGCAGCGCGGGAATAGCCGAGGCAATCATCGCGCCCAGCAACAGCACCAGGGCTGCGCCGGACACGGGAAGCACGCCAGGCATTTTCAACTCGCCGATGAAACTGCCGGCCAGCCGTCCCAGCCAGAAACCGCCGGCCAGACCGACGACCAGTCCGCCAACTGCCATGGCTGCACCCTGGGCAATCACACCCATGAGCAGGTTGCGGGGCACGGCGCCAACGGCGAGGCGGATGCCAAACTCCCGCGTCCGTCCGCTGACCGAGAAGGCGAGCACGCCAGCCACGCCCACCACCGCGATGAGCAGAGCCACACCGGCGAAGACGCTCGAGATCAGCACGTTGAGGCGCTCCGGCGACAGCACTTCGGCGCGGATATCTTCCAGCGTGTTGGCATGCTCTACGGGCTGGTCGGCGGAGAGCTGGTGGACCACGCGCGTGATCGGCTGCACCAGCGGGTAAGGATCGGAACTGGTGTAGACCAGAAGATGATCACCGATGAAAAGCGGATCCTGATCGAAAGGATGATAGATGGTCATGGTGGGCCGGGGCGCGAAGTGCCGGTTGTCGATATCGGGCACGACGCCGACGATCCGCCGCGGCGCGGGAATCCCCCCGGGCGCGAACCTCAGGCGCGGATCGCTCCACTGCACGTAATGACCGAGCGCGTCGCCGTTGGGGAACATGCGCTGCGCCAGCGTCTGGCTGACAATGGCGACCAGCTCCTTGCCGGCGCGGTCAGAGTCGTTGAAGTCGCGTCCGGCCAGGACGGGAAGTCCCAGCGTAGCAAACAGTCCCGGCGAGACCACGGAATGTTCAGCCTGGGGCTGCTCCTCATTGGCTGCGGGTTTGTGACCATCCACAGAAAACGAGAGCCGAAAACCGCTATCGCGCCAGGGAGCGCTCGAGACCAGCGAGGTGTTGATTACGCCCGGCAGCACGAGGACCTGCTGCATTACTTTGCGGTAGTAATCCACGACTTCGGTGGGCGTCCGGCCTTGCCGCATCACGGGAAGGTTGACGACCATCACATGGCGCGTATCGAAACCGGTGCGGGCCGATTGCAGAGAAAGCAGCGTGCTGACAGTGGCCGCCGCCGCCGTAACCAGCACGAAGCAGGCGGCGATCTGCACCAGAGCAAAAATCTTGAGCTTGCGATTGGCGGTGCCGCTCATGCGCGAGCCCGCGGCCGCCGCCATCGCGTATCCCTGCGGCGCGCGCGCCGAGGGAAGCCTGGGAATGAAGGCCAGGAGCACCGCGGCAAGTACCGCCAGTCCGGCGCCTACCCAGAGCATGCTGGAGTCGATGGTCAGATCGAGGGCCCGCACCGAGTAGCGTGAGGCATACCGCGCCAGAACCGACACCAGCGGCCGCGCGATCAGCATGGCGATTCCGGCGCCCGCCAGGCAGAGCAGCAAACTTTCCGACAACAGCAGCCGGCGCAGATCGAGGGAACGCGCGCCGAGAGCGGCGCGGGTGGCAAGCTCGTTTTCCCGGCGCACCGTGCGCGCCAGAATCAGGTTGGCGACATTGGAGCAGGCAATCACGAACACCAGCACCGAGGCCGCCATCAGCACCAGCAACATGGTGCGGGCGCCCGAGGTCAGCTCGTCGCGCAGCAGCATGGCGCTGATCCGGTAGTCGCCCCGGGAGGGATAAGCCTCGGGGTGCTGCTTCTTTATGGCCGCGTATACGGAATCCAGCTCGGCCCGGGCTGCCGGCAGTTCGACGCCGGGCGCGAGCCGCGCGAACAGATCGGTCATGCGGTGTTCGCGATCGGTATTCATGGTGGCCGACAGGTGATGCGAGCTGGTCACCATGTTGGCGATGATCTCCGTGTCCTGCGGATAGGGAACCGATGGCTCGAGCACCCCGACCACCGTGGCGGTGTGCGAATCTATGAACGAACCGAGCCGCACCTGCTTGCCGATCACCGAAGGATCGCGGTTGAGGGCCGTGGACCAGAAGCGGCAGGTCAGCACTACCGCGCCCGCGGCCGCCGGACCGTCATCATGCTCGTTGAGCAGCCGGCCCAATACCGGATGCAGCCCCATGGTCTCAAAGAACGAGCCGCCAACCACGCCGGCGTGGACCGATCGCGGCTCTCCCAGGCCGACCAGAGTGAAGCCAATGACCGAGAAGTCGCCAAACGACTTCATGGTCTTCACGCGTGACTCGATATCCTTAATCTCCGGAACCGAGAAGGTGGCGTTGTCTCCATTCTCGCTCTGGCGGATGTAGATCAGCCGGCCCTCGTCGCGGTTGACCAGCGGCGCCAGCAGCACTCCGCGCAGCAGGCTGAACATGGCAGCGTTGGCGCCGATGCCCAGGGCCAGCGTCAGCACGACCGCCAGGGTAAGACCGGGAACCCGGCCCAACGAGCGCGCCGCAGACCGAAGATCGCGAAAGAAACCGACCAACTGGTCAAGCATTGGGATTGACCCCCTATAAAGGAGGAAAAGCAAGTTTTCAGCCACGCCTATGATGCTTCAAATAAAGGGAGTTAGCACGATATGAGTCCGGAGAGGTTGTTCGATTATGGAATGCTTGCGTTCGGAAACGAACTGGATCGGGGCGGAAGAGGTTCATCCCATTGAGGCTGAGGGAGGCGATCCGCAAGCTGCTTGGCTTTTGGTTGCGTAAAACGTTCCTTGGTGCCCCGTCGCGCCCCGGGTTTTTGAATGTAATGGCTATATTTCGCCAAACGCACCAGCAGTTGTTAGTTCCGGTTTGCTGACGCCATCGGCTCCGAACTGTCCAAACGTCAAAACCCATGCGACCAGACGGGCATGAAACCTTGATTTGAAAAAGGTGATTTGCTCTACATTAGAGTGCATCTTAGGAATATCCTCAACCTCGATAGTGAAAACAACCGAGAAAGCGCCGATGTCTGAGGCTCGATCGTCCATTGTGCCGAGTCTTGGACCGAGATCCTGGCTCCGAGCCTGCCTGATACTGCTTGCCGTCGTTTTCGCTACTACCACCATTGCCTATAGCTTTGCCTGGATGTACTACATTCGCTTGCGGACGCCAGTGGAACTGGGGCTGAGGATGCAGCTTGTCGCATCCGAGAGCTCGGTAGAGATCGTGGCGGTCGAGCCGGGTAGCGCGGCAGAACAGGCGGGACTGCAGGCAAGAGACCGGATCATCGCCGTCAACGGAGAAAATCTCACAGCGGCGGTCTCCACTCGCCTTTTTCGCGCGGCGGTAGCAGGCAAACCTGGCCAAAGCATCGATCTGACCATTCAACGCCCAGGCCAACCCCAGCCTTTCACCGCGCAAGCCGTGTTTCGTGCCGCCCGCAATCCGGTTACGGGGGCAAAGGCTGTAGCCTTCCAGATTCTTGGATCCTACCCGCTGGCGTTTCTGGTGGTTGGGTTGGTGGTTCTATTCATGCGGATGGAGGACCGCGACGCCTGGTTGCTGGCATTGTTGTTTGCCGGATTTATTACGGTTTCGAACATTCCGAACTCGTTCGCCGCTGCGCCCGCAGGCCTGCGCGTTTTCCTTTTGGCATATCGCGCGATCTTCCTCAGCTTGATTGCTCCGCTCTTCTATTGGTTTTTTGCCGTCTTTCCCTCGCGGTCACCGATCGACCTCCACTGCCCCTGGCTTAAATGGGTGCTTTTGCTCACCGGCATTTCGTTTTGGCTTCCAGGAACGCGCATCGGCGGCCCGCAACCGCAGGCCGCCCTGGTCAGGATTGCCGGCGAAAAAGCCGCCGTGAACGGAATGCTCGTCTTTATCTACGGAACGTTCTTCCTGGGTCTGGTCTCCCTGGGCTGGAATGCCTTACGCGCTCCTAACGCGGACGCGAAGCGAAAGATCCGGGTGATCGTGTGGGGAGCGCTGGTCGGCATCACGCCGGCCGCAGTGGTGAAGATAGCCGCAGACTTCGCCGGATATCAACCGCCGTTTTGGCTGGACTTCTCGACTGTTTTCCTTGTGATTCTGTTTCCGATCGCCTTCGCTTACGCCGTGGTGAAGCACCGGGTGCTCGAGATCCCCGTCCTGCTGCGCCGGAGCGCCCGGTACGTTCTGGTGAAGAGAGGCTTTGTCGTTTTGCTTTTTCTGCTCGCGGTATCCGTCAACGTGCTGTTCACGATTTCGTTTTCCAAACTGTTCAAGGTGCCGCCCACCATCGCCATGTCGGTCGGAGTTGGGTTTGGAATCGTGCTGGCCTGGGTTTCGGCGCCGGGCGTGCGCCATGCCACTGGGCACATTGACCGGGCATTCTTCCGTGGCGCTTACGACGCGCGCATGATCCTGCAGGATCTGGCCCAGAAAGTCAGGAGCATCAGCAGTAAAGAAGATCTGGCCTCACTTCTCGAACAGCATCTTAACCTGGCCCTGCACCCGGTATCGCTGGCAATCTACCTGAAGAGCGGCGGAGACACTTTGGAAGCCGGTGATAAGGTCCCGCCACCATTGCGCAAACTACCCACCGAGTTATCAGGCATAGCCGAGCTTACCAGCCGGGGCGAACCCTGGGATATAACGCCAGGCATAAGCGCATTTCCGTTGGTGAAAGCCCTTGCAGCTCTTCAGCCCGAGTGTCTGGTTCCCGCGCTGGGCCGTTCCGGAGAATTGATGGGTCTCCTGGTGCTGGGGCCGCGGCGGTCTGAAGAGCCTTACTCCAACGAAGACAAACTCCTGCTGGGCTCCGTTGCGAGCCAGGCAGGGGTGACGCTGGAGAGCATCTCGCTTGCCGAAAAGATGGCAGAGCGAATGGAGGCCGACCGTCGCGCCGCTCAAGAGATGGAAATTGCCCGCGAAGTGCAACGGAAGCTCTTGCCGCAAGAGTGCCCGCGGCTCGAAACTTTCGACTACTGCGGCACCTGCATTCAAGCGCGAGCTGTAGGCGGGGACTACTATGACTTTGTTGACTTCGGTTCGGGCCACGTCGGGTTTGTCCTGGCGGACATCGCGGGAAAAGGTATTTCCGGCGCGCTGCTCATGGCGAATTTGCAGGCCAGCCTGGGCGGCCAATATGCTCTGGCTCAACAAGACCTGGCGCGGCTCTTGTCGGCGGTGAATCGCCTGTTCTACAAGAACACCGAGAGCAACCACTACGCCACCATGTTCTTTGGGATATATGAGGATGCCACTCGCACGCTGCGTTACGCGAACTGCGGTCATAACCCTCCTTTGCTGCTGCACCGGGAAGGAGGTGTTGAACGGCTGCCGGCCACCGCCACCGTCCTGGGCGCCTTTGAGAATTGGGAGTGTTCCATCGCCGAAGTGCAGCTTGCTCCCGGCGACATTCTCGCTATCTACACTGACGGCATCACGGAAGCGGCCAACGCTGCGGCAGAAGAATTCGGGGAGGAACGCTTGTTGCAGCTCCTGCAAGCGAATAGAAACCTGACTCCCACCCAGTTGCTGGAAAAAGTGCTGGGCGGCGTGCGGCAATTCAGCCCGGGCGAGCAGGGTGACGATCTAACTCTGATTGTCGGCCGGGCGCGCCATGCAACTCACGCCACCACATAGGGCACGAAGGAGCACAAAGGAATCGGCCACAGATTCTTCTGTACAATCTGTGACCGATGCCTTACGCCATCTCAGCCGATCGTCGAGCGTGCTCCCGTTCTCACCGGGAGCGCCGGCTTCTGTTGTTCCTATTGCTGGTCTTCTGCGCCGGTCTGCCGTCAAAAGCCGCGGAGCCTGCCTATCTCTATCGAGTCACGCTGGTGCAGGCCGCTCCAGGAAAGCTGACGGAGTTGATCGACCTCTACAAGGCGCGCGCGGCGGCCTTAACTTCCATTGGGGACGAGGCGCCGCTGTGGATGCGCCACAGCCAGGGCGATCACTGGGACCTGATGATTCTTTATCCCATGGGCGGCTATTCGGACTTCTATCGTCCGGAGCGCGTCGCCAAACGGCGGCAGGCTGAGGCGGCGAACGCTGCCGACAAGATCAAAGAGGACATCGCGTGGCAGGAAGATCTGTTCGCTTACGGCCCGCCGCTGGCCGATCTGCGCAAGGCGTTTGCCGGCGGCGGGTTTTTCCACGTGGAGATGTTCATCGCTCTGCCGGGAAAATTCGCCGACCTCTATCACGAGCGCGAGATGGAGAACGCCTACGCCAAGGCGCTCAAAGAGCCGGAGAACCTGATCTTCGTCCGCGACCAGGGAGCGGCGTGGGACATCTTCACCATCGGCGTCTTTCGCGACCTGAAGCATTACGCCGAGAGCGCCGACGTCCCCGCAGCCGATCAGCAGGCCGCGGCGCGTTCGGCGGGATTCGACTCCCCGGCGCAGATTGGTCCGTACCTGCGCCGCTTTATCCGCGAGCATCACGACACGCTGGCCGTGGCCGTGAAATAAGGGGCTGCTGGGCTCACGCCGGGTCACGCAACCAGTTGGAGAAAGATCTCGCGTATCGATTTTGCCGTCTCGTCCAGTTCATTCTGCAGGAATTCTCCGGAGTCTTTTTTCAGAATGCCGGCAGTCAGGCGCTGCGTGCTGGCGCGCGCGTGTTCGGCTTCAGGAATTTCTGGAATCGCTCGCCCGGTCACAAGCCTGATGACGTGGTCGATGGTTCGATAGAGAACCGCCGCTTCAGCTAGCGCCGCGTGTGACGGGGGATCGAGAATGCCCAGGCGTTGAAGATGGGCCAGCCGCTCAAGGGTATTTCCTTCCTCAACCAGCGCACGCCGCAGCATCAGGAACGAAGCGATGAAATCAATGTCGTAGAAGCCGCCGCGCGCCAGCTTGAAACTGTGACGGTAGCGATTCGACTTTTCCAGCCGTTCGCGCATCTCCAGCACTGCTTGCGCGAACCCCGGATGGCTCGCCATCGAAACGATCCGCCCGCGCACCTGGTCCAACACGCTGCCGGCGATGTCCTGCCGGCCGGCGATAAAGCGAAGTTTGCTGTAAGAAAGCGCCTCCCAGGGCTGGGCTTCGCCGGCGAGGTATCTTTCGATCTGGGCGGGAGTAACCACCAGTTCCCCTTCACCGCCGTGCGGACGCAAGCGGGCATCGACGGCGAAGAGGGTGCCATCTCGCGTATAAGCGGAGAGCACATGCACCAGCTTCTCGGCGGTCGTCCGCGCCAGATCATCGTCAACTCCGGGGTCCCGGACGAAGAGCAGATCGGCATCGGAGGCGATATCGAACTCGTAGGTGCCCAGGCGTCCGAGAGCAAATACGGCCAGATGGTCGTTCCCGCCAACGGCGTACAGGGCATTGTGAATCACGTCTTCGGCGGCGCGAGTGGTTTGCCGCATGGCATCGAGCGCGGAACGAGAAGAGAGTACGTCCCGGGCTCCGGCGAGAAACATATTCGTGCGGAATTCGCGGCGCAGCGAAGCCATGATTTCCCCAAGATCGCCCGTGGACGCAAGGCGATGCGCCGGTGTCCAGTCGCCGTCCGCATTCTCCAGATTGCGCAGCAGAGGCAAAGAGCCCGGGTAACGCAGCACGATGTCCGTCAGATAGTCGCTAGTCTCCAGCAGCCGCAACACCATTTCCGCAGACGGCAGATCGCGAAGCAGAGATAGGGATTGAGATAGGTGTGGTTCGCCGCCAGCCAGGGCAGAGAGCAACTGGTGCAAAGCGCGGCGCGCGTGGCGGCTGGGATTGGAACGCCGTAGCAGCGCCGCGAACTCAGGAGCATCAACGCGCTGCAGCAGTTGCTCCAGCGACGGCTCATAGACCGTCGTCATCGCTGCCGCTTTCGCCGCGCTGCCTTCCCTGTCCCTTTCGTTGTGAATGACACGGCGGTAGATTTCACTGACGCCAGCCATGCAGGTGTGGACTTGCCCGAGAATGGAATTCACCCCCGCTCCGGCAGGTTTGGGCAGCGACCGCCGCAGAACTTCAAGTTCCACCGCAGACTGCGGGAGCCGGTGCAACTGCTGGCCTCGCTGCAGCTGCAAACGATGCTCCACGCGGCGTAGAAACTCGTAAGCCGTGCCGAGCCTCTGGAAATCGCCGGTCTGGAGATGGTCTTTGTCATAAAGCTTCTGCAGCGAAAACAGTGTCCCGCCGGAGCGCAGCCATGGTTCGCTGCCGCCGTAAACGCGCTGCAGGCATTGCACCAGGAACTCGATGTCGCGGATGCCGCCGCGGTCGAGCTTTACGTCGGGCGGCGCATCTTCCCCGCGCGACAATAATGTGCGGCGTTTGCCTGAGTCGATTTTTTGGCGCGAGTGCAGCGCGGTCTCAATGGCAGCAAAATTCAAATGCTCCGTATAGACCCGGCTTTGGATGCCGCGCAAAAACGCGCGCGCCAGCGATGCTTCTCCGGCGACGTAGCGGGCCTTGATCAGCGCCTGCAGCTCCCAATCGCGAGCCACGCGGCAGTAGTACTCGAGCGCATGCTGGAGACTGACTGCCGGTTCACCTTCCTGCCCCTGCGGGCGCAGCCGCAGGTCGATGCGACAAACCGCCCCCTCCGTCGTGGGGCGGGAAAGGATTGTGGTCAGCAACTGCGACAATCGAACAGAATACTCATCGTTGTACGGCGACGATTCGCCGCGATCATAAAGGTAGAGCAGATCGAGATCGGAACTGTAGTTCAGCTCGCTGCCGCCAAGCTTGCCCAGGGCCAGCACGGCGAAGCCAGTCTTGGAGGCCGCCTGGTAGCGCTCCGCGAGCTGACGTTGCGCTTCGCACAAAGCAGCCTGGATGAGCACGTCGGCCAGCGCCGAGATCTCGCCCGTGGTTTCCCCCAGGGTGGCGATGCCCAGCAGATCGCGCAATGCGATGCGCACGTACTCCCGCTTCTTGAATCGTGCCAGCTGCAAAGAAATGTCGTCACCGCCGGAAGACGAGCGAAAGCCGGAGAGGCGCTGGCTGTACTGGTCGGTATCAAGCGAGCGTTCCAGGTTCTTTTCGCGATTGAGGGCATGAAGCAGGTCGCGATTGCCCAGGAGGGTCTCTCCCAGCCAGTAGCTATGGCCTACCATCACGATCGCGTAGTGCAGCAGGAAGTGGTTGCGCTCAAAGAGAGCCGCCAGCTCGGCGTGCTCGGCAACGAGTCGTTCGAACAGATTGAGAGACTGGTCAGGATCGGGCGATTCTTTCAGCAACAGCAGCAGGGTCGGGAGCAGGTGATCGGGCAGGCGCTCGCGCACGTTCTCCCAGTCGCGCCGGGCGCGTTCCGGCTCGCGGAACAGGCGCAAATCGATCACATCATGTCCGAAAGTAGCTGGCTTCGGCTTCAACAGCGCCAGCATAACAAAGAGTCCGGTGTCAAAATGGCCTGCCGAACCCGCCAGTCGGTACGCATGCCTTAAAATTCACCGGCAGACGTTCCACGGAGCAACCATGACCATGGCCAGCGACAATACGAATCTCTTACAAGGAATAAAGGTGGTCAGCCTGTGCATCAATACGCCCGGGCCGCTGGCGGCTGCGGAGCTGGCGAGCATGGGAGCGGCGATCACCAAGGTTGAGCCGCCGGCGGGCGATCCACTCAAGACCGCAGCGCGAAGTTGGTATGACGCCCTGGCCAGGGGGCAAACCGTCATCAGTCTGGATCTGAAAGACTCCGTCCAACGGGGACGTTTGGACGATCTGCTGGCCGAAAGCGACCTGCTGCTGGCCTCGTTTCGTCCCTCGGCCCTCGAGCGCCTGGGACTAGACTGGCAGAGTCTGCACCGGCGCTTTCCGCGGCTATGCTTTGCCGGCATCATCGGCTATCCCGCTCCCGACGAGGAGCGCAGTGGGCACGACCTCACCTATCTGGCTGACACCGGCTTAGTCGCCCCGCCGGCCATGCCGCTCTCGCTCTACGTGGATCTAGCCGGAGGCCAGCGCTGCGCCGCCCAGTCACTGGCTCTGCTGCTCAGCTTTGCCCGCACCGGCCAGGCAGGATGCGCATGGATTTCTCTCTATGAATGTGCCGAGGAGCTTGCCGCGCCCTTGCGAGCTGGGTTGACTCAGCCAAGCGGCGGGCTGGGCGGCGGCTCACCTTTTTACGGACTTTACCAAACCAGCGACGGCTGGATCGCGATCGCTGCCCTGGAGCCGCATTTCGCGCGAAAACTGCTATCCGAATTGGGCATGACCGGCCCCGATCGCCAAGCCCTGGCGCACGCATTTGCCGGGCAAACTGCAGAGTGGTGGGATCAATGGGCCGCGGCTCGCGGACTGCCGCTATCGGTGGTTCGCACCAACTCATAAATCTGTGTGGGACACTTTACAATTCCTTACCCAATTTCCATCTCTTCACGGCAAGACCAGGCCGACATCCGCTTTTCGTCGCAAAGGGAAGCACGCGATCACCGAAGATTCACAAATACGAATTTGCATATTCGCTCACCCAAAAGCATACGTGAATTGGAATTCAATAAATGATGACGCTCCCATGCTAGAAGTACCAAGCCATTTAAAATCATTAGCTTAAATGTTTCAGAGTGAACTGGCACACTTCATGCATTAGGACCCCGATAGGACGGCTGTGTTTTTCCTGTATTGGGGCTTACGGCTAGCGCAATCTCTCATAGATTCAATCGGAACGGGCCGAACCACGGCGACACAATGCTCAAGAAAAATCGCGTGGCGATACAACAAGTGGCAGCAAAACACTTCTTGGAACCCGGCGCGAGAAGCGGGCTTTTCATTACCACACCGATCACACCGCAGTGAGGAGGGTTGGGCAATGTCTCTCAGTATTTATCTAACCGGCAAGAGCAGGATCACGGCAGTTGTATGCCTGGCGCTGTTTGTGACCTTCATGGCAGGCACTTTGTGGCCGCAGGCCACCATTTCCACTGGCGGCATTCAAGGAACTGTTTTCGATCCCAACGGCGCAGTCGTGCCGAGTGCCGCGGTAACGATTACCAGCAAAGCCACGGGCGCATCGCAAAAGACGAGCACGACCTCTTCGGGAACGTATGCCTCAGGCGCGCTGATTCCGGGATTGTACGAAGTGCGAGTGGAAGTAAAAGGCTTCCGCACCGATGTCCTCACCATTACCGTGCAGGTCGGCGTCATTGCCAACGGCAATGCGACACTGGCGGTGGGCCAAACTTCAGAGGTTGTAGAAGTCACCGGAGCGGCGGTGGCTGTTAACACCGAGCAGGCGACCGTTCAAGGCGTGCTCACAGTACAGCAGATCGAGAATCTGCCGATCAATGGCCGGAACTTCCTTGACCTGGCGCAGCTTGAGCCGGGCGTGCAGATCCAGGACGGCGGCAACTTTGATCCCACCAAGAACGGCTTCTCTTCGATTTCCTTTGGCGGCCGCTTCGGACGGACCGCACGCATCGAGGTCGATGGCGTTGACATCAGCGACGAGACCGTCGGCACCACCACCCAGAATCTTCCCGCCAGCGCCATTCAGGAATTTCAGGTCGAGCAATCTTCATTGGACATGTCGACCGAACTCACTTCCTCGGGCGCGGTAAATGTGGTCACGCGCTCTGGGACCAACAAGTGGCATGGCGAAGGCTTTTATCTTTTCCGCGACCACAGCATCGGTGCAAAGATTTCTGATACCGATCTCTATTACCAGCGCAACAACTACGGCGGCAATCTGGGCGGTCCCATCATCAAAAACAAGCTGTTCTTCTTTGCCGACGTCGAGCGCTTGCAGCAAGCGTTGATTGTTCCGGTTTCCAACCAGCCGCCGTTCACAGCTCTCAATGGGAGTCTGAGTTCGCCGTTCCGTGATACCAACGGAATCGCCAAGCTGGATTACCATTTCAACGACAACGTGAAGCTCTTTTACCGCTTCTCTTACGAACAGAACAGCAACATCAAGGGATTCATTCCCAACACCTTCCAGCCCTTTGACAACGTTGATCACACGCCCGTACATGCCGGCGGCCTGGACTTCAATACTGGCCCCTTCACTCACCAGTTCCGTTTTGGCTACACCAAGTTCCGCAATGGAATCACGGATGCGTCGCAGAACGCATTTAATCCATTACCCGGAGCGGCCATCACCATAGGTCCGGTGGCCAACTGCCTGACCGGCGGCGCGGATGCGTTTTGCTCAGGCGCGAATTTCCTGGCTCCGCAGGAGACCTTCCAGCAGAACCTACAGTTCAAGTACGACGGCAGCAGGATTATCGGGACGCACATCCTGCGCTATGGTTTTGGGTACAACCGCATCCAGGGCGGCGGATTTGCCGAATTCATAGGTATTCAGCCCATACTTAACTCCTCGACAGTTGCCGCGGCTCCGCCGTTCGCGGGCGGCGCCAGCAACCCGCTGAACTACACCGCTGACAACGTCTTTCTGGGCAACGGACAGGGCTTTTCTTCGGAAAAACCAGCGTTTGGTCTGCCCGGCGGCGGACTGGGGCCGGACAATCGCATCCAGCTCTATGTGGGCGATTCCTGGAAGATCAAACCCAATCTGACCCTGACCTACGGCCTGCGTTATCTTCATGACACAGGACGAACTGACAGCGACGTAGCTCCGCTGCCATGCTCGACTCTTGCTCCCGGATTCGAGGCGGCCCTTGCCGCTGGTGGCACACCCTGCACTACCAATATCGGCGACCTGTTCGGTCCTGGGCTAGGAGCGGCTATTCGTACCCCGGGATTGAACTTCGCCCCGAACGTCGGCTTTGCATGGCGCCCGGCCAACAACTCCAACACGGTCGTCCGTGGAGGAATCGGCATTTACTACGAAAACTCCATCTACAACAACAATCTATTCAACCGCCCAGCCCGTCTCCCGCAGGGGTTGTTCCTGGCTACACCGCAAGTCTGCCAGAACGGCGCGCCGAATCCGAATTTCTCCATGCCCGATGGCAGCCCCATTCCTGTCAACCTGGCTGCAATTTGCGGAGCGCCGATCGGAACTGTGGGCGCTCAGTTTGCGCAACTACAGAATGCGTTCCAGGCCAGCACTGTAGCCGCGGGACCAGCGGTTAATGGTGTGTATCTCGGTAACACCCTGGAGGCCAGTCTGGGTTTAACCGGGACTGCGATGCTGGCTCCCAACTACCAGACGCCGCGTTCGGTACAGATGAACATCGGTCTTGAACACCAACTGGGCAAGGGTGTTGTGTGGAGCGCGGACTACATTCGCAATGTCGCCACCCATACATTCCTAGCAGTGGATGTGAATCACGTTGGTGATATCAAATTCTTTAACAAGGGCAATGCACAGGCGGCGATCGCCTCTACTCTCGCGTTCTGCGGTGCGGCCACCATCAATGACGCCATTGCAAATTGTCCCGCAGATCCCAGCGGGCACGCCAATATCGGGACGTTCGCGGCGAATGGCCTGGACTCCGGAACTAATCTCTGTTTCGGGGGGCCCTGCCCGGCGGCGGCGTTCCCCGGACAAAATCCTAATCTGGGCGTGAACCAGATGTTGTTCCCAGCGGGTCGTTCGGTTTACAACGCGCTGTCGACATCTCTGCGCGCCAACGTGACCAGGCCTTTCAGCGGAGTGAAAGCGCTGAACTGGCAGGTGTCGTACTCGCTCTCGCGCTATGACAGCACGGCACAAGACTCGGATTTCATCAATAACGCGAACGACAACAACCATCCTGTAGCAGCCTTCGGCCCGGACGGCTTGGACCGCACGCACCAGCTATCCTTCGGCGGTACCTTCGACTTCCCCGGCTACTTCCGTTTTGGCGTAGTAGGTCACGTGTATAGCCCACTGCCGCTGGATCTGAGACTGCCCGGGGGAGGCGCCGGCGGCATCTTCATCAGCGATCCCACGGGAAGCGGAACCAATGACGGGAGCGGAGCTTACCTGGGCTTAGGGGGCATTGTTCCCGGCTCGAATATTGGTTCGTTTGGCCGCAGCATCAAGTCGGGTGATCTGGCTTCGTTCATCAGCAACTACAACAACACGCTGGCCGGAACCGCGACCCCAGCCGGTCAGGTGCTCATCAACAACGGCCTGTTTACACTGGCCCAGCTTCAAGCCATCGGTGGGGTATTCCCCGCTCTGCAGCCGCCAATCCAGAATATCGGCCTGGGCTGGCTTAAGACACTCGACTTGAAAGCGAGCTATCCCAGAAAGTTCGGCGAAAACCTGGTGATTGAGCCGAGCGTTTCCGTGTTTAATGCGTTGAACATGGCCAACTTCGATCTGCCCGGAAACACGCTGAGCGGTAACCTGGCGGGTTTCGGGACCGGGGAGGGCGGCGCGGTCAACAGTGCCACGACCGCCAATCGCACCACCCGTGTTGGACCAGGATCGGGCGTCTTCGATCTCGGCGCGCCGCGCGTGATCGAATTTGGGTTGAAACTGACCTTCTAAGTTTCCCGATCGTTTCTTTCGTCCGCTGTGCCCTCGGGCACAGCGGCTCTTTTTTGCGTGTTAGGATGGCTGTCCTAATTGTCCCCATACCAGGAGCAATGATGTGTTTCAAAAGGACCTTCTAGCGGGCAAGCGAATCCTGATTACCGGCGGCGCCACCGGACTGGGCAAGAGCATGGCGCAGCGATTTCTGGAGCTGGGCGCGGCGGTCTACATCTGCGGGCGGCGCGAGCCGGTTTTGCAGGAAGCCGTGGCTGAGTTGAGCAAGGCCGGCGGCGGCCCGGTGAAATCTTTTGTCTGCGATGTGCGCAAGGCCCAGCGCGTAGAAGAAATGATCGCCGAGATCTGGCGCGAGGGCCCGCTCGACATCCTGGTCAACAACGCTGCCGGCAACTTTCTGGCACGCACTGAGGAGCTTTCGCTGGGTGCGTTCGAGGCCGTCATCGGGATCGTACTCATGGGCACGCTGCACTGTACGCTGGCTTGCGGACGGCGCTGGATCAAGGAAGGCCATCGCGGCACCGTGCTCAGCATCACCACAACCTACTCGGAACACGGATCGGCCTACGTCGTTCCCTCGGGCGTGGCCAAGGCCGGAGTGCTCAATCTCACGCGCAGCCTGGCCGTGGAGTGGGGTGGGCGCGGGATCCGTCTCAACGCCATCGCTCCAGGGCCGGTGCCGACCGAAGGCGCTTTCTCGCGGCTGATGCCGGTAAAGTCGCTGGAGGCACTGGCCAAGAAGCGCAATCCGCTGGGACGATTCGGCACTCATGAAGAGCTGGCTAATCTGGCGGTCTTTCTCGTGAGCGACTACTCCGGCTACATCAATGGCGAGCAGATCGTGATGGACGGCGGCGAATTCCTGAAGGGCGCGAGCGAATTCAGCATGATGGGCGACCTGCTGACGGAAGAACAGTGGCAGGCGATGAAACCTAAGAAGAAATGACCTTTTCTGAAATCCCGCGCAGCGAGGGATCCCTATATCCTCGAATCTCAAGGCGAGGATACTTACCGCGTGTAGACCGATGGACGTATTGAGATCTCAGAACTAAAGCGGCCTTTTGGTTATAGAAATCCCTCGCTTCGCTGGGAATTTCAGAAGTGCTCTGCGCGTCGCGCGGCATCGCGGACTTTTGATAGCATCAATTCGTTATGAAAGCCATTCAAGTTCAAACGGTCGGTGGACCGGAAGTTCTGACGCTGGCCGATCTGCCTGTGCCCAGGCCCAAGCCGAATGAAGTGATCGTGAAGATCGCGGCCGCGGGCGTGAACTACATCGACGTCTATTTCCGCGAGGGACGCTATCCCGCTCCGCTGCCTTTTGTCGATGGCCAGGAGGCAGCCGGTGTGGTCAGCGAGGTCGGCAGCGAGGTCAAAACCGTGAAGGCCGGCGACCACGTCGCTTACACGGGAATCCTGGGAGCTTACGCCGAGTATGCGGCCGCTCCGGCGGACCGCGTGGTGAAAGTGCCCAAGGGAGTCAGCGATCAGCAGGCTGCCGCGGCCATGCTCCAGGGCATGACCGCGCACTACCTGGTGCACTCCACCTACCCGCTCAAGAAAGGCGAGACCACTCTGATTCACGCCGCGGCCGGCGGCGTGGGACTGCTGCTGGTGCAGATGGCAAAAGACCTGGGCGCGCGCGTGATCGGCACCGCAGGAACCGACGAGAAAGCCAAACTGGCCCGCGAAGCCGGCGCCGACGAAGTTATCGTTTACACGCGCCAGGATTTTGAAGCGGAAACCAAGCGCCTGACGGACGGCAAGGGCGTGCACGTGATCTACGACGGCGTGGGTAAGAGCACCTTCGATCAGGATTTGAACGTGCTGCGCCCGCGCGGCTATCTGGTCTTGTTTGGCGGAGCCAGCGGCGCGGTGCCGCCCTTTGATCTCATCAAGCTCTCGCAAAAAGGATCGTTGTTCATCACCCGGCCCACGCTGGCCAGCTACATCGCCACCCGCGAGGAACTGGAGCAGCGCTCCAGCGATATTTTCAAAATGATAGTCGCCGGCAAGCTGAAGCTGCGCATTCCTCACACCTACAAACTCCAGGACGCGCAGCAGGCGCATCGCGATCTGGAAGGACGCAAAACCACCGGCAAGCTGCTGCTGATTCCATAGAAGAGCGGCTTTGGCTTTTGGTTCTTGGCTTTTTGCTTGTATTTTTTTTAAAAAGGTTTCTTCATGGTTTACGCCATTGCGCAATTGATCATTACTGACCGCGCTGCTTACGGGCGTTACCAGCAGCGCTTCATGGGCGTAATGAAGAAGTTCAAAGGGCGAGTGCTGGTGAACGACGAGCATCCGCAGGTCGTGGAAGGCTCCTGGGATCGCGAGAAAGTCGTGGTTCTGGCTTTTCCCGATGAGCCTTCCTTTCGAGAATGGGCGGAGTCGCCCGAGTACACGGAGATCGCAAAAGACAGAAAAGCTGGAGCGAATGCCGTGGTTCTGCTGGTCAACGGCGTTCCCAGCGCAGCCTGAAGGCAAGTAATCGCCTTTGCGGAGTTCCATGAACGACTTCTGTCGCGAACTGGGGATGACGGTGCCGGTAGTTCTGGCGCCGATGGCGGGCGGGCCCTCTACGCCGCAACTCGCCGCTGCGGTGAGCAACGCCGGCGGGCTGGGCTCGCTGGGAGTAGCCTACATTTCGCCGCAGAATATCGCCGATGAGATCGCCCGCGTCCGCGCGCTCACCCAAGGGCGGTTCGCGGTCAACTTGTTCTCGCCCCAGGGAATGGAACCTCTGCGCGGTAACGTCGCCGCGGCCGAGAAATTTGTCGCTGCATATCATCAGCGGCTCGGCCTGGCGCCCCCGAAGCTTCCCCAGAAGTCTCATGAAGACTTTGATCAGCAGATGGAAGTCCTGATCCGGGAACGCGTGCCCGTGGTGAGCTTTACTTTTGGATTGTTGCCGGAAAAGACGATCGCAGCTCTCAAAAAGCAGAACTTGTACATCATTGGCACAGCCACAACCGTGGAAGAAGCGCGCCTGATCGAGAAGAACGGCGCCGACGCTGTGGTCGCCCAGGGCGGCGAAGCAGGGGCGCACCGGGGGACCTTCGCGGTTCCCTTTGAGTCGGCGCTGATCGGCACCATGGCGCTGGTGCCGCAAGTGGTCGACGCGGTCAAGATTCCCGTGATCGCTTCCGGCGGCATCATGGACGGGCGCGGCATCGTGGCCGCGCTAGCGCTGGGAGCGAGCGCCGTGCAAATGGGAACAGCATTCCTGGCCACCAGCGAGGCCGGCACCAGCCCTGCTTACCGCGCCGCTTTGCGCCAGGCGCGCGAAGATCAGACCACGGTGACGCGGGCCTTCTCCGGGCGCATGGCCCGCGGCATCAGCAATGAGTTCATCGAGAAATGGAACGCATCAGGACTGACGCCGCTCTCCTATCCATGGCAGAACGCGTTGACGCGGGAGATGCGGCGCGCCTCTGGCGCCAGCGATCCCGGCCTGCTCTCGCTGTGGGCGGGACAGGGCGTGCCCATGATGCGCGAGGGACCGGCAGCGCAGCTGGTCCACCAACTTCGCGAGGAGATGGGGCGCGCATTTGCAGAGTTGGGCGGCTCGATCCAATGAAGGAATGCGCTCGCGCAGCTTTCCGGATAAAGATAACCGAAGAACATACAAGGAGATGAGGGAGGTCAGGATGATCGTCCGCGTGTTTCGTGCATTGGTACATCCAGGCAAGCAAGCTGAGTTTGAAGCCAAAGTGCGTGAACTCTCAATCCCATTGGTAAAGGCGCAGCGCGGGCTGGTGGCGTTCTACTCTGGACGGCCGCTGGAATCGAACCCTGAAGAGTTTGCCATGGTCACTCTGTGGGAGAGTTTGGCCCACCTGAAAGCTTTTGCTGGCGAAGATTGGAACCATTCTGTGATCCCCGAAGAAGAGCGTCCACTTCTCGCAGAGAGTTTCGTCCATCACTATCAAGTCATCGACAGTTCGCAAGGATAAAAATGGCGCGCCCTTGTGGGGCGCGCCATTTTCTTCGCCGCTATTTTGCTTCTCTTATTGCTCCACTTGCGCCGACTGGCCTTCCGCGGCGTGCATCACCACGAAGGCACTGCCGCCTCGGGACCAGACGAGCACCAGCGCGTCCTGGCCCGCAGGCACATTGTTCAGCTCGCGCTGCACATCGGCCGGGGTCTTGACGTCATGGCGGTTCACCTGCTCGATCACGTCGCCCTGGGAGATACCGGCGTTATCGGCCGGGCTGCCCGGTTGAACGTTGGCCACGGCCACGCCCTGCACGTTGCCAGGAAGCTCAAGCTGTTGGCGGACGCCGGGGCTGACTTCCATCAGCCCAAGTCCCCAGCGGGCTTTGCCGTGGGTTTGCCCGCTCTGGGACGAACTTTCGCTGCGGGCGTTCATTGCTTCAAGAGTCACAGGAACGGTCATGCTCTTGCCGTCGCGGTACACATCCAGGTCAACCTTGGTTCCGGGGCGATCCAGGCTGATCATGACCTGCAGTTGCCCGGAGTCGTCGATCTTCTTGCCGTTGACGCCGGTGATGACGTCGCCGACCTTGAGACCTGCTTTCGCCCCGGGAGAATCAGCCTCCACCTGGCTCACCAGCGCTCCGCTGGCTTTCTCCATGTGGAAGAACTTGGCGTTTTCCGGAGTCACGTCGGTGATGCCGATGCCGACTCGTGCGTGCTCCACCTTGCCGTTCTTGAGCAAAGCCTCAATCGTGGGCCGCGCTACCTGCGTCGGAATCGCGAAACCCATGCCCGAAAAAGATCCCGAGCCGGAGATCAGAAATGTGTTAATGCCGATGACTTCACCGCGCGCGTCCACAAGCGGGCCGCCGGAGTTTCCGGGGTTAATGGCCGCGTCAGTCTGAATGAACTGGCCGGGTTTGCGGCGGTCTTCGGAAAACGGATTGGTACGGTTCAGCGCGCTGACAATACCGCGGGTTACAGTGAAGCGGAAGCCATACGGATTGCCAAAGGCCAGCACCGTCTGTCCTGGCTTCAGATTGGTCGAGTCACCCCAGGGAACGCTGGGAAGATTCGAGCCTTCGATCTTCAGCAGGGCCAGGTCGGTGAGCGGGTCCGCGCCCACCAGCTTGGCCGGGAGCACGCGGCGATCGTTCATGGTGACGCGAATGTCCACCGCGCCATCGATCACGTGATTGTTGGTCACGATGTAGCCGTCGGGCGAGATGATTACTCCGCTGCCCAGGCCGTGCTCGATCTGCGGGCCCGGACGCATGTGCGGGAACTGGAACTGCTGCCCGAATCCCGGGCCGAAGAATTTTTCGATGGGATTCTGATCATCGTCAGAGTTGGAGTTGGGGAGTCCCTGCTGCGCGCGCCCGCGCGAGGTGACGGTAACGTTCACCACCGCCGGAGTCACGTGCGCCGCCAGCTTCTCCATGGCCTGGTCCAGCGAAAGCAGTGCGCTTACGCTGTTGTCATCTAGTGCCGCGGCCGCCGGTGCGGCGGTAGCGGCGCGGGCTGCCTGCGGCTTGAGAACTTCATAGCCTCCCGCCGCAAGAGCCACCGCCAGCGCCACGGCCGCAGCCAGCGAGCGCTTGGTTTTCCATTGAGTTGAGATCCATATTCTTATTGCGTTCATTGTCGTCTTCTACCTCTCGATTAACTAATTTATTAGTTATTGCTGATCGTTCTTCCCTCGATGCCGGAAAAAGCTGTTCCGGCTGTTCGCTCCTTAAGTCTTGTTGGGGACTTGTTTGTGGTGCGCCGGCACGTAGAAGTAAAACTCCACGGTGCTGATCTGCCAGCCGTGATCATCGCCGTTGCTGATGAATCGCCGGCTGCTGACCATCACCAACACAACCTCACTGCTCTGTGGCTGGCGGGCGACGGCCGGTTGTGACTGCGAATCGTTAGACAAGACCAGCTGCGCCAGATTGCCCTGGTCGCGCGACCGCTGTTTAACCGGCGTAACGGCGGCACGGTGTGTAAGATCGCGGCGCTGGATCGTACCCGCGGATCTGTGCGCCGAACGCGGACGCGAAATTTTTTCCGACTGGTATCTTAAATCCGCCGGTAGGGCTTGCACCGGGGTTGTGTTGCTCAGGCTTGTCGGCGTAACCGTAGGCCCGCCGCTTCCAACCCTCATGCCACGATTGCCGACGACCTGTCCGCCGACCGGTGGGGCAGCAGCCATCGAGGAGCCCGGGTTGTGCGCATCGCTGAAACCGACAAGTTCTGTTGTATTGGGGGCGCACACGGCGCAGAGAATCGCAGCGCCGGCGACCATGGGAATCGCCGGTTTCCATACCCGGGTTGTCGACGAACGCCTGCTGTCGAGAATTCGCATGACGCGGCGGGAAAGCTGCTTCACGCGTGAAACCGCGGCCTGGGCCAGAGCCAGCTGCCGCCGCAGAAAGCTCTTTTCCGCGACGTAAGCCAGGCATTCGGCGTAATGTCGCGGACTTTCAGTTTCCGCAACCACCGCGTCGTCACAAGCCATCTCGCGGTCCAGAGCCAGCTTGCGTTCGATCCAGAGAATCCCCGGATGAAAGAAGAGCAGCGCGCGAACCAACTGCTGCGCCAGGTTGGTCCAGTCATCGCAGCGGCGCAGGTGCGCCAACTCGTGCAACAGGACGTATTTGAGGTTCTCCTGCGCCGGCCTTTCTTGCCCCTGAGACCGGTGCTCCGCTATCAACCACGCGGGAAGAATGATGGCCGGGCGGAAGAACCCAATGGCGGTCGGAACCTCGACTGCAGAAGAAACCAGAAGTGAAACCCGGCGCCGTCCGCCGCGGCCGGTAATCAGACTGAAGATTTCCGGATCAAGATCGCGCGGCGTCAGCTCAAGTGAGTCCTGGCGCAGGCGGCGAAGCTTCCCCAGTCCGACAGCCACGCGTAAAAGTCCGGCCGACGCCATGACGCCCCAGGCGACAAACACATATTCAGCCCACGAAATCGAAATCGTAAACACAGTATGCGCAGGCGAAGAGATCTTGGCTGCCAGCCAACCGCTCGGAATGAATGCCGAGAAAGGCAGCGCGGCAACGGCCAGCATGGCCGAAAACCACACGGCAAAGCGCGTCTGCGAGTTACACGCAGGCAGCAGCTTGAGCGCAGCGGAAACCATAACCACCAGAGCAGTGCCCGCGATGGCGCAGAACAGGAGGCGCTCGAGTGCCAGCGCTACCAGTGAATGAGAAGAAGCAGGCAGCATCATGCCTTGGCCGCTCCTTCCTTCTCGCGCGAATCGCCGTGCAGCAGATCGCGCAGGCGCCTGAGTTCGTCCTGGTCCAGGCTCTGGTCTTCGAGCAGATTGAGGACCAGCAACTCGTGGGAGTTATTGAAAAAACGGCTCAGCAGGTGGCGCACCTCGGAGCGCGTCGCTTCTTTTCTACCCACCAGCGGCTGGTAGATGTGAGCACGCCCGTCCTTTAGGTGCTGTACGTAGCCCTTCTTCTCCATGATGCGAATAGTTGTCAGAACAGAGTTGTAAGCCAGCGTGTGATCGCCGACCAGGGCCTCCAGAAGCTGGTGCACGGTCGCGCGACCCTTGTCCCATAAAACTTCCATCAACCGCAATTCCGCTTCCGTCAGAGTTGGCGATTTACGTCGTGGCAAAGCTTGACTCCGGAATTTCTTGAGCTCTCCTATCTATAGACGCCCGCGTTTGGAAAAAGTAACTAATATTTTAGTTATTCCACCCGTCACACTGTTTCCAATCTTGTAAACTGTTGACAACACAGACCACTAACAACGGCGACGGCTTGGATCTCCGACTACTCCGGACCACAGACCCCTAGGGACAGCCTTCCCGGCTTGCGTATTTTCCCAACCGGGAATGACCGTCTCGAATCACGCCCCATCCATGCGGAATTCTGATCGAATCTGCCACTACCAACCGGTAGCAATCCTATGCAACTCCTTTATTTTCAGCTCACCTGATCACCGGACCACCGGATCGCCCTATGACCTACCCCCTACCCCCCGGTTTCAATCCATTTCAATCCACTTCAATCCAAGTCAATCCAGAACTGCATAATTTTGCCGTGCAGCGAGATTATGCAGTCTTGCTCTCGCCAGCCATCGAATCCTCCTGTCAGGTACCAGGGGCCAAATACCAAATACCGCGCAGCCAGGGCTTCCTTAAGGTTTTCAAGAACACGAAGGGCCGCCCTGAGACAACCCGGAAACGTCTTTACCTTGTCACGATAATAACACGATATCGTAAAAGTTAAGACGGCATTTGGCCATTGTCCAAGTTCGCGTCTCCCTGTTGTTTCGGGGCTGAATGCTGAGTGCGAGTGCTTTTTCCCGGCGCCGCACCGATCAGTTCGAGGAATTGGGCCGTTTCTTCAAAAACCAGACTCGAACCTTGCAATCGCGCAACGCCGAAATCGAAGGATGGATTCTCGGAGTGGAAGCGTAAGCCAAAGGCGTCTAAACGGGTGCTAGTTCGGGTTTGATGTTGCGTCGCAAACTGAACCATCGTGTCAGGTTGTAGCTGAGGCAGGCCCAGGTCGCTTCCCACAGCCACTTTCAGACGACCACGACAGCGGAACTGCCGCAACCCGTAGCGTTCCTTAATCCAGGCGTGCGGAAACTCCGCGATCTGCGATCATTGCCGATAGATTTGTCGTGCATCTGCGGTCGCCATCTTGGTCTTGAATGCCGTAGTCGCCGCAGGCTCCTCGATACGGGCAATCGATAGTTGAACTGAGAAAGCCAGGGTTGTCCTAGACGTTCAAACAGGACCAAATATTGGTTTCTACTCGCCGTAACAGATTGCAAAACAGCTAGTTACACAGGGTGTACTTTCTCTTATTGTCAGATCGCCCGCCCCGATGGAGGATTACAATTCCCAGCAGCTGTAGGGTCGAACCGGGATTACTTTCCGCACTTGTGGTTCACAGGAGCTGCCCCGATGCCGGCCAAATTACTTCGCATCCGAATCGCAAGTTTTGTTTTTGTACTATCACTCGCTCTCAGCGGGACCGGATACAGGGCGACAGCGCAAGCCGGCGCCGAGACTGGGTCCAGCCACGCTCCCAAGCAAAAGAAGACAGCCGCGGTCGAGCCGAATAAGGATAAGGAAGCGCGTAAGCTCTCGGAAGAACACCAGCTGGCGTACCAGACATTGGAAGCCTCCGAAGGCGCGGCACGCGGCTTTGAAGCGCCGATGCGCAGCTACGGCCTCTTGCAGATCGGCGCCACGCTGGCGACGCAGGACGCCAGCAAAGCCAAGGGGCTGCTGCGCGATGCCTTCACCGCCTCTCTGGAAATTCGCGACGACGATGACACCAAATCGAGGCTGCAACAGGAGATTCTGCGTGCGCTTCTACCCTTGTCGCAGCCGGACGTGGAAGAGTTGCTGCCGCAGGCGGAGAGCAGCGTGCGCCGCCCCATTACCGACCTGATCGTGGGCAACTACGCGCAAAGCAAACAGTTCGACAAAGGTCTGGAGCTGATCAACCAGATCGCCGCGGTGGACGAATTTCCATACGCCAGCGCCGGCAAGCTGATGGATGCCATGCCGCCGGAGATGATGGCCGAGAAGCAGGCGCTGCTCATTCAGGCCGTGGCCAGTTACAAGAGCCATGAACATCCCGATGTGCGCATCGGCCCCGGCACGCTCACGGGGATGATTACGCATTTCGCTTCAATCATGCCCCCGCGGCTGGTGCTGCAGGCGATTGACGAGGTCCTCAGTCAGACCAAGTCGAAGGCCAATCAGGACATCCGCCTGGCCGGTACCGGCGGCAGCGCCAGTTTTGCCAGCGACTACCAGTACCAGCTCTTCGCTCTTTTGCCGACGCTGCGGAAGCTCGATCCCAGTCGGGCCCGGCAACTCCTCGACGAAAACCAGGATTTGCAGGCCAAGATGCAGCAGTTTCCTGACGGCATGAGTTCCCTGATGCCGCCGCCGGTGGCAGGCGCAGGAGCAAAGGGAACCGGCCCCAATACCAGCAGCACCATGTTTCGCACCGTCACCAGTGACAGAGCCGCGGGTGCTTCTGGCCCCGGACCGGCTGGGGCACCGCCGATCGGTACGGTACAGGATTACTTGCGGCGAGAGATGCGCGCCAAGATGGAGTCCATCGCGTTGGAAGCAGAGGCCGACCCTGCCCAGGCCATTGCCCACAGCGCAGCCCTGCCGCTGCAGATGGATGATGGCCCGCAGAAGAGTTCGCCAAGGTCACAGGCGCTGGAGAGCATAGCACGCGCCAACGTCAAGAAGAGCCCCGCAGCAGCCGAGTCGGCTTTGGGCGAGTTGCGGAGAGTGGTGGTCGACCTGCCACCGCGCACCCAGGCACAGTACCTGGCCGGCGCCGCCGACCTTTATCTGCAGATGGAGGCCAGGGAAAACGCCGAGAAGGTAGTCGGCGAAGGCTTCAAGGTGGCGGAAAAACTGCTGCTGGAAGACACCGATCCCGAAAGTCCCAATCAGGCGCTGAAAGCCTGGTGGCCCTCCACCGATGCGTACCGCCGCTTTGTGGAAGTCGAGACGAAGATTTCCTATCGCGCAACGATCGGACTTCTGAAAGAAATGAAGGATCCTGAGATTCGGGCAACGGAATCCATCGTGTTCGCCAGATCCCTGCTGGGACTGCCGCTGAAGCGCTTCACGGTGGTGGAAAGGCGCGGCAATAACACAAAGTCGTACACCACCGACTCCAATTGAGGACCCTAAAAAAGCGGGGGAAACCGCGCTTTTTCCAGGGCTTTGGTCATTTGTAATCGCGCCAAGCGGGTGATACCATCGGCTCTTTGGGAGGTTCCTCAGAATGTCGGACAGAGACAGCGGTAGCAATTTCATGTGGTTTCTGGCAGGGCTGGGTTTTGGCGCTCTTCTGGGTGTGCTGTATGCGCCTCGTTCGGGAAAAGAGACGCGCGACGCCATCATCAACAGCGCTCAGGAAGGACGCGAGTTCATCAAGACCCGCGGCCGTGAAGCGCGCGACCAGATGAACGAATGGGTCGATCGTGGCAAAGACGTGATCGGCCGCCAGAAAGAACAGTTCACCTCGGCTATCGAAGCCGGGCGTCAGGCCTACCGCGAAGCCAGCAGTGGAGAGGGCAAGAAGAGCTAGGCCGCCAGGTTATTTCTTCCCGATGATCGCGAACGGCACCATGTTGGCTTTTGTGATCGTGGCTGCAGTGGCCATCGTCCTGCAGACGGCGATCCTTTTTGCCCTTTACCATGCCACGCGCGAATCAGCCACGCGAATGGAGGCGATCGTCGGGAGGCTGGAACAGAATGCCACGCCGGTCCTGGCCACGGCCCAGGCCATCCTGGACGACGCGCAGCCCAAGATCGCAGAGATCACCAGCAATCTTGCCGAAAGCACGGCTATGGTCCGCGCCAACGTGGCCCAGATGTCGGAAGCCACGGGAGAAATCGTGGACCGCGCGCGCTACCATGCGGCGCGGCTCGACGAGCTGGTCACCACTACGGTCGATAGGATTGAACTGGCCAGCGAGGTGGTGCACCACGGCGTGCTCGGCCCCGTGCGGCGCGTCCAGGCGATTGTCCAGGCTGTAAGCGCGGGAATCGGATTTCTTCGCTCTCATCGCGCTCGCAAAAAAGCCATCTCCAGCAACGGCGGCCCGGACGAAGAGATGTTTATCTGACCCCTATCCCGTACGCAGCGAGCGATCCTTTTCAGTGAAGCTACTCTGACCTTGCCGGTCAGAATCAATCTCACTACCTTCCAAACTTTACCGAGACCCGCCCTCCCGGCGAGATCCTTGTTCCCGGTTCCGGCGATTGATCGCGGCCGACTCCGCTCCCTGTGACTTCCAGTTCAATCCCCGCCGAATCGGCCTCGTCGAGCGCGGTGCGCAGCGCTTTACCGCGGAAGTCGGGAACCACAACGCTTCCGCCGGTATCGATAACCACTGTGCCCATCGCTGGCGGAGTTGCCGCTGCGCTGGCTGGAGGATGCTGAATGGAAAGAGAAGGCTGCGGTGTCGGCCATTCTGCCGGCGTGCTGGAAGCCAATCGCGTTGTCGATGAGGTGGAGACAGCGGGAGTCGCCGCCGGCGCAGAGTGCGCTGCTGTCTCCGGCTCCGCGGCGCTGGCAATGTAGTCCGGCGATCCTTCGCTCAGGTCCCGGTCTTTGGCTTTGGCTCGCAGCTGCCACCGCCGCGTATCCTGAATTTCCACATCATGAGAAACGTTGAGATAGCCCAGCACCTGCTGCATTACGCGCGCGAATACAGGAGCCGCAGCCAGTCCGCCCTCGTGCGAACCTGCCGTTGGTGAATCCAGAATCACCAGCACGCTCAGCGCGGGATTGTTGACCGGGGCAAAGCCGGTGAATGACGCCACGTAATGCGACTTGGAATACCGGCCGGTGGCGGGGTCGGTCTTCTGCGCGGTTCCGGTTTTGCCCGCCGAAGTGTAGCCGTTCAGAATCGCCTTCACGCCCGTGCCGTGAAGCACCACTCCCTCCAGCATGTGCTTCAGACGTCCGGCGGTGAGCGGCGAGATCGCGCGCCTGCCCAGCGCGGGATGGAAGGCGATCAACTGCGGCGTGCTGCGCGGCGCGGTGGTAGCGGCAAGAATGCGCGGGGGAACAAAGACGCCGTCATTGGCAATCGTTGAGGCCATGGAGATGAGCTGCAGGGGAGAGACGCCGATCTCCTGCCCCATCGAGATGGCGCCGATGCTGACCTTGGACCATCGGCTGGCCGGCTTGGTCAGGCCGCGCGTCTCTCCGGGAAGCTCGATTCCGGTCTGCGAACCGAAGCCGAAAGCGCGAATGTAGTGATCAAAGCGCTCGTCGCCCAGGCGCAGCGCCAGCTTAATGGCCCCGACGTCGCTGGAGTTCTCGAGTATTTGCGTAACTGTCAGCGCGCCGTAGGGTTTGTGATCGTGAATGAGCCGGCCGTTCACCACGATGGATCCCATCTGGCAGTCGATGACCTCATCGGGGTTGGTCAGCTTCTCTTCCAGCGCCGCTCCCAGGGTTACGATCTTGAAAGTTGACCCTGGCTCGTAGATGTCGCTAACCGCGCGGTTCTTAAGCGACGACGTGCTGGCGCGGTTGAACAGGTTCGGGTCGAAGTTCGGCCAGTTGGCCAGCGCCAGCACCTCGCCGGTATGCGGGTTCTCCACGATGATGGTCCCGGCCTCGGCGTGGCTTTCCGCGACAGCGCGCTGCAGCTCGCGTTCGGCGATGTACTGGATCTTCTCATCCAGCGTGAGCACCACGTTCTCGCCGGGATCGGGATCGCGCTCCACGCGGCCAAACCAGCGCCGCTTGGCATCCATTGAGATCAGCATCTTCCCCGGCTTGCCGGTGAGCTTGGAATCGAATTCGCGTTCTATTCCGCCGAGGCCTTCGTCGTCCAGTCCTACGTAGCCGAGCACCTGCGCCGCCAGCTCGCGCTTGGGATAGAAGCGCTTGGATTCCTTCTGAAAATAGATCCCCTTCAGATTCATGGCGCGGATGCGCGTGCTGGTAGCCGTATCAACTTTGCGCGCCACCCACGCAAAGGCGTGCGAGGCCCGCATGCGGGTCTCGATTTCCTGCGTATCGGCCTTGAGAATGCGCGCCAGGAGAACGGAAGCGTTGTGGACGTCGGGCACTTCCGAGGGGACGGCGAAGATCGAGTCCACGGCCACGGTCATGGCCAGGGCATTGCCATTGCGATCGTATATGTTGCCGCGTACCGGTGCGACTTCAATGCTGCGCTGCTGCTGGCGCGCTGCGCGCTGGGTGAAGTCGCCATAGTGGATTACCTGGAGCCACACCAGTCGCCCGCAGATAACGAGGAACCAGAACGCAAGAAATCCGGCAAGGTAGTACAGCCGATTGTTGGACCTGTCCTTGACCAAGCTCGTTTTCGTCTCGCGGGCACAGCCGGCTTGCGCGCTGGGCCCGCTGCCATAAGCGCTGAAAAACTACTCTGTCGCGACGCTCGTCGGCGGTTTGGAGCGAAGCGACAAAAGTGAAGCACTGGCGGATTTTGCGGCCATGCTGCGTGGGTCTGACGTCACTCGAATCCAGCACCAGCAATCAGCCCGAGTCCCCGCGAAACCTGGTTCTTTTCCGGGTTACCGGCGCGGCTGAGTACTGATTGCTGAGTGCTTGAAATCCAATGGCGGATCCAGCAGGTTTTCTGAGACTCCGCCATAAATTGGACCGCGTCTGCGGTCCAAACCCTAAACCTGAAAATCTTCAGCCGGCTTTTATTGCGCCGGGATGACCGCCACCGGCGACATCTGCGCGAGCACGCGTCCGCCCGTGTCTTCGTCTTCCAGGAGGACGACCTGCCCGGGTTGGGGAGAAACCAGTCCCATCTGCCGGGCCAGAGGATCGATGCGGCCCGGGCTGCGCAGCGAAGCTTCCTCCAGATTGAGGGCGCGGTTCAGCTCTACCAGCCGGTCGCGCTCCGCCTTCTGGGCTTCAATGCGGTAGCCGTATTCGATAGCGCGGAAATGCTGCCAGGCGTAGAACATCAGCAGCAGGAACAACGCCGCCACGCTCGCCGAGAACACCCGGATCTCGCGGCGCCGCCGCGGGTCGGATACGCGGACCAGCCGGGAGTTGTCGATGGTCTTTTGAAAATAAACTTCCGGCGTGATCCCTGCCACGCACGGCACCACGCCGGCGCGCGACTCCACCGGCGTGATGATCCCCGTGATGTTCATTACCCCTGCGGCCATTTACGCCACCTCAACCATTTCCTGCCACTCCGTGCGCTGGACCGGAGTTTCCTGAAAGAACACTCTGGTTTCTTTGAGCTCGCGAGCGTGTTGCTCGGCGCGCTCTACGCTTTCGATCAGCTCTTCAATTGTCATTCCTTTAAACATCGTCTCTGTACCTCGCTTTCTCGAGGGGAAATCTTTTCCGGGGCGGCGCCGTGCAAAGGGGAGGTTCTGAAGTTTTTCGCCCAAATCAAGGAAGGCAGCGCCTCCCCGGAAACTTGTTACCGCTTCACCGGCTTGGTTCCGCCGTGTGACGCGGAAATCTCTTTTTTTCTCTCCGCGGCCCGCAGCTTCGCGCTGCGCGACCGGGGATTGCGATCGATCTCTTCGTCCGTGGCCTCTACCGGCTTTTTTGTCAGAACGCGGTAGATGCCGGCTTTGGCGCCGTCCCGCAGAGCGTCTTTCACCATGCGGTCTTCCAGGGAGTGAAAGCTGATGACCACCAGCCTGCCTCCCGGTTTCAGGACGGCCGGCGCCGCGTCCAGCAGCGCTTTCAGGTCGTCCAGTTCGCGGTTTACGAAGATTCGGATTCCCTGGAAAGTTCGCGTCGCCGGATGAATCTTCTCCCGAGCTCCGTCTCTTTTCATTGACCGGAGCGCAGCCGATATTACTTGTGCCAGATGAGCGGTATTCCTTATCGGCCGCGCCCGGACAATGGCTCTGGCGATTCTCCGCGACCTCCTTTCCTCACCGAATTCGTAAATCACATTCGCAAGGTCTCCCTCGCGCATGTGGTTTACCACTTGATCGGCGGTGCGTTCGCTGCTCGGGTCCATGCGCATGTCGAGCGGGCCTTCCGCCTGAAAACTGAATCCGCGCGCCGGATCTCCCAGTTGCAGTGAGCTCAATCCCAGATCTGCCAGCAGTCCGTCCGCCGTAGCGGACGGGAGCTGCTGGGAGAGAAAGGCATACGAGCTGTGCACCAGGGTGATCCGCGGCGCCTCGCCTTGAAGTTCGGCGAACCGCCTGCGGGCCAACTCCAGCGCCTGCGGATCTTTATCGAAGCCAATCAAATGACCCTGTGGGCCAAGGCGTCTTGCGATTTCTAAACTGTGCCCGGCCAAACCCAGGGTCGCGTCGATATAGGTGCCGCCGCGCCGGACTGCCAAAAAGTCGATCGCTTCTTTTAAAAGAACCGGTACATGGCCAGCCGCTTGCCCACTGCCATGCGCCCCGTAGGGGGCTTTTTCCAAACCAGAATCCTCGTCCGCCACTAGATGCCCAGTTCGTCGAGAGTCTTCTCATCCTCAGCCGTGAACGGGTTCTCTTCGATGTCCTTACGGTACGTCTCGATGCTCTGCACTTCCAGATAGGTCAGGTTGCCGACCACCGCCACTTCACCCTTGATGCCGGCGCTGTCCCGCAGCAACGAGGGAACCAGCACCCGCCCCTGACCGTCCATTTCCACCAGCTGGCCGTAATAGTTGGTGCGGTTGAGGAACTTTTTCTTCGTGGGATTGAAGTTCGAGAGCCGCGACAGCTTTTCCTCGATCTTCTGCCATTCCTCGAAGGGATAAACTTGAGCAACCCTGCCGTCCACGCTGGTGATGTAGAATTCTTTGCCGTACTTCTCGTCGATCAGGCGCTTGAATTCCGCGGGCACCTTGAGGCGCCCTTTTTCGTCCACGCGAGTTGGATGGTTGCCGCGAAACATGCTTTACGGTTACTGCCGCTAATAAGGAGGTGAAAACGGTAATTTCTAGCTGTTTTTCCGGCTCGGTCACCGCAATTTGGGGGTTTTTCTGGTTCATTTGTCCTTCGCTCTACTCTGGACCACTTACCCCATGATCGAACCTACTGTTTACCACTTTCAACCACTTTGGACCACATCCTACGCCTAAATGGTTGTCTGTCAAGGGGTATTTTGAAGGTTGCATGGGAAAATGTGATTTGAACCGAACGCTTCCCGCCTCTTGTGCTAACTCTCTGCCCTGCCTACAAGATGTAGTGTTTACCCCTGTGGTTCAGGTTCGGCCAGCTCGCTTCCCGCCCAAGGTCTTCCCTTGCCCCTGAAACGAAATCAGCAAAAGCTGCTGTCCTTCACTGCTCCGGAAGCGGCAGGGTTTCGGCTTCAGCGACATCACTTGCTTGCGGCAAAGTCAAAACCGAGTGATGTGGTTTCCATTTGCCGCGACATTTGCGGAGCCCAGGCGCAGTTAACCACCGCAGCCCATCTGCAGCTCTGGTCGCGTAACCACGCCCTGCGCAGAACGGACGTTGAGTCGGCGCTGTGGCAAGACCGCTCGCTAGTCAAGAGTCACATGATGCGCCAGACGCTGCATCTTGTCCCGGCAGATGATTTCGCGCTGTACGTGGCTGCGCTCAAGAGTTGTCGCGTGGCCGACGCCCTGCGCATCATGCGCCGTTTCGGCATCAGCGACGAAGAAGGCCACAGTCTCACTCCGCTGATTCTCGACGCTCTAACACACGGGCCGTTGCGGCGCGCGGAGGTCACTGCCGCTGTGCGCCCGAAAGTGAGCAAACGTGTGCAGGCGTGGATGGCACGGGTCTGGAGTATCGTGCGCGTTCCCATGGCCGAAGGCAAAGTCTGCTACGGATCCGGCGAAGGCAACGAAGTTACTCTCATTCGCACCGACCACTGGCTCAAGCAGCAGCCCGCGGTCGAGGAGGAGGCAGCCAGGGCGGAGCTTTTTCGCCGTTATCTGCGCGCCTACGGGCCGGCTACGCTTCGCGACTTTGCTCACTGGGCCGGCCTGCCGGCGCCTCAGGTGCGCCCGCTGCAGGAGGCGCTTCAGGATGGAGTGTGCGAGGTCTCGGTGGATGGCAACCCTTGCTTGCTGCTTCGGGCCGATCTTTCCTCGCTGGAGAAAGCTAAGACCTTTTCCGGCTCGGTGCGCCTGCTGCCACACTTTGATCCTTATCTGCTGGCGCATCGTGCGAAAGACCATCTGCTGGCTTCCAGCCATTACAAGCGCGTGTATCGCAATCAGGGATGGATCTCGCCGGTGGTCTTGCTCGATGGGGAGATTGCCGCCGTCTGGTCGTACAAAGCAAAAGGCAGGAAGCTTGAGGTGAGCGTTGAGCCTTTTCGCCGCTTCACGCGCGCAGTCCGCGAGCGGGTGACGGAGGAAGCAGAGGCTCTGGCTGAGTTCTTCAACAGCAGCCTGGAAGTCGAATTCATGCAGGCAGCTTAGCTCTCACCTTATTTGAAAAAGCCCCGGAAGTATCCGGGGCCTAACAATTTCAGATTGGACGATTACTTTCCGGCCTTGTCGTGGCGGATGTCGCGTCGGTCGTGCCGTATGTCTTTCCTGTCCTTACGCGCATCCTTGCGATCGTTGTGGAGGTCTTTCACATCCTTGTGGATGTCGCGATTGTCGGCCCGCAGGTCGCGCCTGTCATGGGCAAGATCTTTCCTGTCCCTGGCCATGTCGCGACGGTCTTTGGCTGCGTCTTTGCAGTCGCCCTTGTTACCTTCTTTACACTCTTCGCGATCATTGCGCAGATCGCGACGGTCGGTCGCCATGTCTTTGCGGTCATGTCTCACATCGCGCACATCCTGCCGGCGATCGGCGCGGTCCTTGTTGAGGTCCTTCTTGTCGTTGCGAATGTCCTTACGATCGTTGCGCAGATCCTGTTTGTCCTTTCTCAGGTCTTGCTTGTCGTTCTGCACATCCGTGTTTTGCGCGTAGGCGGCGCCCAAACCCAGCACAGCCAGAATCAGCAAATGCAGAGAGAAACGTCGTACCATCGAAGTCTCCTTTCCTACCCTCCAGGGTGAGAAGCCATTCGCGAACTCAAACCCCCGTCGGCGGAGACAGTTGTAGTTTGCATCTGTTTAAAAAGTTCTCCGTAACCGCAACTTTCAGAGACTCTGATGGTTTAAAAAAGATTCGGCCGGCGAAATCGCCGGCTGATTGTGTTTCGAGAAGTTTTCCTTTTAGCACGGCCCTAATTCGTGCGAATACAGCAGGAACATGGCGGGCGAATGTTTGCGGATGGCCTCTTTGATATCTAAAGACCAGACCTCAGGATGTGACAGTTTAGGCTGGTCGATCTGAAAACGATAGAACGCCTGCACAGCATTGCTCACGATCATCGCTCTCGATTTAAGGAATTGCTGGAAGCGCGGATCTTCCGGTTTGTAGCTGCCATGCTGGGATTCCGGATTCATCACCGCCACTACAATCCCGCCGCTATTCGTCGTTAATGGGTAGAAATCCGGATCTCCGGTGTCATATGCATAGTCGCCAAGGCCTGCCGTTACATATGCCATCCCTTGTGAAGTCGTCGAGGTTACTACTCCTTCCGCAGATATGTTCCTGGTCATCACCAGGCCGAGCGCAAGGCCGAAGAGACGGACGTGATGGCTGGCCAGCGCTTTGGCCAACGACTTGGCGTTGGTCTTGTGATTTCCATCCGTGGAGGCCGCAATCAGGAGGATTGCATCGCCGGGTCGGGGATCGGAAAACCATTCCAGCCCTTCATTTGCCGCATCCAGCGGGCCACGATCTTTATTTGGATTGGCTTCGGATTCGAGAACGTCGAGAAGTTTCGAGCGATCTTCTCCGAACTTCACGGTCCCTCCCGGCCCCCGCGCAGTAATGAGAGCCAGTGAGTCAGCCGGGCGGCTCGTGGCGACGATGGCTTTCACCAGCTCGATCTCTGCCTTGTGGGCCGCAATAGACAACTTCTTGCTTGTATCCACAACCAGCAAGAGACGCCGCGGACCTTCATCGTAGGCGATCGACTCCACGCCTATGCCCTTGGGGCCGCGGGTCAGAAAGTCTTCCCGCGCCAAACCCCGGAAGGAGTTTCCGTTGGAATCGATCACTCCCACAGATACTTCGGCTTTGCAGGCCTGCTGCGCGCCTGCGTCAAGAGTCCAACCGGCTAACATGACAGAAGAAAGAAGAATGTGAAGGTAAGGCACGATGTCCCCCTAAAGCGTCGAATAACCCTGCCCCGGAACGCTGAACCTTGGGTGCTTTCCTAGCCCCGTGACAACACAACCCTACCATTCGACGAGCGGAATTGCCCGGGGAAAGCGGCCGACTACGCTACACTGCGCCCCCGCAAGAGTCTAGCGGGAAACAGAATGATCCCCTTCACCAGTTCCAGCACTCCATCTACCGCGATCCCCACTATGCGAAACGGCAGCAGGATCAGCCAGATAAAGGGATAAGCCACCAGCGCCAACAGGGCCAGCGGCCAGCAGACCAGCAGCAGGATGCACCACAAGAGAAAAGTTGCCATAATACAAATCGATACGCATCGGGCCGCGCTAAGGTTCCAGGAACTCCGGCTTCGGCGGAGGTCAGCCGGACCGGGTTCAGACTCCTATAATCTCTCCCGCATGGTTCACGTCGATGGTCAGGGCGCGCGAGGCCTTCGGGAGTCCCGGCATCAGCATCATGTTGCCTGAGATCATCACGACAAAGCCGGCGCCAGCAGAAAGCGAGGCGTCAGTCACGCTGAGAGTCCAGCCCGAGGGCGCGCCCAGCAGCTTGGGATTGTCGGTAAATGAATACTGGGTCTTGGCGATACAGACCGGCAGCTTGCCAAAGCACCAGGTTTGGAACTGTTCGATCTTCTTCCTCGCCCTCTCGCTGAAAGTAACCCCGGCCGCGCCGTAAATATTGGTTGCTACTTTTCTAACCTTCTCTTCGAGGGATTCTTCAAGCTCATAAATCGGCCTTACCTTCGCATTGGGATGGGTCTCAATGGCTTCGACCACGGCTTGGGCCAGCGGCTCGCTTCCCTCTCCGCCCCGCGTAAATGCCTCTGACAATGCGCTGGTGGCGCCGTGTTCGGCGCAGTAATCGGCCATGCGTTTTAATTCCGCCGGCGTGTCATTGGGAAAGCGGTTGATGGCCACCACCACCGGCACCCCGAAACGCCTCAGGTTCTCGATGTGCCGCTGGAGATTGGGGAACCCGCGCTCCAGGTCGCCTCCACCCTGGTTGCGCAAACTTTGGACGGTCGTCACCAGGACCGCGCAAGCGGGAGAGATCCCCGACGATCGCATCACGATGTCCAGGTACTTCTCGGCGCCCAGGTCGGCGGCGAAGCCGGCTTCGTTGACCACGTAATCGGCCAGCCGGATGCCCATGTTGTGCGAGATTACGCTGCTGGTTCCGTGAGCGATATTTCCAAACGGACCGGTATGCACCAGGGCCGGCGTGCCCTCCGTCGTCTGCACCAGGTTGGGCAGGATGGCTTCGGTCAGCAAGGCCATCATGCCCCCGGTGGCATGGAGATCGGCCGCGCGCACCGGCTTTCCTGACCGGGAAACGCCGATGACAATCCCGCCCAGCCGCCGCCGCAAATCTTCCAGGCTGTTGGCCAGCGCCATAACCGCCATAACTTCCGAGGCCGCGGTGATCACAAAGCCGCTGTTGCGAGTCAGCGCTCCTTTTTTCTCGCCGATATCGAGGCTGATCCGCCGCAGGGCGCGATCATTCATGTCCATGGCGCGCGGCCAGCTGATCTGCTCCAGGTCCAGTTCCAGGTCGTTGCCATGGAAGATGTGCGCATCGATCAGCGCCGCCAACAGGTTATGCGCGGAGGTGATGGCGTGGAAATCGCCGTGGAAGTGCAGGTTGATCTTCTGGCTGGGCTCGATTTGCGACTTGCCACCGCCGGCTGCCCCGCCCTTCATTCCAAAGACCGGGCCCAGCGACGGTTCACGCGAGGTGATGATGGTCTTTTTCCCGATGCGCGCCAGGGCCTGGGTCAGGCCGATCGACGTGACAGTCTTTCCTTCGCCCGACGCGGTGGGGGTGGTCGCGGTAACCAGGATCAGCTTGCCGCGCCGCGGAAATGACGGATCGGAAAGGAGTTCCAGCTTAAGCTTGGCCCCGTACCGGCCGATGGGTTCGAAGTAAGAGTCGGGTAGGTTGAGCTTGCGGGCGATGGCCTCAATAGGCAGCAATGATTGCGTCATAGGTCCAAGGAAGGCAAACGAACGAGTTTAAACCTTTAGAACCCCTATGCACAACGAGGAACAGCCCGAGGGACCTGCTGTTCCATCGAAAGCCGAGTGGCTCTTGGGGGATCGGGGTTATAATTCCACGCAAAGCAGGGAGGTTAACTTATGCGGCGATTTGCGCTGTTTTTGGGCCTCGGGGTCATTTTCGTTGGTGCTCTTCTGTTGCAAGCTCAAAAACGCCAACCGCCCTCGAACCGTCCGGGTGTTGCCGAGGGATCGCCGGAGCAAAATAAGCAAGCCGCCCGTCGTGTCTTCGAGGACCTCTACACCGGAGGCCGTTTCGGCGAAGCCAACCAGATCTTCGATCCGAGCTGCAAAGTTCATTTCGGTGGCCGCACGGTAGGCCTGTCAGAAGCCATTGCGGAGAGCCGAGGCTGGAAGTCTGCTTCCCCGGATTCGTCCATGAGGGCTGAGCAAATCACCGCCAACGGCGAGAAGGTTACGGTTGCCTGGTCCGCCCAGGGCACGCATAGTCACCCGGGCCTCGGAATCAAGCCAACAGGCAAGCACTTTGCCATGCGCGAGCGGAGCGAGTTCCTCTTCAAGAACGGAAAAATCGTCGAGGTTTGGAATAACGAATATCGCCCGGAACTCTTCCGCCAGCTGGGCGTGTCCAAGACCTCTGCCTTTATGTTCTTCGCCGGTGAACGTCTTGTCGCAGCTTTAGGGACGATATTGCCTGATCGTATTTACGCTTCTCTGCTGCAGTAGAACTCCCGGATCCGCGGCTGGCGCGACTGGCGTCCAGCCCCGATTCAAGAATATTTCGCCTGATTTTTTCGTCCTTAGCGTCGATTCTCTCTCAGCGTTGCCTCAGAAAAATGAAGCGCCGGTTAAACCAACCGGTTGGGGCAACTCGCTCTGAACTACCTAACTCCAATCAACATCGCGCTGCTCGGTTCCAAGCTGAATTTATAGAAGCGAACCGGTTCAGACGCATAAGCGACTGAAACAAAGAAACTTAGTCGGGCTTCTCGACGTAGTGAGTGGGCGAAGCTGCATCCAGTCACTCTTTTTGCAAAGTTGTTGGGGACCGAACTCAGGAGTAGTAATGGCTGGCAATGCCGCAAGTTTTCAGGTTTTCAGCAATCCTTTTCTGTCGGAGCAATGCCGCGATGCGGTTGAACCAGCGCAGTGGTATGCCCTGTATACCTGCCCGCGTCACGAAAAAATGGTTCAGCAGCAACTCAATGGCAAGACCATAGAGTGCTATCTTCCGCTGTACCAGAGTCTGCGTCGCTGGAATGACCGCAAGGCCCTGGTCGATCTTCCTCTCTTCCCCGGCTATCTTTTTGTACGCATCCCCCTCAGTGCTCGACTCCGTGTGCTAACTGTGCCGGGCGTGGTTCGAATTATCAGTTTCAACGGCAAGCCGGCATCACTGACGGACGAAGAAATTCTCGCCCTCAGAGCTTCGGTCAGCCTGCGCGCTGCGGAGCCTTATCCCTATCTATCGAAGGGAAGGCGCATACGGATCGCCGCCGGCCCCCTCAAAGGGCTGGAGGGAATCGTGGTGCGCCGCAAGAATAAGCTTCGCGCCGTGGTGTCAATCCACTCCATCATGCAGTCGTACGCGGTGGAACTGGATGTAGCCGATGCAGAAGCAGCAGCCTAGCCGCTGATTCCGGTCTAAACCATCACAAAACATCCCCTTTTTCTGGGAAGCCTAATGTCTTTTGCTGGAGCCCAAAGCACCCGCGTCTTTTCTCGGGAGTCCGTGGATCAGTTTGTCTTGCATCGCAAGCTGCTGATCCTGGTCTCTCAGGCGGCCCTGCTCGTCTTTTCGTACTATTGCGCCTTCCTGTTGAGATTTGATTTCACTCTCGATGGGAGTGTGCGTAGTTTCTTCTGGAAGACACTCGGGGTTGTCCTCATTCTCAAGCTGGTCTTCTTCTCTGTCTTCGGACTGCTGCGCGGATGGTGGCAGTACGTGGGCATGAGCGATTTGTTAGATATCAGTAAGGCCAGCATCGCCAGTTCGGCAATTCTGATCGCCATCGTTCAACTCGGCACATGGCCGTCCGGATATCCCCGGTCGGTGCTGCTTCTGGACCTGGCGCTTACTATTCTGTTCACCGGAGGCGCACGCTGTGCGGTCCGCGCCTACACCGATAGCGTGCAGCATTATGCGGCTCAGAAGAATACCCTGATCGTGGGCGCCGGAGCCGCAGGCAGCGTGATCGTGCGCGAGCTGCAGCGCAATCCGCGGCTGGACTACAAACCGGTGGTCTTCCTGGATGACAATCGCGCCAAGAAAGGCCTGAAGATTCACGGAGTCAAGGTCCTGGGTACCACCGACTCGCTGAGCACGATGATCGAGCGCCACAGCGTCGCGTGCGTGATCATCGCCATTCCATCGGCGACCGGAGAGCAGATTCAGCGCATCGTAGGCAAATGCCGCGAATGCAAGGTGGACTTCAAGATTCTTCCTACGCTGAGTGATCGCCTGGACCGCCCCTCTTTAATCCACCAGTTGCGCAGCGTGCGCGTAGAGGACCTGCTTGGCCGCAAGCCGGTGCATCTGGACGTGGAGGCCATCAAGGAAAAACTCCACGGCAACGTCGTGCTGGTGACCGGTGCGGCAGGTTCGATTGGGTCGGAGCTGGTGCGCCAGCTTGCCCAGTTTGCCCCACGTGAGGTGATCCTCTACGACCGTTGTGAGAACGACCTCTTCAAGCTGGGCATGGAACTCGCCGCCAGGATGCCGGAGCTGAACTTTGTCCCGGTGGTGGGAGACATTCTCGACGTCGGCCTGCTCCGCGAAGTTTTCTCCCTGCATCGCCCTCACTTCGTCTTTCATGCGGCTGCCTACAAGCACGTTCCCATGATGGAGCGGAACTGCTTCCAGGCCATCAGCAACAACGTGTTCGGCACCTACAACGTCGCTCTGGTGTCCCGGCAATACGGAGTCGAGCAGTTCGTTCTGATCTCGTCCGACAAAGCCGTGAACCCCACCAACATCATGGGGACCACCAAACGCGTAGCGGAGCTTATCATCCTCGGCCTGCAAAAAGCCCACACGCGTTTTTGTGCCGTGCGTTTCGGTAACGTCCTCGGCAGCAACGGCAGCGTCCTGCCCATCTTCGAGCAGCAGATCGCCAAGGGCGGACCCATTACCGTCACCCATCCCGACGCCAGGCGTTTTTTCATGACTATCCCTGAGGCTTCGCAACTGGTGCTGCAGGCTTCGGCCATGGGGCGAGGCGGTGAGATCTTCGTGCTCGATATGGGTGAGCCGATGAAGATCACCGACCTGGCCACGAACCTGATCCGGCTTTCCGGGCTTGAGCCTGGCCGCGAGATCGAAATTGCCTTTACCGGGTTGCGGCCGGGAGAAAAGCTGTTCGAAGAACTCTCCTTCGAGCAGGAAGGAATCAAGCCAACCGCCCACGATAAGATCCGCGTCTTTGATGGAGGGGAGGTTCGTTTTGACCAGGTGCAGTCCTGGCTCAATGCTCTCTCGGCGGCGGTCGATGCCAAGAACGTGCACCAACTGATTCAAACTCTGCAGACCATGGTGCCGGAGTACACGCCGAGCGAGGAGATCCGCGCCCTTTGCCAGGTTGATCGACACGACGTTTGTTTGGTCTACCGGCAGCAGCGGTTCGACCTCTCTGTTACCACAGATACGGCCCGGGAAGAAGCAGCCTAAACAGTCCTGATGTTTCTGGAATATTTCAGACTTCGCGAGCAGCCGTTCGGGGTCACGCCCGACCCGCGCTATCTCTTTCCCAGCCCCGGCCACCGCGAGGCGCTGGCCTCGCTCCTCTATGGGATCGAGACCAATCTCGGATTCGGCGCGCTGATCGCGCAGCCGGGGATGGGGAAGACCACGCTGCTCTTTCATATCCTGGAGCAATACCGGCACTCGGCGCGGACTGCCTTCATTTTCAATACCCAATGCAACTCCTTTGATCTGCTGCGCTCGTGCCTCAGCGAGCTGGATGAGGAGACCGGCGGACGCGATACCTTTCAGCTCCACGAGAAGTTCAAGCACGTGCTGGCCAATGAAGCCGAGGCCCGCCGCAGGGTCATCCTGGTAATCGACGAAGCGCAGAACCTGGGTGACGCGGTGATGGAGACCGTAAGGCTGCTGTCGAACTTTGAGTCGGCGCACACCAAGCTGCTACATATCATTCTGTCCGGCCAGCCGGAGCTTGCCGCGAAGCTGGGCAGGCCCGATCTGAGCCAGCTGCAACAACGCATTCCCATCCTCACGCAGCTGCCATGCCTCTCCCCGCAGGACGTTGCCTCCTACATCGAGCACCGGCTGCGCGTCGCGGGCTATCAGGGAACCCCGCTGTTCACGCCTGAGGCGGTTCGCAACATAGTCGTGTTGAGCCGAGGTATCCCCAGAGAGATCAACCGCCTTTGCTTCAACTCTCTCTCACTTACCTACGCCTCCTCCAAACCCGCGGTTGACCTGTCGGTTGTCGAAGAGGTGGCGGCAGACCTTGGCCTTGGTCACGTTCTTCGCCAGGCGCGAAGCCAGGAAGATCGCGCGCGGCAATATCAACAGGTGGCCGTGAACGGTCCACCAATCCCCGCGCGGCCCTCGCCGCCGCGGCCTGTTGCAGCTTGGCCGCAGGCAGCCAGCCCCGCCCCTCGCCCGATTGAGGAGCCAGGCAGAGAGAGACGCGCGCCGGTTCCGGCTCCGGCCGCCGCCGTGCCGCCACGGACCACAACACCTCCGCCCTCGGCCGCCGTTCCACGGCGCACGACGCTGCCGCCCATCCAGCGCATCAGAAGAGTCGATCATTCTTTCCACGGCTGGCAAGCCTACAAAAGGCCTGTTGGCTATGCCGTGTTCTGCTTCACGCTGATCGCCGCGGGATGGGCCGCGGTAACGCACTGGGTGCATCCCGGTTCTGCCGAGAGCGCTGAGATCGCGAGCGTTTCAGATCCGGCGGCTTCACCATCACCAGAGGTTTCAGCGCCGCAGCAGAAATCGGCAAGCGTCCCCAGCCGCCAGGCCCAGATTCAGCAGCCGCAGCGCCAGCAACAAGGGGCACGGGCCGCATCCTCGGACCCAAGTCCGGTAAAAATGACGGCCGGCGCCAGCGGCAACTTTGAAGGCCAGCCGCCAAAGCCGCGCGCTAATGATCCGCGCGCCGGGGCTTTGAATGCTTCGCTCCGATCTTCCCCTCGCTCTTCCGACCGTGCTTCGTCGGAACGAAGGTCCAGCTCAGCGGCATCGTCCGGTTATCAGGGTCCTCCAGTGAAAGAACCCAGCGTCGCCGCTCAGGGGCAGATGGAGTTTGTGCGATATGTACGGCCTCATTACCCGGAAGAAGCACGCAGCCGCCATATCGAAGGTACGGTGGTGTTGAGCGCAGTTGTCGCCCGCGATGGCACAGTCAAAGGGATCAGGCCGGTCAGCGGCGATCCCACGCTGTTGCAAGCCGCCGAAACCGCGGTGCGCAGCTGGATTTACCGTCCTTATCAGATCAACGGCCGGGCGGTAGATGTGGACACCGAAATCGTCATCAACTTTGCGCTGCCACAACGTCTGAGTCAGTAACTTCTCCAGGCCGTCACATGCAGAAAGCGGAGTTTCCCCAATGAGCAAAAACTTTGAACTATTGCGACGCGCCCAGGGACAGGCTGAAGTCCTGCCTCCGGCCAACCTGCGCGTCGAGATCCCTCAAATGGGCAGGTTCGGCTATGACCGCCCGGTGGAACTTCCGCATCACGAGCCCTCTGACTGGGACCGAATCTCCTCCGTTCTGCGCAAACACTGGAGGCTGATTATTGGTTTTGCGGCCAGCACATTTCTGGCTGTAGGCGTGGTCACCTTCATGATGAAACCGGTTTACGAGCCGGAGACGCGACTGGAGATAGATCCGCCCGGCGCCGAAATCTTCTCATTGCAGGGCGGCAGCGCGGCCGCCGCCGACTCTGAGTATCTGCAGACCCAGGCGCAGAAACTGAAGAGCGACCAACTGTCACTGGAAGTCATACGCACCCTGCGACTCGATCACAATCCTGACGTTGTTTCCTCGGCAACGCGGGGCAGCAGTTCCGACAGCACACCGGTTGACGAAAACGCACAGGAATTGACGCCCGCGGAGAACCGAGCGTTGAAGATTTTCCGCGAGCGGTTGAAGGTTTCACGCGACAGCAATAGCCGGCTGGTCACGGTAAGCTTTGGCAGCTACGAGCCGCGCCTGGCCGCGCTGGTCACCAACAAACTGATCGACTTCTTTATCGAAGATTCGTTCCGCACTCGGCACGATGCCATCGTGAAATCCACGGAATGGCTGTCTAAACAGCTGGATGACATTCGCAAGAAGATGGACGACAGCAATCACGCCCTGGCTGACTTTCAGCGCGAGAACGGCATCGCCGATACCGGCGAGAATCGCAACACGGTCGCCGAAGAAATGGTCGATATGAACCGCCAGCTCACCCAGGCGGAGGCTGACCGCATCCAGTTGCAGGCCTTCTTGGCGCGCGAGAAACAGGCCAGTCCCGATACGCTGCCCCAGGTCCGCAGCAATCCGGTGGTGCAGGAAATGACCAAGAAGCTCGCCGATGTGCGTGCCGAGCTGGCGCAATCGGAAGTGATCTACGGCAAGAACCATCCCAACATCAAGAAGCTCCAGAACCAGGCACAGGAACTGGAAGCTCAAATTGCCGCGCAACGAACGGCCATCGTCAGCGAACTGAAGACGACTTACGCGGCGGCCCGGGCACGCGAGCAGATGATGGGGGCTCAGATGAAGAACACCGCCAAAGAGCTGAATCAGATGGCCCAGTACAACCAGCTCAAAAAAGAAGCCCAGGCCAACAGTGATCTCTACAACTCGCTCTACGCCAAGGTTAAGGAGGCGGGGATTGCGGCGGCGTCGAAGTCGAGCAACATCCGCATCATCGACCGCGCCCGCGTTCTCGACAGTCCTACCCGGCCACGCCGCATGTTAAATCTCGCCATGGGATTGCTGGGCGGGCTGTTCGGCGGAATCTTCCTGGCCTTTGTGCGTGAAGGCCTGGATCGCAGAATCCACACCGCCGGCGACGTTAGAAAATGGGTTGGCCTTTCGGGAATCGTGGTGGTTCCCGCCATTACCGGCTGGAAGCAGAAGCTGCTTCCCGGAGGCGAGGGTCCGGGAATAGCAGCGCGGCGCCTGCTCGATGATCCGTACTCACTCGAAGCTGAAGCGCTGCGCGGGCTGCATGCGTCTGTGCTTTCTTCACGCAGCGGCCGTACTCCGCAAGTGGTCCTGGTGGCGTCGGCATTGCCCGGCGAAGGCAAGACTTCGATCGCCGTCAGCCTGGCTGTAGCTCTTGCCCAGCACAGCAAGGTCTGCCTGGTTGATGCTCATCTGCGCAAGCCTGGCGTGGAGCGGGCTTTGGGTTTCCGTGCCGACCACGGGCTTGGCGAAGTTCTCACGGGCTCGGCTTTTGCCGAGCAGGTGATCGTAAGCGAGCCCAACATCCCCAACCTCACCATTATTCCCGCCGGCTCTACCCGTCCCGATCCTGCCATCGCGCTCAGTTCCATGACCATGCGCAAGCTGCTGCTCGATCTTCGCCAGCAATACGACTTCGTGGTCATCGATTCGGCGCCGGCTCTTCCCTTCGCCGACGTGCGCATTATTTCCCCGATGGCGGACGGCATTGTTCTGGTGGCCCGTTCCGGCATCACCACGCGCGAAGCCATGGCCCGCACACGCGAAATCCTGGCTGAAGCGCAGGGAGCGCCGGTCCTGAACGTGGTTCTGAACGGGGCTGACAGCCGCCAGGTCGACTACCGCTACCGTCGCTACAGCGCCTGATCACACTACGGCGTCCACATTTTTTAAGCCATTCATAACCTCTGAGGAGAAATGCACTTGAATACTGAAGTCCTAGCACCGTCTATCGCCACGCGGCCCGAAGCCGCGGCCAAGCCCTTGTTCCCATTCCTTGATCTCAAAGCACAATTTCGCGGTATCCGGACTGAAGTGCTGGCGGCGATCGAAGCTGTAATGGAGAGCCAGCACTTTATTCTCGGTCCGGAAGTGGACCGTCTGGAAAAAGAGATTGAAAGCTTCACCGGCGCGAAGTTCGGTGTGAGCTGCGCCTCCGGATCCGACGCGCTGCTGCTGGCGCTGATGGCCCTGGGCGTCGGCGCAGGCGATGAGGTGATCACCACACCGTTCACCTTTGGCGCCACGGGAGGCGCGATCGCACGGCTGGGCGCGCGGCCGGTCTTCGTGGATATCGATCCCCAGACTTACAACATCGATCCTGCGGCGCTCGCCAAGGCAGTCACGCCGAAGACGAAGGCGATCATCCCGGTCCATCTTTTCGGCCTCATGGCCGACATGGACGCGATAATGAAAATTACATCGGAACGTGGTATTGCCATCGTTGAAGACGCAGCGCAGTCTCTGGGCGCTTCGTACAAAGGCAAGCAGGCAGGAACGTTCGGCGACGTGGGCTGCTTCAGCTTCTTCCCTTCCAAGAACCTGGGTTGCGCCGGCGACGGCGGCATGATGTCCACCAATCGCAAGGATCTCGCCGACCAACTTCGCGCTCTCCGCGTTCACGGCGCGCCCAAGAAGTATCACTACCAGATGCTGGGCATCAACAGCCGTCTGGACGCGCTGCAGGCGGCAATTCTTCGCGTGAAGTTGCCGCATCTCGGCGACTGGAGTGATGCCCGCCGCGAGAATGCCCGCAACTATCGTGCACTCTTCCAGAAGTATGACCTGCTGAAGGTGGTGCAGCTGCCTGTGGAACCGGAAGGCTGTGTCCACGTTTACAACCAGTTTTCGATTCGCGTCAAAAAGCGCGATGCCCTTCGCACTCACCTGCAGAGCTGCGGCGTTCCCACGGAAATCTACTATCCGTACCCGCTGCATCTGGAACCGGCTTATGCCTTCCTGGGCCATCGCGAAGGAGACCTTCCGGTGGCGGAAGCAGCCTGCCGCGAAGTGATTTCCATTCCGATTTATCCCGAACTGACGCCCGAGCAGATGGAAACCGTGGTTTCAGCCATTGCGTCGTTCTACGCAAGTTCACCAGTTGAAGGGAGAGTGAGATGAGTCTGTTGAAACCAAAAGTCGCTGTCCTGGGATGCGGCTACTGGGGAAAGAACCTGGTGCGCAACTTCCACGAGTTGGGGGCGCTGCACACTGTCTGCGATCCGCGCAAGGAAGCTCTCGACGAAGCTCGAGCCAGGTATCAGGTCAACACCGTTTCCTCGGTTGACCATGTGCTTTCCGATCCCGAAGTTGACGCCGTGGTCATAGCTGCGCCCGCCGTCCAGCATTACGACCTGGCGCGGCGAAGCCTGGTAGCCGGCAAAGACGTCTACGTGGAGAAGCCCCTGGCCCTTCACGCCGATGAAGGCCACAAGCTGACGGCTCTGGCCGCCGAACAGCAGAGAATCCTGATGGTCGGCCACATCCTGCAGTATCACCCGGCCATTCTGGAGCTCAAGAAGCTGATTCGCCAGGGCGAGCTTGGCCAGATCCAGTACATCTACTCCTCCCGGCTGAACCTGGGCAAGCTGCGAACTGAGGAGAACATTCTCTGGAGCTTTGCGCCGCACGATATTTCCGCGATTCTTTACCTGCTGGATGAAACGCCGTTGCGCGTGTCATCGCACGGCGGCAGTTACCTGAATTCGCAGATCTTCGACACCACGTTAACCACGTGCGATTTCCGCAGCGGCGTAAAGGCGCACATCTTCGTGAGCTGGCTGCATCCCTTCAAGGAGCAGAAGCTGGCCATCATCGGCAGCAACAAGATGGCCGTGTTCGATGACGTAGAGTCCGAACGCAAACTGACGCTCTATTCCCACAAGATTGAGTGGCTCAATCGCACGCCGGTCGCGCGAAAAGACGGCGGCCAGGTGGTGCCCCTTCCGAAAGAAGAACCGCTGCGCCGGGAGTGCGAGCACTTCCTGGAATGCATTCAGACCCGCCAGGCTCCGCGCACCGACGGCGAGAGCGGGGCGCAGGTTCTGGAAGTTCTGGAAGCCTGCGAGCGTTCGCTTCTCGAAAAAGGCAGCCCCGTTGACGTGACTCGCCCTGCGGTTGCGTACCATGCGCATCCCAGCGCCGCCATTGATGACGGAGCAGAGATCGGCGAAGGCACCAGGATCTGGCACTTCTCCCATGTCATGCCGGGATCGCGAGTGGGCAAGAACTGCAATTTTGGCCAGAACGTGGTCATCAGCCCCGGCGTAACCATCGGCAACAACGTGAAGATCCAGAACAATGTCTCGGTTTACACCGGCGTGGAACTTGAGGACGACGTGTTCTGCGGACCGTCGATGGTCTTCACCAACGTCGTCAATCCGCGCAGTCATATCAACCGCAAGAACGAATACCGCCGCACTCTGGTCAAGAAGGGTGCATCGATCGGCGCCAACGCCACCGTGGTCTGCGGATCCACCCTCGGCCGCTACTGCTTCGTGGCTGCCGGCGCCGTGGTTACACGCGACATCCCCGACTACGCGCTGGTTATGGGCGTGCCCGCGGAACGAGTCGGCTGGATGTGCTACTGCGGTTCGCGCCTGCCTGCCGTTGAAGGCGAGGTGCGCTGCTCTGAGTGTGAGCGCTCTTATCTGATTGCAGAGGATCACTGCAGCGAAGTCCAGGCGCCTGACACTGTTATCCCCTTCAAGGTCGCGGCCTGACCGCTTAGATCGAAGGAGAAAAATGGACAACTTCATCCCATTTCACCGTCCTTCCATCGGCCAGGAAGAGACCGATGCGGTCATGAAAGTCCTGGCCTCCGGCTGGCTGACTACCGGCCCGGTGGCGCAGCAGCTGGAGCGCGAATTTGCGGCCTACATCGGATGCAAGTACGCGCTGGCGGTCAACTCCGCTACCTCGGCGCTGCAGCTGGCGCTTGACGCCATCGGCCTGCAGCCCGGCGAAGAGGTGCTGGTGCCGACCTACACCTTCACGGCCAGCGCCGAAGTAGTCACCTACTTCGGCGCACGTCCGGTGTTATGCGACAGCCTTGCCGGCGGCTTCAACATGGATCCGGAGGACGCGCGCAGGAAGATCACTCCCAAGACCCGCGCCCTGATGCCGGTGCACATCGCCGGTGAAGCCTGCGACATGGAAGTCTTACACCAGATCGCGGCGGAACATGGCCTGCACGTGATTGAGGATGCAGCGCACGCGCTGCCCACAACGTATCGCGGAGTGCGCGTGGGAGATATTTCCGAATTCACGGCGTTCAGCTTTTACGCGACCAAGACAATCACTACGGCCGAAGGCGGCATGCTCACTACAAATAACCCGGAGTATGCCCAGCGGGCTTCCATCATGCGCCTGCACGGCATCAGTGGCGACGCCTGGAAGCGCTATGCGAAAGAGGGCTCCTGGTTCTACGAAGTCGTAGACGCCGGCTACAAACTCAACATGCCCGACCTCCTGGCAGCGCTGGGCGTGGCGCAGTTAGCAAAGTGCGATCGGCTGTGGCGCGAGCGGCTGGAGATTGCCGCGACCTACCGGAAGAAGCTGGCTAAATTCGAAGAATTAGAGTTGCCGCCGGGCATCGGAAAAATGGACGAGCACGCGTGGCATCTGTTCATCCTCCGGCTTCAAACTTCCCTCCTCGAACTCGACCGGAATCAATTCATCGAAGAGCTAAAGAGCGCTGGCGTCGGCACCAGCGTCCATTTCATTCCGCTGCATTTGCATCCGTTCTACAGGAACGCTTACGGATACCGCGCCGGCGACTTCCCTAACGCCGAAGACGCCTACGGCCGTTGCCTTTCCGTGCCCATGTTTCCCGGCATGACTGAGACAGAAGTTGATCGCGTAGTTCAGGCCATCGAGAGAATCGTATGCAAGCATCGCAAACGGACGCCGGCGCTGGCCGGCTAGAAGCGAGTGTCGCAGGATCGGTTCCGCGCAAGGCAGCCTCGGAGTTGACTCCCTGGTGCTCCTCGCCCGGAAAACGGTTCTTCGACCTGGTGGCGGTCTCCGCCATTCTCTTCGCGGTCTGGCCGGTCATGCTGTTGGTGGCCGCGGCCATCAAGGCCAGCTCGCGCGGCCCGGTCCTGTTCCGCCAGAAGCGCGTGGGAAGAAACGGCAAACTATTCGAGCTGATGAAGTTCCGCTCCATGCATCTTGACGCCGAGAAGCGTGGCCCGGGAATCACCCGCGAGAATGATCCCCGGATCTTTCCCCTGGGCCGGCGGTTAAGAAAGTGGAAGCTGGACGAACTGCCGCAGCTCTTCAATGTAATTCGCGGGGACATGACGCTGGTGGGGCCGCGGCCGGACCTGCCGGAGTTCTGCGCTACGTTGAGCGCCAGCCAGCGCAGCATTCTTCAGCTCAAGCCGGGAGTTACCGGCGCGGCGACGCTGGCTTATCGCCAGGAAGAACAAATCCTCTCCGCTCACACAGGCGAAAACATCGCTGACTACTACATCACTCACATTTACCCGGACAAAGCAAGAATCGATCTCGAATACGCAGCCAAGGCCGGCTTTATGGGCGATATCCGCATTCTTTCCGAAACCCTTCGCGCGATCCTTTCCTGAGCAGCAACCGCGATCTTAAGCAAGAGACAATGACCCGCTTCCCAAGCAACAAGACTTTTGCATTCTCGATTTTCGACGACACGGACAACAGCACGCTGGCGAATATCCGCCCGGTGTATCGAATGCTCCGTGAACTGGGCTTTCGGACCACCAAGTCGGTGTGGCCGCTGGCAGTCGCTCCGGGGGCGCGCTTCGGCGGCGATACCCTGCAGGACTGCGAGTATCTGCGATTCATCCAGGAACTGCAGCACGACGGATTTGAAATCGGGCTGCACAACGTGCGCAGCGGAAGCTCTCCGCGCGAGATCGTGCATCGCGGACTGGAAGAATTCCGGGTCCGGCTTGGGGAGTACCCGCGTACCCATGCCAATCATTGCGACAATTTCGAGAACATCTACTGGGGATCGGGCCGCCTGAGCCGCACCTCCACGCGCTTTGCCTACAACCTGGGCACGCGTTACCGCCATAACTGGAATTTCCGGGGGCACGTTCCCGGGTCGGAATACTTCTGGGGAGACTTGTGCAGAAACCACATAAGGTTTGTGCGGAATTTTGTGTTCGATGAGGTCAACCTGGAGCGCGTAAACCCCACGCTTCCCTATCACGACGAGAGCAAGCCATTCGTCAATTACTGGTTCAGCTCCTGCGAGGGCGGAGACGTCTCCAAGTTCTGCGATACGCTCTCGGAAGAGAACCAGGACCGGCTGGTGGCCGAATCGGGCATTTGCATCATGTACACGCACTTTGCCAGCGGCTTTGCCTGGCGCGGCATGCCCGATCCCGGATTCACCAGGCTGATGCGGCGCCTGTCACGGCTCAATGGCTGGTTTGTGCCCGTGTCAGAACTGCTGGAATTCCTGGTCAAAGAAAAGAAGGAGCGCAAGATTCGCGCCGGCGAGCTGGCCAGCATGGAGACGCGATGGCTGCGTTACAAACTTCGGGTGGGACGTGGCTGAGCGCAAAACACCTCGGGTAGTGCAGATGACCTCGGCGCATCGCGCCCTGGACGCCCGCATCTTCCACAAAATCAGCAAATCGCTCGCGCGCAGCGGCTATGAGGTGATTCTGGTTGCGGGGCATGAGCAGGATGAAAACATCGACGGCGTTCATGTCGCCGCCGTGCCCAAATCGCGCGACCGCCTGCGGCGGATGACGGTCAATCTTTTGAACGTCTACAAGAGGGCTCTGCAACTGGACGGCGACATCTATCATTTTCACGACCCCGAACTGATGCCGATGGGACTCTTGCTCAGGCTGCGCGGAAAGCGCGTGATCTACGATGCTCATGAGGACCTGCCGCGCACCGTCTCCTACAAGGATTACATTCCCCGCTTTATGCACAAGCTGGTGGCAGGCGGCGCGGAGAAGTTCGAGCTCTTTGCGGCGCGCCGGTTCACGGCTGTCATAGCCGCCACGCCGCCGATCGCGGAAAGGTTCTACGGCATAAATCCCAATACTGTGGTCGTGCACAATTTTCCCATTCTCGAGGAAATCCCCAGTAGCCAGACTCATTCCTGGGAAAAGAGGGACGCTGCCATCGCCTATGTCGGCGGCATCTCCCGGGAACGCAGTATCTTCGAGATCCTGCAGGCCCTGTCTCACCTCAATCCGCAGAGGGATTGCCGCCTGGCTCTGGCGGGATGGTTCTCCCCGCAGGAACTGAAGAGCGAAATCGAAAGCTTGCCAGGGTCCGGCCGGGTTGACTGGCTGGGAATGTTGTCCCGGCGCGAGATCGCCGATCTTCTCGCCAGAGTCAGAGCCGGGATTGTGCTGTTCCATGACATGCCGAACCTGACCAACTCCAAACCCACCAAGCTGTTTGAGTACATGTGCGCCGGGATTCCCGTGGTGGCTTCTGATTTTCCGCTCTGGCGCGAGATCGTCGCCGGAGAACGCTGCGGGCTGCTGGTGGATCCTCTCAAGCCCGCGGAAATCGCCGGCGCCATCTCCTATCTGCTCGACCATCCCAGGGAAGCCGAAGCCATGGGCCGTCGCGGACGGCGGGCCGCGGAGAGATTGTTTAACTGGAAGAGTGAAGAAAAGACCCTGCTCGATCTTTACCAGTCCATTCTGCAGCCGCACGAGCTGCCGCTAAGCGCAGAAATCAACTGCGCGTGAAACCTTATCTCGACAAGTTGGTGAGCTGTACGGTTTTTACTTTTTGAGCAGAGCTGACTGCATGTTTTCCTTCGAGAGAGCGGACCTCAACACCTTCCCCTGGGAAGAAACCCACGCCGGGCTTGGCGATCGAACCCTGTTTCAGTCGCCGGCATGGCTGGACTTCCTGACTGCCACGCAGAAGGGAGAGGCCGTCGTGGCGGTGCTCCGCAACGGCAGCGCTGCCGCCGGTTACTTTACCGGGATGATCGTGCGCAAGCTCGGACTGAAAGTCCTGGGCAGCCCCTTCCCGGGATGGAGCACGTCTTACATGGGGCTGAATCTAAGTCCCGGCATTTCCAAACACAGCGTTCTGGATGCCTTGAAGAGGCTGGCCTTCGACGACCTGCACTGTTCTCATCTTGAATTCATGGACAGGAAGTTTAACGCGGCAGAAATCTCCGAGTGTGGATTTCAGTCCACCTCACTCAACGGTTTCGAAGTCGACCTGACAGCGACGGAAGAAGAGATCTTTGAGCGTTTCCGGCCAGCGTGCCGGCAGGCTATTCGTAAAGCGACCCGCTCCGGCGTAACCGTAGCAGAAGCCGCTGATGCCGATTTTGCAGCCGAGTATTACTCCCAACTCGAAGAAGTATTCGGCAGACAGAAGCTTGCGCCCACGTATAGCCTTGCCCGCGTTCAGGACTTGCTTCGCTACATTCAGCCGACCGGGAAGCTGCTGCTGCTGCGCGCGCGGGATGGGCACGGACAATGCATTGCCACCGGCATCTTCCTGATGATCAGCCCGACGACAATGTATTTCTGGGGCGGAGCCAGCTGGTCATCACACCAGAGCCTGCGTCCCAATGACTTGTTGATGTGGAAGGCAATGCAGATCGGCAAGGCGCGGGGCATGGCAATCCTGGACCTTGGCGGCGCAGGCGACTACAAGAAAAAATTTGGCGGGCGGCCGATATCCGTTCCCTGGGCAAGAATTTCGTCCCAACCATTCATTCCTATCCTTCGCGATACCGCCCGGACTCTGTTCAGGCTCAAGCAGCGATTGCAAGCCAGAGGCGGCTGGAAGAGTCCAGGCCAACCTGCGGCAATACCCACGGTTCCAGATGTCACTGCTAAACACTTATAGAGGCGAATCATCAGCGCAGGCTGAGGCGTGGCCAACGCCGAGGGCGGTCATGGAACCGCCTCGCTCGCTGCTGAGTTCCCCGCTCGCGAAGTGGCCGCTCGCGGCCGCCATGGCCGCAGTTGCGGTTTTTTCGCTTTGGTTCCTCTCCCGCAGATACAGCCTCGAGCCGTACATGCTTGTGCTCGGCCTCCTGGCGGCGGCAGTCGCCGTGGTAGCGACCAGAAAATTTACCGCCGCTCTGCTGGCAGGGATCCTCTACGTCGGGAATTTCAAAACTACGGCCGCAGTCGGGATCAGTCCTACGGATCCGACTTTCATCGTGCTGATGTTGTGCTCCGCCGGACTGCTGGTGGAGTGCCTGCTGATTTTCAGCGGTAAGGAAGATTGGACGCTGTTCTCGCTCTTCAAAGGACAGGGCCGGGGAGTGTTCCTTTACGTGCTGTTCGTGCTGCTGATCGCGCTCAGCGGGTTGTACACGCCCGCTCCGGAAACCGGCCTGATCAAACTAGAGCATATTGCCGTCTTCAACACGGTAGCGTTCTTTGGACCGCTGATCCTCTTTAAAAAAGAGAAGGACATGCGCCAGTTCCTGCTCACGTGCGTGGTTTTGAGCCTGGCGCTGTCGTTGCGCAACCTGCTGGAACTCTTTCACCCCTCGGCTTCTGTGCTGGCAGGCCAGACCGATATTACCCGCATCGGCGATGCCGAGCTGATCGGAACCGCTATCGTCGTGCTCATCTACTATCGCCTTCTGCGCGACCAGTCGAGGCTGCAGTGGGTATGCATCGCGGTGCTGGCGATCGGTCTGGCAGCTTCCGCTGCTCGAAGCGCAGCTCTCTCGCTGGTGATTGCGCTGATCGTCTCTTCGGTGATCCTGCGGTCAAGAAGCGGAGTAAGGTCGCAAAAAAAGATCCTGCTGGGAGCGCTGGTCGGCGTGATTGTCATAGCCACCTTTATGTGGATTCGCGATCTGCCTGCGGCCAGGATGAAATTAGAGCGCAAGGAAGACGAGCTTGATCAACTCCTGCATGGCGCGTTCCTGGAGGGCGGAACCGCCGAACAGAGAATGACGTTCTACAAGCAATCGCTGGACGCCATCAGCCAAAAGCCAATCCTCGGCTGGGGCGTTTCCGCGTGGGGCGTTTATTTTCTGGGGATAGACAAAAAGGCGATCCCCCACGATTTCATTCTTGAAGCCGCGGTCGAACAGGGACTGTTGGGCTGCGGAGTCCTGCTGGGGCTTTTGTTTACTACATGGTCTACCTTGCGCCGGACGGTTCGCAGGTCTGGGCCTCATTTCGTCTTCCTGGTACCTGCGTTTCTTTTGTCGCTGTTCACCGGATTGGTCACGGGCAGCCTTGAGGGCCGGCTGCTCTGGTTCTGGTGCGGGACGATCTTTGCCATATCGCGCATGGTTCAGCTTCAACTCCAGCAAGACCGGGCCCGCCAAGGGGCGCAGCAATATTGATCTGATGTTGCAAACTTCACCTACATCGGTAAGCCAACAGCCGGCAATCGCGCAGTCTTCGGAAAGGCCTGCCAGGGTTCGCAGCAGGCGCTGGGGATTTCTCCACAATGTCGCCCTGCTGATTGGAGGCACAGCCTTGGCCCAGGGCCTGAGCATTTTGTCTTCGCCGGTGATCACGCGGCTGTACACACCGGCAAATCTCGGCTACCTGGCTTTGTTCACCAGCTTCCTGAATTTCGTTCTCGTCGGCACGTCCCTGAAATATGAACTGGGAATTGTTTCCGCCGATAGCGAACGCGAGGCGGCACAGCTAGCATTCATGTCCCTGCTGTTCTGCCTGCCGATGAGCCTGCTTGCCGGCGGACTGATCTGGTTCCTGATGCACTATAGCCTGCTCGGCTTCGGCGGCCTTCCGCCCATCACGCCACTGCTGATCATTCCGGCAATCGCGGCCGGCGGAGCATTCCTGGCGCTTCGCTACTGGTTTATCCGCCAGGAACGCTTTGGCTTCATCTCCAACACGCTGGTGATGCAACACGGCGCCCGCGCGGTTACACAAATGGGACTGGGCGCCCTTGGTCCCCATGCCACCGGGCTTTTCGCGGGCGAGATCGTGGGACGGTTTACAGGACTCGGCCGCATGATCAAGAAATACTGGCCCTCGCTTAGAGCGCACGTACGCGATTCAAGCCTGGCGGAGTACCGCGGCATCCTCGGCAAGCATCGCAAGCTCCTGGTCTATTCGCTGGGATCGTCTTATCTGGATACTCTGGCAGCGAACCTGGCTCTTCCTCTGCTGATCCAGTACTTTGGCAGTTCCGCCGGCGGACATTTTGCGCTGGTGCAGCGAGTGCTGGCTGTTCCTCTCGCTCTGATCGCTTCCAGCGTGGCTGACGCCTTTCACAGCCGGATGGCCTTGCATGCTCGCGAGGCATCGAAGCGGATGGTTCCCTTCTTCCATCGTACAACCCTGCTTCTGTTGCTAGCTGCCGGACTGCCGTCCCTGGCGCTGCTGATCGCCGGGCCACGATTGTTCGGGCTCGTCTTCGGAGCACCCTGGACCCTGGCCGGCACTCTGGCCGTGGTCTGCATACCCTGGTTTCTGACTCAGTTCGTGGTCAGCCCGCTCAGCCGCCTGGTCTTTGTGCTCAGCGGCCAGGAATCCAAGCTCGTCTACGACATTTTTGTCGTGATCAGCGTGGTTGCGGTCTTCGTGTTCGGCCGCCGTATGGGCATGTCGTTCTATCAAGCGGTGGTGGCGCTCAGCGTTGTGAATGCGATTGGCTACGCTGTCTACTACTTCATTCTCCTGAGGATTGTCATCGCGTACAACCGCGATCATTGTTCCTGATATGTGCGGAATCGCCGGAATTCTACGTTCTTCTGAAGCTGCCCTGGGGGCCGTACCCCGGGTTATGCAGCTGCTCGAGCATCGCGGGCCTGACGATGCCGGGTATCTGACCTTCACCCGGGGACGTGTGGACTGCGGTCGGCAGTGGCGGCCAACCGATCCCCGCCCCGAGGCGGTGCTGTTGCACAGAAGACTCTCCATTCTGGATCTGTCCGACACGGGATGGCAGCCCATGTCTTCGCATGACGGGCGATTCTGGATCGTCTTCAACGGCGAGATCTATAACTTCGTGGAGCTGCGCGACGAGTTGACGGGTTTGGGCCATGAGTTCCGCTCGACGTCAGACACTGAAGTTTTGCTGGCGGCATACGCGGAATGGGGCAGCGGATGCCTCAACCGGCTGGTCGGCATGTTCGCTCTTGTGATTCTCGATACCCGACGGCGAACTGTATTCATGGCCCGTGACTTCTTCGGTATCAAGCCTTTTTACTACACCGTTCAAGATGGCTCGTTTGCGTTTGCCTCCGAGGTCAAGGCGCTGCTGGAGTTTGCGGGGCAGCGTCCTACGGCCAATCCGGAGCGGCTGTACCTCTACCTGCGTTACGGAATGTGCGACCACGGCTCGGACACTTTACTCGCGCAGGTGCGCCAGCTCCCGGCAGGACACTTTCTTGAACTCAGCCTGGATGGAGCTGAAGCCTGGGCCGGCGAGCTGCAACCCCGTTGCTACTGGCGTCCGGAAACGGGCCAGGAACTGGATATTTCTTTTGAAGAGGCGGCTGCGCGAGTACGCGACCTGTTCCTCAACAATGTCCGCCTTCACCTTCGCAGCGACGTGCCGGTGGGCACGGCGCTCTCCGGCGGAGTGGATTCCTCCTCCATCGTGATGGCCATGCGGCATCTCCATCCCAACCTGGAGATCCATGCCTTCAGCTACATCGCCGAGGACCAGGGGATCAGCGAGGAACGGTGGATCGATCTTGTCTCTCGCGAGGCCGGCCTGCATCTGCACAAGGTGAGCCCGCATGCTGAAGATCTTCTCGCGGACCTCGATCCGCTGAGCTGCGCGCAGGATGAGCCGTTCGGGAGCACCAGCCTCTATGCGCAGTACAGTGTCTTTCGCGCCGCGCACGAGGCCGGCATCAAGGTGATGCTTGACGGTCAGGGAGCCGATGAGATTCTAGGCGGCTACCGCTACTACATGGGAGCCAGGCTGGCGTCGCTGATTCGCGCCGGGGACTGGTCGGGTGCGGCGCGGTTCATTTCCGGGTGTTCGCAATGGCCGGGTGTGAGCAAACACTGGCTGGTATTTCGTTCAGCGGACTACCTGTTGCCTGACTCCGTTCAGGGACCTTTACGCAAATTGATCGGTAAAGATCTGAGTCCGAGTTGGCTGCGTGAGTCGTGGTTCCATAACCGCGGTGTTGAGCCACGCTCTCTGAACTACTCCAGCAACCCCGCGGTGCTTCGCGATGCGCTGCGGCGTACCCTGGTGGAAACCAGTCTCCCGCACCTGCTGCGCTATGAAGATCGCAACTCGATGGCATTCTCGGTTGAGAGCCGCGTGCCCTTCCTGACTCCGGAGTTGGTGAATTTCCTTTTCTCCATTCCGGAGAGATTCCTGATTGCCGAGGATGGAACCTCCAAAGCAGTTTTCCGCCAAGCGATGCGTGGCATTGTTCCCGACGCCATCCTCGACCGCCGGGATAAAGTGGGCTTCGCCACACCGGAAAAGCGGTGGCTCTCAAAGCTGGACGGCTGGGTTCGCGGAATCTTGACCTGCGATGTCGCCGGCGCGATTCCCTTTTTCAATATGGACGCCATGCAGCGTGAATGGCGTGGGGTGTACGACGGGAGCCGGCCGTTTGATCATCACATGTGGCGCTGGCTCAATCTGATTCATTGGACGCGGCGAATCCAGGTGCAATTCAGCTGACGGCGTTTCGTCGGAAAACAGGAAGGAAGTATGAGATTGAAGTCGATGTGGGCTCTGGGAATACTGGCGGCAATCGGCTCGCTGGGCGTTATTCTCCACAGCTCGCGAATGCGATCGGGCGTAGCTGCTCTGGCGAGCGAGAGTGCTGGCAGCGCCGTTCCCTGGGGCCCTCTTGCCGGACGCAACTACTACGTTTCTCCCTCCGGGCGGGATGATCAGGACGGTTCCGCAGCCCGGCCATGGGCGACTCTGCAATTTGCCGCAACTAAAGCCGGGCTGGGCGCTACGGTTCACGTTTTACCCGGCCTCTATCGCGGCCCGGTGCGCACGCAACGCAGTGGTGAGGGGCACGCGAGAATCCGCTTTTTGTCGGAGAAGCAGTGGCAGGCGCGGATTATCGCCATCGGCGAGCCTATCGTCTGGAGAAATGACGGCAACTACGTGGACATCGCCGGCTTCGACATCAGCGGAGACGGAGCGCAGGGAATTCTCAACATGGGCTCAAACGTCAGGATTGTCGGCAATCACGTTCACGACATTCCTGCCGCCGGCTGTACTCCTGCCGGGGGCGCCGGCATCGACAACGGGAGCGAATCCGGCCACGACAATGACATAATCGGCAATGTGGTGAACCGGATCGGAGACCCCGTCCGCGAATGCACCCGAGTGCACGGCATCTACCACGCGAACTTCGGCGGGCATATCTGGAACAACATTTCCTGCGATAACCAGGGCTGGGGCATTCATCTGTGGCACGAGCCGCAATCGGTGGTGATTGCCAACAACCTGATCTGTCGCAACCACCACGGGGGAATCGTAATCGGGGCCGGCGACAGTCCCAACGCCCTTCCAGCCGACCACATGCTGGTGACAAACAACATCCTTTTCGGGAACGGCCCGGCGGGTTCAGAGTACGCAATCTACGAGTCCGGGCTGCTTGGCGATGACAACCACTATCTCAACAACCTGGTTTTTGGCCGTGAGCAGCGAATTATCCTGCAGAACGGGAACCAGATCTCCGGCACCATCTGGAAGGATCCGTTGCTGGTGAACTACAAGGGGGACGACCCAGCTGATTTCCGCCTGTCGCCGGGCAGTCCCGCCATTGGCGCCGGAACCAACTCGGGCGCTCCGCCAATGGCCATGGATGGCGGAGCAAGACCGGTTGACGGACGTTGGGACATCGGGCCTTACCAGTACCAGTCCCATGGCAAACCCTGGCCATGGTATTGATCGTCAGGCCCGCCCGCCGCACTTACTCATACGGCCACGGCACTGGAGTTGAACCGAACTCATACATGCCGATGTCCGGTCCGGAGCCAAAAGGCCGGGCCGCGCCGTCAAAATCCTGTACCGGCATGCCCAGGGTGGTCCCGGAGTTGATCGCGCGGCTGCTGGAGGTTAGATGATAGTCACCGCTGCCGTTCGGCTGATAGTTCACCAGGAGCGGGTCAGCGCTGATCGTATTCTGACCAACCAGGCCATTCTGAAGGACGAGCCCCTGCTTATTGCCCCAGATCAGATTGTTTTCGTAGAGGTTGCTGGCGGCGGTAGCGCCGGTTTCATAGATTGCGATCCCCTGCCCCCAGGAGCTGTTGTGATAGAGAACGATGTTGTTGGTGACGATCACGTTCGAAGCGGTTACTCCGCCAGGCGCGTCACCATCGCCCACGACGATGCCGCCGGCGCCGTTCTGGAAAACGAGATTGTTGGAGATCACCACGTCAGTCGCCGCATGCCAGAGCTGAATTCCCCAGCCCTGGTTCCGGTAAGACAGGTTGTTAACGATGTGACCACGCAGGTTCGACTGATAGATGCCCTGCACTTCATAACACTGGACAGTGGGATCGCCGATATCGTGGACTACGTTCCCGATCACGTCGTCGTCACTGCCGCTGTAGTTGGCGTTATCAATCCCCGCCCCTCCGTTGCTGGTGCAGGGCGCCGGAATGTTATGAACGTTATTGCCGATGGTGCGCACGAACGAGCCCATGTTCAGGATGCCCAGTCGACCATCACCGCTGATATCGAATCCGACTATGTCCACGTAGTTGCCGGTGTTGTACCACATCTCTTCGAAGCCGGTAGTGCGGATCAGCGCGCCCCATTTCACGTCAGAGACAAACCGTATGCGAGCCGTCGCCGTGCCGCTGGTACTGCTCGTTACCGCCCCGTAAGTTCCCGGCAGCACGTGTACCACGTCTCCCGGTTGAACCGCCGCCGCAGCGTGGTTGATGGTCAGCCATGGCGAGGCACTGGACCCGTTGTTGGAATCGCTTCCCGCCGTCGACACATAGAAATTGTTACCCCCGGACGGAGGGGGAACAGGAGTGGGAGTGGGAGTGGGAGTGGGAGTGGGAGTGGGGGTGGGCGACGGAGGCGGAGGGGTTGGAGTCGGAGTTGGAGTCCCGTTAGGATGGCCATGCCGCGAAGCGGCGCTGACCAGCGTTCCCGAACTGCTACAACCTGTTTGGAATGAGATGGTTATGGTGATAGCGATGATTAGACAGACCTCGGCAACGAACTGAAAAAGAGTTTTCAAATGGCTCAGTCCTTTGGAAGGGCGCTAGTTTTGGAAGCGACGCTAGTCTTGGAAGTTGAGTGGAGCTTACAGAACGAGCTGAGCAGCTGATATCCGGTGAGAGCCTTGATTGCTTACGCAAAATACCTTAATCCCACTTTTGTCGGACAAGTCCAATGGTTCACCGATATATCCGCGTTTCGGGCAATAAAGACATGAACTTCCAGTCACCTACATGGGTGAGAACGGCATGAAGCTGCTCACCATCGTTGGAGCACGTCCTCAATTCGTGAAAGCAGGACCAGTTAGCCGGGAACTGTCGGCGGCGGGGATCGCCGAGGTGTTGGTCCATACCGGGCAGCACTACGATGCCAATATGAGCGATCTGTTTTTCAAGGAACTTGATCTGCCTGAGCCGCAATATCACCTCGGCATTGGGTCGGGCAGCCATGGCGCTCAAACCGGGAAGATGCTGGAGCTGCTGGAAACCGTCATACAAAAGGAGGCTCCCGACGCGGTGATGGTTTACGGCGACACCAACAGCACCCTTGCCGGGGCTCTGGCCGCCGCAAAGCTCAACGTTGGATTAATTCACGTTGAGGCCGGGCTGCGGAGCTTCAACCGCACCATGCCGGAAGAAGCGAATCGCGTGGTGGCGGATCATCTGAGCCAGCTGCTGCTGGCGCCTACGCCTACGGCATGCGCGAACCTCAGCCGCGAAGGCTTCGTCGAGTACTCGGGCAATGGCCATGACCGCGGAGGCAAGGCTTCCACGGGCCGATATGCCCTGGTTGGCGACGTAATGAAAGACGCGCTGCTGGCGGCAAGAGCTATCTCCAGGCGAAACGGGAACGGCAGCAGTTCAGGCTTGCGAGCAAGGAGCTATTACCTTGCTTCCCTGCACCGGCCCGCGAATGTTGACGACCCGGAGCGCCTGCGGCTGTGGTTCGACGCCTTCATGAGGGCTGACCTGCCGGTCTTGTTGCCTATGCATCCCAGAACCCGGAGAGCCGCCGAAGAAGCGCAGTTGCTGTCAGGAATCCGCGAGCCCCTGCGCATTGTGGAACCACTCGGCTACCTGGCCATGGTCGACGCAACCGCCAACGCGCGGGCCGTTCTCACCGACTCGGGAGGCCTACAGAAAGAGGCGTTCCTGCTCGGCGTACCCTGCGTCACGCTACGCGAGGAAACCGAGTGGCTGGAAACTCTGGAGGAAGGCTGGAATCAGCTCTGCCCTGATCCGCTTGAACTCTGGAAGCACGTCCAGACTCCGCCCAGGAACGGGGAGATCTGTTCAGCCGTCTATGGCGACGGCCACGCCGCAAAAAAGATCGCGCAGTGTCTTACCCACTGGCTCTGATACTGCACGTTCACCGAACTGTAAAAATGCGCACTCCCCAGGAACAAACCATGAAACCGAGCACGTCAGTTTCCGTCGTTATGCCTGTCTTCAACGAGGCAAGCTTCATTGAGAGCGCATTGAAGTCTCTGCAGGCGCAGAACAGCGACGGCTTCGAATTGGAAATCCTGGTCATCGACGGCATGTCGGAGGACGGCACGCAAGATAAGGTCAGAACTCTGGCCAGCCGGGACCCACGAATCAAGTTGTTGAGCAATCCATCGCGGCACACTCCGGCTGCTCTCAATATCGGATTGCGTGCAGCAGCCGGCGAGTACGTGTGCATCATGGGAGCTCATGCTGCTTACGATCCCGATTACGTCTCGGTGTGCCTCGAAGAACTCAGAGCACACCAGGCGGTCGGATGCAGCGGCAAAGTGGTGACGGCACCGGCCAATAAGAGCATGCAGGCGCGACTGGTAGCATGGGCTTCAGGCCATCCATTTGCCTCTTCTACCCGCTCGGTTCGCACCCAGCCGGAGGGCTACGCGGATACGGTCGCGTTTCCGGTCATGCGCAAACAGCCTCTTCTCGACACCGGTGGCTACAACGAAAAGCTGGTCCGAAACCAGGACAACGATATGAATCAGCGCCTGCGGGCGCAGGGTTGCAAACTTTACGTCACCGGCAAGACCCAGTGCCGGTATCACGCACGGCCAGACGTGGGGTCGTTCCTGCGATACGCTTTCCTGAACGGGCTTTGGAACGCCTTCAGCCTGAGGGAAAATCGGGAGTCCATGGGATTGCGGCACCTGGCGCCGCTCGCGTTTGTGGCCGTCCTGGTCATCCTCCTTGCCCTGCAAGTGGGCGCTGTGCTGGCCGGAATTGGCACCGTGTTACCGCTCCTTGCTCTTGCCGGTATTCTTGCCGTCCACCTGTCAGTCGGGACGCTTGCCGGTTTGCAAACTTCCTGGCGGCAGCGAACGCCAGCAGCGCTGTCGCTGGCGCCGCTCATTCTGGGATTCCATTGCGCTTACGGGCTGGGCACCATGCGCGGCCTACTGTTTCCGTTTGCAATTCAGCCTTCAGCGACCGTAAGAGCGATCCCGGAATCGTCCGACGATCCCGCTTGATCGTTCAGCAGCACACATGATTCGCCCGGCCGACTATCTTGGCAAAGTTCGTAACGCGAATGGCACAACACAGTCTCCGGCTTCTCACATCATATGCAGGACTCTTCTTTGAGGAATGAAATGGAAGAAAGTATGACCGCCGATACCATAGGCCCGGCTCGCAATGATTCCGGCGGCGATCAGCCCCTGAGAGGCAATTATTTCCGTTCAGTTGCTTCCTACTGGGAACGACTCTACGAGGACAAGCACCTCACTGCTCGAATTTATCAGGAGCGGAAAAACGCCACAATCGCGTGGATCCACGATTTCGGTTTGCCGGCCGGAGCCCGTGTGCTGGACTTGGGCTGCGGCGCCGGACACACTGCCGTGGCGCTGGCCAGGCACGGATATCAGGTGAATGCGCTGGACTGTGAGCAAGCTATGCTCGACATGGCGGCGCGGCGCGCCCAGGAGGCCGGCGTCTCCCTAACCCTGGGGATTGGCGATGCCCACCGGGTGCCATTCGAGAACTCGACATTCGACGTAGTCATGGCGCTCGGACTGGTACCCTGGCTGCACTCGCCCCACAAGGCACTGGCCGAAATGCGCCGAATTCTTAAGCCTGGCGGCTTCCTCGTGATCTCCAGCGACAACTCGCACCGGCTTACCTACTGGCTGGACCCGATCTACAACCTCGCGCTCGCGCCTTGCCGCAACCGGCTTACCGCCTTCCTGCGCAGGAAAAGATGGATGCGGCTGCGCGAAACCGCGCCTCCCATGATGCAGCCTACGCGCGAATTCGACCAATGGCTGGCCGAGGCGGGGTTCGAGAAGCTGAGAGGCGCCACCATAGGATTTGGGCCTTTCACGCTTTTTCGGCGGCACATGCTGCCGGACCGGATGGGATCTGGACTGCACCGGATGCTGCAGCGATGCGCCGACTCCGGGTGGCCGCTGCTCCGGCAGGGCGGCGCCCATTACCTGGTGGCGGCGAAGAAGCCGACTGTGCAAGGAAATGCAGAACCAGCCGCGCCCAAGAGTTCCAGCGCCAGTCCCGTTACCCTGGAGTCGTGCGACGTTTCCACTCCAGTCGTCATCCTGGGCGCTAATACACATGGCAGCCTGGGCATCATGCGCAGCCTGGGCCGACTGGGTGTTCCGGTTCACGCGGTGTGCTCGCCGCCGCGCGGGCCGGCATCGTTTTCGGCTTACTGCCAGTCGACGGCGGTCTGGGACTTTGCTCATGCCGCTCCCGAGGACACCGTTGCTTATCTCCTGACGCTGGCGCAATGGATCGGCAAGCGCAGCATCCTGATTCCAACCTGGGACGAGATGGCGGTGTTTACGGCGGAGCGTTACGAGGCGTTAAAGACAGGCTTCATCTTTCCCGAACAGTCTGCTCAGCTGGCGCGATCACTCTGCGACAAGAAGGAAATGGCGGCGCTGGCGCGGCGCTTCGGAGTGCCTACGCCTGAGGTTTTCTATCCCAGATCGCTGGACGATGTGCTTCGGTACATCGAGACGGCGCGCTTTCCGGCCATGCTCAAAGGCATTGACGGCAACAAGCTCAAAGAGCGCACCGGCAAAAAGATGGCGGTAGTGTATAGCCCAAGCCAGTTGCGTGACATGTACGTGGCAATGGAAGATCCGCAGGAACCGAACCTCATGCTGCAGGAGTACATTCCCGGAGGCGACGATTCCATCTGGATGTTCAATGGCTACTTCAACGCGAACTCCGAGTGCCTGGCCTCTTTTACCGGACGCAAGCTTCGCCAGACCCCCATTCACACCGGCATGACCAGCCTGGGCATTTGCCTGCAGAACGAGGTGGTGGAAAAAACCACCAAGGACTTCATGCGCGCCGTGGGCTATCGCGGAATTCTTGATATCGGCTACCGCTACGACTCCCGCGACGGACAGTACAAGGTGCTGGACATCAATCCGCGGATTGGCGCCACCTTCCGGCTGTTTGTGGCCGAAAACGGCATGGACGTGGCCCGCTCACTCTACATGGATATGACCGGACAGCGCGTGCCGCCGGTTCGCCAGCGTGAAGGACGGAAATGGTTTGTGGAATCTGACCTGAAGTCCTGCCTGGACTATCGCCGGGAGGGCTCACTGACTATCCGGCAATGGCTCCGCTCCCTGCGGGGAATTGAAGAAGCCGGATATTTCGCGTGGGACGATCTGGCTCCGTTCTGGAGGCTGGGCGTGACCGCCATGCGCTCCCTGTTCAGCGGCAACCGCCGGGAAAAAGCACCGCTGGTAACGGCGCGGCTCAAGATTTCCGAAGTTGTCGATTCCATCCCACGGAAAGCCGCTCCGGGCGCACCTGCTCCCGGCGCCGAGAGTCCGAAACGTCTGACTGCCTGATCTCGCTCACGAACCAAATCTCAAACTCTTTGCCAGCCACGGTTTCAAGGAGGAAACAATGAAGCCTCGCGATATTCAATTCCCTGCTTCGAACGATGCCACGCAGGGAAAAATCCACCTGCGCGATTACCTGCAGCGCATCGGCGTGAAACAGCTTCCGCCGTCAACCAGCCCATTCGATCCGGGTTACGACCCTTTGACCCTGGAAGGCCATCTGGAGCAAAGCGCTCACTTGATGTCGATCCTCAAGATTTCCATGGCCTGCTGGATGATCGCCGACGAATCTGCCACACGGAGAAAGACGGCAGCGGCCCGGCGCCACGGAGTGCCCACCGTGACCGGTGGTGGTCCGTTTGAAGTCGCGGTAGCGCAGGGACAGCTGCCGGCGTATCTCGACCTGTGCGCCGACATCGGCGTGACACGGATCGAGTGCGGCGAGGGATTTACCGACATGCCGCTGCCACCTGGGGAAGTCATCAAGATGGCACACGAGCGCGGCCTGGAGGTGCAGTTCGAACTGGGCAAGAAGCACACCGGCGCGTTCAGCGAGGCGGCAGTGCAGCAACTGATCGAGCAGGGACAGCGTTGGCTCGATGCCGGCGCGCTGCAGTTGGTGGTAGAGGCGAGAGAGAGCGCGCTCGGAGTCGGCCTCTTCGACGAAGACGGAAATTTCAACAGCGCGTTTGCCGACCGCTTTGCGTCGGCTTTCGGGCTCGACATCGTGCTGTTTGAAGCTCCCAACAAACCCAGCCAGTTCCGCCTGCTCGACCATTTCGGTCCCGCGGTGCACCTGTGCAACATCCGCCTGGAAGAACTGCTGCGCGTGGAAATCTACCGCCGCGGGTTGCACTCGGACGCGTTCTCCAATCCCAAGCTTCGGCCTGCCATTCAGCAGGCGGCCGTCGAGAGGGCCAGCTAACCATGAGCGTCATTATTGACAGCTTTCCTTCCAGCAACGGCCGTTATCAGGCTGACTACGCCATCGTTGCCGTCGATGTGATTCGCGCATCCACTACCGTAGTGACAGCGGCCACGCTGGGAAGGAAGTGCTTCCCGGTGACCTCGGTGGAGGAAGCCCTGCAAAAGCGAGCGGAACTTCCCGACTGTCTTCTGGCCGGCGAGGTTGCCGGCATCAAGCCGGACGGATTCGATTTGAACAACAGCCCGTCGCATCTTGCGCGCAGGACGGACGTGCACCGCCCGCTGGTGCTGCTCTCCTCGTCCGGCACCAAGTTGATGGTGCAGAGCGGCGCTACCGGTGCGGCCTATGTTGCCTGCCTGAGGAACTACAAGGCGGTAGCCGCGCATATCGGCAATCGCCACGAGCGCATCGCTCTGCTGGGCGCAGCGACGCAGGGCGAGTTTCGCGAGGAAGACCAGCTCTGCTGCGCCTGGATCGCCAATGAACTCCGGCGCTTCGGGCACCAGCCGGAAAACCAACGAACTCTGAACCTCATCGAGCAATGGAGGCGGGCTTCGGCGCGCGCCTGCGCCACCGGGAACAGCGCCGCATACCTGAGAAGGAGCAACCAGCTCGATGACCTGAATTTCGTTCTCGCTCACGTGAATGACGTTCCCCTGGCCTGTCAGCTGGTCAATGGCGAGGTTCTGCCCATCACAGTTATTTCAGAGCTACCCAGACCGAAGCCGCCAGCGGCCCGACGCCGCCTGGCCGCCTAGCTCCGGCAGCTTGCAAATGGAAGAGGTCGTCTTATGAACAAGGTTCCCGGAAAGATCGTCTCTCTGGTTTTGTCGGCTGTAGTCTGCAGCCTGCTTGCAATTCCTGCTTTTTCGCAAGCCATCAACTCAAATTCGCAGGGCTCTCGCGCCGGCATGAGCGCCGGCACTGCGGTCGCTCCACAGTCGCCGGTGATGAGCACACCTACGGAGCCGGCGCCGAATCCCAGCGCGAGCACGGCGCTCACGTCCAACGCAGCTGGCGCGGCGCCGCCGGTGGTGGGCTCGCCTTCCGATTTGCGGATCGGCGTTGGGGATCTGCTGGAGGTTGCCGTGTTCGGCGCGCCTGACTTCGACAAGCAGGTCCGGGTAAGTTCGTCGGGAGAAGTTACGCTGCCTCTGGTCGGCGCAGTGCGCCTGGCGGGGGCCACCACCGCGGAAGCCGAAAAACTGCTGGAGAAAAAGCTACTGGATGGAGGCTTCTTCAACGATCCGCATGTCTCGGTCTTCGAAAAGGAGTACCAGACCCAGGGCGTTTCCGTTCTGGGCGAGGTGCAGAAGCCGGGCATCTATCCTATGCTGGGGTCGCACAAGCTGTTTGACGTGATCTCGGCCGCCGGAGGCACAACACCGAAGGCGGGCAATCAGGTCACCATCGCTCATCGCGACCGCAGCCAGCCCTCGCAGAACCTGACCCTGGCCGGCAACGGCAGCGATTCCACCCGCAACAATCCTGACATCCTTCCCGGCGATACCGTGGTGATTCAAAAAGCCGGCGTGGTTTACGTGGTCGGCGACGTCCACATGCCGGGAGGATTCGTGATGGACAAGCCGGAACTGACAGTGCTGCAGGCACTGGCTATGGCCCAGGGCGCAAATCCCACGGCCAAACTTGACGCAGCGCGATTGATTCGCAGGAATGGCAACGAGCGCCAGGAAGTGCCGATCGCACTCAAGAAAATTCTTTCCTCCAAAGCCCCTGACATAAACCTGCAGGCAGATGACATTTTGTTTGTCCCCAACAGCGCCGCCAAGAGCGTGATGCGGCGCGGGCTGGAGGCTATTGTGCAAGCTGCGACGGGAGTTGCCATCTATCATCCCTGAGTTGTGAATTCACAACACGGAATGCAAAAGGCTGCCGCGAAGGCAGCCTTTTTTATTGAGCTGAAAGGCACCGCGCCAGGATAATTTGCATTCCGATGAGAGTTGATCGAAGATGTTGCCCAAGCCACACGACCTTTTGTCGCTGTTATCAGCCGGAGAATTTTAAAATCTCTTATGGACCCCGCGGCCATCAAAAAACCAGTCATCGCTTACCGCCGCCACGCACCCGGGACGCAACCGGAGTTGCTCTACGAACCGTACCGGGCAACAGTCTTGCGAGCCCCGCGCAAGCCGCTGGTATTCGTGCCACAGACCCTCTCCGAAGTTACCGGACCGGTCTACGGGCACGACACCATCGCTGAGAGCGACAATGATTTGACCCGGCAACACGCCGGCGAGCCTCTGGGCGAACGCATCGTCGTGACCGGGCGCGTGCTCGATGGCGATGGCCGTCCGCTACCCAACACGCTGCTCGAGATATGGCAGGCCAATTCCGCTGGGCGATACGCGCACCTCAAGGACCAGCACCCGGCCCCGCTCGATCCCAACTTTACCGGCGCCGGACGGACGCTTACTGACGAAAACGGCGCGTACCGCTTTATCACCGTCAAGCCCGGACCGTACCCCTGGCAAAATCACTACAACGCCTGGCGGCCTGCTCACATTCACTTTTCGGTCTTCGGGAGAGCCTTCATCACCCGGCTGGTAACGCAGATGTACTTTCCCGGCGATCCCTTGTTTGCCTACGATCCCATCTTTCAATCCGTACCCGATGAGAAGGCGCGACAACGCATGATCTCCACTTTCGACCTGGAGACAACGCAGCCGCAATGGGCAACGGGATACAAATTCGACATCGTGCTGCGCGGCCCGGAGGCGACTCCATTCGAGAAGTAAGAGACCATGTTGCCGACTCCCTCACAAACCGTTGGTCCGTTCTTTCAGGTCGGTTTGACGGCGGAGGCACACTGCATCCGCTTGATCGCCGGCCGAAAGGCCAAAGGAGAGCGCATCTGGCTGGCCTGCCAAGTGCTCGATGGCGAGGGCTCGCCGGTGCCGGACGCGATGATCGAGATCTGGCAAGCCGATGCCGCAGGACAATACCCCGCTCCGGAAAACGGAGGCGCCGACCCTGAATGTAGTGGCTTCGGCCGGCTGCCGACCGATGAAGAAGGACGTTGCGAATTTGAAAGCGTCAGACCGGGCCGGGTTGAAGGACCGGGCGGGGTTCAGCAGACGCCGCATTTTGTGGTCGCGGTTTTCGCTCGCGGACTGCTCAAACAGCTGTTCACGCGAGTTTATTTTGCAGGCGAAGCTGCAAACCAGGAAGATCCTGTACTTGCGCTTGTTCCGGCAAAACGACGGGAAACTCTGATGGCCCAACCCGATCCCTTACGCCCGGGCCACTGGCGTTTCGATGTTCGCCTTCAGGGCGACAAGGAAACCGTGTTCTTCGATGTCTGATTCTTCCGGCCCCACATCTTTCTGAACCCTTCACAGGCTGGCGCACATCTGTAGGTTTATCCCGCAGGCGTGTGCACATCCAAGCCTTCGGGACGAACTCGAAGGGGCTTGGAAGATGAGTACGGTATCTGAGCTGAGATCGGGGGCTTACGAAGGCCGATATGGCGCACTGCTCAGCCTGGGGAAAGCGGTGGCGCTTTGTTGTGACTGCGACCTGGCCAAGGATACGCTGCTGAAGGAACTGCAAGAACTGCTGTCGTTCGACTACCTGCAACTGATTGCTTTCGACAAAGAGGGTGAAACCGTCTCCTGGCAGCTCTGCCTGGCAAGCGCCGATCGTCTGGATTCTCAGGCAAGAATTTTTCTGGAAGACTCCCCTATCGGCATGGCATGGCACCAGCGCCTGCTAACCGCAACTCCAGATTGGCAGAGCGAGACCCGTTTTGCCGGATACAAAGCGTTCCTGCACGGACACGGAATTGGGTCCACGTGCGTCCTGCCGCTGGTGAGGGGCGAGCGCTTTGTTGGCGTTTTGGCAGTCGGCAGCACGGAGCCGGAGGCTTATCCGGAAGAAGAGGTTGAGTTTCTTGCCAAGGTCGCCGACCAGCTGGCGCTGGTCATGGATGCCGCAGCAAATCTGTATTCTTCCGAGCTGCTGCAGGACCGCATGCGCCTGATCCTGGACCTGACCAACCAGGTGGTTTCCAACCTTGAGCTGGACGATCTTTTGCATGCGGTTTCGTCGAGCGTGCGGCGCGTGATGGGTTGTGATGCGGCCGCCATCATGCTGCCCGATGCGGAAGGCAAGCACTTGCGCGTGCATGCGCTCGACTATCCCAACAGCAAAGGCATATTCACCGAAGGCGCGATGATTCCCATTGAGGGCACCCTTCCCGGCGATTCGTTCAGGACCGGGAAACCGATCGTCATCAACCGGCTGGATCCCGACACCATCGCCAGCGAGATGTACCACAAGGCCAAAGCCGAAGGGATGAATTCCTTCTGCGATCTGCCGCTCATCAGCCGTAAGCGGCTGCTGGGGATCCTTGCCGTGGCCCATCGCGAAGAAAACGCTTTCGATGACGACCAGGTCAGCTTCCTCTCCCAGGTGGCCAACCAGGTGGCCATCGCCATCGAGAATGCGACGGTCTACGGCGAGATTGCCAAGCTCAAGGACCGGCTCGCCCAGGAAAAGTTGTACCTGGAAGATGAGATTCGCGGCGAAATGGACTTTGAAGGCATCGTCGGACAAAGTTCGGCGTTGCGGCATGTTTTAAGCCTGGTTGAAACCGTGGCGCCCAGCGATTCAACCGTGCTGCTGCTGGGCGAAACGGGAACCGGTAAAGAACTCATCGCGCGGGCCATCCACGATCGCAGCCGGCGCAAGGACCGGACCATGGTCAAGCTGAACTGCGCCGCGATTCCCACGGGGCTGCTGGAGAGCGAGCTGTTTGGACATGAGCGCGGGGCGTTTACCGGCGCCATTACGCAGAAGATCGGACGCCTCGAGCTGGCAAACCAGGGAACGCTGTTCCTGGATGAAGTAGGAGACATACCCTTCGAAATCCAACCCAAGTTGCTGCGCGCACTTCAGGAGCGCGAGTTCGAACGGCTGGGCAGCACGCGCACGCAGCGCGTTGACGTACGCCTGGTGGCCGCCACCAACCGCCACCTGGAAAAAATGATTGAACAGCGGGAGTTCAGAAGCGACCTTTACTATCGCCTGAATGTTTTTCCTATCCGCATTCCCCCGCTGCGCGAGCGTCCGGAAGACATTCCGCTTCTGGTGCGCTACTTTACGCAGAAGTACGCGCGGCGCATGGAAAAGCAGATTGAAACCATACCCGCAGCGGTGATGAAGAAGCTCTCGAGCTGGCACTGGCCGGGAAACATTCGCGAGTTGGAGAACTTCATTGAACGCTCGGTGATTCTCACTCACGGACCTGCGCTGAGGGTCCCGGTTGGCGAGTTGAGTAACGGTGGTGCGACACCCACCGGCGTTGCGGTGAATGAATCCAGCGAGCGCGACAACATAGTGCGCATCCTCAAAGAAACCAAGGGCCGCGTCGCCGGCGCTGACGGCGCAGCCGCGCGCATGGGGATTAAGCGGACTACGCTTATTTCGCGGATGAAGAAGCTCGGCATCCAACCGAGGGCGCTCTCGTAATCAGTTCCCGCTAAGTTAACTCACAGACATCCTTCGCGATTTCTCGCGCCATAAAAAGAGCGCGCGTCGTCGATTTTCCCAACCTTCTTTCGTCGTACCAGTGTGAGGACAATATTTGCGCCCTCACAAACGTCTTCAGCAGAAGGACACAGCGTGATCAGCCGTCGTCAATCTCGTCATCTGTCGAACTCATCGTCGACACTTTCGACACTTAAGATCACCAGCCGCTTTACATGTCTTGATGTTTCAACACTCTGGGCTGCCATCGTGCTTCCGAAAAGTTTGGCCGGGGGCTTGCTTTACACCAGAACGAGAAAAGACATGTTCAAGATTTCCACCGTCGACACACAACGAGAGCGCAGGCTGGTAGTGGAAGGAACCTTGGTTAGCCCCTGGGTTGATGAGCTGCGCAAGAGCTGGGATTTGGCCGCCGGCACTTCGCTGGAGAACCGGCAAATGACCATCGACCTGACGAACGTCACCAAGATCGACAACGAAGGAGAGGCGGCGATTCTGGAGATGATGGAGGACGGCGCGAAGTTTTGCTGCAGCGGCGTGCTCAACAAGCACGTACTCAAGCAGCTTGCCGGGGAGTGTCACGCGCGTTTGCGCGACTGCTCTGACCAGCGTCGGTCGAAACAGTAAGAGGATTAGACAAAGGAGCCTTGATCAACATGAAGCAGCTTTTCAAGAAACGGGCAGACCTTTACGCATCGGACGGTGATTTTTGCAGGATTTTCAAGGAAGACATGCAGAGCCTTTATCTACTCGCCCTCGTGCTGACCGCTGATCCGGAAAAAGCCGAGCAGTGTTTCGTCTCGGGCTTGGATGATTGCGCCTCGGGCAATCACGTCTTTAAAGCCTGGGCGCGGTCGTGGGCGAGGCGAGTGGTCATCAAGAACGCGATCCGGTCGGCAGCCGCGTCGACAACTCAGGCTGAGCGGGCGCAGCGCACTGCCACGTCAGAGGGCGCGGACTTGCTTGCCAGCCTGCCGCGGCCCGAGTTGCCGGCGGAGATCGCCGCCCTGCTCGCGCTGCCGGCCCGCGAGCGATTCGCTTTCGTGATGTCGTTTTGCGAAGGATATGCCGACCGCGATTGCTCGCTGCTGCTGGGCTGCACTCGTGAAGAACTGATTAAGGCGCGCACGCGCGCGCTGAACCAGCTCAAGGATTCGGCGATGGCGCGCAGCGGCCTCACGGCAGGAACGGGATTGGAAACAGCCAACAATGCGCGGCGGGAGGTGGGGATCCTGCCCGTTCGAGCGGAGTTGGCAGTCTCAGCGTAAACAAGGTGGCAGAAAAGAATGGGACTTGAAGGGGATCATAAATGACGAAGCAGTCGATCAGCACTCATATAAAAGCAAGACACGGACGCGTCGCGTCCTTAGCAGTACTTCTGTTTTCGGTTGGGCTCACTGCCTGCAGCCGGGGTAATGTTCAGGCCGCGGGCCCTGCCGCGCCTCCCGCACCGCTGGTGACTGTGGTGCAGGCGCAGACGCGCGATGTGCCGCGCTATCTTGACGAGATTGGCAAGAACACCGCCTACGAGTCCGTGAACGTGACTCCGCAGGTGGGCGGGCGCATTGTGGAGCGCCATTTTCAGGACGGCGAGAACCTGAGAAAAGGCCAGCTTCTCTTCGTGATCGATCCACGACCTTACAAGGCGCAGGTCGATTCCGCTCAGGCCACGGTTGCGCAGAACAAGGCCGCGCTCGAACTGGCGAGGATTCAGTTCTCGCGCGATGAGGAAATCATCGGCACCCGCGCCATCTCCAAGCAGGATTACGACACCAAGAAGAACGCAGTAGACGTCACCCAGGCGCAGCTGCAGGCGGCTGAAGCAGCGCTGGAGACGGCCAAACTGAATCTTGAATACTGCTATATCCACTCTCCCATCGACGGACGCGCCGGCGCCCGCCTGGTGGATGTGGGCAACGTGGTGCAGGCAAACGGCGGATCGTTGCTCTCCATACAGCGGCTGGATCCGATCTATGCCACCTTCACCATCACCGAGGGCGACCTCCCGGCAGTCCAGGCGCAGATGGCGCACGGCGGCCTGAAGGCCGCTGTGCGTTTGCCGGCGGACCAGGAGAGCATGGCGAAAACGGGCAGGGTGGAGTTCCTGGACAACACCGTGCAGAACGGAAGCGGGACGGTTAATCTGCGCGCGACCGTCAGCAATCCCGATCATCGATTCTGGCCGGGACAGTTCGTGGACGTAAAGCTGGTGCTGACCACGGAAAAGAGCGCTGTCCTGATTCCCAATCAGGCTGCACAGCTCAGCCAGCAGGGTCCGTTTGTCTACGTGGTGAAGTCTGACGATACGGCGGAGCTGCGCCCGGTGAAGCTTGGCCAGCGCCAGGGTGAGGACGTGGTAGTGACTCAGGGCCTGGCGCCCAGCGACCGCGTGGTGCTGGCGGGCCAGCTGATGGTGCGGCCGGGAGGCAAGGTGCGCGTGGCTCCGGCCACCGCAGCGAACTCCGGGAACAAGGACAACAGTTCGGGGGGTGGCCTGTGATGAATCTATCTGAGCCATTCATTCGCCGGCCAGTGATGACGATCGCGTTGACGGTTTCAGTCATCGTCTTCGGAATCCTGGCTTACTTCCGGCTGCCGGTGAGCGATCTGCCCGCGGTCGACTACCCGGTGATTCAGGTGCAGGTGGATTATCCCGGCGCGACGCCTGAGACCATGGCCAACAACGTGGCCACGCCGCTGGAGCGCCAGTTCATGCAGATTCCCGGACTGGAGCTGGTAACGTCGAACAACGGGCAGGGACACACCAGCTTTGTCCTGCAGTTCGATCTTTCCAAGAGCCTGGACGGAGCAGCCACGGACGTGCAGGCGGCCATCACTCGCGCGCAAGGGCAACTGCCGATCGACCTGCCCAGCCCGCCGACCTTTACCAAGACCAATCCTAACGACCAGCCGATCATGTATCTGCCGCTGGTGAGTAGCACCGTCACCGAGGGCCAGCTGTACGACTACGCCAACACACAGGTGGGCGAGCGCATCAGCATTCTGCCCGGCGTAAGTCAGGTTGCGGTGTACGGCACGCGGTCGGCAGTGCGGATCAAGGCCGATCCTTCAGCCATGGCGGTGCGTAACACCACGCTCGACGACCTGACGACGGCGGTGAAGAACGGCACCAGCTACACCGGCGCCGGGCAGATTGACGGGCCGCATCGTACATTTTTGCTTCAGCCGCAAGGCCAGCTCACCAGCGCGGACGACTACAACAACCTGATCATCGGGCAGACCAGCGGCGCGCCGGTGTTCCTGAAAGATGTAGCCACGGCCAAGCAGGGAGTGCAGGACGAACGCATCGACATGCGCTTCTGGGTACGCGGATATCCGGAGCCCACGGCAACGGTGGTGATCGCCGTATACCGCAGGGCAGGAGTCAACGCGGTGCAAGTCGCGAAGTCGGTGCGCAATCTGATTCCCAGCATTCAGTCGCAGCTGCCGAGCTCGGTGCTGCTGGTGTCCGCGTACGACCGCTCGCAGACGATTGTGGGCAGCATAAAAGATGTACAGACCACGCTGGCGATCGCGTTCGTGCTGGTGGTGATGGTGATCTTCATCTTCCTCGGCCGGACCACGGACACGTTGATTCCGGCGGTGGCGCTGCCGCTCTCGCTGCTGTTGACCTTCGTAGCCATGAGCCTGCTGGGCTACAGCCTGGACAACCTGTCGTTGATGGCGCTTACGCTGGCCATCGGATTCCTCGTTGACGACGCCATCGTCTTCCTGGAGAACACCGTCCGCCTGATGGAGGAGGGCCAGGGAGCGTTCGAAGCTTCATTGAACTCGGCGAAAGAGATCAGCTTCACCATTCTGGCGATGACGCTCTCGCTGGCAGCCGTGTTCATTCCCCTGGTCTTCATGAGCGGGCTGATGGGACGCATCTTTCGCGAGTTTTCCATCACCATCGTGATCTCGATTCTGGCCAGCGGAATCGTCTCGCTGACGCTGACCCCGCTGATGGCGTCGCGCATGCTTCGCGACCGCGGCGAGGGAGCGAAAAAGACGTGGATGGAGCGCGTGTTCGGCACAGTGGAACGCCGGGTGCTCGACTCCTATGGGCGGTCTCTGTGGTTCTTCCTGCGCCACCGCTGGATATCCGCGGTGACGTGGGTCCTCTGCCTGGCCGGTACCGGGTACCTCTTCTACACGGTGCCCAAGTCGTTCCTGCCGGTGGGTGACAGCTCGTTCATTCGCGGCATTCTGGTGGCGCAGGAGGGATCGTCACCGGAGCAGATGCATGCTTTGCAAGGTAAGGCGGAACAAATCATGCGCGCCAATCCGGCGGTGCGCAGCACGTTCAGCATGAGCGGAAACGGGCAGTTCCTGCCTTCGAACCAGGCGTTTCTGATCGCGTTTCTCAAGGATCCGGCGGAGCGCGCGCCGATTCAAGCCGTCGCCGGACAACTGATGGGCGGCATTGCCGGCTCGATTCCGGGAGCAATCGCTTTCATGCAGCCGAACCCGGCGCTGGAGATAAGCACCGGCGCAACCGCGAACGTGCAAGGCCAGTTCGCGTATGCGCTCTCGGGCATCGACGCCCAGCAGGTTTACGCCACGGCCGCGAAGCTGACGGCCAAAATGTATCAGTATCCGGGATTCCTGTTTGTGAACTCGGACCTTTTCAATCACACTCCCAACCTGCAGGTGGACATCCTGCGCGACCAGGCGAAGCTGTACGGCGTTTCCGAGACGCGAATCCTCACGCTGCTCCACGACGCTTATTCGCAAAATTACAGCTACCTGATCAAGAAACCGACCGACCAGTACCAGGTGATCCTGGAAGTGGCCGACGACAAGCGAGCGGACCCGCAGGACCTGAGCAAGCTGTACATCAAGAGCGATGACGGCCAGCGGATGGTCCCGCTCAGCGCGCTAACCACGTGGCATTCGACCATCGGGCCGCAGTCGGTTAATCACATCAACCAGTTCACCAGCGTGACCCTGTTCTTCAACCTGAAGCCGGGATACGCGGTGGGGCCGGCAACGCAGTTCGTGGAGCAGGCGGCGCGGCAGATTCTTCCGCCTGACGTTCAGGGAGGATTCCAGGGACAAGCGCTGACCTTCCGCAATACGGTTTCCGATCTCGCGATCCTGATGCTGGTTGCGGTGTTCGTCATGTACGTGATTCTTGCGATCCTCTACGAGAGCTACCTGCATCCGCTGACGGTGCTTTCGTCGCTACCGGTGGCGCTGCTGGGCGGGCTGCTGACGCTCTGGCTCTTCGGGGCGGAAGCTTCGCTTTACGCATACATCGGGATGTTCATGCTGATGGGCATCGTGAAGAAGAACGGGATCATGATCGTGGACTTCGCGGAACAGCGCGTGCGGCAGGGCGTCCCTGACGACCAGGCAATTCACGACGCCAGCATGCAGCGCTTCCGGCCAATCATCATGACCACCATGGCAGCGTTGCTGGGCGCGTTGCCGATCGCGCTGGGATACGGCGCGGACGGCTCGTCGCGGCGGCCGCTGGGGCTGGTGGTGATCGGCGGGCTGGTGGTCTCGCAGTTCGTCACGCTCTACGTGACGCCCGCGATCTACCTGTACCTGGAGGAGTTTCAGGAAAAGGTGCTCAACCGCTTCTCATTCTTCCGCTCGGACCGGTTGGCGATGCCGGCAACGCAGCGGGCTTTCGCAATGCAGGATGGAGATTGATTTATGTTTCGGAACTTTTATAAAAGCAAACTTGCAGCGCTCGTGCCGATGGCTGCATTGATTCTGAGCGGCTGCGTGGTAGGCCCGAACTACAAGAGGCCGGCGGTTGACGTTCCCACCGTCTACCGGCAGCCGGCGGATGAGCCGAACGACCAGGCGGCGAAGCCATCGGGTAATCAGGTGGCTCCCACCCCGTCGGCTGCGAACAAGGATGCAGTCTCGCTCGGCGATGAGAACTGGTGGGAAGTCTTCCAGGACAAGGAGCTGCAGAACCTGATCCGCACGGCTCTCAAGAACAACTACGACGTTCGCATCGCGGCCACGCGGGTGCTCGAAGCACAGGCGCAACTGGGGATCACGCGCGCGGACCAGTTGCCTTCGTTGTCCGTCGGCGGAAACATCACGGGCGAGCAGAGCCCGGCCAGCGGACCGATTCCCTCCTTCCAGACCACTTTTGGCCAGGTAAATGCCGTAGGATCGTGGAATCTGGATTTCTGGGGACGGTACCGGCGCGCCACGGAGGCGGCGCGCGCCAACCTGCTGGCTTCGGAATGGGCGCAGAAGCAGGTGATGTCAACGCTGGTGGCCAGCGTGGCCACGGACTATTTTGTGCTTCGCCAGCTGGACCTGGAACTCGAGATCTCGCGAAGCACGTTGGGCTCGCGGCGGGACTCGCTGCAACTGGTGCAGACGCTGGAGCAACACGGCATCAATTCCCTGCTGGATGTGCGCCAATCGGAACAACTGGTATACACCGCGGCCGCCGAGGTCCCCGATCTCGAGCGCCAGATCGCGCAGGAGGAGAATGCGATCAGCGTTCTTCTCGGCAGAAATCCCGGAGATATTCCACGGGGGCTCAAGCTGACGGAAGAGCCGCACGCGCCCGAGGTGCCGGTGGGATTGCCTTCTTCGCTGCTGGAGCGGCGGCCGGATATCCGTGAAGCCGAACAAAACCTGATCGCCGCGAACGCGCAGATCGGCGTGGCCCGCGCGGCGTACTTTCCCCAGATCTCGCTCACCGGCGCCGGAGGCTACCAAAGCACGGCACTGACCAGCCTGTTCACCGGCCCGGCGGGCTTGTGGAACCTGGTGGGCGGACTGTCGCAACCCATCTTTCAGGGAGGCCGGCTCAAATCGAATGTTCGATTCTCGGAAGCACAGCGCGAGCAGTTCCTGCTGACTTACCAGCAGACGATTCAGGGCGCGTTTCGCGACGTCTCCAACGCGCTGGTCGCTTATCGCAAGAACCGCGAGTTCCGGATCGAGCAGGAGCACCTGGTGGAAGCGGCGCAAGACGCGGCGCGTCTTTCGGAAGTCCGCTTCAAGGCCGGAACCGCCGACTATCTTGAAGTGCTGACCAACAACACCAACTACTTCTCAGCGGAATTGACGCTGGCCCGGGCCCAGGGCAACGAACTCACGGCGCTGGTGCAGCTGTACCAGGCACTGGGAGGCGGGTGGAAACTGTAAACTGCGCGCCCAGGCTGGTGAAGCCGCCCGATGGCAGTGAGGGTCGCCTGATCTCATCTTGAAAGACCCGACGAGAAAAGGTACAACGACTCCATGGAGCCGAGAGGCGCACTGAGCGATTACCTGGCTGCGGAACGGACGCTGCTGGCCTGGATCCGCACCGGGCTGGCCCTGATGGGATTCGGGTTCGTGGTGGCCCGCTTCGGCCTTTTCCTGCAGCAGCTTCAGTTGCTGCAACACTCGCCTTCGCCGCCGACCTACGGCCTGTCACGGCCTGTCATTGTGGTTTGGGACAGTGCTGATCGTGGTTGGAGTGTTCGTGAACGTCTTTGCGGGCTGGCGCCACACGCGCCTGGTCCGGCAGTTGGAGCAGGGCGCAGCGTTTCAGTCCCGGCAGTAGACGCAAGTTGCGGCCATCGCATTCTTTCTCGCCCTGGTTGGTCTAGCCATGGCCATCTATCTGATTACTGTCCCAGGTTCCGCGCGTTCTCAGCTCGGAAACAGCAAGGAGACATTTATGGCGACCCTCGCGGGAAACGGAATCATCGACAAGCCTACTCAGCATTCAGTCAGCGAAGCCGTGGAGAAGCTGAAGGGCATCCTGCAAGCCAAGGGAGTTACCCTGTTTACGCTGGTGGACCACAGCGGAGAAGCGGAAAAGGTGGGAATGAAGATGCGGCCGACCAAGCTTCTGATCTTTGGCAACCCAAAAGCCGGCACGCCACTGATGCTGGCGTCACCCAGCAGCGCCATCGACCTGCCGCTGAAGATTCTGGTCTGGGAAGACGCGGGAGGAAAAGTCTGGATCAGCTACAACAGTCCGGCCTATCTGCAGGAGAGGCATAACCTGCCACCGGAACTGCTGCAGAATATCGCGGTGGTCGAGGCCCTGGCGGCGAAGGCAGCGGAATAGAGACGGCTGGAATGCCAGCGACTGCGACGGAAATGCTACCGAGCCCAGTGGTTTATGCTCACTTGCCCTTGCGGCGCGCAGCCACCTTCCACCCCTCATTGACCTTGCGTTACCTTTCGACCTAAGGTTCCCCTTCAATGCTCGACTCATGGCATATGTATGTCGCCGTCGCGGCAATTTACACGGCGCTCATTCTCGGGCTTCAAGTCAAGGATAGGAAGGTTTTTTCCGAGCGGAACGGAAGACCACTGTGGGCGATTTTCGGGATTCACCTCGCCTCCCTGGTGATTCTCAGTGCGAAGCTTGCGGGTTTCTTTACACCCAAGCAATCACCTGTACGTTGTGACGTAGAAGGGGGTTGAATGGCGCGCCCTGGGTGACGATCTTAGAACTCTTATGATCCGGACAGGAGGGTTTCGGCGTTTCTGAAAGTTCCGTCATCGTCTCATGCTGAGACAGTGGCATTATCGTCCTTGGTCCAAGAATCTGCTGGATTCACTTCC
>DATGHX010000009.1:0-3407 GCA_035307585.1 Candidatus Angelobacter sp.
CGAAAGGTGTCAACGTTTTTTCGGTCAAGGGGATGGGAGCGTCACAATGAGCTATGACGTAAATCGTTGACAAATATTTATGGGCAGCTAGAATACGCCACGTTTTTTGCCTGTAAAATTTTATCCATGAGCCCATCCGTACTTGAATCCGTCCTGCTGCGCACCGAATTCCAGGATCTCCGACTTCATGCTAGCGGGAAGGTCCGCGACGTATATCGGCTGGATAGTGACCGCCTCCTGTTTGTAGCCACGGACCGAATCTCCGCGTTTGATTACATTCTCGCGACTGGTATCCCGCACAAGGGAAAGGTACTGAACCAGATTTCGCTTTTCTGGTTCGACTTTCTGAAAGATATCGTGCCCAACCATCTGATCACCGCCGACGTGAGGCAGTATCCGGCGGAGATCCAAAAATATGCGGACCACCTTCGCGGGCGCTCCATGGTGGTCATGAGCGCCGATATGGTGCCCGTGGAGTGCGTAGTGCGAGGCTACATCTCCGGATCCGCCTGGAAAGAGTACAAAGCCACAGGCAAGGTGTGCGGAATCGAACTGACCAACGGTCTGCGCGAATCAGACCAACTTCCAGAGCCGATCTTCACGCCCTCCACCAAGGCGACCACCGGTCATGACGAGAACATCCCGTTCTCAGAAATGGTTCGGCTGGTGGGTGCGGAGGTTGCCGAGGAACTGCGTGATCTGACCCTGAAGGTTTACAGGAAAGCAGCGGATTACGCGCGGACGCGAGGCATCATCATCGCCGACACCAAATTTGAATTTGGCCGGACGGCGCGGGGGATGACGCTGGCGGACGAGGTGCTCACGCCCGATTCGTCGCGCTTCTGGCCGGCTGACAAGTACCAACCCGGGCGTGCCCAGGATTCTTACGACAAGCAGTACGTCCGGGATTACCTCGAAGAGATTCACTGGAACAAACAACCGCCGGCGCCAGCACTGCCGGCCGAAGTGGCACGCAAGACCAGTGACAAGTATCTGGAGGCGTATCAACAACTGACGGGACGCACGCTGGATGTGTAAGCGACTCGGGCTCGGCGAGAGCGGTCCATGAACATCGCCGACTGGGCGATCCTGGGAGTGGTGTTGGTGTCTACGTTGGTAGCGGCGTCCGAGGGATTTTTTCACCAGGCATTTGGAATCGCAGGCCTGATCGTGGGCTACCTGTTGGCCGCCTGGCAGTACCACCGCCTGGCGGACCGGTTTGAACCCCATCTGAAGTCGCCATGGCTGGGTGAGATCGCCGCTTTCGTCATTATTTTTATCGCGGTCGTGATCGTGGCGGGCATTGCTGGCCGCATTGTCCGCTGGGCCATGAAGGAAGCGGGGCTGAGCCTGTTTGACCGTCTGCTCGGAGCATTCCTGGGAATGGTGAAAGGGTCTTTGTTCGTGTCGATCATCCTCATGGGCATGACGGCCTTCGCGCCAACGTCGAAATGGTTGGACGGTTCGGAGCTCGCGCCTTATTTCCTGGTCGTGGGAAGGGCGGCTATTTGGGTAGCGCCCGCCCAGTTGCGCGCAAGATTTTATGAAGGGCTGGACATGGTACGCCGTGCACATATGCCGGCGGTTCCTGAGCTGGCTCCCAAGGCCTCACAGTAAGAAGGCCGCTGCAAGATTGACTACTGACGCTTTGTTTGCCAGAGAAAGAGAGAGCCCGTGAAAGATCAACTCGAAGCGCTCATTATGCAGATGTACAAGAGCAACATCCTCTACTCAGAGGCTGTGCGCGAATTCAAGAAGCGCTTTATCCTGACCGTGCTTCAGGAAAACAAAGGCAACCAGTGCCGCGCAGCGCGCGAGCTGGGCATGCACCGCAATACTCTCAGCCGAACCCTCAGCGAGTTGAAGATCGACGTGCGCCAGCTGCGCGATGGCGTGAAGCGTCCGCCGCGCAGCGCGCGTCCGGTGACGATGGAGAAGAAGGCAGTGCGGTAAACAGAATCTGAGAAATCAGTGAAGTGGGATTGCTGTCTCATTGACCGCGCCTAAATGCGGTTTGAGTCTCTACGCTTTACGGCACGCCTGAAGGCGTGTCCCGATACGAGCAAAAGCAACAGCGGCAAAAGCAACAGCCCCGGCTCCTCTGTGTCCTCTCCGGCCGTTCTCGGCGTTCTCTCCGTTTTAAGATTTTGCCGCCCTCCAGAGTCTTCGAGAAAAGACCGGAGCACTCGTAGGTTTTCTTTGCGTCCTTCGCGATCTCTTCGCGAGCTTCGCGGTTTAAGACTTTGCTCTTATAAAGCAGTTTCTGAACACATCTCCCAATTCTTATGGAGCAAAAAAGAAGGCAGCCGTGGAAGGCTGCCTTTTGCTGTCCCGAGTTCAAGAGCGCTTTACTGCGCGGGTTTTTTGTGCGCAGCCGGTTTCTTGGCTCCGGGAGGCGTTTTTGCAGTAAGAATTGCACCATCTTTCATCGTCATCATGAAAGGCTTTGGCTCATAGGAAACTGGTGTGCCCTGGAACTGGAAATCCGCTCCTTCCTTGGGCATGAGCCTTGCCGGGATCGCGGCTGTCATGGTGAGGTCGATGTCCGGCCGCTTGGCATCGATATCGTCTGAGCTGCCCGCGAGTTTCAAGTTGCTGGGCGAAGTAATGGAGATAACCTGGGCGGCCATCTGTAAGGGCTTATCCTTGAGAACACTCCAAACCTTCTCGATGTCCTCAGGCTTCCCTTCCGACAGCACCAGTTCCCACTCGGCGAAGCTCATCTCTTCCACCTTCTTGGTCTTCACGAGGTCAGCGGCTTGCTCGGCCGGAGTCGGCGGAACATATTGCGTGACGGTGAAGCCAGCAGGCGGAAGCCCGTTGGTGGAAGCCTTGGCTTGCGCCGTGACATCGGTCCAGCCCTGATCGGAACCGTGATACTTGGTGTACTGCGACTTGCCGTACTTCTCGATCTGCGGCTGCATCTGAGCAGGGGCAAGGCCCGCAGCACGCGCGGCAAACCACGAACCGTTCACCACGTCCGGAGGGTTCGACTGCAGGTAGGCTAGCGCCAACGGGTACACGATGCTGAAGTCGGTGGGGCTGACCTCAACGGCGGCGCGCAGTGATTTCGTGGCGGTGGGATAGTCCTTCTTCTGGAGAGCCGCCACGCCGATCGCCGCGTTGAAGATGCCGCTCATCTGCTTCTTCAGGTTCTCGTACTCCGTCGGCTGCATTCCGTCCGGCTTGTTGAAGCTCTGCAGCGCGGTCAAACCTTTTTGGCCGTACTGTTCGGCGTCAGCGAGATTTTGCTGGGGATTCTGCCCACCCTGTGCCTGGATGCGCTTGCTGTAAGCGAGCAGAGCAAGGGCGCGAACGTTGTTCGGGTTCACGGCGAGCAGTCGCTGGGCGGCGTCGCCCATCTTCACCGGATCGCCCTTCTGCTGGTAGGTCCCCATCAGGATCTC
>DATGHX010000010.1:0-2677 GCA_035307585.1 Candidatus Angelobacter sp.
GGCTGCTCGAGAAATATGCCCTGCCGCGCCTGAGCCTGTTTTATATGTGAGCGCGTTCCCTGGCGCGACTCTGAGCCAGCGAACCAATTGAGGTCGATACTCACCGTCCAGAACGCAAATACGTCCTGGCCGCCCATCGAAATTCTTGACATGGCCTCGCATACCCACCAATATGGACCGTGCAACAGGGGCATTTCTGCCCGGCTCAGGACACGCGCGGGGCCTTTCCGTTGCTCCAGATACGCCCAAGTTTCTAACGATGGCGCAGTCGACTCCGGGATCGGTGGCCCACTCAAGCCCGGTTTTGGCTTGAGTGGGGGCAGTTCAACGGCTGGACAGAGTTTCCCGCCGATCTTTCACATTTTTGGCGCTCTCCATTCCATGAGGACAATCTAGTTCGTCACTCGGGTCGGTCTTTGGCGTATTAACATCCCCACTCAAGCCAAAACCGGGCTTGAGTGGGCCACCTGCCGACTACCGGAAGACATGCCCTGATAGGAACCATATCTATCTTGATGTTGCCGACTACGTCGCTGGGCTCCTCGGAATGACAAGCGATAGAAACGAGGGGCACCAGTCACCAGGCTTGCTTTCGCGGCCAGCGCGGTTAGAATTGGCGCAAGATTTGACACACTTCGTCAATGACAGATCCATCGGACGCCGTCAAAACGCCACCTGTTATCCATGATCTGACGGGCAGCATCCTGGGACGGTTTACCCTCCGCGGTTTGCTCGGCGCCGGAGGCATGGGTCAGGTCTATCGGGCGCAAGATAACACTCTGAAGCGGGTGGTCGCCATCAAGCGCATGGCGCCCCAATTGCAGTTCGAGGAACGTGACCGTAGAAGATTTCTGAAGGAAGCGCAGCGAGCCTCCGCGCTCAATCATCCCAACATAGCCGCGATTTACGACGTTCTGGAAGTCAAAGGAGAAATCCTCCTGGTGATGGAGTACGTCGAGGGCGTCACCCTACGGCAGCGCCTGAGAAAACCGGTCAGCATTGAGGAGTTCCTGGATGTTGCGATTCAGTGCGCCGAAGGTCTGGGAGCCGCGCACCAACAGCACATCGTGCATGGCGACATCAAGCCGGACAACCTCATGCTCACGCCGGCGATGCGCGTGAAGATCCTCGATTTTGGAGTGGCCAAGCGGTTTGCACACTTCGATCCCAACGATGCGACTGAAAGCCTCACGGCCTCTTTGAGCGGTACACCGGCTTACATGGCGCCGGAAGTATTGCTGCAGAAACCCTATGACGGACGGGCGGATCTGTTTTCCCTGGGCCTTACCTTCTACGAGATGCTGGGCGGCAAACAACCTTTCCAACTGGACAGCTTTGCCGGAACGCTCGCCCGAGTTCTGCACGTCGAGGTGCCGCCATTAAACAAAGTGAACCCCAGTATTCAGGCGCCGCTGGCGGGGTTGGTGTCGAGAATGCTGATGAAGGACCCGCAGGACCGCTATGCCAGCACTGCGGATGTAGTCGCGGATCTGCGGAAAATCCAACAAGGCGGCAAGCCCGCCACAGCGAAGGGCGACCGACCGCACTCGCGGACGGTGCTCCAGTTCGCAGTCATCCTGGCGATTGCAATCGCCCTCCTATCCTGGCGGCCAGCGCGGCAGCTTTGGCAATCCCTGGCAAAGAAGCAACACGAAACAACTGCTCAGAAAGTGCCTCCAACGGAAATCCTGGCAGTGCTCCCTTTCACGGCTGTCGAGGGAAACCCAAAGCTGACAGCGTTGGGTCAGGGCTTAGTGGACAGTGTTTCGGCCAGGTTGGGGCGTCTGACCGAGGATCGGGCGCTGGAAGTGATTCCGGCGGGCACGTTGCAGCAAAGGAGCGCGACGTCGCTTGCGGACGTACGCTCGCAGTTTGGTGCGAATTTGGCTCTGCGGATGGCTCTGGAGCAATCCGGAGAACTGATCCGGGTGAATTACTCGCTGCTCAATACCCAGGACGGAACCGTTGTGGGAGGGGATTCGGTTGCAGTGCCCGCTGCGGACGCGTTCGGCGTGGAAGACGACGTGGCGCAAGGGGCCGTGAAAGCGCTGCAGCTGAAACTGCGACCCGAAGAGCAGGCCGCGCTCAACGTCCATGGCACCGACCAGCCGGCGGCTTACAAGTACTACCTGCAAGCGCGCGGTTACTTGCTCGACTATGCCAAAACCGAGAATGTAGAAAACGCGATTGTGATGGTGGGTGAGGCGCTGAAACTGGATCCCAACTTCGGTAAAGCGAAGGCGGTGTTGGGCGAAGCTTACTGGCGCAAGTATTGGTTGTCGAAGCAAGACCGGTGGACCAAGCTGGCGCAGGGCGAGTGCGACAGTGCGGTAAAGCTCGGCAATGCCGGGGCCGCGGGGCACACCTGCCTCGGCTTGGTGAACGACGGTACCGGACGGTATCGCGAAGCGGCCACAGAGTATCAGCGAGCGATCGAATTGGAGCCGACCAACGAGGACGCATACATAGGGCTCGCGCTTGCCTTCGAGCATCAGGGCGCGATCAATAAAGCGGAGGAAGCGTATCAGCGCGCCATCAGCTCCCATCCCAATAGCCCCGTCAGTTACAATTCGCTCGGTACCTTCTATCTCCGCCGCAACGAATACGAGAAAGCGTTGCGGATGTTCCAGAAAGTGATCGAGCTGGCTCCCGAAGGGTACGGAGCGTATGTCAATCT
>DATGHX010000011.1:0-103255 GCA_035307585.1 Candidatus Angelobacter sp.
CGAGCGAAAATCGCTCACGAAGAGTGCGGATGGAAGGGTGGCGACAGTGGCGACTCGGCAGAGAGAAAAGCAAAACCTTGTCTCATAAAAACGAATCTACTTGACTCCGACCGGCCTTCTCATGGAAGGCAATTACACTCATGATCACGCACCAAAACCTTGAGTCGTCCTGACAGCGTACAGATTGAGGGCTGTACGCTGATGCAAGGCTCAAGACTTGGCTTTGCCTTTCTGCTCGCGCCAGCGTTTCTTTTGTGCCAGCGAGATCGCCGACGTGCACCAGCAGACATCGTGCGCCTGCCAGACCGCTGCAATTTCGGACGGCCGTTCAAAGCGGTGATGGCCGACTCGATGCACTGCTTCTGCACTTCCAATTCCTTGATGATCTCCAAAGAGGTCAGAGGTTCGAGTCCTCCCGGGCCTACCATAATTCCTACCTGTCCCGCCTCTTTGCGCGTCGGAACAGATGGGAACAACAAGGCATTTTCCGCCCTCACCAAGCGCGGATCATCTGGTCAGGCCTTCGTTTATTTGGAATCCCGCCGCTGGAGCCCGGAATCGAAGTCCTTATGACTAAAGCCAATGCAGCCAATGCCGGCACAGTTGCCATCGGCAACGATCTCACTGTAAACCGCCTGGGGTTCGGGGCCATGCGCCTCACCGGTCCCGGAATCTGGGGCGATCCCAAAGATCCGGCTGAATCCAAGCGCGTGCTGAAGCGCCTGCTCGACCTCAACGTCAATTTCATCGACACTGCCGACGCCTACGGCCCGGACGTCAGCGAGAACCTGATCGCCGAAGCTCTTCATCCTTATCCCAAGGGCCTGATCATCGCCACCAAAGGCGGGCTCACCCGCCAGGGTCCGAACCTGTGGGCGCCGGTGGCGCGCGCCGAATACCTGCGCCAGTGCGTGGAGATGAGCCTCCGCCGCCTGAAGGTGGAACGCATCGATCTCTACCAGCTGCACCGCTTCGACCCCAAGGTCCCGGTCGAGGAATCCCTCGGCGAGCTGAAGAAGATGCAGGAGGAAGGGAAGATCCGCCACATCGGCCTCTCCGAAGTCAAAGTCGCCGAGATCGAGCGGGCACAGCGCACCATTAAAGTCGTGAGCGTGCAGAACAAGTACAACATCACCGACCGCACCTATGAGGACGTGCTGGATTTCTGCGCCAAAAACAAAATCGCATTTATTCCCTGGTTCCCGCTGGAGGCCGGAAAGCTCACCAAGCCTGGCGGCGCTCTGGCTAAACTGGCAGAGACTCACAAAGCCACACCCTCGCAGATCGCGATTGCCTGGCTGCTGCATCGCTCGCCGGTGATGCTGCCCATTCCCGGTACTTCGCGTGTCGCGCACCTGGACGAGAATGTGGCTGCCGCGGAGTTGAAGCCGAGTGCTGCCGAATGGAAATCGCTGGAAGAAGCCGCTGAAAGAGCTGCGTGAGCCGCGATCCCCCAGCCGTGTGCCGCGGGCGGCTGTCCATACGGATGGCCGCCACGGTACCGATCGGTAGCAGACACTAGTATCCGCGATCCCTGTCTGCGAGATTCAGGCAGGCTAACGCCGCATTCACTGCATCGCCTGCACATCTTCCGGCTTGAACTTTCGCACCTTCTCACTTCCCGGAGCATAACTCACGCGATTCATCTCCTGAATCTGGCCGCGTTCCATCGACCCTTCCACCAGCTCATAGCCCAGCATGGCGATCACTCGCCCGTGAACGAACAGCGGACGGGCGTTGCCATACCAATCCACGCATGAGGCCCGGCAGGCGTCGTCCCGAGTCCGCTCCGGCTGGGCAGCCAGCTCGCCGGCTTCGGAGAAATGCAGCGAATCATTTTTCAGGAAGAGGATGGCTGCGGAATTCTCAAACAGATGGCTATACCCCGGCCGGCTTGGCCGGCTGATAGGCAGGCCGAGCATGCCTGTAGTCTTTGTATCCGGCTTGTAGAAAAACCCGTGGCTGCGCAACTCGCCCTGGGAGGCATCCTTGCGCGCGTAGTCGTCCACCACAGCCGGCCACTCGCCCAGGCGCACCGAAGTGAAGTGCAGATCGCGGCCATCGGTTCCAACAATCACGGCGTCCGAGCCCAGCGCCTCAATTCTGTCCGTACCGTGATCCAGCAGAAGCTCGTGGATGTCTCCGCCCGCGTAGCGCACCGCGAAGAGGCTGGAATTCTTAGCCTGCCGCGGATAGCCCCAGCCGCTGCCCGTGCCGTACAGGAGATAGTCGCCGACGAAGCGATTCTGGAAGGTGTATCCGTGCGGGTCAGGCAGTGGACGGTAGCGCGATGGTGGAACCGCGGTGCTGCCGTCGGAGAAGCTGCTTATTGGAATGCGCATCAGCGCCACGTCGCCGGCGGCGACTTCGGCGCGCCACATGCCGTCGCCCGCGGAATCCGCCCGCACCAGCACGTTCAGATTACCGTCTTCACTCTCCAGAAACGAAAACTGGTCGACCGGGCTGCCGGAGACCGATACCGCGCTGGGCGCGGAGCCATCCAGCGGCATGCGGAAGAGCTGCGCTACTTCCCGCGGCTTCTGGCCGCGCGTGAACCAGTCAGTGACCCAGATGTAAAGTGCGTGCGGCGAGACGTAGAACACACGGCCCGCAGGCCCGATCACCGAGGTCGCGTTGCAGTCAAAATTGCCGTGCGCCAGATCGCAGATTGTAACCGTGTGCAGCGCCTCGCCGTACTGGGCGTTCATCGGTGCGTCCGGCCGGTAAACGTGGTTCGCCGAAACAATGCGGTGAAACTCGCCGGCCGCCGCGCCTTTGTGCCACTTGCGTACCGCCGGGAAACTCTGGAACGGATCTTCGGCATTGAAGTACATATAGAGCGGCGAGTAGAAGATCAGCTTGCTGCCGATCAACCGGCTGGCGTAGTTGCGCGAGGAGTAGTAGTCGTTGGAGCGCAGATGGTAAGTGGAGCGGTAGGCCAGGTTCCCGGCCTTATCGATCTGAAACAGCCCAACCTCGGTGCCGCCGCGCTCGTAGCTGTAGCCGATCACCACCACTGTATCGTCCGAGACCAGCATCTCGTCATACCACGTTCCGGCGGGATTGATGTCAGGCGCAAACGCATCAACGCTCGATATGGGCGTCAGATCGCCCTTGCCAATGGCGATGGTAAACAGCCTTCCCCGGCGCAGAACGACCAGGTGATCGCCATGCACCTTGACGATGTCGCCTTCGTCCACACCCGCGTGCTGCACGTTGGTCACCGACTCGCTGGCCACGGAGACGGTGTCGGCCATACTCGCCTGCGCCGTCGGCGCCGGTGCGGCCAGTTTGTACATCGTGTTCGCCCGCGTCCTTGCCTGCTTCACCGCCAGCTCTTTCAGATAGGCCGTCAGCTCCGCTTCCGAGCGGAACGCGTGCATCGTCTTCCTGGGCTGAACAACTGGATTACTTGCGTCCTGCTTCTGATCTGCCGCGACCGCGGTACTCGCGTCCTGGGGAAGAAAACTGTTGGTCCCCTGCACCGTGCAGCCGGCCATTCCCAGAACCGCACAACACGCCCCGACAACTACCATCCAAAAACGCTTCATGACTACCTCACGTACTCTGGAACGCATGCCCGGGACGAACTTGCGCGCCTTATTCGGTTACCCTCGGAGCGCCGCTGCCGTGCGCGGCGAAATCCAGCGTTAGACACCGCCGGTAGAATCGATGTTCCCTAAGCGGTCTGAAGAACTGCAAAATACCGCTATTTATGCGGCTCCGGCCACACCGCCTTGCAATTCCCGCGAACTCCCCGGAAAATCAAGGCCGGCGGCAAAAAGAGGCAATGAACACCGGACAACTGGTTCTGATCACCTTAAATAGTCCCAAGGAAAAGTTCTGGGGCGTGATGCTGTCTCTCACCCCTGCGGGCGTAAGCGCGCGCGGGGTGGATCTGGAGTCTCTTGACGATTTTGCTCAACTGGTGAAATCGGGCGCCGCTGCCACCGCCGGTGTGGTCTTCTTTCCCATGCATCGGGTGCAGCGCATCGAGGAAGACGAGCGCAACGGCGACCTGCCTTCGCTGGCCGACCAGTTCCGCTCCAAGACGGGAGTCGACGTGCACCGCCTGTTCGGGGACCCGAAGTCATGATGCAGATTGTCCGGCAACTGCGTTCCGCCCCCAACCTGCTCACCCTGCTGCGGCTGATCTTCCTGCCTTTCGCGGTTATCGCGGTTCTCAAGAACCACTACGGATGGGCGCTGGCCATCTTTGTAATCGCCGGCATCAGTGACGGGCTCGATGGTCTGCTGGCGCGGCTGATGAAGCAGCAGACTGTGCTCGGCCAGTATCTCGATCCCATCGCCGACAAGCTTCTGCTGAGCACCATGTTCCTGGTGCTGCTGGCTTCCCACCGCATCCCCATCGCGGTCGGCGTGCTGGTCTTCAGCCGCGACATTATTATCGTGATCGTCTGCGCCGTGCTCTACGCCACCGGCGTGATGCGCGTGTTTCGTCCCAGCTGGCTGGGCAAGGCCAACACCGTGGCCCAGATAGTGACCGTGCTCTTCGTCCTGCTCCATGAAGTCCGTCCCGAGGTGTGGATCGCCAAGACCCGCCAGCTCGGCTTCAACATCACGGTGGCGCTGACGATTCTTTCCGGCGTCCACTACGTGCTGCGCGTGGCTCTCGATCTGCGTCACGCGGGAAGCCGCACTTTAAGCAGCGGAACCGGAACCTGACTGCCCTCTGGCGCCCACGCCGGTGAAGGATTCTGAATGGCTTGCAGCAGGAAGCTCGGCGCGATCGTCTTCTATGATGCCGGAGAACGAGCCGCAATAAGACGTCTCAAGCGTTATGCCGCTCCCCGCGAAGGCGTGGACAGCGCCTTCAGTTCCGGTTCGGTAAGGCCATAGAGCGGCGGGCGAGGCACGCCCAGCAGCGCAAGGTAGACATAAATCTCGCCACGATGATGGACTTCATGCTCCACCATGGCACGCAGCAGCTTCCACGCCGTGATCGGCCGGCCCTGCGGTCCAACTCCTTTTGCTTCCAGGTCCTGCGGCCGCAGCCCGCGCAGCATCTCTGCGGTTTCAGCGTGCATCCGCCGCATGGAGGCCAGGATGGCGTCCATTCCGTCAGCTAGTTCTGTCCCGCACCCGGGATAGCGGCTGGGACGGCCTAGCGCGTTCTCCGCGAACGTGTACCGCGCGGTGAGGGCGATGTGTCGCGCCAGATCGCCCGGTGAAAATACTCCCGCCGTGTGCCGCCACTCCAGCTTGTCCGGAGGCACGGCCTGCACCACGCGCAGGGTGCGCTCGCGAATGGTTTCGAAATACTCGAGGAAGGAATCGATATTGCGGATTTCCATGCTCCTAGTTTCTCACTTTGGCCGCCGATTCCCAATGGCATCGGCGCGGATTTCGGGCGCCCAGTGGCTACATGGATTCGCACAAAGTGGCATTTGCCAAATCAAGCGCTTCAGAACAAGATTAGCGATGACACCAGTGCCGGCATAGGAGTCTATTGAATCATGACCACGCTGCTGCAGGATCTGCGTTACGCCCTGCGGATGTTCCGGCAGGCGCCGGGCTTTACCATCATTGCCCTGTTGACTCTGGCGCTTGGCATCAGCGCGAACACGCTGCTCTTTTCCATTGTCAACGGCGTCCTGCTCAACCCGCTGTCTTACCCGCAGTCCGGGCAGCTGGTAGCGGTCTATGGAACCGCGCCGGGATTCGACCAGGCTCCCGTCGCCTACCCCAACTTTCTCGACTGGCGGCGCGACACGCATACGCTTTCTTCGATGGCCATCTACCGCAACCAGGATTACAACCTGACGGATTCGAGTGAAGCCGAGCGCCTGAGCGGCTACATGATTTCCGCTGACTTCTTTTCCACGCTGGGCGTGCAACCAATTCTGGGCCGCACGTTCCGCGCGGAGGAAGACCAGGTCGGCGCCGGACCAGTGGCGATTCTCGGCGGCGGCCTGTGGAAGCGCAAGTTCGGTTCAATGCCGGAGATCATCGGGAAGTCGCTGGTCCTGAACGGCAAGTCGTATCAGGTGGTGGGAGTCATGCCGGCCGACTTTACCTTCTACGGCCACGACCGCGATGTCTACACGCCCATCGGGCAGTGGAACGACCCGTCATTTCAGGATCGCCGCATCTCCGTCAGTGCGCGCGTCATCGGCCGCCTGAAGCCGGGGGTTACGCTGGCTGCGGCCAGAGCCGACATGGACGCCGTAGCGCGTGATCTCGCTGCAGCCTACCCGGTCGCCGACAAAGACGTCGGCATCGCCCTGGTTTCGATGAAGGAAGACATCGTTGGCAACGTGCAGCCCTTTCTGCTGGTGCTGCTGGCCGCCGTCGGCTTTTTGCTGATGATCGCCTGCGCGAATGTGGCCAACCTGCTCCTCGCCCGCGCCATGGCTCGCTCGCGCGAGTTCGCCGTGCGCGCTGCCCTGGGCGCCAGCGCCACGCGCGTCATCCGCCAGCTTCTCACCGAAAGCCTGTTGCTCGCCGGCCTGGGCGGCGCGCTTGGACTTCTCCTCGCCCATTTCGGCACCGGGGCGGTAGTCAACGCTCTGCCGGGCACGCTGCCGCGAGCGGCCGAAGTCTCTCTCGATGGGCCGGTATTGCTCTTCACCGTGGCTCTGTCTCTGCTGGCGGCAATCGTCTTCGGCCTTGCTCCCGCGCTGAAGAGTTCGCGGGTCAACCTGCAGGACGTTCTCCGCGAAGGCGGCCGCGGCTCCAGCGGCGCCCGCCATCGCCTGCAGGGAATTTTCGTGGCCGGTGAGGTCGCGATGGCACTGGTGCTGCTGATCGGCGCAGGATTGATGTTCCGCAGCCTGGCGGCGCTGTGGAGAGTGGACCCGGGCTACAATCCCAGGCACGCCATCACCTTCGTCGTCTCGATGCCTTCCTTACCCAACACAACCTCGGCCGAAACTCGCGCCCGCCTGCGCCAGTTTGACGACAAGCTGCGTTCTGTCCCCGGCGTGCAGGCTGTTTCCGTCACCCTCGGCTCGCGCCCCATGATCCACGATTCCTCGCTGCCTTTCTGGATCGTCGGCCAGCCCAAGCCTGCCAATGACAATGACATGCCCCAGGCCATGTTCTATCTGGCCGAGTCCGGTTTTCAGCAGGCCATGGGCGTTACCCTGAAGCGCGGCCGCTTCATCGCCGAACAGGACAACGAAAACGCGCCGGTGGTTATCGACATTGACGATGTTTTCGCGCAAACTTATTTCCCCCACGAGAATCCCATCGGGAAGCGCGTCCACCTGGAGCAGTTCAATGCAGACGCTGAGATCGTCGGCATCGTCGGCCACGTCAAGCAGTGGGGGCCGGGCGGAGACGGAAAGTCGGCGGTGCAGGCCCAGTTCTACTATCCCTTCATGCAGATCCCCGAGAAGCTGATGCCGATGGTCGCCGGCTCGGTAGCCGTGGTGCTGCGCACCCAGGGCGACCCCGCAACCATCATGGGCCCGGTTCGCCGCGCCGTCAGCGAAATCGACCGCGGCGAAATCATCTACGGCGTGCAAACCCTCAACGAAGTCATCGCCGGCTCCTTCGCTGCGCGCCGGCTCTCCATGATTCTTCTCGGAACGTTTGCGGCGCTGGCGCTGGTTCTATCGTGCGTCGGGATCTACGGCGTGATCTCTTACCTGGTCGGCCAGCGAACCCACGAAATCGGCGTACGCATGGCCCTCGGCGCCCAGCGCACCGACGTTATGAGCCTGGTGCTCGGCCAGGGAGCGCGCATGGCCTTGCTGGGAGTAGTTGTAGGTATTGCCGCGGCGTTGGGATTGACCCGCCTGATGGTCAACCAGTTGTTCGGCGTGACCGCGCACGATCCCTTGACTTTTGCCGTGCTGGCTTTACTGCTGGTTCTGGTCGCGCTGGTGGCTTGTTATCTTCCCGCGCGCCGCGCCATGCGAGTGGATCCCATCATAGCGCTCAGGCACGAGTAGCCCTGATTGCTGACTGCTGAGTGCTGACCGCTCTTTGCTAGAATCTACATTTGTCCTTCCGCCTCTACAACACGCTATCCGGCAAGGTCGAAGAGTTCGCGCCGTCGGAAAACAACACGGTGCGGATGTATTCCTGCGGTCCTACCGTCTACGATTTCGGGCACATCGGCAACTTCCGCACTTTTGTCGCCGTCGACCTGCTGCGGCGCGCGCTGCAGCAGAGCGGCTACAAACTCGATCACGTCATGAACATCACTGACGTGGACGACAAAATCATCCGCAACGCTGCAAAAGAGCACGAGAGCGTCGGGCAGTACACGAAGAAATATGAAGACGCTTTCTTCCAGGACATGAAGACGCTGCGCCTGGAAAAGCCGGAGCACGTGGTCCGCGCCACCGAGCACATTGCCGAAATGGCGGAATTCATTCGCAAGCTGGAAGAAAAAGGCTTTGCCTACCGCACCGAGGATGGTTCGTACTACTTCCGCATCGCCAATTTTCCGGAATACGGCAAGCTCTCAAAGAAGGACTTCAAGGGGATAGAGATTGGGGCCCGCGTGGATGTTGACGAGTACGAAAAAGACGACGCCCGCGACTTCGCCCTGTGGAAAGCGCCCAAGCCGGGCGAGGCCTTCTGGGAGAGCGTGATCGGCCCGGGCCGCCCCGGCTGGCACATCGAGTGCTCGGTGATGTCGATGGAGTATCTGGGCCCGAGTTTTGACCTTCATGGCGGCGGGGAAGACCTGGTGTTTCCCCACCATGAAAACGAGATCGCGCAATCGGAAGCGCTCACCGGCAAGACCTTTGCCCGCTTCTGGATGCACGTGCGCTTCCTGCTGGTGGAAGGCAAGAAGATGTCGAAGAGCGAAGGCAATTTCTTCACCCTGCGCGACCTGCTCGACAAAGGATACAAAGCCACCTCCATCCGCTACCTGCTGACCTCGGTCCCTTACACCAAGCAATTGAATTTCACCTTCGCCGGCCTGGAACAGGCAGCTCAGTCAGTGAGCCGGCTGCGCGACTTCAAGTCGCGCATCCAGATGGCCAAGCTCCCGCCCGGCAGGAACGATGCTGTGCAGGCTCTGGCCGCAGACACGAAAAAAGAGATGCGCGCCGGCCTGGATGACGATCTCAACACTGCCCGCACCCTGGGTGCGATTTTCGACATGGTGCGCGACGGCAACATTGCCTTCGATCGCGGCGAGATGCGCGAGGATGACAAGGCCGCGCTGCTCGAGGCTCTGCGCCAGTTCGACCAGATTTTTGACGTTCTCAAGGAAGATGCCGCCGGCACAGATGAGATTTCCGACGACGAGGTTAACCAGCTGGTGGCCGAGCGCAACGCCGCCAAGAAGGCGCGCGACTTTGCCCGCGCCGACCAGATCCGCGCGGAACTTCTGGCCAAGGGTATCGTCCTGGAAGACACCAAGGACGGTGTCAGGTGGAAGAGAAAATAACTACTGCTGTACTCCCGCCGCGGGCTCCCTACCCTTCGCGGACTTTGCCGGCACGACGAAGAAGTTGTGGTCGTATAGCTCGCGGTAGAATTTGCCGGTAATCTCCGCCGCCTTCGGCCCGTAGGTCGGGCGGCCGCCCTTCAAGAAGACAACCGTAACGATCCGCCCTACGTCGGTGTTGGCATACGAAGCAAACCAGCCGAAGCGGGTGCCTGCCTTGGAGCAGGTTCCGGTCTTGCCCAGGATCTGCTCTTCGCTGAAGTTGATGCGCAGGCTGCGCGCGGTTCCGTATTCTACGGCGCCGGCCATGCCATCCATCATCTCCGGGATTAGCGGAGCGATCTCCAACTCGCGCTTAACCTGCGGCTGAAAGTTGAGCAGATCTTCGGGCGACTCGGGATGCTGGAGGTAGTAGAGCGTTCCGCCGTTGGCGATAGCGGAAACCAGCGCGCCCAGTTGCAGGGGGGTCATGGAGATGCTTTCGCCAAACGAGCACATCTTGCCGACTCCACCCAGGCGCGTGGCCAAAACGTGCGCGGGGAAAACTCCCAGGTGTTCGCCCTCAATGTCGTAGCCGGCCAGCTCGCCCAGGCCGAACTGGTGGGCGTAGTGGCTGACCTTGGCAAAGCCCAGGCGGCGGCCCACGGCCTCAAAATAGGCATTGTTGGATCTGGCCAGCGCTTCGGTGAGCGTCATCTGCGAGCGTCGCCCGAGTGGAACTTCGGCATCGCGGGTGATGAGGTTCTCGCTCAGACCTGCCAGCGCAACAGCAAGCTTTATGGTCGAGCACGGCTGAGCGCCCCCGGAAAGAGCCAGTTTCTGGTTGACCATGGCCAGGATGCGGCCGCTGGTGGGATCGATCGCGACCACCGTCCCGTTCATGTTGCCGAGGGCATCAATCGCCGCCTGGCGGACCACGGCGTCCTCTCCGGCGAAGTTGTCTCCGTCGGTGATGTCGTCGGCAAACGAGCTGGCGGTGAAACGTTCAACGTGGCGGCGAACACGCCGCCGGGTCAGCGAGGCATTGTGGAGGGTTGCGCGGCGGTGGCGGCGGGCACGCGCCAGCCTGCGGCGCACACGCGCACTCTCCGTAACCTTGCCGGACTTCCGGGCGGGCCTGGTGGTGACCTCGGGCGGAGCTCCGTAGGAGTGCGCGGTCAGCCAAAGCGTAAAGAGAACAACGAGAAGAAGACGAAGCCGAGGGGTCATTGAACACCGGAACCTGTATATCTAAAGATGCATCCCGCAAAACCTGTGCTGCTGCCGGATGCCACGGCCTCCGGAGCAACCCTTTGCCCATATTAAGGGAGAAGTTTACTAACTACCAAACGTTCGTTAACCGGGTACCGCATTAAGCACCCCGCCGGAGAAGATCGGAACGCTTTATTCAAAATCGGCCGCCGGTGAACGAGGTTTAGCTGTGGCGTTAAACCCGAGTTCCTGGAGAGAGTTGCTCCGGCTTCCGGATTCAGCGCTTGCGAATGAAAGCCGGAACATCCAGGTCATCCTGCTCGATCTCCGTCTTGATGGCCTCGGTCACCGCCGCTAGGCTGGGCGTCTCCCGCGCCGGGGCGGTGCGAATCACCGGCGCAGGATGCGTCCCCAGGCCGTTGCTTCCGTTCATCTTGATGGCCGGCAGCCCGCTCCCGCTGGTCTGGTAGGCCGAACCATTTCGCGCCGAAGAAAGCGCCGACTGGGCGGAATTGATCCCGCGGTCGCGCCGCTGCGGGTTGTCGTTCTTGAAGCCCGTAGCAATGACCGTGATCTTCAGGTCTTCCTTCATCCGGTCGTTCTGCACGGCTCCAAAGATAATGGTGGCGTCTTCATGGGCTGCGGTCTGGATGATGGTGGAAGCCTCATTGACCTCAGCCAGCTTCAGCGACGCCGAGCCGGTAATGTTGATCAGAACTCCGCGCGCGCCTTCGATCGATCCTGCCTCCAGCAACGGTGACGAGATGGCGGCCTGCGCCGCTTCCTGAGCGCGGTGTTCGCCGTGAGCCACGGCCGTGCCCATGACCGCATAGCCCATTCCCGCCATGATGGTCTTAACGTCGGCAAAGTCGCGGTTGATAATCCCGGGGATGGTGATGATGTCGGAAATCCCCTGGACCGCCTGGCGCAGAATGTCGTCGGCGATGCGGAACGACTCGAAGAAGCCTGCGTTGTGGGCCACCGCCAGCAGTTTCTCGTTGGGGATCACGATCATGGTGTCCACGGAGTCCACCAGTTCCGCCAAACCGCGCTCCGCCTGGCCCAGTCGCCGCCGGCCTTCGAAGGCGAACGGCTTGGTCACCACCGCGACTGTGAGTGCTCCCATCTCGCTGGCCAGGGCGGCGATGATCGGCGCGGCGCCGGTGCCGGTGCCTCCGCCCAGACCGGCGGTGACAAAGACCATGTCCGCGCCCTCCAGGCATTCCAAAACCTTGTCGGCGTCTTCCAGCGCGCCGCGACGGCCGATTTCCGGGTTGGCGCCCGCGCCCAGGCCGTTGGTCAGCTTGGTGCCGAGCTGGATCTTCACCGGGGCGCGCGACATCTGCAGCGCCTGCAGGTCGGTATTGGCCACCACGAACTCCACGCCCTCCACTCCGGCGCAGATCATCCGGTTCACCGCGTTGCCGCCGCCTCCGCCCACGCCGATCACCTTGATCTTGGCGTTGGTGCGCGGCTCCTCGTTGTACTGAATGCGGATGTCGTTCTCCGCTTCCGGCTGTTTTTTCCTGTCTTCACCCATGCTCATGCCATCACCTCTTGTTTTTCTCGGCCAATCTCGTCAGGCTCCCAGCTTGCCGAACCAGGCGCGCAGGCGGGAGCCAATTCCACTGATCTCGGTCACTTTCGCGGCGGTGGTGCGATGCGCATACATGGCCAGCCCGACCACCGTGGAAAACTCCGGCTCAGCCAGTTGCGCCGGCATTCTGGCAATCGGCGCAGGCGACGCCAGCCGCACCGGGCGCTTCAGCACCTGTTCGCAAACCTGGGCCAGCCCGGTCAAGCGCGATCCGCCTCCCGTCAGCACCAGGCCGGCAGCGCACATCTCGAGCACACCCGCCTGCTGCAGGTGATCGCGCATCAGCTCGCACAGCTCCACCGCCCGCGGCTCCAGAATTTCAGCCAGGAACCGTTGCGGCATCAGCCGCGAAGGGCGCTCGCCCACCGCCGGCACTTCGATCTCGTTGCTCTCCGGGACATCGCGCGTGATGGTGTGTCCAAACGACTTCTTGATCTTCTCCGCGGCCACCAGCGGCGTGCGCAGGCCGACAGCCACGTCGTTGGTGAAGTGATCGCCGCCCACCGGAACCACTCCCGCATGCGCCACCATGCCGTCGCTATAGACGATCAGATCGGTCGATCCCGCCCCCACGTCGGCCAGGCAGACGCCCAGCTCTTTCTCGTCGGGGCGAAGGATCGCGTCGGCCGACATCAGCCCTTCATAGACCACGTTGTCCACGTGCAGCCCCGCGCGGTTGGCGGCCGTGACCACGTTCTGCGTCGCGCTTGAGGCCGCAGTCACGATGGTGAGATTCACTTCCAGGCGGCGGCCCATCATGCCCGCGGGATCGCGGACGCCGGCCTGGTCGTCGAGGATGAATTCCTGGGGAAGCAGGTGCAGGACTTCGCGATCCGGCGGCAGGTTCACCGATCGGGCTTTATCTACAGCCAGGCGGATATCGTCGCGCGCCACCTCGCGCGCCCGCGATCCCAGGGAAACCCCGCCGCGGCTGGTCAATCCTTTGATATGCGTGCCGCCCACCCCGATTACCGCGTTGCCCACCGGGCACTCGGCGATCTTTTCCGCTTCCTCAACAGCCTTTTGAATGCTCTGAACGGCTTTGTCCAGCTCCACGATGTTGCCCTTGCGCGAGCCGCGGCTTTCCACCACCGCATGTCCGCGGTAGCGCAGCCCGCTATCGCCAACTTCACAGATCAGGGCCACGGTCTTGGCGCTGCCCGAGTCCAGCACGGTCACGGTCTTAGAATTGCGATCGTTATTCATAAGCGGCACTTGTTATCCCTGGCCCTTTTACCAGTGGGTTACTTCTTCTTTTTCCTGGCCTTCTTAGCCGTCGCGACAGGTTTCGGTTTCAGGAGACCCGAGGTCCCTATCCCCCGATCCCCAGATTTTTCCGCCGCCTTCGGCTGGTCCGGGTTCACGATCACCTGGCCTTCATAGCGCAGGTCTACTGACTGCAGGCTGCCTGCCTGCTTGCGCCACTCGTTCACGTGCTCGGCAAAAATTCTGTAGCGTTGCAGAAAATCGGAATTGCCCAGGTGAATCACGACCGTGCCAGCCGGGTCGCCCGCCGTGACCTTCACGTCTTCAGGATCGGAGAGGTCCACTTCGCTGAGCTGCCGCGTGTAAGCCATGGAAGGATCGGAATCCAGGTCCCGCACCAAATGGGTATAGATCTTCATGGCGGCTGCGCGCGAAGAGAGCGGCTCGGACTCGGTGATGCCGTGGATCACCGGGAACGAGAACTTGGTTTGCCGGCTGGCCGGCGGCCCCATGACCACGCCTTCTGCGTCGATCAGGTTGACTCGGCCGCCGATTTGCACCTTGGCCACCGGAGTGCGCTCGGCGATACTCACAGCAAGGCGGTTGGGCAGCAGGCGCATCACGCTCGCCGACTGTACCCAGGGAATCCGCTCCAGCTGGCGGCGCCGCTCGTCCAGCGGCACAAAGAAGATGTTGCGCCCGATGTCGGAACCGGCAATCTCCATGACCTGAGTGCGCGAGGCGTTGTGGACTCCGAAAATGTCGATATCGTCGCTGGACTCAATGCGGAATCGGGCCGCGTGCGCGGCGTAGCCGTAAGCGGTGATGGCAGCCGCGCCGGCCATAATGGCCAGGATGGCCAGCTTCGCCGCCACCTTGACGCGATTCGCCGTCTTCTTCGCCAGCGGCCCCCGCCGCACCGGGATACGGCGCTGCGTGCGGAGGAATTGGGCTTCGTCGTCGGCGTCCAGATCCAGGTCGATAACGCGAGAATTGATTTCTTCGGGATCGTCCGGCGCAGAGAAGCCAGAATTGCCGCCGCGGAGCGGCCGCACTCGTGGCGAATTTCGAGAATCGTCTTGTCCGTTGAGCTCAATGCGCTCGCGAGTCATTGACGAATCTTTTTAGCGGAGTTGTGCGCCAGCACGCACCAATATACCCGGTTTCAACCCGGTTTCGCGAGAAATTTTAGGTGGAAGGCAGGTATTTTTATGCTTTGGCAGGCACACTCGGCGCGCTTGCAGATGCCGCTGCAGTTTAAGCGGGCGCCCGGGACTCGCGCTCAGGCCGACGGTGTAGACATATGCTGTTCGGTGATGGTCAGATATTCCTTGTTCTACGGAGTCACGCGATGACCGCAGCAGACTTTCGCAGGATCGCACTGAGCCTGGAAGGCGTGGAAGAGTACCCCCACGCCGGATTGCCGGCTTTTCGCGTGGGAGGACGGAAGTTTGCTTCCCTGGTTTCGCAAGCAGACGGGTACGGCAATCTGATGCTTACGCTGGAGCAGCAAGCGGTGTTCGTGGAAGAAGCGCCCGGGATTTTTCTGCCCATTCCGGGCGGCTGGGGAAGGATGGGACATACGCACATTCGCCTGGCGGCGGCGAGCGAGGATATTCTGACGGGCGCCCTCCGAACGGCGTGGAAGATGCGAGTTGACAAGAACGCAAAGACAAGCCGGAAGAAGCATGTGCAGGGCAGCGGAGCCATCAAACAAAAAACGCGGGAAGCGATGACTATGACAGCCGCAAAGGCGCGGAACGTTGAAAGCAATAAAAAGGACTTGTCACCACAACAACGCGGAGAACTGCTCGGAACATTGAAAGCCCGTTTTGAGAAGAACATGAACCGCCATAAAGGTCTTGAGTGGCCCAAAGTACAGGCCAAGCTGGAAGCTAATGCTGAAAAACTGTGGTCGCTCAATGAAATGGAAAGAACCGGCGGTGAACCGGATGTGGTTGCGAGCGACAAAAAGACAGGCGACTACATTTTCTATGATTGTTCCGCGGAAAGCCCTAAAGGCCGCAGAAGTGTTTGTTACGACCATGAAGCCCTGGAATCAAGGAAGGAACATAAGCCGGGAAACAGCGCGGCCGCTATGGCAGCCGCCATGGGCATTGAGCTTTTGACCGAAGAACAATACCGCGAGCTGCAGAAACTTGGAGATTTCGATACGAAAACGTCCAGCTGGGTGAAGACGCCTGCTGAAATCAGAAAACTCGGCGGCGCCATCTTTTGTGATCGCCGCTACGACACGGTCTTCGTGTATCACAACGGAGCGGAATCGTACTATGCAGCCCGGGGTTCCGCGGCTGGTTCAGGGTGTGAGTTTTGCCTGCCGGCACGTCAAATGTTGTTTTGATTTCATCGCTGGGGCGATGAAAGTCTGCCTAAAGACCCGTGAATCGCAAGCGAATCAGCTGACGGATGGGCCCAAGGTCGTGCTTGACAAGTTACGATATCATGTTATTATCGTTAAGGATAGATCTGCATCTGCCTGCGTTTCAAGAGCCGCCCCAGGGCGGCCTTTCACGCTCTTTGACAACTGAATATAGGGCTGAACACAAGATGTTGGGTTTAATAGCACCGCTTGAAGAAGTTCATCCCAAGATCCCGGGACGGATGGAATGGGTCGCGGCTAACTCCTTTGCAATGCTAGATGACCCATTTTCATCCCGGAAGACAAAGCAGGCCAGCACTCAGCCAGGGCAAATCCGCAAATCCTTTGGAATGCTAGATGGCGAGTTTTCATCCCAGGATGATCGATCGGGGATGGTGGTGGGATGGGTTCGCGGAAATCCTTTGGAATGCTAGATGAGGCTTTAGGGGGTAGGCTAGGCCATGGTTCGGCCGCGATTGATGCGGTGGTTGAGCTCGGAGACCAGGTGATCGATGTCGGTAGGCGAGATGTCACAGGGCACGCTGGGGTCCAGGAACGCCTTGCGCGTCTTCTCCGGCGACGATGCCCAGGGGCGCGGCGGGGCCATCAGCACGGCGGCATCGCGGCGGAGCTGCACCAGCAGCGCGTGCACCACTTCAGCGTCGAGCTTGGAGGGCGCCAGCCAGCTCAGCTGCGCCGCGGTCTCGCCCAACGTCATGCGTTTGCGATACGGGCGCTCGCTCAGCATGGCGTCAAAGGTGTCAGCCACGGCCACGATCTTCACCGGCAGCGCGACTTCGTCATGGTGCAGGCGGTCGGGATAGCCGGAGCCGTCGGCGCGCTCATGGTGCGAGCGCACGACCTCGGGAATCCGCGGCCAGGGGAACTGTACGGTGGAAACAATGCGGTGGCCAAGGATGGTGTGGTCGGCCATCTCTTTGAACTCCACCGGCTCGAGCGCTCCCGGCTTGGAGAAGATGTACTTGTCCACGGTGACCTTGCCGATGTCGTGCAGGTAGCCGGCGGCGCGCATCTCTCCAGCCTCGTTGGCGCCCATGCCCAGGCCTTCGGCGATTCCTGCCGCGTAACGTCCCACGCGGAGGGAGTGGCCCTGCATCTGCACGCTCTTGACGTCGATGGTGGCGGCGAAGGCGGCCAGCGCGTCGTCCCAGAACGAGTGGACGGAGGCGATCAGCTTCAGGTTCTCCGACGTCCGCTCCTCCAGCGACAGCATCAGCTGGTGGTTGTAGATGGCCAGGGCGAGAAACGGCGCCAGGTCGGCGAGCTGCTTCAGCAGTTCGGGCGTGTACTCAGCCCCGCCGGCGCGCTCGCCCAGCAGCAGCGCGCCAATCAGCCTGCCACGGACCTTCAGCGGCGCGACGCAGCGAAACCACACGCTGGAAATATTGCCGGTGGAACTGAGAAAGGTGTCGGCGCGTTCGCGGGTGATGCGCTGCGGCCCTGAGGCGGTGGTCAGAGCATGCACGTGTTTGGGCAGCAACGGGAAGACCGCGGTCTGCGGGAACAACACGAATCCCGCGGCAGTGATCGAACTGAGCATCGCTGGCCGCTCGTTGAAGCGGAAGATCGCGCCCGATCCGGCGCGGCTGCCGGCCATCACGATGTCCAGGGCGGCGGCAGCGGTCTGCGCCAAGTCGCGCTCGCCCGCAAGCACCGGCCCAAGTTCGGCCAGGACCTGGGAGGCAAGCAGAGGTGGCCTGCTGGTTATAAAGGGATCACCCAATTGTGAGTGGCGCCAAATCTTCCAGAGCAACCCAGATTAACAACTTACCCAATTGTGAGAAACCCCTAAGTGCCCGGATGGTAAACAGCGCGGGTGGCGGATTTCTCCGCTGGAATTCGAGGGAGAGGGGGAACGCGAGCGAGCGGCGTCGCCGGCGCGTTCCATTGAGTGAGTGCTTTCTCTCGGGAACGTCAAATGTTGGCTTGCCACGCGGACGACCGGATCGCCTGTGATCGTGATCACGGCGGGTCGCGCTTTTGAAGAGCATCCTGAACCATGGAGGCTTCCCATGATTCAGGCCAAAGTCAAGCTCACCTTCCCTACCACTCTGCAGTTCGTGGTGGAAACCGGCAGCGGGCATAAGTTGATCATCGACGACATTGTTGGCCGCACCGGCCCTAAACCGATCGAGTTGCTGGCCGCCGCTCTGGCCGGATGCACTGCCTTCGACGTGGCCACCATCCTGCGCAACAAGAAGCACAAAAAACTGGCCGCGTATGAAGTGACCGTGGAGGCCGAGCAGAAGAACTCGCCGCCGCAGGTCTTCACCCAGGTGCGCATTCACCATTCGATTACCGGTGAGGATATCGATCCGCAGCCGGTCGAGGAGGCCATCAGGCTCTCCGAAACGAAATACTGCTCCGTGGGAGAGATGGTTCGCCAGAGTGGCGCCAACATCACGACGACTTACAGCGTTCATCCCACCGGCGCAGCCGCCAGCAATGATCTGGAAGTCGAGGAGCGCGTCGCATTAGTGTGACCGCATCTGCTCGAGACGGGCTCTCCATTTCAGATGGGAGCGTAAGCGTCCTCGCTGCGAAGTCCGAAATGTGCTACCGGCCCACCAGGAGCCATCTCGCGTTACCGAAGTGACTGCCTGAACCGAACTTGTCTCTGGGTGGAGCCGAACCAACCATCCTATAATCCCGCCCAAGCGGATCCCTGAGATCCGGTTTCAGCCCACCTGCCCGTCGAGGAGTGCAAGAACCATGAAAAAGATGATCCTTTGGCTATTGGTGTCCACGCTCTACCTGATGCCCGCCCGGGGACAAGAGTACAGCGTGAATCAGGCGCCGCATCAGCCGGCTGCGCAGGCACAGGATTCCGAACTGCGCGCCGAACTCGAGGAGCTCAAGCAGACCGTGCGTGAGCTTCAGGAGCAGGTGCGCGCATTGAAGACGGAACGTGCCACGCCGGATCAGGCCATGACCTGGTTGTTACCATCGCCGCAGGCAGGTTCATCTTCCGTGGCCGCGGAAACGGCGGCGATGGGTGCGTCTCCGTTTGTTCTCGATCAGACTCCGCCCGCAGCTCCGTCGGCCGCAACCCAAGCCCGGACGGCTCAGAACGCCGGCAGCTCCGACGAGCGGGTGAGAAACCTGGAGCGCAAGATTCAGGGACTGGGACCGATCTCATTCAGCGGCGACGTGCGCCTGCGCGGCGAGCCGTTCTTCGGCGGCCCTGCCGATCAGTCGCTGGACCGCGCGCGCGGCCGCGTTCGCGCCCGCTTCAACGCACTGGCCGATCTCGGCGAGCAGTTTCAGGCCGGTGTGACCCTGGCTAGCGGCGACGTCAACGATCCCATCTCCACTAACCAGGATCTCACCGGGTACTACACTCGCAAGCCTATCGCCCTGGATCAGGCGTTCGTGGACTACAAGCCGAAGTGGTTTAAATACGCCGATTTTGTCGGCGGGAAATTTCGTTATCCCTGGTACAACACCGAGCTGACCTGGGACAAGGACCTGAACCCTGAAGGCGCCGCGCAGACACTGGCGTTCGCCGTGAATAATCCCTGGCTGAAGCGGATTGCCGTTGTGGGGTTTGAGCTGCCCTTCGCGCAGGTGGCGGGAGTCGAGGCGACCGACAAGCGCATCGTTCAGCAGATCACCTATGGAGGACAGGTGCAGACCACATGGCAACTCCGCCCGGCCATCACCCTGAGCCTCTACTCCGGCTTCTACGATTTCCACGGCGCCGACGCCATCGCCCTGGCGCAAGCCCGCGCCTCGGCCAAGAATCCGCAAACACCTTTTGTCGGGCTGCTGCCGCTCGCCAACCCGGGACCGAACTCGGTCTTCATCACTACCGCCAATACCGTGATTACCATTGGCGGTAAAGCGTTTCCCACCGGCGTCTCCAGCGTGACCGACGCGCAATTCGGCTCGCGCTTCGGCCTCTTCGACAACATCGCGCGGCTTGACGTGGCTACCGGCGATCCGCGGATGCCGCTGAGTTTCGTCGGCGACTTCGTCCAGAACACTGAAGCCTGCGCCAATCTTGGCCACGTCGCGCCTGCGCCCGGCGCAACATCGACCACAACATTTACTCAGACCATGAACGCCGGCTGCGATCCCCACGCCCGCCGCGGGTATTGGGGACAGATGATCCTGGGACGGCTGCAGCAGCGCGGCGACTGGCAGACCGGCTACACCCGCATCATGATTGAGCGCGAGGCCGTGCTGGGCGGCTTCAACTACAGCGAGCTGCGGCAGAGCACCAACGTCACCGAGCATCGCTTTGACGCCTTCTATCAGGCCGACAAAAATGTGCAGCTGGGCTTTACTGCGCTAGTCGGGCGTCCGCTCGCCACCACCGAGCCATGGCTGGCAAGGCTGCAGTTCGACGCCATCTACATTTTCTAGCGATCGACGGTTGTCGGATCAAAGCAACACGATGGAGATCCCGCGGTTCTCTCGGCCCAGGTCGCGGTCTTTCTTCCATTCCGGGAAGCGCTGCAGCAGCGCCCAAGTGGTCTCGTCGGCGATGCGCCAGTCTTCGCCCGCGATCACCGCGCGGATCAATCCTTGCTGCGCTGCCGCGCGCAGCTCTTTCTGCAGTTCAGTGCGCAGGGCGCCACCGATGCCGCTGGAGCCGTAGCCATGGATCAACTTGACCGCCCTGGCGCCCGACCTCCGCGCCCGTTCCAGTTCGTGCTGCATGCGCAGCCGCGCGGCTTCCACAGTAGGCAACCCTTCTTCAAGATTCACGACGACGATAGTGGCTGGTTTTCGGGACAAGAGAGCACTTAGCAACTAGCAAATGGTCCTTAGCAAGCTCAAATTCAGAACGCCGGCTCAGCCGACGCTTCCCGGTGTCGGCGATGTCGCGCGATGGCGGCGGTCTCGGCGATTCCCTCTATTCCAGCGCCGCGTAATTTCCCTCGTATTCGCGGATGGGAGTTTCACTGCCGTTCAGAACCAGCGCGGCTCCATGCTCGCCTTGCTTGATCGTGATCTCCACCTGCTCACCGCTGCGCTCAAACTGTTTCCAGTGTTCCTGAACGACTTTAGGCGGAAGGATGTAGTCGTGCAGGTAGCGGTCCTTATCCTGCGCGATCAGCGCCAGTACATTCACCGGACGGTCCTGCAGTCGAAACTTCCAGACTCCGCCGGCCTCCGCGGCCGTGTGCACTCCGACTTTTCTGCCGCGTCGCGTGATGAACGTTCGCTGCCGGTCTTTCTTCAACGGATGTGATTTGGAGACCTTCTCCAGCCATAGACCGGCGCGTAGCTCCCACTGCTCGTTTTCGTTTTTGGCTTTGCTGATCGATTCCGGCGCTCGCAGGAGTGCGGGTCTAATGGATTGTTCCGCGGCGACCTTCCCCACCGCGGTGATCGCCAGCAGCCCGACCGCTTCGCGCGCCATGCTCATGGTTTCTTCCGCCACCCGCGTCGCTTTCCTGGCGCCGGCTTGAATGATCTGGCCAAGCTGCTCGGGATGATCCGCCAGATGCCGCCGCCGTTGCCGAAACGGCTCCAGGTGCGCGTTTACTGATTCCACCGCCAGCGACTTGCATTCCACGCAGGTAATGCCGGCCGCGGTGCAGCCGCGCGTGATGTATTCCAGCCGCGCCGGGTCGCTGAAGATCTGGTGCAGATTGCCAACCGGGCAGCGGTCAGGGCTTCCTTTATCCGTGAGCTTGGGACGGTCGGTGACGCTGTCCTTGATCTTCTTTTCGATTGTGGCCGCGTCGTCGCTCAGAAGAATCGTGTTTCCGTACGACTTCGACATCTTCCGCTTGTCGGTGCCCAACAGCTTCGGCGTGGGCGTGAGCAGAGATTCCGGCTCCGGGAAAACCGGTTTGCCGCGAAGGCTGTAGAAGTGGTTGAAGCGCCGCGCTACCTCGCGCGTGAGTTCCACGTGCGCCACCTGGTCTTCGCCCACAGGAACGAAGTTGGCGCGATACAGCAAAATATCGGCTGCCTGCAGTAGTGGGTAACCGAGGAATCCGTACATGTGCAGGTCTTTGTTGGGCATCTGCAGTTGCTGGTCTTTGTAGCTGGGAACGCGCTCCAGCCAGCCGAGCGGCGTGATCATGGAAAACAGAACATGGAGCTCGGCATGCTCCAGCACGTGTGACTGCACAAACATGGTGCAACGTTCGGGATCAAGTCCTGCAGAGACGAAATCGAGAACCACCTCAAGCGTGTTGCCGGCGATGCGGGAGGTATCGTCGTAATCGGTGGTCAGCGCGTGCCAATCGGCAATGAAGAAGAAGCACTCGTGGGTGTCCTGCAGCTTCACCCAGTTCTGGAGTGCGCCCACGTAATTGCCAAGGTGCAACTTGCCCGTGGGGCGCATGCCGCTGAGGACGCGCGGTCGGGGATTTCGAGGAGATTCAGCCATTCTGCTGTTTCAACGGCCTGGTGACATTCGCCGAGCAGCAGTTAGCAGTCAGCAAATAGCGCAGCTAAAGCCGGACCTCAGTGCCAACAACTTGCTCAGCTTTGCGGCTGCGACCACTGGCTAAATGCTAATTGCCAATTGCTGCTTGCTAGGTTATCACGTGCCGGTTTTGTCTCCGGCGGCCTGGGCAACCGGCGCGATCGACTTCACCTTGACCGGCTTGGCGGGGATCCCCACAGAAATTGTGTACGGAGGAATATCTTTCGTGGCCACGCCCAGTGACCCGAGCAGGCCATGTTCGTGCACGCGGACGCCGCTCATCACCGTGGCGTGGTACGTGATGCGCGCGCGCGGGCCGATCTCGGTTTTGGTGTTGGTCACGAGCATGCCGTCGTTCAGGTCGTGCTCGTGCGAATAGACATTGGCGTAATCGGAAACCGAGCAGCCTTCGTGGATCACGATCTCCCCGCGATCGTCCAGCAGCGTGTACTTGTGGATCACGCAATTGTCTTCGACCGTAAGGTTGTAGCCGAACGAAAACTCCACCCCGTGAAATATCTTCACGTTTTTTCCGATGTGCTTGAAGATGTGCTTCGCCAGCATGTAGCGCACCCGGTAACCCAGCCAGTGATTCAGCCCCGCGGGTGAGCGGTCAAACATCATCCAGAACCAGATCAGAGGCTTGCGCTCGGCGTACTTCTGGGCATCGACATCGCCGTAGTACTCCGGCTCCAGCGTGGCATTTCGGGGATCGAAGCTGTGTATCATGGCCTGCTCCGCCAGCGGACGCAGCTCCGGGTCTTCATAGGGCCGCCCCAGGTACAGCTCGTACAGCGTGTTGCGAACCACGATCGAGCGATGTTCGACGTCGCGGTTCGCGAACTGCTCGTCGAGGTTCTGGACCCATTCCAGGAATTTCTTTTCAGCTGCCGGCAGCGGCTGCAGGTTGCGGTACTCAAAACGGGGCATGCAAAGGCCTCGATGGCTGAAGTTATTGAAGCGTCAATGATATAACGCCAGCCTGGGACGTGCCTGATTCTGGCCCGTGGACTGGCGGCGTAGGATTGGATTCGTCCGGATCTTCACCCGATTCAGGATAAGTTTGCCTAAGCTTCGCCTGAAACGACACCTGTGCCGCGGCGAAACTCCTTACCGGCCAGTGTCTTCGCGGGCGCCACGTTACTTATGTACTGTTGTTCCTGTTCGGGCTTGCCGATATAACCGTGGCAAGCCAAGGTAAGGTAAGGAGTAGGCCTCGCTTTGTGCACGAGACAAGAGGCTTATGAGCAAGTTTTCCCGGCGGGCAGGTTTGCCCGCACATAGCAGTATCATTTTCATCGTCCTGCTCTTTGGGATGGCTCTGCACGGGCAGAGCGATGATGAATCGATCAAGCCGGTTCCCATTCTGACCGGTTCCTCCGCCTATTTCACGCAGGTAAATGGAGGTCAGGCGCAGAACACGCCTTCGATCAGCCCACTCCTGCTGGCTCCCATCGGCGATAAGTGGCTGGTCGAAGCCAAGGGCTATTACTCCGATACCTTCGGCCAGGGCAATGCCGGCACCTACGGCGGTACCTCTGACTACGGCTTGCTTTACGCTCAGGTGGATTACATCGCCTCGCGTTACGTCACCTTGAGCGCCGGCCGCTTCCTCACGCCGTTTGGGATATACGGCGAGAGGCTCCTTCCCAACTGGATTCGCCCGCTGCAACTCACGCCGCTGATTTACGGCGTGACCAGCGACTCCGCTCTCGGGGGCATGCTCCGCGGCGGCTTCACGGCGGGTTCGTCCAACGTCAACGTCAATTACGCAGTCTATCTTTCCTCAAACAACACTAACCACATTCTGGCCACCGACCGTACCGCCGGCGGACGCCTGTCATTTTTCTTTCCCCGGCACCGCCTGGAGCTTGGCGTTTCGTTTCAAAAGCTTCTGCAGGAAGACCGGGCGCACGCCATTGGCTTCCACTCGGAGTGGCAACCGGAACGCCTGCCGCTCACCTTGCGCTCGGAATATGTGCACCAGACGGGAACTTATGGCGGCGGCTATTGGATTGAATCTGTTTATCGCCTGAGCCAGATCCCGCATCTGCAACGCCTGGAACTGGCGGGTCGCGGGCAGCAGTTCTTTGCTGCGCAGAATCTCACTCCCGATGAAATTCTCGACGTCGGCCCTCTGGCCACGAACACCTCTCAGGCCGACGCCGGATTGAACTACTACTTTTCCCGGGACATCAGAGGGTCCGCAAGCTATGGACGTCAATTTGTGCTTGGGCAGAATACGAACATCTGGGTGATTGGGATTACTTATCGTTTTCTTGTGCCGCTGGGCCCCAGCGGGGGTGCGCGATGAAGATAAAACACGCGATCTGCTCAACATTGGTTCTTTGTGCGGTGACTCTGGCTGCCGCCGGTGCCAACACCGGCGGCGGCAAGGATGCCCCGCCCCCGACGACAGCCGCTGGTGCGAGCAACACGGCTCAGGATGACGCGCTCCGCTTTGAAGGCGAAAAGCGTTTTCATGCCAACTGCGGGCGCTGTCATACCGCGCCGCCCAAGTTCGGCCGCCGCATGATGGCCACCATCATCCGCCATATGCGGGTGCGCGCCACCATCACCGATGACGACATGCGCCTGATCCTGCATTACATGAGTGAGTAGTTTATGAGCAATCGACGGAAGAATGGGTTGGGCGGCGCGGCGGCCGTAGTTATGGCCGCCGCCTTGTCCCTGGCATCGCCATCGGTTTTTGCCGAAGGCCGCGTCATTCAGGTACTGGCTGATAAAAATAGCCGTTACAAAGTGATCGGCCAAAGCAAGCCGGAGATCGTAGTCAAGGCCGGCGAAGCCATTGTTCTCCGGGTTGAAGCCCGCCGGGGAAAGACCTGGAGCCGGGATGGCGCCATCCACGGTTTTACGCTGGTGCGTGCCAAGGATCGCGCCAAAGTTCCGGGCTGGAACCTGGAGCTGATGCCCGGGACGCAGGAGTTCTCCCTGACCGCGCCTGCCGAGCCCGGAGAATACGAAGTTCTGTGCACCGTCATCTGCAGCGATGATCACGAAAACATGCGTATGAAATTCATTGTTGTGCCTTGAAGGACCCTCGAGCGAAGGAAATGGAGGAGGAATGAAGAAATTTTTGATTCTGTTACTGTCGCTCGAAACCGCGTGTCTGGGCGCGGCGCCCGGAAGTGACAAAGACAAAGACAAGAACAAAGACAGCAAAGACGCCGTAATGGTTCTGCACGGCGCCATTGAGGACAGCCAGTGCGCGTTCAACGTTCATTCTGAGAGCCGCTCCCACGAGTGGATGATCAAGAAGGGCGTACCCGGCGCTCACGACGAGAAAAGCTGCACCCAGCATTGCGTCAAAGACATGGGCGGCCTCTACGTGCTGGTCGTAAAAGACGACGTGTACCGCCTCGACGACCAGATTCTTCCCGAGCAGTTCGCCGGCAAGATGGTGAAGGTTACGGCCACGCAGGACGCTAAACCTCATACTCTCCGCGTCCTGAAGATCGAAGAAGACAAATAAACGCTGTCTATTTCTGAGTCAGGATCAGCTTGTGATAGCCGACGGTTGCCGTGTCGATCTTCTCCGGCAAGGCGAAATGTGAATCGATTCCCACTCCCGGATACTTGGGAGTCACGTACTTCTCCAGGAAAAACTGCAGGGCAATCGCGGGCACGTCGATGCCGTCGATGTTGACGTTGCGCGCGTGTACCTTTCCCTGGCCGCCGCTGCCCGAAGCGTCGGCATCCACGCGCACATTGTGGGTCCCGCTGAACAGAGCCAATAACGGATTAGATGATTTTTGTCCGGCGCGAATCTCGTCGAAGTTCACCGTGATCAGCCCGGTGACCACCCCATCTTTCCCCTGCAGGGAAACTTTCTTCACTCCCTGCGGCAGCTCGACCATCCCCGAAGCGAAGTAGGCGTTTACTTCTTCTTCCGTCAGAATAGTTGGAGTCTGGTCTGGCTGGGCCAGCGCGGCGTTAGCGCGCAGATGGTCCAGCTTGCGCTGCATGCTCTCCGCCAGCCGGTGCGAACCCGGTTTTTCGTCGGGGGACTGATCTTGCGCCGCGCTCGGCCGAGCCGTCGTCGCCGATTCCCGGCCCAGGTAAAAGGCAGCGCCTAGAAAAAGCGCGGTCAGAATGATCCAGCTTAGTCTCATTGCGTACGGGAGGAATTGGTCTGGGCCGTCATAGGTTCAGCCGCAATTTGCGGCTTGTCCAGCGCGCCCGTCACTTCCCAGCGCGAGGCGCCGCTGGTTACCTTCAAACTTGTCTGGCGGTCGGCCAGAGTCACCTTACCGCTGATTTCATAGATACGGTTTTCGGTCTTGATTTTGCTGGGAAGAATGGTCAGGGTCTGCTTCCCTAGTTCAGCCGCGCCCTGCACGGTCTCGAAGCGCAAAGGTTTCGACGCCTGTAGCAGGAGCGCGCGCGAATCGCCGGCGCCGACCGTGAATTCGGCCCGCCCGGCGGCGTTGGCCAACATCTCCTGGGGAGTCTTGCCCTCGAACTGCAAGTTATATTTTGCCACTGTTTTGCCGGTCAGCCACGAAGACACCAGTTCGGCTCCGGGTTCTTCGTCGGAGCCCTTCAAACGATCCAGATCCACGCCGGTCAGGGTACCGGTGGAATCAAATCGAGGCTGGCTTCCCGACCAATCGGCTTTCAATTCGCCTTCGACCGCACCGCCGCCAAGCTTGGCTGTCGCCTGGCTCATAACCAGCTTGTTGCCGCCAAGTTCCAGCCGGGCAGTGAATTTCTCCAGCCGCATTTGTGCCAGAATCAACTGGTCGGCGGAGAGGTTTCCCGTGGCGCGAAAATCCGGCAGCTTGCCCGTACTGGAGAAGAATGGCAGGTTCCAGCCTTTGTCTCCCATGCCCAGCAGGGAACTTACATCGCTGACCGCCAGTTTGTCGGAGTGCAGATCGAATTCAAGTCCGCAGCGCTGAGGGCCGGCGCAGTCCCAGGGTTTTTGCACGCTTCCCGAAAAGGCCACCGGTGAGTGCTCAAATTCACCGTTCATATGGGTGACAATCAAAGCCGAATCGGTCAGTTGCGCGTCAGCCTGCGTCAGCACCACGCGGTTCTTGATCCCAGGGATCCAGGCCGCAAGGTTCTGGATATGGGCAGTTCCGCGGACTCGGGGAGCGTCGCCCCAGGCTCCGGCCACGTTAAGATCCGCTACCGCTGATGCCGTGAAGTTTGGAGTCTCGGCGGAGAATCCGGCAAGCTTTCCCAGCGCCACCAGCCGTTCCAGCGGAATCAGGCCGCGGGCAAAGACGCGATAACCGGCGCCATCCGCCGTTCCCTGAACGTCCAGGGCACTCGACGGGCCAAGCTGCACGGAGAAAGAGTCGACGATGAATGTATCCGGGCTTGTGTTTGGCGATCCCGCAGGCTGCTTGCTCTTCTTCACCGCGGGAGCGGTAGGTACGGAGCCGATGTGAAATCGTATGGCGCTTACCGGAAACGCCTTGTCGACTTGCGACGATTGCAGCAGGAAGGGCGTGCTCATCCCCGTTCCATGCCAGTCTCTTTCGCCGTTATGAGCGTGAAAGCCGAAGGCAGCATTCAGATCGCCGGTAGCCGTCAGGTCATCGGGCAGAGCCGCCCGGGCGTGGCGCGCAAGAAGCACCAGCGTGGTCATCGGCACGTGGTTGGCCACCACCGAGAGGTCGTAGTCGAGGGGCGCCGACGCCGTCCAGCGAATCGTCAGAAGCACGCCGCCGGGGTCGAGCGGCGAATCGCATTTCAGCTCCAGGGCCAGATGGGCGAAGTCGCCCAGGCAACGCGAGCGCAGGCGAGGCATGCTGTCACGGTTGACGTCATAGCGGTGAAAGTGGCTCAGGTCCGCGGTCGCTGCGAGATGCAGGTTGGAGAGCGTCCCTGTAGCCTGCGCGCTGCCCTGCAGATCGCCTCGCCAGCCGTGATCCTGTCCGGACAGCAGCTTGGAGAACTGGCCGACTTGGGTTTTCTCCCAGCTCACGCTCAGTTTCACCGGCATATCCCGCAAGGTGCTGGAGCGAGTCAGGTCCCCCTCCAGCCGCAACGTGCCCGTATCGTTCAGGGTCATATCGGTGCGCACGGGACGGCCTTCCAGGCGAAAATGCCAGATATTTTCAGTCGCCAGCCAGACCGAGAAGTCCGTGCCGGAGAGTGTATAAGACTTCTTTTCCGCGCCCTTCTTGAAGTTGATGCGGCCGCCTGTGGCCTCAATGTAAGGGAAGCGCGCACGCTGCTCGGCGCTCCGTTTTGCCGTGGGCGCGGTCGGCACTTGCTCCGCGCGCACCAGCAGCGACTCCAGATTCCAGTGCCCATTGGCATAGGTGAGGTTCAGGCTGGGAGGCGCGGCGTCATCGGTCAATTTGAGGTTGGCTATTTCCAGCCGGCCCTGCCACAGCGAGGTCAGGCGCAGGTCTGCTGTAACCTTTCCACACATCAGCATCGGCTCAGCGCCGAAGCTGGGATCCTCCATCACCTGGAAGTCATAGAGATCGAAGCCCGGACGAGGGAAGAGGCGGTATTTGACCGCGCCGATTTTAACCTGTCGTCCCAGGGCTGCGCTCAGCGCCGGGGCTAGCCGGTCGCGAAAACGCGTGCCATTGATATTGGGCGGAAGAAAAACCGCGAGCAGGATAATGACTGCCAGCACCGCGATGATTTTGGCCCGGCGTGCCTCCATCAGTGCACCAGCCGTAACACCCGGTTCCAGCGGGTTAGGCCGAAGAAATGCGCGCCCGTATGCAGGAAGGAAACGACGCGATCTTCCACGGACGAATCCTGTGGGAAGTCAGCTTCTGTCTGATCAAGCGACCAGGCGATGAACAGAGGGCTGCCTAAGATGTTCTTTTTGGGCACGAATCCCCAGTAACGGCTGTCCAGGCTGACGTCGCGATGGTCACCCATCGCGAAGTAGTAACCGTCAGGAACTACCAGGTCCTGCCCCTCAATATGATGGGCAAGCTCTTTTCGCCAGTAATCCGTGACCTCGCTGAACCTTTCCGGAGGCACCGACGGAAAGTTATCCGCATACGGATTGTAACCCTCGTTCTTGTAGACGTATGGTTCCTTTTGCGGTACGCCATTCAGAAAAACCACGCCGTCGCGCAGGTGAATGCGGTCATGGGGAACGGCGACGATCCGCTTGACCAGGTAAAGTCCGGGTTGCGCCGGCGCAGGGAACACCGCTATATCGCCCCGGTGGAGGTTGCGGTAAGGCATAAAGAACGTGAACCAGCTTTCCTTCCCCGTAGTGGTAAGACGGTCGACGAACACATGATCGCCCACCAGAAGCGTCTTCTCCATCGAGCGTGACGGAATCTCAAACTGCTGGATCACAAAGGTCAGGATGAAAAGTCCGCTGACAAACACGGCGGCAATTCCGGCAATCGATTCCGGTAAAGTTTCCTTCTGCTTCTCGACAACCGGCGTCTCGGCGGTTTCGATCGTGTTGGCCTGCGTTTCGCTCAAAGGTTCTTCCTTCAAAGAATTCTACCCTCAGCGCACCATACGAAAAGTGCGGCCCCAGCGGGTCTTGTCGAAGAAATGAAGCACCGTCTGGAAAAATGAACCAACCCGGTCGCTCATGGCGGTGGATGAGTAATCGCCATCGAACGACCAGTAGATCAGCAGCGGGCGACCGACGATATTTTCCCTTGGAATAAAACCCCAATAGCGGCTGTCCAGGCTGTTATCGCGGTTGTCGCCCATGCCGAAGTAATCGTCGTCGGGAACCACTACGTCGTCACCGCGAATACGGTCATGCAGGATGATCGGCCAGGTGCTGGGCACTCCTGTCATCTGCGTTGGCACCGGGTACTTGGGAAATTCGTCGCGATACAGGTCGCTGGCTCCGGGTTGATGAATTACGTATGGCTCGTTGAGGGCCACTCCGTTGCGGTAGACCACGCCGTTGTGCAGGTGAATCCGGTCCCCCGGAATACCAATCACGCGTTTGACCACGTAGATCCCGCCCTCGGCCGGGTCGGGATGAATGAACACGATAATGTCGCCGTGGCGTATCGGCCGGTAGGGCACGAGCGGGCCGACGAAGCCGGCTTTTAACGCCGGGGCTAGCCGGTCCACAAAAAGGTGATCGCCAATCAGCAGCGTATTCTCCATGGAGCCGGAAGGAATCACAAACGATTGAACGACAAACGTGATGATGAAAAGTCCGGTAACCAGTACCTCGGCGATGCCGGAAATGAACTCGGGAAGAGTCTCTTTCGGCTTTTCCGGTTTTTCAGACTTCTTCTTTTTGAACAGGGGCATTCAGTCGGGATCCCTGGATCAGAGTTCGAGGTTAACTCGGTTGCAGAATGCCGCCTCGGCCGGGACGGCTCATTTTCATCCGAACTGAAAGTCTATCATCCTGAGTTTCACTTCGTCGTCCGCATCTGGTTACCGTGGGACATTGGAATCGGCAGCCATCAGTACGATCTCCTCTTTAGCGGCCCCAGGATCGACCCGTGTTACGCCCTAGACGTGGTCGACTTCACGCTTAAGATGTTCCAACGCCTGCTTGGCGGCTAACTGTTCAGCCTTCTTTTTGGTAGCTCCCTCCGCCCGGGCCACGTATTCGGGTTTGTTTTGCCCCTGGGGATAGATTCGCGCTTCTACGGTGAAGGTCTTGCGATGGTCCGGGCCTTCTTCCTTGACGATGGCGTATACGGGCTGCATGCGGCCGCTGGATTGCAGGAATTCCTGCAATGCCGATTTGTAGTCGGCCAGGCTGAACTCGCTGTCGCTGGCCGTGCGGATACGCTCCAGCTCCGGCTCCACAATCCGGCGGACGATGAAATCTTTCGTCTTTTCCAGGCCGGCATCCAGGTACATGGCGGCGATGACGGCTTCCAGGGCGTCGGAGAGCAGCGTGCTCTTGGTGCGGCCGCCACTTCGCTCTTCGCCGCGCCCCAGCCGCAGATAACGTCCCAGATCCAGGATGGAAGCCACGCTTACCAGATGCCCGGCGCTCACCAGGTGCGCTTTGAGCTTGGAGAGCTGGCCTTCGTGAAAGACAGGGAAGCGCTCAAACAGCAGCTGGCTGGTCACGAAACCGAGGACCGCGTCCCCCAGGAACTCAAACTGCTCGTTATCCAGTTTTTCGGCGGCGAGGGATCCCGATGCCTTCGATTCCTCGTGGGCGTGCGAGCTGTGGGTAAGGGCGCGCTCCAGCAGCTCCGGCTGCGTGAACGTGTGGCCGAGCACCGCGTAAATGTCCCTCAGGTCTTCTGTCTTCATAGGCTCCGTCATTTTGGAGACGGATTGTTACTGCTATCCGAAGAATCCTTGTTGCGGCCGGCAAGCCTCCACAGCCGGTCGTGCTCCATTTCGGCAAGATGCTGCAGTTGCGGATTGCCACTGGCAAGCTGCATGGCCTGTTCCACTGAGTTGATGGCCGCTGAGTACTTTTTGCGATGCTCCTGAGCCAAAGCCAGGTGGTACCAGATCGAGGGATCGGGACGAGCCTTGGCCAGCTCTACCGCGGTCTTCAAATCCTTCTCCGCGCCAGAATCGTCGCCGGTCTTGAGCTTCATGATGCCGAGAGCTGAATAGGCCATCGCCTGCAGTGTGGTCCGGTAGAGCGGTGCCTGCTGGGGCGCAGCCGCCGCCGGCAGCACGCCGCGATCGAGGTTGTGTATGGCCAGATCAGCGGAGCGACGGATTTCCGAAACCTTTTTGTCGCGATCCGCTTCGAGCGCGGACAACTCGTCAGCCAGCGTGGTCGCTGTCAGCACCAGCGCCAGCGGGTCGTCTGGGCTGATGGTCAGAACCGCTTTGGCTGCATCCTGGACTCCCACGGAGTCATTCTCGATCTGATATTGACGCAGCGCCTTCTCGAACAAATAAACACGCAGTGCGCTCTGCGGATATTTGGCGGAAAATTCATGCGCGGATTTGTCCAGGGCGGCGCCGCTGGTTGCCGCCGCCGCCGTCCTGTAATCATCGCGCTCCTGCTGGCTGGCTGCCGCCGGCTTCGTCGAAGCCCGCGTATCGGCAGTGCCGCTGCTGGCAATGGCTGCTGTCAGTGCCAAGGCTATCAACACCCATAAGTTCCGGCGGTGATCGCCGGAGCGCGGCGCTTTGTTCTGTAAAGACGTCATCTTGGTGGCGAAGAATTCCCCTGCGGCTGGTTCCGGCCGGTCTTGCCCGCGTCCAGGGCCGCTGCAAGTTGGCGCAGGCGGTCGCGCTCCCCCTGGGCCAGTTGGACGAGTTCGGGATTGGACCCAATGGATTGCAGCGCCTGGTTTACCGATACCATGGCCTCCCCATATTTCTTCCGCTGCTCCGGCTTGTCGGTCATCGCCGTGGCCAGATGATCCTGAGCCAGCGCCAGGTGGTACCAGATGTACGGATCGGGCTGGGTCTTGTTTAGATCCGCAGCAGTGCGCAGATCGCGCTCCGCGGCGGCATCATCGCCGGTCTTGAGCTCCGTGATACCCAAAGCGGAATGCGTCATCGATTGCAGAGTGCTTTTGAATGCCGCGATCTGGTCGGGAGTCGTGTTAGGAGGCGGCACAAAAGAAGAGTCTGCCGTCTGCAGCGCGCGCGCAGAATTCCTTTTGATCTCCTCGATCTTTTCAGTGCGGTCCTGATCGGCATCGCTCAGGCTGTCAGCCAGCACCGTGGCCGTGAGTACCAGCGCTACGCTGTTGTCAGGATCCAGGGACAGCACCTTCTCCCCCATGGCCAGCATTTTGCCAGAATTGTTTTCATTCTGGTAATCACGCATAGCTTTGGAATAAAGATAGGAACGTAATTCGCTGTCTGGGTACTTCGCGGCAAAGTCGTTCGCTGCTTTCTCCACCGTGGCGCCGCCGCTGAGAGCATAGGCGGCGTAGTAATCGGCGTACTCGGCCTGAGTCTTTGCCTGGGGTGGCCGCTTTGCGGGCGGAGGCGAGGGGGTGCCGTTTGCCTGCTGCGTTTGTTGCCTTGGGCCGGCGGCCGGCAGCGCCAGCACGATCAACAGCAGCGAAACCAACAGGGTCATCCGGTACCCTCAGACCAAGGTTTAGTGAGGCTTGCGTGGCTCATAGGGAGCGGACAGGCCTCGCTCGGCAGCAGCTTTCGTGTCTGGGGTCGAATCACCTGCGGCCAGCGCCGCCTGGTATTCGGCCAGGGCGGCTTCCCGTTTGAGTTGAATGTCGTAGATCCTTCCCAGATAGATATGGCTCCACGCCAACAGGCGCGGGTCGTGCACAGACTGCGTAGCTTGCTCAAAGTCGGTTTGCGCCTCTTCCATGTTGCCGGAAATCGTTGCAATACGCGCCAGGATGAAAGCAGCCCGGCCGGGCTCGTCGCCGCCGCTGTTGTGATGAACCACCTCTTCCGCCAGCTTCCGCGCCGCCGCGGTGTCGCCCATGGCGAGCTTTTGCTCCGCGTTGTCCAGCAGGCTGGGCGCCGAGTATGCCTTGGACCCGCTGATGACTTCGGGCCTGGCTTCGGCGGCAAATGTAGTTCCGCGGGCGTGCTTGCGCTCCCGGTCCACATCGATGTTGTAAAGTAAGTCGCCGTAACCGTCTTTCATCCCTGTGGATTCCTTTTCAAACGTAGCCAGGGCTTCATAGAAATAGTGGGTTAGGACGAAGCCCTCGGCCGCCGAGCGCTGCACGTAGGCCTGGCGTCCCGCCTCGTTGGACGCGGGAATCGCGATGCGCGCCTCGATCGCCCGAATCAGCGACTCGTTTACCAGGAGCGTGACGTCATTCTTATAAGCCTGGTTCATAGGAGCGCCGCGGAGATCCAGCAGAATCGGTTCCAGCCTCGTCATGCTCAACGTATGCTTCAGGGCCAGCGGGTCCAGCACGTAGTGCAAATAGGTATGGCGGATTTCCGGCAGGCGCAAAAGACCGTCGCGCCCCGGAGAAACCACGACAAAGTAACTCGTGCCGTAGTTGCGGGAGTCGACTTGTGACGACGCGAGTTGGGGCTCCAGGTAAACCGCAAACCGCTGGCCAGCAGAGCTGGAGAAGGGAAGTTTGAGATAGAGATCGGTGCGCTGAATAAGATCAGCCACTGGATCGTGGAATTGATCAACCAGAGCTGCGTATTCTTTTTGCCGCTTCAGCCAGAGAGCGTGCATGCCGGCGGCCTCATAAAACCTCTGCAAGAGCGAGGTGATGCCAAGAACATAGGCAGCGTCAGGGGGGAGATCGGATTCCGGCAGTATGGTGGAAAAAGAGGGCGGCGAGCCTAGTTCCAAAGTCAGCGAGATATACGGAGTAACGTCCCCGGGATTGTCGGGCCGCTCGTGCTCGCGGCGGAACTGGCAGATGGTGTCGCGGGCCTGGGCAGCTTTAGGCGAACTCTGCACCACCGCCTGTACGTCGGAGCGGATCGATTGCCGCACCGCCAGCGAGTTATCCAGTCCTGCGTCGTAACCGCAGCTGTTCAGCGCAGCGGCCATGGTGAAAAAGGTCTCGCTTATTTCGAGCTGTGCCTTCGTGCTCTGGGCATGGGAAAGGCCGGAAGCAGCCAGAATTAGGCCAAGGGCAACAAGGTATCGAGAGTTCCGCCGCAGAACTTCCTCCAAAGATAGGGGAAGATTAAGTTTAGGCCAGAAAATGAAAGAGGGTCAAACACCCTTGGGGCATCTCAGCCGCCTTAGCAGCCCCGGGGGAACTCATCATCCAGCCTTAGTTAATGGGCGCATAAAGCGGATGCTGTTCCCATCACCGTCCTTGACATACATCTCGCGATTGCCCCAGGTCTGGTCGACCGGGCCAACAGCGATTGCGATCCTCCGGGCAACAAACTCACGGTGCAGCGCCTCCACATCATCCACAAGAAAATTGACCACCCCGCCGGAAACGCCGTCGCCAGGGAAAGACGATAGGTGCACCCAGATCCCGTCGCGGCTCACGCCCATGTAGCAGGGGTCGGCCAGGGCGCCATCCGCGCCATGGGCAAACTCTTTTCGGAAGCCGAGTTGCCGGCAGTAGAAGTTTTCCGCCGCGGCGGCGTTGGACACGTGCAGAAGCGGAATAGCCAGCTTGATCAAAATCACACCTCATGCGTGGAACTGGCGGAGATTCTACAGCCGGGCTGAACGCCGTGGCGGGTTCGTTCTAGCGGGTCTATCCGCCGACATTGATGTGCGAGAAAGAGATTACTGCCTTCCCCGGGACAGGGCGTCCAAACGACTGCGCTGGAGCAAAGATAGTGAACAGCAGCGCCCGGTTCAGTTGCTCGCGGATTTGCTCGTCGTCGCGCCCGGAGATGATGCGGTAATTCTGCACCTTGCCGGAGGCGTCAACGTAAGTTTCGATCAGGATCGGCGAATCCAGGTTCAGCTCGTTTTCCGGATAGGTGGAGCTCTCCAGCCGGGGCGGAGTATAGAGCATGGTCGGTACGTCATCGGCGCTGACGCGCGGAGTCACAAAGAACCCGATCAGGATGGCAAAGAAGAACGCAGCCGTTACCATGCCCGCCGTCGCCGGCAGCATGAACGACCGGAAAGCGTACTGCAGGGCCAACGCGTGGCCGCTGATCACCTGACTCCAGGTCCGCGAGTTTTCGGCCGACAGCCGGATGCGGATGCGCAGTGCCAGTTCCGGCGGCGCGTGCTTGCGCCCCAGCGAAGAAACCAGAACGCGTGTATTTTCCAGCTGCTTGTATTCGTCGCGGCAAGCGGTACACTGCTGCAGGTGCACCGAGATGGCACGCATTTCCAGGCCGCTGACTGCGCCATCGATATAGGAGGAGAACTGGCGCCGGGCTTGATTACACCTCATGACGCCTCCGCTTCCGCTTCGCCGGCGAGATTGATGACCGACCCGGCGTCATTCTTGACCGAGCTTGTTTCCATCTCTCTGACGAATCCTTCCAGACGTTTCTTCAGCGCTTCGCGTCCCCGGATCAGCCGCGATTTCACCGTGCCCAGAGAGATCTGCAGGACATCGGCGATCTCTTCGTAGGCGAGCCCTTCAATGTCGCGCAGCACCACCGTGGTGCGATAAGGCTCGGGCACCTGTTTCAGCTCCTGTTCGACGCGAGAGCGAATCTCGTTGTGAGCCAGAACTTCAAAGGGCGAATCGGCCGGATCAGCGAATGTGTCGCACAATCCAAAGCTGTTTCCGTCCCCGTCCTCGTGAGCTTCCATCGAAGTTTCCCGGCTCTTGTGACGGAACCACCAGCGGCGCTGGTTGGAAGCTTCGTGGATGGCGATGCGGTAGAGCCAGGTTTTCAGGCTGCACTCGCCATTAAAGCGCTTCATCCCGCGAAAGACTTTAAGGAACACTTCCTGTGTAGTATCGGCGGCGTCAGCCGGATCCGTGAGGATGCGATAGACCAGGCTGTAGATGGGCTGGTGGTAGCGCTGGATCAGCCAGTTGTAGGCGTCCTCCGAACCGGTTTTCAGTTCGGCGACAATCGAGGCCTCTTCGGCCCGGATCGTGATCGCGCTCGCGACATTGCCCAATGTGGCTGCTCCCGCCATTTTACTTTGGCGACACCTCAACGTTATCAAGAACGCAGGGCCGCGACAACTCCTTGCTGAAGTGACCGCCGTAATCTGACGAATATGGCAGTCCTGGATAGATAGACGCCGGGAGCAGCGTCTAAGTTCCAGCAAACCCGCCGGAACAGCTCCTATTGAGGAGTGGGTGACGGCTTAGCGGGTGGGGCGGAAGTCTTTTTTTTCTTTGTAGTTGCGGGCTTTTTCTTGGGGGTTTCATCATCGTCAATGATGACTTTCTTGGGAGTAGGTGTGGGAACTGGCGCCGGGGTGGGGGTTGGTCGCTCCAGCCGGGCGGCGGCCTTTTCTATATAGGTGGAAAGTCCCTGTCTGGCGTTATCCAGGGAAGTCGCATCGCCGGCCAGAGGCTCATACTCCTCTTTTTTGCCGTAGGCGCCTGCCGCCTCCGCCAGGGAATTAAGAAACTCATACACTACGTTCAGATTGTGATAAAGCCGGAACGTGCTGGAAAGACTACCCTTGCTGGATTGCACTTCGCCGATCAGATCAGGAACGGCATAGGTCAGGTTCTTTTTGAGAGAATCTGCCACCTGCTGCATCTGCACTTTGTTCTCGCTGTCGCCTTTCCAGCGCCCGATCTGCAGCCGGCCAAGGTCGACGTTGGCTGCCTGGGTCGCCTGGCGAACCTGGTTAATGATGGGATCCAGGTCGGGCGGGTTCGGCGGTTGCGAAGAATTTCCGGCGGGTTGCGCCAAGCATGCTAGCGCCGCTGCAAAAACGAAACTGACTACGCCTGAGACAAACTTCATCAGGGCTCCTGTTTCTACCTAAGATGAGAGTGGCCGGATCGAGGGTTAGTTCCGCCTGCAAATCAATTCGGCACGGCCAAGGCAATAGGATACACAAAGATCAGCCTGAGGTGGTTCGAAGCCCGGGGCAGGGCCTGACTGGTTGTGCTCGAGTTGTCAGATCTGAGCGACCAGCCCCGCCTTTTGTAAAGCGGCGAAGACTAATTCCTGATATGCCTCGCGGGATGCGCTCTCTTTCGGGACTATGGCGCAAGCGTCGCGTTCCAGCAGGCTTTTTTCCTCGGGGTTGAGGATCTTGGAGGTGCTGATGATCACCGGAATGTCTGCCGTCAAAGGATCCGATTTCATGCGCCGCAGGACTTCGGCTCCGCTCATCTCCGGCATCATCAGGTCGAGGATCACCAGCCGGGGCCGGTCCTGGCGGATGCGGCGTAATCCTTCGATCGGATCGGCAATTTCCACCAGGTTACAACCCATTGCGGAAAGAAATCCGCGCATCAGGTAGCGATCGATCTCATCGTCGTCGATGAGGACCACCGTGTCGCCGGGCTTGCGCACCAGTCGGTCCAGAGTTTTTCGGAGCCACTCCTGCTCCACGGGCTTTACACAGAATGCGTCCGCTTTGAGAGCTCGGGCCTTGGGTTCATTGTCGATTACAGTCGCCACGATCACAGGGATGGCACGCGTGGCTTCATTGCTCTTCAGTTCAGTAAGCAGAGTCCATGTATTTTCGTTGTTCAGAAGCACATCGAGGATGACCGCGGCCGGCTTTATCCGGCGCAGCAATTCACGGCCTTCGCTGAGCCGTGTTGCGGAAAGCACCTGGTAGGCGGAATCTCGAAGAAAAGATTCATAGACCACCAGGGTCTCCGCGTTGTCCTCCAGCACGACCACAGGAAGCCGGTGGGGATCGACGGCCTGGGGTAAAGGAGCAAGATAGCGTCCCTCGCGCGCTCCTCCATAATTGATGGGAAACTCCACGGAAAAAGTCGAACCCATGCCGGGTTCGCTTTTCACTTGAATCGTGCCGCCCAGCATCTGGGCGAGCTTCTTGGACAGCGGAAGCCCCAAGCCGGTGCCCTTCACCTTCCGCTGCAACGGGCTGTCGACCTGCACCCACTCTTCAAAGATCCGCTCCTGATCTTCCGGAGCGATGCCGATGCCGGTATCGGAGACGGAGAATCGCACATGTTCGGGATCCGGCAGCTCCACCGAGACGCGCACATGTCCGCGCTCCGTAAACTTAAGCGCGTTGGAGATGAAATTCCGCAGGACTTGCGAAACCTTTGACTCATCGGTGTAGAGCGCCGGGATGTTCTCCGGCTCGTCGAAGACCAGGTCGACGGAGGTGCTGACCAGCAACGGCCGCAGCATTCCGCGCAGCGCGCTGAACAGGTCGGCGACTTCAAATTCGCGCGCCCGGACAACTATCTTTCCCGCTTCCACTCGCGCCAGGTCAAGCAGATCGTTCACCAGTTCCGAAAGGTCCTCGGCTGATTTGCGAATGTAGCCGACCTGTTTTTCCTGCTCCGGACTGAGCGGCCCGTCAGCGCGTGTGATCAGCAGCCGGGAGAGGCTGAGGATGGCGTTCAACGGCGTGCGGAACTCATGGCTCATGTTCGAGAGAAAACGCGTTTTCAAGTCGCTGGCACGCTGCAGGGAGTCGGCTTTATCGTCCAGTTCCGCGTAGAGCGCAACCACTCCCCGGTTGGTATCTTCCAATTCATGATTCAGGCGCTCCAGTTCCGCGGTGCGCCCGCGGAGTTCCTCGAGAACGCGCAAGAGCTCCTTATTCTGCTGCTGGATTTCTTCCAGCGGTGTCTCCGGGACCCGCCGTGCAAGTTCTTCCGCAATCTTGGTTACGGCCTGCGCGCGGATGGTCCCTTGCGTTGGAGGAAGTGTCTTGCCCAGCCTCACCATGGTCCCTTTGCCGCGCGCCGATTCAATCTCAAAGGAGTCCATCAGGCGTCGTGCTCCCACAATGCCCAGCCCCATGCCGGTCTTGGAGGAATAACGACCGTCGAGGATCTCCTGCAGATTGGGGATGCCCTTCCCCTTGTCTTCAACGCTGATGAACATGGCAGGTTCCGGGACTTCATCCACGCCGAAAGAGACCTTTGCCGAACCCACATACTGGAACGCATTGCGCGCGATCTCGGAGACGGCGGTGCTGATGCGCGTCTGGTCCTGGTGCCCAAACCCCAACAGCGCGGCAATCTGCCGCGAACGCTGCCGTGCCAGCACCACGTCATGTTCGAAGCGGATCTCGATAGTGAGGATGGAGCGCATCATGGAGTTTGGTCCTGGGCGCATCGGGCTACCAGCACGGTCACGTCGTCGCGCTGCCGGCTGAAGTCGCGGTACAAAACCCCGGCGATTACGCCGGGCGAGCGTTGCGCCAGCCCAAGATAGTTTTTCAGATCCCACCTGGTTCCCAGACCGTCGCTGTGCATGATGAGCATCGCGTTGTTGGTCCAGGGATAGACGAACTCCTGCACCCGGTGCATCAGATGCCCCACAGTCCCGTTCAACGACACCATGTTGCGGGAAACGCCATCAACGGCAACCAGGGCAGAGATATTGCCCACGCCGGCGAAAACCAGCTTCTGCTGGTGAGGATCAATCCGGGCGATTGCCAGCGCGGCGCCGCGCGTGCTGCGCAGAGCTCCATGCGCGTGATCGATGATTTCCGACGGGGAGGCGCCATTGGAGTGGTGAAATATACGAACGGCTTCGCGAGCGGCCTCTTCAGCGTATTGCCCGTGCCCGAGGCCGTCGGCTACAAGAAAGGTATTGGTGCTGTGCGTTTGTACCGCCGCCCATGCGTCTCCGCAGAGGGTTTCGCCGGTGAAGGGAACTGAGGTTGCGCTGTAATCCAGGCTTTCCTGATGGTGATGCCGCGGGGTGCGGCGGGAAACGAAGCGGGCCATCAGGACCGTGCCGCCGGGTGCGGAGTGCACATCAAAGGCGTCGGCGAGCCGGGTAATAGCTCCCAACCCGGTGCCGGGTGTCCCCGCGGTGGAGTAGCCATCGCGGATGCACTTCTGCAGGTCCATCCCCGGACCGCGATCGATGGCCAGCAATTCAACGCAAGGCTGTTTGCGGCCATCCAGGCTGCTCACGATGATCTCGCCGCCTCCGCCGTGGAGAGAGAGGTTGCGCGCCGCCTCGCTTACCACGATGGAAAGGCGTCCAGCAGTCTCCTCATCCAGGCCAAGCTTGCCGGCAAGCAGAGTGGCCTCCCGCCGGGCTTCGCCCACCTGGCTCTGGTCGTGCACGGCGATGCAGATGCTCTGGGGCAAAGTCATTTCCATCGGGTGATCGCTACTCGCGTTCCCTCGCCTACGCGAGAAGAAATTTCAAAGTCGTTCACCAGCCGCCTGGAGCCGCTCAAGCCCAGGCCCAGGCCGGAGCCGGTGGTGTAGCCGTCTCGCATCGCCAGTTCGATGTCAGGAATCCCGGGGCCCTGGTCTTCGAAGATCAGGCGAAGGCCGCGCCGCGGGCCATCATTCAGAGCTTCGAAACGGACCGTGCCGCCGCGGCCGTAGTCGAGCGTATTGCGCGCCAGTTCGCTGGCCGCGGTGACCAGCTTGGTCTGGTCCACCAGGCCAAATCCCAGCTCAGCCGCCCAGGTGCGCGCCATCTGCCGAACCATCACGATATCGGCTGACGTCTTGACCGGTAACGTTTCATGCTTCAACAGCGCCATGCGCGCTCCCGTCTACGTTGGGGGTGATGGCGGCCTTCAACAGCTCCATTCCTCGTTCTACATTGAGCGCCGTACGTACTCCGTGCAGAGAGAGTCCCAGCTCTACCAGGGTGATGGCTACCGCCGGCTGCATGCCCACGACTACCGTTTGCGCGTCCAGGATGCGTGACATGGAGGCGATATTGGCCAGCATGCGCCCGATGAACGAGTCCACCATCTGCAAGGTGGAAATGTCGATCAGAACTCCGCGCGCTCCGGTTTCGACGATGCGGTTGGTGAGGTCGTCCTGCAGGGTCAGAGCCAGCCGGTCATGCATATCGACCTGAATGGTTACCAGGAGAAACGCGCCCATGCGCAATATGGGAATCTTATCCACGAGTCCTCCTTAAACCTTCAGCGTCGCCGGCCGCCCGACGGAAAGACCAAGGCCGCGCAGTGCCTGGGCGAAAGCGTCCGCCAGGCTGGCTTTGGTAATAACCTCTCCCAGTTGGACTCCGAGATGAACGATAGTCTGGGCAATCTGCGGGCGGATTCCGCTGATGACGCAGTCGGCTCCCATCAGCCGCGCGGCAGTCACGGTCTTGATCAGATGCTGCGCCACCAGCGTATCCACCGTGGGCACGCCCGTGATATCGATGATCGCCACTTGCGAGCCGGTCTCCACGATCTTCTGCAGCAGCGATTCCATCACCACCTGGGTCCGCGCGCTGTCCAGAGTGCCGATCAGAGGCAGAGCCAGAATGCCGTCCCATAGCTTTACGACGGGAGTGGAAAGCTCCAACATCTCCTGCTGCTGCCGCGCGATGAACTCTTCCCGCCCTTTCTGAAATTCCTCTGTCGTCACCAGGCCCAGCTTGTCCAGCAACTCGGAGGCGGTCCAGATATCGCGGAACAAGCCGTCGCCGTCGTTCTTATGCTCCTGCCGCAAGCGGTTAAAAAGAGGCTCTTTGAACGAGAAGACAAAGGTTGCAGTCTGTGACGGCGTGAATCCCTGCTTGGCGCGCGACCGGGAGAGCCTCTTCAGCATCTCGCGCATCGGCGCCCAGGAAGAAGTCTGGTGCAGATCGCCGTCCTCGCTCTGCGTGGCGCTTTGCAGCAGGCGCAAAAACTCCCGCGACTGCTCCTGGAGTTCTGACTCGCCGATCATGTCGCGGCGAAATCCCGTCGCCATCTGCGCCTTCAACCACTCCGCCAGGAGATCGGATTCGTGTTTCTTCAAAACATCACCTATGCGGCTCATCGCCAATCAAACCTCCAAATAATCCAGTCTAATCTGTTTTCTGCGTGGGCGCGGACGAGAGATCACTTCTTCGACCGTTTCTCGCTGTTCTGTTCATCGGGACCCAGGCGCAGTTCGATGGCTTCCTGCAATTCCAGAAGAGCGTCCTGGAACTCACTGCCACTGGTGCCGACGACGCGGGCGCACAACTCGCGAATATGTTCATCTGAAACCATGGTTTCCGGGATTCTCTGCGACCGCCCTTTTGGCCGCTGGAAAAGGTTTTTCTCGATTCATTGCAAACTTATGATCGACTTAATTCCAATTAGGGTCCTGCCGCTTCGGACAAGGCTCAGACCGGACGCGCGGATCGAGCTAAAGCTCCCTGAATGACTGCCGCGAGAGTGCCGGGATCGACGGGCTGAAACAGGTAGGCCGCGCCTCCAACCTGTTCTCCCAGGTCGCGGGAAGAACCGCTTTGATAGGTCGCGCTGAGGAAAACCACCGGGATGCTTTCGGTCCGGGGATCGGCCTTCAGCCGCCGGCAAACTTCAAACCCGGTCATGTCGGGCAATCCCACGTCGAGCACGATCACGTCCGGTCGATCCACCGCCTGTATCAATGCCTCTTTTCCGCTGGCCGCGGTTACCACGGAATAGCCCGCTTGTTCCAGGCTACGCGCCAAGGCATAACGCTGGGCTTCATGGTCATTTACCACCAATACTGCAACCATGGATTACTCCTTTCGCCCCTAACTCGCCTTATGAGAGAAGCCTACTATTCACAATCAGCTCAAATGAGCTCAAAGGATTCTCATTTGCGAGAAGCTTACGGTCTATCGGGAAACCTACCAATTCTTGATGGCCCTGTAATTAAAAACCCTGACAGAGCACAGGGCCGGCCGGCCGAAGACGCGGGCCTTGACACGAGCTACTGGCCGGCAGACTTCCCGCGCGATCCGGTAGAACTGTTGCCCACCACGTTCTCCAGAATGCGCAGGAGGGCGCGGGTCCCGTCGCGTTTGCGGAACACGTCCGCAAAAGGTCCGGTGCGAACCTGTGCGTGATCGCCGCGCATCACGATGATCGGCACATGCGGGCGTATGTTCCCCATCAAAGCTCCGGGAGAATCTTTCTTGCCGGTGCCGTAACTGGAATCGAGCAACACGGCGTCAATCGTCTGCGACACGAAGATCTTCAAGGCTTCGGCAACGTCCGCGGCGACGATCACTTTGTAGCCGGCACTCTCCAGGGCAGCACAACGTGCTTTCCCCCGTCCGCCATCCTTCTCCACACACAACACAGTTTTCTTATACACAGGGCGGATCCCCAGATCTCGAAATGGGCATACCTACACTTATTATTGAAGGACACCGCGGGAATTGCGGCTGTCGGGGAAATTCCTATTTCGTTTCTTCTTTGGGTTCCTCGCGCCGGGCGGGCGGACGTCCACCCGGCGTGGCCAGTTTATCGGTGGATAGCACGCCTGATTCCAGCGCATAGCGCACCAGAGCCGCGCGTGAGTCGAGGCCCAGCTTTTCCGCTATGCGGGCGCGATAGGTCTCAACCGTCTTAGTGCTCACAAAGATCTGTGCAGCGATCTCCTTGCTGCTGAAGCCTTCCGCCACCATCTTCAAAACCTGCGATTCACGCGTGCTGAGCACCGGCCGCTGTGCCGCCGCGGATTGCGCGCCGGTTCCACGAAGAGCGTCGCGCACCAGGTGGTCAGCCAGCTCAGGATCCACGTAGGTTTTGCTCTGGTGGACAGCACGAATGGCGGAAAGCAGATCGGCATCCACGCTCTTTTTGAGCACGTAGCCCAGGGCTCCGGCGGCCAGCGCCGTGCGCAGGTACGCCGGCTCGCTATGCATAGTGAGAACCAGCACGCGGGTGGTCCGGCAGCGGCGCGTCATCTCGCCGATGGATTTGAGCCCGCCGGAATTGGGCATGGTGACGTCTACTATGGCTACATCCGGCTTTACTGTCCGGCACTTCTCGATCGCCTGGTTGCCATCCTCCGCCTCCGCCACGACCTCCATATCCGGCTGCGAGTTGATGAGCATGCGCAGGCCTGAGCGCAAAATCGCATGATCGTCCGCGATGAGCACGCGAATCTTCGAGCGCGGACCCGAATTTGGATTTCCCTTCATCGTTTAGTCCATCAAGCTCGTCGGGAGGCCGCCTGGACGGGTTCAGTGGGGATCCTTGCCACGATGCGGGTTCCTCCCCGTCCTGAGGCAATCTCCACCCGTCCACCCAGAAATGCTGCGCGTTCCCGCATGCTCTGCAGGCCGAGGCGGCTTCCTATATTGCGTCCCTGGACCGAAGAGTCAAAGCCCTTACCGTCGTCCTCCACGGTGACTTCAACGGCTTTGGGTATTGGCTTAAACGTCACCTTCACGGACTTGGCCTCTGCATGGCGCGCGACGTTCGTCAATGCTTCCTGAATGATCCGGTACAGGCCGATCTGGACCGCGGGTGGGAGCTGGTCAGGCCGGCAACGGCCGGTCTTCAGAGTAACCCGCACTCCATGGATCTTTTCATAATCGGCCAGCAGTCTCGAGAGTGCGGCCGCGAGTCCCAGATCATCCAGCACAGTAGGATGCAAGCCGCGCGCAAGATTGCCGATTTCATCCATGGCGCGGCTGGCGAGAGAACGTAATTGTTTGGCCTGCTTGCGGGCATCTTCCAGTCGTTTGCTCTCGGAGACTGAGCGCAGGCCGACCAGGAGAGAAGCCAGCAGCTGGCCGGCCTCATCATGAAGTTCGCGGGCGATGCGTTGGCGCTCTGCTTCTTGAGTTGCCATCAGGCGTCCCAGCACCTCGCGGCGGATCTGTGCGGCTGCCTCCCGCTCTACCATGCGGTTGCGTTCGGTAACGTCATTGAAAATGGCCAGGCCCAACCGCTTCCCCCCGAGCTGGATGCTCTGACACGAGCCTTCGACTTCGATCCAATTGCCATCGCGGCAGCGGTGTCGTCCCGAGGTGTTGCCTGCAAACAAATCGTCTCTCATGGCCTGAACCAGCTCAGGCAGGTCTTCCGAGATATCCCCGAGGTTCAGCGTCAGAAAATCTTCGCGCGAATAGCCATAGGTGCGGATCGCCGATTCATTCACCTCAACGAACCGCTGCGTCTCAAGATCAAAGACCCAGCAGGGCATCGGGGTTAGATCGAACATCGTTCTGTAGCGAGTCTCGCTTTCGCGGCGGTCCCGCTCCGCGCGGCGCAGGCGCAAAAGGGCCCTTACGGTTGCCAGCAGTTCCTCCGGCTCGATTGGATGGATGAGATATGCATCCGCGCCACCCTCCAGGCCAGTGACCCGAAATTGGGAATCAACAAACATGGCCGACTGGTGCAGTACGGGGATCGATGCAGTCTCCGGATTGGCCTTCAGCCGGCGGCATACTTCAAAGCCGTTGATGTCCGGGAGTTTGATATCGAGGATGATCAGGTCGGGCAGTTTCGCTGCTTTCTCCAGACCTTCCTGGCCTGTCCCCGCCTGCCATACCGTAAAACCGGCGCCCTCCAGCGTCCGCGCTACTGCATAGCGCTGAGCTTCAGCGTCGTCAACATTCAGAATTACGGGCTTGGTCTGGTCGGGCAAGGCCGGGACCTTCGGTGCTGAGTAAAATGTCTGTGCGCCATTATACGAGGGAAGTCCACGCGAGGCCCCCGGGATCGCCGCCTGTGAGGAGGATTCCCGGACCGAGACATCAGGCCGCCTCATGCCGGCCGTTGGAACTCAAGATAGCGAAGCTGCAGGGCCGAGCGGACCTGTTTCAGGAGATGGTCCGGATCGAAAGGTTCGGTAATGTAGTCGTAAGCGCCGGCTTCCAGCGACTCACTGCGGTCGTCTTCGTCCAGGTGCGATGCCGTGAGATGGATTACCGGTATGGAAGCCGTTTCCTGCTGCGCCTTGAGCAGTCGGCAGACTTCAAAACCGTTGATGTCAGGCAGGCCCACATCCAGAACGATTACATCCGGCGGTGGCGAGGACGAAAGGGCCTCATTGCCTCGTGAACTCTCAGCTACGTCAAAACCGGCCAGCCGCAGGAGCCGCGCCACCGAATAGCGATGCGACTCGACATCGTCGATGCACAACACTCGCGGCTGACGGGATGCAACCGGCTCCCCTTCCGCGAGCTCCGGCTTGAGGACGTTCAGAAATGCGGCGGGAGGAACAGGCTTAGGTAAGACTCGGTAACCCGGTATGGCCGATGACGGGATGCGGGACTGCCCGGAGAATACAATGATGCGGCACCCGGGAAAGAGCTTGATCAACTCCGCGGCCAGTTCCAGGCCGTTCATGTCCGGCATGGCGTAATCGGTGATGAGAGCATCCGGTCCGAATGATTGGGCGATCTCCAGCGCCTCCGGCCCGCTATTCGCAGACTTGACCTCGAATCCGTAGGACTCCAGGATGAGGGAAAGAGTTGAGGTTATGCTCGGCTCGTCATCGACCACCAATACTCGTTGCACCACGGCCAGCCTCCGTGCATTCCCTGATTTTCGAACGAATCTGTGTCTAGCCTAAGACTCAGCTTGGCTTTCGCCAAGTCAGGAATGTTCGCCAAAGCTCGATGGGCAGTAAGGAAATCCCCGACAAGCGCGCATCTGGGCGCGCGCGACAAGTAGGCAGATCGAGGCCATTTGCACGCGGTTCTTGCTGTGTTATGTTCGTACCACGGCTTTTTGGAGCCATCCAATGCCCCAGGAACACTTCGACGTGCTGATCATGGGAGCCGGCTTGTCGGGAATTGACGCCGCCCACCATCTGCAGAAGCTCTGCCCAAGGAAAAGCTACGTCATCCTGGAACAGAGGGTGCGCATCGGCGGAACATGGGACCTGTTCCGCTACCCCGGCATTCGCTCCGACTCAGACATGCTGACCATGGGCTACTCTTTCCGCCCCTGGACCATGCCCAAGATCATCTCTCCCGGCGACGATATCCGCGAATATATTACCGCCACTGCACGCGACGAAGGCATCACGCCGCACATCCGCTTTCGCCACCAGATCAAGCGCGCCTCCTGGTCCACGCCCGATGCGCGATGGAACATCGAGGCCGTGCGCATTACCGACGACGGACGCGAAGAGGCTGTGACGCTCAGCTGCAATTTTCTGTTTTCGTGCGCCGGTTACTACAGCTATTCCGCCGGGTATTTACCGGAGTTCCCCAACGCCACCCGCTTCCGCGGACAAATGATTCACCCGCAGGCCTGGCCGGAGAATCTGGAGTATGCGGGCAAGCGCGTGCTCATCATCGGCAGCGGCGCCACGGCAGTTACACTGGTCCCGGCCATGGCCAAAACCGCCGGGCATGTGACCATGTTGCAGCGCTCGCCGACATACGTAATCTCGATTCCGGAAACCGACAGGATCGCGACCTTCCTGCGCCGCATTCTTCCAACCACGTGGGCCTACCGGCTGGGCCGCTGGAAGAACGTCACCTTCATGACCGGGATTTACCAGTTCTCGCAGCGCTTCCCCAATGTGATCAAAAACCTGTTGTTGAAAAAAGCGCGCGAGCATCTGGGACCGGAGTACGACGTCGCTACCCACTTCACTCCCCGGTATAGACCGTGGTCGCAGCGCATGTGCCTGATTCCGGATGCGGATATGTTTGAGGCCATCAAAGCGGGCAAGGCCAGTGTGGTGACCGACCACATCGACACCTTTACCGAAAAGGGAGTGCTGCTCAAATCCGGCAAAGAACTGGAAGCGGACATCATCGTCACCGCGACAGGCCTGGTCATGCAGACCGTGGGCGGAATCGAGTTAGCGGTGGATGGACAGCGCGTGGATCCGGGCGGCACCGTGGCCTACAAGGGGGTGATGATGTCCGGCGTGCCCAACCTGGCTTCAGTTTTTGGCTACATCAACGCTTCCTGGACGCTGAAAGCCGATCTGATCTGTAATTACGTTTGCCGCCTCTTGAATGCTATGGATCGCAAACGCATGCGCCAGGTGACGCCGAGGTATTCCGGGAGCGGCGACGTGAAGCCATTCGTGCAAAATTTCACACCCGGCTACATTGAGCGCTCGCTGGCCAAGTGGCCCAAGCAAGGCCGGGAGGCGCCGTGGCGCGTCTATCAGAACTATTTCCGCGACACTCTTACCCTGAAATGGTCGCCGCTCGAAGATAGCGCCCTGGAATTCTCGAACCCGCCGCAGGTAGCAGTGGCTCCAGCAGCGCAGGAATTGGCGGAAGCGGCGCGGTAGCGAAGTGCCCCTCCCGGACAAAGAAAAACTACCGGTGTCAATCTGGTAACTCTGGTTTGCGAGAAAGATTATTGAGGGAAGAATGGTGGACCTGGTCGGGATCGAACCGACGACCTCTTCCATGCCATGGAAGCGCGCTCCCAGCTGCGCCACAGGCCCACTTTTTCGGCTAAGGGTTATTGTCTCTAACCGCAGGAAAATCGTCAAACCAAAGCGGCTCGGCCGAAGTCCAACACCTTAGATATGCGATACAGCAAAGAAGGACTTCAGATATGCGCTAAACCAAAGAAAGACTTCGCAAAATGGAACTTTTGGCGCTGATTTTCGTCTTCCAGACAAGGGGCTGGGATTAGACTTGAAGCAGAGTTTATCTAAGACAGAGATGGACACGACCGCCAATTTGCATCGTAAGGTTTCTCTCAAGGATCCCCTGCTGATCGCGCTGGAAACGCTGCGCGCGCACAAGCTGCGAACGTTTCTTACCCTGCTGGGAGTCATTCTCTCGGTTTCCACGCTGATCGTGGTGGTCTCAGTGGTGGAGGGAACCAACAAGTACGTGGCCGACAAGGTGGCCAACTTCGGCGCCAATGTTTTTCTGGTGATGCAGTACCCCATTGTCAGCAGCCAGGAGATGTTCCTCAAGCTGCAGCGGACCAACAAGAAGATTACCTGGGAAGATTTTGAGTACGTCCGCGACAACATGCAGCTGGCTTCGGCGGTCGGGCTGGAGGTGCGCCGGCCGGGCAAGGTCAAATATAAAGCCGAGTCGATTGAAGATATCGAGATACGCGGCGTAACCGCCAACATCGGTGAGATAGACGTCGAGGAGCCCGCCGTCGGCCGGTACATCACCGACGCGGACAACGAACATCGATCGAATGTCACCATGATCGGTACCGATGTGTCGAAGCGTTTCTTTTCCGGCCTGGACCCGCTGGGCAAGTCCATCTACATCGATGGAGAGGCTTACGAAGTGGTGGGAGTAGCCAAAGAGATGGGCAGTGCCTTCGGCCAGTCGCAGGACAACTTCGTCTACATACCGATTCAAACCTGGCGCAAGGCATACGGCAGCACGGCGAGCATGAACATCAACATCAAGGCCCTGAGCGGCGATCTGATGCAGCCGGCCGAAGATGAAGCCCGCATGCTGATGCGAGCGCACCATCACCTGGGCGCAAAGCAGGATGACAACTTTGGAATCGTGGAGCCGTCGGCGCTGATGGACCTGTGGCAGAACCTGACCGGCAACCTGGCCAACGCTTCTATTTTCATCGTCGGTATTTTCATGGTGATCGGCGGCATCGTGATCATGAACATCATGCTGACCAGCGTGACCGAGCGCACTCGCGAAATCGGCGTGCGCAAATCGGTGGGGGCTACGCGGCGCGATGTCCTGCTGCAGTTTCTGATTGAGTCGGGGGTGATGGCCGCCATCGGAGGGCTGCTTGGCATCGTTGCCGCGTTCGGCATTTCTTACGCCATCAGCCACCTGACGCCGTTCCCCATGTCGTTGCCCCTGCGCTGGGTCTTCATCGCCATCTTTGTCGCCACGCTGATAGGCACGATCTTCGGTGTTTATCCGGCCTACAAGGCCTCCAAACTCGATCCCATCGAAGCCCTGAGGTTTGAGGTTTAGAAATGATTCACGGCAACCTGCTGACCGAAGACATCAAGATGGCGCTGGAAACCATCCGCACCCACAAGGTTCGTTCGTTCCTGACAGTGCTGGGGGTGGTGATAGGGGTGACGGTCGCGATCCTGGTTTCATCAGTGCTGCTGGGCGTGCAGAAGAACATTCAGGATTCGCTCAACGAATTTGGTGTGGACAATCTCTTCGTCTTCAAATTCGACCCCGGCTTCCATTTCGGGCGGTTGAGCCCGGAGGAGCGCACGCGCAAGTCGCTGACCTACGAAGACGGCATGGCCGTGAAGGACCAATGCCCGGCGGTCAGGGACGTGGTGGTGGAGGCGCTGTTCCACATCGGGGAAGGCCCGCAGCCGTCGCGCGCCGCGCGCAACAAGAATCACGAGCTCAACGCGATTATTTTCCGCGGCGTTACTGCCAGCTACTCTGAGGTGGTGAACGGGCGCATGAAGGAAGGCAGGTTCTTCACCGACATGGAGGACCTCCATCGTGAGGATGTGGTGATACTGGGCTTCGATACCGAAAAGGCCTTATTTCCCGGGGAGCAAGCGGAAGGCAAGCAGGTGTTGGTCGACGGGAACCTCTTCAAAGTGCTGGGCGTTTTTCAGAAGAAAAAGAATACCGTGGGACAGCAGGGTGACAGCGAGGTGCTCATACCTTATCGCACCTACCGCAAACACTATCCCCAGGACGACGAGAACTTCATCATTGCCCAGGCCAAGCCGGGCATGAGAGTGGTAGCAGAAGACCAGATCCGCGGGCTGCTGCGCCTGCGCCGCCGCGTGCCGCTGAACAAGCCCGACAATTTCGGCATCAGCTCGGCAGAAGCCTTAGGCAATCAATTTGCCGACATCATGGCCGGCATCCTGAAATATGTTGTGGTTGTGGCCTCGATCGGGCTGTTGGTGGGCGGCGTGGGCGTGATGAACATCATGCTGATGTCGGTCACCGAGCGCACCCGGGAGATCGGAGTACGAAAGGCCATTGGCGCGCGCAAGCGCGACATCAGCTTCCAGTTCGTTACCGAGGCCATGACGCTGACCGGCGTCGGCGGGATCATGGGCGTCATTCTATCTCTACTGATCAGCCTGATCCTGCAGGCGGTCCACTTCCCATCGTCGGTGCCGATGTGGGCCATCATGATCGCCGTGGCGGTGTCCTGCAGCGTAGGACTGTTCTTTGGAATCTATCCGGCGATCAAGGCCGCGCGGCTGGATCCGGTGATTGCGCTCAGATACGAATAGCTTTTTCTCTGAGATCTTTCGCTGCGCTCGGGACTGCGGGTAGAATGCTACTGCTCTTCTTCCTTCACAAACCCGTAGGGACAGTGCCTGCAACCTGACCGGCAGCAGTAGCCGCGGCGAAGCAGATACTTGGCGGTGAAAACCCAATTACCGTTTTCCAGGTAGTAGTCTTCGCCCTGTATCAGCTCTTGTGGTTCGCTGCTCATGGTGTTCTCAAGCGCGTCCGGCGATGCTCAGCGGCTGGACCTCCGGCGTTTCCACCACTGCGCCGTCCCGGAAGCTCACCGATTTACCGGAAATGGCCGGCACGCGCTCGCCGGGGACAATGATACCGGCAAGATTCAGCGGATCGGCGGCGGAGATGGTGACGATTTCGCCACTGGGAGGCAGATTCTCGACGGCGCGCAGGGACTCCACCGCGATGGGCAGAGCGAACTGCTCGCCGACGAAGCCGGAGACGAAGCGACCGCCGCGGATCTCGCCGCGGTCTTCCAGTCGCCGGAACATGATGAGCAGCTCGCGCCACGAGGGCAGAATGCTCTCGCGCGCCAGCAGCTCGCGAAAGACCACGCCGTAGCGCTCCAGAAGGACGCGGCAGACGGTTTCGACGGCCTGCGAGGCATCCTCAGAAAAGGTGGGATTAAGCAGCGACCAGCGGCCGGCGCTGTGACGCGGACGGTTGCTCTTGCCCGAACCCTGGCCGGCGCGCCGCTTGGGATCGATGAGCGCGCGCAGATTATCGAAGCCGTCCGCGGTGACCAGGCCGCCGGCCACCAGTTCCCACAGAGCCGTCTCCACTTCGGCTTTGAGTTTGCCGGTGCCGCGCACGATGTCGGTGAAGAAGGAAGCGCCGCGCGAGCGCAGGAAGTTGAGCACGACTCGCGCATCGGGGCTCAGGCCTTTGACTTCACGCTCGGCTTCGCGATGCGCCGAGCGCACGGTGGGTAGCGCCATCCATTCCGCCTGCTCGCGTACAAAGAAGGTGATCGGGGCAACGCTGGTGGGGACCACGCGGCGCGCGCTTCCCGCGGAATCTTCCAGCATGGCCGGATGCGGCGACAAGCGTCCCCAGCCGACGGCGCCGGTCAGGCAGAGCTGATCGAGAACCTTGGGATCGTAGTTGCTGATGCGGCGGGCGAGAACGTGGCGCTCCCAGGCGCTGGCAGGAATTTCAAATCCCTGAAGCTGGCGCAGGACTTCGAGCGTGCCGCGCTCGTCACGCACCTGCGCTCCCGGCGCCGCGTGCTGCCAGCGCAGCAGCCAACGCATGAAGACGCCCGAGGTCACGGGCTCAATCTGTTTGCGCAGAGAGCCAAGCGTAAGGCGGTGAATGCGGGCCAGCAGACGCCGCTCCGACCACTGCTGTTCGTCGCCTTCGAGTTTTTCAAACTTGCCGCGCAGGATCAGGCCGGTGGATTCGATGCGCAGCAGGGTCTTGTCGACATCGGCGAGCGGAAGGTGGAGCAGTTTAGCGAGGTAAGAAGCCGTAGTCGGCCCGAGATGTGAGAGCCAGCCGGTGATCATGGCTTTGAGAGCATCATCGCGAGAGGGTGGTTCGGCCTCGATCTGCGGGGGCTCGGTTTCAAATTGAGCTTGGGGATAAATGGCGCGGAAGGTCTTGGCTTTTTCGGTCGAGAGCCAGAAACAGCACTCAGAAGAATCCTGCGGCCCGGCCGCGCCCGGCTGCGCTTGCGAAGAGTTCTGGAGAGAAAACGTGATTCTGGCCCGGATAGCGCGGTTTGATTGTTGCAACCGATCGAAGAACGGCTGCCAACCCGCACCGCCGAGGGCGGCCGTGCCAACCGGGCGAGCCGCGGTCTCCGGCAGCGCGATCAGCGTTAGCAACGCATCGGCCAGTTCGTCGGCATCGCGGACATCGGGCCAGGCGTCGTCGCGGACCTCGGCGATAGCCGCGGGATCCAGACCGCCGACCTCCTTAAGAACCGCTTCCGGCAGGGTGCGGCGCATCTCCACCGCGCGGGCCCGGCGCTCTTCCAGCGGCGCGTCGTCGAGGAAGGCGTAGGGATTGCTGTTCAGAATCTCGTGCGAGAAGACCGATGGCACCGGCGTATCCACCGCCAGACACTTGAGTTGGCCGGAGTGAATGCGGCGCAGGACTTCTTTCAGACCGTCGAGGTCCATGGCTTCATGGAAGATGTCTTTCATCACCTCGCGGATGAGAGGATGGTCCGGCACCTGGATGGGCCCATCGACATTCTCCTGGCAGGCGGCAACATCGGGAAAAACCGACGCCAGCAGATCGGCGGAGCGGGTGCGCTGGACCTGAAGCGGAATCTTCTTGCCATTCCAGTAGCGCAGCAGGGCCAGGGAACGGTTGGCGTCCCAGCGCCAGCGAGTCTCGAGCAGCGGCGAGAGCAGCGCCGCCTGCTGCAGTACCTCCTTCACGGTGTTTTCGTGAAGGAAGTTGAAGACATCGGCCAGTGGGAAGCTGTGCTGCTCGGCCAGAGCGATATTGATGCCGTTGTCGGTGGCCGCTGCCTGCAGTTCGAAGTTGAATGAGACGCAAAAGCGCTTGCGCAGGGAGAGCCCCCAGGCCTTGTTGATGCGCGCCCCGAATGGGGCATGCAGCACCAGCTGCATGCCGCCGCCCTCGTCAAAGAAGCGCTCGGCAATGATGGTGTCGAAGGTGGGCACGGCGCCCAGCACGGTGCGGCCGGTCACCACGTACTCGATGGCTTGCTCGGCGCCGGAGTCGTCGAGTCCGCACTCGCTTTTGAGCCACTCCACCGCTGTCTGCACTTCGGGAGATTTCTGGTTAACGAAGCCGGGGACGATGTTGGGCGTGAGATCGCTGATCTTCTGCCGCAGCTCGCCGATCTGGCGCGACAGCTCTTCGGTGCGTCCCGGCGCTTCCCCCAGCCAGAAAGGAATTGAAGGGGGGGCCCCATGTGCGTCTTCCACCAGAATTCGTCCCGAGCTCTCCACACGGCGGATGCGCCAGCTCATGTTACCCAGGAGCACGATGTCGCCCTTCATGCTCTCCACGGCGAAGTCTTCATGCAGCGTGCCTACCACCGTGCCCTCGGGCTCGGCGACCACGGTATAAAGATTGGTCTCAGGAATCGCACCGCCATTCATGATGGCCACCATGCGGGCGCCACGGCGGGCCTTCAGCCGCTTGTTCACGCGGTCGCGATAGAGGTAGACGCCGAAGCGGCCGCGCTCGGCGGCGATGCCGTCGGCGAGCATGGCCAGAAGGTCGTCAAAGTCCTTGCGCGCGAGATCGCGATAGGGGTAGGCACGTGTGACAGTGGCGAAGAGCTCATCTTCTTCCCACTCATCGGCCGAGCACATGGCCACGATCTGCTGGGCCAGAATGTCAAGCGGCGATGCGGGTATGATCAGGCGGTCAAGTTCCCCCAGATGAATGGCGCGAACCAGCGCGGCGCATTCGATCAGCTCGTCGCGCGTGGTGGGGAAGAAACGGCCTTTAGGCACCGCGCCACGCCAGTGTCCGGCTCGGCCAAACCGCTGCAGGGCCACCGCCACCGATCGCGGCGAGCCGATGTGGATGGAGAGATCGACGTAACCAACGTCAATTCCCAGCTCCAATGAAGCCGTAGCAACCAGCACCTTGACCTGGCCGTTCTTGAGCTTGTTTTCCGCTTCCAATCGCAGCTTGCGAGCCAGGCTGCCGTGGTGCGCCGCCACCGCGTCTTCGCCCAGGCGCTCAGCCAGGTTGAAAGCCACGCGCTCGGCCAGGCGGCGGGTGTTGACGAATACCAGTGTGGAGCGATGCTCTTCCACCAGCTGGCCGATGCGGTCGTAAGTCTCGTCCCAGAGCTCGTTGCTGGCCACCGGGCCAAGTTCCTGGCCGGGGACTTCAATGGCTAGCTCGAGGGCGCGCTTGTGGCCGATGTTTACTACCACGGGATCAGGCTGGCCGATTCCGGTAAGGAAATGGGCCACAGTTTCAATCGGCTTCTGGGTAGCGGAAAGACCGATGCGCACCGCCCGGCGCCCGGTCAACACGTCGAGCCGTTCCAGGGAGAGAGCCAGATGCGAGCCGCGTTTGTCGTCGGCCACGGCGTGGATTTCATCCACGATGACGGTTTTGACATCGCGCAGGATTTCGCGACTGCGCTGCGCGGTGAGCAGGATGTAGAGCGACTCCGGCGTTGTTACCAGGATGTGCGGAGGCCGCTTGAGCATGCGCTGGCGCTCGTGCATGAGCGTGTCACCGGTGCGAACAGCGACGCGAATCTCCGGCATCAGCAGCCCTTGCTCGCCGGCCAGCGCCAGGATCTCACCCAACGGCACTTCCAGGTTCTTTTGAATGTCGTTGCCCAGGGCCTTCAAGGGCGAAACGTAGAGAATCTCCGTGCGATCGCTGAGGCCGCCGGCCAGAGCTTTGCGGACCAAAGCATCAATGCAGGTGAGAAACGCGGCCAGCGTCTTGCCGGAGCCGGTCGGCGCCGAGATGAGCGTGGTCTTACCGGCAAGAATGTGCGGCCAGCCCTGCTCCTGAGGTTCTGTGGGCGTACCAAATTTTGCGACGAACCATGTCGCAACCAGAGGGTGAGCCCAGGATAGCGAGGCAGAGACAGGGGAGCGCATCTATGTATTATAAGAGATTTTTTCGTATAAGTTTCGCCCAGAAAATTTTGCCTTTTGGCGTTCTCTGGCGCTGAAGAAACTGCTCACCCAGTCCGCGGAAGTACACTCTCTCACCCCGTCCTCAGACCGCCTTAATCCATGTCCCAAAGGACAGTGTCGGCCTAAGTCCGCATATTGTTTTCAATACTTTAGAAAATATTTCACCGTAGGAAAGGGTAGTCATACAGCAGGTTTGGCCGGGGAACTGCATTAGAGAACGTTGCCACTCGCACTTGAACGGACGGCAAAGTTGCAGATGTCGGCACGTCTCAAAACCAGATAGCAGTCAGATGAGGCCAGAAAATGAAGGACACTGCAGACCGGGTGACACGGATATCGAAAGAACTTCAGGCCCTTCTGGTGCACCTGCACTGGAAGGCGTTCCAGAACTCCAGCCCCAAAGACCAGACACAGATTCTTAACGGAGTTCTGAACAAGGGCCTGATCGAAGATTTGCGAACCACCATCGACCAGCTCAGCGAATTTCTGTGGCGCTATATTGAAACTGCGGCGGAGACTTGCGATCAGGAAGCCGATTACGAGTTGCAAAACGAACGTTTACGCAGAATCACAGAAGTGCTTCGTCTACTGCACCGGTCCGCATGCCCCTCGCAGGACCCCCTGGCATTCGTAGAGCGGGTAACGGCATCCGTGGACCGTCATTTCGACAATCAGAGCCGTCCAAGCGAGCCCATGAAACACACGGCCTGAGCCGGCGGGAAAGATTGAGAACTCGATCCGAGGTGAGCGGTCGCCGTCAATTACTTCTTGGCGGTGACCGCAGTTTCCTGGGCGCGAAATGCCTGGACGGTCAGAACCTCTTCCATGCTGGGAATCTTCCACAGCATCAGCGTGCGCGCCATATTTGCCGCCTGCGCAACGGCGTGGGTCTTGCGATAGGCGATAACCAGCAGTTTCATACTGAGGGGGTTGATGCTGTCCTCTTCCAGGTGAGCGATGGCGAGGTTGTAATTCTGTTGCGCCTTCAGCTGGGCCCCGCTGGCCCCGTGATAGGTACGCTCGATGTTGACGCTGGCTCCGGACGCTGTCAGCTTTTCTAACTCCCCTAGCGCGCTCTGAGCCGCCGGGCTAACCGGCGCTTTGGGACTAGCGGGGAGATTGCGTTCCACACGCACCCGCAGGATTCGGGCTCTTTCTTCGTCGAAATCAACTTTATCAACGTCGTCCTTATGGGACTGCAGCAGCTGGCCGGCCTGATCCAATTCCTGATTGGCAATGGCTGAATCGGGCTGGTACATGGCCATCAAGCGGTAGGCGCGCGCCTGCCACACCCACTGCTGCATGGCTTTGGCCTGGTCAGCGGCATCGCGATAAGCCTTGTCGGCCTGTACGAATTTCTTTTCCCTAACCCAAGTGAGGGCCAGTTTCTGCAGATACTCAGCCTTCACACCGGAGTAAGGCGCGTCGTGAACGGCCTTGACGTATTCGACCCGGGCGCGCTCCTCATCACCCATGAGGGAATAAGTTTCGCCCAGCTCCTTCTGCGAGATGTAGAACGTGGGATCGATGCGCAGGGCAGTCCGGTATTCCTCCAGGGCCTCGTTATAGCGGCCGGACAGGCGAAGAACTTCGGCGTAAGAATCGTGAGGATTGGGCTCACGGGGAAGCAGCTGAACGTATTTGCCCAGGGCTTCCAGGGCACGGTCATAATCCCCGCTGCGTGAATAAAGGTATCCGAGCTGGTTGTAAGCCGTGGCGTAGGCCGGATCGAGCGCCAGCGCGCGCTGGGTGAATTTGCGCGAGAGATCGTACTGGTCCTGGCGATAAAGCCAATATCCCACCAGAAAGTTCACACGCTTGTCGCCCGGGTAAACCGCGGCCAGGTCGTTCATGGCGGCTATCGCTTCAACGTAATTATTCTCATGGACGTCGATGATCCAGCGGATCATCAACTGCTCGCCGGCGCTTGCGGAATTCATGGTGGCCCGAGCCTTGTTGCGGGCGATGGTTTCTTCGGCAGGGTCGCTGGTATCGAAGCAGATCCAGGCATAAGCCAGAGCAAAATTGGGATCTAGCTTTACCGCCTCACGCCAATCCTGAAGGGCCAGATTCCAGCGATGGTTTTCAAAGTTCACCATGCCGGCTTCAAAATGTTGAGCCGCACTCGGCGACGCCGTAGTCACCGGCATCTTCTGGCCGCGATTCTCAGACGCAGGGGCAAGCGTTTGCGACGCAGCCGGGACAGACAGAATCCCAGTCAACGCCGACAGCAACAGCCGAGCGAAAAGACGGCGTATTGATTTCATGATAGTTCCGCGGGGCGTACTGGTTCCGTGGGTGATATTGAATGACATTTCGCGCCGGCCAGCAACGTGACCTCGGTAACGCGGGCCTCCAATGGTGCAACTGCGCGACTCTACGGCCGAGGAAAGCGGGCATTGATTTACTACAAAGGCAGCGCGGGTTGCAGTCCTCCGGCGCTGGTACAATGGCTGCCTATGTTGAAGCATATTCGCTGGAATGACGTGGAGTTGGAGAAGCTCAATCCGCTGATCGACCGGCAGATGATTACCGGCGATGAGCTGATGATCGCCCGCATCCTGCTCAAGAAGGGCTCGGTAGTTCCCGAACACAGCCACGTGAACGAGCAGCTCACCTACGTGGTGGATGGGGCGCTCAAGTTCTGGATCGATGGGAAAGAAATCGTGGTGCGCTCGGGAGAGGTCCTGTGCATTCCTTCCAACATGCCGCATAAAGCGGAAGCATTGGAGGATACCGTCGACGTTGACGTCTTTCATCCGCCACGCAAGGACTGGCTCAATAAGACCGACGACTACCTACGCAATGCCGAACCCGCTAACGCCCGTTAGCGTATATCGTGCCCGGCGTGGGTGAGCAGCGCGCCGGCCTGGGCGAGATCGCCTGGGCCTTTCTGAAGCTGGGGACGATCGCCTTCGGCGGCCCGGCAGCCCACATCGCGCTGATGGAAGAGGGGTTCGTGCGCCGCCGGCGGTGGCTGACCGAACAGGAATTTCTCGACCGCCTGGGCGCGGCCAACCTTATTCCCGGCCCCAGTTCCACCGAGATGGCCATCTATATTGGCCACAACCAGCGCGGGTGGCCGGGGCTGGTGGTAGCCGGCTGCTGCTTCATCATCCCGGCGGCGATTCTGGTGAGCGCGATCGCCGCAGCCTACGTCCGGTATGGCTCCATGCCGCGGGTGAGCGGCGTTCTCTACGCCGTGAAGCCGGTGGTGATCGCGGTGATCCTGCAAGCATTCTGGAAACTCTCACGCACTGCGGTGAAGACCAAATCTCTGGCGGCAATCGGGACTGCGGCGACGGCAGCGGCGCTGCTGGGAGTCGACAATCTTCTATTGCTGGTGTGCAGTGGACTTGTGGCCGCTGTGCCGAGTTTGTTTCTCAGAACGAAGCCGGGAGTGTTGGCTTCCGTGATCAACCTGGCTGCTATGAAGCCGAAGAGCCTGATGGCGCTCTTGAGTGCAATTGCCGCAGGAGCCGCTGTTCCTTTCGGTTTGTGGCGGCTTTTCCTGGTCTTCATGAAGATTGGGTCGGTGCTGTTCGGCAGCGGTTATGTGCTGCTGGCGTTCCTGCGCTCGGACTTCGTTCTTCGCCTGCACTGGCTCACGGAGAAGCAGTTGCTTGACGCTGTCGCGGTGGGCCAAGTGACGCCGGGTCCGGTTTTCACTACCGCAACCTTTATCGGCTATCTGCTGGCAGGGATGCCAGGAGCGGCAGTGGCTACAGTGGCCATTTTCCTTCCAGGATTCCTGCTGGTGGCGGCCAGCGGGCCGCTGATTCCCAGGATTCGCCGGTCGCCGGTGGCGGCCAGCATTCTGGATGGCGTGATCGTGGCTTCGCTAGCCCTCATGGGCGTGGTGACATGGCAATTGGGCCGCGCCGCGCTGATTGATCCGCTGACGATTGCGATCGCTGTGGTTAGCGCGGTGTTGTTACTTGCTTTCCGAATGAACGCAGCCTGGCTGATTGTTGGAGCGGCGGTTGTAGGCGTTATCCACGGAGGATAAAACCTGCCACGGAACAAGAAAACGCGGGGCTTGGAGAAAAGAATCTTGCCGCAGATAAACGCTGATCGACGCGGACATGGAACAGTAAATCCTGATTCGCCTGTTTTGTCTGCGTTCGTCTGCGCAAATCTGCGGTTCAAATGTTTTTGTCAGTGGCTCCGTGCCTGAATGGTTCCTTGGTGGATTTTCACCACACGTGGCAAGCATTGGCCGGCGCCATGGGCGTGCCTGGCTTGCAGCCGAAAGCTTTCTGGAACTCCGGCATGTTTCTGACCACGCCGTTCACGCGCCAGCGGCCGGGTGAGTGCGGGTCGGTGCGCACGTTGATGCGCTCAGTTTCGGGAGTGATGTTCTCGCACCAAACGCGGGCGAAGCCCAGGAAATAGCGCTGGTCGGGACTGTATCCATCGATGGTCTTTTTCGGATCCTGCTTGCTCTCCGCCATCATCTCGTGGAGAGCCATCAGCCCGATGCGGGCTCCGCCGTTGTCGGCGGTGTTTTCGCCCAGGGTGAGCTTGCCGTTGAGATGAAGATCGTCGACGGCGACAAATCCGGAGTATTCCTGGTCAATGCATCCGGCGCGTTTTTCAAATTCTGTGCCGTCTTTTTCCGTCCACCAGTCGCGCAGATTGCCCTTGGGATCGAACTTGCGGCCTTCGTCGTCAAAGCCGTGGGTCAGTTCGTGACCGATCACCAGGCCGATGCCGCCGAAGTTCACCGCGTCATCCATGGTCTTGTCGAAGAACGGCGGCTGCAGGATCCCAGCCGGGAAGACGATCTCATTGTGGGTTCCGCTGTAGTAGGCGTTGACCGTGGGCGGAGTCATGCCGAACTCCAGCTTATCCACCGGCTTGCCGATCTTCTGGACCTGGCGGTTGGTTTCAAACTCGCTGGCCCGGGCCAGATTGCCTAGCAGGTCGCCGCGAACGATGGAGAGCTTGGAATAATCGCGCCACTTATCGGGATAGCCGATCTTGTTGCGGATGGCGGCCAGCTTGATCAGGGCCTGCTTCTTGGTTTCCTCGGTCATCCAGGGCAGTTCGCTGATGTCCTTGTGCAGCGACTTCTCCAGCGCCTCCACCATCTTGAGCATGCGCTGCTTGCCGTCGGCGCCGAAGGTCTGCTCGACGTAGGGCTGGCCGAGCGCTTCACCGATCGCGCCGTCGGTGGCGTTTACACAGCGCTTCCACCGCACCGGCAGTTCCTGCTGGCCGGTAAGCGCTTTCTGGAACTGGAAATCCTCCTGGACGAAATCGTCAGAGAGCCACGCGGCGTCGCTGTTCAGAATCTGCCAGCTCATGTAGACCTTCCAGTCGTCGAGCGGCGTGGAATCGATCATGGCGTTGATCTGCTTAAAGAAGTCGGGGTTGGCCACGTTCAGGTCCTTGAACGCCGGCGGGCCGAAGACGGCGAAGTAGCGGTCGAGGTGGAAATTCGGCGCCTGAGCTGCAATTTCAGCAACCGTCATCTTGTGGTCCAGGTTTTTGGGATCGCGGCGCAGGGTGCGGTCCATGAAAGCCTTGGCCAGTGCGGTTTCGATCCGCATCACGGTTTCGGCATTGCGGGTGGCCTGTTCCGGTGACTGGCCAAGCAGGACGAACATCTTCTGCATGTGATCTAGGTAGACCTTGCGGATGGCCACCATGTCGGCATCATCTTTTAAGTAGTAATCGCGGTCGGGAAGCGACAGTCCGCTCTGGTCAAGCCAGGCCTGCATGACTTCGGAATTGTGAAAGTCCGGTGAGGAGCCAAAGCTCAACAAGGGATTGGGTCCGATAACTTCAAGATGAGCCATCACCTCGATCATCTGACCCTTGTCGTTGACGGCGGCGATGCGGTCCAGCTCCGGCTTGAGCGGCGCCCAGCGCTTTTCGTTGATGGTCTTCTCGTCCATGCAGGAGGAGTAAAAGTCGCCAATCTTCTGGGTGACAGGCGTGCGTGCAGAATCGTTGGCGCCGACTTTCTCCAGGATCTGGTGCAGCACGCTGAGATTGTGTTCATAGACCTCGGAGAAGCTAACCCAGTCGGTGTAGTCGTTGGGAATGGGATTGTTCTTCATCCACTTGGCGCAGGCATATTGATAGAAATCCTGGCAGGGATCGAGCGACTTATCGATGTTGGCGATGTCAAACCTGGGTGCTGGGCGGGGAGAGGTGGCATCTGGAGCGCCGCTGGGAGCCGCTTTGGCTGAAGGGCCCTGGCCACAGACTGGTATGGCCACGAATAGGAGCGTTAAAATCACAACTTGCAGGAGAAGACGCACGAATCCACCTCCACGAAGATCAAAAAGGAACAGCCATTGTATGGCTTAAGTGCCAGCGATCCCAAAGTCTCAAGCCTGGCGGCACGGAGTTCTGCGAATACAGACGTCGACCACGAGAATTGGTAACCAGAATAAACGATTGCAAGTTCGGTCAGATCTGGCGGCCCATGCGGACAATCGGCATGGACGCGCCGCCGGGCAGGGGAACGGCCAGAATTTCCAGAGCCACGTAACCACGCGCCAGATAAAAGGGGACACCGGTGAGGGTGGCTCCCATTTCCAGACGAGTGAAACCGGCGGCGCGGGCGGCGTCTTCGCAAGCGTCGAGAATAAGAGTGCCAATTCCCCTGCGCGCCCAGCCGGGATGAATGAAGAACGCACGAATCCTGGCAGCATCGGTACAGGGATCGAGGAGGGCGTCTTCGCGTCCTTCGCAATGATCGGCGCCATAGAGAGTCTTGCGCTTGCTCCAGCCGCCGCAGCCGGCAATGGTGACCGAGGATCCGGATGGCCGCGCCTGATTCTGGACTTCGGCCAACAGGTAAGTTCCGTCGGCGATGAGTTGCGTGTCAACCCCGTAGACGGTGGCCAGCGCGCTCTCGATCTGGGCCTGAGTGTAATCGCGCGCCTGCAGCCCGCGGACAGAGGCATCGATGAGCTGCCGCAGCACGGGAACGTCATCGAAATGGGCCACGCGAATTCTGACGTCCATGCCGACATTGTATCGGCATGGACGCGGATGATGGAACGAGCGCTTCGCTGACCCTAGTGCGTGATGGTCAGAGTCAATCATAAGCCGAAGGCAATTCTGAGGGAAAAATATGAAGTGTGATCAGATAACGCCATAACCAGGCGAGAAGGGCTGATTCGGCTATCATCATTGACCAGATTCCTCTGCGACGGAATCTCCGGGGCTTGCGCGGATGACACTTCATACAGGACGGCACTTCCTCCAGATTCCCGGCCCCACCAACGTCCCGGAGCGGGTGCTGCGGGCTATGGACCGCGCGGTGATCGACCATCGCGGCCCTGAATTTGCGCGGCTGGGCGCGGAGGTGCTGGAAGCGTTGCGTCCGGTGTTCGGGACCAAAGGGCCAGTCGTGATCTATCCGGCCTCGGGCTCGGGCGCATGGGAAGCCTCGATCGTGAACACGCTCTCGGCCGGCGATCGCGTGCTGATGTTTGAGACCGGGCACTTCTCCAGCCTGTGGCGCCAAGTAGCCGAGCGCATGGGGCTGCAGGTGGATTATGTTCCCGGCGATTGGCGGCGCGGCGTAGTTCCCGCCGAAGTGGAGCAACGGCTCCAGGCGGACAAGAGCCACGTTCTTCGCGCGGTGATGGTGGTGCACAACGAAACTTCCACAGGCGTCACCAGCCGAATCCCGGAAATTCGCCAGGCCATGGATCGCGCGCGCCATCCAGCTCTCTTGATGGTCGACACGATCTCGTCCCTCGGCTCCATGGAATACCGTCATGATGAATGGGATGTCGACGTGACCGTTGCCGGTTCCCAGAAAGGACTTATGCTGCCGCCGGGATTGAGCTTCAACGCCATTTCCGACAAGGCTCTGGCTGCGAATCGCAAGGCCGCACTGCCGCGTTACTACTGGGACTGGCAGGAAATGCTCAAACCCAACCGCTCGGGATCTTTCCCGTACACGCCGGCTACCAACATGCTTTGGGGACTGCGTGAGGCGCTGCTGATGCTCGAGGAGGAAGGCCTGCCCAACGTTTTCCGCCGCCATCAGCGCTTTGGGGAAGCCACGCGGAAAGCAGTCGCCGCCTGGGGGCTCGAGATTCTTTGTCAGGAACCCATGGAGTATTCCAATTCGCTCACCGCGGTGCTGATGCCGGAAGGCAACGATGCCGGCCGGCTGCGCGAGATTATTCTTGAGCATTTCGATATGTCGCTGGGAGCAGGTCTTTCCCGGCTTGCGGGCAAGGTTTTCCGCATCGGACACCTGGGGCATTTCAACGACCTGATGCTGATGGGTACGCTCAGCGGCGTAGAGATGGGGCTGGAACTTGCCCATGTCCCTCACCGCAAAGGCGGGGTGGCTGCGGCCACGACCAGCCTGGTGGAGTCCTTGCGCCCGGTACCCGCGGCGCCGGCGCCGAGGCATGCCGCAGACTGATTGATGACGACGGGAAGAAACGTTGCCCTCCAAAGCCGCCGATTTAGATAAAGCATTCCGCAACATACAAGCCCGAAATTGCCATCTAACCTGAGAATGTCGATGCCGGTTAGTTCGTCACAGCCACCGGCTTTTCCGCAGGAGCAGGTGGCCCTATTCCGCGAGGTGCTGGAACTCATGGAACGGAGGCGTGTGCTTTTCGCGGTTTCCGGCGCCTTCGCCCTGCACGAGCACACCGGGATCTGGCGTGATACTAAAGACCTGGATCTCTTCCTGCCCGCCGGCGACGTGCCCGATGCTCTCAAGGCCCTGGAAGACGACGGCTTCAAGACCGAAATTACCGATCCCATCTGGCTGGCCAAGGCCCGCCGCGGCGAGTACTTTGTGGACCTGATCACCGGCATGAGCAATGCCGTGGTACGCGTGGACCGCTCGTGGATTGAACGCGCGCCGCGCTCGGAGATATTCGGAGTGTCGGCGCGGGTGCTTGCCCCGGAAGAGCTGATTGCCTCCAAGGTGTTTGTCACGCGCCGCGAACGGTTCGACGGCGCCGATATCTGCCACGTCATCTACGGCACACGCGGCAACTTCGACTGGCACCGGTTGCTCGGCTTGCTTGGCGAAAACTGGCAGATGCTCTACTGGTACCTGGTGCTTTATCACTATGTCTATCCCGCCAGCGATCACGTCCCCATGGAAATCTGGGACGAGTTGCAGCAACGGTTCAGGGTGGAGCTGGCCCATCCCAATCGCGCGCTGGAATTCCGCGGCAGCCTGATCGACGAAAACATGTTTGCCATCGACCTGAAAGAGTGGGGCAAGCGCAACATTCTGGAAGAGCAGCGCGGCACCGTGACCCTGGTTCGCAACGGCACCAGCGAGGCGGCGTAGAAGCCGGCCATGAGAATTGCCGCCACCGCGGACATTCACTTCTCGCCCCAGGCTTATGACCGCGTGCGCGAGCCGCTGACGCACGTCCGCGAAGAGGCCGACGTCCTGGTGATCGCCGGCGATCTCACCAACTACGGCAAGCCCGACGAAATGCGCTCCCTGCTCAACGCCCTGGTCCGCCTGCGCGTGCCCATCGTGGCCGTGCTCGGCAACCACGATTACGAGAGTTGCCAGGAGCAGGAGCTCATGAAGATGATGACCGCGGAGGGCATCAAGGTCCTCGACGGCTCCAGTTACGAGCGCGACGGCGTGGGCTTCGCCGGAACCAAGGGTTTTCTTGGAGGCTTCGGCCGCGGCATTCTGACTTCGTTTGGCGAAAAAGAAGTCAAGGCTTTCGTGCAGGCATCGCTGGACGAGGCCATGAAGCTGGAGCGCTCGCTGGCCATGCTGCGCACCTCCAAGACGGTCATCGTCACCCATTACGCTCCGGTGTGCGAGACGGTGCAGGGCGAGCCGCAGGAGATCTGGCCGTACCTGGGCAGCTCGCGGCTGGCCGAGGTCATCGACCGCCACCAGGCGGTGCTGGCCCTGCACGGCCACGCCCACCACGGACGGCTCGACGGCAAGACTACCGGCGGAGTCCCCGTACACAACGTGGCCATGTCGCTGCTGATGGCGCAGAATTCGGGGAAACCGTACCGGGTTTTCGAAATCTGAGCCGCGCGTTTCCTGACTCCCTGCTAGCCTGTAATAGCCCATTTGCTACCATAGTCTCCGGTGAAATCGGTTGGAGCCAACGTAGTACGCATTGAAGCCGAAGCGCTGCGCGCGCTGGCCGAACGCATTGGCGGCCCCATGGGCCGCGACTTCGAATCCGCCGTGGCGTGCCTGCACTCCTGCGGTGGACGCGTAGTGGTCACTGGCATGGGCAAGAGCGGCATCATCGCCCGCAAGATCGCGGCTACGCTCAGCTCCACCGGCACTCCCGCGCTTTACCTCCATCCCGCCGAGGCCGTCCACGGCGACCTGGGCATGCTGGTGCGCGGCGACGTTGTGGTCGCGCTCTCCTCCAGCGGCGAAACTGAAGAGATCCTGCAACTGCTGGCCACCATCCGCCGCATCGGGAGCAAGCTGGTCACCATCACCGGCGACAGTCTCTACTCCGGCAACGGCAAGCGCTCCAGCCTCGCGCAGGCTGCCGATATCGCACTCGATTGCTCCGTCGCCAAGGAAGCCTGCTCGCTCGGACTCGCACCCACCGCTTCCACCACCGCCATGCTGGCGCTGGGCGACGCTCTCGCCCTGGCGCTGGCCGAAAAGCGCGGCTTCAAGGAAGAAGACTTTGCCGATCTTCATCCTGGCGGCAAGCTGGGCAAGAAACTGGCCAAGGTCGGACAGCTCATGCATTCCGGCGACGCCGTCCCCAAAGTTCTCGGCGAAACCCGCATGCCCGACGTGATCTACGAAATGTCGCGCAAGGGTCTCGGCATCACCACCGTGGTCGAAGGCAACCGGCTGCTGGGCGTGATCAGCGACGGCGACCTCCGCCGCCTGCTCCAGAACCGCAAAAACATCCTCAGCCTGACCGCCGGCGAGTGCATGACCGCCAACCCTAAGACCATCGCCGCTGACGAGTTCGCCGCTGCCGCCCTCAACATCATGGAGCAGCGCAAGATCACCTCGCTGGTGGTGGTAGGGAAGTCGGGCGAGGTGGAAGGCATCATCCATCTGCACGATCTGTGGGGAATGCAGATGGTTTAACAGCAGCCATTAGCTGCTAGCTCTTAGCTTTGATGTCGTGCTGATGGACTCATGCGCTAAAAGCTAGGAGCCAGCAGCTAGAAGCTCGAAGCTGGGCCTCCCATGTCCCTCAACCGCGCCAAAAAGATCCAACTCGTTCTCTTCGACGTCGACGGCGTGCTCACCGACGGCACCATCTGGTTCTTCCCCGCGCCGTCCGCGGCCCCGCGCGCCACTGACGCTCATCGCCACCAGAAGGGTGACGCGCCCGGCTTCGGCATCGTCAGCCAGAACCTGGTCGAGGCCAAGGGCTTCAACGCGCATGACGGCACCGCCATCTCGCTGGCCCGGCTGGGCGGCCTGAAGACCGGCATGATCACCAAGCGGATCTCTGAAACCGTGGCCCTGCGCGCCCGCGACCTGCGCGTCGACTTCCTGCACCAGGGCGCCGACAACAAGTCCGCCGCGCTGGACAAGATTCTCGCCGAGAGCGGCCTGCGCGAAGAGCAGGTGGCCTTCGTCGGCGACGACGTGATCGATCTTCCCATCATGCGCCGCTGCGGGCTGGCCATCGCCGTGGCCAACGCCCGTCCTCAGGTCAAAGCCATGGCCCACTACGAAACGCCCTCTTCCGGCGGCCACGGCGCCGCCCGCGATGCCGTCGAATACATCCTCAAAGCCCAGGGCAAACTGGAGAAGGTGATCGACGAGTACATCCGTGTACGGAGTTCCGGCTAGTCGCTCGGTGAAAAGGCTTTCGCCTGATCGCGCGTTGATCTGCGCAAATCTGCGTGCCTCCCTTCCGTGTTCCTTCTTTTCCTTTGTGGTGACCGGGCTTCGCCTTTCCGACCACTGTGAATCTCTTACCATCCGCGTGAATCAGTGTTCATCAGTGATTGGCCTTCGCCTTTCCGATCACGGCGATGTCGGCGATCACGGCAATTCCAGCCCCCCTGGGCCCTTGGGATGGATCCCTCTTCATCCCCGGTGATCCCCTCGGATCGCTTTTCCGCGGTTATGCCCTATCCCTCGGGTCACTAGGATTCCAAAGGACTTAGTTCCTGCCAACCAACCCAACATCTTGGGATGGTTCATCAAAAAGAACCAGCCGACCCCAACATCTTGTGGTCCGCCGCTTCTTATCAGCAGCCAAAAAGCAAAACCGAGCTGCCGACAGCCTCCTATTCCGGTTTTCAAAGATCGAGCTGATCGCCAACTGCTAATGGCCAATTGCTCACCAAAATAGCCGCCGTGGGGCGGCCCGGATGCTTGGGTTTTGCCTTTGCTTTTGGGTTTCCCAAGTGCTAAGTACAAACTGTCTTTCTTCTTGTTCGCCTATTATTCACTGTATAACCATTATTGTCAAGTGTACCGTTGGCCACTCAAAGACCTGTCCTTCTTTCCTGACGCTATCGTCCTACTTCGTAAATGTCCGGCTGCGTCTCCTCGGGGTTTCTCCGATGGTCCCGATGATCGGCTGTACTCATGCGCAACACAAGTTGGGTGGAACAATTTTGGCCGATGTTGGCGAACGGTGGGGAACAAACGATCAGGCTTTAGCCTCTGCGGGTAATCAGGGCACGGCTTCCAGCCGTGCCGACAGGAGCTGAAGAAGTCTTGGCTTTAGCCCCTGCATACTCCGGCTGGGTGGTCCGCCCTTTCGCCCAGTGTTGGCGAAGCGAGAGGAACAAGAATCCCGCGGCTCAGCCACCGTCCAGCGCCGGAGGCGCGGAAGAGTCTAGCCCACCCTGAAGGCGCAGCGGCAAAGCCGCGAGCCGGGAAGCGTGGGTAGCGATTGAAAAGCCTAAAGCCCCAGCGGGACGGCACTTCACATTGATCTCGCAGGCCGAATCCAACCTGCGCCCGGTGCTGGCGCGATTCGCCTTCGCTGCATGTCACAAATCGCCTGCTTGTCCGGTCTTACCTTTAGCGATATTCGTCTTAAAGCAGCGAATGCCTTGGCACAAATGAATCTGACGCTTCGCGGCGCGCGATGAATCGAAAAGCACGTGGCCGGACCTAATGGCAAATTCGCGCGCGAGAACATGGAGGGGAACGACGAGATCGCCCTTGGAGGCTCCGATCTTGGCGTTTTTTCGTCCCAACCTGTCGCGCAGCAGCTGGCGGTTTTCAATCAAAATCGAACTCTGCTCTTCGCGATGGCGTACCGGATGCTGGGAAGCGCAGCCGATGCGGAAGATCTATTGCAGGACACCTTTATTCGCTGGCAGCAGACGCCATTAACCCGGGTCGACTCGCCCAGAGCATTTCTGGTAACTGTGCTGACCCGGCTTTGCATTCACCATCTGCAGTCGGCGCGGGTGCGGCGCGAGTCGTATTTTGGTCAGTGGCTGCCTGAGCCTGTGATTACCTCTCCCGCTCAGCATCCACAGATGTCGTTGGAAGTGGACGAGTCGATCTCGCTGGCGTTTTTGCTGCTTCTCGAGCGCCTGACTCCGGTCGAGCGCGCCGTTCTCATACTCCGCGACGTTTTCGACTATGAATATCCTGAGATTGCCTCCATTCTCAATCGGAGCCAATCCAATTGCCGCCAGGTCTTGCGGCGCGCGCGGCAACATATCAAGGAAGGCCGGGTCCGGTTCTACGCCTCGCGCCAGCAGCAGGAGGAACTCTTGCGTCGATGGAGCGAAGCATCTTCCCAGGGCAACATGGAAGGACTTCTTGCGCTTCTCTCTCAAGACGCTGTCTTCTATTCTGACGGCGGCGGCAAAGGCCCGGCATTGCCCAGACCGATTTGCGGGCCGGAAAGCATCGTGCGCGGCATAGTGGACGGCATGAGAAGACTGGTCCCGGCAAACCTGGTGCGCCGGTTTGTCGAGATCAACGGCCAGCCCGGGATCGTTTCTTTTCTCGACGGCCGGGCGTTCAGCGTTTTTATGGTCGATGTCGCCGGCGGACTCGTCTCCCGTCTCTACGTGGTCACCAACCCCGAGAAACTCAAGCTCATGCCGCTGCTCGAGTCCTTGCCTGCCTGATCCTCATTTCACTCTCCAATCCCTGTCACAGACGAACCCTCTCTCCGATCTTATTGTCAGCAACCGGGAATACAAAAAACCGCCGGACAGCTCAGCCGTTTGGATCGCGCAGCCGTAGAAGCCCGGCGAGATTGGACTGACAACGTACTAAGGAGAAACTCACATGGATGATGAAAAAACGCAGCCCTCCGCACTCCGGATCGCCGGAAATGTATTGATTTTCCTCCCGGGACTGGGAGTAGCTTTCTTTTCGATACTGAAATTTGCCGGCGTGCCCGCGGTGGTGCAGACCATGGCCGCTGACGGGTTCTCGGGCAGCAAGTTGATGCTGGTTGCGGTGTTGGAATTTCTCAGCGCAGCCTTGTTTCTGTTAACTCCCACCAGATCGCTGGGCGTTCTTGTGATGTCTTCTCTTCTCGGTGGCGCGATCTGCACGCACGTGTTGATGGGCGAATACGCCAAGGCCATCGGTCCCGTCATCTTCCTGACTCTGGCGTGGATTGGCGTCTGGCTGCGCCATCCCCAGGCCCTTTGGAGTCTGGCGTCCGATCACGCGGGTACAACAGCGGCGCAGAAGGTGGGTCGATGAAAACTGTCATCATCACGGGAGCAAACTCAGGAATCGGCTTTGCCACTGCAAAATTTATCGCTTCGCGCTCCGACTGGCATTTGGCCTTAGCCTGCCGGACGGAAGGGAAAGCCAATCAGGCGGTTCACTCAATCCGCCGTGCGCATCCGCAATCACGGGTAAGCTTCGCCCCGCTCGAATTATTCTCCCTGGCGTCCGTCCGTCGCTTCCCCGGAGTCCTCGCGGAGATGCGGCTTCCTCCGCTCGCTGGCCTCATTCTGAACGCCGGAGGACCGAATGTGAAGGCAAAGTCTCCGGAACTAACCGAAGATGGCTTTGAAAAAACATTTCAGCTGAATTTTCTTGGCCACTTTTTGCTGGCCAATCTGCTGGTCAGGCAAATGCCGGCGGACGGGCGCATCATTTTTGTTTCCAGCGATCTGCACGATCCGGCCGCAACCTGGATGGGCAGGATCGCAGGCCCACGCTACGCGCCACTGGAACAATTGGCTCGAGGCACGGGAGTAGCCGCCAGGCTGAAACCCATGGTCCAGTACGCGACGGCGAAGATGCTGGCCATGATGGCCGCCTATGAATTCGACCGGCGGCTGCGGATCGGCGGAAAAACGATCACGGTCAACTCATGGTCGCCCGGCGTCGTCCCCACGACCGTGATCGGCAAAGATATGAATCCGGTCCTGAAGAAACTGGTAAGCCAACGCTGGTTTGTGAACTTTATGGGCTCTCATCTCTCTACCGAAGAGGAAGCCGGACGGGCACTCGGTGGCCTTTTGCTCGATTCCAGATACTCCGGCCTGAGCGGACGATATTTCGACGGCTTCAATGAAACTCTTTCTTCGGTCGAGTCCCGGGATCCGAACAAAGCCAAAATCGTGTGGCAGGAAAGCTCGCGCCTGCTCGGATGGCGCGAGGATGCTGAGGATGTTGCGTTTTCATCATTAACGAGCGCGCGCTGAACGAGGCGGCCCGCGCTATGTGGTACATCCTTCCGTTCGATGTTGGTGATGGGGGAACAAAAAGATCAGGCTTTAAAGGCCGAATGCTGATTGCTTTCTATCAGTCGCAATGAAAATAGAAGCGGTTTCCATCGATATCTTCCACCGTAAACTGGCGCAATCCCCAGGGCTTCTTCTCCAGAGGTTCCACGATGCGCGCGCCGCGCGAGCGCAATTCTTCATAAGTCGCGTCGATGTCCGCCGCAAAGATCCAGTGAACGGCAGGCTCGAAGGGGCGCTCTCTTCGACGAAAGAAAATCGCCATGTTGTCGCGCGAGGCCGCGCCTATACCGCCTCCCGGGTATAACCAGCCAATCTCGAAGCCGAGCGCATCGCGGTAGTGCTGCTGCGCCCGCTCCACGTCCTCAACCGGGAGCTCCGGCGTGGGACGCCCGAGCGTCGTACGCAATTGCTTCTGATTCACGACAGTCTTCCTCCTGCCCCCCCAGCGTCACGCACACGACTGAGCGATCAGGGCTCGCGCGCCGTCATTATAGGCATTCAGAGGGAGTAATTAGCAAATAGCAACTGGCAGCCGGCACCTAACCGGACCCGGCAATGCCGCTACGGGAAGGGCCTATGCGTCAGGAGAGGGGAGAGGTTTTGCGTGCGCTTCGCACAAGAGGACAGGGGGTGCGAGCGGGCCCGAAGGACCTCAGAGCCTGCCCCCAATCCGGAAGTGAGACGTGGCAGTGCCACGTCTCTACGTCCGCGATGAGGCGAGAACTAGGGCTTCAACGGGAACTCGTATCCAATCCGATCCCCGGGGTAGAACCAGGCGCGCAGAGCCAGCGGTGCTCGGGGTGAACTTGAGTTCTCCCAATAGGTAAACTCCGTGTACCCGAGTGGATTGACGCGATGAGTCGAGATGGCCGAAACCCTCGCCAACACGCGCTCTCTATTTTCGTCTCTAATGATGACCATGGTCTGGGTGCCCTGCTCCAACTTGAACCAATATGTTCCCGCCGGCAGGAGGGTACCAGCGATCTGCACAGGCTCGCTAGAGGTAAACCTGGTCTCTTTATCCCACGGGTCGGCCGTCGCACGGGGAAGCAGAATTCCGACTACAGAAATGAAGAGAAATACGGAAACAAAGAGCCGGACATTTTTCATTTTTTCGACCTCCAGGGTGTAGGCTCCAACCATAGCTGCACCAGCCCGCAATAGATGTGACTGCCGTCACGGGCACGTGTGATTGCCAGTTAAGCGCCGTACGCAACTGTTTCTGATTCGCGGCAGCCTCTCGGAGATTCTGCTAACCCTCAGGTATTTTGTTCGCGATTGCCAAACTACCAATTCAGTTCGGTGAGCCGCGCAAACCCGTTATTTCTCTGCATCCATAGGATTACCTATATAATCTGAAATGACATGCGCTATCAACCTGACCATAAGGCCCGGACGCACCGCCGCATCGTGGAAAACGCTGCCCGGCGGTTCCGGGCTGACGGCCTGAATGGAGCCGGCGTTGCTGCACTGATGAAAGCCTCGGGGCTAACCGTGGGCGGCTTCTACAAGCATTTCCGCAGCAAAGACGATCTTCTGCTCGAAGCCGTGGAGCAGGGCTTGCGCGACTCGCGCGAATCGCTGTTGAACGGCATCGAGCGGATTCCCGCCCGGCAGCGCTGGAAAGAGATCATGCGGCGATACCTGTCATTGGAACACTGCCAGCGCGCCGACACCGGCTGCCCGGTGGCCGCGCTGGCCCCCGAGACCGCCCGCACCGCGCCTGCCGTGAAAAAGCGGATCGCCGCCCTGATGAAGGACCACCTCCGGCGGTTTGTTCCTTTTGCGCCGGGACGCAGCCCGGAAGAAAAACAGAGGAACTGCCTGGCCGGCTTCGCCGCCGCCATCGGCGCCATCAACATGGCGCGCAACATGACAAAAACTGCCGAAAAAGAGCAGATTCTGCGCATCGTGCGCGGCCAGCTGCTGGCCGGGCTGTAATTTTTTTGTGTCTATGGGATTATAGTCATAATCTGATACTGGAGGAAGAAGGCTCGCGCACCAACACTGAGGAGCGCGACTACAGAAAGGATAGAAAAATGCCATCTGTGGCTTTGTTCGGAATCAGCGTCGTCTTTGGTTTTGTCGTCTGGGGAACTCTTGCCCGGTACTACATCTGGCCGGCCCTGAGGGATCGCCCCGGCCCTGAAGCCCTTCGCCCCATCCTGCTGCTGCATGCGTTCAGGTTCATGGGACTGTCATTTCTTGTGCCCGGTGTCGTGTCGCCTGACATACCGGCTGCCTTTGCCCGGTCCGCCGGTTACGGTGACTTCATCGCCGCAATTCTGGCGCTGCTCGCTCTCGCGGCTCTGGGAACCCGCCTGGGAACGGTGCTGGCCTGGGTTTTCAGCCTGATCGGGACCGGCGATCTGTTACTGGCTTTCTACCTTGGACCGCACACGTCGCTGGATCCCGGCCAGTTGGGCCCTGGCTTTTTCATCGTCACCGTTTTCGTGCCCTTTCTTTTCATAACCCACATCATGGCCATGCGAATCCTGGTGCGAACCCAGCCCGTCGCTGTGCTGGCGGCCACGCGTTGAGACCGGTTGACGAGGAGAGCCTCTTATCGTCGAGGCTCTCCTCCTCAGTCTTGCTTCGACTATTTGAATCGCAAGTTACGCTGCCGATTGCGCCGCCGCGGAGCGCAGCGATCTGAAGCCCGCGCGAACCTCTTCTGAACAGAGCTTCGGCTGCTCCCAGGCCGCGAAATGGCCGCATTTGGCCAGCCTGTTGCAGTGGATGAGTTTAGGATACCCGGTTAAGACCGCATGTTTCATCTTTAAAGGCTGTGAACGACAGAATATTGCGTTACATCCGCGTTCAATCAGCTCGCTGCTACGGCGTGGGAGCGTAACGGGTAAACACAAAATCTCGAGCTTTGACAGGCTCGTGGCAAGGGAAGCAGGTTTTGAGATCCGCCTTGCCGTCAGGTTTACCGTCTTTGAATTGAGCGAAGCCCCAGCCGCCGGTGGCAGCGTATTTTTTGGAGTCTTTGACCATAAACTGAACGTTCGTCGGCGGCCCGGCAACGAAAGATTGCTGGCGGCCAAAGACTTTGTTGTTCTCCTCGGACGCGACGTAAGTCCAGGACAGCCGCGCAATGATCGCGCCGTCCGGAAGCGGAAGCTTTCCTTCCCGATAAGCCTTGATCGCAATATCGTTCCCGAGAATGGCGCGAATATCGTTGAGGTTGCCTTCTTCGTGGGCCACGGAGATCAATTTCCAATCCCGATATCCGGCGGGAATTTTAATTCCGAAGATGGGGGCGGCATCCTGGTCGGCGTGTCCCGATGCGGGGGCTGTGGCGCCAACAATGCCGGCCACGGTTGCAATTGCAATCAACAAAAAAGAGATTCTTCTCATGGTCCATCCTCCTACGGGAGATTCAGGACGTCACCTTTCGAGAACAGCGCCCACAATGATCCCCGCTCCGCGGGAAATTGGCAAGACCACCATGATTCGTTAGCCCAATGCCCAAATGGAGAAAGCATCAGGGCGCATAGTGAGTAAAGACAAGGTCGCTGTCTTTGGCCTTCTGGTGGCAGGGGAAGCAGGTTTTCATCAACGCCGCGTCGCCAGGTTTGCCGTCCTGGAAGTGACCGAACCCCCAACCGCCGGTTGCGGCGTATTTTTTTGAGTCCTTGACCATAAACTGAACGTTCGTGGGGGCCCCGGGAACGAAAGATTGCTCCCGGCCAAAGACTTTGTTGTTTTCGTCCGACGGGACGTTATGGTAATGCAGTGCAGCGATGATCGTGCCGTCCGGGTACGGCAACCTCTTCTCCCGGTAGGCTTTGATCGCAACATTGTTGCCCAGGACGGCGCCCAAACTGTTGAGGTCGCCTGCTTCATGAGCCACGGCGATCCACTTCCAGTCGCGGTACCCGTGAGGAATTTCGGTAAGAAAGATCGGCGCAGGCTCTCCATCCGCGTGTCCTCGCGCCGGGATAATGAAGGCGACCAAGCCGGCCATTGTCGCAACTGCAGCCAGGCGGAATATGAAGTGTTTCATAAGCGTTCCTCCATCAAATATGCCCGGATGAACTGAAGTCAGCAGTTCTAACTATTCACCTTAAAACTGATGTTGATGCCTTTTCGAAATCGCCAGTGGCCCAGGCGGAACTCACGCGCAACAACAATGCAGGCGACTTCGAGTGAAAAAGAACCGGTTATTGGTCGCTAAGAGGGCTGAATTCCAGGTGCGCTGACTTAAGCTCAGACGGCCTGAATGAGGGAAGTTGTAACGTACCCTCGGTTGGAAACCCTAAGCCGGGCGGAACACACATGTCAAGCGGGGTTCTCGCTGAACACCGCATTTTAATCTCTTCTTTACATTCGCTTTCGCGGCCATGAATGGCCGCTCTTCCACCATGCCTTCGCAGCACCCACTTCGCATCATGGTTCGCGCTGCTGTATCTTGGTCCCTGATGATCGCGATCAGACTTCTGACTGTCGCCCTCTGCGTTGTGTTTGCCTCCTGCGATGTGAGCGCCCAGACATCTGCATGGCAGCCCTCTCCGGGACACACGCAATTTCCGATATGGCCCGGGGCGGCGCCTGATGCGCAGCCCGTTACTGGCCCGGAGACCTCGACAAGACAAGAGAAGGACAACCTGGTTGCCGGACGGCCGTGGACCTACGTGGAACGCGTCTCGCGGCCGACCATGACCGTCTATTCGCCGACGGGCAGGAACACGGGGGCTGCGGTCGTCGTGTTTCCTGGCGGCGGCTATTGGATTCTGGCCATGGATCTCGAAGGCACGGAAGTGTGTGACTGGCTGACGGCGAAAGGCATCACGTGCGTGCTGTTGAAATACCGCGTGCCCGGCAACGGACGAGAGCCGAGATCGGGGCCGTATCCGCGATCGCCCATGGCCCTGGAAGATGCGCAGAGGACGCTGGGGCTGGTCCGCCTCCATGCCGCCGAATGGCATATCGACCCGCACAAAATCGGAGTGCTCGGGTTTTCCGCAGGCGGACATCTGGCGGCCGCGATCAGCACGCATTTTGAAAAGCGCTTGTACCCAATGGTCGACGCGGCCGACAAAGAAAGCTGCCGCCCGGATTTCGCGGTTGTTCTCTATCCGGGACATATGCTGGGGAAGACCTCGTTCGATCTGAATCCGTTTATTCCGGTTACCGGCAGGACGCCGCCTGCGTTTCTGTTGCAGGCCGAGGATGACCCGGTGGACTCGGTAAAGAACTCACTGGTTTACTTTGCTGCGCTGAAGAAGGCCGGAGTGCCGGCGGAGATGCATCTCTATGCTCAGGGCGGCCACGCGTTTGGGCTCCGGCGCACAAAGTTTCCCGTGACCGCATGGCCTCGGTTGGTGGAAGCATGGCTGGGATCGATCGGGATGGTGCCGGAGTAAGAACGTACACGCGTGGCATTCCTGAGCGACTCCGAGGGAGCACGGCGACCGAGGCGGAGTCGAGGATCCCGATAATGTTTCAGCAATGAATACGACGTCGGTGAGTTTTCTTCGAGACACTAAGTGCTACCATTTTTCCCATGCGCGACGGCCACCAGTACGAGTTCTGGGCCTACATCATGGCCAGCCCCTCCGGTACCCTCAACACAGGCGTGACTGGGTTTTTCGAGCGACGGATCATGCAGCAGAAAACCGGCGCTTTTGAGGGTTTCAGCAAGAAGTACGATGCACGAGGCTGGTGTACTACGAAGGGTACGACGAAGTCGCCAAGGCAATGGGTCGCGAGAAGCAGCTCAAGGGATGGCGGCGCGAGAAGAAGATCGCGCTGATCGAGAAGATGAACCCGCGTTGGCAGGATCGTGCCGAGCGTTGGGGAAGAGAAATGCGGTTCCCGGGACAGTCCCTCAAGAAAATTCACTGAATCCGTAGACCCGCGGTGCTTATCCGCTGGGTAACCCTGGGGGGAGACTCCACGTTCTTGAGGATCCCTGAAAGCCCTCTCACGGCCGGCGAACAATCCTCCCATCTTTCATTACAAAATTGATCTTGCGCAGTGACTCGATGTCCTCCATCGGATTCCCCGGCATGGCGACGATGTCGGCCGCCTGGCCGGGCGCGAGTGCCCCGCGCTCCTTGCTGATGTGGAGCAGTTCAGCCGGGTTCGTGGTCATGGCTTTCAGAATCTCCGGCGCGGGCACACCGGCTTCGCGCCACACACCTAGATAGTCGAGCATAAGATCTGACCGGCTCTTGTTGGGGACTTCGATCACCGTGTCGGTGCCGAAAGCCATCTTCACTCCTATCCGGTAAGCGCGGCGCAGGCGGTCGATGATCCTGGGCGCCAGCACATCCGGCGGCGGGAAGATTCCTCCCGACGTGCCTTCGATATCCAGCTGCGACCGGGGCGTGTCCGTGCCCACCAGGAAGATGCCTTTCCGCTTCATCTTCTCCAGTTGCTGATCGGTCAGGAAGAAGCCGTGCTCCAGCGAATCGACACCGCCTTCAATCACGTTGTCGGCGGCCTCTCCGCCGTACACGTGGACGGCCACGGTGCGTCCGGCATGGTGGGCCTCGTCGACCGCGGCCCTGATCTCCTCGACCGAAAAATGATACGGACTGTTATCGGCCACCAGCTTGATCACATCCACTCCATAATAGATGTTCTGGCGAACCGCCTTGCGCACCTCTTCGGGAGTGTCGGCGTCAATGTATTCATAGTGCCAGAAGGGCCCTTGCTCGGGTGGAATCGCGGTGGACTGCCCGCCGAACGGCGCAATGATCTTGCCCGAGCTCAGGATGGTGGGCCCGTCGAACATGCCGGCCTGAATCGCGCGCTTCACGTCTTCGGTGGCGTAGTTGCCGTCATTGCCCAGCTCGCGCACCGTGGTAAAGCCAGCGCGCAGAAGGTCCTGGGCGTTTCTCAGTCCGCGCAGGCCGCGGTAGGCGGAGCTCTCCTTGAGATAGAACGACTCGAAGGGCGCGTTGCCGCCGGTGACTTCCGTCAACGTCAGGTGGACGTGGGCGTCCATCAGGCCCGGGGAGACCCATTCATTGGAGAGATCGATGGTCGCGGCGCCGCTGGGTATGCGAACGTTCGGCCCGACCTCCTTGATCTTGCCGTTCTCGGCGTTGACCAGGATCACCTGGTTCTTCGCCACCGATCCCGTGGCCGGATCTACGACCGCGCCGGCGCGAATGGCGATGGAATTCTGAGCGAAGGTGCGAACGGCGAATGTAAGTGTCAGCAAAAGGGCGAGCTTTTTCACGGGGACATTCTAAAGGAAGCACCAGCACGCAGCTCTCAGTCCGGCAGCGGAGCGGAGATTAAGGCCTTCATGTCTTGGATGGATATTGCCCGATGTCGAGCGAGGTAGATGCGTTCGAGGCTGGCCCGGAGCGGGCCGTTCGGGTAGTCCGGACAGAACAAACCCACCGGCTCCCTGCCATAAACGCTTTCGCGTCAAACCGGTGGGTTCAGTTTTTTCAGCTCACGGCCGCCGGCGATTAAGCAAAGCCACCAACAGCCGCTACTCACACTTAGAAGCATTCCGCGCAAAAAGGTTGCCGCGACTCAGGTCACTCATTCGTGGGCGGCGGCTTCAGCGAGCGCACGAAGGTGAGGAAGGTCGGGTCCTTGCGCAGCGTGGAGAACTGGTCGTCATGCAGCGCGTCGCGGATGGGGTAGCCCTCCTCGTTAGCCTTGGCCAGGTAATAGCGGCAGTGCTCCTGATCGCCATGCTGCCCGTACATCTGGGCCATCACGTAGTGGAAGTGGCCGAGATCGTTGGAGGAGATCATGCGAATGGAGACGCCGCCGGACGGCTTGCGGTCGAAGATCTCCGGATCCAGGGCCAGGGCGCGTATGTACTCGTGGCTGGCCTCGTCAAACGCCTTCGCGGAAAAGTAAGCCGTACCCAGGTTGCTGTGGAAGCTGGCGTTGAGGTCGTTGATGCGGATGGCCCGCTTGTATTCCTTGATGGCCTGACCATAACGCTGCTCGCGGTAGTAAAGCGCGCCCAGATTGTTGTGGGCTTCGGCGTAGGTCTTGTCCAGTTTGATGGACTGCTCGTATTCCTTTTTCGCGTCATGGTCGCGGAAGAGCTGGAAGAAGCTGATGCCCGCTTTGTTGTGCAGGGCGGCGCTGTTGGCTTTCTTAATGCTGGCGCGATAGTAGTCGATGGCGTCAAGGTAGGCTTTCTGCCCGCGGAGAGTGTCTCCCTCTTCTTCCAGATCGGCGGCGGTGGCACTGGCTGAGGGCGGAGGTACTCGCGGCGCGGCTACGGCATCGCCGGGCGAGGACTGCTGGCTGGAAATTGGACTGGCGACGGCAACAACAAAGAGCAGCACGGCAAAGCCGCTCAGAAGACGGCTTACGACAACCATGATAGGCCCCCTAACGATGCTTATTGCGGCCGATCAGTCCCAGGGCCGTTGGCCGCAGGTTTCTTCTCCTTATTATCACCCTTGTCGTCGTCTTTGGAACCACCAAAAAGACGACCCCAAAAGCCCCGCTTCTTCTTTTCCGGCTCGGTCGGACTGGGGGTGGCTTGGGCTACGGCCCCAGGCGGCCGCGGGGGTTGGGCAGGGTTCCCCACATTAGGGTTAGACACCGCAGCCGGGGGTAGAGGTTTCGGCTCTAAGCCGAAAACACGCTGAAAAAAGTTGCCGTGGTCGGTGGCCTGGTCGCAGGTCTGAGTGGGCTGCGTGCCCTCGATAAACGCGGTCGGATAGTCGTCGGGGCAGGCTGCCGTCGCCACCTGGTTGGTTACCTTGTCCAGGGTGAGCTGGACGACCCCCTGCGGAGGCGTAAACTGCGTGGCGTCAGAGTATTGCGGCAGGGCAATGGCCCGCTTCATAAACTCTGTCCACACCGGCAGCGCCAGTACGGAACCGGTGAGCTTCACGTCGCTGTAGTCGTCGAATCCCACCCAGACCAGGCAGAGCAGGTTGGAGGTGTATCCGGCGAACCAGGCGTCGTGCGAGCTGCCGGTCTTGGCGGCCGCCGGCGCTGTGAATCCGCGGGCGCGGACGCCTCCCGGACCAGCCGGAGTCCCGGTATTGAGTGTGTACTCCAGCATGGTGGTGATCAGGTAGGCGACGCGGGGATCGAGGATCTGGGCCTTTTGCGGCTCGAAGTTGGCCAGCACGTCGCCCTTGGGATCGCGCACCGACTTGACCATGATCGGGGTAATGCGCTGCCCTCCGTTGGTAAAGAGCGTATATGCCGACGCCATCTCCATGGGGGTAGCGTCATAAGAGCCCAGCGCCATGGCTGGCGTGGCCTGCACGGAGACAACGCCCGCGGCCTTCGCCAGGGCCGCGACCTTGGCATACCCAACCATCTCCGCCACCTTGACGGTCGCGTTGTTGAGCGAGTGGGCCAGTGCGTATTGCGCGGTCACCTGTCCGTGGTACTCCTCGCGATAATTGCGCGGAGTATAAATATCATCGCCGTTGATAAAAGCCGTTGGAGAATCGTCGACCAGTGTGGAAGGCGTAAACAGCGGCTGTTCGTTGCTGACCGCATTGTTCATGGCGGCTGCATAAACGAAGGGTTTGAAGATGGAGCCGGTCGGGCGCTTGGCGTTAGCGTGATTGAGCTGGCTGAAGCCGTAATTACGCCCGCCCACCAGCGCCAGCACCTCGCCGGTGTGGGGATCCATGGCTACCAGCGCTACCTGCGCCGTCGGACCGGGCTGGACCTTGGTTTCGTACTTGTTCTTGCCGACTTTGACCTTGCGCGTACGCAGCTTGTTAATCTGCTGGTCGACTTCCTTGATGCCGGCGTCCACCGCCTCGGCCGCCGCCTTCTGCAGCGCCGGATCAAGAGTCGTGTAGACGCGATAGCCGCCGTCGTTCAGTTCGTCGTCGCCGTAGCGGGAGATGAGCTGTTCGCGGACCATATCCACGAAGTAGGGCGCGGCGCTGGCTTCAACGTTCTGCGGAGCCAGCTTCAGAGGCGTGGCTTTGGCGGCGTCGGCCTGCGCGCGCGTGATGTCCCCGGTTTCGACCATCGTTTCCAGTACCAGGTTGCGGCGTTCCGTCGCGCGATCGGGATGGCGATAGGGGAACAGGCGGCTGGGACTCTGAATCAATCCTGCCAGCAGTGCCGCTTCCGGCAGGCTGATATCCTTCAGGTCCTTGCCGAAATACGACTGCGCCGCCTCGCCGAACCCGGTGATGCTGTAGGAACCGCGCTGGCCCATGGGGACCTCATTGGCGTACAGCTCAAAAATCTGCTTCTTGGAAAAGCGCTGCTCCAGCTCGATGGAGATCAGCATCTCGATCAGCTTGCGCTTGACCCGCTTTTCCGGAGTCAGGAAGAATCCGCGCGCCACCTGCATGGTAATGGTGGATCCGCCCTGGCGATTGCCGCCCTGGCGCAGGTCCGCCCAGGCTGCGCCCAGCAGGCGCCAGTAGTTGACTCCGTTGTGATAGAAGAACCTGCGGTCCTCAATCGAGGTCACCGCATCCACCATGACTTTGGGGACATCGTCATACTTGACGATCCTGCGCTTCGCCCGCTGCTGCGTGTCAAAAAGCCCGGTCACCAGCTGCGGTTCCAGTTCGTAGGCCGAAAGGCTGTCTCCGGAATCGCCCAGGGCGGCAATTCTGTCAACTTTGCCGTCCTGCAGGCGGATCACCGCGCCTTCGGAGTTGTAATACGACTCCTGCCCCGGCTTGACCTCTATGGCGTTGGCCAGCAGCCGGTAGGTCCCGAAGGGCGACTGACCGGCCTCGCCGGCCTCGGTATAGCCGGCATGGCGCAGGTAGTTGGAAATCTCTTTCACATCCGCCTTCTGGCCGATGCGGACACTGCGCGGCTGGGCATAGATCTTGGCCGTGTTGGCGAAGATGTTGCCCTTCATCCGGTCGTCTACGATTTTCTGGTATTTGACGTAATAAAAGGTGAAGATCCCGAGAAACACCAGGAAGAACGCGATCACGGCGGCCGTGCCGGCGCGGACAAGAAAACTCTTTGGCTTGTTACGGAAGCCGGTTACGCGAGGGATTTTTACTTTGATCGCCAATGTTCAAAAGGCGGACTCCCGCCACCCTTCTCTCAGACTCAATGGCGGGCCAGAGCGTTACCCTGCAGGGCTGAGTAGTTCTGCTTCGCTAGCTATTATATCCGCTTGTTGAGCGAATTGGCTGTAAAGTCCAGGTCAGTTGGATGCACCAGCATGTCCAGGTGCACGCGGTATTTTACCGAGATACCCAGACCCATTCCGGTGTGCGTGACCGTGACCTGGTCGTCTTTGATGAAGATGTCCATGGACTTGGCTTTTTCCACGACACGCTGTTTCAGATCGTCATCGTTGATTGCGGTGTAGGTCGCGCGCCGCACGATGTCGTCCAGCTCTTCCTGGAACTGTCCGTTGTGAAAGTAGGGCGGGATCATGTTCCAGGCCACATAAAAGCCGGACGCGATGACCAGCACGCCGATCAATGCTTTAATCTTTTCCATACCTGCCAACCGTCCCCTATTTCAGGAGCGGTTAATCTCCCTGAATTGGGTCTCAATGGCGGGGATGTTAGCATCGAGGGTAGCCCGTGTCGAGCGGGTAACCAGCTCGACTTTCCCTTCCGTAACCTTCTTTCCGACGTTGATTCTATAGGGTATTCCCACTAGGTCAGCGTCCTTGAATTTCACTCCCGGACGCTCGTCGCGGTCGTCCAGCAGCACCGAATAGCCGGCCGCTTCCAGCTCCCGGCCGATCTTTTCCGCGGTCTCGAGCAGCGCCGATTCCTTCACATTTGTGGGCGTCACCACCACGTCAAAGGGAGCAATGGTCGGGGGCAGCCAGAATCCGTCCTTATCGTTATTCTGCTCGATGGCTGCCGTCAGGATGCGCTCTACCCCAATCCCGTAGCAGCCCATAATCGGCATAACCTCTTTGCCGTCTTTGTCGAGCACAGAAGCGCCCATGGACTTGGAGTATTTGTACCCCAGCTTGAAGATGTGGCCGATCTCCATGGCTTTGCCCACCACCAGCACGCTGCCGCACTGCGGACAGCCCTCGCCCGCCGCCACGGTGCGCAGATCCACCCATTCCGTCGGCGTAAAGTCCCGCCCCGGCGTCACGTTCCGCAGGTGGTAGTCTTCCTTGTTCGCTCCCGCCGTCAGGTTGGTCCGGCCCTGCAGGGCGTTGTCGGCGAACAGCAGGGGCAGAGAGTCCTGCGCCGCCTGGCTCTGTCCGGGAGCCGCCACTCGCAGGTTGATCGGCCCCAGATATCCCGCCGGCGAGTTGAACACTGCCTGGATCTCCTCTTCGTGCATGGGGCGAAACTCTTTCCCGCCCAGAATGGTCGAAAGCTTGGCCTCGTTCAGCGAATGGTCGCCGCGCAGCAGCACCACTACCGGACGCGTCTTCTTCTGCCCCGGCTTTTCCGGATCGTCTTCCAGCTGCATCAACGCCAGCGTCTTGATCTTCTGCGTGGGCGATACTCCCAGGAAGCGCGCCACTTCTTCAATCGTCTTCATCCCCGGCGTGTGCACCTCTTCCGGCGGGGCGTCGCCCGGCGGATCGTGCGCCGGCGCCAGCTTTGACGTAGCTTTCTCCAGGTTCGCCGCGTATCCGCAGTTGGGACACGAGGCCACCAGGTCCTCGCCGGCATCGGTCATCGCCATGAACTCGTGCGACTTTGACCCGCCCATGGCCCCCGAGTGCGCTTCCACCACGGAATACTTCAGGCCGCAGCGGTCGAAGATGCGGCAATAGGCGTCGTAGTGTTTCTTGTACGACTCTTCCAGGCCGCCCGCGTCGATATCGAACGAGTACGAATCCTTCATGGTGAACTGCCGCACGCGGATCAGCCCCGATTTGGGCCGCGGCTCGTCGCGAAACTTGGTCTGGATCTGGTACCAGATCTGCGGCAGCTGCTTGTAGCTGCGCAGCTCCTTGCGCGCGATCTCGGTCATGACCTCCTCGTGCGTCATGCCCAGGACCAGGTCGCGTCCGCCGCGGTCTTTCAGGCGAAACATGTTGTCGCCCATCAACGCATACCGCCCGCTGGCTTCCCACAGCTCCCGCGGATGCAGCGCCGGCAGAAAAAACTCCTGCCCGATTTTGTCCATCTCCTCCCGCACCACCTTCATGATGCGCAGCAGCGTCCTCTGCCCCAGGAACAGGTGCGAATAAATGCCCGCCGCCAGCTGCCGGATGTATCCGGCGCGCACCAGGAACTTGTGGCTGGCGACCTCGGCGTCCGTCGGCGCTTCGCGCAGCGTGGGAATAAACAGTTGTGACCAGCGATGCATGGCTCTCCAAGGCCCTCTTTCGATGAATTTCTTATTGTAACAATCGCCATGAGCCGCCCACATCGCGGTCGCTTAAGCTGGCGGCCCCTTCAGGGCCGCAGCCCGTGGAAGATCGGCCTTTCTAATGCCGCGTAACGGTCTCCAAAATTTCTCGAGTGGGCTTCAGCCCTTGCAGGTAACAGGGCACGACTTTAGTCGTGCTGCAACGAGCAAAACTAGAATTGTGGGCTTAGCCCCTGTACCTCTTTCTCGCTCCTGACTACCGCGAACTCGTTGCCGACTAACAGCGCGGCTCTAAACCTTCACGATGCTCCAGCCCCGGCAGGGGCGAAATGATGTAGCCCCGGGGCGTAAGCCCTGAGTCAGCAAGAGAAAGAGACGGAACCGATCTGCCGAAGGCCGGCGCTCAGCTGCTCCCAGTTATGCTCCTGGCGCTCTGTGGTCACTGCACCACCAGCGTGATCTGCGTGCTTGCACTCGTATTGTTACCGCTGTTAGTAGCCGTCGCAGTGATCTGGTAGGTTCCCGGCGGCGTGCCTGGTTGCGGCTGCGGCTTACTCCCGCCGCCGCAGCTCGCCAGCATCGCCATCGCCAGTAGGCCAGTGAGTCCCAGGGCTGGACGCCACGTCATTTGCCTCGTGCTGCGCCGCAGGAATTCCGCCGCTGCCACTGCCGTCAGCAGCCACACCAGGGGCCACAGCGGGCGCGGACCGCTTCCGCCCACCGGCGCTGCAGCACCCCCTCTGGTGGTGTTGATGGTGAGAATGACCGGCACTGAGCCCGTGAGTGAAGGCGGATTGAAGATACACGATGACAATTGCGGCAGCCCCGTGCAGGCAAAAGTCACTGTTCCCCCGCCCGAGTTCACGCTGAAACTGTAAGACGCCGAACCTCCCGCACTCACCGTCTGTGTGCTCGGAGAGGACAGCGTAATGGAAACGACAGGAGTAATGTTGGTTGTATCGTTCGCTGTGTCATTGTTGGTGTTCGATTCGCCGCCGCCGGAAACACTTGCTGAATTAACGACCGACGCCGGCGCGTTGGCCGACACATTCACTGTCAGCGTGATCGGCGGAAACTGGCTGTTCGGGCCCAGGCTGTCGTTGCGCGTGCAGGTTGGCAGACCGCTCACTGTGCAGTTCCAGCCAGTTCCGGCCATGTTGGTGGCAGTAAGCGCTGTAGGCAGATTATCGACGACCATCACGCCTCCCGAACTGGAAGCGATGCCGATATTGCTTACCGTAATCGTGTAGGTGGCCCTGGTCTGTCCCTCAGCAAAGTTGCCGGCATGCGTCTTGGTGATGGTGAGGTCCACGAGCTGGATGATCGTGGTTACGTCATTGAAACTGTCGTTGAAGAAATTCACCTCGCCGCCGCCGCCGACCGTCGCCTGATTCGTAACCGCGGGAGCCGCATTATTGGCAACGTTGACAGTCAACGTAATCACCGGATAAGCGGAATGCGCCGCCAAAGCGTCGCTTCGGTTGCAGCTAAGGGCGGCCACCGTGCAGCTCCAGCCTGTTCCGCTCATGGCTGTCGGGGTCAGTCCTGCAGGCAGATTATCGTTCACCGTGACCGTGCCGGTGGTTGCTTGATTGCCCACATTGCTGGCCGTCAGCGTATAGGTTGCTCCAGTCTGTCCCTGGGTGAAGTTGCCAGTATGGCTGCTGATCACCGTCAGGTCAGGGCTGTTCTGGACGTTGAACGACGGCGATACTGTGATCGGCGCCATCAAAGTGTCGGTGGCCGTTACCGTCTGCGTTCCCGTCGTGTTCAGCGTAATGTTGAAGGTGTGCGATCCTCTGTCTCCGGAAGTAAAGGTGTAATCCGCGGGAAGACTGGCGCCGGGATCCGAACTGGTGAAGTGGACGGTGTCGCTGTAGGCCGTGAGGAAGGAGCCATCAACGCTGCTCTGGGCGTCCAGAGTCAACGTGAAAGGTGAGCCGGGGACAGCATTGGTCGGCGTATTGGTCCCGAAAACCGCCGGTCGGGCAACGCAAGCCACCCCATTAAGGCTCTGCGCATTCGTTTGCATGTTGGAGGCGATCGTCTGAACCTGGTAGCTGTTGCCGTTCACCGTGACAAGCGCCTCGAACTGGTTACAGAAATCGCCAATCTCTTCTCCGGTGTTTTGATCGGCCCACCCAAGTGGCGGGGCGAAAACTGTGGCCGAGCCTACATCCACGTCGCTCACTGCCTCTGCAAGTTCGTGGCTTGACGCCGAAGTGAGATTGTTAAACGCGCTTCCGTTGCCGCAGCCCTGGGACGGGGCACAGCCTCCTTGGCTGAAGTCCGGATGAACTCCGTAAGGCACCATGAAGCTGCCGCTCACCACGTTGGAATGGTAGGCGCAAAATCCTCCGTTCTGGCAGCTTTTGGTTTTCGGATCAAGTTCAATAGTTACATTCGGTGGGAAGAAAATCATGTAAATCGTATTGAAGGTTCCGCTGGGCGCATCGGTGACCGGCTGCGGAAGTTTTCCCCCGTTGATCTGGTTTACAAGCTCCGTCTGAATTTGTGTGTCGGTGACGGTGCATGCCGGGTTCGTCGATCCCCCCGGACAAACTGAGGGCGTTATTGTGACCTTCACGCCGAACGTCCCGTGCCCGATAGTCTGATGGGTGCCGCCCGTTCCGCCGAAGCCGACAAGATTGATGGTGCTGTACTCGGTAAGCAGATCGTACCAGCTGCTTTGCGTGATATCCGTAAAGAACGTGTCCATCGTAGTAGGCGGTGGTCCGGTGAGTTCGCTTGTCGCTACGAAGCTTCCCCAAAGTACCTCGATCACCTGCACATTGGATATGACCGGCCCGCCCCAATACTGCACAACGCCGTTGTTCGATTGCAGCCCGTTGGGCTTGTTTTGCGTCTTCACTGGACGCGCGCGGTGTCCCCACGGGACCATGTGAATCCGTTTGGGCGGCTGCTCCGCCTCCGTTTCCGTTGTTTTTTGCTGAGCTGCTTCAGCTCCCTGCGCATTTGGTTCGGCCGCTGCCGTTGAACCAGCCGCTTTGTCGCGATCTCCCGATTCTTGCGCGAAAAGCTGAACTGAAAATGCCAGAGGAAACAAGACAGCAATGCTTAGGGTAAAGCGGTGGAAAAAGGCGGACATGCCCAAAGTCTCCCGATGGCCCTGCATACGGTTGTTGCAAGAGCCCGATCACCACTTTGAGGAACTCAGGATATGCACCTTATTCTGGAACTCTCGCCAGGTCAAGTTTTTTCTGAATCAATTTCGTTTAGAAACCAATAGGTTGACTAAAACCTATCCATACCAGCTTAATCTGTAACTATGAAAATCTATAGTGTTGATCTCTGGGACGGAAGATAGCAGTCCGGTAGGTCGCGTAGGCGTCGCAACGCAGCGCGCGCACCCGTCAGCTTCAGGAATCAGGAGAGATGCCCGCCGAACTTCCTCGCGGACTCACCATCGGGCAGGTCATCACCGGCGCCGCTAAGCTTGCCTTCGATAACCGAGAGATCCCCGCCCCCATTGGCGGTGACTTCCCCTCCTTCGACAAGGCCTATCGCGACCTAACCTGCGAAGAGTTCGCCTTCGCCACCTCCATCGCTCAGGAAAGGCATAAAGCGCTCAACTGGCTCTGCGGCCTGGCCCCCGGCAACCGCTGGTCTGCAACGCCCACCGACACTTAGAAATTTGGGAGAGTGACTTTTGATAATCTGCGTCGCTTCTTCACGCTTGCGAGAACGTTTGCCGGGATGATCTGAATCGCCCTTACTCGATCCTTAGCGCCCGCATGGGGTCGATGCGCGACGCCCGCCACGCCGGAGCCAGGCAGGCAGCCATCGTCACCAGCAGCACCGTCAGCGGGACCACGATGAACGTTGCCGGATTGAGCGTGCCCAGCCCCAGCAGTCCCGCCACCATGACCTTGCCCGCCGCCGCGCTCACTCCGCCTCCGATCACAATGCCGGCCACCGCCAGCCAGAATCCCTGGCGCAGCACCATTTTCAGCACATCCATCCGGTTGGCGCCGATGGCGATGCGCACGCCGATCTCCCGCGTCCGCCGTGCCACGGAATATGACACCAGGCCATAAATCCCGATCAGAGCCAGCGTCAGCCCCATCATCCCCATGGTGACCACCACCTGCATCACCATCTTGATGGGGTTTATGCGCATGGCGTAGAAGTCGCCGTAAGTGCGCACGTTGAACATCGGCAGATCGGCATCCATCGCGTGGGCAATGTCGCGGATCGGCGCCGCCGCGAGCGCCGGGTCGCCATACGTCTCCGCCAGCATGATCATCTGCGTCTTCTGCTCCTGCGCGAACGGCAGGTAGAAGAAGCGTTGCAGCGGCTCGCTGATGAAGAAGTACTTGGAATTTTTCGCTACGCCCACTACCTGTACGTATGGCCCTTTCTCCGTGTCCAGGCGGAAGCGCTTGCCCAGCGGGTCTTGTCCCGGCCAGAAGCGCTTGGCAAACTCCTGGTTCACGATGGCCACCCGCGGCGTGTCCTCTTTATCGTTCTGCGTAAACCTGCGCCCGCTGACCAGGTCGATCTTCATGATGTCGAGGTAGCGTTCATCCACCACGTTGTAGCTGACCGGGGTCGTTTCCTCTCCTTTGCGCGGCTGGTAGCCCTCGGGAAACACCGGCCGCGATGACTGCTGCGGCTGGAAGGGAACTACGACCGTGAGCGCCGCTGATTTAACACCCGGCAGCGCCCGCGTGCGGTCGACCAAATCGCGATAGAACGTTTTCGTCTGCTCCGGCGTGTAGCGCTTCAGCGCCGTCTCGAACTCCGCCATCAGCAGGTGGTCGGTGCGGAAGCCCGGACTGGCCATCAGCACTTTGTCGAAGCCGTCCAGCAGCATCCCCGCCGCCACCAGCAGGACCATGGAGAGCGCGATCTGCGCGATCACCAGCGCATTGCGTCCCAGCGTCCGCTTGCGCCCGGCGGTATCGATCTCCGCGTTCTTCAGCGCCGAAACCAGTTGCGTCTTCAGGCTCTGGATGGCCGGAGCCATGCCGAACACCAGCGCGCTGGCCAGCGCCGCGGTCAGGCTAAACAGCAGCACCCGCTGGTCGAGCCGCGGATCGATCACGATCGGCAGGTCGGTTGGAATGCGGATGCTTTGCAGGAAGCGTATGCCCAGATACGCAAAGCCGATTCCGGCGCCGCCGCCCAGCAGCGAGAGAAGAGCGTTCTCGGCAAAAAGCTGGCGCAGCAGCCGCGTGCGGCTAACGCCCAGCGCGATGCGCACGGCAATTTCTCTCTGGCGTCCCCGGGCGCGTCCCAGCAGCAGGTTGGCCACGTTGGCGCAGGCAATCAGCAGCACCACGCCCACCAGCACCATCAGCATGGTGAGAAGAATGGCGTCGAGTGGATCCTGCGTTACACGGAACTGAAGCTGCGTGCGCACCGCCATGGTGTGATGCCGGCCGTCCGCCGGATATTGCTGCTCCAGCCCTTTCCACAGGGTGGTCATCTCCGCCTGCGCCTGTTTCTGTGAAACGCCGTCCTTCAGCCGGCCTTCTACCGTCACGCTGTACCGGTTGCGGTCTTCCAGCGGGTCTTTCGCTGCTCCCGTCAGCCGCTGCCACACCTGCATGGGCAGATACATCGACGGGCGGACGAACACGTCCAGGCCCTCAAAATTCTTTGGCGTTACCCCCACTACGGTGAAGTCGTTGCCGGAGATGCGCACCGGCTTGCCCACCACGGAACCATCACCGTTGAACTGGTCCTGCCAGAAGGCGTAAGAAAGAATCACCGCCGGCGTGCCGCCGTGCGCGTTCTCTTCCGGCAGAAAATCGCGTCCCAGGAATGGACGCACGCCCATCGCGGAAAAGAAGTTGTCGCTCACCGTGCAGGCCATGCGGATCTGCGGTGTCGCCGCCACCGATCGCGCCATGCTGACCGTGGTGTAGTCCAGCGCTACCAGGCTGTCAAACGATCTCGCCGCCTGCCGGAGATCGCGATAATCGGGGTATGAGATTCCCCCGGTGTCCCCGTTGCTGTCCAGGTTGATGGCCATCACCGAGCCGGGATTGGAAACCGGCAGCGGCCGCAACAGCAGCGCGTCGGTCAGGCTGAACATGGCGGCGTTGGCGCCGATTCCCAGCGCCAGCGAGAGCACGGCGATCGCTGTAAACCCCGGACTGCGGACGATCATGCGGAGGGCGTAGCGAATTTCTTGCAGCATAATGTCTCTAACGCATGGGAACCGGAAGCGGTTCCAGAAAAGTTGGCCTGTGTTTGGCCGTTATCGTCTACCGGCGGCCGGCCCGGTAACTGGACACGAATCCTGCATCTTAGACGCGCCGCAAGACCCGTTGTCATCCCCTCGTCGTGCCTCACGTGGTTTCGTGTGGGGCGCTTAGCTCCCGTCTCTACAAGTCCTCCACTCTCTTCTTTAGTTCGCGGGCAATCTCCTCCGCGTCCGTTGACGGCGCGAAGCTGACCGGCTCGCCGATACACACCTGAATCGTCCCCGGGGAAGCGAAATGCTTCTTGGCGGCCTTCAGCGAAAACAGGCCGTCGATGCGCATGGGGATCACCGGCAGGTTGAGCTGCGTGGCCAGCAGACCGATGCCGCTGCGAAACGGGCTCATCTCCCCGGTCTCGGTGCGCCGGCCCTCGGGAAAGATCAGCACGCTATAACCCTGGTCGGCCAGCTGCCCGGCGAAACGAAAGCTCTCGCGATATTTTGCCCGCTGCGGCAGAGAGAAGACGTTGAACAGCGCCGCCACCAGGGCGTAGTCCAGCATATCCAGCCAGCGGCGCAGAAAGAAGCGGTCCGCCGGCGGATGGCGCATCTCGCGCAGCATCTCGCCCTGCATCCCCGTGGCCAGCCGCGCGCGCAGGCGGAAGGGAAGCGCGGCCATAAGAAATCCGACGTCGATGTAGGTTACGTGGTTGGAGACCACCAGCGCCGGCCCGCGAAAGCCCTTCAGCTTCTCCCGCCCGATCACCCGCGGCCGGGCCATGAGCAAGATGTAAGGCAGCGTGACCAGGTGATAGACCAGCACGCGAATCCAGGTGAACGGCCAGCGCTGCGCCCAGCGCGCGTAAGGATAATCGGGCTGACGCGATTTCGTCGATGACTGCCGGACCAGCTTTTCCAGGTCCCCAACGGTGGTGGCTTGCGAGAAGTCACGGTCGCTCAGCTCCATCTGGTAGCGGTTCTCGATGGCCGCCATCAGCTCCACCCGGTCCAGCGAACTCAGATTCAGATCGTCTTCCAGCCGCGCTCCGGCGAAATCGCCGCCCGGCGGTTTGCCCGCTGCCGCCGCGCGCCGCGTGGCAAAGCTCTGGATCAGCTCCTCCAGCGTCCCTGACGAGGCTACCGCCGCTCGCACCGGCGCGGCCGTTGCCCGCCCGCCATTGAGCTGGGCTTCGGCCACCTGGCGGATCACGTCCATCTTCGGCTTCTGCGTGGGCGTGCGCGGAAAGTCTTCTTCCGGCCACACCAGCCAGCAGCGAATCTTCTGGAAGTCGGCCAGCGACTGGTTGGCGCGCGCGATCACCTCATTGCCCGACGCGTTGTCGCGCAGCAGCAGCGCCGCGCAGGCCTCCGCGTTGCCCCCGCGCGCCGTGCCGAAGACCACGCAGTCGCGCACCTCCGGCTGGCGGCGCAGCACCTGCTCCAGGTCTTCGGGATAAATCTTGAGACCGGCCGGCGTCACGATCACGTTCTTGCTGCGGCCCTTGAAATAAAGATTGCCCTCGGCATCCACCTCGCCCAGGTCGCCGGTGCGGAACCAGCCCTCTTCGCCCGTCACCGGCTTCATCTCTTTGCCCTGCCAGTACTGCCGGGCCACGTTCGCCCCGCGCACCAGGATCTCTCCGCTCTCGGGATCGAGCTTCATCTCCCGCCCCGGAAGTACTTTGCCGATCGACCTGCGCCCCACTTTAAAAGGATGGTTCAGGCTGATGAGCGAGCTGGTTTCCGTGAGCCCGTAGCCCTGGATCACCACGTAACCCAGCCGCCGCCAGAACTCTTCCGTCGTCTGGTCCAGCGCCGCGCCCCCGGAGATGATGGCCCAGAACTTCCATCCCAGCGCGCGGTGAACTTTGCGGAATCGCCACCAGCGCTTGAGAAACTTTTCCTTCTCCGCGACCGCCCAATGCTTTTGAATGGCCGCGCCCTGCTCAGCCTCCATCCGGCTTTTGAGCGACTCCACCACCCGCGGCACCGCCACCAGCACCGAGACGCGCCCGAGCTTGATAGTCGAGATCACGTCGCTGGGCTTGAAGCTGTCCTGGAAAAAAACCGTTCCCCCGATCAGTGGTGGGATGAACATGCCCATGAACTGCCCGAAGACGTGGCTCAGCGGCAGCATCTCCAGAAAGCGAATAGGATGAAAGATGCGCTCGTACCTGCGGTATTTCGGGATCTCATTCTCGATGGGATCCACGCTGGCCAGAATGTTGCCGTGGGTCAGCACCACGCCTCGCGGCTCGGCGGTAGTTCCCGAGGTGAAGATGATCTGCGCCGTATCGTCGCGCGTGACCTCCGCCGCGGGATAAGGCTCGGAAGAGTGAGCGGCGAGAACCTCGCCCAGGTTCTCCAAGACCAGGTGGGGCAGCTTCTCCGCGTGCGTAGCCAGCGAACCTGAGCAGACCATTAATTTGGCGTCCACGTCGCCCGCCACGCGCTGGGCAAAGTCCGCTGCGGCGATGCGGTCCATGGGAACCGCCACTGCGCCGCGCAGCATGCAGCCGAAAAACGCCGCCACCCACTCCGCGCAGTTCTCGCCCCACAACATGACGCGATCGCCTTTGCCGATGTTCCGAGCTTCCAGCTCCCGCGCAAACCGGAAGGCCATCTCCGCCACCTGGCCGTAGCTGACCCGCAAAGCGCGCAACCCGCGGCGATAGACGAAGGCCGTCTCCCTTCCCAGCGAGTGATGCAGCAGCGCGTATTGGGCAAGATTGAGCAATGAACACTCAGCATTCAGCAATCGGCAACGGAACCGGCGGCGCCACCCGCGCCAACGCGTGAGAGAGATGCTCTCTCTAAAATATCGGGTCAGGTGTTCAGAGGCAAAGCGGCATTGCGCGGCATGCAAGGCTGTCGAGCGATTCTGTCGTCGCGGCGATCAGAAGATCGCTGACCCATGCGCATCCAGATCACCCGATCGCCAGATCACCCGATTCTTCTGGGTGCTATAATGTGTACGAACGTCCGTTCGGTTTTTTTCGGACGCCGCTATCCCATTCATGAAGAAAGAACTGGTCGAACTCCGCGTCAACGGCCGCTTGTACGAGCTGGCCATCGAGCCTAGTGAGCTGCTGCTCGACGTGCTTCGCCGAGAGCTCGACCTGACCGGCTCCAAACGCGGTTGTGACGATTCTTCCTGCGGCGCCTGTACCGTGCTGGTCGATGGAGTTCCTACCCTGAGCTGCACCATGCTGGCCTTGAGCTGCGCCGGCGGGGAGCACGGCGAAGCCGGTCCGGAGATCACCACTGTGGAGGGCATCGCCGATCACGGCGCGCTGGCCGCTATCCAGAAAGCTTACGGCGATTGGGGTGGCGCTCAATGCGGCTTCTGCACGCCCGGCTTCATGGTGACGGTGAAGGCGCTGCTCGACCGCAATCCCGAGCCGACCGAGGACGATATCCGCCACGCGTTGAGCGGAAACCTCTGCCGCTGCACCGGCTACACCCAGATGTACCAGGCCATCAAGGCTGCGATTGCGGCTTCTTCTGCAATCCCGAAGCGAAGCGAGGGATCCCTATAGCTACGAGGAATATAGGTTCGGAGGGTTTTTCCCGGTCCACTCGATTTCGGAGCGCGAGATTTACCACGATAGAGTGTAGCGATTATAGGGATCCCTCGCTGCGCTCGGGATGTTAAAAAGAATGGCTGATTTCTCCATTATCGGCAAACGCGTTGCTCTCGTGGACTCTGCCGGCAAGACCACCGGCCAGGGCAAGTACGCCGACGATCTCTCGCTTCCCGGCATGCTGACCGGCAAGATCCTGCACTCGCCCTACCCCCACGCGCTGATCAAGAAGATTGACGCTTCGCGCGCCGAAGCCCTCGACGGCGTGATCGCAGTGGTCACCGGCCCCGACGCGCCCAATAAGTACGGCATTCTCCCCGTCGGCCACGACGAGACCGCACTGGCCGTCGAAAAAGTTCGCTACGTGGGCGACAACGTGGCCTGCGTGGTCGCCACCACAGAAGCCATCGCCGAGCAAGCGCTGGAGCTGATCGACGTGGAGTATGAACTGCTGCCTGCCTGGTTCGATCCCGAAGACTCCATGAAGGCCGAGAAAGACTGGATCCACCCGCAGCGGCCTAACAACATCGAGAAGGACTATCACCACGTCTTCGGCGATCCCGACAAGGGCTTTGCCGAGGCCGACCTGGTGGTCGAGCACCGCTACGTGCCTGCCGAAGTCACTCATGCCGCCATGGAGCCGCACTGCACGCTGGCCTCGTTTGAGATCGACTCACTCACCGGCCAGCCGGGGCGGCTCACCGTGTGGTCGTCCACGCAGGTGCCGTACTACTTGCAACACAAGCTGTCGATCGTGCTGGAAATGCCGATGGCGCAGATTCGCGTGATTAAGCCCCTGGTCGGCGGCGGCTTCGGCGGCAAGAGCGAGGTCATACCCCTGGAGATCATCGCTGCCGTGGCGGCGCGCAAGGCCCAGGCGCCGGTGAAGATCACCTACACCCGCGAAGAGGTTTTCTGGGCGCACCGCGGACGTCCGCGCACCATCATCGATCTCAAAACCGGCGCGAAAAAGGACGGCCGCATCACTTCGGTCGCCGCGCGCGTGGTTCAGGACGGCGGCGCCTACTGCTCCTACGGCGTGGTCACCATCCTTTATTCAGGCGCGCTGCTGGGCGCGCTCTACGATATCCCCAACATCCGCTATGACGGCTTCCGCGTGCTGACCAACAAGCCGGCCTGCGGCGCCATGCGCGGACACGGCACCGTCAACGTGCGCTTTGCCTTCGAGTCGCAGCTGGACGAGATGGCCGCGCAGTTGAAGATCGATCCTGCGGAGATGCGCCGCCGCAATCTGCTCAAGCCGCCCTGCATCACCGTCAACAATCTGCGCGTGCAAAGCTACGGCCTGCCAGAGTGCATCGAGAAGGTGGTGGAGCGCTCGCAGTGGAAGGTGCGCAAGGGCAAGATGCCTGCCGGACGCGGCCTGGGCATCGCCTGCAGCCATTACGTTTCGGGTGCCGCCAACAGCATCATCCGCTCAGACATGCCGCACTCCACCGTCAACATCAAGATCGACCGCGACGGCGGCGTTGTGGTCTACACCGGCGCCTCCGACATCGGCCAGGGATCGGACACCATGGTGGCGCAGATCGTCGCCGAGGTGCTGGGCATCGGCATGAAGCGCATCAGAGTCGTGGCCGCCGATACCGATCTCACGCCTATCGACATCGGCTCCTACTCCAGCCGCGTGACCTTCATGAACGGCAACGCCTCCCTGCGCGCCGCCGAAGACGTGAAGAAGAAAATCGTCGCTGCCGCCGCCCGCAAGATGAACTGCCAGCCGGAAGAAGTTGTTATGCGCGAGGACCATGTTTGGAAGCGCGGCGCCGCGCCGGCTCAGAAGCCCGGCGAACCCGGCAGCAACGGCCACAAGCCCGCCGAGGGCAGCGTGCAGGAGGTCAGCGGCCGTGTAGAAGGCCAGACCCTGCGCGGATCCCTGCAGCAGAAGCGCAAAGAAGAAGGCCCGAAGGACCACATGAGCTTCGAAGAAGCCGTGGTCTCGGCCATCGACTTCAGCGGCGCTCTGAGTGGCACTGGCTCTTACGCTCCACCCAAAGAGGCGCGCGGTGGAAACTTCAAGGGCGCCGGCGTCGGCCCCTCGCCGGCCTATTCCTATTCCGCGCAGGTGGCTGAGGTCAGCGTCGACTCCGACACCGGCGAGGTCACCGTCCACAAAGTCTGGGCGGCGCACGACTGTGGCCGCGCCCTGAATCCGGTTTCGGTCGAAGGCCAGGTGATCGGCTCGGTGTGGATGGGCATGGGCCAGGCGTTGCAGGAAGAGATGGTGTGGAAAGACGGGCTGCTCATCAATCCCGGGATGCTGGAGTACAAGTCGCCTTCGGCTGTGGAGTCGCCGGAAGTCGAGTGCATCATCGTGGAGTCGGTCGATCCCGAAGGCCCGTTTGGGGCCAAGGAAGCCAGCGAAGGCTCGCTGGCCGCGACCATTCCCGCCATCGCCAACGCCATTTACGATGCGGTCGGCGTCCGCCTGCGCGAAGCGCCGTTCACGCCCGAGCGCGTGCTGGCCGCTCTGCGCCAGAAAAAGAAGGAAGCCAAAGCCCTGGAGATCACGCGCGGCAGCGATCCTAGCGACCCGAAGACCTTCCGCGAGCACGGCGGCTCAACCTGCTACAAAGGCAAAGGACCGCAGCGCCACGAGCTTGATCCGGCCAGACGGAGTCCACAAGACCTATGAGAGAGCTTTCACCACGGAGAAGCGGAGTCACGGAGGCACCGAGGAGAAGAAAGCTTTCAGCGCAGTGGTTCAAGCGTTCTATGGCACATATTCACGATCTTCATTTACCAGACGGCTCAGTTCCCATATTTCTCCGTGCCTCTGTGTCTTCGTGTCTCCGTAGTGGGTTCTAATCGATGAGCCTTCCGTCTTTCAAACTGCTCCGCCCGCGCACCGTCGAAGAAGCCGTCGGCCACATGGTGCGGCACGGGCGCGCGCTGCAGGTGCTGGCCGGAGGCACGGACCTGCTGCCTTCCATGAAGCAGCGCCTGTTCGCGCCGGCCTTCGTGATGGATATCCGCGGCATCGATGGCATCAACGGTATTCATTCTTATCCCGGCTCGGGCGTGCAAGTCGGCGCGCTCACGCCGCTTTCGGTCATCGAAGATTCGGAGCTGATTCACCGCGACTACCGGGTGCTGCATGAAGCCGTCGCCACCGTGGCCTCACCTATCCTGCGCAACATGGGGACCATCGGCGGCAACATCTGCCTGGACACGCGCTGCGTCTGGTACAACCAGTCGTTGCAGTGGCGGCGTTCCTGCGGGTTCTGCATCAAGAAAGACGGCGACCTCTGCCATGTGGCCCCGGGCGGCAAGCTCTGCTGGGCCGCCTTCTCTGCCGACACGCCGCCGGCTCTGCTTTGCCTGGGCGCGGAGCTGGAGATCGCCGGCCCCAAGGGCTTTCGCCGCCTGCCTATCAGCGACTTCTACACCAACGTGGGCGATGCCCGCATGAAGCTCCTGCACAACGAACTGCTCACCCGCGTCTACCTGCCCGAGACTTCCGCGGGATGGAAGGGAAGTTATCTCAAGCTGCGCATTCGCGGCTCCATCGACTACCCGCTGGCCGGGGTGGCCGTGGCCGTGAAACAAAATGGCGGCCCGGTCGAGGCAGCCAAGGTGGCGATCACCGCCGTCAATCCCGCGCCGCTGCTGGTGCCCTCGGCCGAACACGCGCTGGTAGGGAAACGGATCGATGAGCACGTGGCCACCGTAGTGGGCGAGCTCGCTGCCAAGACCGCCAAGCCGCTGACGACCTCGGCGCTCACGCCGGAGTATCGCAGAGAAATTGTGAAGGTCTATGCCAAGCGGGCGGTGCTGGCCGTGGCGAGAGACGCGAGGTGAGCAAGCCTGATGAGTTCATCGTCGGCTGGGAGTTGAACGGATTCCGGGCATTTTTTGAGCAGGATGATGCAACTGGCTACCTCTATCTCGCGAACTCAGAGAAGATTCTCCATGCTCTGCACATCTATAATCGCAATTCTACGTTTGATGTTTTTGAGAAAGATGTGGAGGTTATCTGGACCGGTTCCGGTGAGCGTTGCGGTGTCAAGATCTTCGGAAAATTGCGAGGCGTGATTGGCATCAACGGGGACATGTACCGGCCCGCAAATGTGATGAAAACGGATGGTATCGTCGAGCCCGAATGGAAGCGCGGATTTGACCTGTGACCATTAACGAGTGCATCCCGGGGCTAGCGGCCAAAAGCCGAGAGCGCACGTGGTAGCGGCGGTAGGGTTATTTCGCTGCGTTCGGGATTCCAGAAAAACATGACCATCACCGATTGCCACATCCACATCCAGCCATACGAAATGTTCAAGGCCGGCCCGCTTGAGGTTATGAAGAAGGCGCGCGGCCGCTTTGACGACATCCTGGAGTACTGCCAGTCGCCCAAGGCGCTGCTGAAATACCTGGACTCGGTGGGAGTGGAGCGCGCGGTGCTCATCAATTATGTGGCGCCGGAGGTGATGGGGCTGACCAGCGGCGTCAACCAGTGGGTGGCCAACTATTGCAAGGAGAATCCGAGGCGGCTGCTCTCCTGCGGCAGCGTGCATCCGCGCCACAGCCAGAACGTTCAGGCCGATATGGATGAGATCGTCCGGCTCGGCATCCGCCTTATCAAGATCCATCCCCCGCACCAGTTGATGTTCGCCAACGACTACACCAACGGCGTGAAAGAGCTGGCCACCATCTATCGCACCGCCGAGGCGCACGGCATCCCGATGATGATCCACACCGGGACATCGATTTTTCCCCACGCGCGCAACAAGTATGGCGATCCTATTTTTCTCGACGACGTGGCCGTGGATTTTCCCAAACTCAGAATCCTGATGGCGCACGGCGGCCGCCCCATCTGGATGTCGACGGCGTTCTTCCTGCTGCGCCGCCACCGCAACGTTCACCTCGACATCAGCGGCATCCCGCCCAAGCTGCTGCTGAACTATTTTCCCCGCCTGGAAGAGATCGCCCACAAGACTCTGTTTGGCACCGACTGGCCCAGCCCCGGCATTCCCGAAATCTCGCAGAACCTCACCCAGTTCCGCGAACTGCCTCTGCCGCCGGCAGTGAAAGAGCAGATTCTGAGCAAGACGGCGTTGGGGATCTGGCCGGACTAATCTTCGTGCTCGGCCCTGAGACGCGGCACTACCGCGTCTCTACGTTAAGACCGTTATCCTTCAAATGCGTTTTCGAGCTAGCGAGCTGTTAATGTGGCAGAAACTCCCGCAGCGGGCACTCTTCGCACTTTGCCGTGCTGCGGCAGTATTGGTTGCCGACGCGCACGATCAGCGCATGCAGTTCGTTGTAGTGCTGCGCCAGCTCTGACCGCGATCCGCGGCGGCTCATGCGTGAGACGGGATGGCGCGGATCGTTGCCGCAGCTTTCTGGGTCCAACGCTTTCGCCTCCGCGCCCTTCACCGCGTCTTCCATCAGCGCGCGTATCTCTTCGTAGGTGGTTTTGGCGGTGGTGATGCCGTGCCGCTCCAGAATGCGCCGCGTGTAGGCATCGACCACGAACAGCGGATGATTTCCTCCGTAGAGCAGGATGGAATCCGCTGTCTCCGGGCCTACGCCGTTCAAGGCCAGCAGCTCCGCGCGCAGCTTCTCCGTTGGCTGGCGAAACATCTTCTTCAGCGACCCGGAGTAAGTCCGGTCGAGATAGCGGATAAAGGTCTTGAGCTTCTTGGCTTTTTGCCGGAAGTACCCCGATGGGCGAATCATGCGCTGCAGACGCGCCAGGGGAATCTCGCGCAGGGCTTTCGCGCTCAGCGCGCGGGCGCGGCGCAGGTTGGCCATGGCTCGCTCCACGTTGCTCCAGTTGGTGTTCTGCGTGAGGTAAGCGCCCACGATCATTTCCAGCCTAGACTCGGCCGGCCACCAGTTTTGCGGACCCCATCGAGAGAGTAAAACGCCATAGTAACGGGTGATTTCACCGCGGAGGCGCGGAGAAGCGGAGAATTTGGCAATCGGGTGATTTGGTGATTTGGTAATTCTTGAAGTCTCCGCTCTTCATTTACCAAATTACCAAATTACTCAATTGCCAGGTGGGCTCAGGCGCCCTTGATATTGAACTGGGCGTGCAAATCGCAGGCTTCGCGGCAGGGAGCGCAGTAGTACTGGCCGTCTTCACAGAGCCGGGCATCGTACGGGCTCTGGCAGATGCAGCAGTAGCGGGTGCACTCGCAGCGCCTCTCCGGCATGTCGCATACGGCGCAAGTGTAGTCTTTGGGCATACGCGGAGAGTACCGCGGAAAACCGGGCAAAGCAACGGGCCAAAAGTAACCCGAAATGATGCAGCCGAGCATGTCCGTTTACCCGCCGCTCTGCCTGCTGGAGCACCGCGGAATCAGCCGCTACGTGCTTGAATCGATTAGCTATCCAATGTCGATATCGTCAGGATAAGGGGTCCCCTTCCCGGTCTCGCACAGCGACTTCAGGCTTTGCATATAGGTACCCCATTTCGTGCTGCAGTAGTGCATGAACTCTACCGGCTCCCGCCATCCCCGCTGGGCGAAGAGAACTATGGTGAGGCCGTCCTGTTGCTTAAAGTCAAAACTCACTTTGGTCCCGATCCATTCCTCGGCGCCGTCCACGCAGAGCCAGCGAACGCGCGCGGAGGGAACAAGTTCCACAACCTTCATCTGGTTGTACCCCTTGTCGCCGAAACGGAACTGGTTCACAGCTCCGGCGGCGGGCTCGGCTGCAACATCGCGAGTCCACCAGCCGGCCAGCCCCGCGGGTTCGGTGAGCGCGCGGAATACCTGGCCGGCCGGTGCTTTGATGCCGACGCGATGCAATATGTCCGGCACCGGCCTTATTCCTTCCAATGCGGCCCGGGGTTCTTGCCTTCCACGTAGTCTTTGAGGCGAAACATCAGTTCGCCCCAGGTGGAGTTGCAGGCAGCGTAGAAGTCGGTCGCTGCCTTCCACCCGCTCTGCGTGAAACGCAGGGTTGTGCTGCCGTTTTGGGGAATCAGGTCCCAGGTAAGAACGGTGCCGTTCCATTCCGGATGGTCGCCATGGCAGCTCAACACGACCTGTTTGCCAGGAGCCAGCTTATCGATGCTCATGCGAAATACCATGGCGCGTTTGTCGAAACCGAATTCGGCCTTGCCGCCGGTTTTTTCGTCCGAGGTGGTGTCCGCCGTCCACCAGCCCTGGAAACCCTTCTGGGTGGCGACGGCTTCATAGACTTTTTCCGGTGAGGCGAGGATAGGAATCAGATGTTTGCTTTCAGCCATTTTTAGCTCCTGAGATTATTAAGGATTGACCAGTTGTGTGAGGCCGCCGTCGGCCAGAAGTTCCGAGCCCAGGCAGTAGGTGGAGTCGTCGCAGGCCAGGAAAAGCATGGCTTTGGCGATCTCCTCCGGCGTTCCTCTGCGCCGCAAAGGAATGGTCCGGGTGATGACGGCGGCAATTTCCTCGGGCGTGACTCCCGGCATGCCGCCTTCGCGCGTGATGATCGGCGTCTCCGTCATGCCCGGACTGAGCACGTTGACGCGGATGCTGCGCGGCAGCAACTCGACCGAAAGAGAACGCGCCAGCGACCTTACCGCTGATTTGGACGCGCTGTAGATCGAAGTTCCTACGCGTCCCTGCTTGTCACCGTCGGCCGAGCCGACCAGGATGATTGACGCGCCGTCGCGCATATGGGGAAGGGCTCTCTGCACGGTGAAGAACACTCCTTTGAAGAGCGTGTCGCTGAGCTCGTCAAACAGCTTTTCGGACAGCGTGCTCACCGGCGCGAATTTCGCGATCCCCGCATTGGCCACCAGAACGTCGATCATCCCAAAGCGTTTTGCGGTTTCGCCGAAGAGGCGGTCAAGATCGGCGAGGTTGCGCACGTCGCCCTGCAACGCGAGCACGTCGCTGCCCAGAAGCGCGGCTGCCTCATCCAGAGTCTTCCGGCTTCGCCCCAAGATGGCAAGCCTGGCGCCGTTGGCCTTGAAGAGACGCGCCCCCGCCAGCCCTATTCCGCTGTTGCCTCCGGTGATGACTGCAACCTTGTCCTGCAGCTTCATTGTTAGTCTCCTTGACGGTCTTCTGCAAAAGAGAGCCGGTTCAGCGCTTGCCGGCGATCATCTCGTAGTCGGTGAACACCACCTCGCCGCCGGCAAGCTCGGGGGAGTAGACGGCTTCAAAGCGCTTTACGGCTTCCGATTGTCCGTGGCGCTTTTGCGCGGCAGCGTCGGCGAAGATGAACAGATGCAGGAAAACTGTGGGATCGTCCTCTTGCTGCCAGGCGAGGTACATCTGCGTGCCCGGCTCGTTAGCCTGAACGTAGGCAACGAATTCCTTGATCGCCTTCTTGACCTTCTCGACTCCGGAAGCCTTTACGCGATATCCCCCGGTTTGATAAATCGGCATTTCTTTCTCCTTAGCCACAACCAAAGTTTTCTAAGCCTGTTTCTTTACGGATTGTTGATAGGTTCTCGCCAGGTAGGCGGCGAACTTGCCGGCGATGGTTCCCCAGCCGCCCTCATAGCGCTCAGCACCTTCGGGTTTCTGGAAGCGCTCATGAGTGATCACCAGCTCGCTCTCTTCACCGTGCGCGATGAAATCCACCGTGACCAGCGTCAGCTCTCCCGGGTTTTCGATGGCGGACCAGGTGAAGACCAGCCTGGCCGGCGGATCGACCACCTGGTAGGTGCCCGTGTGTTCGTGAACGCGGTCTTGGCTGCTCATGA
>DATGHX010000012.1:0-489459 GCA_035307585.1 Candidatus Angelobacter sp.
GAGGGCGCCGGTGCCACATGGGCCTGCTCCATTCGGGCTGTAGGTGGCCATTCAGCGCCGACCCGCAACAGCGGCTGGGGGCCGCGCCGTGGAAGACCTAGCCCTGCAGGGGCTAAAGCCCCCGGAGTCTTGTTGGCGACTTTTGCGGCACGGCTAAAGCCGATGCCCTGATACCCGCAGGGGCTGAAGCCCGGTCTCTCTTCCAGTCACTTTTTCTGATTCTTACGCTTAATAATCGCGCGGGCATGGAGTCAGCACCGGTAGATTGCAAAAAAAGGAAGCCGGCATGGCTGAACCCACGGACACTTATCCCAGGCATCTCGACTGGCTGCGCTATCTTTCCGCGTTGCTGCTCTTTATCTATGCATCGAGCAAGCTGGCGGGCAGGCAGTTCACGCTGCCGCCGGAGACGGCACTGCGGCCGGTTGGATCGCTTACCGGGTATCAGCTTGCCTGGTTCTATTACAGCTATTCCCATGTTTATGCGGTCATCCTGGGACTGATCCAGGTTGCGGGGGGCGGGCTGCTGTTGTTCCGGAAGACGGCGCTGCTGGGCGCGGCGCTGATGCTGCCGGTGATGACGAACATCGTGATGATCAACGTGTTTTTCCGCATTGCCTGGGGCGCGTTGGGCACTTCGACATTCATCCTCGCCTCCATGCTGGCCGTACTCTGGCGCCATCGCCAGGCGCTGGTGCGCGTGTTCTGGACCGGATCAGGCCAGGAAATCGGGTGATCGGGTGATCGGAAAAGCAGAAGCCCTCGCAGAAGAGCCGGAAACCACCAGCGTGCTGAGTGTAATTGCCGGCTGTGGTTGCTTTTTCGAAAGATTCCACCGGCGAGGGCACCGGTGCCACACGAGTCTGCTCCATCCGGGCTGTAGGTGGCCGTCCAGCGCCGACCCGCAACAGCGGCTGGGGGCCGCGCCGTGGAAGACCTAGCCCTGCAGGGGCTAAAGCCCCCGGAGTCTTGTTGGCGACTTTTGCGGCACGGCTAAAGCCGTGCCCTGACACCCGCAGGGGCTGAAGCCCGGAAGAAGCACTCAGCAATCAGCATCCACGGCAAGCCGGGACCTTCGGCTCAGCATTCAGCCAGAGGAGCGGTCCAAGAAGACCTTTGACCACAGAGGATACGAAGGAACACGGAGGAAGCCGACGATGTCGTAATGGCCGAAGCCGGGAGTGTACGAAGTAGGACGATGGCGGGCAGAAAGAAGGACAAGGGGCGGAAGTGGACTAATTTCGCATTGACATATTAACGATAATGTGGTGAAATACGAGTGTTTTAGTATCTGGTATTTAGTAGTTAGCCAGAGGAAGAATCGAAAGCAAAGAAAAAACGGGCCGCCCCAGGGCGGTCTTTTCTGCTTTTTGACAACTGAATACAAGGCTAACCACAAGATGTTGGGGTGCACTGTTTACTACCGAGTAAACTGATCCCAAGATATTGGGATGGCCAGGAACTTGCGCCGCTTAAGTGCTTTGGAAATGCTCGATGGCAGGAAATCAGTACTTGGTATCTAGCCAAGGGCAAACTGCTAAGTGCTTTGGAATGCTAGATGACCTGAGAGGATTATACACTTGACGCAAGGTAGCCCAAGGCGTAACCTCTGGCCATCTAGGGATTCTACCTTGGATGTGCGGAGGTGTACGCAATGCCAGCACTGTCAGGATGGACGGCGAGAATGCTTGAGCGGATTAGGGCGCATCCTCGCATGTTCACCTTCTTCCAGATTGGATTCTTCCTGCTAGGCGTGGTTTTCTTAGTGATGCGTCCCGGTTCAGGCACGGCTGTTGGATGTCTGGGGTTATTAGCGCTAATTGTGACGATTCAAGGTCAAATGTCGGACCGGGAAAAGCTGATATGGATTATTGCGGGCTTCCTGCTTTTGATTGTTGAGATTGTAGCGATTCGTCGGGATCGCGATGAAAGCGAGACCAAGCGCATCGCCGCCATAGCCGCCGAGACAGCTAGCTTTAGTCGGATACTCCAGCAAGAACAAGCACACTTTGAAACTACGATGTCACATTTCGAAACACTTGAGGGAACGCGTCAATCAGAGCAAGCTGTAAATGTACACTTAGCGCAGCCATCCGTAACGGAGCATCCAAAAAGTCTGCGTACTCGTGGCCTTTTACTCAGCCGCGATATATATCACTGGTTAGAAGGGCGGCTCCGTGGTACTCCACAAATCACTGGCGATGCCGCAACAAAATACAGAGGGGACACGTTCAGGCAATTCGAAAGCAAATTCGGCGGGTCACTAATCGAAGTTAGAGACGAGCTTGCCACTCGCGGATTACAAGATCTCGGCCTCGACCTAATCGCCAGTGGAAACGCATCATGCTATGGGGATTGCGACAGGATAATAAAGGCGGGTGCTGACTCATTAAGCAAATTGTCGTTGGCTGCATCCGAACAGACATGTAGCAATTTAGACGATGCCAAGTTAATTGCTAGGGCTTTGTCATTGGCCAAGGAAATGGCCAGTCTCGCATTAAGTGCCGAATCGGACATCGTAGATGCGTCGCGGCGTGGGCAAAATACACGGTGGGCGCGGCAAAGACTTACTTCGAACTTTGATAAATGCTGTTGGGGGGAAGTGTCTTGCGTAAGAAATCAGTTGAACAAGCGCCTAGGGCCAAACTTTAGAACGGCAGAAGAGGAGCAGGCGTGGGAGCGCCTATATACCAGATTCGGTGATGGAACTGTTGACCCGGATGCCCTAAAAGCATACTCCCCATTACTAGAGCAAGGCGCGAAATTACTCAAGCAGCAGATGCGGTAAGTTCTTTGTATTCGATATTTTTCGCTTCCAGCATTTTGAGAAGTGTATCGCGAAAGAGAAAAGAGTTCTTACGGTTGTTAAAGCGAAAGCACATTTCATCGAGATAAGCAGAGAGATGTTTCGCACTGATTTTATGCCACGTTCCGAGAATGCCACGCTTAAGCAGCGAGAATGCAGATTCAACCGTGTTCGTGTGAATCTCGCCTTGCACGTAGATATGAGTCGAGTGGTTGATACTCTTGTGCTTCTCAGGTTCGTGTCCGGCTTTCTTCATCGCGAATGGATATGCCTGAAAGTCATCCGTGAACATCACGTCAACCGCGTTGCTCACGTTTTCCTTGATGTACTTGGCCAGCGTTCCCGACTTTACATCTTCGGCATGAAAGAACCGCAATTCTCCACCGCGCTGGCGAATGCCGATCACGATCTCTTTGTTGTCGAGTCTCCGGCTGCTTCCCCCGCGATGCTTTCCGCCAACATACGTCTCATCAATTTCTACCTGACCGTCAAGAGGCTGCTGGTTAATTGCTTTCATCGCAGCGCGGATTCTGTGGCACAGATACCACGCGGTTTTGTAGCTGATTCCCATCATGCGCCTGATCTGGTTGGCGCTAACTCCCTTGCGGGACTCACACATCAAATAGACAGTAGCGAACCATTTGACCAGCGGAAGATGCGAATCGTGAAAGATCGTTCCCGCTGTTACGGAGAACTGGTAGCGGCATGAATCGCAATCAAACTGACGACGAGCAACGATGCGGGAGATTTTCTCTGATTTGCAATTCGGACAAGTCACCCTATCGGGCCAGCGGAGAGCCTCAAGGTAAGCGCGGCATCTCTGATCGTCACCAAACTTTTCCAGTACGTCACAGAGGCTTAATGCAGGGCTGAAGGTTGGCATATGACTGCTCCCAAGAAACCGAAATCAAAGAAACATCCGAAGGACATGACCACCGATGAAGCAATCAAGCACATCTTTCATCCAAAGATCGTTAAGCACTTGAAATATCATGCGAAAACTCATGGTCAAAAGCCTACGAAATGAGGGTAGCAGGAATGCAGCCTTGTGTCAAGTATATAATCCTCCGATACCTTGGGAGGCCGCACGGCAAGTCCTTTTGGAATCCTAGGTGGGCTTCGAGGGGGTGGGACAATCGCCGTGATCTGGTGATCGGTAGGGCGAGGCCCGAAACTCAATCCCCGGGGATGCGCGGGGATGAAGTGGGAGCCATCCCAAGGGGGGAGGGGGTAAGAGATCGGGTGATCCGGTGATCCGGTGATCGGAAAGACGAGAACCCTTTCACCACAGAGGACACGAAGGAACACGGAGGAAGGAGCTGAGCGGGGGATCGGAAAGGCAGAAGACCTCTGACCGCGCGACAATCGGCCAAACCGGGAGCTGTGGAGGACTCCTACTTACAGGATCTTCTTCCCAAACGCCGAGAGGCTCAGCTCCACGGCCAGGTCGGCGGTGCGGTTGTGCTCGTCGATCACCGGGTTGACCTCCACGATTTCAAAGCCCAGCATGCGTCCGTGGTCGGCGATGATCTCCATGGCCAGATGTGCCTCGCGGTAGCTGGCGCCGCCGCGCACCGGAGTGCCGACTCCGGGAGCATCTTCGGGATCGATCCAGTCCATGTCCAGCGACACGTGGTAACCGGCCGTGCCCCGCCCGGCGATGCGCAGCGCCTCTTCGATTACCGTGCGCATGCCGCGCTCGTCGATGTCGCGCATGGTGTACACCTCGATGCCGGTCTCTTTGATGTTCTGCTTCTCTCGCGCATCGATGTCGCGCACCCCGATCAGCACGCAGTTTTCCGGCTGCACCTTGGGAGAAAAGTTGTAGATGTTGGCCAGCTCCGACGGTCCCAGTCCGAGGATGGCCGCCAGCGGCATGCCGTGAACGTTGCCGCTGGGCGAAGTTTCCGGAGTGTTGATGTCGGCGTGCGCGTCAATCCACAGCAGTCCAATCTTTTTCTCCTGGCGCCGGTAGAACTCGGCGATGCCGGCCACCGTCCCCGCCGCCACCGAGTGATCGCCGCCCAGAACCAGCGGGAAATTGCCCGACTCCAGCGTCTTCAGCACCATATCGGCGTGCTTGGTGCAGGTGGAAACGATTTCCTTCAGGTACTTGGCTTTGGGATCGCCCTCTTTCTTCTGCTCGGGAATGGCTACGGCAACGTTGCCGCCGTCTTCCACCACGTGCCCGATAGCCTCAAGCCGGGCTTCCAACCCCGCCACCCGCACCGCCGAAGGTCCCATATCCACGCCGCGCCGCGAAGCGCCCAGGTCCAGCGGCACGCCCAGAATGCGAATCTTCTTGGAGCCCACCGTGTCCAGTCCCGCCGGCTTGGCGGCTTGCTCTTGCTTCGGAGCTGGAGGCGCAGTTGTGGTTTCAGGTGTCATGGCTACACGGGGCCGTTCACATCGATCGACGACCAGTTTAAGGATAAATCCGGGTCAGCGTTCTGGCGAACGGTATGGCTTCGCGCAGGTGCTCCAGCCCGCAGATCCAGGTCACGGCGCGCTCAATGCCCATGCCAAAGCCCGCATGGGGCACGCCGCCGTATTTGCGCAGATCCAGGTACCACTTGAAAGCTTCTTCCGGCAGGTTGTGCTCGCGGATCCGTTTCAACAGCAGGTGGTAGTCGCCGATGCGCTGCGATCCGCCGATGATTTCGCCGTAGCCCTCCGGCGCCAGCACGTCGACGCACAGCGCCAGTTCCGGACGCTTTGGATCCGGCTCCATGTAGAACGCCTTCACTTGCGCCGGGTAGCGATGCACCATCACCGGCTTCTCAAACTGCGAGGAAAGATATGTTTCATCCGGAGAGCCAAGGTCTCCGCCCCACTCGAATTTCGTCTCCACCTGCCCCTTGGCATGGCCTTCCTGCAGCATCTTGACGGCATCGTCGTAGGCCAGTCGCGGGAACGGCGGCTTGATGTTCTCGAGCTTCGTCAGGTCGCGCCCGATCAGCGCCAGTTCCGCGCGGCGGTTGGCCAGCGCGCTCTGCACCAGGTGGCTGATGAAGTTCTCCGCCAGCTCCATGATGTCGTCCAGTTCCGCATACGCGACTTCCGGTTCCACCATCCAGAACTCGGTAAGGTGGCGGCGGGTCTTGGATTTTTCCGCGCGGAACGTCGGACCGAAGGAATAGACCTTGCCCAGCGCCATGGCCGTGGCTTCGATGTAAAGCTGGCCGGACTGCGTCAGGTACGCCTCTTCGTCAAAGTAGTTCACCGGAAACAGCGTGCTTGTGCCTTCGCAGGCGGCCGGCGTCAGGATCGGCGGGTCGGTCAGGGTGAAGCCGCGCTCGTCGAAGAAATTGCGCGCGGCGCGGATGATCTCCGCCCGCACCCGCAGGATCGCCGCCTGCCGCGGCGTGCGCACCCACAGGTGGCGGTGCTCCATCAGAAAATCGACCCCATGCTCCTTGCGCGCGATAGGAAAAGGATCGTCTTCCGGGACCCGCTGCACGATCTTCACGTCGCTTACGTCCAGTTCGTAGCCGCCCGGCGCGCGCTTGTCCGCCCGCACCTTGCCGGTGACAATTACGCTCGATTCGTCGGTCAGGTTCTTGAGCGAATCGAAAACCTCGGGCGCAACCTGGTTCTTGGGTACCACGCCCTGGATAACGCCGGTCCCGTCACGGAAAATGGGGAAGATCAGCTTGCCGCTCTCGCGCTTGTTGTACAGCCACCCGCGAATGGTGACCGCCTGGCCCTCATGGCGGCCGATTTCGGCGATGGTGGTTACCGGCGACTCTGTGGTTGTGGTCATTGATAATCTCTGACTTACTTGACTTAACACGAACCGGCTGCGTTCCCGCGCCTTACTGAGCTTCTACCGCCGCCGACTCCAGCATTCCGTACGCCTCGGTCATCTTCTTGGCGACGTCTGTTCCCTGGTAGTCCTCAATCTCCAGCAACAATGCCGGTGCGTTGGGCGCGGTTCGCAGCGACTGCATGGTCTGGTTCCAGTCGATGTTTCCCTCGCCCGGCCACACGTGCGAATCCCGGTCGCGCCGGTTGTCGTGCACGTGCGTCGATCGGATGCGGTCCGCCAGCATGTCAAAAGCCTGGTGCACCGAGCTCATCATGTGCGCGTGCCCGGTATCGAAGCACACTCCGAGATCGGGATAGTGCAGCGCCTTCAGCAGCTCCTTGATTTTTTCCGGAGTGGCCAGGTCGCTGCGCGTGTTCTCGATCAGCAGCGTGACCCCCAGCGGGCGCGCAAACGCGCGCAGGTGCTCGATGGAGCTGAGCGCGGCCTCGAATTTCCGCGGATCGTCGGCTTCATCGGTGCGCCCGATATGCTGGATCATGAAGCGAAACGGCACATATTCTGCTACCTCGATGGCGCGCTTGATCTCGTCCATGGCCTCAATCCGCTGGCGTTTGTCCATATCGACGATGTTCAGCGCCGGCGAGCCGGAGCGAAAATCGCTGCTGGGATAGATCGGCGAGTGCAGGGAATGAAATTCCACCTGCCCCGACTTGAACCAGTTGCCGATCTCCTTCACATGCTCCTTCTCGTGATAGTTGAAGTGCTCGCGCGCGGCAAACACTTCAATGCCCTGCGCTCCTCCCTGGGCCATGGCGTCCAGCAGCCCGGGATGAAGACGCTTCTTGATGTGGATGAGGGTGGAGATGGCGCGCAGCATCAGTAGCCCACCGCCCTGCCGCCGTTGCGGCCGTCGGCCGCGCCCAGAAGATCGCCCGACTTGGGATCGATCTCAATGCACTCGCCGTCGCTCCAGTAGTCCTGCGTCCTGATCTTGTGGCCGCGCTCCTGCAGCAGCTTGATGGTGTCCGGTGAAACGCCCACCCGTTCCACATAAATCTGGTCCGGCTCCCACTGGTGGTGGAAGCGCGGCGCGTTGACCGCCTGCTGGATGTCGAGACCGAAGTCCACCACGCCAATCAGAATGTTGGTGACGGTGGAGATGATTCTCGGACCGCCCGGCGAGCCCAGCACCAGAAACAGCTTGCCGTCCTTCAGCACGATGGTCGGCGTCATGGCGCTCAGCGGCCGCTTCCCGGGAGCGATGGCGTTGGCTTCGCCCTGGATCAGTCCGTATCCGTTGGGCACGCCCGGCTTGGATGTGAAGTCATCCATCTCGTCGTTGAGCAGGAAGCCCAGCTTGCCCAGCGTCACGTTGGATCCAAAGGAGTCATTCAGCGTAGTGGTTACGGCCACCGCGTTCCCGTCGCCATCAACCACGGAATAGTGGGTTGTGTTCTCATGCTCGCGAACCGGGGCAGTTTTGTTTGCCTGGCGGTCAAGTTCGCCGAATCCGGAAGGCCGCCGCAGCCCTTTGCTCTCTGAAGCCCGCGCCGTGTTCAGCGACTCGCGCCAGGCATTGGCATATTTCTTATCGATCAGCTGCGCCACCGGCACCGGCGTGAAATCGGAGTCGCCCAGAAGTTCGGCGCGATCGTAAAATGCCCGCCGGAATGCTTCCGCGATGAGATGAATAGAATCGGCGGAGCGATTGCCGAACTTCGAAAGGTCATAGCCTTCGAGAATGTTGAGCGTCTCCAGCATGGTGATGCCGCCGGAGCTGGGTGGAGGCGCGCTGATAATCTCGTAGCCGCGATACATGCCGCGCACCGGCCGGCGGTCTTTGACGTCGTAGTCAGCCAGGTCCTGCGCCGTGATCAGGCCGCCGCCGCGCTGAACTTCAGCCGCGATCTCCTGCGCCATCGCCCCTCTATAGAAGTCATCGGGGTTGGCGGCGATGCGCTCCAGCGTCCGGCCCAACTCCGGCTGCTTGAAGGTTTCGCCCGCTTCGTAGAACTTGCCGTCGCGCTGGAAGATGCGCTTGGAGTCGGCGAACTGCGCCAACTCCTGGTTGTGCATCGACTGCGCCTCTTCCCAGGTCAGGCGCACGCCGTTCTCGGCCAGGTCGATGGCCGGCTGCATCACCTTCTTCAGTCCCAGCTTTCCCCAGTGCTGCTCCGCGTAAACCAGTCCTGCCACCGATCCGGGCACGCCCGCCGACTTGTACCCGATCAGGCTGGCGTTGGGGATCACATTGCCCTTGGCGTCGAGATACATGTCGCGCGAGGCCGCTTTCGGCGCCTTCTCGCGGTAGTCCAGGAAGTGCACCTCGCCGTTGGCGAAGCGCACCAGCATGAAGCCGCCGCCGCCGATGTTCCCGGCCGCCGGATGAACCACGGCCAGGGCAAAGCCGGTGGCTACCGCCGCGTCCACCGCATTACCGCCCTCGCGCATCACCTCCGCGCCCACCCGCGATGCCTCTTGGTGCACGCTGACCACGATGGCATGCTTGGCGTGGACCGGCCGCAAGCCTTCCGCGGCAACCGGAATGGCCGCTGCCAGCAGCGGGACAAGCGCCTCAAATATCAGGAACTTACGCAGGGTTCTCATGTGGTCGCGGGCTCCGCCGGGACGTCCAGGAAAGACAAGACGCCCCGCCCTAAGAGTCAAAGGAAAGGCCAGCTATTGAGGCTAGCTCACCCGCGCCAAGGCAGTCAAATCGGGAGGCTCGGGCCCAGAGCATGGATTGGAAGTAGGCACCGAGTCGGCGCGCTGCTTAAGTCGCGCCGACTCCGGAATGCCGGTCTTGCATGCGCAGAAAACCGCTGGTTAGAGTCCAGCCTGCTTCGCCGCCAGTTCGCCGATGATGGGGAGCTTGAAGGTCTGGTTGTTGTATGCCTTCACCATCAGTACGATCCAGGTAATCACGATCGCTAGCCAGAGGAGCATGAACAGCGGGCCCATCAGCACGATGCTCAACCCCTTGGTGACCAAACCCAGAACGGCTCCCAGGATCGCGAGCGCAATGTAAACTCCGATCAATCCCACGTTGAAAAAGATCGACTGAAAAGCATGGAAGCGAACAAACTTGTCGTTCTTGTAAGGCTCAATCAACAGAAAAATCAAACCTGTGATCCAGCCAAAAACGTAGCACAGCAGGCCGGCAACATTGTTGGCCATGCCTGTGGTGGCCGCAGGAGTTGGTGTGGGCGCAGAAGCCATTTTATGTGTCTCCTTCCTCTTCTTGGTTGTGTGTTTAGAGGAGAATTTGTTGCGGGTAAGCTTAGTCTGAGTTTGAGGAAAAATAAAGAAGAGTTTATGGAAATCTCGCTGGCCTGATTCAGCGCTTGCAATTTTTCTGCACGGCGCCAGGGAATTAAGCGATTTGTCTTACAGGGTGCGGGTATAACGGCCCTTAGGCCGAATACTGCGGCTGCACCGGACCGGCGTTGGCGATCGAGGGATGGGCTTTTTTCACCACCACTTTGGTATAAGCCACGCGAAAGCCCGCCCGTTCCACGTTGCGCTGTGAGGTTGTTCCCGGCATGGTCAGGGTTACGGCCAGATCACAGCCGTTCTGTTGCCCCAGGCGCAGGCGCTCGCGCATAAAAGCCTGCTGGATGCCGCGTCCGCGATACTGCGGCAGCGTGCCGGCGCCGAAGATTCCCGCCATGCGATGTTCCGGAACGATCAGCCCGGCGGCTCCGGCCGCCATCTTGCCGTCCACGAATGCTGCCAGCGACAGTGGGTGCTCGGGCGCCGCCCACGGCAGAAAGAACTTTTCATACTGCGGCACCATCTCGGGTGGAAAGAAGATTTGCGCCAGCATCCTGGACCACGCTCCCGCCTCATCGGGACGGACGCGGCGGATCTCAACACCCTGCGGAGCAGGCGCGAATTCCTCCTCCGGCTTCAGCCGGCGCGCCAGCGTCTGATTGAATTCCGCCACCTGAAATCCGCGCGCGTTCAACGATTCGAAGAGCGAGGGATCGGCGTACGGGGAGACGTCGACTTGCGCCTCCGACTCGCGCTCGAAGTAAAAGCGCTCCACATGCTCAACATCCTCAGGCGTGATCTTCCCGTCGAATCCCAGCGCGTGCGCCCGGCCCACCGGAGCGCCCTTTTTCAGAAAAACCAGGTGGCCGCCGCGAAACTCCTCCCACGCCGGGCCTTGGCGATGCTTCGCCGCCGCCTGCGCGTAGCGCAAAGCACCGTACTCCTCGGCCGCTTCAATGCGGCGCGAGTCGGCGCTGTTGAGAAAGATAAGTTCAGACTTCATTTTGTGATCGACTGCAAAGGACATCGACTCAGGCTGTGCCCTGAGCTTCGCCCAGTACCACTTTGATCTCCATCTTCTTCTTGCCGCGATATAGGGTCACGGTCACAGTATCGCCGGCGCGGTGGTTCTGCATGACGTGGGAGAGCTCCTGCTGGTCTTGAATCTCCTGGCCGTCAATGGCCACGATCAGATCGCCTCCGATCATGATTGGTGTATTGCCCAGATAAGCTCGCTCGTTGCCGCCTTTCAGTCCCGCTCGCTCGGCGGCGCTGCCCGCGACCACCTGTACGATCAGCAGTCCGGCGTCAGCCGACAATCCCATCTGATCGGCCAGCTCCGGCCCGATGGGAATGCTGCGGACCCCGAGTTCCGGACGGCGCACACGCCCCAGATGCACCAGATCGTCGAGCACCGCCTTCGCGGTGTTGATGGGAATGGCAAAGCCGATGCCCGCGCTCTGTTCCGCTCCGCCGGTCAGGATCATGGAGTTGATGCCGATCACCTGGCCGCGCGAGTTCAGCAGCGGCCCGCCGGAGTTGCCGGGATTGATGGCAGCGTCCGTCTGTATGGCCTCATCGATGAAGCCCCGCGCGCCCCGCACCGAACGAATCGAGCTGATGATCCCGCGCGTCATGGTCCCGCTCAGCCCGAAGGGATTGCCGATGGCAAACACCTTCTGCCCGACCACCAGGTTCTTGGAGTCGCCGATCTCCACCTGGGGAACCGCCTTGGTGGGAATCTGGATGACCGCCAGGTCATGAATCGGGTCCTGGCCCACGATCTGCGCCTTGTACTTCTTCTTGTCGCTGGTGGTGACTTCGACCTGGCGCGCGTTCTCCACCACATGGTAGTTGGTCAGGATATGGCCTTCGCCGTCGAAGACGAATCCCGATCCTGCGCCCTGCTGCGGAACCGGTCCATAAAAGAAGTCGTAGGCAACCGCGGTCGAGGTGATGTTCACCACCGAAGGCAGCGCCTTCCGGTACACGGCAACGTTCTCCTGCTCTTCCGCGTCCAGTCCCGGCGCTGCGGCCTGGGCCAGCTCAACGTGCGCGGGCCGCGTGATCTCCGATGAATCGGAATCGGACGACCCGCCGCCCAGGTTCTTCGCGGTGGGACTCGTCAGGTAAAAGAATGCTGCAACCAGCACGACGATCAAGGCAATCGGACGCAACCACTTCATAGTTTCACCTGCATGGCTTGAAACCTCGTTACCTGGCGGGATGCGAGGCCAGGGTTTGGAGTTCCTTATATATATTCTCCACCTGGCGGCGGGTTTGCTCCAGTGTGCCGGAGTTGTCGATCACATAGTCGGCGAGCGCGGCTTTCTGGATATCGGTCATCTGCACCTTGGTCCGGCGATCGACTTCCTCGCGCGCGATGGCCTCGCTGCAGTGGGCCCGCATGGCGTAACGCAGGACCTTCTGCTCCGGCTTGCAGATGACCACGACAATCTTGTCATAGCGCGCTTTGCCGCCCGCCTCCAGAGTCAGCGTTGCTTCCACCAGGGCGATGCCGTTGGGCTGGCGCCGGCCGGCTTCTTCGATCCACTCTTTCTGTTTTTGTCCGACCGCGGGGTGCACGATGCGGTTCAGCTCCTGCACATGACCGTCGTCGAAGGCCAGCGTGGCCAGCCGGCCGCGGTCTATCTCGCCATCCGCTGCCAGGATTCCTTCTCCAAACTTTGCCACCAGTTGCTGATAGACCGGTTCGCCGCGCCGGTACAGCTCGTGGACGATCCTGTCGGCGTCAATCACTTGCGCGCCCAACTCGGCGAACATCCTGGAGACCGTGGATTTTCCGCAGGCCACGCCGCCGGTCAGCCCCACGTGGAGCACGGCTCAGCTCCGCGCCGCCAGCGCAGCGCCCCGGCGCATCCGGCAAGCCTTAATGGTGTTGGCCATGAGCATGGCGATGGTCAGCGGTCCAACGCCGCCGGGCACCGGCGTGATAGCGCCGGCAACTCTGGCCACGCGCGGATCAACATCGCCCACCAGGGTCGATCCTTTCTCCGTAAATGTCTTTTCTCGCGCCGCATCGCCGGCAAAGAATTTGTTGAACTCGGCGCGGTCCGTGATCTTGTTGGTACCCACGTCGATCACAGTCGCCCCCGGCTTAATGAACTCTGGCGTGACAAATCCCGGGCGGCCGATCGCCGCCACCAGGATATCCCCCTGGCGCGCCACCCCCGGCAGATCGCGCGTCTTGGAATGACAGATGGTCACTGTGGCGTTCAGGTTGAGCAGGAGCATGGCCACCGGCTTCCCCACCAGGTCGCTGCGCCCAATGACCACGGCATTCCGCCCTTCGATGGGAATATCGTTGCGCTTGAGGATCTCAATCACGCCCGCGGGCGTGCAGGGAAACAATCCCGGACGCTGCGTGGCCAGATTGCCGACGTTGACCGGATGCAGCCCGTCGACGTCCTTCTCCGGATCCAGCGCCAGCAGGACCTTGCGCGCGTCCACCTGCTTCGGGAGCGGAAGCTGCACCAGGATGCCGTCGATCTCATCACGGCCGTTAAGCTCGTGGACCAGCCGCAAGAGTTCGTCGGTAGTTGTCGACTCCGGCGGCGTCAGCTTTTCGCTGTGAATGCCCAGCTCCTCGCACGCCTTCACTTTGTTGCGAACGTAAATGGCGGACGCGGGATCGTTGCCCGCCAGAATCACCGCTAGTCCCGGACGCAGGCCCTCGGCGCTAAGCTTCCGGGCTTCCTCCGCCACTTCGCTGCGGATCTGCGCGGCAATCTGGGTTCCATTAAGAATCTTGGCTCTGCTCATGGGGGATACAACAATTTAATCACATTCTTTACCAAGTCCCGAGCCCGGCGAGGGATCCTATCTTCGGACCAGCTGACCGGTTCAAAACGAAGTGTTAGAAACTGCTGTACGCAGATGCTACTCAGGCTTCTTGGCTTCTTCAATCAGCAGTACCGGGATGCCTTCGCGGATGGGATAAATCCTCTTGCAACCGGTGCATTGCAGGGAATTTTCGTCGGATGCCAGGATGAGCGGTTTGCGGCACTCCGGGACCGGGCAGATGAGAATATCGAGAATCTTTTTCAACATCATCGCGATAGATTCTAACCGAGGAGTTGTCACGAAGCGTCGGACTACTTGCCGTCGCCCAGATTCAAAGACCGCAGGTAATCGGCGAACTCTTTGCTCATTTCTGGACGCTTGAGAGCAAACTCTACCGTCGCCTTCAGGAAGCCAAGTTTGTCGCCGGCATCGTGACGTTTCCCCTCGAACAGGTAGCCGTAGACTTTCTCTCCCGCGGTCAGTAGTCCGCGCAGCCCATCAGTGAGTTGCAGCTCCCCGCCCGCACCCATGGGAGTTTTCTCCAGAGTGTCAAATATGGTCGGCGTCAGGATGTAGCGGCCGATGATCGCCAGGTTGGAGGGAGCGTCCTGCAGCTTGGGCTTTTCCACCAGGTTCTTCACGCCAAACAACCGGCCGGCAAATTTGCTGTCCACGCGCGCCGCGTCGAGCACGCCGTAAGAGGAGATCGCCGGGCCATTCACTTCCTGCGTGGCGATGATCGATGATTGCGTCTCTTCAAAGACCTCTATCATCTGTTTCAGGCACGGTTTTTTGGCGTCGATCACGTCGTCGGCCAGCAGTACGGCGAAGGGCTCGTTGCCTACCAGTTCTTTGGCCATCAGCACCGCATGCCCCAGCCCCAGGGCCTCCTTCTGGCGCACGTAGGCCACGTGGATCATGTCGGAAATCTCCTGCACAATGCGCAGCAGATCGGTCTTGCCGCGCTCTTCCAGCATCTTCTCCAGCTCGTAGCTGACGTCGAAATGGTCCTCGATGGCGGTCTTGCCGCGGCCGGTGATGATGATGATCTGGTCGCATCCGGCAGCCATGGCTTCTTCCACGCCGTATTGAATGATCGGCTTGTCCACCAGCGGCAGCATCTCTTTGGGCTGCGCCTTGGTGGCGGGAAGAAAGCGCGTCCCCAGTCCGGCAGCGGGGAATACGGCCTTACGCACTCGCATCTTGGTGGTCATTGGCAACAACGTGAGATGCAGAATTCTAGCATTGGGCATTGAAGATGGTTCGTTAGCAATCACGCAGACCGCGAACTCACAGCCGATTTTGCTGTAGACTTCACGTCTCACGCCGCTATGATTGGGTTGTCTTTCAGCGTCCGTTCGTCCTGGACACAGTAGAGAAGCGCATTTTTCACCGGAAGAAAGAAGAACGATGATCTGCCGGAAATTCGCAATCCCCCTGTCATTGCTGCTGACCGCCCTCACCGCGTTGGGACAACCCCCGGCTCTGTATCCGGAAAAGAAAGGCCTGGTCAGCGATTACGCCGGCAAGCTGACGAAACCGCAGATTGCCGAACTGTCCGGGCTGATCCAGCGGTACGAGAAGCGGACTTCCATCGAATTTGCGGTTGTAGTGGTCGATGATCTGCGCGGCCAGACGCCCAGAGAATACGCCATCGGCGTAGGAGATCAGTGGGGCGTGGGCAAGGCCGGCCGTGATAACGGGATTGTCCTGTTGTGGGCCCCGAACCAGCGGTCTTACTCGCTGCGTATTGCCCAGGGGCTGGCTGCAGACCTGAATGATGCCGACGCTTTACGCATCACCCAGGAGCAGCTGCTGCCGGATTTCAAGCGCGGGCAGTATTACGCCGGCTTGAAAGATACCCTGCAGGCGACGATGGCGCACCTGGGCGATGCGGCCTGGGATCAACGGATCCAAACACGGGCGCAAGCTGCCCAGCAGCAGCGCGAGCGGGAAGCTCAACAACAAGAACGGCAGAGGAAAGAGGCCGCCGAACTCACGCGCAACACCATCGGCTTTTTTCTGTTCATGGGTTTGCTGGTTGCAATTGCGGTGGCCACGTACAAGTGGAGGCATGGCAGCGAAGAACGGGCCGAACTTCGCGGAGGCGGCGGCACGATCGCTGATTATCTGAGTAAGGCAGAAGCCAACGCTCCTCGCATCCGGCAAATCCTTGCCGATTTTAGTAAGGAAGCTCCTGAACAGGACCTGAAGGCTTTGCGCGCAGAGATCGAGGGCCAGCCTGACCGCATCGTCAAAATCAGGTTGGATGCCAGCTTGCTCGATTGCAACAACCTTGGTTCCTATGACGAAATGGTCCGCATCAGGACCGCCGCTGAAGCCGAGGCCGGTCTGCTGGATAGAACTCAGCAGCAGCTGGACTCCGTCGTGGAAGCCAAGCGAGCCAGCCAGGCGCTGATGGACCGGCTGTCGCGCGAAAAATTTGAAGTCTCAGGAGTGGTCGACAGTTCGCGCCGCAGCGAAGTAGATCAGCTACTGGCCAGAAGCCGCCAGGATTACCAGCAGGCCAGACAGAGCTCTTCGATGTCGCTTGTGGATTGGCTGATCATCAGTGACCTGTTGAATCGATCAGACACCGCCGTCCGCCAGGCCGTTCAGTATTCACGGGAAGAGCCCGTTGACGACACGCCCAGCCCTATCAGCCTTTTCGATAGCCCAAGTTCGGATTCGGGCGGCTCAAGCTCCAGCGGCGGAGGCAGCTTCGGCGGAGGAGGCGGCTTCAGCGGGGGCAGCGGTTCCGATGGCTCCTATTAATGCCGCTCGCCTCTAAAAAAGCCGCGTCGACCCTCTTCTTCGGTGTACCAGAATTCATTTCGCGGCCTGCTTGTAAACCGCCCCGCCTTTCATCACGAACACCGGACTCTGCAACACGGTAACGTCTTTTAGAGGATCGCCGTGGACGGCGATCATGTCGGCGAAGTTTCCCTGCTCGATGGAGCCGATCAGCTTCCAGCCCAGCAGGTCGGCGGCGTTCACAGTCGCGGCCTGGATGGCCTGCAGCGGCGTCATGCCCATCTGCACGTACACCGCGAACTCATGAGCATTGAGGCCGTGCGGATAAACCGCCGCGTCGGTGCCAAAGGCGATCTTCACTCCCGCCTGCATGGCCCTGGCCACATTCTGCCGGCTCACCGCTGTGGTGGTCTTCATCTTGTCGGCGAACATTGCCGGAAGTCCGATGCGGGTCGCGTTCTCGCGCATCCAGTCGGCCAGATACTGCGTAGGCACCAGGTAGGTACCGCGTTCCTTCATGATCTTGATGGCGGCATCGTCAATGTAAGAGCCGTGCTCAATGGAATCCACGCCGGCCTCCGCGGCCCAGGCAATGCCCTGCGCGCCGTGTGCGTGGGCGGCCACTTTGCGGCCCAGGCGGTGCGCATCGGCAACGATGGCCTTCATCTCCTCCAGCGTGTACTGCGAGGCGCGGGGATCGTCGCCCTTGGAGAGCACGCCGCCGGTGGCGCAAACCTTGATGACGTCGGCCCCGTACTTGATGATCTCGCGAACCTTGTGCTGCACGCCTTCCACCCCGTCAGCCGCGCCGTCCGACCGGGCGTGCCACTCGTAGGGGAGCAGGTTCTCGTCGCAATGTCCGCCGGTGATCGATAGCGCGGGTCCGCTGGCAACGATGCGCGGGCCCGGAATCAGGCCTTCGTTGATGGCGTCGCGCAGCGCGATGTCGGTATATCCCCGGGCGCCGACGTTGCGCACCGTGGTGAATCCCGCCTCCAGCGTTACGCGCGCGTTCTTGGCGCCGAACAGCGCCTCCTTGGGAATGGAGATGCCCAGCTCCTGGTAGCCGAAGTTGGGCTCATCCGTGAGGTGCGTGTGCGCGTCGATCAGTCCCGGCAACAGCGTGGCGTCGCCGAGATTGATCACGTTGGCGCCCGCAGACGGCGGATTTGTCCCGGCGGCGACACTGTCAACTTTGTCGCCGGCAATGGTTACCGTGACCTTGTCCAGCGTCTTGCCGCTCTTCACGTCCAGCATGTGAGCAGCGTAGATGGTGGTTTTCTGCGGCGGTTGGCTGGCCGGCGGTTGGCCAAAAACGCAGCTGCACAGGGCGGCGATAGTAAAAAAGGTTGTCAGGGGTTTCATAAGAGGATTCGCGATTATAGCAGCGCGCCTGCGAACTCCCGGGACGCGTGGCCAGGGCCGACGCCGTACCGTTCAGAAGTAATTGTCCTCCTGCTTGATCGGCTCCGGTCTAGTCTCGATTGCATTTTGCCCGCCGCGATGCTAAAAGTCGCGGAATGAAGCTTGTACGTCCCGCTCTTTTCCTTTTCCTTGCGATTTTGGCCGCGGCCCAGCCCAAGCCTCAAAGCGGAAATGACAGCGCGCAGGAAGCTGCCGTGATCCAGCAGATGGGTGTCCGCGCCCGTTTTGAAAACGATGGAACCGGTTCGACTGAGCGGACCTACGCCGTCCGGGTTCAGAGCGAGGCGGGCATTCAGGCCTTTGGGCAGCTTGTCTTCGGCTACAGTTCCGCGACGGAGAAGCTCGACGTCAACTACGTCCGCGTTCGCAAGCCGGGCGGAGAGGTCGTGGAGACTCCCGCCGCCAACGCCCAGGATTTCGCTCCTGAAGTTTTGCGCTCCGCCCCCATGTACAGCGATTACCGCGAGCGCCACGTCACCGTCGTGGGCCTGCGTCCTGGCGATGTCCTCGAGTACCGCACTACCACCCAGATCGTCAGCGCGCTCGCTCCCGGCGAGTTCTGGTTCGAATACAGCTTTCCGCGCAACGTAACTGTCAACGAAGCGCGCCTGGAGATCGACGTGCCCAAAACCCGGGAATTGCGGCTCAAAAGTCCCAGCCGCAAGTACACCACTGCGGATAACGGAGAGCGGCGGACCTATTCCTGGGTGGTGCAGGACATCAAAACCAAGCGGACCGACCAGCAGGAAGCCGAAGACGAAGACGAGAACGAACAAGAGTTTCCTGACGTGCAGTTGACCACTTTCAAGGACTGGCAGGCGATCGCGCGCTGGTACGCCAAGTTGCAGGGGGAGCGCGTAGTGGTCGACGATGCAGTCCGTAAAAAGGCGGCGGAGCTCACCAGGGGCGCGACCACGCCCCAGGAAAAAGCGCGGCGCATCTATGACTATGTTGCCCGCAACATCCGCTACGTAAGCCTGTCGTTTGGCGTCGGCCGCTACCAGCCCCACGCCGCCACCGAGGTCATGGCCGGCAGCTACGGCGACTGCAAAGACAAGCACACGCTGCTCTCGGCGTTGTTGAAGGCCGCCGGGATTCAGAGCTATCCCGTGTTGATCGACTCCAGCCGCAAACTTGATGAAGACGTTCCTTCGCCGGCCCAGTTCGATCACGTCATCACCCTGGCATTGATTGATAAGGACTGGGTCTGGCTCGATTCCACCGCGGAGATCGCGCCTTATGGATTGATCCTCTACGTGCTGCGCGACAAGCAGGCGGTCGTGGCCTCCGAGGATGCCAACGGAGGTCTCAGGAAAACTCCGGCGCTTTCGCCGGTCAAGAACACCGTTGAGGTTGCAGTTAACGGAAAGATTTCCGAATCCGGGACCCTGGACGCGAGCGTAGAAATGTCGGTCACCGGGGACAGCTCCGTCCCCTTGCGCGCGGCATTCCGGGCCAACTCCCAGGCCGATTGGCAGAAGATCATGGAGCGCGTCGCTTTTTTCCAGGGCTATCGCGGCAAGGTTTCTGACGTGGACATTTCCGCCCTCGAAGAGCCTGCCAGCCCGCTGCGCATTCGCTACAAAGTGCAGGTCGAGAAGTACATTCCGGTTCCTACCAGCGGCTTTACCCTCTACGCCCTGCCGCCCAGCGGCTCCCCCGCGCTGCCCAAGAAGAAAGCCGGCAAGCCGCTGGAAATTGGCCCCGTTATAGAAGTGCACTCCCGGGCGCACCTGGAGTTCGCGGCGAACTACACGCTGCGCGTGCCCCCGGAGGTAAGCATCGCCCGCGACTACGGGCAATACTCGCTCAAATACAACCTCACGGGAAACACGCTCGAAGCGCTCCAGACATATATCACCAAGGTAAGTAAGCTCCCGGCTTCACGGCGTCCGGACGTGGAATCGCTGCGCAGCGTCGCCACCAACTACGCCGACCAAAGCATAATCTGCGACGCCCGGCCTGCGGCTACCACCGCCTCGGCTTCGGCAACTCCGGTGAGCGGCACGCCGCAGGAGCTCCGCAAAGCCGGCCTCAGGGCGCTCGAGCAGAGGAATTTTCAGAGCGCTTCAGAGCTGTTCAAGAAGGTGGTGGAGCAGAAGCCGGATAGCGAGGACGCCTGGGACGACCTGGGCCGCGCCTATGCCGGCCTGGGCAACCACGGCGAAGCCACTGCCGCATTTCGCAAGCAGGTGGAAGTGAACGCGTTTCACAAGCGGGCCTGGAACGATCTGGGCTCCGAGCTGTTTCACCAGGGCAAGTATCAGGATGCGCTGGGCGCTTATGGGAAGCAGCTGGAAAATGCTCCCACCGACAGTGTGGCGCGCAAGAGCCATGCGCTGCTGCTGGTGCAGCTCAAACGCAACTCTGAAGCCATGATCGAGCTGGAAAAGATTGAGGCCGCCTCTCCCGGCGATCCCGAAGTCGAACTGGCGCTGGCCGGCCTTTACGCCTCCAGCGGCAGCCAGGACAAATCTCGCGCAATGCTCTTCAGCGTGACCGGCAACACCGCTCCCGTCACTGGCGGCGACTGGTTCTCGGCGGCGCTGCGCGATGACATCAATCCCGACCAAACTCTTGCCGATGCCCGCAAAATCCTGGAAGGAATCGCCGATGAGTTCGATTCCGGCGCCTACGATGAGAATCCTGCCGACGCTGTTTCTTCCATGTATTTCCTCGCCCTGGAGTGGGCGAGGATCGGCTGGGCCGACTACCTGAAAGGCGACCGCATGGAAGGCCTGCGCTATCTGGATTCAGCCTGGACCCTGAGCCACTCCGGCGCCGTGGCCAATCGTCTCTCGCGTATTTATCAGAAAGCAGGCGACAGCGAACAGGCCCGGCACATGCTTTCGCTGGCGGTAGCTGCGGGTGGCGCCGAGGCGGAAGCGTCACGCGCGCAACTGGCGAAGGTAAGCCCGAAGTCTGATCCGGCTCAGGCGCAGGCCGAACTGGCGCAGATGAGCTCGGTAAAGTTACGCGGTCTGTCGCAGCAGAAGGGCCAGGCTGATTTCATCCTGGTCTTTGATGGATCCAGCCGCCCGCAGCGCGTGGATTATAGCCAGGGCGATCCGGAAATGCGGGGCGCGGAATCGGCCCTGATCGAGGGCGATTACCATGTCAGCTTTCCCGACAATTCGTCGGTGAAGATTGTGCGCCGTGGGGTTCTCTCCTGCAGCGCGTCAGGGTGCACAGTGGTGCTCAAGCCGGTGGAAGCCGGCCATTTGCCGGCCGGAACCCGTTAGCAGTGCCGCACTGCCTGGGCTTAAACCCCACTACTAGCTGGATTTCTTCTTGGCGGCGCGCCTGGTGGGTGTGGCCGGCGTCGCCGGACCAGCTTTCCTCTGCATGTCTTCGATCACCTGATTGAGTTGATCGAACTTCTCCACCTGCTGCACGCCGTTGTTGGTTACCACAAAAATGCTAGGCGTGGAATTGATGCCGATACGCATGCCCAGATCGTGATCTGCATCCACCTTGGCCTTCAGCTTGCCTTCCGGGTCAACCGCGAAGGGTAGCGGGACCTTGTTATCGTCGGCGAATTTTTGTACGTATTGGTGAAGGTTCGTGGGATCGATCTGCGGCTGGTTACGGAAGATATAGGCGCGAAAATCTCTTCCCAGCTTTTCCGACTTGGTGTCGAAAAAACGGGCGAATACTGCCGCTTCAAACGACCATGGATGTTTCGGCCCCAGGGGAAAGTCGCGCAGAACCACGGGAATGTTGTGCGTCTTGCCTGCCTCTTCCACAACGGGAAAATTGAAGGCGCATGACGGGCATTCCATGTCCTCGAACATCACGATGGCTACCTGGGCCCCGGCCGGAGGCTTGAGAGCAGAGGAATCGACAGCGAAGGCGCTCAGGGACCAGGCCAGAGCGGCGGAAATAGCGAATATGCACTTAGAAATGGTTTTCATGGGCTCCATGGCACTTAAGAGATTCAACCCAGATTTTACCCGAAAGACGCTGCCGCCCGCCCATTCGCGGCCGCATACTTCGGGTACAATCGAGTTCCCGATGCTGTCTCATCCTCCTTTAGTGTCTGATTCTTGTGTCAGTTAACTCAGGAACCAATCCGGCAATGGCGCCGGGACGAAAGACGAATTTCTCCCTGTGCCTTCTTGCGCTGCTGCTTCTTACACCCGCCCTGGGTCAAAATCCCAAGGGAGCGCTGCGGGGGACCGTTGAGGATGCGACCGGCGCGCGCGTGGCCTCAGCCAGAATCGTGATGCGGGCAAGCGAGTCTTCCTTCGAACGCCGAGTCAACAGCAACTCGCGCGGTGAGTTTCGAGTGGAGGATGTTCCTCCCGGGCCATACCGGGTCACGGTGCAGGCTGTGGGCTTCGCCCAAGCAGTATCCGTGATCGAGGTTCCGGTCAGTTCGGCTATCGACGTCCACGTACGCTTGAACCCGGCCCCGGTGCGAGAGACTGTCAGCGTGCAGGGCCAGGCCTCGTCGATTACCACCCAGCCTCTGGATGCCAGCAGCGCCGTACATCAAGCGGTGATTACGGCTCGTGATCTTGAGACTATGCCGCTGGCCGCGCGCAGCTTTGCCAACATTGCCTATCTCGCTCCGGGGACCGAGCCGGTCGAGCCCTCCGATCCCACCAAGGCCCGTATCACCGCGGTCTCCTTTGGCGGAAGCTCCGGATTGAACGTGGAAGCATCGGTGGATGGCGGGGACAATTCCGACGACTACATTGGCGGCTTTCTGCAGAATTTTTCTCCGGACGCCATCCAGGAATTCGCCGTGCGCACCGCGCAGGAAGAAGCCGATACCGGCGGCACCACGGCCGGTTCCGTGGTCATCTCCACCAAACACGGCACGGACGAATGGCACGGTAGCGGCGCATTTTACGAGCGGGCGGCAGCGCTCAACGCCCGCTTCCCCATCGACAACCCGGCGCCTCAGCCCAAGCAGCCGTTCTCGCGGCAGAATTACATCGGCACGCTGGGAGGACCGATTGCCAAAGGCAAATTCTGGTTCTTCTCTTCACTGGAAGCGGTGCGGGAAGACGCCAGCATCAATTACAGCCCGGCGAACCTCGCCCAGTTCAACGCTCTCGCCCAGCTTGCTCAACAGGGATTGATTCCCGGAGTAAGCTCCATCCCCGTGCCGGCAAATGCGCCCGTACCTTTCCGAAATTTTCTGAGTCTCGTCCGTCTGGATTGGTCGCAGTCCGCGCGTTCCCAATGGTTCCTACGCGCTGCCGGAGACAGCTACACCACGCACAACGATCTGGTGCAGCAGGCCACGCTGCCTTCCACCGGAGCGGCGGCCCTCTCCAACTATTTCAATGTGCTGGCCAGCAACCAGTACGCTTTCAACTCCGCATGGGTGGGCTCATTCATCTTCGACGCCAGTTATCTGCATCACACTGAAAAACGCAACTCCAATCTCGGCTTTGCCCTGGCTTTTCCGTTCAGCTCCACCACCAGCACCATTTCCGGCTTTGAAACTTTCGGCGACAACCAGTTCGTGACCCCGATCACGGCCTTCCCGGTGCTGCGCAATCAGGAAAAATATCAGTTTCGCTACGACGTAACCCACACTGCCGGGCGTCACACGCCGCGGTTCGGGATGACTCTCATCCACGAGCCGGTGATGAGCGGCGCGCTGCCGGGAAGTGCCGAGAACCTGACCGTCTTCGCCCTCGATCCCATCGATTACCTGGCCGACCCGCAGCAGTTCTCGGTCGATCGGACCTGCACGCCTTCGGGGACCTTGACAGTCACCAGCGGAACCACCTGCACCAGCACGCCTGCCGGAGACGGCAGCTTCTCGCAAAACGTCCAGCGCCTGGGGCTATATGCCGAGGACTCCTGGAAGGTCTTACCCAGTCTCACGATCAGCGCGGGGATGCGCTGGGACACGACCTTCGGCCTCTTCATAGCCTCGGGTCGCGACCAGACGCACAACGCCGCACTTCAGACCTTGCAGTCCTTGCAGATTCCCCTGATTCCCGGCGTGCCTCATGATTACCGGAAAGCTTTTGCACCGCGGCTGGGAGTGGCTTATTCACCGGGAGGCGGCGCCAGCACGGTAATCCGCGCCGGCATCGGCCTTTACTACAATGACCTGGCTCAGAACGGCTGGGTTGAAGCGTTTCAGGCGGTGAATGGATCGGCGGCCGCGGGGCCTGCCTCGCTGATCGATCCCCACTATCACACGCCGTACGCGCTCCACATAACAGGCGGCGCGGAGCACGCGTTCAGCCGGAATTGGACTGCCGCCGCCGACTGGACTCACGAAACCGGCATGCACGGTTACCGTCGCTACCAGTATCAGTCGGGCTTCACATTGTTCTCCCCGCTCTTCCCTCCTGCCGATATCGCGGCCCAGCAGGCCAACGTGCCTGATCTCACCGTCTTCCGCTCGGATAATCGTTCCCGCTATGACAGTTTGTCGGTGCACGCCCAGGGCAACGTCTCGCGCCGCTTCAACCTGATCATGAACTACACGCTGGCCAGCGCCAAGACCTGGGGCTGCGTGTTGGGCGAGCTGTTTGATTACGTCAACGGAGTTTGCAATCCCCTGAAACCGTTTGGCCCCGGCGATTACGGGCCTTCGGGTGAGGACGTCCGCCACCGCTTCGTTCTGGCTGGAACCATCCATGCGCCGGGCGGATTCCAGGTGACACTGCTGGGACAGGCGGAGAGCGCCCGGCCCTTCACCCTCACCACGCCAGTCGACGTCAACGGCCTGGGCGACTCCACTAACGACCGCGCCGTCATCAACGGCGTCCAGACGAGCCTGGACCAATTTCGCGGAACACCTTACATGCAGGTCGATATGCGCGTAAGCCGCCCCTTCGCCGGACGCAACGAACGCTGGTCGCTCATGCCCTTCATTGAGTTTTTCAATCTCTTCAACCGCAGCAACCCCGGCAACAATTACGTCTCCGACGTGTCGGCTCTCCCCGTCAACGATCCGGCCAACGTAACGGCGCTCTGCCTGAACGCCGCCTGCACGGCCACTCGGACCATCACAAACCCCAATCAGCTGCGCGTGCCTGCCGGAGCCCTGGGCGACTTCTTCGGCCCCGGCACCACGGTTGGCATTCCTTTTGCCGCCCAAGCCGGAGTGCGGTTCAGCTTTTAAGGTCGGGAATCGCGACAAACTTCTTCGCGGAATATTTGGCAAGAAGAACCCGTGTAGCTTCCACGGTGAGAGCACGATCAGTTCCAAAAGCCTTGTGGCCGCCATCGTGGAGAAGAATGATCTCGCTCTGCGGACGACGCCGGGACTCGATCTGCGCGCATACTTTGTTTACGATCGCGCCTGAGGAAGTGGCGCTCCAGTCGTAACCGGTCACCGACCACATCACCGTGGTGAGTCCCATCTCCCTCGCGGTGCGCAAAACGTTCGGCCTTCGCCCGCCAAAAGGCGGACGAAACAGAGGCGCGGGGGCGCCAATCGCATCTTCCAGCGCCTTGCGGCAATCTTCCAGCTCCCGCCGCAGGCGTGATGCGGAGACAAAGATCAGGTTGGGATGGGTGAAGGTATGGTTGCCGATGATGTGCCCCGCCGCCTGGATCTGGCGCGCGATCTCCGGACGCTGGCGCACGTAGCCGCCAATCAGAAAAAACGTCGCCTGCGCGCGGCGCTCCGCCAGCACATCGAGCAGGCGCAGCGTATGCGGGTCGTTGGGCCCGTCGTCATAGGTTAATGCCATCTGCTCCGGATCGCTGCCGTGGGTGAGCGTGCGCCCGTACAGCTGCGCGCCCGGCGCCATGGTGGCGTAGCCGGCGTAACCCGCCGCAGCGGCTGCGGCGGAGATGGCTGCGATCGTTGCAAGCACAAGAATGTACTCGGGTGACCTTGAGCAGACGTCCCCAACTGCATGCGATCACCATCCGACCTACCAAATTACTGAATTAACGGCGATGTGACTACCGAAAAACTGTTAGTCCTTCAGCTGGAACATCGTCTTCCACAGGTGTTGCTGGATTGGTCATTGCCACAAGCGGCGTCGCGATATATTCTGGCCTGCCAGTCACGTTTTCCCAGGATCATGGCCAAGCTTTTCGAACCCCCCCGATATATAGCGCTGGAAGGCCCAATTCGCGTCGGCAAAAGCACGCTGGCCAACGTGATCGCCGACCGGCTGAACGCGCAGCGGGTCATTGAACCGGAAGACAATCCTTTTCTGAAATCGTTCTACGAAGGCCAGCGCGGGGCCGCCTTCCAGGCCCAGTTCAGCTTTCTCATGCGCCGCTTCGAACAGTTGCGCGCCTTGGAGGTTGGGCCCAATTCACGCAAGACCGTGGTGGCCGATTACATTTTTGAGAAAGACAAGATTTTTGCCTACATCAACCTCAGCGATCCCGAACTCGAGGTCTACAACCACTACTACCATCATTTCCGCCAGCAGCTTGCGGTGCCCGATCTGGTGATCTACCTGCAAGCTTCACCGGAGGTGCTGAAGAAAAGGCTGCGCAAGAAGAACCATCCCGGCGAATCCCTGGTAAGCGATGACTATCTGGACGAGGTGGTCAAGGCTTACGAGCATTTCTTCTTCCACTACACTTCGTCGGACCTGCTGGTAGTCAACACCAACGACATCGATTTTGTGGAGCGGCACGCCGATCTTCAGGAGCTCTTGCGGCGGGTCAGCGAGCCCATTCGCGGAACCCAGTACTTTCTCCCGCTGGGATCAACCGGAGCGGCCAACGTCTGAGGTCGTAGCCGCGGGACGACGCGAGAATTCATCTATTTGCCGGCAGCGTGGCGGAACCAGGTATCCGTCTGTTCGATGTCGCGTTCCGTATCCACGATCTCGCCGTACAGGTTGTGGACTTCTCGTGAAGCGGGGATCTTATCAAGGTCGCGCCGTACCAGCTTCAGCTGGCGCTTGCTGCGCCGCAGAATCGCGCGCGGATTGCGGGATGCGCTTTTGAGCACGTTCCGGAGCACCAGTACGACCCAGGCGTAACAGAGCAGCGAGAGGCCGACTCCGAGGACCAGCAACTTCACGAGAATGCCATCCATACCTTGCCTCATTGGCCAGCAAGTTTGCGTTCCTGTCGTGACGAAGCGTCAGCTACTTGAGTTCCTTAGGAGGTCTTGGCGCTGCCTGGGTCGGGGCAGCCCCTTGGCGCTTTATTTCAACGATTGGCGCAGAACAAACGTACGTCATGCTTGAACTGAAGTCCGCCTTGCCAGGTCCAGGTCGCGCGCAGAAAGCGGGGCAAAACGGGGTGGCTCGGTGGAGAAGCTTTCTCCGAGCTGCCAATTCATTCGATGGTGAAAGCCCATCCAGAGTTGCTGCTTCATCCGGAGTTCATTCTGGGAACGCATAAATGTCATTAAGACTATTTCACGCCACATTGGGAGGAACCGAGGTGCGGTCTCTGGCCTTTTCCACCGGACGGCCCTCCGCGGAATCCAGGCGAACTTCGCACAACTCAGCGATCAGGTTTGCCGCCCAGCGGTAAATATTCTGCTCTTTCACTATCTGCCGCATGCGGCGCATCCGGATGCGCCGCTCCCGAGGCTGCATCTCCAGGGCCGTGTGGATGGTTTGCGCCATCTCGTCGGTGTCATAAGGATTCACCACCAGGGCATCGCGCAGCTCGCGGCTGGCGCCGGTGAAGCGGCTGAGGATCAACGCGCCGTCTTCATCAGACCGTGAGGCGATAAATTCCTTTGCCACCAAATTCATTCCGTCATGCAATGAAGTCACCATGCATAGATCCGCGGCGCGGTAATAGCGCGCGATCTCGGCATGGCTGTGATGACGTTTAAGGAAGACAATCGGGCGCCAGCGCTCGCTGCGGAAGCGCCAGTTGATGCGCTCGGCCTCGGCATCCACTTCGGCGAGAAAGTCGTGGTAACGCTTGATGTGAGTACGGCTGGGGGCGCCAATCTGGATGAAGGTGAACTTGCCCTGGTAGCGCGGATAGCGGTCCAGGAAGCGTTCCACCGCCAGAAAGCGCTCCAGGATGCCCTTGGTGTAATCCACGCGATCTACTCCCACTCCCAGATAAAGCGTCTCCAGATCCAGCTCCTTAAACAGCGCTTCGCGATACTCGCCGGCGGAAAGCACGGCTTCACCCGGGTCGCTGGGCGCCACGCTGATGGGGAACGGCCGCACCAGCGTCAGGTGCGATTCGCGGTTCACGGAGAAGTGTTCCCACTCCACGCGCGATTCCAGAGCGCGGTTGACCGTCTCCAGGAAATTGTCGCAATGCGACTGGATGTGGAAGCCGATCAGGTCCGCTCCCAGCAGGCCTTCCAGCAGCTCGCGCTGCCAGGGACAGATGCCGAAGGCTTCCGGATTCGGCCAGGGAATATGCCAGAAGATGGCAATGCGTGCGTCCGGGCGTTCGCGCTTGATCAATTTGGGAAGCAGTGCGAAATGGTAGTCCTGAATCAGCAGCACCGGGTTGTCGATGCCGTCCATCTCTTCCAGCACCGCCTTGGCAAATTTCTTGTTGGCCTCCTGGTAGTACTCCCAGTCGCGCGAGCGGAATATGGGGCGCGTGTGGGCGATGTGGCACAAGGGCCACAGGCCTTCGTTGGCGAACCCGTAGTAGTAGCCTTCCTCTTCGTTCTTGGTCAGCCAGACGCGGCGCAGGGTGTACCGCGGTTCGTCCGGCGGAACGCGAAGCCGGTCGTGACGGTCAACGTTCTCGCGGTCGGCCTCGCCGCTGCCGTGAGCGATCCAGGTTCCCTCGCAGGCGCGCAGGATGGGCTCCAATGCGGTGACCAGCCCGCTGGCGGGGATCAGCACCTTGAATGATTTGCCCTCCTTCGCATGCATGTAAGGTTCGCGGTTGGAGACTACAAAGAGCCGGCTGGAGTCGAGCTTGCCGCGCACGTGGACGGCAAGCCGTTCCGCGGTCCAGGTTGATTCGGCGGCTTCCCGCAGCCGCGCTTCTTTTTCCGCCGACTCGCGCGCCGCCGCCAGGCTTTCTACCAGTGTGGTGACCTCATGTCGAAGCGGGCTGAGCAGATCCTCGCCGGGATGGCGGAGCGAAGCCTTTCCCGCCCTGGTAGCTCGCATCCACTGCACCGTGCGCGCGATGGGCACGGAGATGCTCCAGCGAAAAACCAGCAGTGCGGTCAAACCGATCACCAGGACCTCGATGGAAAGGCGCAGCACAGTGCGCCTCCAGAAGGCGCGGCTCTGGGCATCGATGGAGCCGGCATTGTCAACCACCACCAGGGTGCCCGCGGGGCGCTCACCCACGTTTAGCGGCAACGCGTAAATGTAGAGGTGTTTGCCTTCGATCCAGCGGAACTCGCCGGGATTGCTGGCGCGGTCGACGACGAGCAGCGGATTGCCGGGAACAAAATTCGTTGTGGGGAAATGATCGATAAGCTGCGGAGTAACGGCGATCAATCGGCGGTTGGGATCGTAGATGGCAATGCCGACCACGTGTTCGCGATTCCCGAAACGCTCCACGATCCGTTCCAGGTGGCTGCGCAACCCTTTTTCAAGATCCGGCTGCACGCTTTCCTGAAGACTCTCGGCGAGGAGCTGCGCCCGCTTGCGCAAGTCCTGGCGCAGGCCACGCTGTTCAGAGCGATATTGAAAGAATGAAACGAGAAGAGACGCCAGTGCCAGCACCAGCACCAGATAGAAAACCACGAACCGAAAACTCAACCGCATTGAGGCTCCCGGTGAATCAACGGGCGGCTTTGGACTGCCCGGTTGTGTGCTTGCTGATTTGCCGCTTGAAATTCAGGGTTCTCACCTGCGCAGAAAAGTAAACCCTGCTTACTTGACTCGATACCGAAGAGCCTGGTGGCCACAGGCTCGGAAAAATCGGCTCAGGCGACGAAGCGGACGTATTCTCGGGCGTTGGATGCGAATACGGCGGCCTGCCGTTGCCCGCCACAAAGCAACTCCGGCCGGAGCTAACTCGCTGAATCAGCGGGAAATGTTACACCGCTTTTCGCTCGCCGCGAGACAAAAAAATGGACAGGGTCGCCAGTGTACAATTTTCTGGTTGCTTCCCGTGCAGGAGGTCCCTATGTCCACTACCACCACTGTCGCATTGAAGCCATGCCCGCTCTATATCGGCGGCCAGGCCGTGATTTCACGCGGCCCAAAAGATATTCAATACAATCCTGCGACCGGCGAAGCGGTGGCGGAGATACCGCGCACCACACCCGAAGAAGTCTCCGCGGCGGTGGCCGCGGCCGTCAAAGCATTTCCTGCCTGGAGCAAGACTCCGGTCTTGCAACGCTGCCGAGTGCTTTTCAAATTCCGCGAGCTGCTGGAAACACATAGCGAAGAGTTGATGGCGCTTATCATTGAAGAGAACGGCAAGACCCTGGAAGAAGCACGTGGCTCAGTTCAGCGCGGCATCGAGTGCGTGGAGTTTGCCTGTGGCGCTCCCACGCTGCTGATGGGTGAGACCGTGGACCAGGTGGGCACCGGCGTTGACGGCTGGTCCACCCGCAACCCCATCGGCGTATGTGTAGGGATTACGCCATTCAACTTTCCGGTGATGGTACCGCTGTGGATGTTTCCCATGGCCATCGCCTGCGGAAACACCTTCGTGCTCAAGCCTTCCGACAAAGTACCCCGCGGGGCTGTGCGCCTGGTGGAGCTGATGCACGAAGCTGGATTGCCCGCCGGTGTGTTGAATCTGGTACATGGAGCCAAAGAGACTGTCGACCAGTTGCTTACCGATTCCCGTGTCAAGGGCGTCTCTTTCGTGGGCTCGAGCAACGTGGCCCGCTACATTTACCAGACGGCATCGCACAACGGGAAACGCGTGCAGGCTCTGGGGGGAGCCAAGAACCACTCGGTTGTGCTCCCCGATGCGGAGATGAAATCGACGGTGGCCGCGGTCATGGGCTCCGGCTTTGGCTGCGCCGGCGAACGCTGCCTGGCGACGAGCGTTGTGGTCGCCGTCGGCGAAGCCGGGGACCCGCTGGTCAAAGAACTGGTGCGGGCTGCTGACGGTCTCAGCGTGGGCGCGGGTTGCGAAAAACGCAGCCAGATGGGCCCCGTGATTACCGCCGAAGCCAAGAAGCGGATCCTCAGCTACATCGAGCTGGGTGAAAAAGACGGCGCCACTCTGGCCCGCGACGGCCGCAAAGATGCGGTGACGCGCGGCGAAGGCTACTTTGTCGGCCCCACCATCTTCGATCATGTGAATCCTCAGTCGCGCATCGCCAAAGAAGAAATCTTTGGCCCGGTGCTCTCGGTGATTCGCGTTAAGACCTTGAAGGAAGCTCTGGCGGTTATCGGCGCCTCGGAGTACGGCAATGCGGCTTCGATCTTTACCCGCTCCGGCGGCGCGGCGCGCGAGTTTACGCAAAACGTTGGCGCCGGCATGGTGGGAATCAACGTAGGCGTACCCGCACCGGTGGCTTTTTTCTCCTTTACCGGCTGGAAGAACTCATTCTTCGGCGACCTGCATGCACTCGGCAAAGATTCAGTGCACTTCTATACCGAGCAGAGAGTGATCACCAGCCGCTGGCCGGATTAGCAGAGTTCCGAGCCGGGCAAATCACTGCGTTTTCAGTACCTGCGACAGGCTCTCTACCGCGCTGCCCATGGCGCGCGCCAGGCTCAGCTTGGCCAGGTTGTGCGCGAAGACGCTGTTGATGTAGTCGAGTTCCGCCGTCGACACCGACTCCTGTGCCTGCACCACCTGCACGTTGTCACTCACGCCGGCCTGAAAGCGCTGGCGGGTCAGGTCGAGTGTCTCCTTCGCCACCTGGATGTTTCTCTGTGCGACCTCCACCTGGGTGGCTGCTGCCTGCAGATCGAGATAGGCCTTGCGCACCTCGCCTTCGATTTCGTCTCTCTGGTCTTCGAGTTCGGCTTGCCGCTGGCTGAGCGCAGCCTGGGCCTGCTCGATGTCCCCGGCAGCTCTTCCGCCCTGCCACAAAGGCACGCGGAGCGTGCCGGTGATGGAGAAGGTGCCGTGCGACTGCGCCGGGTTGACTCCAATCACCCCGTAGTCGCCGCTCACAGCCAGCGACGGAAGGCGCTCGGCGCGCGCCGCTGCTACCGTCTTCTCCGCCGCTCGCACCTGGGTTTCAGCGGCTTTCAGATCGGCTCGACCGGAGACAGCCTGGTCAACAGCTTTTTCCACGGTAATCTCGCTGCCGGCCGAGAAGGGGATGGCGTCGGAGAGCTCGTACTGGTCGTTGGGCGGCAGCCCGGTCATGCGCGCCAGGTTGATCTTCTGCTTCGCCAGATCGTTCTGCAGTGAGGCCAGGCGCTGCCGCTGGGTCAGGACCTGGACTTCGCTGCGGTCGACGTCAACTTGCGCGGCCACTCCGGCCTGGCGTTGCTGCGAGGTCTGCTGGAAAAGCGCGTTGGCAGTTTCGAGCTGCGCCTTGGCGGAATCCAGCCGGGCGGCGGCGGCGATGGTCTGCAAATAGGCGCCGCCCACTCCCAGAACCACCAGGTCGCGGGCATCGCGCAGCGCCAACTGGCTGGCGCGGGTGGTCTCAGTCACCGACTTGTAGTTGTTCCAGGCGGTGAGGTCGACCACGGCTTGCGACAGCCGCGCGCGCAGATCAAAGAAGTTGAACGGTCCAACGATGGTGGGAAAGGCGAAGAGCGGCGAGCGAATGCGCAGCCCGCTGGCGGCGAGATCGGTCTGCTGGACGGTTTCAGCCAGGCTGCCGTTGACGTTGGGCATCAAAGCGCTGCGGACCACGGCAGCCTGTCCATGCGCCTGACGCACCGCCAGCGACAGCCCTACCCCGCCAAGGTTGTATTCCAAGCCGCGCTCAACCGCTTCGCGCAGAGAAAGCTTTCCCGAGAATGGCCTCTTGCCCGTGCTGCGCACGCTTCCCGCATAGGCCCCTTGCACCTGGACGGTAGGGTTGATGGTGTTGACGCTGGTGGTCGCGCCCGGCACAGGGGATTGCGTAGCCACTACCGAACCCGTGGCCGCGGTTCGCCCGGAGAGAGGCACCTGATTGGCAACGGACGTCTGCGTCGAGGCGGCAGGCGCCCCCAACTGCGCCGCGGCAGGAATTGTGAACGAGGCAAGAACAATGACGACGCACACCGGCAAAATGCGACTTCCCGACAAGAACTGGCTCATGTGTGGCAAAAGCCTTTCTGCCGCTAGCTGAGCTGTTTGCGGAACCGCCAAACGCTCAGCGCGACGAGGACTACAGTAAAAATAAAAAGACCGAGAAAATTGGGCCACAAGGTTGAAAATCCGCTCCCCTTGAGCATGCCGGCGCGGACGATGCTGGCGAAATGGTGAATAGGATTGACGACCGTGACCGGTTGCAGCCACTTGGGCATCGCCTCCACCGGGTTCAGCGCGCCGGACAGGGAGTTGAGCGGAGGGTTAATGAAAAAGCTGGTCAGCTGCGCCTGCACGGCGGATTTACTGAACGTGGCAATCATCGTTCCCAGGCTGATGCCGGAGAGGATGCAGAGCATGCCCGCGGCGAGCACCAGCGGCAGGCTTCCGTGAAACGGTATCCCGAAGACGAACTTCAACACGGCGATAGCCACCAGCATCATCAGGCACAGCAGCACGAACAGCGGCGCCATCTTGGCGATGATAATCTCCCACGTCCGGGCCGGCGACATCAGCAACTGCTCGATGGTTCCTGCTTCCCGTTCCTTGACCATGGCGGCCGAAGAGACCAGCGAGCTGTTGAGGATCAGCAGCAGCCCGAAGACGCCGGTTACGATGAACCACGTGTCCACCAGCCCGGGGTTATAGAGAAACGCCGGCGCCAGCATGACCTGGCCACGGCGGCTCACATCGGGCGCGGCGATCTGCCGGAATGATGCGTGCAGCCCCTGCGCCCGTAGTCCCGCGTTGTAACTCTGGATCACGCCTTGCGCATACGCCTGGCCGATCTGCGCCGTGTTGGCGTTCATGGCATTCAGAAGAAACTGGACCGTCACCGGCCGGCCGCGCTGGAGATCGCGGTTGTAGTCGTAGGGAACAACCACTCCGGCATGGATCTTGCCCTGGCTGATGGCATCTTCAAGCTGTTTCGGAGAAGAGTAGTAGCCCGAGAGACGAAAGCTCTTGCTCTCCGTCAGTGCCGCGATCAGCTCACGGCTCTCCGGAGTCCGGCTGTCATCGATCACGCCCAGGCGCAAGTCCGTGACCGTGGCGCTGAGCGCGAAGCCGAACAGAGTCAGTTGCACCAGCGGCGGAACAATCAGAGAAATGCCCAGCCGCCGGTCGCGGCGGATCTGGCCGAACTCTTTCCGCACCAGAGCCAGCATGCGGTGACTGAAAAGCGCCTGGAAAAGTTTTCTCATACTTCACACCTTCAACTGCATTCGCCGCATGCCGCGCCATGCCAGCACGTAAAAGATTGCGCCGATAAAAGCGATGATCAACACCTTCCACCACACGGCGGGCCATCCGCCGCCCTGCAGCAGGGCGTCACGCACGATCTCGATGTAGTAGCGGCCCCAGATGAAATTTGAAAGCCAGCGCAACCCGGCGGGAATGTTTTCGATCGGAAACAGCAGCCCGGAGAGCAGAAAGACCAGCAGGAATCCGCCCAGCGCGACCGCCTGCAAGGCGCCCACCTGGCTGGGAATCCGCGAGCCCACCATGGTCCCGAACGAGGCCACGCAGAACGCGTAGATGACCGTGGCCACAATGAACGGCGTAGGGTCACCGGCAAAGCCGAGGCCGAAATAGGTAAACAGCAGCACCAGCATCACCAGGCACTCGGCCAGGGCTACCACCATGAACGCGAGAATTTTTCCCAGCAGAAATTCTGATGCCGAGATGCTGGAGACGTAAACCTGCAGAATCGTCTTCTGCTCGCCTTCCTTGGCGATGGCCAGCGCCGCCAGCAATGGCGGAAACATGGAGACGGCGAGCACGAACACTCCCGGGCCGAAGAACTTCTTGGAAGAAAGGCCGGGGTTGTACCACAGACGGATCGCTGCCTGCACCGGCTCGACAACGGTGGCGCCCACGCGCCGGTTGTAGGCGCGGATGATGCCGGCCGAGTAGCCGGAAACGAGCTTCGCGGTGTTGGCATCGGCAGCGTCCACCAGCAACTGCACGGAGGTCGTGCTGCCGCGCGCCATGTCGCGTCCGAAATGCGCAGGAATGATCAGCACAGCACGCGCCTGATTGGAAATCAGCGCTTCCTCCGGATGGCGGCTGGTGGACCAGGGAACGATATGAAAAGTAAGAGAGCCGCGGAAAGCATCAACGAAATCATGAGAAGCGGAGGAATCGTCGAAGTCCTGCACCACGATGGGCAGATCAGTTACGGTCAGGGAAAGAGAAACGCTCAGGAGCACAAGCAGGACAAGGGGAAGCGCCAGAGCCAGCGCCAGGGTTCGCCAGTCGCGCCGGAACTGAATAAGCTCCTTCCGGGTTTGCGCAAGAATACGACGCATATGCTTTTTCCCTCTTTCCTATTCCTCCCGCGCCACTTTGCCTTGCTGGCGGGCCTGCTCGACCATGCTGATGAAGACGTCTTCCAGCGAAAACCTCTCCTCGCGCACGCTGATGACATGAACCCCGGCGGCGGTGAGACGGCGAATGGTCTGTTCGCGTCCGCCCTCGTCGTCAGTAATCACGTGCAGGCGGCTGCCGAAGAGCGAAACCCGCCAGCGGTCGGTTTCCTGCTTGAGCAAATCTGTCGCCCGCTGCGGCTCGTCAACGATGAATTCCCAGAGTTTGCCCTGCTGCCGGCTCTTGATCTCGCTGGGCGCGCCTTCGACCAGAAGCTCGCCCGCGATCATGAAGCCCAGGCGGTTGCACTGTTCGGCTTCTTCCAGGTAGTGCGTGGTTACCAGCACTGCCGCGCCGGAGTCGGCGAGCCGGTTGATCATGCTCCAGAAAGCCCGGCGCGCCAGCGGGTCCACGCCGGAGGTCGGCTCATCGAGAAACAGGACCGGCGGCTCGTGCATGGTCGCGGCGCCAAAAGCGACGCGCTGCTTCCACCCGCCGGGCAGGCTGCCGGTGATCTGGCTCTCTTTTCCTTCCAGCCCGGAGAAGGAGAGCACCCACTTGATCTTCTCTTCGCGCTCTTCGCGGGGCACGCCGTAAACGCCGGCAAAGAATTCCAGGTTCTCGCGGATGGAGAGATCGTCATACAGAGAAAACTTCTGCGACATGTAGCCGATCTGCTGGCGCACGCTCTCGGAGCGGAAGGCGCCGCGCTCCCCGGCCAGTTGCATCGTTCCGGCGCTGGGGCTGAGCAGGCCGCACAGCATCTTGATGGTGGTGGTCTTGCCCGCGCCGTTGGCTCCCAGCAGGCCGTAGACTTCGCCGTAGCGAACCTGGAGGTTCACGTCCTTCACCGCGGTGAAGCTGCCAAACTGCCGGGTGAGGCCCCGGGCGCCGATAGCGATTTTTCCCCGCAGGTCAACGTGATCGTGGCGTCCGGGAAATGGCGCGTCGTGAATTTCCTCGCCCAGGCTGCGCAGCGTAGCGACAAAAGTGTTCTCGAGCGTAGGCTCGTCCACCCGCACAGCATCGATCACAAGGCCATGGCGCTGAAGTTCCTGCTCGGCGATGCGCTGCGCCACATGCGGGTCTTCCGCCAGGACATCAATGCGGTCGCCAAAGCGCTGCACATCGATGATCGGCTGCTGGGGGCCGGCGATTCGAGCCAGCACCTGCGCGCACCGGCCAAGATCAGCGGTGCGCACTTCAAGGCGCCGGGCTCGAAGAGACCCGCGGACTTCGTCGGGCGTACCAATCTGCTGAATCTGTCCCTGATGGATCAGCGCCACGCGATGGCAGCGCTCGGCTTCATCGAGATAAGGCGTGGCGACAAGGATGGTCAGGCCGTCGGCGGCCAGGTGGGCCAGCGTGTCCCAGAATTCGCGCCGCGAAACCGGGTCGACTCCGGTGGTCGGCTCGTCGAGCAGCAGCACGTTGGGCTGCGGGACGAGAGCACAGGCCAGCGACAGTTTCTGCTTCATGCCGCCGCTGAGCTGCCCCGCCAAGCGGTCTTCGAAGCGCTCCATGCCGAACATCTCCAGGTAGCGGCGGCCTCGCGAGCGAATCTCCTGCGGCGGGACCAGGCGCAGATCGCCCATGTAGCGCAGGTTCTCGGCCACGGTGAGGTCGGGATACATGCTGAATGTCTGGGTCAGGTAGCCGGTCTGGGACCGCGTCTCGCGCGCCGGCCGGCCAAAGACCTGGACGCTCCCCGAGTTGGCTTCCATCACCCCCGCCATGATCTGGAATGTCGTGGTCTTGCCGGCGCCGTCAGGGCCGATCAGGCCGAAGATCTCCGACTTGCGGACCTCGAAGCCAATGCCGCGTACCGCCTTCACCGCTCCGTAGTTCTTTTCAAGATCGCGCACGCGGATCGCTGCCGGCGCATCTTCGGGGAAGCGCGGACCAGGAGCGTGGTCGCTGCGAGCTGTGACTACCTCTTCCATGTGTATGGAGGCCAAACCGATCCTTCGACCAGGATTTCGCCGTCAGCCGGCATGCCCGGCTTGGCGTAACCGAATGCGCCCTTGAGTTGAAGCTTCACGCCCACCACCTGCTTGACGCGGTCGTCGCGAAAATAAGTGTTCTCCGGAGTGAAGGTGGCTTGTGGATCGATGCGCGAGACGTAGGCGTCGACGGGCTGTTTGGGATTGGAATCGAGATAAATGTGCGCCGCCTGGCCCAGCTTGACCTTCCCGATCTGGCCTTCGGGCACGAAGCCGCGGAGATAGACCTTGCTGAGGTCGAGCAGCGTGATGATCGGGGTTCCCGCGGTGACCACTTCACCGGGCTCGGCCGAGCGCGTAGTCACGGTGCCGTCAAAAGGCGCACGGACAATCAGATCGCGGCGGTTGGCTTGGGCTTCGGCCAGCTGAGCCTGTGCCTGCCGGGCTGCGGCTTCGGCGGTGGCAACTTCCGACTTCTGCTGCGCGAGCTGCATGCGCACGGTGCCCACGCGTCGCTTGGCCGCGGCCACGACAGCAGTCTGCTGCTCAGCTGTAGTGGCTGCCTGCTTGCCCTGGCGTTCGGAAACAGCGCCGGTCTTAGCCAGGCGCGTGTAAGCGTCCTTGTCGAAATCAGCCAGCTGGGCGGCGGCCTCCTGCTGTCGGACCTCATCCTGGTTCTGCTGCAGTTGTTCTTCCAGCACGGCAATCTGATCTCGCGCCGACTTAACCCGGGCTTGCGATTCCAGCAGCGCAGCGCGGGCCTGATCTTCACGCGCGCGTATCTGCTGATCGTCGAGCGTGGCAATCACGGCGCCGGCGGTCACCAAATCACCCTCGCGAAAATGGATATCCAGAATTCGTCCTGTAGTCTTGGGCGATACCGCGGAATCGTCGCCTTCAATCCTTCCGCTCAGGATCACAATGCTGTCCGGGATGGGCGGGCTGTAGAAGACCTTCTTCCAGAGAAAGTATCCGGCTCCCGCCAGCACGGCGAGAACCACCAGTGGCACAAATCTCCGACTCCGCGAGCGGGCTGCGGGCGCAGCACCAGAAGTATCGTTCACCGGCGCGGGTTCGGGCTTCGCGGTCTTCGGCTCGATCTCAGTGATTTGCTGGTTTGCCATTCTTTACTCCTTGCTTTCCCGCGCGCAGCTCCGCCGCCACACTGTGCAGATAGGCCAGGGAAAAATCCGCGATATGGCCGGCGATCCGGTCCAGTTGCTCCGGGGTCATTTTGAGTTCCGGCCAGATCCGGGCCAGAAACGGCCCCTGCATGATGTAGAGAAATACCTGGCCCATGATGCTGTACGCGCATAGGCGCGTCTTCTCATCGTGCGGCGGCAAGCCGGTGATGGTGCCGATGAGGCCCAGCATCCGCTCGAAAATCGGCCGGCCGATTTCCTGAAAAACGCGTGACATGGCCGGCGTGGGCTGGGCCATTTCGTGAATCAGGATGCGGAAATGCCAGTCAGGCAGGCCGGCGCGGTTGGCGGTCTGCACGCGCGCCTTGATGAGGGCCCGCAAAAGTTCCTCGGGAGGCGCCTTGCGGCGCAAGACTTCCTCCATTACGGAGACCTTGGAGGCGCGCACTGATTCCTTGAGCACCGCCGTGTAAAGGCCAAGCTTGTCGCCGAAGTGGTAGTTGACCGCAGCCACGTTGGTCCCGGCCCGGGAACAGATTTCGCGAACCGTAGCGGCGCGAAAGCCGTGTTCGGCAAAAACAGGACCCGCGGCCTCGATCAGCTTTCCCGGAGTAGGGTCGAAGGCCGGCGATTCGGAGCGCCGCTCCTGCCTGTGTCCGCGCGCGAGTGTTTTAGCGCTCATTCAAATATTAGTTTGAAACGCTTGTTTGAATTTGTCAAGCACTCCTCCTCGCATCGCTTGGGGAGAGCTTTCTCTGATAAGACGGACGGACGGCAGAAATATTTTGCCCTGTCGCAACCATTTCCTTTTTTGTTGCAGATGCGCCCGCCGAAGATGAGAATTCCCCGGTACTCGAATGAAGGAGGGCTTTATGCGTGTCTCGTTCACTGCGCCGGTTTTGCGCCTGCTGGCTTTGGGCTTTGCGGTTCTCAGCCTGAGCGGTCCGGCGATTGCCGACCTTAATCCGGCGGCCCTGGCTTACAAACTGCCCAACCAGATCCAGTGGACCGAGGCGCTGCCGGGAGCGAAGCAGGCAGTCTTACGCGGCGATCCCAGCAAGCCCGGACCATATATTGTCCTGATCAAATGGTCGCCTCATCACATGAGCCGGCCGCACTGGCATCCTAACGACCGCTTCATCACCGTGATTTCCGGAACCTGGTGGGTGGGCACCGGTGGCAAATACGACGAGAACACCACGGTTCCCTTGCCCGCGGGCAGCTTTGTGACTCACTTCGGCAAGCAGGTGCATTACGACGGCGCCAAGGATGAGGAAGCGGTGCTGGAGATCGTGGGCGAGGGCCCGGGTACGGCAACGCCGGCGGAAGACAAATAACATCGCGTGATCCGCTGAGGGGACATCTGAAGGCGCGGAGTCGCCAAGGGAATCGATTGTCTGCTAGGCTGGACTCGCGTACTGCCATCTTCGATCGAGCGAGGCTCCATGGCTTCCCTGCCGGGGACGAGCGACTCACCAGCAATCGAATTCGCCCACGTGCAGTACCGGACCAGCGAGAACCGCGTCCTGCTCTCTGAGCTGAATTTAAGCATCCGTCGCGGCGAGATCCTGATGCTGCTGGGTCCCAGCGGCTCGGGCAAAACCACCACTTTGCGACTCATCAACTGCCTGCTCACTCCCAGCCAGGGCCGCGTGATGGTGGAAGGCCGCGCCACGTCCGAGTGGGACCTGATCCAGTTGCGCCGGCATATCGGTTACGCCATACAAGAGGGCGGGCTCTTTCCGCACTACACTGTCGCGAAAAACGTGGCGCTGGTTCCATGGCTCGAAAAATGGGACAGGCAAAAAGTCGAAGGCCGGGTGCGCGAAGTTCTGCAGATGGTCGGGCTTCCCCAGGAGGAGTTCGGACAGCGTTATCCGCATCAGCTCTCGGGCGGGCAGAGACAACGCGTCGGGCTGGCGCGGGCGCTGGCCGCCGACCCGCCGATCATGCTGATGGATGAACCCTTCGGGGCCCTGGACCCGATCACGCGCGCCGACCTGCAAAAAGAATTCAAACAACTCCACGATCGACTGAACAAGACGGTGGTATTCGTTACGCACGATGTCAGCGAGGCGCTGTTGCTCGGCGATCGCATCGCCGTGATGGAGTTGGGCCGGTTGCGCGGCGTGTACGGGCCCAGCGAGTTTCTGGCCTCCGGGGATCCGTGGGCCAAGGCGTATGTGGAAACTTTCCGGGCCATGCAGCAGGTTTTTCAATCCTGAAATCGGAGAGCGCACATGCCGGCTTTGTTCTTCCGCAATGATTTCCTGCTGACTCACCGTCGCGAAGTACTCGCGTTGACGGCCGAGCACCTGTGGCTGGTGGGCATCGCCATGCTGCTGGCCATCGCGATCGGCGTGCCCCTGGGAATTTTTCTGACGCGGCGGCCGGGATGGAAGAACTTTGTCCTGGGGACGAACAGCATCGTCCAGACCATTCCCAGCCTGGCGCTTTTTGGATTGCTGCTGCCGCTGCCCTGGCTGGGTGCGCGCGCCGACCGCCTGGCTATCTTCGCGCTGACTCTCTACGCCTTGCTGCCGATCATTCAGAACACCTACGTCGGCATCGCCGGCATTGATCCTCCGGTGCGCGACGCGGCGGTAGCCATGGGACTCACGCGCTCCCAGCTGCTGTGGCACGTGGAGTTGCCGCTGGCGTCGAATGTGATCGTGGCCGGGATACGCGTCGCCGCCGTAGCCACCGTGGGCCTGGCGACTATCGCCGCCGCAGTCGGCGCCGGCGGGCTGGGAGAATTCATCTTCCGTGGACTGGCGATGGTGGATAACAGCGTGATTCTGGCCGGGGCCATCCCTTCGGCTTTGATGGCGCTCGCCGCCTACCTGCTCCTCGGCCTGCTGCAGCGCGCGCTCTCGCCGGCGCGACATTGAGTTCGGATCAAGGAATGAATCGAAGAGCCTTCATCGCCGGCGCGGCAGCTTTGCTGGCCGGCTGCCGTCCACGATCCAGCGGAACAACGGTGGGCTCGAAGAATTTCACCGAGCAGCTGATCCTGGGAGAACTGCTGGCGCAGTACCTGGAACCAGTGGCGGCGCACGGAGTGGACCGGCGTTTCTACCTGGCTGGAAGCTACATCTGCCATCAGGCCTTGCTGGCCGGACGCATCGACATGTATGTGGAGTACACCGGCACGGCGCTAGCCGCGATCCTGAAAGAAAAGCCTTTCGCCGATCACGCGCAAGTCTATGAACTGGTGAAGCGCGAATACGCCCGGCGGTTTGGGCTGGAGGTAATGCCGGCTCTCGGCTTTGACAACAGTTTTGCCATGGTCATGCGCGGGGCCGATGCGCGGCGCATGGGCATCACGCGGCTGTCGCAACTGGCCGGCTTTGCGCCGCAGATGCGCCTGGGCGTGGGCTTTGAATTTCTGGAGCGCCCTGACGGCTATCCCGGACTGGCGGCGAAATATGACCTGAAATTCGCTGAAACTCCACGCGTGATGGATCTGGGCCTGCTCTACCGCGCGCTGGAGAGCCGCCAGGTGGATCTGGTCGCCGGCTCCAATACCGATGGGCTGATCGCGGCTCTCGACCTGGTGGTGCTCGAAGACGATAAGCAATACTTCCCGCCGTATGATGCGGTTCCCATCGCGCGCCGCGATTGCCTGCAGCGTTCTCCGGGGATTGGCGGCGCGTTCAACCGCCTCGGCGGTCAGATTACAGCCCAGGACATGCGCCGCATGAACTACGCTGTGGACGGCGAAAAACAGGATGCCGCGGCGGTGGTCAAAACTTTCCTGAACGCTAAAGAGATCGTGTTCAAATCGGGAAAATAAAGAGCCGCTTAGGACTAGCGCCACGGGAAGGTTTATGTGGAAACCACGAACGGAGTGGGCGTCTTTGGGCTGCTTCACTAGCCATCCCGAAGCAAACGGCAATTTTCAATTCACTGCGTCGCGTGTGGCGCGCAATTGCACCAGGAGATAAATGGCTGCGGCCAGCAGAATGGGCGACGAGTAGAAGCCGGGCATGGGGCGAGCGAAGCGCACGCTCATCACCGAGTGTCCGAGGATGGTTCCAAGGGTGTGGCCGATTGCATTAGAAACATTGATGGCGACAAAGATGTAGCCGATCGGCCGCACCCATCGCGCGTTGCGGAAGAAGAACGGCGAGAGCAAAAGAAGCACCAGCACCAGCAGAATCAGCCCGCCCAGCCACACGCCGAAGGTGAACGTCGGCGGAAACCACCAGCCCTGCGGGCGGATGGCCCGGGCCGTAGGGTTGTAGACGGAGAGAAATCCGGTGAGCGCCTCGTCGGCCACATGCAATGCCAGCGCGAGCGCATGAAGGACCCAGGCAGTGCCCAGCCGTGACGTGGAGGTCAGGTGAACTGGAGCCGGTGCGGCGTTCGTTGCGCTTCCCATCTGACTCTCAAGTTGCCTGCACGGCAGCGGCTGCAGGCATAACGTCACAGAACCAGAACCCGTCGCGCGAGACGCGCTCGCCGGTGACGATGGCGATCTCATGATCGAACATCGGACCGGCATAGACAAAGGAATGAAACTCGCCGTTCTCGCCGCAGGGATCGACCGCGGAAGGAAAGTCGGCGAGAAGTTGTTCGTCGAAGTCACGGCCGGCAAATTCCGGAGATAGCTTTTGGGGATCTCCGCAGACGAGTTTGGCGCGCAGTCCGCCGGCGATCATCGCCCGCGCCAGCGGGCCGGTGGGAATCTGCCAGAGGGGAAACAGCGGCTCCAAACCGGTGCCCTGTAACTGGCGTTCACGATAGGCGCGAATGTCGGCCAGAAACAGGTCGCCGAAGGCAATGGCGGTTATGCCCTTGGCCACCGCGTCGGCGCAAACCCCGGCCATGATCCGCTCGTATTCCGCGTTGGAGCAGGGCCAGGGCAGCGGAACGGCAATCAGAGGAAGTCCGGCCGCCCGAGCCTGGGCTTCCACCAATTCGCGCCGGGTGCTGTGCATGGCCACGCGATCGAAAACGGAATTGATGGTGGTGACCAGGCCGGCGATCTCGTATTGGTCCTGCTGCCGGAGCAGATGCAGCGCCCAGGCGCTGTCTTTACCGCTGCTCCACGAAAGAAGAATCTTCTTGCGCATCGGCTCCATGATAGTCGGATCGGGCCCCCGTTCGCCTGAAATCCGGCTTGTGATGCCGGTCACGATGAAAGCACCGGGGATGATAGATTCTTAGAAGGCTTTTCCCGGATAGCTAATGTCTGCTCCCAACTCCCGATTTGTCCGTGCCTGCCGCTGTGAGCCCGTGGATGCCACGCCTGTATGGCTGATGCGCCAGGCCGGGCGCTACATGGCGGAATACCGCGCGGTGCGCAAGAACCATTCCATCCTGGAAATCTGCAAAACTCCGGCCCTGGCCGCCGAGGTCACTATCACCGCGGCGGAGAAGCTGGGCGTGGACGCGGCCATCATCTTCGCCGATCTACTGCTGCCGCTCGAGGTCATGGGGCTGGATTTTCGTTTTGCCGCCGGTGAGGGACCGGTGATCGAGCATCCGTTGCGCACAAAGAAGGATGTGGACGCGCTGGTTACCGACCGCGCCGGAGAGCTGGGCTACGTGGCGGAATCGATTCGCCGGGTGGTGAAACATTTCGGGACAAAGCTGCCGGTGATCGGCTTCTGCGGCGCGCCGTTCACCCTGGCCAGCTACATGATTGAGGGCGGAGGATCCAGGAATTACGTCCACACCAAAAAGATGATGTACAACGATCCCGCGGCCTGGAGCGGTCTGATGGGCAAGCTGGTGCAGGTGCTCGCGACCTACGCCGCGGAGCAGGTCACGGCCGGCGCCGACGCGCTGCAGATCTTCGACAGCTGGGTGGGCTGCCTGAGCGTGGAAGACTATCGGCGGTTCGTCCTTCCTCATGCGACCGAGCTGGTTCGGCGGCTGCGCGCCACGCGCGTGCCGATCATTTATTTCGGCACCGAGACCACCACTCTGCTGCCGTCGATGAAGGAGACTGGAGCCGAGGTTATCGGCGTGGACTGGCGCTGTCCGCTTGACCAGGCCTGGCAGAGCCTGAACTTCTCCGGCGCAGTACAGGGCAATCTCGATCCCGTGGTTCTGTTCGCCGGCCAAAAAGAGCTGCTGGCGCAGGCGGAAACGGTGCTGCTCCAGGCGCGCGGACGTCCAGGGCACATCTTCAACCTGGGACACGGCATCCTGCCGGAGACCCCAGTCGATAATGTGCGCGCCCTGGTGGACTTTGTAAGAGAATGGAGCACAAAGAATTCGCTCTCGTCTTCCTTCACCGCGCAACGAAAGGAGCCGGTCAATTCATGACCCAGCAGAAGACAGCGGTCCTGCTCCTGGCGCACGGCAGTCCGGAATCGCCTGCCGACGTCCCGGCTTTCATGAACTACATCACCGGCGGTCGCCCGGTGCCTGACGCCGTGATCCAGGAAGTGGCCCACCGTTACTCATTGATCGGCAAGTCGCCGCTTACGGAGATCACGCTGGCCCAGGGAGCGGCGTTGGAACGCGAAATTGGAATGCGCGTGTACGTGGGCATGCGCAACTGGAAGCCGTTCATCGGCGAAGTAGTAAAACAGATGATCGCCGACGGCGTAGAGAACGTGCTGGCCATCTGCCTGGCGCCGCAGAACTCTTCCACCAGCGTGGGCCTGTATCGCAAGGCGCTCATGGCCGAGATGAAGCCGGAAATCTCCGTCCAGTTCGTGGATTCCTGGCACGATCATCCTCTGCTGGTGGGCGCGTTCGCGGAACGCGTAGAGACGGTTTGGCGGGAAGCCGGTAGACAAAGCGGCGGTGCGGTCCCGGTTATCTTCACCGCGCACAGCGTGCCCACTCGCACCATTCAGGCCGGCGATCCTTACGAGACGCAGACTAAGGAAACTGCCCGGCTGGTCGGACAAAGAGTTGCGGGGCTTTCCGCAGAGCTGCAGATGTTCGCTTTTCAGAGCCAGGGCATGTCCGGCGGCCCGTGGCTGGGACCGACGGTAGAGAGCGCGCTCATCGAGCTCAAGAAGCAGGGCCACAAAGGAGTGGTGATCGCGCCCATCGGCTTTGTCTGCGACCACGTGGAAGTGCTCTACGACGTGGACCTCGGCTTCCGGCGTTTTGCCTCCGATCAGTGCCTCAGCTTCTGGCGGACGGAATCGTTGAATACCTCGCCCACTTTCATCTCTGCGCTGGCGGACCTGGCGGCCACACGGCTGGGCCTGGCGGCACGAGCCTCCCGGGAGCGCGCGGTGTGACCAGGCAGGTTGCCATCGTCGGCGGCGGCATTGCCGGACTCAGCGCTGCTTACTTTCTCGAGAAGGCGCGCAGTGACGGAGCCGCCATCGAATGGACGCTCTTCGAGAAGTCGGACCGCCTGGGTGGCGTGATCCGCACCGAGCTGCGCGATGGTTATGTTCTCGAAGCCGGTCCTGATTCTTTTCTTACCATCAAGCCCGACGGCGCGCAGCTGTGTCGCGATCTGGGCATTGGCGACCAGCTCGTCGCCTCCAATGATGCCGAGCGCAAGACCTATATTGTCGTCAGGGGGCGGCTGATTGCCATTCCCGACGGCCTGATGTTCATGGTGCCGACGCGCGTGTGGCCCATGGTGACGACACCGTTATTCTCGTTCGCCACCAAGCTGCGCATGGCAGCCGAGCTCTTTTCCTCTCCCAACGGCGACCGTGGCGACGAGTCTGTGGGAGATTTCGTGCGCCGTCACTTTGGCGAGCAGATGGTGGACCGCGTGGCCGAGCCGCTGCTGGCCGGCGTTTACGGCGGCAATGCCGACCAGCTCAGCGTACGCGCCGTTCTGCCGCGATTCGTGGAGATGGAGCGGGAGAGCGGCAGCCTGGCTCGCGCCACGCTGCAGGCACGTAAACGCGCCGCGAATCAGAAGACGCCGGCGCAACCGCTGTTCACGTCGTTGAAGTCCGGCATGCAGCAGATGGTGGACGCTCTGCTCTCCAGGCTGCCTCAGGAATCTTTGCGCCTTCGCCGCCAGACGACTGCGCTCAGGAGAGTTGGCGATGGCTGGCAGGTGGAAACGTCAGAAGGCAGCCGGCGTTTTCATGCGGTGCTGCTGGCAGTTCCTGCCAAGGCCTCGGCGGCGGTTCTGCAGCCCCTGCATGCGGAGCTGGCCTCAAGTCTCGCACGGATCGGCTACACATCCTCGGTGGCCGCGGTACTGGCTTATGACCGGATCGATCTGCCTCCGGGACACGGGTTCCTGGTGCCGCGCACCGAAGGCCGCAAGATGATGGCTTGCACCTTCGTGCACAAGAAATTCCCGTATCGCGCTCCCGAAGGCACGGCACTGCTGCGTTGCTTCTTCTCCAGCGAGCGCGTGCCCGAGCTGCTGACCTACGACGACGCTGCCCTTGAAGCTATCGCGCGCAAGGAGCTGCAGGAGATCCTTGGCTTGAACGCGCAGCCCCGCTTCGCCCGCGTGTTCCGTTGGGAAACCGCTCTGCCGCAGTATGAAACCGGGCACCTGGAGCGAGTGGCACAGATGGAGCAGTGGGTGGGCGAGATGCCGGGGCTTGGCATCATCGGCAATTCTTTTCGCGGCATCGGCGTGCCCGATTGCATTCGCTCGGCGCGGCTGGCAGTGGCCAGAATCACGGCCTCTGCCTTGCAGCCTGCCTCCGTCTAGTGTGAGCGCCGGAAATGGCGTGCGCCTTAGCCTTCCGTAAAGAGTCTCGAGTTGTAGAATTTTTGTTCCTGGGCTTGTGAGTTGGCGACCTCGGCGGCGCCAGCGGGCGGCCGATCGTCAGTTCCGCGATTCCCACCCCAGCGCACACAGGCTCAGCTCCCGTCTTGCGTCGCGGGTCGAGGGTTACATCAGGCAATGCCAATGCCCCGATCGATTATTCTTGCCGCAATGCGACAACCGGATCAACCAGCGTAGCGCGGTGAGCCGGAATATAGCTGGCCACAAGACCCACCGCGCCCAGAAGCAGCGTGATGAGAGCGATGATGGCTGGATCATCAGGCTTGACCTGAAAAACAAGACTGGCCAGGAATCTCCCGCTGCCCAGAGCAACGACAATTCCACAAATCAGGCCTGTGACGATCAGTTTCATGCTGTGGCCAAGGACGAGTTGCAAAACAGCTGACCGGGTGGCCCCGAGCGCGATACGCACACCAATCTCTTGCGTACGCTGCGACACCAGGTACGACATTACTCCGTAAATGCCGACTGAAGCCAGCAGGAGGGCTAGTCCGGCAAACAAGCCGAGCAGAAAGACGTTGAAGCGTCTCACACCACTCTGCCTGGAAACTATCTCGTCCATCGACGTCACTCTGTACACCGGAAGCTGCTTGTCGATCTGGTGGACAGCAGTGATCACTTGGCGAGGGGCGCTTTCGGGAGGTAAGGCTGTTCGTACTACCAGGTTCATCGCGGCACGGGCATCGCCGGGACGCTGCAGCAGAAATGATTGGGGTATGGCGGGCGATTCCAAGCCGAACTCGCGGGTATCGGCGACCACGCCGATGACTTCGATCCATTTGGGCTGGTCACGGTCGCGGCTAAAACGCTTCCCAATTGGCTCCTGGTCAGGCCAGAACCTGCGCGCCATAGCCTGGTTGATGATGGCCACAACACGGGGGGAATCTGCGTCAGTGAAATCACGCCCTGCGATGACGGGAATCTGTATAGCGCGGAAGTAGCCAGGCGTGGCTTTAGCATTCTCCACCAGCGGTCCGCTGAAGCCGGCCTTGGAGACTGGTTGACCCTCGATGACGACGAAGCCGTTGTTGCCGCCCTCGAAGGGCAACTCTGAGACGGCTCCTGCAGCTTCGACGCCGGGAATCGCTCGAATACGTTCCAGCGCCGCATTGTAAAAATGGGCGACGTGTTCATCGTCCGGATACGACTGGTCCGGAAGCGACAGCTTCATGGTCAACACATGCTCGGGATTAAATCCCAGATCCAAGTGAAGCGTACGGCGCAGGCTTTGGATTGTGAGTCCGGCACCAAAGAGCAGGATCAATGCAGAAGCCACTTCGGCAACGATCAGGGCGTCGCGAAACCCGCCTCCCGCTTTTGTCGGGAAGCTTCCTCTTTCCTTGAGCGTGTCATTGACTTGTGCACGGCTGGAATGCCAAGCGGGCACTGATCCGGAGAGCAAACCGGTGACTATTGCCAGGAACGCGGCGAACAGAAAAACGTCGGAATTAAAATGAACGTTGGCGATCGAGGGAACGTAGCCGGGCGGACCCAGTACCAACAGCGCGCGCTCAAGCGCGTAGGCTATCAGCAGACCAAGAAGGGCTCCGAGGACTGAGAGCAGCAAACTCTCCGTCAGCCGCTGGCGCACAATGCGCCCGACACGCGCACCCAGAGCAAGCCGGATTGCCACCTCGCGATAACGGAGTACCGCCTGGCCCAGAGCTAGATTGGCCACGTTGGCGCAGCAAATCGCCAGAATAAAGCCCACGGCAATCAACAGCACAACCAGCGTCGGTCGAGTCCGGCCGGTAAGTTGTTCGCGCAGGCTGACGACGCGTGCGTTAATCCGGGCATTCGAATCGGGATAGGCCTTCTCCAGGTTGCCGGCGACGTTGCGCAGTTCTGCATCAGCCTGCGCGACGGTGACACCCGCCTTCAGGCGGCCCACGACAAATAACCAGTGATTGCCACGGGTTGTTTGCCAGGGTTCCTGACCGATCACCAGCGGCACAAACAGTTCGGGCTGGATTCCCCACAACTCTGGAAAGCGGAATTGCGCGGGCATGACACCCACCACCGCATAGTTCTTTCCGTCCAGCACGATCTCACGACCAATAACTCCGCGGTCCCCGCCGAAGCCACGTTGCCAGAGGCCGTAGGAGAGGATAGCCACGCGCTCGTGTCCATTCTGGTCTTCGCCAACCTGAAAAGTGCGGCCCAAAGATGGTTGGACGCCCAAAAGGTCAAACATCTTCGGCGTCACTGAGAATCCCTCCAACCGAAGGGGTTCGCCCGATCCAGTCATGTTGAACATGGCTTCAGTGCCGGCTGCGATGGATTGAAAAGAATGGACCATCTGTTTCCAGTCCTCGTAATCCGGGCCGGTGACGGGCGCCGTGCGAAGCTCGGGTTCGGTTTCCCAAAGCAGGGCTAGTTGACCGGGATTTGAATAAGGCAAAGGACGAATCAGGACACAGTCCACAATATTGAAAATGGCCGTGTTAGCGCCAATGCCCAGAGCCAGAACCGTGATCACAGAAAGTGCCGCAATGGGCTTCTTGCGAACCAGGCGGAAGGCGAAACGAAGATCGTCACGGAAACCGCGCATCGGAACCTCTTCAGGCGAAACTGTCGCCTGCGGCTAGTACAGGTTTCAGACTGCTCCTGAGCTGGAAGGTTAGTATGTTTCCGGGCGCTGGTGCTATCGGGAAGGAGCCCGGATTCCAGCGATCATTGGTATGGCTCTCCGGCCAAATTCAGCTTTGGTTTGCCCGCGGCCCAGTGTACAATTCTTTTCCCTCCCTGCTCGAAAGAGAAGCCACTTTGATCCGCCACTTTTGCCATTTCGCTACTGTGTGTCTGCTCGGCAGCGCGCTGGCGTCGTCCCAAACGCCGACACCCACGCCCACGCCGGCCGTACCTTCGTCGTCCCATGTCTTCCTGATTGTGGAAGAGAACACGAGCTACAGCACGATGACCAACACCTCCGATCCGACTAACTACATGCCGTGGCTGGTCGGCACCGGCGCGACTTTTGGGCACGCCACCAACTACGATACTGACAGCGCCGGCTCGCTGCTCGACTATCTGTGGCTGTCCTCGGGCAGCTGTCATGGTGATCCGACCATGACCGATTGCGTTCTCCCGCCGGGCACGCATTCCTTCGGCTGCACCGGAGGCAGCTGCGTGGATCCGATTACCGACGACAACATCTTCCGCGAGATGATCGCTACCGGAACTTCGTGGAAGCTCTATGCCGAGTCCATTCCCTCGGCCGGCTACATGGGCGTAAGCGTCTTTCCTTACGACACGCACCACAACGCGGCGATGTGGTATTCCGACATCATCAACAGCCCGGCGCAGCAGAACAACATTGTGCCCTTCACGCAGTTTGTCGCCGACCTGGGTAACAACCAGCTGCCGCGCTATTCGATCATCATCCCTGACGACAACCACGACGCGCACGATGGCACTCCCGCGGCCGCCGATTCGTGGCTGCAGACCAACATCGCGCCGCTGTTGCAGCAGCCCTTCTTTCAGCCCTGCGGCGACGGCCTGCTGATCATCACCTTCGATAACGGCGACCTTGATCATGCCGGCCAGGTGTACACGGCAGTGATCGGGCCAAAGGTGATCCCGGGCGTGGTTTCCGCCGCCGCCTACAAGCACGAGAACTCGCTCCGGACGATTCTTGATGCGCTGGGCATCACCACGCGGCCGGGCGCCTCGGCCACCGTCAGCGGCATGACCGATTTCTTTATCACTCCGGCGCCGTGTCCGCTGCTGGCGCCATCACCGCTTTCGTTTCCCAACCAGATTCTGCAGGTCCCTACAAGCAACACGGTAACCGTGACCAACGGCGGCGACGCGGATATGGCGGTGACATCCATCTCCGCCAGCGGCGATTTCACTGAGACCAATGACTGCGGCTCTTCGGTTCCCGCGCGCAAGGCGTGCACGGTCACCGTCACCTTCAAGCCGACGGCTGCAGGTCCGCGGTCTGGCCGGTTGACTGTGCAGGATTCCGCCAGCGGCTCGCCTCACGGTATAAACCTTTCGGGAAATGGAGTGCTTCTTGGACTGTCGTCATCCTCGCTCAACTTCGGCAACCAGCTGGTGAACACCATTAGCGCGACTCAGAGCGTGACGGTTACCAACACCGGCAGCGGAAACCTCAGCATCACCGGCGTCTCCGCCAGTGACGGTTATAAGGAGACAGATAACTGCAGCTCGCTCGCGCCCAACGGCAACTGCACGGTGAACATCAGCTTTGCGCCGGCCACGGCCGGGCCGGAAAACGGCGCGGTCACAGTGTTTTATGGCGGGACACAGAGCAGCATCGCTACCGCCGGTACGGGAGTGTTGCTGGGATTGTCGGCGACCTCAGTCGGCTTTGGCACGCAGGTAGTGAATACCACCAGCGCGACCAAGCCGCTGACCATCACTAACACCGGCGGCAGCCCCATCACTGTCACCGGCATCAATGCGAGCGCGTCATTCACTCAGAACAACAATTGTTCGTCGCTTGCGGCCAACGCGTCCTGCACCGTGAATGTCGCCTTCGCGCCCACCGGCACCGGATCGCTGAGCGGGCAATTGACGGTTCAGTACGGCGGGACTCAGAGCGCCGTAAATCTCAACGGAACAGGGACCGACTTCTCCGTCGGGCCGCAGACGGGGAATCCAGCGTCAATGACGATCACCGCCGGCCAGACCGCCACCTACAATCTGTCTTTGAGCGGCTCGTCATTCTTCACCGGAAGCGTCAACCTGAGCTGCAGTGGAGCGCCGCCGCAGTCAAGCTGCGCGTTGAGCGCTCCGTCACTGACCGTGAATGGCTCTACGCCGGTAAACTTCAACGCCAGCATCAGCACCACCATGCGCTCGGCGGCGGCGCCGAACCCAAGCTGGCCTCAGCCCCCGACCGCGCTTTTATTGTCATCGGCGATTCTGGCGTTGCTGGCGTTGCTGTCTCGCTCGCGAGTGAGAATCCGTTATGCGGGCGCGATCGCGGCCGTGGCTCTTTCCCTCGCGCTGCTGATTAGCTGTGGTGGCGGCGGCCATGTAGTCACCACAACAGGAACTCCGCCGGGAACGTATACCGTCGTGGTCACCGCGAACTCCGGCTCCGCGAGCCGCACCTTCAACTTGACTTTGGTTGTGAACTAGGCTGTGGGACGATGAGTCTGCAGATACAACTCGAAGGCCTGACCGCCAAGCTGCGTTCCATGGTGCCCGAAGAACGGTTGCTGACCATCGAACGCGCGGTGGACGAGCTGAAGGCGTCAGGGATGGCAAGGAAGGCGCTGGAGGTCGGCATCGCGGCGCCGGCGTTTGAGCTGCCCGATGGCGACGGCATGATGTGGCGCTCCGCCGACCTCGTGCGCAGCGGTCCTCTGGTGGCCGTCTTCTATCGCGGACGATGGTGTGCCTACTGCAACGCCCAACTCGCCGCGCTGCAGCAGATCCACAAAGAGATTGCCGGACGCGGCGGCTCGCTCGTCGCCATCTCGCCGCAGACCGTGAAGCACACTTACATGACGCGCGACATGCACCGCCTGCGCTTTCCCGTCCTGAGCGATGCCGGCAATCGGGCAGCGCGCAGGTTCGGGCTGGTCTATCGCGTTCCCGCCGATTTGCAGCGCATGTACGAAAGCATCATGACCAAGCTGCCAGGCTACAACGGAGACCAGACCTGGGAACTGCCGCTGACCGCCACATACATCATCGGCCCCGACGGCATCATCAAGTATGCGCGTATCAACGCTGACTGGCGGCAGAGAGCCGAGCCGGAAGAAATTCTCTCCAGTCTTTGAAATAAATATCGGTTGCTGAACCAAAGAATGAGTGCGCGATTATTAGTCGCGCACTCTTCAGGTCATCCGGTTCCCTCGCTTGCGCGCGGGATAATCAAAACTACTTCGGCTCCGTTCGGCTGGCCGGAGGCGTGATGCCGTTCATGCGCAAGTACAACGCCATCTGCCCGTAGTGATCGTAGCCGTGGGCCACGGCGAAGGTCGCCAGGTACAAGCGCGGAGCCTTGCCCTGGAACATGGGAAGCTGGTCCAGAAGGTTGTCGCCGGTGAGTGTTGCCGCCGCTTTGTGTCCCAGCGCGTACGAGTCTTTCAAATACTTCACGATTTCGGCCTTGGTCTTGATATCTTCCGGGCCGTTCGGCCCTTTGATTCCCGCTGGCAGCGGATCACCGGTAATCGGCGACCAGAACGCGTAGTTGGCCGTAGCCACGTGCTTTACTTCGAAAGCAAAGCTGCGCATGGGATCGCGGCTGTCCTTGAGATTCAGGTTGGTGGGAGCGTACTCAAACTTGTCTTCCGGCATGGCTTCCGCCGCGGCGACAATCTGCTTCTCCAGTTGGCTGATCTGGCGATCCACGATTCCGGAGATGGTTGGCGCCGGCTGTGGCGTGGTTTGTGCCTGAGGAGCCGAGCCCGCTGGCGTACCCTTTGCAGCCGAGCCTCCGGCTTGCGCGAATACGCTCACCGCGGCGCTTAGAACCAGAAGCAGACAAAATGTTCTCAGAAGTTGCATTTCGTTTTTTCTCCTTCTTGAATGGCCAGAAAATTCTAAACCATCGATCATCTAATTGCCGCCGCGGCTGGCTGGAGGCACAATGCCGTTCATGCGCAGATATTCCACAATCTGCCCGTAGTGGTCGAACGCGTGCGCTACGGTGAACGTGCCGCAGAACAGCTTGGCTACCTGTCCCGGACCAAACGGGCTGGGTATCATTTCCACCGAACTCTCGGCAGTCAGGGTCTTGGCCGCGCGATGGCCAAGCGCGAATGAATCTTTCAGATACTTCACGATGTCGGCTTTGCTGGTCATGGATGCCGGCCCATCGTCATCATCGCTTGCCGGCTTCTCTCCCACCAGCGGTCCCCACAGCGCGAAGTTTGTAGCCGCCACATGTTTCACCTGCTGCGCGAATGTGCGCACGCTCTTGTATTCGCTGCCGGGAATGTTCAGTGAGCTGGGGGCGAAGTTGTACTTGTCTTCAGGCATGGCTTCGGCAGCACCGACTAACTCGCGCTCGACGATGCTTACCTGGCGGTCGACGATAATCGCGATGGTGGGCGCCGCTTGCGGCGTGGCCTGACTTTGCGGACTGGCGTTCTTAGCCGGCGTCCCTTGCCCGAAGGCGGCGGTCGCCAGGGAAAGTAGTAGCAGGTAGAACATGCGCGCAGATTTCATGATCAGGTGCTCCTTCTGTAAGTTCTTATTCTGAATGTGAAGTCGAGTTGGCCAGTTTTTTGCCGGGACCGTTTTCCGCGGCTGCAGCCAAACGATACCACGGAGCGATGATTAACCCTGCCACCAGGGCTCCGGCCGCCCAGGTAAGTGTGAGATGTACGCCGATCGCCGAAGCCACCAGGCCCCACAGCAAGCTGCCCAGCGCCAGCCCTCCTTGCAGCACCAAAACGTACATCGACATCACCCGCGCCCGCACCCAAGCCGTGCACGCCGTCTGCGCAACCATGTTGAGCGTCGCCAGCAGGCTGATGTAGGCCATGCCCGCCGCTGCCGCCGCGATCGAGGCCACCGTCAGCGTCTCGTTGAGGCCAAGCGCGAACATGGCCACAGCAAAGAGCAGAGTCGCAGACGCGACGATGGCGTCGCGGGAAAGATTTCTGTGGGCCAGTGACAGCGCCAGCGCTCCCGCCAGCGCGCCTACGCCGAAGAACGCCAGCATGGCGCCGTAACCGCGCGCGCCGAACTTGCTGGCGATCAGCGGCAGCAGGGCCCAGAACGCGCTGGCAAAAACTGCGAAGACAAAAGTGCGAACCAGCACGCTGCGAATGCGTTTCTCGCTGCGCGCATAGCTCAGGCCCACGGAGATTGCGGCTTTGAAGGTGATGCCCGGGCCGCCGTTGTCGCGCGGCGCCGGCTTCCAGTGATAGAGAAAGAGTATGACGCCGAAAAAGGAAATAGCATTCAGCAGAAACACCGTTCCCGAACCGGCCATCGCGATCACCAACCCGCCCAGCGCCGGTCCCACCGCGCGGGCTATGTTGAAGCCGGCGGAGTTCAGCGCCACCGCCGACGAGAGCTTCTCTCGCGGCACCAGATCGGGCATCAGCGACTGCCACGCCGGGTCGTTCATCACTGCGCCGGCTCCGAGCAGGAAAGTGAACGTCAGCAGAAGCTGCGGGTTCACCCGGCCGGTCACCGTCAGAACACCCAGCACCGCCGCCGCTGCGACCATCGACGCCTGCGTCACCAGGAGAAACTTGCGGCGGTCCACCATGTCGGCCAGGGCGCCGGCGGGAAGCGCGATCAGAAATACCGGCAGGCTCAGCGCCACCTGCACCAGCGAAACCCACATCGGCGAGCGAGTGAGCGAGGTCATGAGCCAGCCGGTGGCGATGTTCTGCATCCAGCTTCCCGTGTAGGAAACCAGAGCGGCAATCCACAAGGTACGGAACAGCGGCTCGCGCAGCGTTGACAGCGCGGAGTGCTGGCCATCGGCAGGGGTTTCAACGGAGACGGGGTCATACATAGGGCTGACTCGCCCCGGCTCGGGGATGCTCGCGGACATAACTCTCTATTGGACTTTGCTTCCCGCGATCTCGTGAGCAAACCACGCTTGCAGCCTCATCTTGTCGGTTGCGTTGAAAAATTAATGGCTCTTTAATCGCCGCCGGCCCGGCGAATCTCCGGCGACTCGTGTCCCGCAGCCAGCAGGTTCACGAACAGCCGAATGGCTCCCGGAACTCCGGCAGGAAGCTGGCGGAAGAATGCGTAGCCGCAGTAGATGTAAGTTCCCTGTCCATAGTGCGCCAGCAGCAGCCCGCCCTTCTGCGCCGACTCCCCAGGATCGTGGGAAGAGAGCAGAGGCTTGAACTGCTCATCCCACTGCCCCATGAAATACAGCCCGCGCTCCTGCACCCAGCCGTCAAAATCCTTCGCGGTAATGCGGTTGGGATATGAGAACACCGGACTGTCAGGCAATAGCACATCCACCGGCTGCTCTTCCACCGAAACGCGCGCGTTGCTCAGCGTGGCCGGATAGGGAGTGAAGTGCCCGTCGTTGAATACACCCACGCTCTGGTTGTACTGCACGATCAGCGTGCCTCCGCGTTTGACGTAATCCAGCAGGCGGCGGTTCAGTTCGCGGATGTCGGTGCGGACGTCGTACGCGCGGATGCCTACCACGATCGTGTCATAACGGCTCAGATCTCCCGAAGCCAGGTCCTGCGGCGAGGTCAGGTCCACGTTGAGACCCAGGCCGTGCAGGACCGATGCAATCTCATCGCCCGCGCCCATCACGTATCCGACGCTCAGCTTGGCCGGCAGCTTCACGTCCACGGCTTCCACTTCCTGCGTCGCCGGGCGATACGCGTAATAAGAGTCGAGATCGGGCCGGGTAATGACTTTGAATCCTTCGCCGTAGGTTTTGCCGTTGTAGTCGGCGCGCGCCGAAACCTGGTACGAGCCCTCATGCAGTCCCTGCGGCGCCAGGTGGAAGCTGTAGTTGTTGATGTCGCCATCGTGGTCGAGATCCACCGCCACCGACTGCGGTTCCACCTTCCAGCCCTGCGGAGTTTCCAGGCGCAACCGGGCGTGAACCGCGCTCTGCACGTTGCTGCGCACGCTGACCTCAACATGCGCGCTGGCTTTGCCGGTGGCGGAAACCACGACCACCGGATTAGCCAGCAGAATGGAGATCGGTGGACCCACCGCCAACGGCCGCTCCGACTGCCCCAACGCGGGATCCACGAACTTCACCTTGGCCACGCTGCTGATCTTGCTGCTGCCCATCGGCAGCTCTCCACTCTTCGTTACCTGAGTTACCTGAGCGCTCACGAGATTGCCGCTCGGCGGCAGCAGTGCGCTGTAGACGGCGGTGGCATGCACCGGATACGCGGCCCACGGCAGAGTCAGCAACGCCGGATCGCTGATCTTGTATACCGTCTCCGCTTCCGGATCGCGGCGAGTGAAATAGGGCTCGGTGTATTTCGCATTCTCCGGGACCGTGATCTTGAACTGGTCGTAGTCGCTCTCGCCTGGCTTGATCAGGTTCAATGTCTTCGACAGCGGAACCGGTTCTACCTTCCACCCCTCCGGCACTTCCACGCGGATGCCGTCGTTGACGATGGTCTTTTTCCCGCGGTTATAAAGGCGCGCCGTGACCGTGAAGGTCTGCCCCGGCACGGCCAGGCTCATGGTCTGTTCCATACGTGGAAAGTAGGAAGGCGCGGGCGGCGGGCCGGTCTGGTCCACCGTGGCCTCGAAGAAGATTCCCAGAGCTTCGTTGGCCGCCTGCTGAAACTGGTCGAGCTTGGTGCGCAGCGGCGTCAGGTAGTGGGCCTTGCTTTCGGCGCTGAGCGAGGATGTCTCGATGCGCTGAATCAGCTCGCGTGTCTCTTTGAGTCCGGCCAGCAGCGGCGGCGCGCAGGCGGAAGGATCGTCGAGCGAAAACAGCTTGTTGGCCTCGTCCACATCCCTGGCGATCGCCGCCAGCGCGGGATGGATGAAGGCCGGGTCGCTCTTCTGGTCGCCGGCGCTCTCCAGGCCGGCAATCGAAGTGTCTATCCCGTCGAAGAAATCGCTCTCGTGCGCAGCCGGAGGTCTGGCCGCCAGCGTGGTGTCCATCAGCTTGTAGTAGGTGTAGCGATGCCCGGGAGGAACGCGGATCCCGCCCGTTCCCTGCGAAGTCTGGTGGGCCAGGCCCTCGAGCGAAAACTGCCCGTAGGCCATCCCCAGGATCGGGCTGTACTCGCCTACGTCCAGCTTCACGTTGAAGTCTTCGTCGGAAACGGTGCCGCCGGAGAACATGCGCGGAGGATTGCCCAGGTACAGCTTCCTGGCCTGCCATGGCAGCAGGCCTTCTTTGATCTGCTCCGGAAAACGATTGGGATCGCCCGCGGCGCGAAAGGCTTCTGCGGTAAGCACGCCGGAAGCCTCGTGATTGCCGTGGCCGTCGCGCTTGGTGCCGCTGAAGCGGCTGGTCAGCACGTCAGGACGAAAGGTACGGATAGCGCGCACCAGGTCGGCCAGCGCCACGTCGTGCCCATGCCACTTGTTAAAGGTCTCTTCCGCGGTCTTGGAGAAGCCGAAGTCGGCCACGTGGGTGAAGCGCTGTTCCACGTCGTAGTACTTGTCGGCCTCCAGAAGCTCCAGCGTGCGCAGGATGCCCAGCTCGTCCGAGCTCTCGGCGCCGAACTTGTTTTGCCCGCCTTCACCCCGCGTGACCGTGAGCAGCAGAATACTTACGCCCTTGCCCCGCGATTCCAGCGTCATCATGCCGCCGTCTTCGTCGTCGGGATGCGCCACCACCTGCATCAGCCGCGCCGTGGTTTTGAGCTTGGTCAGCAGCTGGTAGAGATGGATAGCGCCCTGGTCTTCGGGGAGCGGACGCGTGTCGGACAGAACCGTGCCCTGGCTCAGGAGAAGAATGCACAGCAGGAAAATGAAGCCGGTGTAACTGGACCTTGTGCGGAACATGCTCAGTATTGTCTTCACTTGGACCCCAGAGATGCAAATGTGGTTCGACTTTGATTGATATTGGATTCCGCGGCTTTCCTGCCGGCTCCTCATATTCTTTTAGCACTCCTTTAACCTCACGTTCACCTTGCTCGATTCTTGCCTCACTAAGATTCAGAGCTGCTCAAAAACCTCCTCAGGAGTAATCCGCAATGCGTCTGGCAAGAATTCTGTGTGCTGCACTCGCTCTCATCCTGGTGTCTTCATCCACCATTCGCGCATCTGGTCGTGACGATGACGACCGCCGCCCCTTCCGCCACGTGCTCCTGATCAGTGTCGACGGCCTGCATGCGCTCGATCTCACCAACTACGTGGCCGCTCATCCCAAGTCCACCTTGGCCCAGCTCAGCGCGCACGGCAAGACTTTCACCAACGCCTCCACCTCGCAGCCTTCCGACTCCTTCCCCGGGCTCGCATCGCTCGTCACCGGAGGATCGCCGATTACCACCGGCTTCTGGTATGACGTCACCTTCAACCGCAAGCTGTCCTTTCCCAGGGTGGCGAACACGGTAATGGGCATGGCTTCCGGTCCCTGCCCCAGCACCGGCGGCGCGGTCGTGGAACTCGATGAAGGCGTTGACTTCGACCTCACCCAGCTTAACGGCGGTGGCGGCATCGATCCTGACTTCCTGCCCCGCGATCCCAACAACGGCTGCCAGCCGGTTTTTCCTCATCAGTATCTGCGCGTCAATACCATCTTTGAAGTCGTGCGCCAGCATGGCGGCTACACCGCCTGGACTGACAAGCATCCGGCTTACGAGTGGACCAACGGCCCCAGCGGCCACGGCGTCAACGATTTCTTTGGGCCGGAAATCAATTCCATTCCCGTCGCTCTCCCCTTTCCAGGTTGCACTCCCGTGCCCGCTGCAGATACCACTCCGGACGACGGCTGGACCACCGACTTCAACAACATCAAGTGCTATGACTCGCTGCACGTGCAGGCTGTGCTCAACCAGATTGACGGCCTTACCCATGACGGCTTGCATCGCGCTCCTGTTCCCACCGTCTTCGGCACCAACTTCCAGGCTGTCAGCGTGGGCGAGAAGCTCGCCGCCGGCGGCTACAGCGATGTCCTGGGAACGCCCAGCGCCGGGCTCGCCGGCGAACTCGACTTCGTCGACCAGTCGCTGGGCAAGATGGTCAGCGAGCTCAGGAAGCAGGGGCTGCTGGAATCTACGCTGATCATCGTCGGCGCCAAGCACGGGCAATCTCCCATCGACCGCCAGAAACGCAATGGCATCGGCGGCGGCGAGCCGGCGAACACCATCGGATCGCCGGAGGCCTTTGACATCTCTGACGACGGCTCGCTGATCTGGCTGACCGATTCCTCTCTCACCGGCGGAGTGGTTGCCAACCTCAGCCTGCCCGCAGTCCAGGACCATCTCGGCATTCAGGAGATCTTTGCCGGACCGTCGCTGGAAAACAAATTCAACAGCCCACTGACCGACGAGCGCACGCCCGACATCATCCTCAAGACCAACACCGGCGTGATCTTCACCGGCGGCTCTAAGATCGCCGAGCACGGCGGCTTGAACGAAGACGATCTCCACGTTGCCCTGCTGCTCTCCTGGTCGGGATGGAAAGCGCAGCAGATCAAAACTCCTGTCTCCAACCAGCAGGTCGCGCCTACCATTCTGCGCGCCCTCGGCATCGATCCCGACGAGCTCGAGGCAGTGCGCAAGGAGCAGATCAACGTGCTGCCTTTCGTCTTCGGCAGAGAGGAATAGAGCCAAGCGCGACAAAGTTTTTTCTCAGGCCGGCGATCAGCCGGCCTTTTTTGCGTTCACTGCTTTTTTGGACCTTCCGCGCAAACTTGCGCTTTGTGCCCGTCGAATTGCTGAGCCGCTTCACAATCTACGTTTTCAATGACCTTTGCGAATGGCCGCATTTTGCAGCTCAAATCACGCCAATCGCGGCCGATTTCGTTAGCTTTTTCTGCCTTCACCACCGGCTAAGCCTCTTGTTTTCAGATCGCCGCATCACCCAATCGCCGGATCAACCGATCTCGTACCCCCCACCCCCGGTTTCAAGCCATTCCAATCCACTTCAATCCATCTCGACCCAACTTCATTCTCTTAAGCCGAAAAGCCGGAATGCCTGCAAAACCGTCAGTGGCCCATCGCCGCCGTCGATTTGCGAGGTGCTACTATCATGTTATTAATACATTATCGTCACGACTATGTCAATACCAAGATTGCTGCCGCACGCTGCCGTGCGCTACTATCTGTTGTCCGGGAAACTATGAACAATAGCGCGCTTTTGATCGCTACCCTTCTTCTCATGCCGGCGCCGGTCAATTCCCGCGCCCAGGCCGCAACCGGGGCCTCGCCATCACCCGCCGCTCAGGAGAAAACTCACGTGACCCAGCACGCCGCCGGAACATTCGAAGTAAAGATGGCTCCGCAGAAACCGGACAACGAAGTCGCCCAGGCCGCCAACATCGGCCGCTTTTCCAGCGATAAGGTCTTTCACGGCGATCTCGAAGCCACCAGCAAGGGAGAAATGCTGGCTGCCGGCGATCCCAAGGTCTCGGCCGGCTACGTAGCCATGGAGCGCGTCACCGGTTCCCTCAAAGGCCGCAAGGGCAGTTTTGTGCTGCAGCATTCCGGCACCATGACCCGCGGTGTTCCCGCGCTGTCGATAACCGTGGTGCCCGACTCCGGAACCGAAGAGTTAAAAGGGCTTTCCGGAAAGATGAAGATCATCATCGCGGCAGACGGCAAACACTCGTACGAGTTCGACTACTCGCTCGAATAACTTTCGTTATCGACCCCGGAAACTGAGGTCGCCAAACTCGTGTGGCACCGGCCCTCTTGCCAGTGCTTAAAAGGAAAAGCCGAGGCTCTTCCTCGCAACGCAGCGCAGGCTGCCGCCTGCGATGGATAGAAGATAGAATATGGGCCAACCCGCAGCCCCGTCTTGCCAACTCCCCTAACTTACGAGATAATAACCACTTGCCCGGAAGCTCTGGGCGTTTCTCAAGAAAGGATTCTGAGCCTAGTGTTAATGATCCGACTGGCGCGCATTGGTGCGCGCAAACAGCCTTATTATCGCGTGGTGGTGATTGAGAAGGAGCGGGCGCGCAACGGCCGTGAAGTGGAAGTGGTGGGGCTGTATAACCCCCGCACCAACCCCACGACCATTGATCTGAAACGCGATCGCATCGACTACTGGGTTTCCAAGGGTGCGCAGCTTTCCGATACGGTAGGCCGTCTGCTCTCCAAATCGCCAGCCCCGGCAGGTACCGCGGCCTGACAAGGCTGGTTCAGGTCTCCTGGAACAAAAATCGTAGGGCCCCAAAAGTTGTGAACTGAAGGACGGGCTTATGGCGGAGACGGCAGGCGATATGCGTGCTTTGGTGGAGCAGATTGCCCAGGCGCTGGTGGATACCCCGGCCGAGGTTAAGGTAACCCCGGTGGAAGATGGCGACGCCACCGTGCTCGAGCTGCGCGTGGCGCAGAGCGATCTGGGCAAGGTGATCGGCAAGCAGGGGCGGACGGCGAAATCCATCCGCACTATCCTGGGCGCGGCCAGCATGAAGCTGAAGAAACGCTACGTGCTGGAGATCATCGAGGAAGATTGAACCGGCCATCCTCGCCGGGCGCCGGGCGCGGCGAAGAGGCGAACGGCGATTTTATTGCCATCGCCCGGGTGACCAAGACGCAGGGACGCAAAGGCGAAGTGGCCGCCCTGCTGCTTACAGATTTTCCCGAACGCTTTGCCACGCGCAAGCGCCTGTTCCTGGCCAAAGACGGCCGGCGGCGGAAAATGGAACTTGAAGATCACTGGTTCCATAAAGGCGGCGTGGTGCTGAAGTTTCTGGGCGTGGATTCCATCAGCCAGGCGGAAGAGCTGGCCGGGTGTGAAGTGCAGATCCCGCGCGCCGAACGCGCTGAGCTGGAAAGCGGTTCGGTTTACGTTGCCGACCTGGTCGGCTGCACCGTAAGCGACAGCGGACGTGAGATCGGGCGGATTGAAGATGTGCAGTTCGGAGCTGGCGAAGCGCCGCTGCTGGTCATCCGGGGCGAGAAAGAATATCTGGTGCCCTTTGCCGAGGCCTACATCGCCCGGCTGGCTCCCGCGGAGAAGCGGCTGGAGATGAAGCTGCCGGAAGGAATGCTGGAGCTGGACGCGCCGCTGAGCAAGGAAGAAAAACAGCGGCAAACAGATTGAGCCGCGGTAAACCAGCAGGGTGGAGCAGGCTTTTGGCCTGCGGCAAAACCCGGTTTAAGAAAGTTCAGGGCTTTAGCCCCGGCTTGCGGTGATCGCGGCCAGGAAAAACTTAAGGTCCCCGATGAAGTTCGAGATCATTTCCATTTTTCCGGACTTTTTTCGCGGGCCGCTGGATTACGGCATCGTGCGCCGGGCGCGTCAGATTGATGTCAAGCTCATTGAAATCTCGATTCACGATCTGCGTGATTACACCGTAGACAAGCATCGCACGGTTGACGATCGGCCCTTCGGCGGCGGCGAAGGCATGGTGCTCAAGCCGGAGCCGCTGTTCAAATGCGTGGAGTCGCTGCAGATCGCCGGACGTGAAGAACGGATGGCAGGCCGGGCGCGGGAGAGCGTGATTCTGCTCTCGCCCCAGGGCGTGATGTTCACTCAGGCGGTGGCCGGGGAATTGGCCAAGCTCGATCGCCTGGTTCTGATCTGCGGCCGCTACGAGGGCGTGGACGAACGGGTGGCCGAAGGCCTCGCCGACCGCGAGATCTCAATCGGCGATTACGTGCTCAGCGGCGGCGAGCTGGCCGCGGCCGTGATCGTGGATACGGTCACGCGGCTGCTGCCGGGCGCGCTGGGCAATGAGGCATCGGCGCGGCAGGAGAGTTTTTCGGCTGGAGCGAAGGCAGGAGCCCCGGTGAACGCCCCGGACAGCACCTGCGCATCAGGCGGATTGCTGGATTATCCGCACTACACCCGGCCGGCGGAGTTTCGCGGCATGGCGGCGCCGGAAGTGCTGATCGGCGGCAACCATGAGCAGATCCGCAAGTGGCGGCGGCGCAAGGCGCTCGAAAAGACATTGCGCAACCGGCCGGATTTGCTGGAGCGCGAAACCTTGAGCGCGGAAGATCGGCGGCTTCTGGCTGAGATCGAGAAGCAACGCCAGTAAAGGCAAGTTGTTAGTATTTAGTAGTCAGTACTTGGCAAATCTGCAAATCCAGTGGTGCTTTCGGCGGGATCGGTTGGCCGCCGGATTCTGGGACGCGCCCAGCGCGGCAGCTAAATACTAAGTACTAAATACTGAGTTTCTAAATACTGAGGTTCTCAAATGTCCCAACATCCCATCATGGAAAAACTGGCTGCCAAGCTGCAGCGCAAAGACCTCCCCGAAGTGAATCCCGGCGACACCGTCCGCGTTCACGTCAAGATCAAGGAAGGCGACAAGGAGCGCACCCAGGCCTTTGAAGGCACGGTGATCTCCCGGCGCAACGGCCCCGGCGGCAGCTTCACCGTGCGCAAGGTCAGCTTCGGCCAGGGTGTGGAGCGCATTTTCCCCTTCAACTCCAGGGTTTTGGACAAGGTCGAGATTGTGCGTTCCAACCAGGTGCGCCGCGCCAAGCTGTTCTACCTGCGTGGATTGAAGGGCAAAGCCGCCCGCCTGCGCGAGACCGATCGCGTCCAGGCCGTGGCCGCCGGCAGTTCGGAGCCCTCGTCTGAGACGCAGGAGCAGGGCTAGTTCCTTCAAGGTTCCGGCCGCGCTCTGGCGCGTCAGTTTTGACAACGTGCTGATGCATACCCGGCAGCTTTGCGCGCTGGCGTTTCGCCTTTGAAACCTTGTTGGTGCCCCTGGCGCAGATCTGATCTCCCATAATCGTGTGGCACCGGCACTCTTGCCGGTGCTTCCGCCCACCACAGACACATATCAGGTTCATTTCGCGGCCATCCCTGCGCTATGCTGTAACCGATGCCCTCTCCCGAAAGCGCTCCCTCGGAACTCTTCGAAGGCGGATACTACTCCATCGCTGACGGCGAAGTTTTCAGCATCGCCAAGGTACTGAAGCTGGAAGCGGACAAGGTCCACGTCCGCATCTACAAGCAACATTTCCCGCGCCGGCCGCGCTCCATTGATGCCGACGCCCTCACCCTGGGAAGCATTCACGACAAAGACGGCTTTGGCATGAGCCACCTGCCGCTTCGCCTGGAAACGTTCCAGGATCGCCAACCGCACTTCCTCACCTACTCGCAGGTTAAGCCCGAAGAGTTGAGCGGATACCAGGTCTGGAAGGACCAGGCCCAGGGAGCGGTGTTCGAATAATGGCAGCGCCGGCAAAGTCCGTTCGCAAGCGGCGCAAGAAGCGCCCTATCCCCATCAATCCCGCTACCGGGCTGCCCTATTCCGTCGGCACCATGAAGATGCGCCTGCTCAAGCGCTTGAAGTGCACGCAGAAATTCGAAAAACTGGCCGCGGCCGCGGGTGCGCGCCTGATCGCCGGAGTGGACGAGGTCGGCCGCGGCTCGCTGTTTGGCCCCGTAGTGGCCGGCGCGGTGATTCTGGAGCCGGGATACCGTATCAAGGGGCTGCGCGACTCCAAGCTGCTCGACCAGGCCACGCGCGAAAAGCTGGCCGAGCGCATCAAGCAACACGCCATCGCTTACGCCGTCGCCGCCGTGGACGTGGCCCGCATCGACCAGCTCAACATCTACTGGGCCTCGCTGCTGGCCATGCGCGAAGCCATCGCCCAGCTCTCTCCCCGGCCCGACCACCTGCTGATCGACGCCGTGCGCCTCGACCTCGACTGCCCGCAGACCAACATCATCCACGGCGACGCGCTCTCCATCTCCATCGCCGCTGCCTCCATCGTCGCCAAGGTCCATCGCGACGAGATGATCCGCAAGTGGGCCCCGGTTTACCCGCAATACGATCTGGCTTCCAACAAAGGCTACCGCTCTCCCAAGCACCTGGCCGCCTTGCGCGAGTTCGGCCCCACGCCCCTCCACCGCCTGTCTTTCGCGCCGGTGTGGATGTGCAACGCAAGCATGCAGGAGGCGTTTGCCTTTGCCGCTGAAGAGGACGAAGACCAACTCCCAGTCCAGGCATTATCCTGACAAGATCGTCCCTGCTGCCCGCAACGATTGACAAGAAGCGATCTCGCTAAGTAATTTCACTCTCCCGATCGGCTCCGCCTGCCTGCAACGATCGGGGATGGTTTCGCACAAGTATCTCTCTCTTGACTTTGTGATGTGCACGAACGGTACTAAGCGCTACATCCCCGTCTTCTGCTCCGTCAGTTTCTTCACATCGGCCGAGCTGCCCTTCAGCAGATCGCGCAACACAGAAACCTCGGTCGCGATTCCCGTGTGCAAAGCCGGATCGATCACCGGGGCGAACAGCGGCGAATGATTCGAAGGCAGCAGCTTGCCCGCCGACGTGGCCTGCGCCAGCTTCTGCGGATCGGCGACGCCCAGCTGGAAATAGAGCGACGGCACGCCCTGCTCGATGAACACCGAATAATCTTCCGACGTCATCTCCGGCTCTTCCACCACCACGTTGCTCTTGCCGACCGTGCGCTCCAGTACCTCCGCCACATGCCGCGAGAGCACCTGATCGTTGTACACCACCGACGTGGACTCGTATCTCTCGATCAGCGGCATCTTCTCCGCGCCGGCGGCTTCGGCTTCGGCCTTCACCACGCGCTCGATCGCCGCCAGCAGGTGCTGGCGAACCTCAGGCTTGCGCGAACGCACGGTCAATCCCATCTGTGCCTGGTCGGGGATGATGTTGTTCTTGGTCCCCGCCTGAATGTAACCGACGGTGATGACCGCCGCGTCGCCCGGGCGGATCTCGCGCGCCACGATCGACTGCAGCCGGACCACGATGCTCGAAGCAATCAGCACCGGGTCCACCGTAGTCTCCGGACGCGCGCCGTGCCCGCCGCGGCCGTAAACCGTGATGCGCAGCGAGTCGGCGTTGGTGTTCATGTATCCCGGCGTAAAGCCGACCTGGCCGGCGGCCAGAATGTTGGTGTCATGCAGGGCGATTCCCACGTCCGGCTTGGCGAACCTGGTAAACAGGCCGTCATCCACCATCTTCTTGGCTCCGCTGATGGTCTCTTCGGCCGGCTGGCCGACCAGCATCAGCGTGCCGTGCCAGGTGTCTTTGGTTTTGGCCATGATCGCCGCCGTCCCGTACAGCGAAGCCATGTGCACATCGTGCCCGCACGCGTGCATCACGGCCACGTCGCGGCCGCTGTCGTCTTTGGTGCGGACCTTGCTGGCGTAGGCCAGCCCGGTTTGCTCTTCCACCGGCAGGCCATCGAGCTCGGTGCGCAGCATCACTGTCGGCCCGGGCCCGTTCTTCATCACCGCCACCACGCCGGTTCCGCCCAGGTTGGCGGTCACGTCGTAGCCCAGGGCGCGCAGCTTGTCGGCCAGCAACGCTGAGGTCCGCGTTTCGTGTCCGGAAAGCTCGGGATGCTGATGCAGGTCCACATATAGGGCGCGGGCGTCCGGAAAAACCGACTCCACCTGGTCTTTGAGGGAACCGCCCTGCGCCGCGGCCACGGCCGACGCAAGAATCACGAGAAACATCGATCTTTTCATGGCGGAAATCATAGGCCCGGCCAATCGCCGCGACAAGGCGGTTTTTGCAAACCTCAAGAAGCTGTCCGCACCTGGCGCTTCGAGCCGGGGATGAAAGATGGGCGTCCAGTCGCCGTGATGATGGAAGTAGACGTGGACTTTCGCATCCACTAACAAAGCTAGCGTTTTAGCTTATGGCTTCTGGCTCTTAGCTTTTAGCTTTTGATTTGGTTTTTTGGGGTTTTAGTTTTTGCTCATTACTAACTACTAAATACTAATTACTTTCTTTCAATCCAAATCCGGCAGCACATCGTTGCCGGCAAAGACCGCCCACGTCGCCAGCAGCGCCAAGGCTGACATGGTGGCGATGGCGTGGGCCGGAGTGACTATGCGCGCCAGGAGGGCGGTGGCGAGGCTGCCGATCGGGGGCATGCCCAGAAACGCGGTCGAGTAAATGCTCATCACCCGGCCGCGCATCGATTCCTCGGCCAGGAGCTGCAGCAGAGCGTTCACAGTCGCGATCATCAGCACCATGGAGTAGCCCGCGCAGGCCAGCAGCAGGCCGGACAGCCAGAAGTTCCGTGAAAAGCTGAACAGGATGATCGACGCGTAGAAGGCTACGCCGAATCTCACCACCACGTATCCGCGCCGGCGCAGGCGCCCGGCGTAGGCGATGGTCACCGCGCCGAAGAATGCCCCGACTCCTGAACACGCCATCAGGATTCCCAGTCCCGGCTCTCCGCTATGCAGCAGGTCGCGTGCGAAGTAAGGCACGAACACCAGGTAAGGAACCGCCAGCAGGCTGGCAATGGCCGTCAGTGCGATCAGCGGCGACATCTGCTCATGATGGAAGACGTAATCGAAGCCTTGCTTCAGCTTGTCCCAGAGATGGCCTTCCTCCATCTGCGCGCGGCCGGGATACCGGATGCGGGTAAGGGCCACGATCACCGCCAGAAAACTCAGTCCGTTGAGGAAGAAATTTCCGCCTTCGCCCACCAGCGCCATGGCAAAGCCGCCCAGCGTCGGGCCGATCACGCGCGACATGTTGAACTGCGCCGAGTTCAGCGCTATGGCGTTGGTCAGGTCTTCCCGCGGCACCAGTTGCGGCACCAGCGCCTGGTAGCTGGGCGTGTTGAGCGACATGGAGAGGCCGGTCACGATCGCCAGCCAGAGAATGCGGTGCGCCGTGATCTGATGCGACCAGGTCAGCACCGCCATGGCGAAGGCCGAGAGCATCATCACCGACTGCGTGCCGATCAGCAGCTTGCGGTTGTTGACGCGGTCGGCGATCACGCCCCCGATCAGCGCCAGAAACAGTATGGGAATGGTGGAAGCGAATCCCACCAGCCCCAGCCAGACCGCGGAGTTGGTGAGCTTCAGCACCAGCCAGCCCTGGGCCACGTTCTGCATCCACGTGCCGATGTTGGAGAGAAAATTTCCCGCCCAGAAAAGGCGGAAGTCGGAGTTGCGCAACGCCTGCCCCATGCGCGCAATGCTGCGCTCCGGCGTCTCCGACGTCGTGTCGGGGGCGGTGGTCACCGCAGCGGTGTGCATGATCACGCTGGCGCCGGCGGCAGTCACCAGCGATGCATCGTCGCCGCCATCGTTCGTCTCGGGATCCACAACCACGTGAACAGGGCCCTCTGGGCTGATTCGAGTACCGTTCATTTTAGTGTAAGCTTTGTTTTTGTTGCTCGCGGCCTTGCGCCCAGGAGAACTTTTTTGAAACGCGCGCTCGTCTTCGCTCTTTTCCAGCTCATCGTGGTTACACTTTTCGCCCAGCAGAGCTCTCCCGATCCCGCCGCTCCCGCGGTCTTCGGCTTCCGCGACTTCAGCAAGCAGCGCCCCTGGGACCAGAAGTTCATCGACGTGCCTGAGGCCGCCCGCGCCGAAGAAGACCTGCGCGTCCTGACCTCCGAACCCCACGTGGCCGGGTCGCCGGAAGACAAGAAGACCGCCGACTTCGTCGCCAAGAAATTCCGCGAGGCCGGTCTGGACACCTCCATCGTGGAATACAGAGTCTGGATGAACCGTCCCGCCGAAGTCAGCTTCAGCACCACTTACCCCCAGAACCTTAAGGTGAGCGGCCCCACGCGCGAGCGCGTCTCCAGCGACCCTTTTCAGGACGATCCCCGCATTCTCACCGGCTTTAACGGCTCCTCGCCCTCCGGCGATGTTGAAGCCGACGTGGTCTACGCCAATTACGGCTCGCCCGCCGACTTTAAGAAGCTGGAAGAACTCAAGGTCGATGTGCGCGGCAAGATCGTGCTGGTGCGTTACGGCGAAAATTTCCGCGGGGTAAAGAGCTTTGTCGCCGAAGAGCACGGCGCCGCCGCCGTTTTGATCTATTCCGATCCCTGGGACGACGGCTACTTCCGCGGCGACGCCTATCCCAAGGGCCCGTGGCGGCCGGAGACCGGCATCCAGCGCGGCTCCATCCAGTACATGTTCAAGTACCCTGGCGATCCCACTACTCCTGGTTTTGCCTCCGTCACTTCCCTGCCGGACTCCAAGCGTGTACCGCCCGAGAAGGCGCCGGACATGCCCAAGATCCCCACCACGCCGATCTCATACCATGACGCCGAACCTATCCTGCAGAACCTGGCCGGCCCGGAGACCCCGCGCGACTGGCAGGGCGCGCTGCCGCTTACCTATCACGTGGGTCCCGGCCCGGTGCGGCTTAAGCTGCACCTGAAGCAGAATTACCAGTACTGGCCAATCTGGGACGTGATCGGCAAGATTCCCGGCTCCAAGTACCCCAACGAGTGGGTCGTACTAGGCAATCATCGCGACGCCTGGGTCTATGGCGCCGTCGATCCCAACAGTGGTACGGCTGCAATGCTGGAGGCCGTCCGCGGGCTGGGCGAACTGCTCAAGCGGGGCTGGAGGCCGGAGCGGACCATTGTCTTTGGAAGCTGGGACGCGGAAGAGGAGGGCCTGATCGGCAGCACCGAATGGGGCGAAGAGCACGAGCATGACCTGGCCGGCACCGTGGCCTACTTCAACCTCGACGTGGCCGTCTCCGGCCCCAACTTCAACGCCTCGGCCGTGCCCAGCCTGAAAGGCTTCATGCGCGACGTCACCAAGCAGGTGCCCAGTCCCAAGGGCGGGACCGTTTACGAGGTCTGGAAAAGCGAGAAGGCCAAACAGCCGGAACGCCGCACCGGGACCGATCCCGGCCAGGGCCGCCGCCCCAACGCTCGGATCGATGACGATGTCCCCGTCGGCGACCTGGGCAGCGGCTCCGATTACAGTGTCTTCATCCAGCACCTGGGCATACCCTCCGCCGACATGACGTCCAACGGCTCTTACGGCGTCTATCACTCGGCCTTCGACAATTTCGCATGGTTCAAGAAATTCGGGGATCCCACCTTCGTCTATGAGCAGGAGATGGCGCGCCTTTTCGGCATTGAGGCCTTGCACATGGCCTCAGCCGACGTGTTGCCCTACGACTACGAGTTCTACGGCAAGGAGATCAGCGCCTATATCGACCAGGCCAGGAACAAGGCCACCCAGGTGCTGGGCGCGGGCGCGCCTGACTTCTCCAAAGCCAGCGATGCCGCCAAGCGCTTTACCACCGCCGGAGCCAAGGTCCTGGCCGCGCAGAAAGATCCGCCGCAGGGCGAAGCTGCCGCCCGACTGAACCAGACTCTGATTGCCGCCGAGCGCGCGCTGCTGATTGAAAAAGGCTTGCCCAATCGTCCCTGGTTCCGGCACGCCATCTACGCCCCGGGCCAGTACACTGGCTACGCCGCTGTGGTTATCCCTGGCGTAAATGAGGCCATCGACGCCAAGAACGCCGGCCTGGCCGGAGAGCAGCTGCAGGTGCTGACGGACGCGCTCAATCGCGCCGCCGCCACGCTGGAGGGATATTAATGTCTCCCAGTTTCGGATGATCGACGATCATGGCCGCGCGGGTGCCAACCGTCTATAGTGTTTCCCCATGCCCTATTACCTGGAATGGGTCCGCGATTTCTGCCGCTCCCTCCCCCACACCACCGAGAAAGTCCGCTGGGAGCACAACCTGCTCTTCTGCATCGGCGAGAAGATGTATTGCGTGGCCAACCTGGAGCCGGGCAACGGCCCCAGCCTGGTCACTTTCAAGTGCACGCCGGAGAAATTTCAGGAACTGGTGGAAGTGGAGGGCATCATTCCCGCGCCCTACAGCGCCCGCAATCACTGGGTTAGCGTCACCGACCTCAAATGCCTGCGCCAGGCGGAGCTCAAAGACCACATCCGCGAGTCTTACCAACTGGTCCTGAGCCGATTACCTAAAAAGACGCAGACGCGCCTCGCAGGAAGGTTAGTGCCGGCGGAGCGTCAGCGGCACTCGCCATAGGCCACGCTCAACCACTGCAGCGCTTTGCCCAGGTCTTTTTCCTCGCGCAGCTCCAGCACGATCCACTTGGGGTTCTCGACTTTAGCCCGCACAATCAACGGGTCGGTCTTGAGTTTTCGCAGCGTATCCGGATTTTTTTTATAAATCTTGAAGGCGATGGAGGTCGGTGTTTCGAACGCCCGCGTGAGTGGAAGCGCGGCAAAGATGACGTCTTCGCGAAAATACACGGTCATGCCGAACATGCGTTTGGCGGTGACGTTTTCCCATTGCAACAGCTCGCCGCCCAGGGCCGCTGACCAGTGCTTCATCTGCTCGGTAATCTTGACGAATTTCAGCCGGTCTTTCATTCAGCTTCAGGGCTTTTCAACCACGATCAGGGAGAAACCGTCATAACCCTTACTGCCCACGGTTTGCACCGCGGTTGCGCGCACACGCGTATCCGCAGCCACCCGCTCGTTGAAGCGCCGGATGCCCTGCACCAGGGGATCGGTGGTGGAAGCATCGGCCACGGCGCCTTTGCGCACCACGTTATCGGCCACGATCAACGTTCCCGGCCGCGATAGCCGCACCGCCCAGGTGAAGTACTCGGCATAGCTGGGTTTGTCGGCGTCAATAAAGATCAGATCAAACGGTCCCTGGCCCTCGCCCGCCAGTACGGGCAGGGTATCCAGCGCCCGCCCGAGTCGCAGCTCGACCACGTCGCTCAGGCCCGCGCGGGCGATGTTGGCGCGCGCTACCTCAGCATGTTTAGCCTCGGCCTCCAGGGTGATGAGGCGTCCGCCGCGGGGAAAGGCCCGAGCCAGCCAGATAGTGCTGTATCCGCCCAGGGTGCCGATCTCCAGGATCGATCCCGGGGACGCGCCGTCGCCGCCGGCCGCGCTGCGCGTGAGCAGAACGGCGCGCGCCAGCACGTGCAGCATCTTGCCCTGGTTGGGGGCAACGTTGATGGCCGGCAGCCCGGCCTTCTGGCTCTCCGCCAGCGCCGTTTCCAGCGCCGGATCGGATTCCGCCAGCATCTGGTTGATGTATTGGTCTACCGCCGTCCACAGCTCCTGGTTCATGCAGCTAGTGTCACACAAACCAACACCGCCGCGCGATGTGTGGCGCAAGAGTCCCCGCCTGAGAGCGATAGCGATGTTTGGAGTACAGGAGAAAAAATGGCCTGGACGTCTTCTGGGGCATCCAGGCCACATATCGACTGGAGAGTCGTAGAGTAAAAACTACTGACCGGGTTTGAAGTCGAACTTCAGCGTCGCGGTGGTTGCCGCGGGCCCCGGTTCATATTTCCACTTCTTAACGGCGTCCACCACGGCCTGGACCAGCACCGGGCTTCCGCCTAGTATTTTGACTTCCTTAACCGTCCCGTCGGGAGCAATGACCGCCTGCACCCGGGCGGTACCGGAGATGTTGTTCTTTTTTGCCAGGTCCGGATATTCCGGCTGGACCGTAAATTTGGTTTTGCGATTGTCTTGCGCTTGCGGTACCGCCGGGGCTGCCGGCGATGCCTGTGCTGTCTGCGCAAAAACCCGCCCGCTTACGAATATGAATGCCGGAGCGCCCGCAATAATAGCCGTGAGAAAAACCAACAGGACCCATCGCGAACTGGGGAGGATCCTGCCAGGACTCTTGTTCACCTAGCTTCTCCTGAGCGCGGCGCACGGTGAACTGCTCCAAAGCAACCCCGAACGCCGCAACTGCTGAACGATGGGGGCATGATAGTAGTGGTCGTTTGCAGGTATCAAAGTACGAAGGTAACCATGTACTAACGGACAATGCTCAATCGCATTTGAGGCCAAAGAATCGCCCATGCACAGCGTCGGGGACCCTTCCTGGGAAGCCTGTTTAACCTTGACGTTAGCAGTCCTCGCCAAGTCCTTGTTGGTGTTTTGACCAAAAAGTGTACTATAATGCCAAAATTAGATTAGATTATTGGAGAACCTGGTTCCCTCAGGGAAATTTGATGCACACTATTTCAGCAGACGCCTCCCTCCTGTTGATTATGGCCACAGATGCCGCCGTGCGCATGCGGCGGGAATGGCTGCAGCGCGCCGGGTATAAGGTCAGTCCGGCATGCAGCCTTAAGGACGTAGAGCAGGCCTGCACCTCAGGCAGGTTTGATATGGTACTAGTGGCCGATGGAGTCGATCAGCGAATGAAGAAGGCCATCGGGCTGACCGTCCGCCAGCACTTCCCGGAAGCCCCCATCCTGCAGATGGGAAGATACCAGCCGGATATTGACGGCACCTGCTTTGTGACCGGCGACTCCCAGGAAGATATTCTGCGCTCGGTGGACCAGATCCTGCGCCGCGACGAGATACGTCCCGCGGCAATCTAGCACTTACTCGGATCAAAAGAAGCAATCCTATTTGGGCTGGCTCGCGGCAGCGGTGTCTACGCCGCCGATGGCCTCCCCGGAAAGCACCAGCTCCACGCGGCGGTTCTGCTGCCGTCCCTCAGGCGTGTCGTTGGTGGCTACCGGTCCGGCCTTGCCCAGGCCGCGGGCCACGATGGTGCCGTTGGGAATGCCCTGCTGCACCAGGTAGTCGCGCACTGCTTCGGCGCGGTGCTGCGACAGCGTCATGTTGTAATCGTCGCCGCCGATGCTGTCGGTGTGCCCTTCAATTTCGATATGCATGCCGGGGTACGCCAGCACGATTCCGGAAACCTTGGCCAGACGCTCGCGGGCGCCGGCAAGCAGCTCGAAGCTGCCGGTCTTGAAGAGGACATCGGACATATTGGCAATCAGGCCGCGGGCTGAGTCTCGAGTGGCCAGGATGGTGTTAAGCTGCGCCAGCAAACGCGCGCGCAGATCGGCTTTTTCCTTCTCCGCCTGCTGCCGCAAGCGATCGGAATCCTCGGCCGCTTTGCGGGCCTTGTCGGCCTCCACGGCCAGGGCCTGCTGCTGAGCTTCCGCCGAAGCGCGGGCGGCATCCGCCTGCTGCTTGGCCTGCTCCGCGGCGGCACGCTGCGCGGCCGCTTCCTGTGCGGCATGCTGCGCTTCCAGCTTCATACGCTCGGCCTCAGCCCGGGCGGCATCGGCCTGGGCCTTGGCGGCTTCCGCCTGCATGCGCGCCTGCTCGGCGTCGGCGCGGCGCCTGGCTTCAGCATCGGCCTGGGCCTTGGCAGCAGCCTCGCGTGCGGCGCCGGCGGCTGCTGCGTCTTCTTCCGCCTTTTTCTTGACCGCCATTACGCGCGCCTCTTCGGCCGTCTCCACGGTCTCGCGCGCCGCGGTGTCGATCGCGCTCTTGCCCTGCTTCTGGGCGTACGCGGCTTCGGCCGCGCCCAGCTGCTGCTGCGCCTTGGCAATGATGGTGGGAGCGTATTTGTCGGCCAGCGCGTTGTGCGCGATGCGCACGGCATTGCGCGCCTCAAACAGCGAGCGCGGCGTCTTGTTGTCGATGCCAAAGATGGCGTTTTCAATGTGCGTCTGCGTTGAGGAATAGGTTCCGCGCGCCAGCAACTCGAAATTGGCGTCGATGTTCTCCTGGCGGAAGCCGGCCGGGATCGCGTTCTCCATGATCACCACGTTGCCCGGCTGGTTGACCGCGAAGTAGGGCTCGGCAGTCACGATCATGCCAAATGTCTGGATGTCGGTAATGGCCTTCACATGGCTGCTGTGATGGTCCAGCACCAGCTCGCCCAGGTTCACCGCGCGTCCCTGAGGCGAAACCGCCCACAACACATAGGTCAGGTATTCCAGGCCGAAGCGCGTGGGATCGTCCAGGTTCTCAAACTTGGCGTCGATCTCGATGCTGCTCTTCTTGCCCTCGACCTTGGCGTCGCCTGAGGCATTGGACATGAGGTCGGTTCCATGGAAGCCGATCTGCACGGCTTCTCCGCGCAGGCGGTAATTCACCGCTTTGGTGGTGTGCGTCACGCTGCCCGCCGGCGGCGTGGCCGAGGCCTGGCCCGGCGCGGCTTGCGCCTGGAGCTGCGTGATGACCGCAAAAGAGCTGAACAGGAGTAGTCCGAAAACGGCCAGATTTTTCCTCATGAAAGTGCCTCACCCAAAAGGATTCAGTGATGTGTGGGTTCACTTTACCTTATTGCAGGCGCGGGGCAAAGATGCCAAATCAGCGCAAGGTACAGGGTGGTAAATAGTACTTTCGAGACCTTCTATCATTGATCCAATTGGGGTGCTCCACGCCGCCTTACTGGTAGCGCAGGGCAATCACCGGCTCTATCTTCATGGCCCTGCGGGCGGGGATGTAGCAGGCCGCCAGGGCCACCACACACAGCAACACTCCCACCGCTGCGAAGGTGGGAAGATCGGTGCTGGGGACGCCAAAAAGCAGGTTACGCAGGAATCGCGTGACCAGCAGGGAGAATGCCAGCCCCGCTGTTAGTCCGAAAAGGATAAGCCGCAGCCCCTGGCCCATAATCAGCCCGCGAATATCGCTCGCCTGCGCCCCAATGGCCATGCGGATCCCGATCTCGCGAACCCGCTGGCGGGTAGTGTAGGCAATGACTGCGTAAAGCCCGACTGCCGACAGGATCAGGGCAATCGTGCCGAAAGCACCCACCAGAGTGCTGGCGATGCGGGAAAGCATGCTGGCGCTCTGGACTCGCGACTGCAACGAGAAAACATCGAACAGGGGCAGGTCGGGCGCCAGTTCATGGACTGCCTTATCGATCGTGGCGGCAAAGCGGGCCGGATCGCCGGCAACACGGGCATGAATCACTGCGGTCGGGGCGTAGTCCTGGAATAGTGCGAGATAAACGAACGGCTGGGGCGCTTCATTCAGGTGAGAGTAGTTGCTGTCTTTGGCGACTCCGATCACGGAAAACGGATGACCGTAGATTTTGACCTTCTTGCCCAGGACATTTTGTTGCCGCCAGTAGCGGTCCACGAAGGTCTGGTTCACGATCACGACCCGCTGCGTCTTATCCGTATCCTGGGCCGTGAATTCGCGGCCGGCAAGCAGAGGAATCTGCATGGTGCGGAGATAGTTTGGGCCGACAGTTGAGCTGCCCATCTCCATGGACTCGTGTTCCTGGGGAACATAGCCTTCCGGCTGCGCGATCACCGAACTCCAGGTAAATCCCAGGGGCAGCCAGGTAGCCAGGCTCACTGATTGCATGCCGGGCAGCGTCTCCAGCTTAGAGACGAGGCGGCGCTGGAGCTGGGCTCCATCGGCATTGCTGTAGCCCGCGGGAAAGAGCTCAAAGGTCGCCAGAAGAACGTTGTCGGGGTTGAATCCGGGATTGAATTTCTGCGTTTTCTGAAAGCTGCGGAGGAACAGGCCGGCGCAGATCAACAGCAACAGCGAGAGCGAAATCTGCGCTACTACCAGCACGCTGGAGAGCCGCGCCTTCCTAAGCGTGCCCGACGAACTGCCGCTCTCTTCCTTGAGCACCTCGATCGGCGTGAGCCGCGAAGAACGCAGCGCCGGCAGGATACCGAAGATCAGACTGGTCAGCACCGCAAGCAGCATGGTGGCGACAAGCACGGTGCGATTTACCGGGATGTTCAACATCACGGGCAGATTGGTGGGCGGCAGGAAGCGGTTGAAGGTGCCCGAACTCCAGGTCGTGATCAGCGATGCGGCAGCGCCGCCGGCCAGCGCCAGCAGGAAGCTCTCCACCAGAAGCTGGCGGATCAACCGCCAGCGTCCCGCGCCCAGCGAGAGGCGAATCGCCAGCTCGCGGCGGCGGGCCACGGAGCGCACCAGCAGAAGATTAGCCACGTTGGCACAGGCCAGCAGCAACACCACTCCGGCGAGAGCCAGCAGCATGGGAAGCAGCACATAAAGTCTGCCTGCGCCGTTCGCCCCCAAAGGCGTGCGCCACAAAGAATACAGAGTGACGCCGTTGTATCTCCGGTGAGAATCCGGGTAATCGCGCGCGATCTGCTGCATGAGCAGCGTCATCTCCTCCTGCGCTGCCTGGGCGTCAACTCCCGGCCGCAGGCGACCGTAAAGCAGGAGCCAGTCGGCTTCACGATTGTTGATGAGGTCCACCTGCATCAACTGTTCTTCCATCATGAGCGGAATCCAAAGCTCCGAGCGCAGCCCGGTCTGAGCGCCCTGAAACAGCGGCGGAGCAATGCCCACGATGGTGTATGGGTGACGGTTGATGTTGATGATCTGGCCTACGGCCGATTCGCGCCCGCCAAAATGTGCCTGCCAGAAGCCGTAGCTGATCACCACCACCGGCGCACCGCCCGGCTTTTCATCTTCCGCGGGCAGAAAAGTGCGGCCGCGGATGGGCCGGACACCGAGAACGTCGAAGTAGTTGGCCGAGGCCTCCGTTGACCATATGCGCTCCGGCTTGCCCAGGCCGGTCAGGCTTACCGGCAGCGTGTTGAACGCCATCAGGCCGGAAAAACTCTTGTTGCTTTTACGCAGGTCCTGCAGGTCAGGATAAGAAAACGCAAAGTCGTTGAAGGTGACGCCGCGCGTGAGTGAAACCAGCCCGCGCGTGTCGGCCGCGCCCGGCAGCGGGGTAAGCAGCGTGGCGTTGATCCAGCTGAAGATGGTACTGTTGGCGCCGATCCCCAGCGCCAGCGTCAGCACCGCGACCAGGGAGAAGCCCGGCGATCTGGAAAGCGTGCGCCACCCGTAGCGGAGGTCCTGCAATAGGCTCTTCATGGGCATTCTTCTGCATTAGACAGCGCAATCCTATTTCCTATCGCCTTCACAGCCAAGAGCCTGATTCCAAAGGTATGAAAGCTGCCTCGTTCGTGCGAATCTCAACCCCAACGAGCGCAAATGGGATACCAGTGTGCGTAAACGGACACCGCTCAAAAAGCGATAAAGTGTTGCTTCGGTCAGTATCTCCGCCACGACCAATCTGCTGGATTCTTTGTCAGCTATTGCTTTTTTGTGGGAGCCGGCATCGGGATTTGCGGAGGGACGTTCCCGGCATTCGGAGCCCACAGTCTCATTCACCCCGGGAGTGCTCCTCACCACTGTGCTGCTGCAGGACGTCGCTTTTCCAAATCACCGAACCAATCCACCAGCGATTAGAGTCCAAGCACGTTTGGAAGACAATTCTGGAGGCACAACAGCAACCAGCAGTATCGTGCCAGTCCGGCCCTTCTGCTTTAAGAGATCAAGCTGACTCCTCGCCGTTCTTATGTCTCCTATGACAAGAAGAAACGGAAGATTTCCCTGAGCCGGATCCCCATTTTGCGATGCGGGAGAGAATTTCCATGCCACGATTTGCGCCTCCAGCCAGTTGCGAAGGTCCGCATTTTCAAAGTCAAGCATTTCAAGCTGGCCATGACCTTCGGGATCAACACGTATCACGCCGGAACTTGTAAGAGGTGACCAGCGCTGGCACTCCTTCGTTCTTGTGAGAGATGCCTCTGATAGGACCGGTGGAAGATTAAGCGGCAAAGGAGCGGATCTGAACTCGGTCCCATCGGAGTACCTGATTTGTACTGCGGATATCCGGGCCTTTACTGGGCACGTTAACGTTGTGAGAGGAGAGACAAACACCTTTCTGGCAGTTGACCCAGGAGATATGGGTTCGAAGTAGGCTCCGGGCCAATTAGACAAGATCCATGAACTAAAATTCACCTTAAATGGGATCTTTTGTTGCTTGTCGACGTTAAACACGGGCACTGAGAGGACCCCCGTTCCATCTGAATCGAGAAGATCAACAAGTAACAAATAGTATTGAATTGTTTTAGATGTGGTGTTGAATAGCTCGATATGTCCCGCCGAGTTTTCGACAGATCCGAAAAAAGTCAAACCCTTAGCACCCAAGGGGGAGTCCCGAACGACGTTCTCGACGGGGAGTTCCCGTGCGCATAAATAATCGGGATTATCTTGTGATTTCGCGTTCACTGGAGGAGCAAGCAGCACGACCAACATCAGAACATGCTTGGTCATCTCAATTCCCTCCTGATCGCGACGGTATGGTGCTGACCTGCCCCAATTTCCGCACGGTGATCTTACAACTTATCCAGCAGCGCCTTTTCGCGGAGCTAATTGGCGACCCGTCGTTTGTTCGAGGCTCTTGATGAATGCCGCGCTCCCCAGCGGACGCCCCGTGTGCCACACTTTCATTGACTTGCCCCACCTCTCGACCTAACATCTCTGCCCAATGATCGGCCAGGCGATCTCCCACTACCGTATCGTCGAGAAGTTGGGTGGCGGCGGCATGGGTGTGGTGTACAAGGCCGAAGACACGCGGCTGCACCGCTTCGTTGCTCTGAAGTTTCTTCCCCTTGAGGTCGCAGACGACCCTCAGGCATTGGCACGTTTCCGTCGCGAGGCGCAGTCTGCGTCTGCCCTGAACCATCCCAACATCTGCACTATCTACGACATCGATGAAGAGGGCGGTAAGACGTTCATTGCGATGGAGTTTCTCGATGGCCAGACACTGAAGCATGCGATCGAAGGCCGGCCACTGGACTTGGATCGATTGCTTTCGATTGCCCTCGACGTTGCCAACGCGCTGGAGGCCGCCCACTCGGCCGGCATCATTCACCGTGACCTCAAGCCGGCCAACGTGTTCCTGACAAAACGGGGGCACGCCAAGGTGCTCGACTTCGGATTGGCGAAGGTCATGCCTGGAAGCGGCGGGGCGACGGAAACGGCAGCGGCGCAAGCGCCCACCATGAGTGGAGAGCATCTGACCAGCCCGGGCGCCACCGTGGGCACGGTAGCTTACATGTCCCCGGAGCAGGCACGAGGCAAGGAACTCGACGGGCGCACCGACCTGTTTTCTTTCGGAACGGTTCTCTACGAGATCTCGACCGGAACCCTGCCGTTTCGCGGCGATACCACTGCGACCATTTATGAGGCGATCTTGCAGAAGGCCCCTGTTGCAGCCGTACGCTTGAACCCCGAAGTCCCGGCGGAGCTGGAGCGCATTATTAACAAAGCTCTGGAAAAGGACCGGGACTTGCGTTACCAACACGCCTCAGAGATGCGCGCCGACCTGCAGCGGCTCAAGCGGGACACGGAGTCTGGTCCGGCGGCAGCGGCACAATTGCCGGCGCGACAAAGAAGATTGGCCACTTGGCCGATTGCCGGAGTGGCTCTGGCAACTGTCGTTATTCTTTTGCTTGTCGTGACCCGGGGGCGATGGAGAACCTCGGCCCCGCCTTTGCAAGCCACGCTCTCGCAAGTGACTTTTGCGGGGGGAGTCGAGGAATATCCCGCGTGGTCCCCGGACGGGAAAGAGCTGTTGTATAGCCGCGACGTTCGTGGCACTCACAAGATTTTTCGCAAAGATTTGGCCTCCGGCCAGGACTCACAGCTGACCAGCGGTGATTTTGATGAGCTGCAGCCGGCCTGGTCGCCGGACGGAAAGCGTGTGGCATTTGTGAGAGCCCAGCAACCCGGCGTCAAGCTGCAACCTGGAGACGTCTTCGGTTCGTTCCAGGATGGCGATGTGTGGATGCTCGATCTTGGCCCGAATAAAGAAAGCAAGCTGGTTGAGAAGGCGTTTAATCCGGCGTTTTCCCCGGACGGCAAGCGCCTGGCAGTGGACGCGTCCTGGGCTGGCCCCCGGCGCATCTGGGTGCTCGACAGCGAAGGGCACAACCCGCAGCAGGTAACAACTGACACAAGCGAGGAAGCCGCGCACATAGCACCGGCTTGGTCTCCCGACGGCAACAAGATCGTCTTCCAGAACCTACTGCGCACGAAGTTTGACACCCGCGTCGTAAACCTGGAATCCAAGGAGATGACCTGGATTACCAACGATTTTTATCGAAACATACGTCCGGCATGGTCACCCTCAGGAAAGTACATCTACTTTTCCTCCGACCGCGGCGGCGGAATCAACATCTGGCGGGCACCCGTTAAGACAGATGGAACCGTGCAGGGCGCGCTGCAGCAGGTGACGACCGGCGCCGGCCAGGATGTCGAGGTCGCCGTCTCGCACGATGGTAAGCGTCTGGCTTTCGCCACGCTGCGTCAGAATGCCGATGTCTGGAAGCTTCCAGTTTCACCGCAAACCGGGCTATTGACTCCCGCCGGCTCGCCCGAGGCGGTGATCAGCACGACCCGGGAGGATAGCCGTGGCGCATGGTCGCCTGACGGCAAGAGCATCGCCTTCAACTCCGACCGTGCCGGCGACATGAATATCTGGCTCTTTTCCTTGACGGACTCGAGTTCGCGCCAACTCACCACGGGGCGCGGCGGCGACTTCCAGCCGAACTGGTCGCCGGATGGGAAGAAAATCGCCTTCTTTTCCTCTGGTTCGGGAAGCCCGAACATCTGGGAGGTAGAAGTGGCTACTGCGATGACCAGGCAGTTGACGGCAAACGGTGGTGTGAATGTCAATCCCTTCTTCTCGCCGGATGGCACTCGCCTCGCCTTCCAGTCGGACCAGAGCGGGCGTCTGGAGGTGTGGGTGGCCAACGCCGACGGCAGCACGCCGCACCGTTTGACGAATACGGGCGTGACCGGCCATTTTATGCGCTGGTCCGAGGACGGACGAGAAGTGATTTTCCGCTGCACATGCGGAGGGAAGCCGGCCATCATGAGGGTGGCCGTCGACGGAGGCGAACCGCAACCGTTTGCCGAAATGATGGGCGGCTCCCACATCTCCTTTTCGCCGGACCGCTCCCGGATCATGGATGTCGTAGGCCACAGGGTTCTCTGGGTATCACCCGTAAAAGGCGGAAAGCCTGAAAAGGTCTACGAATTCCCCGACCCGGAGTCGAGGATTGACTACCCGGTCTGGTCGCCCGATGGAAAGTGGGTGTTGTTCGACCGCTTCAAACCGCAGGGAGGCGACATCTGGGCCATGAGCGGCGTGGAGTGACCCAGGCTTGGAACCCTTGAGGGACAAGTCCCCGGTTTATCCGGCGGCTCAACATGACGGGGGTTTGATCCGGGATTCGTTTTGATTATCTCTTTAGGCCTGTCGCCCCTACCGGGGCTTGGACGCGCATTTCCTTCCTTTCCCACCGCTCACGCGGTGGGCTACAGGCTGGCGCCCCCGTCGGGGGCTCAAATCCGATTCGTCTTCATTTGGCTTCAACAGTCTTCACTTGTCTTCAATCGTCTTCAACCGTCCATGTTGATGCGAATCTATAGGTTACGAAGATTTTTTAAACAGCCGTTTGGAGGTGGTTGGGAGAAATATGTGGACACGAATTCGGATGTGGAGGGAAGCTGGGGGAATCGGGTGATCGGGTGATCGGGGTAAAAGAGCTGCTAGCTGCTGGCTTCTAGCTACTAGCCATAGCGATCGGCGAAGTCCGGTGATCGGAAAGGCAAGAAAAGATCGCCGTGTCCTTTAGGACAGGGGTCGGGTTGGCGGTAGTACAGTCCTCTTGGGACACCATGCCACCCCAGCCGGCCAACACCGGGCCGTCCAGGGACCCCGACCATGGGAGGAAGTAAGGGGGGCTTGAAGAATCGCCGTGATCGCCGTGATCGGAAAAGCAAAAAGCGAATCCCCGGGGATCGGCGGGGATGAGGTGGGATCCATCCCAAGGGGGGAGGGGGCACGAGATCGGGTGGTCGGAAAAAGGAAGCACTCAGCAGTCAGCAAAGGCAAAAAACTAAGTGCTTTGGAATGCTAGATGGAGAGATTTCGTCCCGAGAATGAGCAGTCAGCAGTCCGCCAAGGCAAACAAACTAAGTGCTTTTTGGACCGCAAAACGCAAACCTTCAGCGGATGTGAAAGATCGAAACCGTGAGCTTGCCGTTGACCATCTCGGCTTTGCGCCACGAGCTGCGGTCGTTGAGTGAAACCCAGCGGCGCTCTTCGTTGCGGTAGTGCCAGTCTTTGTCGTTCTGGTAGAAGATCTGAAGGCCGCGGCCTTCGAGAATGTTGAGGATGCTGTTGTCGTGAGAGTTGCGCTCATCGAAATCCGTGGAGGCGCGCTGCCCCATCTCCGAATAGGTCTCGTTCAGCTCCAGCAGCAGGCGGTTGATCTCTTCGTCCAGCGGCTCGGCGTTGAGCCCGATGCGCTGGGCCTCCTGCAGCATGATGGGATAGCTGTGCGCGGGATAGCGGGAGTTGAGCGTGTCGCTGATCTGCTCCGCCCGGTCGCCGTCCTTCAGATGGTAGGAAAGAATTTCAGTGCACAACTTGGTGGAAAGCGCGCTGGAGCGGTCGGCGGCGCCGATTACCAGTGGATGCACGTGGGGAAACAGCGCCTCGTACGGATTCGAGGCTTCCTTGTCCGACTCCTTCTGCCACAAGCGCACCACGCGCTGCAATTCGTCCTGGCTCACGCTCACGCGATTGTTGTCGCGATCGATGGGAGAGAGATCGTGGGTAAGCGAGGTGTCGACGGCGGAGAGGTGGGCCAGCGGTCCCATGAGAATCCTGTCCGCCCCCAGCGCCAGCATGGTGGCCGCCGAGGCGCACTCCAGCGGCGCGATCGCGGTCAACGTTTTGGCATACTGCCGCAGCAGGTTCACCATGCGCAGCGAGGCCTGCCCGTACCCGCCGTCGGACTTGATGAAGACCGACAGGCGGTCGATCTTGCCCATGCTGCGCAGGATTCCGTAGAGGCCGATCACATCGTTGCTGCAGATCGAGCCGCTGGGCGAGTTCCAGTAGGTGATCAGCCGCTCGCCCAGCTTGGCCTCCACCTGGCCGATGATCTGCTGCGTTCTCTCGTAGAGAATGGGTGGATTCTTGGGCTGGGGTCGTTCGACGCGCGGTTGCGGCGGCGGCTGAGGCTGACGCTTGAACATCAATGGGCAAAGTGTACTACACGACGTAGTCGCGCTGGGGAGCACGGCCTGGTGACGCCGGGAACGGTTGCGGCGCCCGCGTCATGGTTCAATTACGGACCGTAACCGAGTCGGGCCTGCACGCTTTGTCCGTCAAGCTGGAAGGTAACCGCTCCCAGCAGATCGGTGCGGTAGGTGAGTACGCGCGAGTCCTGAAGCCGCTGCAGCACCGCGATCCGCGGATGCCCAAAAGGATTGTGCGCGCCCACGGAAATCACGGCAAAGCGCGGATGTACGGCGGCCAGAAGTTCGGGCGTGGTCGAGGTGGCGCTGCCATGGTGCGCGACTTTCAGAAGGTCGGCGGCGGGCGCTTCGCCGGCAATGAATTTTTCCATCTTGCGTTCCAGATCGCCGGCCAGCAGGGCGCGGCTGTGGCCAAACGAGATCAGAAACGCCAGCGAGTCATCGTTCATCGGCTTGGCTTTGGGCTGCCAGTCCGCCGGAGGCGAAAGCACGCGGATGTGCGTGCCCGCCCAGTCCAACTCCTCGCCGGCCACGTGCCGCCGCACCGCCACTCCGTTGGCGGCGCACACTTCGTAAAGATGTTTGAGCACGTTCGTCTCGGGATTGATCCCCACCCACAGCTCGCGCGGTCGAAAATTTTCCACGGCGCGCGCCAGCCCGCCGATGTGATCGCCGTGAGCATGGGTCAGCGCGATCACGTCCAGGCGATCCACCCCGCGCGACCACAGGTAGGGCGAGACCACGTCTTCGCCAAAATCAAATTCTCCACGCGCCGGGCCGAAGCTGCCGCCGGCGTCCACCAGCATGGTTCGCCCCTGCGGAGAGATGAGCAGCAGGGAGTCACCCTGTCCCACGTCGATGGCGGTAATCTCCAGTCTGCCCGGCTCGATCCGCGGAGCGGTAACCACAAATGCCGCGATCATGGAAGACGCCAGCAACGCGAACCCGCCGGTCGCGAGGGCCAGCTTGCCGCCGCGCCGCACCAGCGCCAGAGCCAGCACGATTCCGCCGGCGGCGATCGCCGAGATCATCCAGCCGGCATCGGGTACGCGCCACTGGGAAATGTGAAGATGTCCCAGCCAGCCCAGGCAGGCCAGCGTCCAGTGCAGCGCGCCTGCGGCAATCCATGCAACCACGCGCGCCAGCGGCCAGGAGATGTAACTCAATGCGATGGCCGCAACCGCCGAGTTCAGCATGACTCCCGCCAGCGGCAGCACGGCCGCATTTGCCGGGAGTCCGATGATGGCAGCGCGATGGAAGTAGGCGCGCATGGGCAGCACCAGGACGGCCTGCGTGATGGAAGAAACCACGATCAGCTCAAAGGCCGCGACTGTCATGCTGGCCAGCGCAGTGACCAGCCAGCGCGCAGGCGTCGCCCCAATGAAGCGCGCGAGCCGTCCCGCAATCAGGCGCAGATCAAGGCGAAGCTGCGCCAGCTTCGGATCCAGCGTCAGGTCGTAATTGGTGGAGTCGAAATGTTGCAGGGCGCGGCGATAGGGCTGGGACCCTCGCGCCAGCACCGGCAATCCAATGCCGGAGATGGCCAGCAAGGCCAGAAAAGTAAGTTGAAATCCGGCGTCAAACAGCGTCGCCGGCGACCACACCAGAACCGCCAGGGCCGCGGCGCCGGTGGCGTTCAGCGATGCGCGGTCGCGATAAAGCAGGCGCGCCAGCAGAAAGACGGCCAGCATGAGCACGGCGCGCTGAATTGGCACGCCCATGCCGGCGATATAAGCGTAGAACGCGGAAAGCAGGATGGTGATCAGCGTGGCCGCCCATTCGGGCGCGCGCAGACGTCGAGCCAGCCAGAACAGCGCGAAAGCCAGCAGGGCCACGTTCATTCCCGAAACCACCAGCAGGTGATAGACGCCGGTTTTCTGAAACTCTTCGCGCACGTTGCGCTCCAGCAGCGAGTCCTCGCCGATGACCATGGCCGCGAACAACGCGGCGTCTTCCCGGTTCCACAGCCCCGGGCGCAAACTCGAGCCGCCCAGATGCTCGAGGATGCTGCGCCTGATGCGCCTGCGCCAGAATCCGAATCGCGCTCCGGACTTGCCCGGGAGAAGTTCGATCTGCTCCGTTGGCGCCGACGCGATCACCGCGATGCCCAGCCCACGCAGGTAGCCTTGGTAATCGAAAGCACCGGTGTTGCGAAAGTTTCTTGGAGTACGCAGCTTGGCGGTAAAGCGTACGCGGTCGCCGTAGGCCAATTGAGGAAATTCGGTGATCGCCGGCGAGGGCTCGCTCTCAAAATCGCGCTGGAAGGCGGTGGCCCGGATTCCTACCGGCTGCGTGAAAACCAGGTTGCGGTCGACAATGCGCAGCCTCTCCGCCACCAGATCGAAGCGCTCCCGAGGGCCGCTTCCGCCGCGAACCGAGCCGTCGCTGGTAACCCGGCCCTCGACTTCCACTGCATCGCCATTGAGGAACTCCGCCGGCGGAACCACGATTCGTGGTGGGACCATCTCTACTCGCGCCGTGGCGCCGGCACAAATAAAAGCAAGCATCGCGGATAGGTGCGCCAGGCGTGAACTCCGGGCCTTCCAAGCGGCGAGCGCGGCGCACGCGATCAGGGCGGCTACGCTCCAGCCCCAAAGCCGCGGTGATCGTTGCAGGTGTCCGGCCAGCCATATGCCTGCGGCAAACAAAGCAGCGGCCACTGCCAGAGGCGCGCGCGGCGGGAGGGAAGATGGCTCAGCTTGCGAGACCATGCGCCCCGCACCTTATATCAAAATGGTTTGCTATGCGGCGAAAACTGCGCGTTTGTTTGAAAAAAAAACGCGGCCTTCGCCGACAGGCAAGCCACTTTCGCTCCGGCTGTTTATCCCTGGCTGGCGCGGGTGCGCACTGCTTCAATGGTATTGATCAGATCGTAGGAATTAATTGGCTTGGGAATGAAAGCATCCATCCCCGCTTCCACGCACCGCAGCCTGTCGCTATCCGTGGTATGTGAAGGTCAGGGCGATGATAGGTCGGATCCTGGACGCGCGGAACGCGTCCAGGAATCGCTGGTAGGAGGGTAGGTTCGCCTTTTGCGGGTTACGCCCCGGCCTTGGCGCTCGCCCCCGCCGCCATTGCAGGCTGCGACTGGACGGGCCGGCGCAAAGCTTCGGCGACCGCCTGTGACAGACCCGAGAAGTAACGCCGGTAAGAGTAAAACACGGCCAGCATCAGAGGCAGTATGGCAACAGCCAGTTGCCAGTCACTCCGGCTCGCCAGGGTCAGTGCCACGCCGGCAACGCCGGCGCTGGCCAGGTAATACGGGAAGGAGAGCTGGCACATCTCCAGCCAGGTCCGGCCCAGGCTGTTGGATTCGGTGAGCGTCAGCACAACCGCTACGGCGATGGTGTTGACCAGGAAGAACATGGCTGCCGCCATGGCCAGATGCAGCGGATGCGAGGTCAAGCGCAAAGCGATCCCCGGCGAGCTGTAGAAGAGCCGTGTAGCCCCAATGGCCAAAGCCATGGTGCACACGTTAAAAGCCGCCTGAACCGCGTTGAACTTTTTCCCACGAGCCGGCAGACACTGCGTCAGGTTGGAAATACAACCGACGATCAGCGCCTCCGCCAGGCTCATCTCCGCTACCGCCAGCAGGATGAACGGCAGGTTGACTGACATGCTGCCCGTCACGCTCGGCAACTTGACCTTGAGCCTTGCCGCCACGCACGCGATCACCACGAATACCGCGACGTGACCGATCTGAACCACGTTCGCGTTGACGGCTGCGTAGGCCAGAACGCAGAGGCCGAGAACGATGACAAGCGTAACGAACGCCCGCGCTGAGATAGAGAGCTTCATTTTATCGTTCACCCCAGATGATCGATTCGCCCCAAATGATCGAGTCACCCCAGATGATGGAGTCGCCCCAGATGATGCTGGTGCCGCTGACGCTGGGATCTCCCCAGACCGACGCGCCCCAGATGATCGAGTTGCTGTCTATTGTGTTGCCCCAGATAATGGACCGGCCCCACACAATCGAACTTCCCCAGATGATGCTGTTACCCGCCACCGAGTTGGTGAGAGCGGCCTGGCCGCTAGTGGAATCAAACGACGCCACCGGAGAAGCCGCGCTCCCGTTGGCTACGTCAGTATCGCCCAGCACGGCGTCCACATCGAGATAGCCGGCGCCCACAGTGAAGACGTCATATTGCGAGAAGTACTCGTTCCCCAGACTGTCGTAGGAAACGCTGCTTGTGGGATAGCCCTTCCAGGCTGTCGCCATCATGCGCGCCTTGACGGTGTCCGGAGAAAGCGTGGGGTCCTGCTGGATCATGAGCGCAGCCGCACCCGCGACCACCGGCGTTGCCATGCTGGTGCCGCTTAGTTGCAGGTATTGACCGCCGGGTCCCGTCACACAAGATCCCAGGGCATCACACACGGGAACAGGAGCTATGTTCAGAGTGGGATAGGTAACCGCCAGCGTGCTTCCCGGCGCCAGCAACGAGATGATCTGGTTGCCTGGGGCAACCAGGTCGGGCTTGACGACGTGGTCCAGCCGGCTCGGCCCTCTAGAGCTATAGCTGGCAATCTCGTCGTCGGTGCGATCGGGAGTACCCATGGTCTTGGTCGCGCCCACGGTGATCACCAGTGGATCATTAGCCGGCGATCCAACGGTCGCGTAGCCGTGAGTGCCCAGGGTGTTGTCGCGCCCGTTGTTCCCGGCCGCAACCACCACCACGATTCCTGCCTGCCATGCCGCTTCCACGGCCTGACACAGAGGATCCTGAGTATATGACTCGACAATAGGACGGCCTACAGAAAGATTGATGACGCGGATGTTGTAGGTCTGCTGCAGTTGAATGGCCCGCTCAATTGCCGCGATAACCGCACTGTCCGAGCCCGAGCCGTTGGCGTCGAGCACGCGCAGGTTGACGATGTTTACGTTGGGAGCCAGGCCCGGGTAAGCCTGCAGGTAGCCGCTCTGCGAATCAAAGCCGTTGCCGCCAATTATGCCGGCTACGTGCGTTCCGTGCCCGTAGGCGTCGCCAGTGCTGGGATCCCCGCTGATAAAGCTTTCCGAGTAGATGATGCGTGATGCGGTCCGGTCGGCAGTCTGCAGATCGTCATGGTTGTAGACGCCGCTGTCGATCACCGCCACGCCGACGCCGGTTCCGTTTAAAGCGTATTGCTGGTGCGCGAGAGTCGCCATCACCGCCGGCATCTCATCGTCGAATGAGGGCTGCGTGGGACGGTCCGGCGTCACATAGGCAACGTCGGGATTGTTCTCCAGCCACTTCAACATGCTCGCCGGCACGCGGAATGCCCCGCCGTTAATGTGATCCAGCGAACGTTTCACCTTGCCGCCCTGGGCAACGATAGTCGCGAAACGATTCGCATGCGGGGTCTTGGAGAATTGAATAATCACGTCGACCGTGCCGTCGGGATTTTGCGGGAAACTGACAAAATCCGGGGCTGTCTTATGCCCCGCGCCTGCAGCGGTCATTCCGCCTAAAAGAATCATCCCGGCCAGGATGTGCAAGCTCGCGAGCTTCGACCAGCTCCTTCGGAGCCTGGTCTTCATCGCGACTGTGTTGATGATTTCTTTCATCTTGGTTTTTGCTCCTGTCTTCAAGACGAGCGTTCTTTCTCGTTCCCGAAGAGCTGGGATACTTATGAGCCCCAAACTGCTGAGGCAATTGCCTGGATGTTCTGTCCCAACACGTGCGAGGCGAGCAAAACAGCTCCCACCGTACTTATCGCGACTGCAAAGGCGATTAGCTTGTTTTTGAATGACATGGGCCATTTACCTCATTACCTAGGTAAGCAACTGCCCAGCCAGACTCGGTTGGTACGTAAGTGTTTATTATTGTGTTAGTTAACCAATGTTCGAGGCTGTGGCGGGTGTGACAGTTTGGCGTTCCCGTTGTGTCGCACTTCTTGCAACTACCTGTTTTTCAATAACTTGCATTGTAACCCTGCCGAGTGACAGTTTGTCCGGGCGGAAAACCCTGGGAGAAGGATGCTGGGGCCAATCTATTGGCTTACGGGGCGTAGGCGAGTGCGAGGCTCAGTTGTGGGCGCGGCCTCAAACTCCGGCTCTCGAGCGACCGCCTCAGGCATGGCTGGCAAGGCCGCCAGAAGCTTCTGCGTGAATGGGTGGCTTGGTTTGGTGAAAATCATCTCCGGAACATCGCATTCCACGACTGCACCGGCATCGACCAGGGCGATGCGATGGCACAACTTGTAGACCGAGGCCAGGTCGTGGGAGATGAAAAGAATGCTCATCCCCAGGCGTTTGTTGAGTTCGCCAAATAGCGCCAGAATCTCCGCCTGAGTGATGGTGTCGAGCGCAGACGTGGGCTCATCGGCTATCAAGAGTGGTGGCCGGTGCAGGATGGCCATGGCGATCAGCACTCGCTGCGCCTGGCCGACGGAGATTTCCGAGGGATAACGCCGCAGAAACTCTTCCGTGTCCGGCAGAGTCACGTCGCGGAGTGCGCGAGTGATCGCGTCCCGGCATTCCTGCTTGCCGGCTCCAGATCGCGGAGCGTGCAGTTTCCATGCCTCGGCCAGTTGCGTGCCGATTCTCAAGGCCGGATTCAAAGAGGACGCCGGACTCTGCGGCACATACGCGATCTCTCTTCCCCGCAGGTTGCGCCATTCGCTCTCTCTCAGGTTCAGCAGCTCGCGCCCGTTCCACAGGATTGAGCCGGAAACCGCCGCTCCCTTCAGCCTGGCCAGTCCCAGGATGGCCAGAGCCAGCGAACTCTTGCCGCATCCGCTGTGTCCCACCAGCCCCATGATTTCGCACGGCCGCACATCCAGATGCAGGTCGTGCAACACGTGCGGCTTGGCTCCGTAGCTGATGGTGACGCGAATGGACAGCAGATTCATAGAGATTACTTGGCAGCCAGGGCTAACTCCTCGATGTTCCAGTAGGTTTGCGGACGCAGGAAGCTGGGCTGCGCATTTTTCACCAGCGGACTGATGGCCACCAGCGTGTCCTTGTTCACCAGGTAGATGAAGGGCTCCTGCTCCCAGGCAATTTTTTGTATTTTGTCCCAGTATTGCTTGCGCGTCCGCCGGTCAACCGAGGCACCTTCGGCGTGCAGCAACGAGTCGATCTCAGCCTCCCAGGCCGTGGCCGGAGTCTTCTGCTTGGGATTCCATTGATGTTCTTCACCCCAGCTCTCCCAGGCCGTCCGGATGGAGCTGGGATCGAGATCGGCGTTCATGTTGCCCAGCAGGCAGGCTTCGTAGTTGTAGCTCTGGGTGATCCGCTCCAGCAGGGAGTTGAAATCCAGCGTGACCACGTTGAGTTGGATTCCGATCTTCTTCAGGTCCTGCTGAATCATGGCGGCCATGCTCTCGCGCGCGTGGTTTCCGGCGTTGGTGACCACGGAAAAATCCACAGCGTTGCCGTCGCGGTCGCGCAGCGTTCCGTTGTCCAGGCGGAAACCGTCCTGCTTCAGGCGGTTCAGTGCACTGGCCGGATCGTACGGATGCGGCTTCAATTCGGAATTGAACCAGAACAGATCGCCTGGAGGCAGCATGCCGATGGCCGCGCGCGCGTGCCCGCGATAAACGATTCGCGCCAGGTCGTCGCGATTGATGGCTTCGGACACCGCCCGCCGAAACGCGGTTGAGCTGAACCACTTCAGCTTGTATGCGGGAATCGGAGCCGTGGGCACCTGATTGAACCAGAGCTGCTCCGTATCGGTTGAGGTCCCGGCATCGCGCACCGAAGAGCTGTTTTCATCGAAGAGCTTCTGGAAAATTTCCGGGGAAACCGTGTTGATCAGGTGGATCTCGCCGCGACGGTAGCGCAGGGCCTCGATGTCGCGGTTCTGCTCAATATCCAGGTGCACGCGATCGACGTAGGGCAATTGCCTGCCGCTCGAGTCCTTCTTCCAGTAGTAAGGATTGCGATTCAACATCAGGTAGGAGCCGGGTTTGTGCTCGGCGACAAAAAACGGCCCCAGCGCCGCCATCTCCTTGAGCGGCGACTTGGAAGAGATTATGGCGACGGTGTCAAAAAGGTTGATCAGGTTGGCAACCGGCGCCGGAAAAACGATCTCCACGCTCGAGGGCGAGATCGACCGCGTCGTGACGTCGCCCGGGGCAGTGCGAAACGCGTCGCCGGTGCTGGAGTGTAGCGCCGGATTCATCAGCTGCCGCATGGTGTAAACCACATCGTCAGCCGAGAACGGCGTCCCATCGTGGTAGTGCACGCCTTCTCGCAGCTTGAACACAATCCGCTTGCCGCCATCGGAGACCTTCCATTCCGTTGCCAGTTCCGCCTGCGGTTTTTGCGTGATGCGATTGACGCGGAGCAGCACGCCACCCGTCAGGTAACGGATGGTTTCCGAGGCATCGTCATCGACCTGGAGTGGATTAAAAGTCTTGGGCTCGCCGCGCAGACAGAAGCGCAGCTCACCGCCGGTCTGGGCGGGGACTTGAATGCCGGTCAGGGCCATCAACAGAACAAACCAGTACTTCACGCGCGAACCTCCTGCTTGTTGAGCAGCACCTGGAAGGAACTAACCAGGATAATGAGTACAAAAATCGGAGCCACTCGCCAAGGTTCCGGACGTAATGTCACCATCTCTTGCATTTCTTTGAGCAGGCTGCCTAGCGACGGCAGCGGCTCGGTCACGCCCAATCCCAGAGCGCCGAGGTTGGCCTCGGCGATGATGAAGACGGGAATCGAGATCCAGAACTGCGCCAGCAGCGTTCCACGCAGATTGGGCAACAAGTGGAGGCGCACCAGCTTCAATCCGGAAAAGCCGGCGGCACGCGCGTTCCACACGAAATCAGACGACATCAGGTTTTTGGCGCCGGCGCAGACCACGCGCGCAGACGCTGCCCATCCCAGCAGCCCCAGCAGAAGAAAGGTGATGGCCGCCGAGGATTCAGGCGCAATATTCAAAGGCAGCGCAGCCCGCACCGTAATCAGCAGAAAGAGCCAGGGAATAGAGAGAAACAGGTCGGCCAGGAACATGGAGCTGCGTTCCACCCAACCGCCGAAGCATCCCGCGATTCCGCCCAACAGCCCCGCCAGGACGGTGGTCAGCAGCGCCGCCAGCGGGGCCATGCCCAGAGAGACGCGCAGACCATAGAGCAAACGCGCCAGGCGGTCGCGGCCCAGTTCGTCCGTTCCCAGCGGATGGTGGGCTGACGGAGCCGCATCGGTGGCTTCGCGAAACTGGTGCTCATAGCCGCCCGGGGCAATGTAGCGGGCGCCGAGCGCGGCCACGGCCGCTGCCATGAGCGTCACAATCGCAATGATGCGCAACGTCTTCATGCCGCATTCCTCAGCAGGCTGTGCTTGGCAGAGTCAGAGAGCGTAGTGGCGGCCACAGACAAAAACGTGACCGCCATGGTGAGGTTGACGAGCAACGGTAGATCGCGCGAAAGCGCTGCCTGCCAGGCCAGTTGGCCGATGCCGGGAACGTCGCCGATGGCTTCCAGCGGCAGCATGACGCCGATGGCGATGCTCACCGAAACTCCCAGCAGGGAAACCCACTGCGGCAACGCTGCCGGTACCACGTGACGGAATAGGATTCCCCAGGGACCTGCGCCCTTGGCCCGCGCCATCAGGACATGCGGCTTCTCGTATCCCTCCCCCAGCAAATTAGAAGAGTAGCGGTAGATCTTGGGAAGAATCAGCAGTCCTGCAGCGGTCCACAGAGGAAAGCGGAACAAGACAAAAAGCAACGCCAGGGCGGCGGCTGGAGTGGAAATAAGAACTCCACTGACTCCTTCACCGGCGGCTACGGCAAGTCGCGATCGAGTCAGCTGCGACGTGAAGGCCAGGGCCAGACCCACAATCCAGGCGAGCAGCAACGCCAGAAAAAGATTTTGCAGAGTCACAGGGAGGCGGTCGTGAAGAAGCGAGCGCACCGGCTGGTTGAGCGAAATGGAATTGCCCAGATCGCCACGGCACAGCGACGCCAGGTAGTGGAGATAAAAGCTGGGGACATTCCCCTGTGCCAGTCTCTCCTGGCGGATGGCCTGAATGCTGCCGGCGGATAAGCCGGTGTTGAGCTCCCGTTCGTCCGACGAAAAACCGGGAGCGTAGCGCAGCAGAAGGGCGCCGGCGAGACTCGCGGTGAGCATCAGCGCCAGCAAGCGAGCGATGCCGGCCAGGATTATTCGTGACTTCATGTCAGCAGCTTGCGCGGGATGGATTGGCTCATGGGCCCGGAGAGATCGTCACTCGAGGCTCTCTGCAGCCTGTGCTCCTGCTTTTGCAGATACATGCGCCGATCGGCTTCGGCCAGAAGCTTCTCCGCATCGCTGCCGTCTTCGGGATAAATAGCGCAGCCCATGCTCAACGAGAGCCAGTCTTCGCCGCTCATCTCGCGTCCGGCCATGCGCGTTAACTCGCTCAGGCACATGCCGCGGGCATCGGCTGCGGCGCGGCTCAGGCCCGGCGCGACGATCACGAATTCGTCGCCGCCCATGCGGGCGATGTAGTCATACTCGCGGCAGGAACCCTGCAGCACCTTGGCGAACTGCTTCAACAGGCGGTTTCCCTCGATGTGTCCGTAGCAGTCGTTGATCCGCTTGAATCCGTCCAGGTCGCAGACCATCACGGTCAGCGTGCAGTTCAGGCGCTTGCAGCGCGCCAGCTCGCGATCCAGATGAAGGAACAGAGACCGCGCGTTCGGCAGCTCGGTGAGGTAATCGGTGGTGGCGCAGTTCTCGGCTTCGCGGAAGGCCAGCGCGTTCTCCACTGAGAGCGCCACCTTGGAGTTGATGGCGCTGAGAATGCGCACGTGATCGGAAGTGTAAGTATCGGGCTCGCTGTGGTACAGGGAGAGCACACCCACAACGCCCTGCAGGCCTTCAAGCGGGACAGCCAGTGCCGATCGCAGTGTGGCGAAACGCTCCGGATCGCTGATCTGGCCGGTGTCCACCGTGGGATCGCCGTTGACGATGGGCCGGCGGTTGTGCGCCGCCCAGCCTGAAAGCCCGGCTCCCAGAGGAATGCGCAGCGAAGCGAAGTAGCGGAAGTTGTCGCCGCTGACGAACTCCGGCACCAGGTGGCCTTCACGCAAAATGTAGACCGCGATGGCGTCGTAAGGAACCAGGCGTTTCAGGCGCACGCTGAGGACAGAGAGCGTTTCGCTGAGACTGAGAGAATTTCCCAGGTCGTGGCTCAACTCAAACAGCGTCTGCGCCTCCTGCCGGGCCGCAGCGATAGAGGTCAGGAAGGTCGCGCCTCCGGGGCCCTGCAACAGGGCCACACCGGCCGCCGGTCCGGCGCCGCGATGCACGCGCAGACCGGTAGAAAGCTTTTGCCGCGCCAGCGCGCCCGACTGCGCGCGCACCAGCTCTTCCAGTTCCCTGTAATGCTGTTGCAGCAGTTCGACCACCTGCGGGTCGTAGGCCTGTCCGGCCTGCTCGGCCACCTTCTGCATGGCTTCGTCGAGAGGAATGGCTTTGCGGTAGACACGGTCGGTGGCCAGGGCGTCAAGGCAGTCCACCGCGGAAAGAATTCGCGCGCCAACGGGAATCGCCGGACCCTTAAGCCCGTCGGGATAACCGGTGCCATCCCAGCGTTCGTGATGCGAGCGCACAATCGGCACCACCGGATAGGGAAACTGCACGCGCTGCAGAATCTCGGCGCCGACGATGGGATGGATCTTCATCTTCTCGAATTCTTCCGTCGTCAGCTTGGCCGGCTTGGAGATGATGTGCTCGGGTACCGCCAGCTTTCCGATGTCGTGAAGCAGCGCCGCTGCACGGATGGCTTCCATCTGCTCTTCAGGAAGATTGAGCATCTTGGCCACTTCCGTGGCGTAGACGCGCACGCGCTCGAGATGGTCGTGGGTATTCTGGTCTTTGGCTTCAATCGCCAGCGCCAGCGCTTCAATGGTGCGCAGGTGCAACTCGGCCACGTCCGCAGCGTGGCGCTTCTCATTTTCCAGCTTGCTGAGATACAGGCGATACGAACGATAGATGACGAACATCGCCGGCAATGCCAGTAGCGTCGGCTGCCAGCCGATTTTCTGGTTCAGCCAGCCCAGCATGCCCGCCACCGCGGCGCCGGCCAGATAATAAGGAAACGACCAGAAATAGCAATCCGACCATGTCTTGCGGATGCTCTTGCGCTCGGTCAGGGCGATCATGGTCGCCACCGGCAGAGTGTTGAAGAGAAAGTAGACGCAGCCGGCCAGCACCAGCAGCAGCGAGGTCCCCTGATGGAGCACGGCGCGCAAGGGTCCGTGATACGTGTAGAAAGCAGCCGAGATGGCCACGGCTGCGCCGGAGACATTGAAGAATACCTGCTTGAGCTTCGGCCAGCGATCGCGGCTGATGTAGCACTGAGAAAGAATCGCGCAGCATCCCAGAACCAGCGTTTCGGTGTAGTTCAGTTCCGCAATGCCGATCAAAATGAACAGGAAGCTCACGGACATGCTGCCGGTAACCTCCGGCAACTCGACCTTGAGGCGTGAAGCTACAACCGCCGTCAGCAGATAGGCGATGAACTTCAAGGGAGAATCGATCGTCCAGCTCCATACTCCGTAGCCGGCAATACCGACCCCGAGGAAGCACACAATTATCAGCAGTAGGCGCGCAGGCTGCGACATTGGGACAGATGCCTCCGAGTACATTTGTCCGCAACTCGGCATCCATTTCGGGAACCATGCGTCTCAATAAGTAAACCTATATTTATCAACTACATATGCTCTACTATCGACAACGCAATCCACTTCAAATGTGACATTGTGTCATTTTCCAACGGGGAAGAGCGCCAGATTGTCACAAATTGAGACAAGCTCGGCATTGGTTGAGACACAGGCTTGGTGGTTGAGACCAGAAACCGCGCTCCGTTTGCGCACCCGCTCTCTTTTGCCTGAAAATTGCCTCTGCCACCAGAGAACGGAGGATCGACAATGCCCGCACCGGACTCGAGCCGTCAGATGCTGCGCCACACCCTTGCCACCCTTGCCTATCGAGCCGCTAAGACGCTGCGCGACGCGTCGGAGAGCTTCGCCGCCTACAGCACCGGCGCTAATGGCCGTTCGCCGATACAAATTCTGGCCCACATGGGCGACCTTATGGATTGGGGGCTCTCCATGGCCAATGGAAAGAAGGAGTGGCATGACTCTACGCCGCTTCCATGGTCGAAAGAGGTGGAGAGATTCTTCAAGTCGACACAGGCATTTGACGGCTTTCTGGCCTCGGAGCAACCGCTTAGCTATCCGCCGGAGAAGCTCTTCCAGGGACCTGTAGCGGACGCCCTGACTCACACCGGCCAGCTGGCCATGCTGCGCCGCCTGGCAAGCTGCCCCATCCGCGGCGAAAACTACTTCCGCGCCGAGATCTCCGCCGGCCGCGTCGGCTCGGACCAGGCCGAGCCGAAGCAGGAATTCTAATCCTGCTCACGCGGGCCTGTGACGATGGTCACAGCGTCATTACTCGCGGCCGCGCAAACTAGCTCTATGTTAAGGAGGCCGTCATGAGGGGAATCATCTTTCTGGGAACCGGGCTGTTGCTGCTGGGATCAGCTCTGGCGCAGAACAATCAGCCTTCGCATGAAAGCTATCAATATGACAGCGGTAAACAGGTCACGGTGCGTGGAGTGGTTCAGGAAGTCCGCAACTACCAGTGCCCCGTTTCCGGCACTGTCGGCACACACATCACCGTCAAGCAGGACATCGGGAGCATTGAAGTCCATCTGGCTCCGGCAAATTTCCTGAAGCAGTACGACATCGTCATCAACAAGGGCGACCAAGTGGAGATTCAGGGCGCCAAGATCCAGTTTGAAGGTAAGACCGCGTTGATTGCCAAGGTTGTGGCCGAGGACAACGTCAAGTTCGCTTTCCGCGACTCCAGAGGCAAGCCACTCTGGTAGGAAATCCCAGCTGTTTCCCCTCTACGGTGAAATGGCAATGGAATGCCGGATTCATTGAATGAATCCGGCGTTTTTTTGAAGCCGCGCCCCCTCGCTTCGTCAGAACCAGGGTAACTTTCGCTCTCCGCGCCCGTATCCTTTACGATCCACTTTGGCATGAGCGACTTCCACAGTCTTTACCAGCGCTACGCCCCGCAGGTGCACCGCTTTGCCCTGTTCCTGTGCGGCGATGCGGCGCTGGCCGACGACATCACGTCCGAGACCTTTGTGCGGGCGTGGACGTCGCGCGGGAAGATTCGGGAAGCTACCCTCAAGGCTTATCTCTTTACCATCGCGCGCAATCTGTATCGCGACCACCTTCGCCGCAACCGCCGCTTTCAGGAGCTGGAAGAGTCGCTGCCCGATTCTTCTCCCAGCCTGGAGTCGCGCACGGAGCATAAAGCCGAACTGGCTGCGGTGATGGACGGCTTGCGCGCGCTGGCTGAGGTCGATCGCGCCGCCCTGCTGATGCGCGTGCAGGAAGAGATGCCGTACGAGGAAATTGCCGAGGCTTTGGATCTGCCGGTGGCCACCGTGAAGGTAAAAGTCCACCGGGCGCGAATGAAGTTAATGCGAGTCAGGGACCTATTCCAGGAGGATCGACCATGAAAGTGGAACGCGAAGTCATCATCGATCTGTTGCCGGCGTACTTTTCTGGTGAAGCCAGCGCGGCGACGCGCGCACTGGTGGAGGATTATTTCCGCGAGTATCCGGACTTTGAGAAGACCGCGCGCGGAGCCAACAGTCCTCTGGAGCAACTGAAAGTCCCTATTTCCGCGCTCGACGCCGAGCGGGAAAAATACGCCTTCGAGCGCGCCCGGCAGGTCCGCGAAACCAGCGCTGCCTACTTATGGATGGCTATCCTGTTCACCCTCCTGCTTTTCGCGTTCCGCATTCACGATCACAAGATCGTTTGGATTCTTTGGGAAAAATCCTTTCACACGGGAATCATGTTAGCGACCGTAAGCGTCTTTCTGTGGCTGCTCTTCTTCAGTTCGCGGGGGCTGAAGGAACCGATGCGGGCGCATACGAAGTTTTTGTGGATGGCCATTTTGTACACTTTGCTTCTCGCAGTCTTCAGTGTGAGGGATCACAGGCTTGTGTGGTTTTTCTTTGGCCCCGATCCTATTGCCGGGATCCTGGTTGCCTCCATGACCGTAGGAATGTGGGTTGCCTTCTTCCTTCTGCGCAGGAAAGCAAAGCGGGAAGGCTAAGCGCTGCCGACATCAGGATTTCCGGCGTATCGATACACAATGCCTGAATCGTCGCCCGCTAGAAATTGATGGCCTTCCCCTCCACGGCGCTGAACGCGTCCAGCATGCCTTCTGAAACCGTGGGATGCGCGTGCACGGTGAACATCAGGTCCTCGATGGTCCCTTCCAGCTGCAGCACCGCCACCGACTCTGCGATCAGCTCTGTAGCCAGCGGGCCGATGATGTGAACACCAAGAATCTCTCCGTATTTGGCATCGGCAACCACTTTGATGAAGCCTTCGTGATTGTCGATGATGGTGGCCTTGGAGTTGGCGGTGAAGGGGAATTTTCCGATCTTCACTTCGTAGCCGGCCTCCTTGGCCTTGGCTTCGGTCAGTCCCACGCTGCCAATCTGCGGCTCGCAATAGGTGCAGCCGGGAATATGGTTCTTGTTGACCGGCTGGGCCGGCTTGCCCGCAATGTGGGTGACGGCGACGATGCCGCACATGGCTCCGGAGTGCGCCAGCTGCGGGTATCCGGCCACGATGTCGCCGATGGCGTAAATCCCCTTCTCGCCGGTCTCCATCGATTCATTCACATGAACGAAGCCGCGCTCGGTCTTGATGTTCGGCGTCTTGTCCAGGCCAACGTCGCTGGTGTTGGGGCCGCGCCCCACGGCGATCAGGACTTTCTCCGCCTCGATCTTTTGCTGGGCCTCGCCCTGCGGAGTGCAGGCCACGCATATGCCGGTCTTGGTCTTCTCCACCTTGTCGACCCTGCTGTTGACGATGCAGGTGATGCCCTTCTTCTTGAAGGCGCGCATCAGCTCTTTGGAAACTTCCTCATCTTCCACCGGCACCAGCCGAGGCAGCATTTCGATGAGGGTAACCTCTGCCCCGAACGAGCGGTAAACCGAGGCGAACTCCACCCCCACCGCGCCCGCGCCGATGATGACCATGGACTTGGGGATGGAAGACAGGCTGAGCACCTCAATGTTGGTGAGGATGCGATCATCGGCCTGGAGGCCGGGCAGCAAGCGGGCAAATGATCCGGAAGCAAGCAAGATATTGCGCGTCTTGATTTCCGACTTCTTTCCGTCAGCATCAACCTGCACGGTGTGAATGCCGTTCTTCGCCGGCCCGGTCAGGCGTCCGTAGCCCAGCACGCGGTCGACTTTGTTCTTGCGCACCAGGAAATCGAGCCCCTTGGTGTGCTTGGCCACCACCTTGTTCTTTCTGTCCTGGATGGACGCCCAGTTGAGCTTGCCCGCACCCAGGCCTTCGATGCCATACTCCTGCGCCGACTTGAGGTGGTCATAGACTTCGGCGTGAAAAAGCAGCGCCTTGGTGGGGATGCAGCCTACGTGCAGGCAGGTCCCACCCAGCTTGGAATCCTTTTCGATGAGGCAGGTCTTCAATCCGAGCTGGCCGGCGCGAAAGGCGGCGGTGTAGCCGGCGGGTCCGGAGCCGATGATGGCAACGTCATAAATGGTGTCGGGCAATCGAGTACTCCCTCTGTTCAACAGTGGTGGGCAGCCAAAACATTTGATTGTAAATGACGCGCTGAGGGCGCAAAACCCGGAGCTTAGGCCAGCTCGCGATCTTGCTGCTTGCGGGCAAACCCAGGCGGGGCGGCGGCTGCTCTAACTCATAACTAATAGGTGAATCGTGTGGGAGGAGATTTATGGCTGTACTGTGGTGGATTATTGTGGGATTGATCGCCGGATGGGCGACAGGAAAAATCATGCGTGGCGCTGGCTACGGGGTTCTGGCCGACATTCTGCTCGGCATCGCCGGCGCTCTTCTGGGCGGCTGGCTCATGCGCTCTCTGGGCTTCGCGGGCCAGGGAGGAATGATCTACACCATCCTGGTGGCCATCGGCGGCGCTGTGGTGCTGACGTGGCTATTCCGATTGCTGACCGGAAACCGGAGCAGCGGATCCGGAGGGCTGCGCCGGGCAGCTTAAATTTGCAGTCCGATCCCATATGAGGGATCCCTTTGACCTTGGCCGTCGCTCACCGGGGATGGTTCGATCCAGCCCCGGAAATTTTGAGCGATCGTAGGCTTCCCTCGCTACGCTCGGGACAAAGCGCGGGCCGCGTCTTTGGCGAAGTAAGTAAGAATCATCTGCGCGCCGGCGCGTCGAATTGAAACCAGCGACTCCAGCATCACGCGATCTCTGTCCAGCCATCCTTTGGCGATGGCGGCCTGCAACATGGAGTACTCTCCGGAGACCTGGTAGGCGGCCAGGGGCAGATCGAAACGACGACGGGCTTCAGCAATCACATCCAGGTAAGGCATGGCGGGCTTGACCATAATCATGTCCGCCCCTTCCTTGATATCGAGCGCAATCTCGCGCATGGCCTCGTGCAGGTTGGCTCCGTCCATCTGGTAGGACCGGCGATCGCCGAACTGGGGGGCTGAATCGGCGGCTTCGCGGAAGGGCCCGTAGAATCCCGAAGCGAACTTTGCGGCGTAGGAGAGAATCGGCGTGTTGGTGAGACCGTTGGCGTCGAGCGCCTTGCGGATAGCGCCGACGCGGCCGTCCATCATGTCCGAAGGCGCGATCACGTCGATCCCGGCTTGCGCCAGCGAGACTGCGGTCTTGGCCAGGATGTCGAGAGTCTCGTCGTTGGCGATCTCGAACTCAACGTCCACGGCAGCCTGCGTAGCTACGCCGCCGTTGCCGCCGGACGCGTGACGGCGCCGCGACGAACCCGCGCCGGGCTGGTTTTTGCGCTTCACGATCCCGCAGTGGCCGTGCGACATGTACTCGCACAGGCAGACATCGCCGATCACGATCAGGTCGCGCACCTCGCTCTTGATGGCCCGCGCAGCCTGCTGCACGATGCCGTCTTCAGCCCAGGCGCCGGTGGCAATCTCGTCTTTCGACTCCGGCAGGCCGAAAAGAATGATTCCGCCCAGGCCCAGCGACTTGGCTTCCCGCGCTTCCCCCACGGCTTCATCCACGGAGATGTTGGACACGCCCGGCATGGAGCCGATGGGCTTGCGCACGCCCTCGCCGGGACAGACAAACAGGGGATAGATGAAGTTGGTCGGCGTGAGCCGGGTCTCTCTTACCAGCGAGCGCAGAGGCTCAGACTGGCGCAGGCGGCGGAGGCGGGTGGTCGGGAAGGACATAATGGGAAATTCTAGCAGGCCAGATAAGGCTAACGGTGACGAGCGTCACTCCTCGCAGCGCTAGACGAAAACAAGGGCAGAGTGAGTCTGCCCTTGCTTCTTACCGGGAACCAAAGCTTACTGGTAGATGATCACCGGGTTGGTGTCCGGCCCCTTGCCGCAGCAACTTGCGTTATAGGGATACGATTTCTTCGAAGCGTTTCCTGAGACATTGCAGGTCTTGGTGCCGGGACCGGCGCCGGACCTGGCGGGGACGGTAAATGAGTCTCCGCAATCCACCAGCTTCCCTAATCCGGTAATGGTGCAGGGTTCCGCGTGGTCATTGCTAAAGGTTATTTGATTAGTGCGGACGGTTCCGCCGGCACAAATGTCGATACGTGTTGCCGCCATTTCTTTCTCTCCTCCTCTTAACTTATTTTTCGGAGTTACCCCAGGATTCGGCCCGGGACTAGTCGTTCTTGTTTTCAACCAGCGCCTTATAACGAGCATCAGCGCGAAGATTGTCGAGATCGGGCGACTCGCGGACCGTGGTCAGCGAATAGCCCGCATGCAGGGCCTTGCGCAGCCATTCCAGAGCCGGGCCGGTTTCGCCCAGGTGGTTGTAGATCAGCGCCGCGGTGAACAGGATTTCCTGATCGGACTTTCCGAAAACCAGCGCCTGGTTCAGGTACTTGAGGGCTGGCGCACGCTCGCCCAGCATGGCGTGATACGAGGCCACGCGACTCAATACTTCAGGATCGCGAGGGTTGACCTTGAGCGCCTCTTCGGCCAGCATGATGGCTTTGCGGTAGGAACCGGCCGCTTCGGTCCGCTGCCCGGCGAAATACTGCGCCTCGCCGAGATTTCCCCACATGACATGATCGCGATCGTTCAAGGCGGCAGCATCGGCGTAGGTGCGCGCAGCGTCGTCAAAGCGGCGCAGGTGAAAGTAGGCGGTGCCCAGATTGCCATAGGTTGCCGGGGTGGCGCGAATGCGCAGAGACTGTTCGAGGGGAGCGATGGCCTGTTCATACCGGCCGGCGGCCAGGTCTGCGGCTCCCAGATTGGCGTAGCCGCGAAAGCTCTCCGGGGTGAGATCGGCAACTTTTTGAAACATGGCCGCGCACTGGGCGTATTGCGATTGGCGGCAGTAGAAGATTCCCAGCAGGTTGTAGCCACGCCAGTACTGCGGACGCAGGCTGATCACCTGCTGATAGGTCTTCTCCGCGTCGTTGAGCTTGCCCAGTCGCTCGTAGGCGAAGCCCAGACCGACGTAGGCCTCATCCAGGCTGGAATCCAATTGAATGGCGCGAGTGAATTCGTCCACCGCTTTCTCGTACTCGCCGGTGCCGTTTTGCAGGACTCCCAGACAAACGTGACCTTCGGCTCCGGCATTGCCCAGATCCACTGCCCTGGAGCAGGCCTGCCGCGCCTTGCCGACAAAACTTTTATCTTTGCTGGTGACGTACTTCGACCAGTATGCGGTGCCCAGCTCGGCCTGGGCCAGCCCGTAGCCGGCGTCGGCGGCAAGAGCGCGGGTGAGCAGGATAATGGCCATGTCCATGCTTTCCGGCCCCTGGTCCATATAGCCGCGCGCCTGCAGGTAGTAATTGTAGGCTTCGGGCGAGGCGGTGCCATGCTCAACCAGCTCGCGTTTCTCTTCAGGGCGCAGTTCCAAAGCCAGCGCGGAGGCTACAGCGCCGGCGACCTTGTCTTCCATCGCGAAGAGATCGCCGGACGGGGAATCCAGAGAATCGCCGAAAAAGGATGCGCCGGTTCTGGCATCGAGGATGGAGTACGCAACATGCAACAGGTTGCCGGACTTCTGCAAAACGATCAGAAGGCCGAGCGTGGCGCCGTATTCCTGGCGCGCCTCGTCAAGCCGGGTCACATGCCTTGCCCGCAACTCGGAAGATGAGACCACCTGCAGCGAGTGGTCGCCACCCACCCTGGCCAGCTTTGCCGTCAGTGTTTCCACCAGTCCATTGCCCAGAGAAGCAAGGTTGCCGTCCTGGCTCTGAAAGGGCAGGACGGCCAGGACTTTTTTCTGCGGCAAAGACATTGCACCGGGGGCGTTTTTCTGCCCGGAAAGAATTTGGCGGCGAACCGCCGGTATGGTCAGGCTGAGTCCGAGAAGCACGGCCACGGTCAAAGCGCCGAAAAGCCATTTCGCTGCCGGCCGGTTTGTAGTCGCGGGCTTCAGGCTTACGGCCGATCGCGACGCCAGGCGGCGATACCGCGAAATATCCAGGGTGGTCGCTGCCGGTTTCGCGACCTGGCCTGCGGAGGGGGCAGCGCGGTTTAGGTCCTCGATCATCTCAGCTGCGCTCTGATAGCGCGCCTCCCGGTCTTTCGCCAGGGCGCGGTAGACGATGCGCTGCAGTTCGGGCGGCACCTCGTTTCCCATCTGGCGCGGTGGAGACTGCACAATGGCCAGCAGAGTGGCCGGCAGGCTATCCGCGGCGAACGGCAAGCTGCCGGTCAGCATTTCATAGAGAGTGACACCGAGCGACCACAGATCGGTGCGGTGATCCACGCCTTCGCGTTCCAGAGCCTGCTCCGGCGACATATAGGCCGCCGTCCCGGCGGTATTGAGAGAGCGAGTGGCGCTGGCCGAGCTGAGGACCCGCGCCAGGCCGAAGTCCACGATCTTGGCCACTCCCTGCGGGGTCAGAATCACGTTGGAAGGCTTGATATCGCGATGAACCACGTGGTGGGCGTGCGCTTCCTCCAGCCCGGCGGCAATCTGCAGGGCAATGGCGACCGCTGCACTCTGCGTAAGGCCATGGTCGATCTTTTTTGCCAGCGTCTGGCCTTCATAGAAAGCCATCACGATAAACATCTGCCCGCCCGGGGCTTCTTCAACACCGTAGATGGTGCCGATGTTGGGATGGTCAAGAACCGAGGCAGCGCGCGCTTCGGCAATCAGACGGGAACGGAAATCTCCCCGGGAATCGGGGTCGTGAGGAAGGAACTTGAGAGCGACCGTGCGCTGGAGCTTGGTGTCTAGGGCTTTGTAGACCACGCCCATGCCACCGGCACCAAGTTTTTCATAGACCTTGTACGAATTGAGGGTCTGGCCAACCGGCGCAGGTTGAGCAGCGTCCATCTTTTCACTTATCCCGGAGCAGTGTGTGTGGCCCAGTGTAACCCGTTGCCGGATGCGTGGAAAAACAATTCGCGAGCGGTTGCGATGAATCGCCAAAATTAAGACGCTACTTATGGAGACTGGGGGTAAGTAGCGCGCTTTTCCACGTAAAACTGTCTTGCGCTACCATCATCTATGAATGGTTCCTTCCCCTCTAAAACACGGCTCAAGTCGCGTCCTGGAGTTTGATCAGTTTCGCGAGGTTCTCTCGGGATACGTGAACTCACCGCTGGGCAAGGCGCGCATTGCCGCGCTGGTGCCCTCCGGCGACCGGATGTGGATCGACCGCCAGCAGCAGCTCACGGCCGAGACGCGGCGCTTTTTGACCGCCGGCGGACGCTTCGACTTCAGCGATCTGTTTGATGCCGGGCAGCTTCTGGCCAAGACCAGGATCGAAGGCGCGGCGCTGGAGTCGGCCGAGATTCGCGAGATCGTCCTGCTGGTGGACAAGGCCGCGGAGTGGCGCGAGATCGCGCGGCAGCCGCCGGACGCGGTCAAGCGCGAGTGGCAGGCCATGGCCGAGCTTTCGCTTTCGATCGCGGACTTCACCGAGCTGCTGCGCTTCTTCCGCAACAAGTTCCAGCCTGACGGCCTGCTCGACGATCGCGCCTCGCCGGAACTGGCGCGCATTCGCCGCGAGGTGGACAAGCAGAAGCGGCTGATCCAGGAATCGCTGCGCGGCTACCTGCGGCGGCTGGCGGAGGGCGGCGCGCTGCAGGAAGAGCTGGTCACCATCCGCGGCGAGCGCTTTGTGATTCCCGTGAAGACGGAGCAGCGCAAGCGGGTCAACGGCGTGGTGCACGGCGCCAGCTCCAGCGGGCAGACCGTGTTCATTGAGCCGCTGGAGACCATCGAGCAGAACAACGACCTGGTGCGCCTGCTGGAAGAAGAGCAGGAGGAGATCCGGCGCATCCTGCGGGAGATGACGCGGCGGCTGGGCGAGCAGGCCGAAGCCATCGCCGCCGCCACCGAGGCCATGGCGGAAATCGAACTGCAGTTCGGCAAGGCGCGCTTTGCCCAGGACTACGACTGCGTGCGGCCTGAGCTGACCCTGAATGACGCCTTCCTCGAGCTGCGCTCGGCCCGCCATCCACTGCTTGAGCGCAACCTGCGCCTGAAAGACGGCCAGGTGGTCCCCATGTCGCTGGAGATGGATGCAGCCCATCGTCAGCTCATCATCAGCGGGCCCAACACCGGCGGCAAGACGGTGGCTTTGAAGACCATCGGCCTGCTGGCGCTGATGGCGCAGTCGGGCATTCCGGTACCGGCGGTGAGCGCGAAGCTGCCGGTGTTTGACGCGGTTCTGGCCGATATCGGGGACTACCAGTCGATCGAGCAGAACCTTTCGACGTTCTCGGCGCACGTGACCAACATCGATTTCATCGCGCGCACGGCGACGCCGCATTCGCTGGTCATGCTCGACGAGCTCGGCTCGGCCACCGATCCCGAAGAAGGCGCTGCGCTGGCGGTGGCCATTGCCGAACATTTTCGCGCGAGCGGCGCGGTCAGCGTGATCTCCACGCACCACACCTCGCTCAAAGTTTATGCCGCCAACACCGCGGGCGTGCTCAACGCTGCCGTGGGTTTCGATGAGAAGACGCTGCAGCCGACCTACGAGCTGCAGGTGGGCGTGCCCGGCGCCTCGGCGGGCATCAACATTGCCCAGCGGCTGGGACTGAACGCGAAGATCATCGCCGCGGCGCGGGCGCGGCTGGGCACGCAGACCCAGGACGTTGCCCGCTTCCTCGACAAGCTGCACGCCGATTTGCGCGAGCTCGAGCAGGAGCGGCGCACTACGCAGCAGCGGGAGCAGGAGCTGAGTCGCGAGCTCAAGCGCCTGGAAGCGGAGGGCGAGAAGGACCGGCGGCAGAGAACGCGCGACTACGAAGCCAAGATGGATTCTCTGCTGCGCGAATTCGAGTACCAGGCGCGAGAGGCGGTGAACGCGGTGCAGGAGCGGGCCGCGGCGCAGAAGCTGTCGAAGCAGGCGGAGCAGCGCATGGCGCGGCTGCGCCGCGAGTTCAAAGAACAGTTCGATGCCGGCGTGGTGGCGCATCGCACCGGCGCAGATAAGGGCGATCCCAACGCGCGTCCGCATGAGGTCAAACGCGTCTCGGAAGGCGACACGGTGAAGCTCAAGTCGTTGGGGCAGACGGCGCTGGCCGTCGTCCGGCGCAAGATCGACGAGAACACGCTGGAGGTCGAGGTGGGAACCATGAAAATGAAGATGCGCGTCCCCCGCGACGACGTAGCGGAGGTCTTTGCTACCGGCGCTACCCGCAGTGCGGCGGCCTCATCGCCGGTGGCCGCGGCTCGATTGAAAGGCATTTCCGTTTCGGTCAAGGAAGATACCAACATGCCCATGGAGATCAACGTGATCGGCCAGACCGTGGACCAGGCCACCGACGAGGTAGAAAAATTTCTCGACCGGGCATTTCTGGCGGGACTGGTGCGGGTGCGTATCGTCCACGGCAGCGGGATGGGCATTCTGCGCAAGGCGCTGCGCCAGTTCCTGAAGGACCATCCTCACGTGGCGACCGTGGCCGAGCCGCCGCAGAACGAAGGCGGAGCCGGCGCAACGGTAGTCGAACTGCGCAGTTAACTCTGATCCTCGGTGCGCTCGGGATCGGAAAAACGGATGCTAGAATTCCCGCATGGCCGATTCTGAGCAGCAGCCTTTTTCCGCCGGTACGCAACCGCCGGAGCCACGTAACTGGACGCCGATTCTTGCCGGCGCGGGGTTGGTGATGGTTATCGTGGCGGTGGTGGCATTGTTTAGCCGCATGGGCCAGCCTACGGCCAAACCGGGCGACCCTTACCTGGACAAGGTGCAGCTCTCCAACCTGCATATGGCAACGGCACAGAATTTTGCCGGGACGTCAGTCACTTACATCGAAGGAACCATCAACAATATTGGCGACCGCAAGCTCACCGACGCCACGGTGGAGGTGCTGTTCAAGAACTCGCTGGGCGAGACCTCTCTCAAAGAAAGCTCGCTGCCGGTGACGGTGGCGCTCTCCAACACCCCGTATCCCGACTTCGGCACCCTGGAGCATGCGCCGCTGGCCGCGGGCAAGTCGCGAGACTTCCGGCTGACCATTGAGTACGTCACGCCGGACTGGGACGGCCAGTTGCCGCAGGTGAAGGTAGTCAGCGTGAAGTACTAGCGATGGTGAAGATCGGGGTGATTCTGGAGACTTGCTGACGACTAGAATGGGAGCAATGCCAACGGCGTCCCAATCCGCGGGCGTAGTGAGCTTTGAGCAGGCGCAGGGCATCGTGCGCGAGTACTGCCGGCGCATTCCGGCGCCGCTCGCGCAAGAGATCACCTTGATGAATGCGCTTGGCCGGGTGCTGGCCGAGCCGGTGCGCGCCGACCGCGACTTTCCTCCTTTTCCCCGCTCCACCCGCGACGGCTTCGCGGTGCGGGCGGCTGATGTCGTCAAGGTTCCCGCGGTTCTGCGGGTTGTGGGGCTGATCAAAGCCGGCGGCAGCTTTGACCGGAAGTTAGCTGCGGGCGAGGCGGTTGAGATCATGACCGGCGCGGCGGTGCCCGCGGGCGCCGATGCGGTGGTGATGCTGGAGCAGACGGCGCCGCGCGAAGGCACCGCCAGGGAAGCAAGCCAGGTAGAAGTCCTGAAGCCGGCGGCGGCGGGCGAAAACGTGGTCGCCGCCGGATCGGAGGCGAAGGCCGGGCAGGAGATCCTGCCCCGGGGCACGCGGCTCTCGCCGGCGCAAATTGCCATGGCGGCGGGCGCCGGACAGGCGCGGGTGAAGGTTTTCGCACGTCCCCGGATCGCCATTTTATCCACCGGTGACGAGCTGGTGGAGGTCGCGGAAACGCCGGGTCCCATGCAGATCCGCAACAGCAACAGCTACTCGCTTTCCGCGCAGGTGGAGGCCGCCGGCGCGGAGCCCATGCGGCTGCCCATCGCCCCCGACGAGCCGCGCAAGCTGGCTGACCTGGTGCACGCCGGCCTGAGCGCCGACATGCTGCTGGTTTCCGGCGGCGTCTCCATGGGGAAGTTCGATCTGGTGGAAGCGGTGCTGAAAAACATGAACGCGGAGTTCTTTTTTACCGGCGCACAGATCCAGCCGGGGCGGCCGGTGGTCTTTGGGCAAGTGACGCTTTCCAGCGAGGGCAAGGGCTTCAGCGAGGCACGCAAGCCGCTCGACAACATGGGCACGCACCCCGGCCAGCATCCGCTGAAGCGCTTTGGCGGGACCATCCCCTTCTTCGGGCTACCGGGAAATCCGATCTCGGCGATGGTGTGCTTTGACCTCTTCGCCCGCGCAATCCTGGACGCGCTGAGCGGCTCGGCTCCGCAGCGTTTGCCTGCGGCCAGGGCGCGGCTGAAGAAAGACATAAAGACCAGAACCGGACTAACCCGTTTCCTGCCGGCTGTGCTCCAGGGAGGGATTTTCGATCCGGAGGTGGAAGCCGTGGTCTGGCAGGGATCGGGCGACCTGGCGGCTTCAGCCCAGGCCAACTGCTATGTTGTGGTGCCGGCCGATCGAGACTCGATTGCAGCGGGAGAGATGGTTTCCGTATTGATGCGCTCATGACCAGCCGAGCCAAATCGAAAAGCAGGAAGCTCTCGCACTACGATGCGGCGGGTCGCGCCACCATGGTTGACGTCAGCGCCAAGGAGGCCACGCGGCGCGAAGCCGAGGCTTCGGCTTTCGTCGCCATGTCTCCGGAGGCGCTGCAGGCGCTGCCCCGCAACCCGAAAGGCAATCCCCTGGAAGTGGCCAGAATCGCGGGGATTAGCGCGGCCAAAAGAACGGCAGAGCTGATACCAATGTGTCATCCGCTGCCCTTGTCTTACATTGATGTGACCACCCGGGTGTGCGAAAATGGCGTTAAGATTGGTTCCCTGGCCGCTACGACAGCACCAACGGGAGTGGAGATGGAGGCGCTGGTCGCCGCCAGCGTGGCCGCTCTCACGGTCTACGATATGTGCAAGGCGCTGGACAAGAGCATTGCCATTCGTGAGATCGTGCTGGAGCGCAAGTCGGGCGGCAAGAGCGGTAATTACACGCGCACGGTTCCCTCGATCGCAGCCAGGAAATAAGTCTTCATCATGCCTAGCAACGTCAAGGTCCTGCTCGTCGACGACAATCCCATGATCCTGGAGATGCTGCGCCAGTCTCTATCGCACTTCTGCAAGGTGCAGCCGATCAGCGACGGGGCCGACGCTCTGCTCAAAGCCATCGAAGAGAAGCCGGATCTGATCATCACCGACTACGCCATGAAAGGCGTGGACGGCCGCCAGCTGTTGCAGAAGATCAAAGCCCGCGGAGCGACGGCGCCGATCCCGGTGATTCTGATGGCCAGCAAGACTGACATCAACGAGAAGCTCAAGCCGTTGCAGGATACGGTGGAAGACTTCATCGAGAAGCCCTTCTTCGTGAAGGAAGCTTCGGCGCGGATCAAGAAGCTGGTGGACAAGATCGCACTGGAGAAAATGGCTCGCGAAGCCCCGGCCGACTCCGTGGTCCGCGGTAGTTTGGCGCAGATGAACGTGCTCGACCTGCTGCAGTCGCTGGATATGGGCCGCAAGACCTGCGCGCTGACTCTCACCACCAATGGCGACAACTGCAAGATGTTCTTCACCGAAGGCCAGATCAATCACGCCCTCTACGGCAAGATCAAGGGCGACGAAGCTGTGTACAAAGTCCTGACCTGGGCGGAAGGCAGCTTTGAAATCGACTTCAAAGGCTCCAGCGGCGAGCAGACCACCACGCAGTCCACGCAGGGGCTGCTGCTGGAAGGGCTGCGGCTGCTCGACGAATCCAATCGCGACACTGAAGAAAACGTGCTCGAAGCGTGACCCCGAAGACCGCCGCCGTTCTGACCATCAGCGATTCGTCCTTTGAGCGACGGCGCCAAGACCTGTCCGGTCCGGCGGTTGTGCGCCTGCTGGAGAGCGCGGGATTCAAGGTGGTTCACACCTCGATCCTTCCTGACGAAAAAGATGTGATCGCCGCGCGCATGATCGAGTGCAGCGAAGTGGCGCGATTGGTGGTCACTACCGGTGGGACCGGCATCGCGGTGCGCGACGTAACCCCGGAAGCGACTCTCAGCGTGGCCGAGCGGCTGGTGGATGGCATTCCGGAAAGAATACGCCGCGAAGGCAGCAAGAAAACACCGCTTGCCGCTTTAAGCCGAGGCATCTGTGCAACGCGAGGCAAGGCCTTGCTGCTGAACCTGCCGGGTAGCCCGGCTGCAGCCACCGAGTCTCTGCAGTCGGTTCTGGAGATTCTGCCGCATGCCCTGGAGTTGCTGAGCGGAAACACCAGTCACGCCGGGGAATGAATTTATCACGCAAACGGTTCTTTCCTGATGAGTGCTGACGTATCGGTTTTGAACGGAAGGGAAGGCTAGGCGTCTGCGGTGACTTCGGGGAATTTGAGCTTGCTCTTGGAGAGTGCCTTGTTCAGCTGCTCTTCGATTTCCGTTTCCTCAACGTTTCTGGCCATGGCCAGTTCGGTAACCAGGAGATACCGCGCTCGCTCCAGCATCTTCTTTTCCCGAAATGAAAGCGGCTTGTCCTTAGCCAGTAAGAGAAGGCTCTTCAGCACGATCGCTACTTCCAGCAGCGATCCAGTGCGCATCTTCTCGGAATTCTCCTTGAAACGATACTTCCAGTCAGCGTGATTGTCGCACTTGCCGTCGGTCAGGAAGGCAATGATCTTGGCCACTTCGCCATTTTTTACAACCGGGCGTAGCCCGACCATTCCCACGTTATTAAATGGGACCTCAACCCGCAGGCTGCTGGCTTTAATTTTAAGGAGATAAAACTTTTGGACGTTGAAACCGATAGTGCGGCTGCTGATCTGTTCGATCACGCCCACCCCATGATTGGGATAAACAACCTTATCGCCGATCTGGAAGCTTAACTGACCATTCATTCAGGCACCCGAACGGGGGACGCTTTCGCGGGGGAACAGGACGTGACATTTATGATTATAGGGCTTTTAGATTGTTTCTGCAACCCGAACAGGCCTGTGACTTGAATTAGTTAACGTACTCAAGGCACACGAGTTATAATGATGGTTTGCACTAGCCGCCTGGGTTACCCTGACACTGGAGTTCATAGGCCAAAGATGCCTGAGCACATCAAGCGAAAGCTGGAAGACGAGATTCGCGCCTTGGAACACGAACTGACGCACGAATTACCCAAAGAAATCAAGAAAGCCGCGGCCCTGGGCGACCTGAGCGAAAACGCCGAATACCACATGGCCAAGCAGCGCCAGGAGTTCGTCAACGCGCGGCTGGGGCAGCTCAAAAAGCGCATGAGTGAACTGGCGCTGGTCAACCTTTCCAATATTCCCAAAGACCGCGTAGCCTTCGGCTCCCGGGTGCGGGTCTTCGACTCAACTAAGGAAGAAGAAATCGAATACAAGCTGGTAACCAGCGAAGAATCAGACGTTTCCAAATGTTTTATCTCAACCACTTCACCCATCGGCAAGGCTCTGATGGGCAAAAAAGTGGGCGATTCCGCGATCGTGGTTACGCCTACCGGAAGACGGGAAATGGAAGTCCTGAGGCTGTCAACCATCCACGAAGAGGGGCAATGACCTGGACTGGGGCTTTTGGTCGCGCGTGCCGCGTGCTGCTGCACGCCATTGTGCGCGGCCTGGCGCTGACTAGGATCTCTCCCAACGTTCTTACCTTCATCGGTCTGGTGATCAACACCATTGCGGCGATCCTCTTTGGCTACGCCAATTCGCATAACTATCAGCGCCTGTTTCTCTATGCCGGTCTGGTGATCATCGGCGCGGGAATCTTTGACATGGTTGATGGACGCGTAGCCCGCGCCACCAACCAGGTAACTACCTTCGGCGGCTTCTTCGATTCCGTGATCGATCGCTACAGTGACGTGGTTCTCTTCTTCGGGCTGCTGGTCTACTACGCTCGCGAAGACAACTTCTTTTATCTCGTGTTGGTGGCTTTCGTGATGGTCAGCTCAGTCATGGTGAGCTACACGCGCGCGCGCGCGGAGTCACTGATCGGGTCATGCAAAGTCGGTTTTATGGAACGCCCGGAAAGAATCGTGCTGGTGATTATCGGCGCGTTGTTTGCCCGTTTTGGCGCGATGGCGCCGGTGATGTGGGTTCTGGCCGTGCTCTCTACCGTCACTATCATTCACCGCATCATCTACACCTACCAGCAGACGCGCATTCTCGACGCCAAGGCTGCCGCCGCATCACAGCCCAAGCTGGTCAGCCCGCCTGATCCCGGCAAGCCACAGAGCAAGGCGGAGCCACGGCATGTGGCTTCATTCTGAATTAATCGTCAGACTGATAGCGTGTTTCAGCCTCTGGCGGCAAACTCCGCAGTTGCGGTCTCTTTCTCTGCACGCGACGCAGCGCCGTCGATCACCAGACGCGCGATTCGCTCGCGATGGAAGGTGGCATCGCCCAGCATGGTCTCCGAGGCTTTGGCCCGCCGGTAGTAGAGATGAAGATCGTTTTCCCAGGTAAATCCCATACCGCCGTGAACCTGGATTCCGCGGTTGCCGACGGTGCGTGATGCGTCACTGGCATACATCTTGGCGATGGCAGTGGCTACTGCGGCGTCGGGCGCGCTCTCCTGCAGGGCCCACGCCGCGTAGTAAGTGGCCGAGCGGGAGCTTTCGGTCTCCAGGTACATGTCCGAGCACTGATGTTGGACTGCCTGGTAGATGCCGATGGGTTTGCCGAACTGCTTGCGCGTCTTGGCGTAAGCCACGGTGATCTCCAGCGTGCGCTGCATACCGCCCACCAGCTCTGCAGAGAGCGCCGTAGCGGCGATTGCCAGCGCCCGCTCCAGGCCGCCGGCGTTTCCAAGCTTTTCCGCGGGCGTGTTGGAGAACTCGACCGAATAGATCTTGCGGCCCATGTCCAGGCCGTTCATAGGCTGAATGCGCAGCCCTGGCGCCTTAGCATCAACGGCAAAAACACCGTTCTTGGCGATGACCACGATGAAGTCGGCTACCGCCGCGTCGGTCACGAACAGCTTAGCCCCGCTGAGCTTTCCGCCATTGGCCGCCAGCGACGCATCGGCAGGGTCCCAGCTGGCGTTGGACTCAAGCGCGGCGACGGTCGCGCGCGCGTCACCCGTGGCGATCTTTGAAAGATATTTCTTCTTCTGTTCAGGGGAAGCGACCGCGTCAATCACCGGACCCGCCAGCGCTACCGTGGAGAAATACGGTCCAGGCAGATGCGCGTAGCCGGCCTCTTCCATGAAAAGAACCAGCTCCACTACGCCCAAGCCCATCCCGCCGTACTCTTCAGGAACAGTGATTCCCAGAAATCCCTGTCCTGCCAGCTTGGCCCAGAGTTCCGCATCATAGGCCGTGGGCGTCTCCATGAGGCGGCGAACCTCGGTCATGGGACACTCGCCCGCTAAGAATTTGTTGGCGGTATGTTTCAGGATCTGCTGGCTCTCACTCAATCCAAATTGCATGGTGTTCTCCTCAGTGCGTCAACTCGCGTAGCTGTGTTGCTCGAGAAATTCAGCCGCTGCTTGCCGGTCTAAAAACTCACCAATTTGCATTTTCTTGCCAGGCACATGGTCGAAGACATGAGTTGCGAACTCGACCAATGTTTGCCGTACATCTACATCCAGCATCTGATCCTCGCCTCGGATGACGCCCAGAATTTTGTGATCGATCTGGTCATCTTCGATCTGCTCCATCAGGGCCATCGGATCGCACTCGACTACGTCACGGCGACTCAACTGCGTCCCGGTCAGCACGAAGCAATCAACGTTGTCTCCATCATCGGCGCTGGTATCCATAACAAATCCATACGGAAAAGGGTAAGGGCGCGAAACTGGCATTGCTCCCTTGAATTCCAAAGTCTTCTCGTCGTGAAGGTTCTTCACAAAGGACCCTGCTTCGTTCTCGACAAAGACTTTCACGATCTTTTTGCCTTCCGATCACCCGATCACGGCGATCACCGGATCACCCGATTCTTCAATAGCTCTTCGGCAGTCCCAGCACGTAGTTGCCGATGATGTTTCTCTGAATCTCTGACGTTCCCGCTTCAATCGTATTGCCGCGGGAGCGCAGGTAGCCATAAGCCCAGGTACCGTTGTCGACGGCGTGCTGGTCGCCCCCCTGTAGCTGCCCGTACGGTCCCAGCAGCTCTTGCGCGATCTGCTGGAAGCGCTGGTTCAGCTCGCTCCAGAACAGTTTTTGAATCGATCCTTCCGGCCCCGGCACGCCGGTCGCGCTGATGCGGCTAAAGGCGCGCATCTGGTTGGCCTTCATGATCTCGATCTCCGCGTAACACTGTGCCAGTTTCTGGCGGATGAGCGGATCTTCTGCCGCCGTGTGGCCGTTGCGCCGACGTGTCCGCGCCAGATCGATCAGACGCTCCATGTTGCGACGGTAAGTGACCTGCAACCCCGCGCCGAAGGTGCCACGCTCGTGCATCAGCGTGCCCATGGCCACGCTCCAGCCCTGGTTTACTTTGCCCACCACGTTCTCGACGGGAACTGTGACGTCGTGAAAGAAGAGCTCGTTGAACTCGGCTTCGCCGGTCATCTGCCGCAGCGGACGAACCTCCACGCCTTTCGACTTCATGTCCACCAGCAGCACAGTCAGTCCTTTGTGCTTCTCCGCCGAGGCGTCGGTGCGCACCACCAGCTCGCACCAGTCCGCCGCCCAGCCGTAGCTGTTCCAGACTTTTTGCCCGTTCACCACGTAGTGATCGCCCTGCAGCTCGGCCGCGCAATTCACGTTGGCCAGATCGGATCCGGCGTTGGGCTCGGAAAATCCCTGGCACCAGATCTCTTCCGCGCTCAGGATCTTGCGCAGGTAGCGCTTCTTCTGCGCATCAGTGCCAAAGGCAATGATGGTCGGCCCAATCAGTCCCAGGCCCAGCACGTTGGCTAGCGGCGGCGCCGCTGCCAGCGCCATTTCCTGCCAGAAGACCACCTGCTGCATCAGGCTCGCGCCCCGTCCGCCGTACTCCTTCGGCCACGAGATGCCGGCCCAGCCCGCGTCGTAGAGCTTGCGCTGCCAGCGCTTCAGGTAATCGAACCGCTGCTCCAGCGACTCCTCCCGCCGCTCATCCCAATCACTGGGGACGTTGGCGGCAAGCCACGCGCGCAGCTCGTCGCGAAAAGCAAGTTCTTCCTGGCTGAGATTGAGGTCCATAAAGCTCCTTTTGGTATTTCTGCAGCGGGATTTTCAGCGGATTCTTTGCGAATTGGTGAACGAGCGCTCGTCCGTCCTGAACGACCGTTCATTTCCGGCGGGCACTAGTGTACACCCGGTGGCAAGAGCTTGTGAGCTTTCAAGTTAGGAAATTCCGGCTCTAAACCTATAAGCCGCGCGGCATAGCCGCCATAAACGATTTTGATTTGGCAAGCACTGGGGCAGGCTTTATCCTACTTGGCAGCACTTTTCCGATTTTCCCAGACGATCACCGCCGGCAATGCCCAAATTTTTATTGGAGAGCCATGTCAAACGAACTGCGTAATTTCCTGACCCATTCTTATGACGAGTTGGAAGAGCTCAACCTGCGCGCCAAAGAACAGCGCCGCAAGCGTGTTGCCCCGGAAAAGATCCAGGAGGAGCGGATCAAGTATCTGACCGACGAGAAGCGCATCAAGGCGGTCACCGTGCTGTTCAGTGACCTGGAAGGCCGCCTGCACATGCTCGACTACGACAAAAAGTTCCTTATCAAGAGCTGGGACAACCTGACGTTTGACGGCTCCTCCATTCGCGGCTTCACCGCGCAGCGCGAAAGCGACCTTCGCCTGCACATGGATTGGAGCGCATTTTTTTGGGGACCGGCCGACATCTTCGGCCCCGGCAAAGTCCTGATCTTCGGCGACGTCATCGACAAGGGCGGGGAGCCATACGCCGCCGACATTCGCGGCCTGCTCAAGACTTTTGCCGCCGAAATGTTCAAAAAGGAAGGCTACACCCTCAACGCCGCCAACGAGATTGAAGGGTTCCTCTTCCGCGGCCCTGACGCCGAGCGCCGCTATCACGAGACCGGTAAGTTCGAATACGTCAACACCGGCGGTTACTATCACTCACTGCCCGGCGATCCACTGCGCACCTTTATCGACACCACCGCGGAAGTACAGCGCGCCATGGGCTTCCAGAACGAGAAAGACCACCCCGAGGTCGCGCCCTCGCAGTTTGAAATCAATTACGGCTACGGGGAAGTCGTCGCTGCTGCCGACCAGATTCAGCTCTACAAGCTCATCTGCCGCCAGGTAGCCACCAGGATGGGCTTCACCGCTTCATTCCTGCCCAAGCCCGTGGTCGGAGTAAATGGCAGCGGCATGCACACCAACGTCTCCGTCAGCAAAGACGGCAAGAATCTGTTCTGGGATCCGAAGGGCGAAGAGAAGCTCAGCAAGCTGGGCTGGAGCTTTGTCGACCGCATTCTCACTCACGGCAACGACATCTGCCTGTTGCTCAATCCCAGCGTGAACGCTTATCGCCGCCTCGATCCGCACTTTGAAGCGCCGAACCAGCTCAAAGCTTCTCCCGTGGACCGCGGCTCCATGATCCGCATCCCCATCGGCAACGAGAAAAGCATGCGCGTTGAAGTCCGCTCCGTGGCGCCTGACGCCAACGCCTACATGGTGATGTACTCCATCTTCAAGACCGGCCTGCTGGGCGACACCGCTAAGATCAAGAACTTGCGCCAGGCTGAGCGCTACCTGCCTGACAACATTTATGACGCCATGACCAATTTCAAAAAGGCTGACTGGACCACCAAGCTCTTCGGCGAGGACGTGAAGGCCCGTTATCTGGACTTGAAACAGGCTTCAGCCGACCGCTGCCCGCGTCTGCTGGGAACCTTCGTCAAGGCGCCTGAGGTCCAGTACCATCACGACGTCTATAACCAGTTCCTGTGGAACCTCTTTTAAGCTTTTCCGAAGTGCGGCGAGGGAGCCTGATCGACTGGCAGGAATCCCTGGCCAGCGCCGTGCCTACCCCAAGCGGGATTGCCGGATTGTTTCCAAAATAGAACCACCGGAAATTTATTCCTCGCTAACCTTAGAAAGTGGTAAGCTTTCGCCCCTCCCGGAAATTGCTTTCCCAGGCGATTCCGCTGGAAGACTTGTCAGTCAACGTAGGTCGTATGATCTCCCGACGCGACTTTCTTTACTCCGCAGCTGCCACCCTTGCTTTAACTCGTGCCGCGCATCCGTTGCTGGCTCGCTTCCAGCAAGACGATCAGGTTGCGCCCGTGCCCGGCAAAGAAGGCATGATCCTTCGCTCCTACCGCTTTCTGGACCTGGAAACGCCGGTCGACTACATGGATTCATGGATTACCCCGGAAAAGCATTTCTACGTCCGCAATCACATGTATATGCCGGGCACGATAGATCCTGCTTCCTGGAAGTTGAGCATCAGTGGCGAAGTGGAGAACCCGGTGTCTTTGGATCTGAACGATCTGAGCAAGTTCCCTAGCCTGGCCGTGACTAATACGTTGGAGTGCGCCGGCAATGGCCGGGCGTTCCAACGGCCGATCGTGCCCGGAGTGCAGTGGCAGCGGGGCGCGGTCAGCACCGGCCGTTTCCAGGGACCTCGCCTGCGCGATGTGCTGATGCGCGCCGGCGTTAAACCCACCGGCAAACACGTCAGCTTCCGTGGGCTCGACCAGGTGCCGGGCAAAGTCCCTCCGTTCGTGCGTAGCATCCCCATCGAAAAAGCGATGGACGCGGATACCATCGTCGCCACGCACATGAACGGCGCGCCGCTGACTCACTTCCATGGCTTCCCCGTCCGGGCGCTGGTTCCCGGCTGGATCGGCGCCGCCTCCTGCAAGTGGGTGGCGGAGATCCATGTGATAGACAAGGAATTCGACGGCAACTTCATGAAGCCGGGTTATCGCTACCCCAACCACGCGGTCGAACCCGGCGGGTCAATCAGCCCTGACGAAACTCACGCCCTCACCTCGCTGCGCGTGAAATCGATCATCGCCGGTCCCGTGGAAGGCGCCACCGTCAAAGCCGGCATGCTGCACGTTCATGGCGCTGCGTGGGCCGGCGAAGACGACATCGCCAAGGTCGACGTTTCCACCGACTCCGGCGCTACCTGGCATGCGGCGCAGCTCGGCTCGGACCGCGCGCGCTACGCCTGGCGGCTGTGGAGTTTTTCATGGAAGCCGCCGCGATCGGGCGATTACACCCTCATGTCCCGTGCCACTGACAGCCAGGGACGCACTCAACCGGAGAGCGCCGCCTGGAATCCCAGCGGCTATCTATACAACGCGATTGATAAGGTGAAGGTCCATGTACAAACTTAGCCTCGTCGCTCTGCTCGTGATCGCTGCCTCCCTGATGTTCGGGTCGAACAACCGCCAGGAGCCCGCAACCACGACGGCGGCCGATCTTCCCGCCGGTCCCATGCAGGAAAAGGCGCGGACGGCCTGCACGGTCTGCCACGACGCTCAGATCATCACCCAGCAACGCTTGAGCAAAGACGCGTGGACCAAGGAAGTCGATAAAATGGTTCGCTGGGGCACGCAGCTCGATGCCGGAGATCGCGAGCCATTGATCGAGTACCTGAGCACAAGTTTCTCGCCGGAAAAACCCCCCGCCCGCCAGATTCGGCCGGGCAAGGGAAAATAAAAGAGAACCGCTCAGCCCTTGCGCACTTCCGCGCCTAACGCCGCTTCACCGAATCACGCGCTCTTCCCGGCGAGCTTGCGGCCGCCGCTCCACCGTAGATAGGTCTTGAACTCAGTTTGCCCGGGCGCACGAATGCCGAACTCGCCGTACATGGTCGAACCCTTGAGCTCGTAGCTGAGCCGGAATTGCGGACCGGGACGGGACGAGTCAGAGAGAAAAACCGCCGTTCCGGCGTTGGGCGTAGAAACGTCATAGTAGATGACGTGCCCTTCATTATCGAAATAGACGGCCTTCAGCGGACCTCCGGCAAATTCTGTATAGATGTAAAAAATATCGTCATGACCGCAGTCAAAGTCGTTCGGTCCCTTGCATGACTCCGGGGTTGTATGCCGGGCGATGACGTGATTTCGCAACTCCTGCGCAAAAGAATACGCTCCGGAGGTTGTAGCTCCTGCGCTCCCACCCTCGCTCTTCGCCTCCCACGTGCCGATCAGGAACTGCAGTGGTTGGAAGGGATCTTTGCGTTCCGGGGCCGCGGTTTGCGCCAGCAATGCGCAATTGAAAATGAATGCAGCCGTAATCAGTTTTATGGTCATTCTTCCTGCCCTTTCGTTGGCGCAATTTGCTTAATGCACATACGTAGTAGTGCTTGAGCCGCTGGTGCACGACGGCCGAACCCACTGAGGGTTAAGGCAGGGTCTTGGCGATCTCCGGTCCTTCTTCCGCGGCTGGCTTGGCTTGCGGTTGCAGGTGGTGGCGAGTCAGACCATCCTTCAGGGACTCGAAGGCTTCCTCCGGCGTGTCGGCAAAAGAGAACAGCTTCAAATCTTCGGGGGAGATCGCCCCGGAGTCGGCCATCACCTCCAGATGCAGTACCCGCTGCCAGTATTCTTTGCCGTAGACGATCACCAGGATCTTCTTGGCCAGCTTCTGGGTCTGCGCGAGGGTAAGGATCTCGAACAGTTCGTCCATGGTGCCGAAGCCGCCCGGAAAAACCACCAGCGCTTTGGCCAGATACGCAAACCAGTACTTGCGCATGAAGAAGTAATGGAACTCGAAGTTCAGCTCCGGCGTGATGTAGGCGTTGGGGAACTGCTCGAAGGGCAGGCGGATGTTCAGGCCGATGGTCTTGCCACCGGCTTCCGAGGCGCCCCGGTTGGCCGCCTCCATGATTCCCGGCCCTCCGCCCGAAGTCACCACGAAACGGTGCCGCTTTCCAGGCAGGGTGATCGTCCACTCGGTGAGCATGTGCGCCAGTTTGCGCGCGTCTTCGTAATACCGCGCCATTTCTACTCCGGCGTGGGCACGCTTGAGCATGGCCTGCAGCGCGTCTTTCTCGCGGGCGCCGGGCTGGTGTTCGGGAGCCGCCGCCTTGGCCGCGCCCGGTTTTTCCAGGATGGTCAGCTTGCGCCGGGCCTGGTCCAGGCTGGCGAATCGCGCTGAGCCGAAGAATACTACCGTGTCCTGGATCTTCTCCCGGCGGAAGCGGGAGAGTGGCTCCGCGTACTCCGAAAGAATGCGCAGGATGCGCCCGTCCGGGCTGTTGAGGAATTCCGGATTCAGGTACGCCATGGGCGCCGGCGCGCGAGCGCCGTCGGGCAATGGTGGATCGGGTTGCTTGTTATTGCTGTTGGTCATGAGTAACTTTGCCGTATCCGGAATTCGCGGCGGGGTCGGCCGGCCGTCGTTCGCGATAATGGATTGCCTCGTGCACGCCCAGCCAGATGTCGATCACACCCAATCCGGAAACTGCTCCGCGCACAAAGCCTAGGTGGACTAGATGCTGCAGCTGCGGCCAGCGATTGAGAAATCCGTTTTCGAACCATACCTCGCTCCACGGCAGCTTGATCAGCGTCAGCCCCAGGGTCACGCAGAACAAAACGTACACCGCCATGAACAATCGCTGCATCCAGACCGGGGGATCGGTGTATTCGGTGGCCGGAGGAGGCGGCGCAGCAGCAGAATCGAGATTCGTGGAAGCCGGCTTCAAGAGGGAGTTGGGATCTACAGTTTAGTGACGTTACGATTTCAGGGCCTTAATGCGGCTGGCTACGTCGCGGAAATCGATGTTTGATCCATACACTTCCATAAAATTAGCCAGAGCGGATTTGTCGTCTCCGGACGCTTCGTAGGCCGCCGCCAGATCATAATAAATGGCGCAGCGGCTGGAGTCATCCAGACCGGAGAGCTTTAGGGCCTTCTGGTACCAGCGAACCGCCGCCTCCGGCGCGCCTTTGTCCACCAGGCACTGCGCCAGCCAGGTGTAGGCCTGGATGGGTTGCGAAAAAACCTGCCCGCGGTCGACGGCATGGCAAACCTTTTGCAGCTCGCCGATGGCTTCGTCCAGCAGCCCCATCTCTTTGAACGCGATGCCCAGGTTATAGTGCGTTTCCGGATCGGAGGCTTCTTCCGCGCTCTCTGTGTTTTCTTCCTGCAGCTCGGCCAGGATGTCGGTAAGCAGGGAGTTGGCTTCAGACTCACGCATGCTGCCGTTAACTGAAGGCCGCGCTTCCATGGCCGGCGCAACCGCTGCCGCAGCCGGAGCAGAAACAGCAGGCGCCGAAGCCGCGACTCTCGCCGGCGTCGCTGCAGGCCTGGCCGGTTCCGCTTTCTGCCGCGGAGCAAAGTCAACCAACTCGGTCTTTTCCAGATCGCCGACAAAGTCGCTGAGAATATCTTCAGTCGTCTTCTCTTTTTTGGTTTCCTTCTTCGCGGCCTTCTTAGGTTCTTCTTTCTTGGCCGGCGCTACATCGAGGACGTCCTCCAGTGGCGACTCCTCGATCGCGCGCTTCGCAGGCTTGGCCGGCTCCGGAGAAGCTGCGGCCGGCTCAAGTTGCTTTGCTTTGCGCGGCGCGGCTGCGGCCGGCGAGAGTTCATCAAGCACTCCGGCTAACGGAGCCTCTTCTATCTTTTTAGCCGCCGGCTGTGCTTTTACTTCTTTTACTTCAACCGGCGCAACCCCAAACTCCGGGGCCTTGGCCGCAGAGCGCGGAGGTGCGAGCGCGACCGGCGGCACAGCCGCTGGCGTTTTCGCAGGTGTAACAGCAGGTGTAACAGGAGGTGGTGGTGGCGGCTCCTCCGCCTGAACCGTAAACTCAACAGCCGGCTGCGCAGGCTTTTCAGCCGCGCCCGCAGCTTTCGCCGCCGCAGCACGCGACTGTCCCGCCGAAACTGCGGAAATCAGGTTGGTGATCTCGGGGGCGTCGGGCGCAAGTTCCGTAAGGTCGAGGATGGCTTTCTTGGCCAGGTCCCACATCTCCTGGTCGATGTAGAACTGAATTTCGCGAATCTTCTCCGCTGCCGGTTCCTTCGCTGGCGGCGCAGGCGCGGATGCGGCTTTCGCCGCTTCCGGCGGGTGCTCCTGGGCGGGAATTTCGATCGCCGCCGCCGGCGACGCCTCCACCGTGAGCATGTCCTCCCACTCGCTGGAGACGTCCACCTCCTGAACTTCCGGCGCGGGAGCGGCGATCGGAACTTCGGGAACTGCCGGCGTCTCCACTACGGCTTCAACCTTGATCTCCTGTACCGGCGGCGCAGATGCCGCCTGATGAGCGGCCCCGGGGTCGACCTCGGTCAAGTGATCGGGAACATCAAAGCTGAATTCCTGTACGGACGGCTGCTCAGGTGGGAGATCGATCTCTACCGGCGCCGCCACGGTCTCCGCCGGAGCGGCAACCGCTGCCGCGTGTTTCATGGCCGGAGGCTTAGGCGCCCGCGCGGCGTAGGTGTGGGCCGCATCCAGATACTGGGCCGCCTCTTTTTCATGGCCGCCTTCGCGATATATCTCGCTCAGCGTCTCGCAGGTGCGCGCGGCATCGGCGTATCGCCCGTTGCGCGCATAAAGTGTGGCCAGCCGTTGATTTACCGTGACGTCGCGCGGTGCCATGGGCAGCACCGCTTCCAGCGGAGGTATCGCCTTGGTGGGCACGTTGTAGGAGACGTACAGCTCAGCATCGGTAAGCGCAGCTTCAATCGCTTTCTCTACCGTGGGGTCGTAATTCTGGTGGACCGCCGGTGCAGCTTCTTCCAGCGCCTCAACCATGAAAGCCTGGCCCGCTTCTTCCGGGGAAAGCGTTCGCGAAGCGGCGTCCTCTCCCAGCTTGGTCTGCATTTGCTTGTAATTCTGCTGGTGAAGAACATTCTCAGGCTCGATTTCGCCGAGCTTCTGATAAAGATCGCGCGCTTCCTGAAAATGTCCCTTCTGCGCGGAAGCGTTCGCCTGCAGCTCCATCAGCTCCGCGACCTGCGAGCTGTCCCGCGCCTTTTCCAGCAGGCGCATCATCGCTCCGAGCGCTTCAGAATCGTCCTTGATCTTCGGAATCAGCGAATGCAGGGCATTTAAGAACGGCTCCTTGTCGGCGGTCATCAGCCGGCTGGAGTGGATCTCATAGAGACGGAGCGCCTCCGGGGCGTTATTGTGGCTGGCGTGCCATTCGGCGACATCGCGAATGCCCCCAAGGTCATTGTGCAGGGTAAGCAGCTTGGAGGACAGCTCGCTCAGGCCTTCTGCGCTGTCGGATTGCAGCTTGGCGCGCAACAGGGCCCGCAACCCATCGGGCCGGGAATCGAGATCGGACACCTGTTGCAGATAGCGCACTGCGGAAACGCTGTCTCCGCCATCGGAGGCGATCATCCCCCGCAACAGCAGTGCCCCCGAGTTTTTCGGATCCATCTTGATGACCCGGTCCAGCGCTTCCTCGGCGGCGTCGAAGGCGCCGCGTGCGTAGAGCGACTCGGCCGCCGTGTAGTAGATGTTTCGGGCTTCGTCCTTCTTGCCCAGCTTGATGTAGAGGTCGGCCAGCTTGGTCTTGGTGGTGCTGTTTTCCGGATCGAGCTCCAGAATGCGCTGCAGCACCCTCGCGCCGCCTGCGTTGTCGCCGGTCTTGAGATAGTGATCGGCGACCTGCATGTACTGGGCGCGCGCGTCGCTGATCAAGCCCTGCTGGGTGTAAAGATCGGCTAGCTTGTTGACGTAATCGAAGTCGCCAGGGTTCAGCCGGGTGAGCTTTTTATAAATGGCGATGGCTTTTACGGTGAAGCCATCCTGGGCGTACAGGTCGCCGGCTTTCCTGAAATAGCTGGCTGCCTGTTCGCTCTGTCCGATTCGGGCGCAGAGATCTCCTACCGTATTCAGGACGGTCAGGTCCTTGGGATCTTCCTTGATGATTTTTTCGTATTCGCCAATCGCGCCCTGCAGCTTGCCCTGCTGGACAAACTTCTCCGCCGCTGCCAGCGCTTTTTCTCGGTTGAAGCCAAACCCAAATGCCATAAGAAATTGTCAGGACGAAAATGCGCGTTGCAGGCCCGGGGCAGACCACTACGGTGCGCAATTAGGGGCTAAAGTACCACAGAAACCATGGTTAAACCCAGTAACCGGCGGAAACGATAGTGCATGTCACTGCGCTTATCGGTTATTTACCTTAAAGGTTCCGGGAGCCAGGCCGAAGACAATGAGAGTTCCATTTCGGGGCTTGATCTGCTTATCGCAGGTGGGCGCGGGTGCGAAACTCTCGCACCAGGAGCTCGAGGAAGGCTTCGTTGTCCGGAGGCCGGCTTTCGCTGGGTAGGGCCAGTCGGGTAGCGACCATATCCGCGATCCGCTGGCCATTTTGCCCGCGCACGCCCGGCGGGAGTTCCATTCGTCGCGCCAGGAAGGTCTCGATCAATTCCACCTCCTGCAGGCTCAACGAAGCAGCCTGGGGAAGGACTGCCTCGCCCGGCTGATTGCCGCCGAAGGTGAGGTTGGGATCACGTTCGCTACTCTCGTGCACCACCAGGGTACCGGCGACGAAATCGCCCAGGCGGCGATGCCGTTTGTTTAGCAGCATGGTAACCACTCCGGCGCCATACATTCCCGGCAACCAATCCACGACCCGTACCACGTTGCGGGCTGCCGCCTCAAACGCTGTGATTGGCCGCCCTGACTCCTTGATCACCCGGATCTTAGCCCACCTCTTGCCGGGCGTCTGGCCTTTCCACGCGATTTCGAAAATCGTGTAGTAGCCCCAGATGATCGTGAAAGCTCCCAGGATGAAACCCGCAGCTGCCCAGGATGGCGAAGCGCGCGCCCAGCCCAGCGCCGCCGCCACAACGATGGCCACAAACGACACGGCCGCTAAGAGGCCCGCCTGGATGAGCGTATCCAGGAAAGCCGCCATGAACCGGCTGCCCAAACCGGCCAGCACAAACTCAAGGTGCACCTGCTCCGGAGTGTCGATGGTAAGCTTGTCCACGATGATCTCCGCTCACTGGCTGGAGAAACGTCAGAGCCACTGGAACCGCCTGGAGCATCTTCTGGATCACGTCCAGAAGCAGGGGTTGCGGTCGCTTAGCAGGCAGGAACTCCAGCAACTCGGCCTCCTGTACCGCCAGGCGGCGGCCGATCTGTCCGCCCTGCGCGAAGATCCCAGCGGCAAATCCTATGCCCGCACTCTGAATCTTCTCCTCGCCCGCGCTCACAATACCATCTATACCGGCCGGAAATCGAGCAGCGGCGGGATCGTCAGCTTCTTCCGCGTGGAGTATCCACGGTTGTTCCGTCGTAATTTTCGCTTGATCACGCTGGCCTTTCTTCTGTTCGCCGCCGGCGGGCTGGCAGGAGCTTTGCTGACGCTGAGCCGCCCTGAATTCATGCGCCTCTACGTGAACCCGCAGATGATGGAAACCATCGAGCGCCACAAGATGTGGACCGATTCCATTGTCAGTATCAAGCCCGCGGCCTCGAGCGGGATCATGACCAACAACATCAGCGTGGCCTTTCTTACCTTTGCCATGGGCATTTCCGCCGGCTTGGGAACCATTGCCATCCTGGTCAACAATGGCGTGATGATCGGCGTGCTGGGCGTAGCCTGCTGGCTGAACAACATGAGCCTGCCTCTGTGGAGCTTTGTCGCGGCGCACGGCGTGCTCGAGCTTCCTGCCATTTTTATCGCCGGCGCCGCAGGACTGCGGATCGCCCAGGGTATGCTCTTTCCCGGCCTGCTTTCGCGCGGAGATTCCCTGGCAAAATCCGGTGGCGAAGCCGTCCGCCTGGTGCTGGGCACCATTCCCATCCTGATCGTCGCCGGCTGCATTGAGGCCTTTATCTCACCTTCGCCCGAGGTTCCCTGGCAGATGAAGTTCACCCTGGCAGCTGCGATTGCCGTAATTTTTTTCGGCTACCTGTTCTTCGCTGCACGAGAAGACAGTCCTTCACTTTCGGCGGCAAAACTGTAGCCTTCATGGTGCACATGGCTCCAATCATCGCGACGCAAACCGCTGAATCCCATTGCCACGACGTTTCCCTGCTTGCTAGCATTACCAGGCCATGCACAAACTGCTCCTGATTCTCTTGCTCTCCTCTTTGGCTTTCGCACTGCCCAGTCCCGCAGGCCAGTACGCCGGCACCTGGGCGGGGATGAACAGTGACGGGACCATCAAGATCGCGCTGGCGTCGGGCCAGAGCCCGGGGGAATGGACTGCCGACGTCTCATTTACCCTCGGTGACCAGGAAGTTAAGTGCAAGACCGTACGCGTGAAGGTTGACGGGGAGAAGCTGGATCTGGCCTACGAATTCAACATCGGCGGACTGCAAGCCACCTCCACCGTAACCGGCAAGTTCGACGGGACAAAACTGGAAGGAACATATACCACCAAGAGTTCCGAAGGTGCTGCAGTCGACCAGGGAACCTTCAAGACTACGCTCGCAAAATGATTGCCGCTGCGCTGGATCGGCGCGGCTAGACTCCACCCCAGCATCCCCTGGAGCCAAGATTCAAGAACGATTTGATCAATCGCCGGCCGTGTGCCGACAGATTGCAAATGGGCTAGGTCAAGTACCTTAGCCGTGGACTTTTGGCATGGACACGTAATGGCCCGGAGGTCATACTGTGAACCCGCTTCAGGCATGCGGACATCCCCGTGGATGGTGTGCGATTCTTTTGGTAATGGCTGATCCGAGGCAACCTTGGATTAGAGTTTGAGAATCCCCCTAGCGGTATAAGGAGAGCACATTGGCGGTACCTCGTTTCAGTTGGGAGCTGGCGCCCGCCCGCAAAGACAGACACGTAGCCAGCCTGATCCTGCATGTGATGGTGATCGCCCTTGCCTTGAAGTTTCTGCCCATGCTGCCGGGCCCGGAGATAGTCCGTGCGCGAACCACCGTAAACGTGCTCTATTCCCCGCCGATCCCGCAGGCACCCCCGGCGCCGGTCATCAAGATTCTTCCACCGCCGCCCAAAGTTCTGGCTGCGCTGACGCCGCCCAAGCTGGTTGCTCCACCGCCTGAAATCAAGCCGGCTCCGCCCAAGATCGAAATGCAGCCCAAGCTCGACCTGACCAACGTTTCCTATACGCGGCCCAAGCTGGAGCAAAAGGTCATCACTGGAGCGTTTAACACTCCGGAATCGCAGAAGCCGGTGGTCAAGGACAAAGAGCTCGCGGCCACAACCTTCTCCGGCAGCTCGCAGCCGGCCACCATCAACAAGCCGGCCAAAGAAGTTCAGACTGGTGGTTTCGGCGACCCTAACGGCGTGCGCGGAACCTCCGACAAGAAGGGCCCGGTGCAGATTGCCGCTCTGGGTTCATTCAACCTGCCCGCCGGCCCCGGCAGTGGAAACGGCACTGGAGGCTCGCACGGTGCTACGGGAACGATTGCCAGCGCCGGCTTTGGCGATGTAGCCGCCGGTGGAACCAGTGATCGCACGCGTCGCGGCGGGACCGTCTCGCCGGCAGGATTCAACCAGCAGACGGTGGGCCCGGTTACTGCTCCCAAAGCCCAGGCTGTCGGCGCATCAAAGAACAAGCCGGTAGAGATTCTGTTCAAGCCGCGCCCCGCATACACGGCGGAGGCCCGCCAGCTGCACGTGGAAGGCGAAGTGCTGGTGGAGGTAAACTTCGCCGCCTCCGGGCAACTGCAGGTACAGCGCGTGGTGCGGGGATTAGGACACGGGTTGGACGAATCCGCCCTGCGCGCCGCCCAGCAGATTCGTTTTCGTCCCGCACGGCGCAACGGCGCGCCGTACGACTCCACGGCGCTGGTCCACATCGTCTTTGAACTGGCCGAGTAGAATACGGGAACCACGTGGCTCAGGCAGTGTCCCAGGGGGCCACAACAATTCATTTTGCCCACGCCGAGAAGTTGGAGGAGAAGATGCGTTCCGCGAGCAGAGTTCTTATTTTTGCCCTCATCACCGGCCTCAGCGCCTATGCTCAATCGCAACCGGATAACTCCCCTGACCCTGCAGCCCACCCGGCTCCAGCCGCCACGGCTCCAGCGTCCTCTCCGGCTGGCGAAACAGTGCCAGCGCAGCCATCGTCCGCCTCCGATTCCGCCAATGACGGCAAGCCGTCTCCCGCGACGCCGGCGACAGCTCCTGATCCCGCGACCGACACTAAGTCCCCTGCTGCCGGCGTGACCTCGGCACAGAAGCCGGCGGTCGACGCTCCCCGCACCGCGGCCATGGCCGCCGACAGGATCTTCGCCCAGGAAGCGCGCCTGGTGGAAGCCATGCACCACTACACGCCGATGGTGGAAACCTACATCCAAAACCTGAAGCCCGATCCGGATTTCGTCACCGTGCCCGGCAGCGACAAATATTTCCTCGGACGCCTTACGCTCAATCCCAGGGGCGTCAAGGGCGTCTCGTTCAAAGACCACAACCGCTCCAGCTTCATGTGGCAGGTGGCGGAGCGGCTTAACGGTTTCTTCCGCCTGAACTACCACCAGACCGGCTTCATGGAGATGATTTTCCTGAACGACCAGTTCGACAAAGGTCACTACGAGCTGAAGTTCCTGCGCCGTCAGTTCCTCGGCGAAGTCCGCACCCTGGTTTTTGATGTCCTGCCAAAACACAAATCCGAAGAGCCTTACTTCACGGGACGCATCTGGGTCGAAGACCAGGACTTTAACATTGTCCGCTTCAACGGCACTTACGGTCCCTCCGACAACAAGTTTTATCTCCACTTTGACAGCTGGCGAATCAACATGCAGCCGGGGCTGTGGCTGCCCGCCTATGTGTACACCGAAGAATCGGATGCGTCCTATCCGCCTTTCCAGACGGTGGTAATGAAAGGGCAGACCCGGTTGTGGGCCTACGACCTGAAGCACTCTGGCCAGCAGTCGGAGTTCACCGATCTGCAGATCGACTCGAAGGACGCGGTCGACGAGTCTGCCCGTGGAGCCAACGAAATCCAGCCTGTGCAGAGCCAGCACATGTGGGAGCGTGAGGCGGAAGACAACATTCTCGATCGCCTTGAGCGCGCCGGAGTTCTGGCGCCGGACGGCGATGTTTCCAAGGTTCTGCAGACGGTGGTCAACAATCTGGAGATCACCAACAACCTGAGCATCGATCCCGAAGTTCGCTGCCGCGTGCTTCTGACCACGCCGCTTGAATCTTTCACCGTGGGACACACCATCGTGCTAAGCCGCGGCCTGCTTGACACCATGCCCGATGAAGCCACGCTAGCCATGGTCCTGGCCCAGGAGCTGGGACACATCGCTCTCGGCCATCGCATCAACACCAAGTATTCGTTCAGCGATCGCATGATTTTCCCCGACGAACGCGTCTTCTACCAGATCGGGTTGCAGCAAAATGACGAAGATGAGCGCGCCGCCGACATGAAGGGCCTGGAGCTGCTCAAAAATTCTCCTTACAAAGACAAGCTGAATACCGCGGGCCTGTTTCTGCGCGCTCTGGACACGCGCAAGCACGACGTGCCCTGGCTGATCAGCGCCCACTTCGGCAACCGCTTCACGCGCAGCAACCTGATTCACGTGACCGCCATGAGCGGGGCCCCGCCGCTGGAAGACCGCAACACCGCGCAGCTTCCCGCGCTCCCGCTGGGCAGCCGCATCAAGCTCGATCCCTGGGATGACCGCGTCGAGATGCAGAAGGGCAAACAGGTGGCCCTGGTCTCGCCGCGGGACAAGATGTCGTTTGAAGTCACGCCCATGTTTCCCAACCTGGTCCGTTACAGTGTGCCGGGCAACGAATCGGCAGCCAAGGCCGGTCCGGGAAACTAAAAGCAATCAGGAACTCGGCAAGCGTCCGGTCAGATTAAGCAACTCGACCTCCGGCGCCGGGGGCTCTTCAAAGATCAGGTCGGTAGGGTCGAGTTCGTCTTCGCGGAACTTCAGGAAAAGCTTCCACGCCGCAAGGGCCGCGGACCCCATGATCCACAAGAGCAACGGATGACGCCGCAGCAGGTTGTATTCAAAGTCCGCCGTCATCGAGGTGAAGGCCGCGTACCCCAGCGCGTAGAGCACGATCATCGCGGTGGCATTCTGCTTCCAGGCCGAATAGGCGCAGGTAAAAGGGATTTTGCGGAAGCGCCGCAACAGCAGGTCGGCCAGACCGGCGCTCCACGCCAGCAGCACGATGGTGTGGCCGATGCCGACCGTCCATCCCCAGAAATAGCTGTACGCCGGCAGCGCTACGACAATCACTGCCGGCCAGATCAGGCTGAGCATGACTTTTCGCGCGACAGGAACCGCACGGTGTTTCTCGGTGTCCACGATCATCTGCGCCGCCCAGTTGGCCTGCAGTTCGGCGGGCAGATCGAAAACAAAACGCAGAGCGCAGAGAACGAAGAAGATCAGAATCAACGGTACGGCCAGCTGGCCGGGGTTGGGCAACCCAGCGCCCTGGAAACCAGCCCGGCCGGAGGCAGCAACCAGGCTTTGCGCGGCCAGCACCAGCCCCAACCCCGCGATCCCTCCGAACAGCAGCGATTGCCGGTCGTTGCGTAAGAGAGTCTTGAAAGCGAAGGGATAACAGGCTCGCTCGAAGGGACAGCGCAAAAGCAGGCGGTCGAGCCAGGATTGCGGCAGAAGGCTGCGCGGAGCACGGGTGCGTATAACCGTCTCCAGTTGTTCGGGTATGCGGATGAAATGCCTGTAGTAGCTGATCAAGTAGACCGTTCCCGCCAGCGCCGTCACTCCCAGGATCATCCCGATTCCAAACATGCCCAGGCTGGCGAGTTGGGGATCGGCTTTGCCGATCAGCGAGCGGGCCAATCCCACAAACCATACCGGGGGCAAAACCCTCAGCAAGACGCTGTGCGACCGCGAGAGTTCGCGCAGCAGCGTGGGCACCGCAAAGCTTGTACACAGCAAGGCCAGCATCACGATCACCACCGCCACCCGAATGTAGATGGAGAGGCGGTGAAAGAGCTGGGTGGGTAGCAGCGCCATCAGGCTTCCCACCAAAGCAAACAGAGCAAAAAAGATGAAAAGGCTGCTCAGCAGAACGCCTGTCACATGCATGCCGATGAACCGGAGATAATCGTAAAAAGTCCCTTTTTCCATGGTGACCAGCAGCGGGAACAGGAAGCTCGATACCGAATTAATATCCAGCGCAAACAGAACAGCGATCGAAACAATGGCCACCATGTTGGCCAGAAAAATATTGCGCGTACAAATGGGAAGCGGCGCCAGGTTCATGTAGTCGCGCCGCCCCGGAAAGATGCTTTCCCACTTGAGCGCGACCACAATTCCGGTGATGGTCATGGAAAAGGTGAAGAAGAAATACTGGTCCGGGAGCGACTGCGCATAGGGCTCGAAGAAGCGATCGCCGCGAAAGAAACGGATCGTGGGCGAGTACTTGCCAAACAGAAGGACAGTGAGGAAGAGCCCTGGCGTGGCCAGGAGCGCCAGCATGGCTCCCACTCCCAGATTGAGCGCGCCCTCACCGCCATCATCGCTGCCTGAAAACAGGCGGCCGGCAAAGTGCGCGGTCAGGCGCCAGAAAGGACGCTGGAGAAGCCGCTCGCGCGCGGCGCGAATCGCATTGAACAAATTGATCAATTGGATCACGTGGCGCTCATGACTTCCACGATGTTGTTGGCTATCTCAGCCGCGTCTTCTTCCTGCACCAAGCGGGAAAAGCTGCGCTCCAGCGTCGCCAGCCCCGTCATCTCGCGTACTGCGGCCACGGAGTTATAGGCCACGAGCTGGCCTTTGCGCAGGATCAGCAGGTGCGTGCAAAGCTTCTCCACAACCTCCAGCACGTGAGAGCAGTAAAAGATGATCTTGCCCTGCGCCCCCAGCGACTTCACCAGGTTGCGGAAGATCATCGCCGAGGTCACGTCCAGGCCGGAGAGTGGCTCGTCGAAGACCAGGATGTCGGGATCGTGCATCAAGGCCGCGATCAACAGCACGCGCTGGCGCATGCCTTTGGAGTACGACGAAATTGGCGCGTGCCGATGCGGGTAGAGAGAGAACAATTCCAATAGCGCCCCAGCCCGGCTAAGCAGCAACGGCCGGTCCATTCCCCGCAGCGTGCCCACAAAATCCAGGTATTCCCATCCGCTAAGGTAGGGATAGAGCATGGCTTCTTCGGGAACGTAACCCATGCGCCTCTTGTAACCGGTCAGATCAGCCTGTATGTCGGCGCCATAGAACTGGACCTGGCCGCGCGTAGGCTGCAGCAGGCCGGTGATCATTTTGACTGTGGTGCTTTTGCCCGACCCGTTAGGCCCCAGGTAACCCAGAATCTCTCCGGGACGTATGCTGAAGCTGATGTCGCTGACCACGGGAATGCTGGCGTAACACTTGGTAAGGCCTTTGGCTTCGAGCATGAGCTCGCTCCGATCATGTTTCGTTGAGGCCCGGAATGTTGAATTCTGTTTCGGTTGCCGCTCGCGATGTGCTATAGAATGCTACATAGCAGCCGATCTGCTATAGAATACTACATAGGGTAGTGGTAATGGAAGCTAGCGCGAAGATCTCGCACACCTCGGCGCTCATTCTGCAGACCATCGGCCTGGGATACGCGTACGGCTTTGACCTGATGGAGGCCACCGGGCTTCCCAGCGGGACCGTCTACCCGGCCCTCCGCCGGCTGGAAAAAGAGTCGCTCATCCTTGGCTCCTGGGAGGAAAAGCGGAGCGCTTTCAACCAGGACCGCCCGCGGCGGCGGTACTATAGACTTACGCGCCATGGCCGCGAGGCCCTGGCCGGGGCTCTGAAGCGATATCCCCTGTTGGCTCAACTGGCGCCCGAGGGGAAGGAATCGAAACCTGTTCGCCGGTAAGGAAGCTGAAGTGAAGCCTGCGCGGCCGATTCGCGGTTTGATCTGGCAGAGCACGCTGCTTTTGCGCGCCGCCAGCCTGCTTGTTCCCAAAGCGCAACGTCGGGAGTGGTACCGCGAATGGTACGCCGAGGTCTGGCACTGGGCGCATTTCCTGCTCGAATCGGGCCATCTGAATTCCAAAACCAGGTTGGAACTGGCCCGGCACTGTTGGGGCGCTTTTGCCGACGCCGCCTGGCATCGCTACAACCAGGAGCAGTTCATGAGGGCGCTGGGCGAAGCGCCGCTCTCGGCCAAGTTCTGCCTGACTTCCATCAGCCTGCTGTTCTTTTTCGCGATCCTGGTCAGCGGCTTCGCGCCCACCGTTCGCTCAGCGTTTTCACGGCTGCCGTTCTACCAGCCTGACCGCGTGGCCTCGCTGTCCTTTCACGGCAACTTCAGCCACTATCACGAAGGCACCCTTTTCAATTCCGTAACCGACTGGTCGGGCCGCAGCCACACCGCGGCGGCCATCGCCGGATATTCTTTTCATCCTGCTGAGGTACGCCAGAACGGCGTTGCCTTCACCACTTTGACTGCGCGTGTGTCGCCGAATTTCTTTGATCTGCTGGGCAGCGGAGCGGGTATGGGGCGGCTCTTTCACGCGGGCGATGAAAACGATTGCCGCGACTGCATTGTGGTAACACACCGCTTTTGGAAGTCGCAACTCAACAGCGACCGTGCGATCGTGGGCAAAGTTCTTCGCTTAGGCAGCGCTGACCAGCGGATCATCGGGGTGTTGCCGGCGAACTTTACTTTCATTCTGCCGGAGGCCTCGGTGTGGAGCCTTCCCAAAAGCGATCCCAAAATATCCAACTCCGCCGACTTTACGGGAGCGATCCTGCGCCTCTCGCCCGGAGCCTCGATGGCGCAGGCGCGCGACGAGTTCCGCGGCTTTACCGAGCACGCCGATGCTTCTTTCGGATACGCCAAGATGACGCTGGAGCCTATACAGAACCAGATTCATCAAGGCGCCCGGTTGTACGTCATGTTCACGCTACTGGCGTTGCTGGGCGGCTTGCTGGTTGCGAGCACGCGCGTGGCCGCGGCGCGGACCCGCCGCCTGCAACTGGGCTGGCGCGCAATCCTGCGCTGGTGGTCGTTCCTGGCAGTCAAAACCCTTCTGTTGCTTTCAACCTGCTTTATCGTCTCGCTGGAACTCAGCAGCCGGATCTCAATCGCGCTCACGGGAACTATCGATCCGTTCGTGGGACCGTTCTCCACCTGGTTCTTCCTGGTGACCGGGCTGCTTGCACTCTCCTGGTCAATGCACGACCAGTGCCGCCGCTGCCGGATCTGCTTGAAGCGGCTTGGCAACGAAGCGTCCGTGGGCGTCGCCAGCTATCTGCTGCTCGAATGGTGGGGAACCGAGCTGGTCTGCTCCGATGGGCATGGCCTGCTCCATGTGCCGGAGATGAAGTCCAGCTGGCTGGAGTTCGAACAGTGGGTGCAGTTGGACGATTCCTGGAAGCCACTGTTCGAAGACCACAAGCCTGTGGGCACCAGCTAGAGTTCTCTGTGCCTCTTACCAGTTGCGCGCGACGGCGGCTATCTCCTTGGCCAGCGCATCCAGATCGCGCACGTCGATGACTTCGCCGGGCGAGTGCGAATAGCGCAGCGGCCAGCCCATGGCAACATCCGTGGAGCCATAAACCAGAAAGGCCGCACCATCGTTGCCGCCGCCGGTTACGCCGTATTGCACCGCCGCTCCCGCTGCGTGCGCAAGAGCCACTGCTTTCTCCATCAGCTTGCGCGGCACCACGTTGGAGTTGTCGACCGCGCGCACAACAAAGCCCTGGCCAAGGATAGCGTCGCCGAAGCGCGGGGACTCGATCGGCGAATCGGAGCTGACAAAGGTGTCGACCGCGAATAGATAGTCAGGAGCTCTACCGTCCGCGCCCAGCTTCTTGGCCGCCGCCGCCGCGCCTTCCAGTCCCAGCTCTTCACTGGTCGACCAGATGAAGGTGACATCGCGGCCGTTGAGGTTGGGGCCAAGAGCCCAGGCAGCCGCCACCAGCGAGGCGCAGCCGACGCGGTCGTCGAAAGCCCGTGCGCTGGCCCGCGAGCCGACCAGTTGCCGATACTTCTTGGGTATGGTCACGAAATCTCCGACCTTGATGCCGAGCTGCGCTGCGTCGTTTGGGTTATGCGCACCCACATCCATATGCCACATCATGCGGAGCCCGCGCGGCCATTGAAAGTCCGGCTTATCCCAACCCTCCGGCAACTCAAGTACTCCGGGGTGCATTCCGTTGGCCGAGTGCACCAGGGCGGCGTGGCCCAGGAAGTAAGCAAGGACACCGCCTCCTTTGGACTCGAGTTCCAGGCGACCGTCAGGCAGGATTGAGTGGACTTCATAGCCGATCTCGTCCTGGTGGGCAACCACGGCGATACTTGGTCCCTTGCCATTGCCCTTCCAGCGCAGCCAGAGATTGCCGGCTTCGTCGGTTTCGGTCTTGGCCCACGGCGGCAGCAATTGAGCGATGGCTTTGGCCACATTGGCTTCATGTCCGCCGCTCACGCCATAGGTCTCAATCAACCGTTTGAGTATGGTTTCTGGAGAAGGCGCGACCCTGGGCCTGGCCGGTAACGAAGGTTCGGGCAGTGCCTTGGCTTCCGGCAGATCCGCCTTTGGTGCCTGACCTTGCAGATAATTCTCGAGCAACGAAAGCAGCGCGGTGACGTCATGCCCGTCGATCACTTCACCCGGCGTGGAAGGCCATGCCGTGGCGACGGAGAGATGCACTGAACGCTGCGGCAGTGGGGGCGCTACCAGGTATCCTCCACGAGGCTCCAGCGGCGCCGAGTAGTCGCTGCTGATGGCGATGCTGTTCTGTTCCGCCAGCTGCTTCAACTCTGCGCCCAGGCCGGCCACCTCCTCCAGCGGCTTTTCCGAAGCGATCAGCACTCCGCTTCCTGGCGCGTGACTAAATGCCGGCGCTGGTTCGCGCGGTGCAGGAGCATTGGCGGCAGGAGGAGGCGCGCGCATCAGGCGGCCGACGTAGATCAGCTCGTCGGGTTTCAGCGTGTAAAGCAGTCTCTCCAGCCCCCGGGCCCCCAGCCATTGCTGAGCCACGAAGGCTACGGTCAGCTTGCCGTGGACTTTGGCGGCATCGAGTTGACGCAGCAACTCGACCAGAACGGCATCACCAAAGCGGTCTCCCATGGCGGGCGAGGTCCACGTGGCTGCGCCCATCTCGTAAAACCGGCGATCAATAGCCAATGGGCTCAGACGGTCAGCTCCGGCGTTCTTAGCCTGGGCCGCGGTGGTGGCGCCGATATCGATAAAAATGTTGTCAAGGTCGGCCAAACTCGGCGGATGCTGGCGCTGTGGAAATAGGTGTATCGAGATTCCGGCCACGGCTCCTGAAATCCACTGGCCTTGCGAAGTCTGCAGCCTGACCGGCTGCGCCGAGTGCAGTTCGTTGAACAGCGGCAGCGATCCGATCTGAGGAAGCCGCTGCACTTGCAGATAGCCGTCGGCGGTGATATTGCTCACCACGAATCCGGGCTCGTCCATTGGAGCCACAATCAGCCGGTGGGGCAATCCAGTACCCAGAGTGATCGTCACGTTCCCCATGCCGTCAGTCCGGGGCGAGAACGCCTTCAGACGCGCGGCAATCTTGCTCGCCAACTCCTGCTCGTATCCTGCAACCGCGGGAGTTTCTGTGAATTCGCGCAGATCCTCTACCAGACTCCCCGCAACCTTCTGACCGGAAAAGCGGTGGGTACAAGCCAACAGAAAGACAGCAACAACAAGGCAACGAAAATGGGCCTTCATCCTTTTCTCCTTGTGCAGCCGGACTAAGAAACTAAACCAAGGAAGCAAAAAAAATCCAGCGGCGCTGGATGGAGTTGGAAGAACTTTGACAACGTCCCTGAAACTCAATCGATTCGCACAGCCCGGTCGTTTACTTTGGGAAATCGCTCGAAGACCGCAGGATCGTGGCCGGGAATGATCAGCCGGGGGTTGGCCGCCAGTTGCTTCATGCGATCCTGCGCGCGCAGGTTGGAGTCGAAATCCAGCGAAGCAGCAATGGGCACGTGCTTATCAAGGTTCTCGTAGAGATACATGTTGTCGCTGGCCAGAATCACTGTGCCGCTCCTGGTGTTGACGCCCACATATTGCGACTGGAAGGTGTGTTTGCCGCCGGTGTAGCAGGTAATGCCGGGAAGGATCTCCTGTGCATCGCCGTTCACCAGGCCGATACGGCCTTCCATGGTGAGCTTCACTGCGGCCACAACGTCGTCAGGATCGATGCCGCCGTGCGTGCCTTTCTGTTGCCACGCCTCGCCAGTGTAGTACTGGTACTCGTCCTTCTGCAGCCAGACGCGCGCCCTGGGAAACAGGTCCATGCCGTCGGCATGGTCCCAATGCATGTGCGTGATGACTACGTCGGTAATGTCTTCCGGCTTCACACCCAGCGAGGCGACGGCTTCGCTGGGCTTCACGAAATCCTTAATTTTCCATTGTTTGAAAAACTGCTCGCGATAAAAGCCGGAATCTACCAGCACCGTACGGCCGTTGCCACGCACCAGCCATATCATCATGGCGATCTCCAGCTTGCGGGACGGAACGGCCCCCTTCACCAGTTGGGCGACGCGAAAATCCGGGATTGTGGCGTAGCGGACAGCGTAAACTTCATATACCGGGTGTAGGGTCTCCTGGGCCGGGATGGAAGCCAGGCCGAGAAGCAGCACACTCAACAACAGCCACCGAGATTTTCCTTCCGCGCGCATCGAGATGTTTCGCTGGCCTTGAGATCGATCCACCATTTTATGGGGAGAGAGGACTCATGTACAGAAACCCCGAATTGCCGTCACTCGTCCGCCGCATCGCTCTCAGCTTCGCGCTGGGATGCAGCATCTTTGCCCTGGGAGCCTTTCTTCAGCATGCTTTGCTGACCTTCAATATCCGCGGCCCAGTGGCCTACGCCGACGACCTGGTAGTAGGCGTGCTATCCGGCACCATGGTCTTTTTTTACGAGCAGCGACGTCACAAAGCCATTCTGGAAAGAATCCGCGTCATCGCCGCCATGAACCATCACGTCCGCAATGCTCTGCAGGCGATTACTTTCTCTCCCTACGCGGACAACGCGAAACAAATTGACCTGATTGAGGGCGCGGCCCGCCGGATCCAATGGGCACTCGATGAAATTCTACCCGGAGCGCAGGCGTATGATGTCCCCGCCGACCCTCGCCAGATTGAGTTTCCACGAGCTTGAGACAGAACGTACGAGGAAATGCGTTCATTTCGATTAGTTCAAAGCCGGCAAACTCCGCAATCACGCCAGCGACAGAGCTTTCTTAAGCTCGGCGAGCTCGCTGGCGGGAATCTCTTTCCATTTTCCGGGATCGAGCCCGCGTAGGCTCAAACGGCCGATAGCAACACGCACCAGACGCAAAGTGGGATGTCCGACAGCAGCGGTCATGCGGCGCACCTGGCGGTTGCGGCCTTCGATCAGTGTGATCTCAAGCCACGCTGTAGAAACATTCTTGCGAAAGCGGATGGGCGGATCGCGCGGCGGAAGCGCGGTTTCTTGATCAAACAAGCGCACGGTCGTGGGCCGAGTACGGTAACCTTGAATCTCCACTCCTGAGGCCAGCCGTTTCAGATCGCCGGCTCCGGGAACTCCTTCGACTTGCACCCAGTAAGTACGCGGGTGGGCAAATCTGGGATCGGTGAGCCGGTGCTGCAATTCTCCATCGTCGGTCAGCAGCAGAAGACCCTCGCTGTCGCGATCCAATCGCCCAGCGGCGTACACTCCTTGAACCGGAACGTATTTCTTTAGAGTCGGGCCTTCACCAGAGAACTGGCACAGCACCCCGAATGGTTTGTTGAACAGGATGTAGCGGTGCGGCAAACACCAGCTTACAACAGGGATGAGCGGGAGTTGCTGCGGGCGCCGGCACAGGGGAAAGAGCAACCAGGCGAGCCTGCGCGAGCAGCATGCTTGCACCGTAAATACCTGCGTCGCGCCCGCAACTTCGCTGGGCAGTGCCCGGTAGAGTCAGTTGGGCGGGGCCCTGCCGGACTTCAATCCTTACGCCACCGCGAGAACCATATAACCGGCAACGAACCAGGCAATGAACACGCCCGCCGTCATCAGGAAGCGGAATGAAAAACTGTCAAGCAAACGATTATTTTTTCCTTCGAACATGATCTATCTCCTCCGAACCGCAACCACCTCTTCTTTTTTGCTGGCTGGTTCGTTCTTGCCCTTAATAAAGGCATCCGCAATGCCAAACCACACGCTGGGTTCAACTTGTTGAAAGCATGGACTCAGCGGAATAAGCTTCTTTAGAGAAGCCGGGTGCTGTTGTTCGCTTTCGCGGTCGAGTGTTCGAAGCCGAACAGTTTAGCTGGCTGAGTGGTGATTGCTTCGCTAGGCAGGAAAGTGCAGAAAAATCGAGGGAAGGGCAGATGATTTTCCCTTCCCGCAAAACGGCTTCTATTTCAAAATGGTGGCGCAATAAGTGCTGTCCGGGCCGAACGGACCGCCGCACTGTAGAGTCGGAGAGAACTGGTTGGCCTGTCCGAAGTCCTTCTTGGTATCCGGGTAATCAATGCCGTAGTGATACGCACCGCTCGAACTCAGCGTGAACCACGGATAGATACAAAATGGACCGCCATAGGTAGCACAGGTGGCGGCGACCTCGGCTTTTCCACCTTGATCGCTGACGGCAGCGAAGGCCTCCGGGGACGATCCATCACCAAAAGTTACGCTCTGAATCTGGATGGGGGAGAAACCGGCCCACGAGGCGGCGTTGTAGGAATCACAGAATGTCTGCCCGGGAGTGCAGAAGGCGTCGCCGCCGCTGAAGATGGATGCATGCCCGATCTCCCAGACGAAGGCATTGGGCGTGTCAAAAACAGCTCCCCAGCCCAGGGCGTTGCCAATCTGCTGAGTATCGAATGCCGGCATCAGCGGACCACTAGGCGCCGAGTTCAGCACAATGGTTCCCGAACCGCCGGTCGTCTGGTCGGTGACGGTGATGTGGAAGCCATCTTGCGCGGCTGTCGTGAAGAAATGGACGCTGACGCTGTCGCCGGCGTGCATGACGAGGGGATTACTGTTTCCGGTGCCGTCGGTCAGCATGGCATTGAAAGCCGCGGTCTCTTTGAACTTCCCCTGTCCGACTGAAGTAAGCCTGAAGACCGGCGAACACGCAGTGTAGGTGTTGGGCGAAAAACTCACGCTGAAAGCCCCGTTCGAGAAGCAGTTTTTCACCAGCGAATCAGGATAGAACTGGAGCTCAAGAAAAGATTGGTTGAACAGGCTCTTGGGATCGGTGACTGTGCCTCCGAACCAAAATGTTGGACCAACGTCAGAGACGAGCGAGGTGCCATCGCTGGGCAATACCACGTTCCAGGTGAGATCGCGGGCTGAGCCGGGCGCGCTGGAAACCGGATCCAGTTCCGGCTCGTCGTGGCCAACGCAGCCGTGCTCGTAAGTAACTTCAAACTGTCCTTCAATGTATTTGAAATGATGCGCCAGACAGGCAGTTACCGTCTGGGCGTGGAGAGTAACCGCCGCAAAACTGAAGAACAAAAGGGCAGCCAGAACCGTTGTCGTACGTTTCATGAGGGCCTCCGGAGGGTTGAGGAAGCGACGTTCGGATGGGTCGCTTGCGTTTAAAGCGGACAAGAGTCTATCACAGCCGGTGGAATCCGTGGTTCGAGCGCTGCTTAGCCAGCCTGGTCCCAGTTCCATGCCACGAAACGCTTGCGCAGCTCGAGCTTGGACAGCTTGCCCGTGGAGGTGTGGGGAAGTTCGTCAACAAATACGCAGGCGTCGGGCAACTGCCATTTGGCGAAGCGCGAAGACAGATAAGCCCGCAGCTCTTCCGGGGTAATCTTCATTCCGGGCTGCAGCACGATCACGGCTACCGGGCGTTCATCCCACTTGGGATGGGGCACGGCGATTACGCCCGCTTCGCGAATTGCGGGATGACCGGCCAGAGCATTTTCAAGATCCACCGAGCTGATCCACTCGCCGCCCGACTTGATCAGATCTTTAGCTCGGTCGGCGATTTGAATGTACCCTTCGCGGTCGATGGTGGCCACGTCGCCGGTGCGCAGCCAGCCGTCGGCGGTCCAGCGATCCGCAGTTTCCGGCGCGCGAAAATAGCTGGCGGCCACCCACGGCCCCCGGACCTGCAGCTCGCCCATGGTCTGCCCGTCCCACGGCGCTTCGCCTTTATCGTTGACGACCCGGGTTTCGACAAACGGAAGCGCCCTTCCCTGGCGGATGCGGACCTTGTATTTCTCGTCCTCTTTCCAGTCGCGCATGTAGGACTTGAGCGTGGAACAGACGCCGACCGGCGTGGTCTCCGTCATTCCCCAGACCTGGATCAGGCGAATTCCTTGTTGATCCAGCTTGCGCATCAGAGCTTCGGGACAAGCAGTGCCGCCGACGAAGCCGCGCAGTCCGGGCGCCAAACGCCAGCGTCCAGGCTCCTTCGAAAGTGCTTCTGAGATTGTGGTCCAGACGGTGGGCACGGCGGTGGCAAAGGTCACCTGCTCCGCAGTAAACAATTCGAGCACAGAAGTGGGATCGAGCTGGCGTCCGGGAAGCACCATCTTGCAGCCCAGCATCACGGCCACGTGCGGCACACCGTGGGCGTTGGCGTGGAACATGGGAGCCAGGGCCATAACCGTATCGAGCTGCGAGATCGCCAGCGCGTCAGGGAGAGAGAATGCCAGCGCATGCAGCACGATAGCGCGGTGCGAGTAGACCACGCCTTTGGAATTGCCGGTGGTGCCGGAGGTGAAGCACATGGCAGCTGCGTCATTCTCGTCAATCCTGGGATAAGAGAAGTCGCCGCAGGCTTCCGCCAGCAACGTTTCGTAGTCCTCCATCCCGGGCGGAAGAGGTTTTTTCTCATGGCGAATGACAAACACTCGCTCCACTGACGTCTTGTCCGCGAACTGCTGCCACAGAGGGAGGAGAACGTCGTCGACAATCAGAAAGCGATCCTGCGCATGGTTCACGATGAAGGCCAACTCGCTCGGATGGAGGCGCAGATTGAGCGTGTGAATCACGCCGCCGGCCGCGGGAACACCGAAGTAGGCTTCCATGTGAGCGTAATGATTCCAGCAGAGTGTGGCCACGCGGTCGCCGGACTGCAGGCCGCGGCGGCATAGCGCTTCGCCCAGCGCCCGGGCACGGTGATAAAAATCGGCGTAGGTGTAGCGGTGAATGCTGGTGTTAGGAAGGCGCGACACCACTTCCACTCCCGCATAGTACTGCGGCAGGCGCTCCAGAATGGCGTTCAGGGTCAGGGGATAATCCATCATGGAGCCCTTCATCGCCAACCTCCAATCGGAGCGAAATACTAGCACGAGAGCGCTTGACGGGGGCTTATACTCTTGGCCGTATGCGTCAGAACAGTATCGTTTGCGCACTGCACATTTCTATTTGTCTTGTCTTTTCCGCGGGCGCCGTGGCCCAGCCCTTCACGGTGGGAACGGCGAGCGCCGCTGCGGGACAAAAAGCTACCGGCTACATCGAAGTCCCCGCCGGCACGGACGCGGCTACTTCGATCCCTGTGGTAGTTGTTCACGGAGCAAAGCCAGGGCCGGTGCTGGCGCTGGTTTCCGGCTCGCACGGCACGGAGTACGCCTCGATCATCGCTCTGGAGAAGCTGATTCCGGCGCTTGATCCGGCGCAGGTCTCGGGTACGGTCATCATTGTGCCGCTGGTTAATCGGCCGTCTTTCGACCAGAAAGTCCCGCACGTGAATCCGGTGGACGGCAAGAGCATGAACCGATTTTACCCCGGCAAATCAGATGGTACGCAGACCGACCGCGCGTCGTGGCTAATCACCAAACAGGTGGTCGAGCGCTGCGACTACCTGATCGACTACCACGGCGGCGACCTGGACGAGAATCTTCGGCCTTACGCCTACTGGCCCAAGACCGGCAACGAGAAGCAAGACGGCATCACCCACGATATGGTGCTGGCCTTTGGGCTGGATCACATCATCGTGTGGAGCGATCGCCCCAAGGATCCCAACGCCTCTCGCTTTCTCGACAACACCGCGGCCACGCGCGGCAAGCCGGCCATCGCGGTGGAAGCCGGATATTCCGGCACTGTAGAGCCGCAGGATGTGCACGCTCTGGTGAACGGAACGCTGAACGTGATGCGCTATCTGAAGATGCTGCCGGGGACGGCGACCATGATTGAGCACCCGGTGTGGATCGGCAAGATCGATACCGTGTCCAGCGATCAAGCGGGCATCTTCTATCCCCTGGTGCAGCGCGGAACCTACGTGGAGCAGGGGATGAAGATCGGTTACGTGACCGACTACTTTGGCAAGACCATTTACGAGGCCCAGGCGCCGGCCGCCGGCGTGGTTCTTTACATCTGCGGTGTGCCGTCCATGAAGAAGGGCGACACCGTGGCTAACATCGGCGAGATCACCCGGAACCCCTGAAGACCTGACCACTGATGAGACTGAATGCACGGATCTCAGACGTAACGCGATGAATATCGCGGTTTAAGCAGCGTCATCAGTGGCGCCCATTTCTCGCGGAAAACTCCCTGTCGAACGAAGGAATCCATCTGCATAGGAGGGATTCCCATGCCCATCGATCCGGTTTGCAAAAAGCGTGTTGACATCGGCCATGCCGCCGCCAGCTTTGACTATCACGCCGAAACCGTTTATTTCTGCTCGCTGGATTGCGAGAAGAAGTTCGAGAAAGACCCGGAAGGCTACATGCGGCGGGTGGGCGAGGAAGATAGCGCCGCTTAGGCCCTGTCGATCTTACTTTGCAAGTCACTGAATTAGCTCAATCTTAGAGCGCTCTTATTACGAAAGTGACGCTCCCGGTGCAAGAAGTCGATACGGACTTTGGCGGATGAACACTATGATAGAGTCATGCCGAAACGCCGCGAGCATCGACATTCCATGCCCATCACCGTAAGGCTGTGGGGACTGGATCGTGACGGCAAGGTATTCTCGCAGAACGTCAAAACCCTGAATATCGCCACCAGCGGAGCACGTCTTTTTGGCGTGACCGCGCAGTTGGAGCGCGGCTTTATCGTGGGCCTTCAGTGCGGCAACATGCGGGCACGGTTCATGGTGGTCTGGGTAGGCGAAATGGGTACGCCGCGGGAAGGGCAGATCGGCCTGCGCGTGGCGGAGAACGGGCTGTGGAGCGTCGCCATGCCCCGAGCGGCCGACGAAGACTACATGACTTGGCTGGCGGAAAACTACCTGGACGAGCCGGCGGAGTACGCGTAGGCCGCTCCTAGCCAATCCTCCCTTATTGTTCCTGACATAAAATAAGATCATGCAGCCGGGCGTGATCAACGTGGTGTTTCTCGGGCACACCGACTATTCGACTGCCCTCGAACTCCAGGAAACGCTGGTTCATCTGGTCAAAGAGGGGCGCACCGGCCATACTTTGCTGCTGCTGGAACATCCGCCGGTCATCACTCTGGGGCGAAGTGCCGGCGTGCAAAACGTAGTGGCGTCGCCCGATTCTCTTTCCGCGCAGGGCGTTGAGCTCTTTGAAACCAACCGCGGCGGTGATGTCACCTTCCACGGTCCCGGACAGCTGGTCGGCTATCCCATCTTCGATCTTCGAGCCTTTAATCCCCGTCTCGGCGCGGTCGAGTTTGTGCGCAAGATGGAGGAAGCTCTCATCCGTACATGCGGCGACCTGGGAGTAGTGACCAGGCGCATTGCCGGGCTCACCGGCGTGTGGACAGAGGGCGAGCCGCCGGCCAAGATCGCCGCCATCGGCGTGCACATCTCGCGCGGCGTGACCTCGCATGGCTTCGCCCTGAACGTCACGACCAGCATGGACTACTTCAAGCTGATCGTCCCTTGCGGCATTGCCGACAAGCCGGTGACCTCCCTGGGGCTGGAATTGAGCAAGCTGCCTGGCAAAAGCGAGGTCCCATCGCTGGAAGCCGCGGCGCAGATGGTCTCGCGCAACTTCGGCCGCGTTTTTGAAGCGCAGACCTTGTGGCTGGAATCTCTCGATGACCTGCTGTCCCCCGCAAACCAGGACACACCGGCTCGAGCACCCGAGAAGATCCGCCGCCTGGCCGGCGAAGAAGAGAGCTTTCTCGCCTGACGTGCACAAACTTCAAGGCAGAAACCTTCATCCAACTCAGGGAATGCCGGCATCTCCCCGCAAACCCTACGTCGAAGCGCGCGAGCGAGTCAGAAAAGCGAGCGGCGTCAATCTGTGGTTCAGCCGCTTTGCCAGCGGCACGGCCCAGCTGGTGGGACATCCTTATATGTTTTTGCTGGCCGTGATCGTGCTGGTTGTCTGGGCGGTGAGCGGGCCGCTTTTTCGTTTTTCAGATACCTGGCAGCTGATCATCAATACCGGCACGACAATTGTGACGTTTCTGGTGGTCTTTCTCATTCAAAACACCCAGAACCGCGACGCCAAGGCGCTGCATTTGAAGCTCGATGAGCTCATCCGCTCCCATCATCCGGCCAACGACGATCTCATCGACATTCAGAAGCTCTCCGATGAAGAGCTGGACCAGCTGGAAGAGCGCTACGAACGGATCCGCAAGGCCTGTGAAGCGCGACGTTCCGGGAAGCCGGCGCCCGGCGAACCATGCGAGGCCCCGGACCAGAAAACACCAAAAAAGCCGGCAGCCTGAGTCCTCCGTCCTTCATTTCTCACTTCACTCTTTTCAATTCGGCAGCGCCTGCATGTGAGGGATGGGCGGGTATAGACTGGTGAGGTCGTATGGCGAACAAAACCAAGTCCCACAAATCCTCGAACGCCAAAGCCAATGGCAGGACCGGCAGCTCCAACGCGCATGGCAACGGCGGAGCTTCCCGTAACGGACGCCCCGCGAGCCGAAGTGCTGCGGCGAACCAGTATGGCATTCCTGACTGGCGGCTTGAGCATCCGGAATTCGAGGTCTTCGAAGTAGCAGGTGGCAGCGAGGTCCACTACGAAATCAAGGGCAAGCTGAATGCTCCGGTTCCACCCATCCGCGAATCGAAATACCTGAACCGCGAGCAGCACGTGGAGCTCTACCGCTGGATGGTGATGAATCGGCGCATGGAGCAGGTGCTGGAGAACCTGTACAAGCAGAGCCAGGTGGTGGGCGGCGTGTACTTCGGACTGGGACAAGAGGCCTGCTCCTGCGCTTCCGCCTACGCGCTCGGCCCGGACGACTGGTTCGCCCCCATGATCCGCAACCAGGGCGCGCAATTGGTGCGCGGCTTTCACGCGCGCGACATCATGATGCAGTACATGGCCAAGTCCGGCTCCCCCACACACGGCAAAGACGGAACCTCGCATTATGGCGACATCGAGAAGCGGCACATGGTCTCGCCCATCTCCATGCTGGGCGACCTGATCCCGGTAATGGCCGGCGTGTCGTTGGGTGCGAGACTCCAAGGCAAAGAGCTGGCTTGTTTGACATGGATCGGCGACGGCGGCCAGTCCACGGGCGTGAGCTATGAAGGCATCAACCTGGCGGCAGTCCGCAAACTGGGACTGGTGCTGGTGGTCGAGAGCAATCTCTGGGCGTACTCCACGCCCACCGAATACCAGGTCAACGTGAAAGACCTGGCCAATCGCGCCATCGGCTACGGCATGCCGGCCGTGATCATCGACGGCACCGACGCCTGCCAGGTCTACGACGCGACGTATGAAGCCGTGGAGCGCGCGCATCGCGGCGAAGGGCCGACCATGATCGAGGCCAAGCTGATGCGCATGAAGGGCCACGCCATCCACGACGCCGCAGCCTACGTCCCCAAAGAGATGCACGAGTTCTGGCGCAAGCGCGATCCCATCGACCGCTTCGAGAAATATCTGCTGGAGAAGAAGTGGCTTACGCCGCCGCAGAATGAGAAGCTGATCGCCGAGGTCGACAAAGAGCTGGAAGCCGACCGTGAGATCGCCTTTAACTCACCGATGCCTGAACCGCACACAGCCGCCGAGGGCGTGTACTGCGACGATTGCCACCAGATCAAGCCCAAGTACGGCACGCCAAAGAAGGCACGGCGGAGTGAGGGAAAACTGAAAGAGACAGAAGCGGCAATTCACTTCAAGTGAAACCCCTTACCGCGGATGTACGCAGATGAACGCGGATAAGACAATTTGAACTTTTCTCTGGAGCCTTGCTGGCTTTATTTTGATCAGTGATCATCCGCGCAAATCTGCGGTAAGGTTTTATTCACATGAGCCAGGCAACTTATCTCGAGGCGATTCGCCAGGGACTGTGGGAAGAGATGGAGTCCGACCCCACCGTCTTCTGCATCGGCGAAGACATCGGAATCTACGGCGGCGCGTTCAAAGTCACCGACGGCTTCGTCCACCACTTCGGTCCGCAACGGGTGATCGATACCCCGATCGCCGAGTCGGCCATCGTCGGAGCGGCGTTTGGAGCGTCGCTGACCGGCCTGCGGCCGGTCGCCGAGTTCCAGTTCATGGACTTCATAGGCTGCGCTTTCAACCAGATCGTGAACATGGTGGCCAAGTCGCACTATCGCTGGGGCGCGCCGGCGCCGCTGGTGCTGCGCGGACCGGCCGGAGGCGGCGTCCATGGCGGGCCTTTCCACTCGCAGAATCCCGAGATGTACTTTGTGCATACGCCGGGAATCAAGGTGGTGGCGCCGGCCACTCCCGCCGACGCCAAGGGGTTGATCAAGTCGGCCATTCGCGACAACAACCCAGTGCTCTTTCTTGAGCACAAGTTTCTCTACCGCCGCATCAAGGACGAAGTTCCCGACAATGACTACACCGTCCCCATCGGCAAGGCACGGTTGCATCGCCAGGGCCGCGACCTCAGCATCATTACTTACGCCGCCATGGTCCACACCGCGCAGGAGGCGGCCGACCTGCTGGCCAGGGAAGGAATCGAGGTTGAGATTGTCGATCTGCGCACGCTCTCGCCGCTCGACCGCGAAGCGATTGCCAAGACCGTCAAGAAGACCAACAAAGTGATCCTGCTCCACGAAGACACGCGCACCGGCGGCCTGGCCGGCGAGATCGCTGCCATCATCAATGAAGAAGCGTTTGACGATCTCGACGGCCCCATCGTGCGCATCACCTCGCTCGATACACCGGTTCCGTTCTCACCGCCGCTCGAGCATTTCTTTTTGCCGAAGGTTGAAGATGTAGTGCGGGAGGCAAGGAAGCTGCATGCTTTTTAAAACATCCCGAGCGGAGCGAGGGATCCCTATGGTCGTCCAAGACCGTGGCTAGATTGATTTAAAATTAGCGCTTTAATCTCCTTGTGGCGATAGGACCCCTTCGCTGCGCTCGGGGTAAAGAAAATGCACTACCTCCTAAAGACCGAACCCTCCGTATACAGCTTTGCCAACCTCCAGAAAGAACAATCCACCATCTGGGACGGCGTGACCAACCCCTTCGCCGTGAAAAATCTGCGCAACATGCAGAAGGGCGATCAGCTCGTGATCTACCACACGGGAGGCGAGAAGACCGCCGTGGGCACCGCGACGGTTGAGTCGGTCGACAACAGCGACCCCAAAGTCCCCAAGGTACGCATCAAAGTTGGCGCGCCCATCGCCAAGCCGCACAACCTGGCCGAGATCAAGGCCCACAAGATGTTTGCCGAGTCGCCGCTGGTCCGGCAGGGACGCCTCTCTGTGGTTCCCCTGACCGCAGACCAGTACAAGTGGCTGGTAGAGTAGCCGGCGAACCACCCGAGACAGACCAGAACATCCGCGAATTTCGCATCCACCTGAAGTCAACGGTGTGGGCGTTCGCGCACAGTGTCCCCACAAACACACAATAAGCCGGACGATGATCGCTGTAAGCATATGTAAACAAATGCCTTAAATCTTGGCCGACGCGATGCTTCTTTCGCCGGGCAGGGGGAAAGGAGAACGACGATGCGGCGGATCGTTGCCATCCATGTAAAAGGCGGGGTTGCGGTTGGACTGTGGGCTCTGGGAGCCCTGTGTGTAGCGGCCGAGGTACGCCAGCCGGGATTTTGGTACGAGCAACTGAGAAGATCGAGTGATCCGGTCATCGGGGGATCGGGGGATCGGAACGCTCAACACAGCAACGGTGCTGGACAACCAGAGAACACTGCGAACGAATCTGCAGCACAGAAAAGCCCGGAACCTGCCTATCAGAACAACGAAGTCGCAGCCGAGCAGCAGGCCGCGCAGAGTGCGGCGGCCGAAACACCCGCTCAGACCACAAAAGATTCTCACACGCGGCAGATCATCATCAGCATTCCTGACCGCCGGCTGGCGCTGCTGGAAGACGGCCAACTAATCAAGGTCTACCCCATTGCTGTCGGCGCAAAGCATACGCCCAGCCCTGAGGGCGACTACACCATCGTCAACCACGCGGTAAATCCCACCTACCGCCATGACGAGATAGAGATCGCCCCGGGCAAGGACAATCCCCTGGGCACGCGCTGGATGGGACTCAACCTGAAAGGCTACGGTATTCACGGAACCAACGTGCAGAGTTCGGTGGGCAAGGCGGCTTCGCACGGCTGCTTTCGCATGAAGAAGAAGGATGTGGAAGACCTCTACCAGCGCGTGCAGGTCGGCGATTCAGTCAGCATACGCGGCCAGCGCGACGAGCTGACGGCCAGCCTGTTCAGACCTGAAACCACACCGGATGCCGCGGCGACGGCCAGTACGAGCGAAAGCGTGATCGCATCCGCGACCGCCGCAGCCGCGGTCGATGGAGGCGGCCAGTAACCAGATCAGGAGATCCAGCCAACGGAAGATTCGGCACAGGAAGCGCAGCTTTCCGCGATCGCCCGTTGACCAGATCAGCCGATCTAGAAACGAGAGACCTTCAATGTTGTTGCTGAAATATCTGCTGCTGATCGTCGGCTGGGGCCAGCTGGGTTGGGCCGCCGCCATTGCGCTGAACAATCTGAACAAGGTCGTTCAGTACCGCCGCCAGATGCGGGTCCATATAGCTCCGGCTACGGGGTCCCCAACGAGCGCTTCGCTCACAGGGACTGAGGAAAACCGTCCGGCAAAACCGCAACTGTACTGGACAACTGCAAAACGGGCGTTTCTTGGGGCCTGGTTGCCGCTTTTTCTCGCTGCAGGCATAGTGGTGGTGCCCAGCGGGATGGGCGGCGTCAGAGTGAGCCAGACCTCAGGGACGCGCCCAGGCACTCTCTATCCCGGCGTGCATTGGGCCACCCCGCTGGTTGAATCGGTTGTGCTCTACGATCTGCGCGACCAGATTCTGACTACATCCTCCGGCAAAGACGGCATGGGATCGCTGGCTGAGTCTGATGCCAAGACTTCCGCGGTCAAGAAGGGCGAAGACTTCACCGTTCAATCGAAAGAAGGACTGAGCATCGGGCTGGCTATTACCGTCCGCTACAAGCTCGATCCCAAACGGTTGGACTTCATCCATGCCAACCTGCCGCAGCCGGTGGAGAAGGAGATCGTTCCGCCGGTCGTGGCCAGCACCTTCCGCGAGCTGGCGCCCAATTACACAGTCCGCGACCTGTTCGCCACGCACCGGGAAGAGGTCCGCCAGGCCGCTGCTGAGCGCATCGGAAAACGGCTGGCGCAGGACGGAATCATGGTGAAGGAGGTCATGCTGCGCGACGTCCAGCTTCCCCCCGAGTACGCCCGCGGGCTGGAGGGCCTGCTGCTCAAAGAGCAGGAGAACGAAGGCCTGGGCGTAGAGACGGAGATGAAGGCCAAGCAGGTGAAGATCGCCGAGCTCGAGGCCGAAGCCGCCAAGACCCAGCAGATCAAGCAGGCGGAAGGCGCTGCCAGCGTCCGCGTTCTGCAGGCCAAGTCGGAAGCCGACGCCATGCAGTACACCTTGCCGCTCAAGAAGCAACAGATCGAACAGTCGCGGCTTGAGGCTGAAGCCCACAAAGAAGCCACAGTGAAGAACGCTGAGGCGCAGGCTGAAGCCAAGGTTATCGACAGCAAAGCCGAGCTCGAGCGGCGCAACCTGTTGGCCGACGCGGAAGCCTCGCGCATCCGCAAAGTGGCGCTGGCTGACGCCGAGCGCATGAAATCCGAAGCTACGCTGCTTCGGCAGAACCCGCTCTTGATCAACAAGATCATCGCCGAGCGCCTGTCTGACAAGCTGCAGCTCATGATGGTTCCGTCTGACGCCAAGATCTTCTTCAACGACGTCATGAAGGGTGGGATCACTCCGCAAACCATGAGCGATCGGCAGACGGCGCAGACCATGGTCCAGTCAGGCGACGAGGATGACGACCCTCCCGCCAAAAACAATGGCAACGATGCCGACGAACCGCGTCCATTCGTTCGCCGCAACCTGCCGAACCGGCAGTGACACAGGTTTCCGCCGGAAATTTAAACGGGCCGCGCCTCCGCCGGGGCCGGCCCGCTCCGGCGGTTTTTCTGCAATCCCGGGCCTCGAGGGAACCTTATCGCTTAGACAACCGTCGATTCATGCAGGACACCTTGACTTCATTGAACGAAGAGTTACGTTGGCACAGTGTTCCCTGGCCCCGCTCGGGACAGAAAAAAGAATGCTATACTTCGCCAGTCCCGCACATGTTCATGCTCGCACCTTGCCGGGTTTACAGTGCGCTTCTGCCGCTCGTTCTTCTGGCTGCGTCCTTTCCCCGCACACAAGCCGCGCAGAACTTGCCATCGGCCCTGGCCGCGGCGGCAGACGACTTTGTGCAGCAGATCCTCTCCCGCAGCGGCTCTCCCGCTGCGGTTACGGTGACCTTCCAAACCGTCTCCGCAGCTGCTCCGGAGATCACCGAAGCCGCGCAAACCGCCATCTTCAACAGTTTCCGCGTCGCGGGCATACGGCTGGTAAAACCGGAGATGGCGCTCGCTGAAGTCCAGATCACCTTTTCCGACGACTGGCAGAGCTCTGACTGGATTGCCGTCATCCGCGAAGGATCCACCAGCCAGATGGTGATCAGGAAATTTCCCCGCGTGGAGCGCGTTGCCGCGTCGCGCATGCCGTCGTTGACCCTGCGCAAGTACACCGTGTGGCAGCAGGATGGTCCCATTCTCGATTTTTCTTTTGACAACCAGAACCTTGCGCTGCTCGAGCCGGACCAGATTTCGCTTTACGTCAACGAGTCCGGGCAGTGGCGCGGCCGCTTCACGCTGGGAATCCCGCACGCGCAGCCATGGCCGCGCGACCTTCGCGGCCGGCTGAAGATCAAAGACGGACAGATCACGGCGTTTCTTCCCGGCATGTTATGCACCGGATCACAATCGCCGCCTTCTCTCGATTGCCGTCCCAGCGACGATCCCTGGCAGCTCGATCAGGGACCGCTGGTCGCCTTCTACAGCGGTCGCCGCAACTTCTTCGGCGGGCTGCTGGCCGGATCCGCAGGCGGCGCCTCCGTGCCGCCGTTCTTTTCCGGCGCCGCGTGGAACAGCAACGACCAGCGGCAATGGGTCTTTGCCGGCACCGACGGCCGCGCCCGCCTCTACTTAAATGATCTGGCCACGCCAGCCACGGTCCTCAACACCTGGGGCGGCAACCTGGCCGCCGTCAACTCGCGCTGCGGCTCGGGATGGCAGTTGCTGGTCACCACGCCATCCGACATCACGCAGCCTGATGCCGTGCAGGCCATAGAACTCAACGGTCGCGAAGCTATACCGGTCAGTGCTCCTATCGAACTGCCGGGTTCGGTCACCGCGTTATGGACCGCGGCCAGGAACGGCGAATCAGTGAATGCGGTCATACTGTCGCCAACGACGGGAAAATATGAAGCGTCTGTGCTTACGGTTAGCTGCAACTAGCGCGCTCCTCCTGGCGCTGACCTGCGCCTATGGCAGCTCGCGCCCGCGTTACGGGGGAACCGCGCGCATTTTGCTTCAGCACAAAGTCTCCGCGCTCGATCCACTCGCCGAAGACGACTATCCCGACGACCGTGACCGCCTCTCCGCCCTGATTTTCGAAACGTTGACTCAGGTTGACTCCCAGGGACGCCCGCGTCCTCTGCTGGCTACGTCGTGGCAATCCGATTCCGGGCATCGCTTCTGGCAGTTCCATCTGCGCTTCGTCAAGTTCCACGACGGCACGCCGGTAACCGCTGCCGACGTCATCGCCAGTTTCAGCAAGGCCGAGCCTTCCTGGCGCTGCACCACCGCTGACCGCCAGAACGTCACCATCGAAACGCCCGCCGCCGTGCAACATCTTCCGGAGATGGTGGCGATGGAGAAATTTGCCGTCGTCAAGCGCCCGGCTGATGGACCTCTGACCGGGACTGGACCATTTCGCCTCACCGAATGGCAGCCGGGCGAGCGCGCGCTCTTTGCCGCCAATGACGACTACTGGGGCGGACGCCCGTATCCCGACGCCATCGAGATTCAGATGAACGCCGCGCTTCGCGACCAGCTCCTCCAGCGCCAGCTCGGTCCCTATGCCGCCGCCGAGGTCAACCTGGACGCGCTGCGCGTGCTTGACACCACCACGCAGAACCTGCTGATTTCCCGCCCTTCCGACCTGCTGGTGATCATGTTTCTCCAGCCTGACAGCGCGGTGGCGGGAGCGCGCGGCGCAAAGAAGGCGATCGATCCCCGCATCCGCGAGGCGCTGTCAGCCTCGCTGAACCGGCCGGCGGTAAGCGCTTTGCTCCAACGTCGCGCCCAGGCCGCGTCAGGCCTGTTGCCGCAGTGGCTCACCGGATATGAATTCCTTATGGACAGCGCCCAGGATACGGATCGTGCCCGCCGTCTTGCCGCGACTGCCGGCGGCATTACCACCCCGGTAACTCTGGCGTATGATTTTTCTGATCCCACGGCAAAACTCGTAGCCGAGCGCATCCAGGTTGATGCCGGACAGGCCGGGATTCAGGTCAAGCCCTATGGCGAATCGCACCTCAACAGCCGGACAGCGCGGGCAACCATGAATGCCGACGCCGTCCTGCTGCGCGTGCCGCTGCCCGCGGTGGAACCGGGAGTAGCTCTGGCCGCGCTCTCCGCCACGCTGGGCCTGGATGCGCAAACGGCATCGTCCGTGCTCGCCGCCGGGCGGCCCGAAGATCTGTTGTTCGCCGAGCGCAAGGCCTTGGAAGGCTTTCATGTGATTCCCGTGGCGCGGCTTCCCCAGGCGGTTTGGATAAACGGCAGCGCGCACAACTGGCTGCAGTCGCCCACCGGAGCATGGGACCTGCAGCAGCTGTGGATGGAAGGAGCGCGATAGCTTGTCGCTGAAGACCAAGCTGTTTCTGCTGGTCGGGCTGAGTATCGCCGCCAGCGTCGGGGCCGTGGCCTGGCTGATCGAGGAGCGCGCTCACGAATCCTTTCGCCGCATCGAGGAAGAGCGCACCGCCGGCCTGGTCAACCAGTTTCGGCGCGAGTTCGACCATGAAGGCCAGGAGATTGCCCGCGGCATGGAGACCATCGCCACCTCCGACTCCATGCTGCGTTCCGCCATCGAGCTCTCCGGCGGTTCGGATTACGCCCCCCACGTGAACGATGCCGCCGGTTACGCCTCCGCGCAGCGCCTCGATTTCCTCGACCTCATCGCGGCGGACGGAACCATCATCTCCTCCGCCCACTGGCCCGCGCGTTTTGGCTTCAAGCAACGCTGGTTTCTCGATAACCCGTCGCAACCCCAGCAGGCGTTTCTTCGCCAGGTTGAGACCGCCCAGGGCAGCACGCTCGCGCTACTTTGTCTACGCCCGGTGCGTGCTCTGGGAACCACGATCTACCTGCTCGGGGGGCGCAAGCTTGATGCCGTGATGGCCTCGCTCTCGCCGCCGCCGGGAATGCGCGTCTCAATTTACAGCGCGCCTGAAGATGGTTCGGCGGGGATCGTCAGCATCGGCAAAGAGACCGCGGCCGGTAACGACAACCTGGACCAGAACAAGCTGACGCCGCTCATTGAGCAGGCCATCAACCTGCGCAGCGAGAACTCCGGCACTATCGAATATGGAGCGGCGCACGATCAGGAAGCCATCGTCCACGCGATTCCTCTCGCCGGTTACGCTGACCGCGTTCCTGCCGTGCTGCTGGTCAGCAACTCGCTGGAGCAGGAACAGGGCTTGGAAAGACGCATCCGCAACGTAAGCTTGATTATTGCCGCCCTCGGCGTGCTCGTCGGCGTCACTATCAGCGGCGTGCTGGCGGCACGTCTCACCCGTCCCATCAACGAGCTCGCTGAAGCCGCCGCCGACATTGCCAAAGGCCGGTGGGACGTGCAGGTGGAACCGCGCTCGCAAGACGAAGTCGGCCGGCTGGCAACCGCTTTCAACCGCATGACCGAGGAGATCGTTGCCCAGCGCGACCGTCTGGTGCAGAGCGAACGCGTGGCGGCGTGGCGCGAACTTGCCCGGCGCCTTGCGCACGAGCTAAAGAATCCGCTCTTTCCGCTGCAGATTACGGTGGAAAACCTGCTGCGCGCCCGCGAAAATACTCCGCAACAGTTCGATGAAGTCTTTCGCGAAAGCACGGCTACGCTGCTGGAGGAGATCGCCAACCTCAAAAACATCATCGCGCGTTTCAGCGACTTCTCCAAGATGCCCGCGCCGCAGTTTCAGAATGTGGACCTTGACGAACTGGTGCGCAGCGTCGCTCAGCTGTTTCAAAGCCAGCTTTCGAGCGGACCTGCGCGCATCGAGCCCGAGCTGGAACTGGGCAGCGTACCTCCAGTCAGCGGCGACCCGGTGCTGTTGCGTCGGGTGGTCGAAAACCTGGTGCTCAACGCGATTGACGCTATGCCCCAGGGCGGCAGGCTTGCCTTCCGCACCTCGGTGAACCACCGGTCGGCGGTGCTCGAGATCTCCGACACCGGCAGCGGCCTGACTCCGGAAGAATGCCAGCGGCTGTTCACGCCCTACTACACCACCCGCCAGCACGGCACCGGACTGGGCCTGGCCATCGTGCAGTCGGTGGTCAGCGATCATCACGGAAAGATCAGCGTGACCAGTGCGAAGAACGCGGGAACGACATTCAGGGTTGAACTGCCGCTTGTCAGTACTTAGTAATTAGTATTTAGTACTTAGCGAACCCTGCGGTACATGGCTTTACTAAGTGCTAAGTGTCAACTAGTGACTACCGTGAGCAAAGCCAACTTACTCATCATCGACGACGACGCCAACACCCTCGCTTCGCTCTCCCGCGCCTTTCGCCTGGCCGGCCATGAAGCCACGGTTTGCGACAATCCGGTTCGCGCTCTGGAGATCGTGAAGTCAGAGAAATTCGACCTCATCTTCTCCGACGTGGTCATGCCCGGCATGGACGGCCTGAAACTGCTCGAAGAGATCCGCGCGGCCGGCATAACTTCGCCGGTGGTCATGATGTCCGGCCAGGCGCACATCGAAATGGCGGTTAAGGCCACCAAACTCGGCGCGCTCGACTTCCTGGAAAAGCCGCTCTCCACCGACAAGCTTCTGCTCACCGTCCAGAACGCGCTGAAACTCGAACGCCTGCAACAGGAAAACCGCCGCCTGCGTCGGCAGCTGGGCGCTGATGGCATCGTCTTCACCGGTGAGAAGATGCGCAAGCTCATGGCGCAGGTAGACCGCGTGGCGGCCAGCGAGACCCGTGTCTGTATTTTCGGCGAGACCGGGACCGGCAAGGAGCTGATCGCGCGCGCCATCCACGAGAAGAGTCCGCGCCGCGAGGGACCATACGTCACGCTGAACTGCGCAGCCGTGCCCGCCGAGCTGATCGAGTCGGAGCTCTTCGGCCACGAGAAAGGCTCATTCACCGGCGCTGCAGGCCGCCACGTGGGCAAGTTCGAACAGGCCCATGACGGGACGCTCTTCCTCGACGAGATCGGCGACATGCCGCTGCCCATGCAGGCCAAGCTGCTGCGCGTGCTCGAGCAGGGCGAGGTGGAACGCATCGGGGGCGACAAACCCATCAAGGTCAACGTGCGCGTGGTGGTGGCCACGCACCGCAACCTGGAAGAACAAGTAAAACAAGGCGCCTTCCGCCAGGACCTCTTCCACCGCATCTATGTCTTCCCTATTGCTCTGCCACCGCTGCGCGAGCGGCTGGAAGATGTTCCCGCACTGGCTCGCCACTTCGCCGCCCAGATTGTGAAACAGAACGGATGGAGGGATGTTCAGTTCGCTCCGGACGCCATCCAGGCCCTGCAGGCTTATGCCTGGCCAGGCAACATCCGCGAACTGCGCAACGTGATCGAGCGCGTGCTGCTCTACGCCGATAGTGACACCATTACGGCCGCCACCGTCAGCGCGGCTCTGCCTTCGGCAGCGGCCAGCTCCGGCGCAGGCATGATCTCGGCATCCGGACCGCTGGTGCAGCGAGTGGAACAGTTCGAACGCGAGATGATTCTGGAAGAGATCAAGCGCAACAATCACCACATTACCAACACCGCCAAAGCCCTTGGCGTGGAGCGCAGCCATCTGTACAAGAAGTGCCAGCAATTGGGCATCAATTTGCGGGAGTTGCGGGAGTAGCTGCGGCTTCGCCAGACCGGGTACGTCTCGCGAATTTGCGAACGGTGACTAGTATTCTCCCTGCCCCTGGTCGACGGCCAAGTTCTCGAACCGCGTCGACCTCTTGATGAAGGCCAGCTTCACGATGCCCGTAGGGCCGTTGCGCTGCTTGGCGATGATCAGCTCGGCTTTACCTTCGAGATCGGGATCGTCGGGCTTGTAGACTTCTTCGCGGAAGATAAAAGCCACCACATCTGCATCCTGTTCGATCGCGCCCGACTCGCGCAGGTCGGCGAGTTGCGGGCGGTTATTGCCGGTGCGGTTCTCCGGAGCGCGGCTGAGCTGCGAGAGGGCTACCACCGGGCAGCGCAGCTCTTTGGCCATGGCCTTCAGGCCGCGCGAGATGGCCGAGACCTCCTGCGTCCGGTTCTCATAACGCCGGCCTGAGCTGCCCAGCGGCGACGCAGCCACTAGTTGCAGGTAATCCACCACTACCATGTCCAGACGTCCGTGCGCCTGCTGCAGGCGGCGGCACTTGGCGCGCATCTCCGAGAGGGATATGGACGGCGTATCGTCGATGAAGATCGGCGCCTCTACCAGCGCGGCCAGGCCATCCACCAGTTTGCGATAATCGTCGCGGCCCAGGAAGCCGGTGCGCAGCTTGTGCGAGTCCACCATGGACTGCGAGCACAACATGCGCAGCAGCAGCGACTCGCGCGACATTTCCAGCGAGAAGACGCCGACTACTTTCTTATCGCGCACCGCCGCGTTCTCCGCGATGTTGATGGCAAACGCCGTCTTGCCCATCGACGGCCGCGCCGCAACGATGATCAGATCTGATTTCTGCAGCCCGCTGGTAAGGGCGTCGAAATCCTCGAAGTGCGTCTCCAGGCCGGTGATGCGTTGGCCCTGCTCGTAGAGCTTGTCGATGGTGCCGAAAGATCTCTGCACGATCTCAGGAATGCCCATGAAGCCCTGGCCGATGCGTTTCTCCGCGATCTGGAAGATCGCCGATTCGGCTGCGTCCACGATCTCATCGGCCGGCGCGTCCTGCGCGTACGCCTTCTCGATTGCGCCTGAAGCCGCATGAATCAGGCCGCGCAGCAGCGCCTTGTCCTTCACGATGGTGACGTACTGCTGAATGTTCTTGACCCGGGGCAGGCCGTCGGTCAGCGAGGTCACGTAGGCCACGCCCCCAACCGATTCAATCTCGTTGTGCTGGCCCAGTTGCTCGGTCAAGGTGACGAAGTCCACCGGCCGGCCGGATTCGGCCAGTTCCATCATGCGCAGATAAATTCGGCGGTGGGAGTCGAGCGAGAAGTCTTCGGCGCGCAGGAACTCGGCGGCCTGGGGATACGCGTCGTTGTCGAGAAGGATGGCGCCCAACACAGCCCGCTCGGCGTCCGCGCTGGCAGGCAAACCGCGGTCCAGACTGTAATCGGTGCTCGCCATCTCCTATCCAGCTTCTCAGGACATTATAGGGCGAAAACCCGGAGAAGCGCGGCTCTCCTCGCTCGCAAAATCAAACGCGCGAGGATGGCAAGCCGAAGTTGTTGGGACTGATCGCTCCGATTTCAGGTTGCGCCCGCTTCGACCAATTAAAAACCCGGCCTGTACCAGCCATACAGGCCGGGCTTTGCGGGGTGAGATGTTCGCCCGCTGCACTCTTCCGTGCAGCGTGTGTGAGCGAGTTGCCGCGAGCCACTCTCACGCTCAGCCGTTTTCACGGATGAGACAAAGCTTACGTCGCTTCCGACGAAGCCAGCGCAGATTCAGCTCCAACACGGGCCCTCTTCGGGGGCGCGTATCTCCGATCCTTCCGAACCGGGCGTGCTCTCATGCTGCGAACATCGCACACTTGAGTGTCTGCACTATCTACGAAAGCCATCGCACGCCGCAAGAGCCACCAAGCGCCTCTTGAGGATTTCAGTGGAAAACGCTGTGGAGATCGCCAAAATCTGTGGAAATGAGTGGAAAAATCAGCACTGAAATTTTTCCATCATTTGACATTGAGTCGCAAAGCGAGACGAACGCACAAGGACTGAGGCATTTTTGCAGGAAAATCTCATCGCGCTTTGGATTTGCTCTTCCTCTCTTCCACATCCTGCGGCTGCGCCATCCACTTGAACTCCACTTGGTGGGGACGGCTGGTAGGATTCTTGTCATCTCCAACGGTCGAAAACTCCGTGAGAGTGCCGCGCAGAGTGTAGTAACCGTCTTCGCCTTTGCTCCTGGCACGTCCGCGATCGAAGCGGCCCTTGAACTCGAACCACTCGCCGTGCAGCACCTTGGTGGTGAAGGTGACTTCGTGGCCTTGAATCGACGCCTTGTCGAAAAACTGATCGAGGAACGTCCCGCGATCGCTCTCCAGATCGCCCAAGCGTGAGACATACCCGGAGACAGCGCCACCCTCCAGATTGATCTGCAAAAATTCGCCGGTACCGAGAAAGCTGTACATCCCGGAGATATCTTCGGCGGGAGGCGGAGCAGTCTGCTTCGATCCGCCGTTGGCAGGGCTGTTCTGCAGGGCAGCCACCACCGTCACTGCTGCGAGAAACACGAATATGGTGTGCACGCGGGCCATCGTCAAAGAACTACTGGATGAAGGCTTATGATCGATCTACTTTGCGGTGAGGTCAAGCAGAGTTGTTGTTCCACCTGAACCGATCTGGTTACGGTAGGGAGCTTTCCGTCTCATGGTTTGATCTCCACTACTGTCCCGTTCGGCACCAATTCCCAGATCTCGTCGATCTCGGCGTCGGTCACGGCGATACAGCCCAGCGTCCAGTCGCTTTGGCGATGGAGCGGACCGAGATACGCGTAAGCCGGCGGCAATCCGTGAATCATGATGTCGCCGCCGGGAGATACCTTCAGCCTGGCCGCGCGGGTGCGATCGGCGGCGTTGGGATAGGAGACGTGCAGCGAGCGGTGAAACTGGCTGTGCAGGTTGCGCGAATCGATGGTGTACAGGCCCTCCGGCGTCTTGCCGTCGCCCTGACGGGTTTTAGGGCCCACGGTATTGGTCCCCAGCGCGACCTTGTAGCGCTTGAGCACCTTGCCCCCGCGCTGCAAGGTCAGGGTTCGCTCTGACTTCACGATCACAACCCGGTCCGCCTGCACCTTGGACTGCTCAGCAGCGGCCGACAACAGCGCGCAACAGAGGACGCTCATCGTCAGTACCCGACCTGCAGTCTTGATCATCGAGTCAGTTCCCGTGGAGCTCGTCTTATCCCCGCGGCTCCCCTGGCCCAATAGATCAATCGCAAACCCGCGAAGATCATGTTGATTCCTATCACGGTGGGAGCGATGAGCGCTCCCCGCTGCCGCCAGTCGATCCAGAACAACGGCAGGCTGCCGGCAATGAGCAGCCATCCCCAGCCGGCATACCTGCGCGGCCGCTTTAGCTGTTCGTGATGAACAAAGCTCACCAGCGGCGGCTTCGCCTTTCCCTTGTGGTCATAGACGTCGCAGCGCAGGCGGTGAACCTCATTGACCCTGGCTTCGCAATAGGCCTCGGCTTCGGCCAGGGAATCAAATACCAGGCAGGTGCTCTTACGGGCTTCACGCAGGTAGCGGCCAGTGATGTCCTTTTCCACGTCGGTGGCGGCGTCGGATTGGAAGACCGCGTACTGGCCCGGCCGCATGAGGTCGGTCCAATTCGGCGGCCGGCGCTCCGGATCGTACAACACTATTTCCTGCATACCTGTTAACTGTTGATTCTACCGGAGCCGGTGGAGAGATTACTTTTGCCGGCAGAAGTGCTTTACCTGGCAGCCATGGCTGCTTCCGGGCGCTTTTGCACGCCTTCGATGGCGGCGTAGATGCGCGGATTTACGCAGACTTCATAGTACGGCTTGTCAGTCATGGTCTTGAGGGAGAAGTCGCGGGGATCCACATGGGCGATTCGCCCTTCGCGCACGATGACTGGGTGGAAGACTCCCTGGCCCAGAGGCACTGAGCCGCTGTAAACCCGCACCGTGCTCTCCTTCCAGATCATGGGCACACGCAGCTCATATGCCTGGAGCGAGATCTCGCTGCGCAGCTTCTGGAACGCGGCCTCGTTGATGTGAATTCCGCCGATGTTGTAGCGCAGCAGAAACTCGCTGGGCTCGCCGCCGGTAGCGCTGTCTTCAACGGTTTTGAAGGAGAACACGTTGAACAGGAGATCGCGCTGTTCCAGCACCTGGCGGACTCCCTTACTGCAGGAAGACAGACGGTCGCTCTCGTTGATGGCCTTGGAAATCATGATCTGCTTGCTGCCATCCATCAGGTACATGGGGGCGGAGTCCTGGTAGCAGATGCCGATGCCCAGTTCCAGTACCGGCAGCCCGCTGGCCTGCGACCGTTCGTTGTATGCGGTCACGATCTCAATGATCTCTTTGGCCAGCATGCAGGCGTGGCCGACGCAGCTCGCGCTCTCACCTTCACGCTCGAACAGCGCCAGAATGATGGCATCGCCTTCTATGAAGACTTTCTTGGCTCCGTATTTCGGCAGCAGCTTGTTGATGGGATCGTAAAAATTGAGGCTGAAGTAGGAAGCGGGATTCAATCCCCGCTCGAACAGCGTCCGCGTCAGCGTGGTGGATTCCCGGATGTCAGCTTTCAAAATGACGTGGCTCGTGACCTTCTCTTCTTCGGCCGGCCGCTGCTCTTCCGGCAGCAGAAATTCGTACAGCGTGTTGTTGATGGAAGAGAGCTCGCGGAAGCGGTCGGTGCTGATCACGTTGACCGTATCCATGGCAGAAACCACGGCTTCCATACGCCGCAGATCGCGGTGATAGCGGATGAAGTCGGTAAAGAACCGTCCCGCCAGACGAGCGCGCTCCGCCGGCCTGGTGCTGGATACTTTCTTTCCTGCCGCGTGCAGATTCTCCGGGGAAAGTTTGCCGTGCTCTTCCAGCAAAGTCTCCACGCGCTTGAGCTCTTCGCGCGAGAACAAAGCATTCTTGAGCTGCTGGGGATTAATGGGCGGATACTGCGCCAGCAACGGAACTACCTCGTACGACGCCAGCACGCTCTCCATCACGCCTTCCTGTTCCAACACGTCAACCCACGTGGCGAGCAACGCTTTCTGCGCCTTGGCCTTGGCCGACGCTTCGTCGGGCGAGCCGTTGGCCATAATCTCCTGCGCATTTTCCGGGACGTTGAGAATAGTGTCTACGCGGGGATCGTCGACTTCGCTTACGATTCCGAGGAGCTTGAGATACTGCGCTGCGATCTGCTGAATGATGGGAAAACGGTCGCGATCACGGTCGTAATTGCCCAGCAGCACATAGTGTTCGGCGTTGAGGTAATTGTCCTGCCCGTCCTCAGTAAAGAGCAGGCGATTGAGCAGCAACTCGTAAGCCAGGGCCGCGGCGTCGCCAAACAAAGAGCGCCGGGTGCGCGCCAGGCTTTCTTTCTCCGCCTGCCGCAGGATGAAGAACAGATCCTGGCCGGCGCGCCGCAGCACGGCTTTCTTGTTGATATGGAATTGTGCGAAACGCTCCCGGATGGCCATAGTGTTGGCGCTCGAGCTGCGCAGGCCGTCGTACTGTTTAACCCGCGCCCGGCAGCGCTCCAGCACCAGGTTGTACTGGTTGATGAGCTCCGTTCGCAGAAACTTGATGACCGCTAACCGGAAAAGCAGGTCGATGTTTACGTTGTTGGCAGCTTTCGCCTGGTTCAGCGCGGCCACGTGCAGATCGGTGAGCAGCCGTTTGAAATCGCCGGCCTCGAACACCTTGGCCACGGGGCGGCGGTCCCAGGCGCGTGCGGCGGAATTCTCAGAGCGTCCCAACAAGGGCTCGGAGAGCAGGTCCTCTACGTTGCCGTGCTTGGCGATGAACTTGAAGATTTGCAGGCGGGCGGCGTCGGAGAATCGTCCGCTGAGGAACACATCATGACGTACGTTGTCGATGCCGGTGGCCAATTCCTCCAGCACGAGGATGGGCTCGTAGCTGGTCAGCTCAAGCAGACGGGCGTGTTCCGCCGGATTCCCGCGTTGCAGGAAGGAAAAAGCCATATTTAGACAGTCTTCGGGGGAAGCAAAATTCTAACTCACTGTTTGGCAATGGCTTGCGTAAACCGGCAGCCATGGAGTTACTATCGGCACCTGCATCGGGCGACTTGAGGCTTGCTTTCTCCCGCAGACCGCGGGTTCAGTTCTTGGACTCTCAGCCGGGCTTGTACTCTGGTACCTTCTCAGCGGGCGAAAATATAGGGTTCGCCGGAGTTTCGCTCAGCTCGGCCAGTTTTGTGCCCAACTGTTCCATATCTTTCTTCGACCAGCCCACAATAGAGGCTTCGATAGAGGCTTCGATCTCGCCTTCGCGGGAGATCAGAAAGATGCTGGGCACGTTGGTCAGCCGATAGGCATTGGAGGCGGGATATTTGCCCTTCTCGTCGAGAAGGGTGGGAAAGGTGATGCCGAACTGGCTGTTGAAATCCTGAGTATCGCGCGCCGAGTCCTGGGAAATGCCGACGAAGCTCGCTTTCCCGCCCTGACCATACGAGCGAAACAGGCGCTCGAGGTAAGGGAAGGCGAACTGGCACACCGGGCAGCTCACTTTGAAAAACGCAGCCACTACCGGGCCATGCTTCAAGGCCTCATGCAGCGAGAACTTCTTTCCATCGACGAACGACAGGTGAATATCAGGCGCATGTACTCCGCTGGCTAGAGCCGGCATCGTAGCCCTCCAATACTATTTTAAATGCTCTCGAAGGCTTCGTCTCGTCCACCCCGACCCTTCAAGTTCCAGCCGAGCCCGAACTCAGAGTCTCAAATGCTGCTAACCGCTGCAAGACGCCCACGTCTATTGATGTGTCGAAGTTCTAGGCATAATATGTCGAACACTTACCTATGAGCGCGAATGACACCAAAGCCGAGTTCCTTAAAGGCACGCTGGACATGCTCATCCTAAAGATCGTGGCCCTGGGCCCCATCCACGGTTATGCCATCTCCCAGCGTATTCAGCAGATTTCCAATGAGTTTTTTCAGGTGCAGCAAGGCTCGTTGTACCCCGCTCTGCATCGCCTGGAAGACCGAGGCTGGCTGCAGGCGGAATGGCGCGCTACGGACACCGGGCGCGAAGCCAAGTTCTACGCGCTTACGCGCAAAGGGCGCAAGCAGCTGGAAACCGAGGTCCGCAACTGGGAGCAGACCGCAGCGGCGGTGGCCATGATTCTGAGTACCGCCGAATAAGGAGCAGCCCATGTACTGGCTAAGCCGCCTATTCCGTAAACAGCAGACCGAGCGCGAACTGGACTCGGAGCTGCGATTCCACCTGGAGCAACGCATCGCCGACCTGGTGGAGAAAGGCGCCTCACGCGATGAAGCAATGCGCCAGGCTCGCCTTGAATTCGGCGGGGTGGAAGCGGTGAAGGAAGAATGCCGCGAGTCCCGCCGCGTTCACTTCCTGGAGACGCTTTTGCAGGACCTCCGCTACGCTCTGCGCACCATGCGCCGGAGCAAGGGGTTCACTGCCGTTGCAGTACTCACACTGGCTCTGGGGATCGGCGCCAATACGGCAATCTTTTCCGTCGTCAACGGCGTTCTCATCAATCCGCTGCCCTTTCCTCATCCCGATGAGCTGGTGGCTTTGCACGAGAGCAAGCTCAATTTTGAACGGGGCTCGATTTCTTATCCCAACTTCCTGGATTGGCAGCGGGAGAATCACTCTTTCTCCGCCATGGCCGTCTTTCGCAATTTTGGATTCAACCTCACCGGAGCCGGTGATGCCGAGCAGGTGAGGGGCCTGTTCGTTTCTTCAGACTTCTTCGATGTGCTGGGCATCACTCCGGCTCTGGGCCGCACCCTCGAGCGGGGAGAAGACGCCATCGGCGGGGCGCCATTGGTCATGATCCATCACGGACTATGGCAGCGTAAGTTCGGCGGCTCGGCGGACATCCTGGGCAAGACCATGACTCTCGACGGCCGCGAGTACACCATCATTGGAGTGATTCCACCTGTTGCGGGTCTCGACCGGGGCTTCGGTGTCAACGACGTCTACCTGCCGTTCGGCCAGTGGAACAATCCTCTGCTGCCCAAGCGCACCGTGGGGCTTGGCATTCACGGTGTCGGCCGGCTGAAGCCTGGAGTGAACGTCAGCCAGGCGCGCGCCGACATGGAACAGATCACGCGCGGCCTGGCCACTGCCTATCCCGACGAAGATAAGGGCATCGGCGCCACGCTGGTTCCACTACGCCAACAGATCCTGGGGCCGGTGCAGCAATTCCTGATCGTGTTGCTGGCCGCGGTGGGATTTGTGCTGCTGATCGCCTGCGTCAACGTGGCCAACCTGCTGCTCGCCCGGTCAAGCGCACGAACCAGCGAATTCGCGATTCGTGTAGCCCTGGGAGCCAGTCAGTCGCGCCTGGTGCGCCAACTTCTCACTGAGAGCGTGCTCCTGGCGGCCGCCGGCGGAGCGCTCGGCCTGGGCTTAGCCGCCTGGGGCGAAGCCGCACTGGTTCGGACTCTGCCGGATACTCTGCCCCGTGCTACGGAAATTCGACTTGATGCTCACGTGCTGGTCTTCACTATGCTGATTTCGCTTTTGTCAGGCATTCTCTTTGGTCTGGCGCCGGCGATGAAGATCTCTAAATCCAACGTTCTGGCACGGATGCGGTTCGGGGGACTTAGAACCGGGCGCGCGCGGAACCGGGCGCAAAATGCGCTGGTGGTCGCCGAAATTGCCATGGCGGTGATTCTGCTCGCCAGCGCCGGCCTGATGATTCGCACGCTGGGGCACCTGTGGACGATCGATCCCGGATTCGACACACACCACGTTCTGACCTTTGGCTTGTCGCTGCCTCCTTCCATGAGCAAAGCCACGCCGCAGTCGATTCGCGCCGCCTATCGCCAGATCGACACGCGGCTGGCCTCAGTCCCAGGCGTTGAGGCCGGCTCGTTCCTGTGGGGAGCGTTCCCGCTGCAGGGCGACGATGAAGCCCTGTTCTGGCTGGAGGGGCGTCCCCGGCCTTCCAGTCCGAACGACATGAATTGGACGCTGCGTTATGTGGTCAGCCCGGACTACCTGAAGACCATGGGCATTTCGCTTTTGCGGGGACGCTTCATCGCAGCTCATGATGACGAACACTCGCCTCACGTGGTGGCCGTGGACGAAGTTTTTGCCACCAAGTTCTTCCCTAACGAAGATCCCGTCGGCAAACGCATCAACCTCGACGATGGCAACGATCACAGCGAGCTCACTGAGATCGTCGGCCTCGTGCGGCATGTAAAGCAGTGGGGCCTGGACAGCGACGACACGCAGGCCCTCCGCGCCCAGATGTACGTTCCCTTCATGCAGCTTCCCGATCCAGCCATGATTCTGGCCGGCCAAGGCACGGGCGTGGCAGTGCGCGGCAACGGAGATCCCAACGCGCAGTTTGATTCCATCCGCACCGTGATGCGCCAGATGAACGCCGAGCAGGTCGTGTACGCCCCGCGAACCATGGAGCAAATCATTTCCGACTCGATCTCCACCCGGCGCTACTCAATGTTCCTGCTGGGCGGCTTCGCAGCCCTAGCGCTACTGCTGGCCAGCGTGGGGATTTACGGCGTAGTGTCGTACGTGGCCGGCCAGCGCACGCAGGAGATCGGAATCCGCATGGCTCTGGGCGCCAGCCGCATGGACGTGTTGCGTCTGGTGATCCGCCACGGCGCCTGGCTGATCCTCACTGGTCTGGTGATCGGCATCGCTGCTGCTCTCGCGATCACCCGACTCATGGCAACTCTGCTCTTCGGCGTCAGCACCAGCGATCCTCTGACCTTCGCTGCCGTGGGGCTGCTGCTGGCGGCCGTGGCCCTGGCGGCCTGCTCTGTCCCGGCGCGGCGCGCAATGCGCGTGGACCCGATGATCGCCCTGCGCTACGAATAACCGCACCAACGGAGATTTGTTTCATGTACACATTGCGGCGAATTTTCCAGAAACGGAAGACCGAAGAGCAGCTTGAATCGGAACTGCGCTTCGATCTCGAACAACGTATCGCGGCGCACCGCCGCCGCGGCCTGACATCGGAAGAGGCACAGCGGGCCGCTAACATCGAATTTGGCGGCGTGGAGAGCACGAAGCAACGGTGTCGGGAATCCCGCCGCGCTCATCTCATAGAAACATTCTTTCAGGACGCGCGCTTTGGACTACGCACCATGCGCCGCAATCCCGGGTTTTCAGCCGCGGCTATTCTTACCCTGGCGCTGGGCATCGGCGCCAGCATCGCCGTGTTCAGTGTGGTGCATGCGGTTCTGATCAAACCACTGCCTTATCCAGAAGCCGGGAGAATTGTCTTTCCCTGGCGATTGTGCCCGCCCGAACTAAACGTAGGGTATGAGGATTTCCCCTGGGGCCGCGAAGACTTTGAGGTCATGAGCACGCAGGTGAAGACGCTCCAGAACCTCAGCGCTTTTTACAGCGATTCCTTCAACCTGACCGGCGCCGGCGATCCCCGCATCCTGGAAGGATTACGGGCCTCAGCCGGCTTCTTTGCGGCGATGGGGGTAAAGCCGCAACTCGGCCGCACCTACAGCGATGAAGAAGACAAGCCCGGGCACGAGCACGAAGTCGTTCTGGGCGATGGACTCTGGCGCGAGCAGTTCGCAGCCTCACCCGCCATTTTGGGGCAAACCATCCAGCTCAACGGCGCCGCTTACACGGTGATCGGCGTTATGCCGCGCGGATTTGACTTTCCCCGCGCCGACGAACTGCCCCCTGGCTTCAACTTTTCACGCGAAACGCGGCTATGGGTCCCGCTGGCTTTGCGCTCCGGCCGGCGCCAGCCTGATGAGACCTCGGATCTGGCGGCAATCGTCGGCCGCCTGGGGCCCGGCGCCACCATCGCCCAAGCCCAGGCGGAAATGAATGTGTTCGCCAAGCTCCGAGAAAGCATGTTCCCTGTAAATTCGAAGGGTTGGTTCAATTCTCGTGTGGTCTCGCTGCCGAGCCAGGTTTCCGGCGAGGTTCGCAGCCCGCTGTTGCTCATCCTCAGTGCCGTCGGCGTAGTTCTTCTCCTGGTTTGTTCCAATGTCGCCGGACTGCTTCTTTCGCGATCGATCGCTCGTCAACGGGAACTCACCCTTCGCGCCGCCCTGGGCGCTGCCCGAGGACGCCTGCTCCGCCAGTTGCTGACGGAAAGCCTGCTCCTGGCCTGGTTCGGGGGAGTGCTGGGACTTCCCGTAGCAAAGCTGTTGATCAGCCTGGCGAAAAGTTTCGGCCCATCCAACATACCCCGCCTGCAGGAAGCGAGTATCGATCCCTGGGTGGCCGGCTTTGCGTGCGTGGCAACTCTGGCCACGGGAATGCTCTTCGGGCTGGCCCCCGCCCTCTCCGCCCGACGCGCGGCGCTCATGTCTGCTTTGAAGGAAGGCGGGGCGCGGTCGGCGGGAGGCAGCTCTACTCCGCGAGCGCGTCGCGCGATCCTGACCGGGCAAATGGCCCTGGCGGTTGTGCTGGTAGTGGCTGCCGGCCTGCTCACGCAGACCTTCGCCCACCTGATGGCTGTAGATCCCGGGTTTAGCGCCGATCGTGTGCTGACTTTTGGGCTCTCGCTGCCTCCGGCAAAGTATCTGGGCGAGAGCGCCATTGTCGCATTCTACCAACGCATGCTGCCGCAGCTGCGCGCCGCCTCGGGCGTGCAAGGCGCCGCTCTAGTGGAAACCGTTCCCATGGGAGGCAGCACGGAAGGATCGGGCATTCGTGTTCCAGGACGAGTTTCAAGCAGCGCCAATGACAAGCCTTTCGCCAACTACACCATCGTCTCCCCGGGATATTTTTCTGCTGTGCAAACACCGCTGCTGCGCGGCCGCGAATTTCTGGAAAGCGACACCGCCGATTCCGTGCCGGTTGTGATCATCAACAAAGCTATGGCCGAGCAATACTGGCCAGGCCAGGATGCGCTGGGGAAGCAAGTTGGACTGGGCAGCAATCGCTTTCCGCTCATGCAGATCGTGGGCATCGTCGCCGACGTGAAGCATCTCTCTTTGCGCGAAACTCCGGGTCCGGAGATGTACGTTCCTTACACCCAGAAGCCGTATCCTTCGATGCAGAGCATGTCGCTGGTGGTACGCTCACTGGGTGAGGCCGATTCAGTCGCGGGCTCAATTCGCGGCGCCGTTCAGTCATTGGATCCCGATCTGCCGTTGGCCAACGTGACCACGTTGCAAACGCTGGTCAACGATTCCCTGGCCCAGCCGCGGTTCTCTATGCTCCTGCTGGCGGGATTTGCCGGGCTCGCCGTGGGGTTGGCCGCCATCGGGATTTACGGGGTGATTTCTTATTCGGTGGGACAGCGCACGCAGGAGATTGGTATTCGCATGGCCCTGGGCGCGCGGCGCCAGACCATCTTCGCCATGATTCTGAACGAAGGCCTGGGTATAGCGGTAGCGGGAATCGCGATTGGGCTGGTCGCCGCCCTGGGCGCGACGCGGCTAATGGCAAGTTTCCTCTACGGCATCAAACCCTTTGATCCGCTGACCTTCGCGGCAGTTGCGGTTTTGCTGCTGATGGTCACGTTTGCCGCATGTTATCTCCCGGGACGGCGCGCGACCGCAGTGGAGCCTGCGCTGGCCCTGCGCAACGAGTAGATCAAGCTGCCTGGAGCCGACTGAGAATCTTGCGCGCCAACCCCGTCAGCGGCAAACTCCTGCTGGACTTGAGAGGCACCCATCTGCCGCGGCGAGAAGAGGGCTTCTTCATCGCGAAGACAGAGACCAGGTAATCTGTATCAGTGATGGAGTGCCGCAGCTTCAGCAAGGGCCGGCTTCGATGGCACGCTCCGTTCTCGATCAAAGGCAGCTCCCACATCTCCGCCATCAACGAAGCCGACCGCGGGCGCTGCTGCATGAGAATCGAGTCTTCGCGCAGAACCAGCGCGTAATTCAAGACGGCTTTTTTGCGCGGAGATTGTGCCCGCGGCGATCCCGCGCCCTGGGCGGCACAAAAGCACCGCACGGGACAATCCGTGCACATTGGCTGGCGCGGCAGGCACACCAGCGCGCCCAGCTCCATCATGGCCTGATTGAAATCGCCCGGCCGGCGTACATCGAGAAGCGCGCCGGCAATGGTCCAGCACCGCTCGTCGCTTAAGGTTTCTCCGCTGAGGCGCGACAGCGCGCGTTTCACATTGCCATCCACCACCGGAACCGGTTCGCCGAAAGCGATGCTGGCCACGGCGTTGGCGGTATAGCGTCCTACGCCAGGCAGCGCTCTGAGTTCTGCAGCAGTTTTTGGAAACCGCCGCGTGCCGGCAACTTCTTTAGCCGCAGCGTGTAACGATCGCGCCCGCCGATAATAACCCAGACCACTCCAGGCTGCCAGGACCGTAGCCGTGCGCGCGCGGGCCAGCCGACTCATGGTAGGAAACCGGCGAAGGAACTGGCGATAGCGCTGCTCCACTACAGCGACGCGAGTCTGCTGCAACATGATCTCGGAGACCAGAATTCGGTAGGGATCGGTCTCTCCGCGCCAGGGAAGCCGGCGCTTTTCGCGGTCAAACCAGCACAGAAGCCGTTCCCTGAATGCGGCGAAGTCTCTCGTCGTCAGGATAGCTTTAGCACGCGACATGCTGGCGCGATTGTACGCGAAGCTTCCGCCGGCTTCTTGTCCAAAAGGAAGAGCCGGTCTCTTAGACCGGCTCCGGACTTTCCGATTTCGCAGTTTCAGGGAATCATTGATGCTGTTTTTGCGCCTTGTCCAACTCCGCCTGGACATCGTCAATGCTCTTCTGCACCACGGCAACGTTGTTCTGGTCGTTGTTCAGGGCGTCCTGATAGGTCTGGCGGCGGAAATCGTCGTTCTCCGTTGCCAGCAGGTCCTGGTAGCGCTTGGCTGAACGTTTCCAGCTGTCGCGCTGGTCAACCAGAGAGTCGAGCTTCTTCTTCATCTCCGCGACTGCAGGCGTGTCTTTGGAGTTGGAATTGGACGAAGGTCCGCTGCCAGTATCGGCCTTGGCTTTTGCCGCTGTCTTGTCCGAAGTCTTCGAGTCGGCGTTGCCACCGTTATCCGGCGAAGACCCATCGGCGTTTGCAGTGTCCTTCGCCGTCACCGGAGCTGACGGATTGACCACATCGTCGTCCGTCAGCACCAGCGTGGCTTTCTTAGTGTCCTTCTTCTGCTTAGCGATGTCGGCCAGCGACGGCGTTGCATCCGATTGGGCCCAGCAGGCCGCCCCGCCGATCAGGAAAACAGATATAACCCAACATCTCTTCATCATGGCTCCTCTTAGAACATCACCTCGTGGGTCGCCAGCATTTTGGGCGGTCCGGGAGGCGTGGAGAAGTTCAGCGCGCAGCGGTCGTACTTGAAGTTGATGCTGCCGCCGAAGCTATCGGACATGCTCTGATCGGTGGCGGAAACGTCTTCACCCGCCAGAATCGAGCCATACAGGTTCACGGCCTGGGAGCCGCCGCCGGTGAACGATACCTTGCCGCGCACCAGCAGCAGCCCATAAAAGTCGAGGCCGCCATTGATTTCCAGGTCGCCGTCGATGATCAGCACGCCTGCGCCGTTCGAGGCGGAGGTCAGCTTCACGCTACCGGGTACGTACGTATATTGCTGGACCGCCCCCGAGTTATCGGCTCCGTTGCTGGAAATCAGGTTGGGAGGAAACGTTCCAAACTGCTGGCTGGTCTGCGTCCCGCAATTGGCATAGACCGCCGGCGTCGACGTGAAATTGGGCGTTCCTGAACAGGTGTAGTTCCAGGGCTGCCCGGTTGTGTTCTTTGCTCCGGACTCGAACATATTGATGAGCGTGTTGACGTCCTTAATCCCCGGCGGCGGCCACGGCTGATTCTGCAGCGATGCGGTGACGGCGCTGGTGCCCCAGTTTGAAATCACAGAACCGCTGTTGCCGTTCACGTTGATACTGCCGGCCGTATAGATGGGATGCGCCTGGTTGTAACACTGCGCGAACCCAGCCCGCGCCGTGCAGGTGCTGAGCCCCGTTTTGGGGTCCGTGGTGCACGAACACGAGCAGTTGTCGTCGGACTGGATCTGGTAGCTGCCCTGCAACGTGACCGGCGCCTCAGTGGAGATGGTTCCGGGAACAGTCATGGGAGGCGTGTACGCCACTTCCATCTGCGTCATGCGGCGCGAGCCGGACCGGGTCAAAGCCAGAGAGGTCAGAACCCATACCGGGTTTGCCTGCGGTGCTAAGCCGCCGCAGTTCCCGGGCGCGGTGACGACTTCTGAAGTTCCGTTCCAGCATACCTGTTGGCCGTTCCCCTGCGCATTATCCACCAGGTTTCCGTTCAGCCCCATCAGGTTTTGCTTGTTAGTGATGCGCACCCACTTGAACTGCAAGGTGGATCCGGTGTTGCTGTTAGGAATATCGGTGGGGCCAAGAGCCGGGTTCGGTACGTGGAAATATGTTGCCGCCAGTGCGCCATTCATTACCTGAGCCGCGCCCGAGCAAGGTGCGCCAGCCGGCACTGCGGGGGCCAGTGGCAGACCGGCAAATCGTTCATTGCACAATTCGTCATCCAACGTGGAATTGGACCCTATGTCTGTGTTTTTATTCAGCGGTCCGGAGGTGGGATCGATGAGATCGGCGCCGTTCGAATTGTAGACGTAGATCATGCCCGGGCCGCCCACACCCACCGCAGGCATGGGCAGATTGCCAGCCTGAGTGTACAGGTTACTGCCCTTGAGCAGCACGGCGCGAACGTTCTCAAGCCCCGCTCGCGACGCGAAATAGGCCTTTTCGGAGTCCTTGTAGCTACGATTGACGCTGTTCTCGGTATCGGCCATGAACATGAACCCCATGCCGAGAATTGCCAGCAGGAGAAGCGCCAGCAGCGCTATGATCATCGCAATACCGCTTTCCTTGTTGCGTCGGATTTTCTTTGTGGATTTCATGGATTACTCCTAAAAGTTGGGCAGCCGTGCCGTGGCCGTCATTGTGGTCTGAATGGCCGGCATTCTTGCGTCATTCGTTCCCTGCAACGTAAAGTTCACGCGAACACTCTTAACCGCCCCAATGGGGTTCGGTGCGCAATTGCCCGTTGCGTCACAAGGTTGAAACAGAGGGGGGTTGGCAACCGGCGGAAGCACGTTCTGGACGATGGTCAGGGGAGGGTTCACGGCCAATCCCTTCTGCGAAGCGGTTCGTTCCAGGCTGCCGGTGGCAGCGTTATAGTCGTAGGTAACGACCTGAACAATGCCAGACCCATCCAGGTCACCTTCCATGGTCAGACTTGTGCCTGCAGGATTGATCACCAGATTGCCGGAAGCCACCTGATTGGCGGCAGCTCCCGGTCCCATGCTCAAGGCAGTCGGGTACCCCGCCTGGCGCAGATCGCGGGTAAACTGATCGGCAAATGTCCGCTGCTGCTCAGTGAAATCCAGCTTCTGGCTCTCGGCGCGATAATTTTTCTGCGCCATGCCGATTTGCCTGAAGATCGCGCCGGTCACAATGGTGAGGACCGCCACTACCATCAGCATCTCGGCCAGGGTGAAACCTGCCATAGCTCTCGTGCGCGTTTTCGACTTGCCCAAAGAATTCGTCATCTTTGAAGTCCTCACATGCCTACCACGGTACGTACCGTCACCGGCGGCGTGAAAAAGATCCTGCCCCGGTTGAGATTCAGGGGCTGCTGAGCCGACACAATCACCTGTCTCGCCCAGCTCCAACTGGGGTTGGCGACGCTGGGTTGGACGATCGCCCAGCGCACGTCATACTTCACCCGCAGGCCATTTGCTGTGCATACGGTGTAGTCCGCCTGGTAGCCGGCAACTTTCGGCTGGGTAAAGTCGATCTCGCCTGTCGCTGGGTTCAGGGGCGATCCGCCGGCCGCAGTGTTGATTGCCCAGGCGGCATTGGCGCAGTCGGTGACAGGAGTCGGTATGGTTGCGTTAGGTTCTGCGGAGGCGATGTTCTCAAGGAATGTTTCAGCTATATTGCTGGCCGAAGTGTCCATACGTGTGGCAGCGTTGCGGCCCATCCCCAGGACGATCATGGAGGCCGCACCAACAATGGCGCTCGCCAGGACGAACATGGCGAAGAGCATCTCCACCATGGAAAACCCCTGCTGGTCGAACTTCTTGCCTGCCTGATGAAGTCTTTTCATATTTGCACCCTATTGCCAGACGCCGGCCGCGGTTTGCCGCCAGCATCGGATATGACCGGTGGGAGAGACCGTTACCGCCTCCCAGCCATTGTTTCTGGTGTTTTGCATGAACCAGACAAAACCGCCGGGCGGAAATAACGGCGTCCCCTGGGAACCGCATATAAACTGATTCGCGGGGTTGGCCACACACGGCTGGCCTCGGCCGTTGAAGCCGATCACTCCATTGGCCTGGGGAATTCCTCCCAACAAGCCATTGAACTGGAGGAAATTTACGCCGTTCGGCGGCTGGAAAACCACCGGGCCAGAAGTCACAGCAACCGGATCCACTGTCGGGTTGAAGGGACGAATCTCAAGCGGGGCCGCGCAAACTGAGTTCGCCGTAGGGCATGCCGGCTGATTGAGGTTTCCCGCACCGTTAAAGTTCGCATAGTAGGGTATGTTGGCTTTTACCGCTGCCATTCTGGCTTCCTGCAGTTTGGCCGCCACCACCTGGCCACTGGCATCCAGCTGATAATTAACTATCACCGTCCGAATCACGGGGATGGCCATGGCCGCGATGACAAGCACAATCGCTACCACAAACACTAATTCCAGCAGGGAAAGCCCTTGCTCAGCATTGATTTTCCGGCGCGCACTCTTAGTTTTTGTCATCATGGGTAAGTTGGCCAACAGGTGGGCCACCGGGAACAGTACTTTCGTCTGGTTCCTCATTAAGCAGGATTGACGCAGGCGGCTAGCTTGCAAAGATGACTAAAGTTTGTGGCCCCAGCCCGGTCATAGACGCAGCTTCCGGCAGCCGCTTTTAGGGTAGGTTGGCAATCCGACGACACCGGCATTAAGTGCGCACCTTGGTTGGACTTGGCTCATGGAACGAGGCCCAGGCTGAAGCTGATTTTAGCTTCCGTTTGCCAAAGCCCTTGCGCGAAAGGGATGTAACTAAAGTAACCGCCAGGCTGGCTTCCATCACAGCCGGGGTTGGCGTTCCAAAAAAGAAAGGGCCGGTATGGAGCTGGCCCTTTTCGTCAGCCTTTGCCTAGATCATTTCCCTGAAGGAAAGAACGTGAAACGCCGTAGCGTTGTTGGTATTGACCACGCTGGCCCAGCAGCTGTCCCAATGGACGTAGTTGGTACCACCACCGTTCCAGTTGAAGAACGGCGCACTGAAAGCGGGCTGTCCGAGATCGGTCAGCAGTTGAGCCCGCTGCCAGGGTGATAGAGGACAGGAATACCGATGGCATTCCGCTGAGAAGAGGAAAACCAAATGCGATTCTTAGTTGGGCAAAACCGGTGTGAGCGAAGTAGCTGTAAGTGTCCAGCCGCCCTTGACTTGCTGCCAGACTGAGACCACGCGATAACTTCCACCTGCGGGCCCGCCGAGTGAGGCATTACCCGAAGGTTGAAGGACGCACGTAACCACCATATCCACGCCTTCAGGACGCGTTTGAAGCTCGCTGATGAGCGCATCCTGCATCTGCGCGCCCTTCCAATACTCCACCCAGCCCGTTCGATCCAGAGCTTTACCCGCGGGGGTCACGCCCACAAACGATGGCGCCAGGTGATATTCCATCATTTTCCATTCCTTCTTTTCGATTGCCTTCCACATCAGGCGCTCATATTCCCCGGCCCCGGTGGCCGTCTTCCAGGTCGCGCGCCGGGGAGGTCCCGCACAGCCAAGCAGGAAGGCCGCGGCAATCGCGAAGGGCAAGAAAGATCGCGCATGAAGAAAATGGGTTGGTTTGTGAGAGATGCTCAACATGGCCCCCTTACACCTCCTTGAGTCCGCAACAAAAAAAGAAGAGGCACTGTAGATTCTTTGTGCCTCTTCGCATTCCTGGTGGTTGAGTATTTAAGACTAATCGCCAAACACCTCTTCTTTTTCGCTTTCCACTTGCGCCGGCTTTCCGTTGCCGTTGGCCGGAGCAATCGACGCCAGAGGCACAAAGCCGCCCTGCGGCTTGGGCTCTTTCAGGATGTGCTCGCGATACAGCGCCTCCATGCGCGCGTCGTCAGCCGACTTCTTCAGCTTGGAGTCCCGGGCGCGGAGCTTCTCTTCGCGGGCTGTTTTGGCGATGCCCAGCTCGTCGAGCGTGGTGTTGCGGGCGGCGTGCACGTGCTCTTCATTAAGCTGCAGCTTGTGCGCTCCTTCGCTCAGGCCCACCGACTTGCCGCCGGCGAAGATCTCATGCCGCCCATGCTCTTCGTACCACTTGGTGAGCGTAGCCGTCATATGCATCTTTTCGATGATATTGCGCCAGCCCACGCCGGTGTTGTAAGCGCAGAAGCTGATCTCGCCTTCCTGCGTGGCGTAAGGAATGATGCACTGCTCGGTGCGCCGGAAGTCGTAGTTGTAAAGGTCCTGGAACCACATGCCGGCGATGAACAGGAAATTCCAGCGGTCGGTGCGGCGCTTCTTGATGTCTTCAACCGTGCGGCTGCCGGAAACATCACCGTATTTCTTGTCGGCTTTCTTGGTGGCCCCAAAGGTCTTGTCGAACTTCTTGAGCAAATCCATCAGTTTGAAATGCTTGGGGGCCATGAATGGATCGTAGTTGCGCATCAGCGCCAGCGCCATGCCGAAGACGGAGAGGAACCTGCCGCGGCCGGCGTCGTTGATGCTGGCCACGTCCTTGGCTAACTGGTCGCCCTTAAGGAAAGCCGTTACCGGAACCGCTTCCTTGGTGTGCTTGTCGATCATGATCGCCATGCCCACGCCGCAGTTGGGATGGCAGCCGCAACTCAGCTGTCCCCAGTCGGCGGTGGGGCCATGGATCAGATCGGCCCAATCGGAGAACGTTGACATGAAGGAAATCGGATACCAGTCGCGAGCGGGCTCACCCAGGCCGGTCTGGTTCTTCACATCATGCGCCAGATGGCTGAGCGTGTAGCGCTGGGCTTTGCGACGCTCGTCGGTGATTTCCTCGTCGCGGCCGGTGAACGATACCGGCTGGAAGCTCAGGAAACTGATCGTCCTGGGATTGTCCAGGGCGAACTGGATGATGCGTCCCACCTGCTCGTTGTTGATGCCGTTGACGATGGTCGTAACGGGAACGATGTCTACTCCGGCTTCATGCAGGTTGTGGATGGCGCGCAGCTTCACGTCAAACAGGTTGCCCACGGCGCGGTGCGCGTTGGCGGCGTTACCGATGCCGTCAAACTGCAGGTAGGCATAGCGCAAGCCTGCTTCCGCCGCCTGGCGCGCGAACTCGGACGACTTGGCGAACTCAATACCGTTGGTCGCTGCCTGCACCGAGTTGTAGCCGACTTTGCGGGCGTAGCGAACAGCGTCCAGGAAGTAGGGCGAGAGCGTGGGCTCGCCGCCGGAGAACTGCACCGACATCTGCCGCCTGGGCTTGATGGAGATGGCGTTGTCCAGCATCTGCTTGATTTCTTCCCAGGCCAGCTCATGCACAAAGCCCACCTGGTTGGCGTCCATGAAGCAGGGATCGCACATCATGTTGCAGCGGTTGGTAAGGTCGATGGTCAGCACTGAGCCGCGGCCGTGCTTCACCGTGCTGGTGCCGTGATGGTGCAGCTTCTCGTCGTTATGAGCGCGGATATCGCGCCCGGGGAAGACCTGCTCCAGATGCTGGAAGAACTCAGTATCGATGGCCATCACGTCTTCAAAGTGGCCGTGGATGGGGCAATCCTTCACCATCATGATCTTGCCGTCGCGCTCGACGATAGTGGCTTTGATCTCGCCGGCCTTTTCGTTGAGCAGGATCTCGTGCGGCAGTTTGCCGTCCACGATCTGCTTGCGGATTTCGGGTACGCACTTGGGACACAGCGAATCGGTGGAGCGCGGCCAGCCGAGCGGCGGCTTGGTCTTTTCCCACGACTTCAATAACGGCTTGTCCGACCATTTGGGCGTAAAGGCCGGCGCGGGGTGAATGCGATTGACGCGTTCAAAAACCGCCCAGGCTCCGCGCGCCGCGTAGGTCAACGCTTTTTCTGCGTACTTTACAGGCTTTTGCATGTGCCTTCTCTCCGCGCCGGCTTTTCGGCGCACCACTCAGAAAGTAAAAGAGATGATTCCAATTTAGTAGATGTTACTGTGCTGAGCTCGGCACAGTTGACCAATTTCCCTTAAACGGCTGGAAATAAAGGCTCAGCGGTACTGAGGAGCATTGAATGGCATTAGAGGCCGAGGGGCTAAGTCGTTGGATTTAAAGCAGCTTTCGCTTTCCAACTACCCATTCGGGTCGTTCCCGTCCTAGCGAAGCCGACAAAAATAGGCTACAACCCAAGTGGCTGCCATGGGGAACTTCCGGAAGTCATTACTCGTAAAATGGGACAGAACTTGATGCAACCATGGTTGCTGAACATCGCCGGCATCCTCTGGAGCGTCCTCGGGCTGGTCTGGTTGATCAGCGCGTTGGCGGCCAAGCGCGTCGTGCGCCGCCAGTCGGTGGCGTCACGAGTGATTCAGGCCAGTCCCGTAGCCGCGGGGTTCTTCCTGCTCTTTACCCATACGACGCTGCCCTGGTGGCTTAGCCAGGCGCTGCTCCCTGACTCCGCGCCTGTGCTCTGGATAGGGCTGGCTCTTACCGCAGCCGGGATTGCCTTCGCCATCTGGGCGCGAGCGTGGATCGGCCGCAACTGGAGCGGAACCGTCACCATCAAGGAGCAGCACGAGCTGATCCAGAGCGGACCGTACGCCTGGGTGCGGCACCCTATTTATTCCGGATTCCTGCTGGCGTTTGTGGGCACGGCTTTGATACAGGGCCAGCTGCGAGGTTTGCTCGGCTTCTTTCTGGTGCTGCTCGGTTTCACCCTGAAGCTGCGCCTGGAAGAGAACTTCATGGCCGAACAGTTCGGAAACGCCTATTCGGATTACAAAAAACGCGTCAGGGCTCTTGTTCCTTACGTCATATAGAAGTAGCGACTGACCTTAATTCTCTGCAGGACGTTTAATCATGACTGAAATCGAAGCTCGCGATTTTGCCGCGGAATGGATTGCCGCCTGGAACAGCCGCGATCTTGACCGTGTTCTCAGCCACTACCGGTCGGATGTGGTTCTTCTCTCGCCCTTTGCGCAGAAGATTGTGGGCAATGGCCGAATCATGGGCATTGAGGCCTTGAGAAGGTACTGGGAAAAGGCTCTCGCCGATATTCCCAATTTGCACTTTGATTTCATCGATCTGCGCATCGGCCACGAAAGCCTGACCATCCTCTACCGCAACCATCGCGGTCAGAATGCGGCGGAAACCTTCGAGCTTGCCGGCGGCAAGGTGGTTCGCTCGATCGCCTGCTACGCCTGATCGGGCTGGAGGCCGCGAATGGGGAGTGTAAAATCGTCAGTCATGGAACCGATCCGCAGCGGTTTACGCCACATCATGCGCGATCTCATGAAAGCACAGCCGCCGGAACAGGCGGTGGTTCTGGCCTGGCCGATCGTCTGCGGCAAAGATGTTTCCGCCCGCGCGCAGGCCCTGGCTTTCAAAGATGGCACGCTGACGGTCGAGGTATCCGAAGGCGCATGGCGAACCCAGCTCATCAGCTTCGCGCCGCGATACGTTGCCGCCTTCGCGGAGTTGCTGGGGCCACTGGTACGGGAAGTAAGGTTTGTAGGCAAGCACTCAGCAGCCGGCATTCAGCACTCAGCCAAGACTGGGGGCTAGTCAGCACTCAGGACTCAGCAATCAGCACTCAGCAGTAAGCATTCAGCAATCAGCATTCAGCCAGAGTGGGGACCTGGAATGAAACCGTATCTCCTTTTTCAACGACACGAGTATCTCTGCCAAAAGCAGCTTAGGGAAGACGAGGTTGTTGCAGCGGCTGAATGCTGACTGCTGACTGCTTTCTTGTGAACGTCACCGACAAAGACGTCGCTTACGTGGCCGATCTGGCGAACCTGGATTTGACTGAGGCTGAGCGCCAACGCATGGTGCGCGACCTCAACTCGATCCTCGGTTACATCGACCGGCTCAATGAGCTGAATACTGACAATGTGCCGCCGATGGCGCATACCGCGGCTGCCGGCCGCTCGGGCGACGCTCTGCGCAACGACGAGTTGCGTCCGTGTCTGCCCCACCAGGCGGCGCTGGAGAACGCTCCGGATCACGACGAGAATTTCTTTAAGGTACCGAAAGTCATAGAAAAATAATCCACCACGGAGACACAGCGAGACGGCAATGAGCAAAAACCGTTAATCTTTTTGATTTTTCTCAATGTCTCCGTGTCTCCGTGTCTCCGTGATAGGTTTTGTTTTCGTGCTTTGACTGATGGATCCTGCGACCCTCACCATCGCCTCTACCCGCTCCGCCATCGCGGAGAAGAAGATCACTGCCGCCAACCTGGTGGGTGAGTTTTACCGCAAGATCAACAGCGACGATCCGGAGATCCATGCCTGGCTGACCTTGTGTGAGGAGCGGGCGCTGGCACAGGCCAAAAAAATCGACGGCCTCGCCGCCAAAGGAGAAAAGCTTCCGCCGCTGGCCGGCGTGCCTGTCGGCGTCAAAGACGTGATGGTCACCGAAGGCGTGCGCACCACGGCCGGATCGAAGATTCTGGACGACTTTGTTCCTCCTTACGACTGCACCGCGGTTGCCCGGCTGGAAGCGGCCGGAGCCATCATCCTGGGCAAGACCAATTGTGACGAGTTCGCTATGGGTTCGTCGAATGAAAATTCAGCTTACGGCCCGGTCCGCAATCCGTGCGACAAATTGCGGGTTCCCGGCGGCTCCAGCGGCGGATCGGCAGCGTCGGTCGAGGCAGGAATGGCGGTAGCGGCTCTGGGCTCCGATACCGGCGGCTCCATCCGGCAGCCGGCGGCATTCTGCGGCGTGGTGGGACTCATGCCAACCTACGGCCGCGTCTCCCGTTACGGCCTGATCGCCTTTGCATCGTCGCTCGACCACATCGGCCCGCTGACGCGCACGGTGCGCGACGCCGCGATTGTTCTCCAGATCATCGCCGGGCGCGATCCCATGGATTCAACTTCAGCCGATGTTCCCGTGCCCGACTACGAGGCAGAGCTGAACAAGCCGGTGGCCGGCCTCAGGCTGGGCGTGCCCCGGGAATATTTTGGCGAGGGCCTGGATGGCGAAGTCCGCGCCGCCGTCGAGAGCTCGATCGCCAGGCTTCGTGAGGCCGGCGCTATTATTGTTCCCGTCTCGCTACCGCACACGCCCTACGCCGTCCCTACTTACTACGTGATCGCTACCGCCGAGGCCTCAGCCAATCTCGCCCGCTATGACGGCGTACGTTACGGCTATCGCTCGCCTCGTAGCGCGACGCTTGCCGAGATGTACCGCCGCACGCGCGACGAAGGCTTCGGCGCCGAGGTCAAGCGCCGCATCATGCTCGGGACGTACGCTCTCAGCGCCGGCTACTACGACGCCTATTACCTCAAGGCCCAGAAAGTTCGCACGCTGCTGGCGCGCGATTTCGAAATGGCCTTTCAGGAAGTCGACGCCATCGTCACCCCAACCACTCCTACGCCCGCATTCAAGATCGGCGAAAAGGCCGATGATCCCCTGGCCATGTACCTGGCCGACATCTACACCGTCACTGGCGATCTGGCTGGTGTCCCGGGGATCAGTGTCCCCTGCGGCCATAGCCGGTCGGGCCTGCCCATTGGGCTCCAGGTACTGGGAAAGCACTTTGACGAGGGGACGGTGCTGAGAGTGGCGCAGGCCGTGGAAACGGGCCGGCGGGATTGAGGAAGGCCGCCTTGCACGCGTAGCCCAGCCGGCCGGGCGCAGGTGTAACAGCGGACCTTTCAGGGCCACGTAAGAGTCATTCCAAGAAACAGGGCCTTACCTATGGCGGTCAGGGAGAATATCAAATGAAGCAAAACCTCACGTTAACCATCACTTCTCTGCTCTCGATCCTGTTGATGACGCTTCACCTGACGAGCGATACCCTCCACGCCCGGGCCGGGACTCCCGAGGCAGGGGGCTCAACCCTGGTCGCCGTGCCCATCCTGGTGATCTGGCTGTGCGGAACCCTGATGCTCGCCGAACGGCGGTCGGGGTACATCATCATGCTCGTCGGGTCGATCCTTGCGCTGGGTATGCCGATCCTCCACGTGATGGGAGGGGGAGGCATTTTTCGCGGCGAGATTGGCAAGTCCAGCGGAGCTTTCTTGTTCGTGTGGACGCTGCACGCGCTGGGCGTCACCGGAATGTTCTCCCTCATCCTCGCGGTGTGCGGACTGTGGAAAATGCGCCGGGCCAGCCCCGGTAGGAACCCCCGGTAGGACCAAGACCCGAACTATGGATTGCCCGTCGCACGGCGCGCGCGTCCAAGGGCGCAGGGCGCTGGGGTCCCGCCCGGGCAATCCGCGCCACGCGCCTTTTTAGTTAGTCATGGAGGACCACGCTCAGGAGCGAACGCCGGACCAGGAGTGTGCCGTTGTATTCAATGAAGCCCAGCTTGCGAAAGCGATTCATAAAGAGATTGACTCGCGCCCGGGTTGTGCCCACCATTTCAGCAAGCACTTCCTGGCTTATCTTGGGAACCACGGTCTCCGGTGTTTCGTCCTTGCCGAACTGGGCGAGCAGCAACAGGGTCCTGGCCAGGCGTTTTTCACTGGAGTTGAAAAGCTGATCGACCAGATCTTCCTGAATGCGGGCGTTGCGGGCCAGCAGGTAGGAAACGAAAATATCGGACAGCGCATGTTGCTCATGGAGCGCGGACACCATCTGTGTTTTCTCGATCTTCAGTACTACGCCGTCGGTCATTGCCGTCGCGGACGCCATGCGGAACGGGTGGGAATTGGCGATGCAGTCCTCGCCCACAAAGTCGTCCTCGGTCAACAAGGCGATTGTCGCTTCCTTGCCACCCGATGAGATCACGCTCAGTCTGACCTTGCCGCGCTGAATATAAAAGACCGATTCCGCGGGATCGCCCTGTGAAAAAAGAGTCTGCTTCTTGTTCAGCTCCACAATGGTTCGGCCCAGGCCGGCTTGCGTTAGAAAAGCGTGGGGATCAAAAAGTCGTATTCTTCTAACCGGGGTTCTTGGGATGCGGATACCTCTCGCCCTGGTCATTTCTCTCGGAAGTATTTTGCCATCTGCCATGAAAGCCTGAAAGTATTGGGCTCAGTTAACCTGTGGGTTGTTGAAAATATGGTGACCAGTGGATTTCAGAGCAACGCCAACCCACTGGCGCAATAGGGCTACTTCGCGTTCCCTGATTACGCGGAAGCCTGTCGCCCATGCCAGGCTACGCCCAACGAACTTTACATAATTTAATGGGAATGTCTGTTCGATATCCTACTTACATACGTGGGGATCTTCCTCGGGTGCCCCCCGGCTTCGGCCTCACTTGACCTGCAAAGGAGGTTGCTTAAGCGTTGGTCCCAGTCGCCACACAGCCCGCCTGGACCCACGTAGGATACCCTACAGAGTAGGGTATCCTACCGAATCGTTTGGGGGGAGCAATGTATGCTCTTCAGCCTGGCGCAAGTAAGCTGCTGTTTCCCTTGTCCAGAAAAGGTTTTTCGACCGTGATTCTGGTTGTCTTAAGGTGGGTGCGTGGAAAGCAAAAGCCCTCAAGGCGTGAGGTCAGGCGATCGGACGAATATAGGCGGGAAGCCCGTCAGCAACCTGATACTTCTATCCATGTCCGACGGCGATTACAACTCACTTCGTCCTCATCTTGAATACGTCAGTTTGCCCAACCACATGATTCTCCACGAGGGGGGCGGAAAGCTGGAATTTGTGTATTTCCCGAATGGAGGCATGATTTCTCTTGTCGTTGTAATGAAAGACGGAAAGACCGCCGAAGCTGGCGTAGTGGGCAATGAGGGTTTTACGGGAACACCGGCGTCCGTTGGCCTGACCCGGAGCCCGCTTCAAGCCGTGGTGCAAATCACAGGGGATGGGTTTCGGGTAGAGATCGCAGCTTTACACAGCACTTTGGAATCAACGCCGCGTCTGCAATGGATGTTAAGCCGCTACGCAGTCGTTCAGGGAATGCAGATTGCACAAACGGCCGCGTGCAATCGGCTGCACGATGTCAGGCAGCGGCTAGCACGGTGGTTGCTCATGACTCAGGACAGAGTGGATTCCGGGTCGCTGCCCATCACCCATGATTTTCTTGCAACCATGCTGGGGACAGACAGGCCCAGCGTGAGCCTGGCAGCTGGTATCTTGCAGAAGAAGAAGGTCATCCAGTACACCCGTGGAGCAGTGAGGATCGTGAACCGCAACAAACTTGAAGAATCCGCCTGTGAGTGCTACGGGATTACCCAACAGTACAACGGCGAGCTGGGCTTGAAATGAGTCGCAAGTGGAGGCCCGCCCGGGTTTGCTTGCGACCGAGCGTGATCGAAAAGCGATTCCCTCAACATCCGTGACATCTGGGCTGGGCAGCGGCGCCGGTTGCCTGTCCGTGACTCCGTGTCTCCGTGCCTCCGTGGTAGATGTTTCTCCTAACCGCATGGGAAGATCCCGGTCTAAGCTTTACGAATGGAAGTTACCGATGCAGCCGTAGTGGCACAAGTGCTGGCCGGCGACCGCGACGCCTTTCGCGTGCTGGTGGAGCGCCACTCCCGCGGCATCTTTCGCGTGGTGTACCGCATGACCGGCAGCCAGCCCGACGCTGAGGAGCTCGTGCAGGAGACTTTCCTGCGCGCCTACAAAAACCTGGGCGGGTTTGAGCTCCGCGCCAACTTCGGCACCTGGCTGTACCGCATCGCCGTAAACCGCGCCCTCGACTTCCTGAGTTCAAGGAAGACACAGATGCAGAACAAAGAAACATATTCGATTGCCGATTCCCCCGACCCGGAAGACGGGCGGCAGGTGCAGCTGCCGGCGACCGGGCCCGGCCCGGAGCGGGTGCTGCTCAGCGCCGAGATCCAGACCAGAGTCGCGCAGGCCATGGGCCTGCTGACGCCGGCGGAACGGATCGCCTTCACCATGCGCCACATGGAAGGGCAATCGATTGAGGAGATCAGCCAGGCACTGAAGGTCAAGACCAGCGCGGCCAAGAACTGCGTCTTTCGCGCGGTGCAGAAGCTGCGCTCCCAGCTCGAGCCTCTGGCCGGCCGCGGCGCGGTGAGCGCGCTGCCCGGCTACAGCGGCGGATATGGCGACGCGAAATGAACCATCTTAGCGAAGCACAAATCGTCCTGCACTGCTATGGCGATGCCGAAGACGGCGCCGGGGTCGATCGCCACCTGGCGGAGTGCGCCGAATGCCGCGCCCGCTTTCAGCATGTGCAACAGCTGCTGCGGCAGATTGAGCCGATCGAGGTCCCCGAACCTCCGGCGATTTTCGAAGAAAAGACCTGGCTGAGATTGCGCGACCATCTGCCGGAAAAGCGTTTCGGGTTTCGGCAATGGATTTTCGCGCCGGTAGGCCGATGGGCGTTCAGCGCCGCCGCCGTACTGCTGATCGCGGCGGCGTTTCTTGCCGGCCGCTTCTGGCCGCGCAATCCGGTTGAGAACGCCAAAAATACTCCGCTGGCCAATCCCCAGCGGGTGGTGCTGGTCGCCGTGGGCGATCACCTGGAGCGCTCGCAGATGCTGCTGGTGGAGATCATGAACGCCGATCCGGGCACGCTCGGCGACGAGCAGAAGGAAGCCCGCGACCTGCTCGACTCCAACCATCTCTACCAGGCCAGCGCCATGCAGACCGGCGATCCGCAGGTGGCGGGACTACTGGACGAACTCGGCCGCGTGCTGACCGAGATCGCCAACAGCCCGTCGCAGATGTCGCCCGGCGATCTGCAGCAGATTCGCGGGCGCATTCAGTCCGACGGCCTGTTGTTCAAGGTTCGCGTAGTAGGTTCCGACGTCAATTCGCGGCTGCGCCGGCAGGAGCAGGCGCCCGCCGCAAACTCGCAGAGGTTATAGCAGATGAATCACAGACTCATAGTTTATTCGTGCCTTGCGCTGGCGATCGCATTCGCGGCGCCGCGCACCTGCGCTGCGCTCCAGCCGGATCCCTTATCTTCCGGCTTCCTTGAGCCGCAGAGCGCAAGTGACAAGGCCGCGCAAGAAGAGGACTCGTATTCCGCCGCTCAGGACGCACTGAACCAGGGCGAGTATGACGACGCCGTAAAAGGCTTCGACTCGGTGATCAAGATGCACGGGCGCAAGGCGGACGCCGCCATGTACTGGGAGGCCTATGCCCTGAACAAGACCGGCAATAAGGCCCAGGCCCTGACGCGAATCGCCGACCTGCGCAAAGGCTATCCGCAGAGCAAGTACCTGCGCGACGCCGGCGCCCTGGAGGTGCAGATCAAGGGCGCGGCGGTCAACACCAGCGATCTCGATGAAGAAACCAGGCTCATCGCGCTCAACGCTCTGATGAACTCTGATCCGGAAAAGGCTGTTCCATTGCTGGAAAAGGTGATTCGCAGCAATGATTCTCCCAAGCTGAAAGACCGGGCGCTGTTTGTCCTCTCGCAAAGCAATTCCGGCAAGGCGCAGCAGATTCTGCTCTCCCTGGCCAAAGCCAACAACGATCCCGATCTGCAGAAGCGGGCCATCCGCTACATCGGCATGAACGGCAACTCGCGCAATCGCGGCATCCTGAAGGAGATCTACACCTCTTCGAACGATTCGAGCGTCAAGAAAGCGGTCTTCCAGGGATGGCTGATGTCGGGCGACAAGGAAGACGTGCTGGCAGTGGCGCAGCAGGAGAAGTCGCCAGAGCTGCGCAGGGAAGCCATCCGCTACCTGGGCATGATGGGCGGCCGCACCGAACTGCGCCAGCTCTACAAGCAGAGCACGGATGCTGAGTCGAAAGAAGAGCTGATCAAGGCCATGGGCATCGGAGGCGACGCCGACGGCATCGCGGAGCTCGCCAAGACTGAGGCGAATCCCGAGGTCCGCCTCTACGCCATCAAGAATCTGGGAATCTTCGGCGGGCACGCCGCCAGCGACATGCTGGTCACTCTCTACAACACGCACAACGATGTGGAGAGCAAGGAAGCCGTCATCAATGCGCTCTTCCTTAACGGCGCCGGCAAGCAGATGGTGGCTCTGGCGCGGAAAGAAACCAATCCCGAGCTGAAGAGGGCCCTGATCAAAAAGATGTCGCTGATGAGTTCCCCCGAGATCACCGAATACATGATGGAAATCCTGAACAAGTAGGAGCCGGCCATGAAAACTGCTCACAGATTTACGCTGCTCATCTTTTGCATGCTGACGATTGCCGATTTCGATTTCGCCCAGAAGCCGCGGATCGAAAACGCGAAAATCCAGGAGCTGTCGGCGGCTTCGGGCTTGAAACCGGCCATCGATAGCCTGGTGCAGAAAGAGACTGGGCCGCTGTGGGTGGGATACAAGATTCCCGCCGCCGCCAAAGACCGCTCCATGTGCTGCCTCAACTGGAACGACCATCGCGACGGCGACGGCTGCTGCATGGGCTGCCGGCTGGAGTCAGGCAAAGAGAACACGTTCAGCGGCACCTCAAGCAACTGCGCTCCCGAACCTGTGCCTTATGCTTTTGTTTTCCTCCGCGTCGAGAGCCGGCAGATTCAAAAAGTACGCGTATTCAGCGCGGACTGCCCGCTCGACTTCGCCGGGCTGCCGGTCTACTGGCTCAATGACACCAAGCCCGAGCAGAGCGTGGAGCTGCTGACCGGGATGGCCCTGTCCGCAACAACCGCACGCGACGACGAATCCGAATGGCACCGGGAGCCGTCGCACCAGGCGGTGATGGCGATCGCGATGCATGACTCTCCGTCGGCCGACCAGGCGCTGGAGAAGCTGATCCAGCCCGGCCGTCCGCTGGGGCTGCGGAAGAACGTCGCCTTCTGGCTGGTCTTGGAGCGCGGCAAGAAGGGTCTGGAGATCCTGGAGAAGTACGTAAAGAACGATTCTGACGATGACTTCCGCGCCAAGGCTACCTTTGCTATCTCGCAGAGCAAAGAACCCGGGGCGGTGCAGGACCTGATCGGCATGGCCCACAGCGATCCCAGCCCTCACGTGCGCGGCCAGGCCATCTTCTGGCTGGCGCAGATCGGCGGCCGCAAGGTGGCCGAGCAGATTACCGCCGCCATCGAGAACGATCCCGAAACCGAAGTAAAAAAGAAGGCGGTCTTCGCGCTGTCGCAACTTCACGACGGCAGCGGCGTCCCGCTGCTGATCAGCGTGGCCCGCACCAACAAGAATCCGGTGGTGCGCAAACAGGCAATTTTCTGGCTGGGCCAGAGCCACGACCCGCGGGCGCTGGATTACCTGGAAGAAATTCTGACCAAGTAGCCTGGGCGCAGTCCGTGCCGCCGCGTGCGGGCTGCGCGTTCGCCGCAATTCCTTGGTAACGTAGCGCCGGAGCCGCACGTTTGCCTAAAATACCCGTCTTGGGTATGAGCCAGAACGTTCTCTACATCGCTTTGGGAAAGATTAACCTGCTGGAGCCGGGCCGGCCGGCGCGCCTCATCGAAAGCAAGTTTGGCCAGTCTTTGATCCATCGCGCTTCGGAAATCAAGCAGCGCAACGCCTGGAAGACGCGGGGAACCGGAGCGCAGTTCATGTCGGGACGAATGCTGTGGGGCGGCGGCACGGATGACTCCACCGCCATCCCGGTAGCCGTGACAGGGATTTCCTACGGGCCGGAACGCGGCGAGGTCCTCTACTCCATGGCCACCGACGAGATCACCGGAGTATTTGCCCTGCGCAACAAGGCGACGGACGAGCAGCGGCTGTTTCATACCGCCGACTTTCGCATCAGCCAGTTGTGCGCGCACCCAGCGGAAGACCGCATTGCCTGCGTGGTCCAGGGCAAGGGCTATTCCAACATTGGGGTGATGCGCGGCGACGGCTGCGAACTGGCGGAAGTAACCCAGGGCGATGCGGTGGATCGCGCACCGAGTTGGGTTCCTGGTTCCGCGAATGAGATCGTGTTCCAGTCGTCGGGAATTGCCCGAGACCAGCACGGAGCGGACGCCGGTTTCTCACCCGCCCGCATCGAGCGCCTGAACATTGAGTCCGGCGAAATCGCAACGATGCTCGGCGACGAGCAGCATGACTACCTGGACCCGCGCATGGACGCTGCGGGCATTCTGTTCTGCGTTCGCAAGCCGTCTTCCTCGCTGCAGCGCAAATTTAATCCCTTTCGCGCCTTGCTGGATCTCGTGCTCCTGCCCTTTCGGATACTCTTTGCCTTTTTTCAATTCATCAACTTCTTCAGCGTCCGCTACACCGGCAACACCCTGGTAACCGCCGGCGATGCCCGCCAGAAACAAGCCGACATGCGGAAGATGGTCATGCTGGGAAACCTGATGCAGGCGCAGCGCGACGCGGAAAAGGCTGCTGATCGCGACCGCGAGGGCCTGGTTTCAAAGAAGTGGGAGCTGGTCAGGAAGTCAGGCGATGCGGAGCCACAGGTGGTGCACCGAGGCGTGCTGTCATTTGACCTCTGCGCGGATGGAAGCATCGTCTTCACCGATGGTGCGCGCATCTTCCGCCTGCAACCCGACGGCAGCAAAGAGATGCTGGGAAAAGATCAGTTCATTTCCCAGGTCCTGGCGCTTCCCGTCGATTTGCAGGCCGGCTCTACTGCCCCAGAGCCCACTCGCGGGTGATGTAGTCGCTCAGGCTGAGCGTGATCAGAATCAGCAGCCAGAAAAATCCCGCAACTACGGTGATCTTGGTCAGCTTGCTGCTGTAGCGAACGTGCATGAAATAAAGAATGACAAGAGTGGCCTTCGTGCAGGCGATCGCGAGCGCCACAATCGGATTAAAAACGCCCATCTCCCAGGTTGCGGCAAAATAAGTCAGGACCGTCCCAACGCAAAGGCAAGTCAGGATGACCAGGTACAACCCCGGGGTCGGATGTGAATGCTCGCTCGAGTGGTCTGCCATATGTTTCGTCAAATTCCTGTTCTAGTGCGGTTGATTAGATACAAGAGTGGAAAAAGATAAATCCACACAATGTCCACAAAGTGCCAGTACAGCCCGCCGAGTTCGACCGGCGTGAAGTAATCAGGCCCAAATTGGCCGCGCCAGGCGCGGAAGAGCAACCAACTGAGCAGCCCAAGGCCAATCACCATGTGGAAGGCATGCAGGCCGGTCATGGCGAAGTAGAAGGAGAAGAAAATCTCCGTCTGCTTGGCTGTTTGCTCAACAAAAGCGTCCGCGGGAACGGGCCTGCGGGAGTTGCGGGCGTGTTCCTGCATCTCCTCGGCGATGTTGCCGAGTTTGGGATCATCCAGCTTGCATCCGCCCCAGGCATTGAAGCCCTTCCCGATAATGTGCCCGGGAATGTGGCATTCCTCATATTTATCGTAGTATTCCTTGGCTTTGATAAGCAGGAATACCGTGCCTAGAATCATGGTAAGGATGAGGAAATTGATCTGCCACTTGCGGTTGCCCTTCTGGGCCGCCCACACCGCCATAGCCATAGTGAAGCTGCTGCCGATCAGAACCAGCGTGTTGGCGAATCCCCAATTGACACTGATGCTGGTGCTTCCGGCCACGAATGCGTCGTAGTACTTGATGCGATAGATCAGGTAGGCGCCAAACAGGCCGCCGAACATCATGATTTCCGTCAGCAGGAAGACCCACATGCCGAAGGTGGAAGCCTCGCGCTGCTGATCCATGTCGTCGAACTGATGGACCAGTGCCGGATGATGTTCACTGGCATGTTGTGTCTGGCTAGTGAGCAACGGGGACCTCCTCCGGCGCTCCGTAGTTGTAGGCTTCCTCGGTCACCACGGGCGTGTGGTGGAAATTGTGGGTTGGCGGAGGCGAGGTCGTCTGCCATTCCAGCCCCTTGGCGTTCCAGGGATTGTCGCCCGCGGGCTCGCCATACGCCAGCGAGTACATGAAGTAGATCGCCGGCAGGAGGAATCCGATCGCCAGGATGGAGGCCCCAGCGCTGGAGAGCACATTGAGTACCTGGAACTCAGGCGGATACGCGGCGTAGCGGCGCGGCATGCCCAAGTAGCCCAGGATGAACTGGGGGAAGAAAGTGAGGTTGAAGCCGATGAACACGATCAGTGCCGACAGCTTGGCCCACGCCTCGGGATACATGCGCCCGGTCATCTTAGGCCACCAGAAATGCAGTCCTCCAAGATAAGCCGTCACCATGCCGCCCACCATTATGTAGTGAAAATGGGCGATCACGAAGTAAGTGTCGTGGATATGTATATCCATCCCCAGCGCGGCCAGGAACAGCCCGGTCAGCCCGCCGATGGTGAACAGCCCGATAAAGGCCAGCGCGTACAGCATGGGCGTTTCCAGGCTGATGGAGCCTTTGTACATGGTGGCCGTCCAGTTGAAAACCTTTACGGCGGAGGGAATGGCCACGGCAAAACTCAAAAGCGAAAACACCAGCGCCGAATAGGTGGAGATTCCGGCGACAAACATGTGGTGCGCCCATACTACGAAGCCGAAGACCGCAATCGCCAGGCTGGAGAAGGCGATGAAGGGGTATCCGAAGGCGCGTTTTCGCGAGAAGCAGGTAACCAGCTCGCTGATCACACCCATCCCCGGCAGAATCATGATGTAGACCGCGGGGTGGGAATAGAACCAGAACATGTGCTGGAAGAGCACGGGATCGCCTCCCAGCCTGGGATCGAATATCCCGATGTGGAAGGCCCGCTCCAGCGCCAGCAGGATCAGGGTGATGGCCAGCACCGGCGTGCCCAGGATCATGATGATACTGGTGGCATAGTTGGCCCAGACAAACAGCGGCAGGCGGCCCCAGGTCAGCCCGGGCGCGCGCATGCGATGCACGGTGACAATGAAATTCAATCCCGTGAAAATCGAAGAGAATCCGGCGAAGATCACGCCGATCGCCAGCAAGGTAACCGGTGTCTTGGCGTATCCGGTGCTATACGGCGGATAAAAAGTCCAACCGGTATCGACGCCGCCCGCGCACAAAGCTGCAAACGAAAAAGCCGCTCCGACGATATAGATGTACCAGCTCATCAGGTTGATCTTCGGGAACGCCAGGTCTTTGGCTCCCACCATGAGGGGCAGAACGAAATTGCCGAGGATGGCCGGCACCGACGGCACCAGGAAGAAGAACACCATGTTTATGCCGTGTTCGCTGAACAGCTTGTTGTAGGTATCACGCTGGAACAGCTCGGCATTGGGAGTCAGTAGTTGCAGGCGCACCAGGGCCGCGAAGATTCCTCCGACGAAGAACATCACGCTCACGGAAATCAAGTACAGGATCGCAATCCGCTTGTGGTCCTTGGTCAGCAGCCACGATCTGATTCCGTAGTTATCATTCAGGTAATGCTTCTCGGGCATGGTCGGTTTGATAATGCTTGCAGCTGTACTCATGGTTTTTTCCCGGACGGATTAGCAGGCCTGGTACCCTGTTGCAGGTTCTGCTGGATGCTTGGCACCTCGGTGTCGCGTAGCAGGGTGGGGTTGGTGCGGTTGTTAAGCGGCTGCGATTCCTGTTCCGACATGTGCTTGATGTACTCGGTAATCTGGATCAGCCCCTCTTCGCTGACCACACCCTGGAATGTGGGCATAATCGGCTGGAATCCGCTCACGATCTTGGCGTTGGGCTGGAGAATCGATTCCCGGATGTAGTTGTCATCGGCGATGATCACGCGATTGTCGGTAAGCCGCACTGGACGACCGTAGAGCCCCTGCAGGTTGGGCCCACGGGCGCCTGAGTCCGGCCGGTGACACGTGATGCAGCCGAACTCCTGGAACAGCTTCTCGCCCTGCGCCGACAGCGAACCTTCAGCCTTGCCACTGGCCAGCCATTCCGCAAAATCCTCGGGCTTCATCACCGTAACCTCGCCGATCATCGCGGAGTGATTGGTGCCGCAATACTGCGAACAGAAGAGGTGATAGACCCCGGGGCGGGTGGCCGTGAACCAAACGTATGTGTAACGGTTCGGCAAAACGTCCATTTTCACGCGAAAATCCGGCACGAAGAAGTCGTGAATCACGTCCTGGGAAATCAGCGTAACCTTCACCGGCCGGCCGATGGGGACGTGCAGGGCGTTGATCTCGCGCTGGCCGCCGGGATGTTCGAACTTCCACATCCACTGCTTGGCTTCGCCGTAGATTTCCAGTGCATCGGCAGGCGGCCGTCGCAGGTGATAATAGATCATCGCTCCCCAGACAAAAATCACCATGGAGATGCCGAGCGGAATCACCGTCCAAATCACTTCCAGCAGGGTGGAACCGTGGATCTGTTCTGCCTGGCGTTCCGGCGTGTGGCGATACTTGATGATGAAGTACAAGATCAGAAGCGCGATCAGCAGGGAGAAAAACGTGGTGATCAGGACCAGGGCGAGATAAAAGACATCAACCTGTACGGCGACGTCCGACGCCTGATGCGGAAATAATGGCAAATTAGGCATTGATTCGTGTGTCCTGGTTTAAGCCTCGCAACTGATTCTTCTTTGCTGCCCGTATGTCACGGCGAAACATAATGAAAATGAATCCGCCCAGCAGCAATACAGTCAGCGCCGCTGTGGCCCGCAGAATATTGAAGATCGCCGCTCCGTAGCGCCCCTCGGTGGGATCGTAGTGAAAACAAAACAGCAGTACCTGGTCGGCAAGATTACCGATCTTGCCCTTCGACGACTCGATCAATCCCAGCTGAAGATCGCGCGGCATGTATTCAATGCCGTAGTAGTACTGCGAGATGTGACCGTCAGGCGTGAGCAGCATGATGCCGCTGGCATGCGCGAACTGCTGCGCCTTTGCGTCCCAGGTGTAATGGAAGCCTACCGCGTCGGCCAGCGCTGCAATCTGCTCCTGACCGCCGGTCAGGTAATGCCAGCCCTGCTCCGATCCAGCCCGGCGATAACGCGACAAATAAACCTTTTTGTCCCTGGCAGCGTCCTGCGGCGTGTCGCGAGGATCAAAGCTGACGGTGAGCACGTCAAAGTCGCGCCCTACGTTGAAGCGCACGATCCCGTTGAGGGCGCCGGTTAAACCGGCCTGTACCTCCGAGCAAAGCATGGGACACTTGAAGTACACGAGCTCCAGGATTACCGGTTTCGAGGCAAAATATTGCCGCAATTGAACCGGCTGCCCTTTCTCATCCTTAAAGGTGAGATCCAGGGGAATCTGCCGCCCCAGGTGCTGGTCGATGCCCACGTTCTTGAGAATCGCCGGACGCACGTTGGGAATGTTGTCGCCCGGCATCAGCTTGGGCGCGGCCTGCGACCACGCCGTCGTTCCGGCGCAGGCAAGCAGCGCGGCTGCCGCCATCAGTCTCCGGATTGTACTGCTACAACTCATCACTAACTCCTAACCTGAATCCTTCACTTGCGCGAGGGCGCCGGAACCAGCGGCACGGCCGACGGCAAAGTTGGCGGCACAAACGGCCCGCTCACCTGAGGCAGTCCCTGCTGCGCCACCAGGTCGATGGCGTGATCTACGGGTATGTGGATGTTGCCGGCGCTGTCTTTACCGGTGCTGGCCAGCCAACTCTCTTCCGAAGAACGGAAAAGATCCATTTCGGCTATGTCGTCATACTGCAGGCGCGGAACGGGGAAGGTGTGCGCCAAGTGCTTTTCCATGTCTTCCCGGCTGTAGGATTCGGGAATCCGTCCCACCTCGCCCTCGCCTTCCGACTTCAGCCGGGCCAGGTTTTCCGGGCCCGCGCGCTCCATCTTCATCTTCTTCTGCGAGTCCGTGAGCTGCACCGGATAGGTCTTCTGCTCAAACCACTGCAGGCCGCTCAGCAAAAACCGCATCAGGACCAACGCGAAGAATCCGGCGAGCGCCAGTCCGCCCAGCGACATCACGACGCCGCCTATGCTGATGTCGCTGACATCGTGGCCTTGCTTTACCGACTCGTCGTACGTTTTGGGCTTCTGATCATCCATGTTTCGCTTCCAGCATATCTACGAAATGAGGATCGTTAACCGGCATCAGCGAACGTTTCTCCAGCCGCCAGAAAAACAGGAACAGCCAGACGCCGCCGATGGCGATAGGACACAGGATGTACATTGCCGCGTCCTGCCAGGCAAAGTTCTCCAGACCTTTTCCTTTCCATCCATTGTAGAAGTTGGGCGCCGTCAGCCAGAACAGGTCCACCAGCCGCATTACCAGGAGCAGCAGGGCGATACTCACGATTCTGCGCCCGTGCCGCTTGAGGCTGCGGGAAAGCAACAGGGAAAAGGGGAAAGCAAAGTGGACGAAGATCAGCAGCGTGCCAAAGTATTGCCACCCGCCGTTGAGGCGCATGACGTACCAGCGGATCTCCGAAAGCATGTTGCCGGACCAGATAATCAGCCATTGCGAGAACGAGAGATAAGCCCACAGCACGACAAAGGTAAACATCAGCTTGCCGAAATCATGCAGGTAGTCGGTCTTGAACATGCGCGAAACCGGCTCGATGTTGGCCAGCCCCACCAGCAGGATGATGGTGAAGCAGAAAGCTGTAAGCACCTGTCCTACCATGAACAGCATGCCCCAGACCGTGGACCACCACTCGGGATACAAAGACATCGCCCAATCGATGGAGGCGAAGGTGATGCCGACGGCGTAAAAGACGATGCCGAAGCCGCTCAGGTTCTGCACCCGGACGAACTCGGCCGGCGTGCTCTCTCCCGCCTCTTCCTTCCGGCTCCAGCGCATCAGGAAAAAGCAGAGCAGGTACCAGCCGATAAAATAAACGAAGCCGCGAATCCAGAATAAATCCGGATTCAGGTAGTAGTGAATCTTGCTTGGCCCGTAGTGATGGAGGAACTGTTGCAGTTGTGCCGGATCGCTGGGTTGGTTGGCCCACGGGTACAGCACCTTCATACCGAAAGCAATGGGCAGCCATAACAGAAACATCAGCGGTATGTTCGAGGCTGCGGCCTCCCAGAAGCGGCGCCCCACCCGGCCCCAGTTTCCGCCACTCACGTACTGGATCATCAGCAGGCACAATGAACCCAGCGTCATCCCCAGCCAGAAGAGAAAACCAACCAGCCACGAATGCAGAAACAGTTCCAGGCGCCGGCCACTCATCAGATCCACGATTACCAGAGGGATTGCGGCCACTACGCCGATGCTGAGCGAACGGTCGCGCCAGCGCGTGATGACAGACGGCGGCGCGTAGTCCTGAGGGCGAACGCCAAGCGTGGCTTCGCTCATTGCTCCACCCTCCTCTGCGGACGAACGGTGGTGGGGCTGGCAAAGGAGTTGGGCGGAATCTCCAGCCGCGGCTGCTTGTCCGCGGGAAGATCCAGCTTGGCCTTGTCAGCGTCGGGGACATCGGACGATTCCGCATGCTGGCTCCGTTGCAGCACGCGGATATAGGCGGCGATGGCCCAGCGGTCGGCGGGATGAACCTGTGCGGCGTAGTCGGGCATGGCGCCGAAGCCGTTGCTCATAATCTGGTAGATGTAGCCGAGAGGGGCGTTCCTCAGCCGCTGCTCGTGGAATGAGGGCGGATGCTTGAAACCGCGTTGCACCACCATGCCGTTGCCGTCACCAACGTACGCGTGGCAGGGCGTGCAATAGATGTTGTAGCGCTCCTGCCCGCGCTTTAGAACGTCATGCAGGTTGGCGTTCTCCAGCAGGGAAGGCGGCAGTTCGTTGCCGAAAGTGTTGCCGTGTTTCCCGGTCAGAAAGTAGCTTTCCGGATCAAGCTGCTCGGCGTCGACGATGGGATTCTCCAGGCGCGGCACCGTCCCGGCGATCGGAAAACGAGCCGAACGCTGGTCGGGATAAAAACTGTTGGAGCGCAACGGGATGAACTTGGGCTGATTGTGCATGTCCTGCCGGCAGCCGGCGGTAAAGAGCACCGCGGCCAGGGCCATCAACACGAAACGGAATTGTGCCGGGAACTTAATACGGCACCTCCGAGATCTCCAGAGGATGAAATCCCTCCAGCAACCGCCGGGTGTCACTCACGCTGAAGCGCGGGTCCTGCGACTCAATGCACAGGAAAAAACGGTCGCGGCTGGCGCGCACAAAGTTGGGCGAGTTAAACACTGGATGGTAGGGCTGAGGCAATCCATTGAGCGCCAGCATGCCGAAGACCGCGGCCAGGGAAGCGCCCAGGACCGCGCACTCAAAGGTCACCGGAATAAAGGCCGGCCAGGAGTGGAAAGGCTTGCCGCCGGCATTGATCGGATAGTTGATCGCCGACACCCAGTATTCCAGCGAGTAACCGCCGATCATTCCCAGCAAGGCCCCCATCAGGGTGATCAGCGGCACGCGGTTATGGTGAGCGCCGATAGCCTCCGCCGCTTCCTCCAGCGGATAGGGCGTGTAGGTATCCATCTTGCGATAGCCGGCGTCAAAAGCGCCCTGGGCAGCATGCACCAGATCGGTGGGGTTATCGAACTCCGCCATCACTCCGTAAATGGGTTCGCGGGTCATTCTTTCACCTTCGACTGCGGCAAGAGCGCGCGGATCTCAAATATTGAAATGGCAGGCATGAAACGTATGAACAGGAAGAACAGCAGCGTGAAAAAGCCCATGGTGCCGACCAGCGTCATCCAGTCCCACTTGGTGGGCCAGTACATGCCCCACGAACTGGGAATAAAGTCGCGCTGCAGGCTCATCACCACAATCACAAAGCGCTCCAGCCACATGCCGCACTGAATGATGCAGGAAACCAGAAACAGGGCGGGCGGCGAGGAGCGTACCCGGTTAAACCACAGTGATTGCGGAGTGATGATGTTGCAGAAAATCAGGAAGTAATAGAACAGCGAATAAGGACCGTGCAGCCGGTTGTTGACCATCGCCAGCTCGTACTTGTCCTGGCTGTACCAGCCGATGAACATCTCGAACATGTAGGAATAAGAAACGATCATGCCCGTAGTCAGCATGAGCTTGGCGCAGTTCTGCAGGTGACGCAGGGTGATGAAATCCTGCATGTGATACAGGTAGCGGAAGGGGATGGCCAGGATAAGCACCATGGCGAACCCGGAATAGATGGCGCCGGCTACGAAGTAAGGCGGGAAGAAAGTCGTGTGCCAGCCGGGAACTACAGCGACCGCGAAGTCCAGGCTGACCACGCTGTGTACCGAGAGCACCAGCGGGGTGGCCAGGCCGGCCAGCAGCATGTAGGCGGTTTCATAACGGTTCCAGTGGCGGGCGGATCCGCGCCAGCCCATGGCCAGCAGGCCATAGATGCGCTTGACCACCATGGTCTTGGCGGAGTCGCGCAGGTTGGCAAAGTCAGGAATCAGCCCGATTCCCCAGAACAGGAATGAGACTGTGAAGTAGGTCGAGACTGCAAATACGTCCCAGATCAGCGGGCTGCGAAACTGCGGCCACACGCCCATGGTCAACGGAAGCGGGAACAGCCAGTAGAAAGCCAGCCAGGGACGCCCGGTGTGCACCAGAGGAAACAACCCGGCCTGCATAACGGCAAAGATGGTCATGGCTTCGGCGAAGCGGTTGATCGAGGTACGCCAACTCTGCTTGAACAGCAGCAGGATGGCAGAGATCAGCGTTCCGGCGTGGCCGATACCGATCCACCACACAAAATTGACGATGGCGAAGCCCCAGCCGATGGGGATATTGATGCCCCAGATTCCCGTGCCCTGGAAGAAGAGATAAGCGATCGCCGTGTTGAGCATGCCGAAGATGGCAAAGGCCAGGGCCACAATCCCGAACCAGAACAGCGGCGTGTGCTTGGTAAGCACAATGCCGGCGATCCGGTCGGTTACCGTGCCCAGGTCATGGCCCGGCGCAATTACCGGAGGCCGCACGCCCTTTGGCGGCAGTACATCTATGTCTTCCTCGAGCTCAATGTTGGCCATTCGCTACGCCTTCTTCTCCGAGGACTGCAATGCTGGGTTGGGGTTTCGCACCGCAGCAATGTAGGTGGTGCGTGGACGCGTGTTCAACTCCGTCAGCAGCGCATAATTGCGCTTGTCGGCTTTGATCTGGGCAACGCGACTCTTGGGATCGTTGATGTTGCCGAAAGTAATTGCCCCCGTGGGACAGGCCTGCTGGCACGCAGTGATGATCTCGCCGTCGCGAATCGTCCGTTGTTCTTTCTCGGCGTTGATGCGGCCGGCATTGATGCGCTGCACGCAATACGTGCATTTTTCCATAACCCCGCGACTGCGCACGGTGACGTCGGGATTGCGCATCATCTTCAGGCTGGGTGTGGTGTAGTCAGACCACAGCATGAAGTTGAAACGGCGAACCTTGTAGGGGCAGTTGTTGGAGCAGTAGCGCGTGCCCACGCACCGGTTGTAGACCATGTCGTTCAGGCCTTCGGTGGAATGCGTGGTGGCGCCTACCGGGCATACCGGCTCGCAGGGCGCGTTTTCGCACTGCATGCATGGAATCGGCTCGAAGTAGATATTGGGATTTGCTGGGTCGCCTTCGTAGTAGGCGTCGATGCGGATCCACTGCATTTCGCGGCCGCGCTGCACCTGCTGTTTCCCAACGACGGGAATGTTATTTTCCGCCTGGCAAGCTACCGCGCAAGCCTGGCAGCCCACGCACGAGTTCAAGTCGATGGCCATGCCCCAGGCGTACTGGCTGTACCAATTCTTGTTGCGGTAATCGTCGTAAAGCGACTCCTCGTGCTTGGTGTCCTTGTCCTGCGGCTCTTCTTCCTTCTTCTCGTGAGCAAAATCGGCGTTCTTGCGGTACTCCTCCAGGTTGGCGACCTTGACCGGCTCGCGCTCGTCCATGGTGAAGTGGCCCTGGGTGACCGCGATCGAATAGTAATCGCCGGTCACATTCAGGCTGCCGTCCACGCCCACATATTGCGCCGAAGAAGAACGCAACAAGTAGGCGTCATAACCCCTGCCGGCGTTTCGCTCCTCTTCCTTGCCCACACGCCCCGTTCTGTTCTGCCCGTAGCCCAGGTAGAGGCTGACGGCGTGGTCCGGATGACCGGGCTGCGCCCAGTAGGGAGCCTTGATGGTTCGGCCCTGCAGCTGAATCTGGATCACCTTCTGCGAATCCGATTGGTGGTCTCCCTTGTACTGATTGAACTGCAGCAGCGACAGGCGCTCAGCCATCGCCGGGCTGATCAGCGCCAGGTTGTCCCAGGTGTTGCGCGAGAGTGGCTTGGGCGTCTCCTGGAGCCAGGCGTTGTTGACGTAGCGGCCGTCGTAAATACAGGGATCGGGGCGAAAGAACACTTCCACCTGCTCGCCCTGGCCGCCGATGACATCTACAGTCTTCGGCTCGGGCAGGCCGGACAGTTTGGCGCTGACCGTCTTCGCGGGAAACGCGCTGCCGCTGATAAAGCCGTCGTGTACTGAGCGCCGCCACCATTTCTCGAAGTCGTCTCCGGGATGCTGCGAGCGCCAGTAAGCCTGCACCAGATCGTACCCGGAGGTTCCCGGCTGATCGTGGAAGATGGCCGCGATCTCGTGCGCGCTCTTGCCGTCGTAAAGCGGCATAATCATCGGCTGGATAATGGTGGCCGTGCCGTCAAACGAGCGGGCGTCGCTCCAGGCCTCCAGATAGTGCGTGCCAGGAACATGCCAGGTGCAGTAATCGGTAGTGTCGTTCTTATAGATGGAGAGCTGGATGACAATCGGTTGCTGCTCTTCCAGCCGATTGCCATCGCGGTGCGCTTCTTCGATCTCCAGTGCCTTCTTAATCAGCTTTTGCAACGCACCCTTGAAATCCAGATCTGCGGGCGTGTCATATACCGGATTGCCGCCGAAGAGCACCAGGGTCTCGACTTTGCCGGCGTTGATGTCGTCTACCAGTTCCTTGATCGACTGGATGTGTTCAACCGGATCGATCTCCACCGGATCGGTGTAGCTCACCGTCTGGCCAACATTGCCCAGCGCCGCGTTGATGGCGTGGGCCAGCGCGTGAACGGAAGCGGCGTGAAATTCGCCGGGAACCACCAGGCTCTTGCCGCGATGCGCCGCAAGATCGGCGGCGGCGGCATCCACCCACTGTTGGTGATCGGGCGTGAGCGCGCTTGCCGAGACACCTGACACCCCAACTTTGGCCGCCAGCGCGCGAGCAAGCTTCTCCACTTCGGAATGCTTCAGCACCAGGCGATGATCGGCCTTGGCCCCGGTTGTTGTCGGTGCGCTCTCAGCCACATAGAGACGGTTCATCTCCTGGTTGGCGCCGGCGAGTTTGCGGCGCGACATGAAGTCGCGCGAGTAGCGCACGAAGCCGGGGAACCAGGAACCGGAGAGGAAGCTGGAATCGAGCGAGACCACTACGTCGGCGGCATCGAACTTGTACTGCGGGTCGTAATAGGCCCCGAAAGCTGCCTTGGAGCCCGCGCGTGCGCCGTCGTAGTGCACCGGCTCCCAGCGATGCCACTTCGACTGCGGGAACAGCTGCTGGATGGCCTTCATCTGTGATCCGAACGTCGGCGAGCTCACTGCGCCGCTGAGGAAGCGGAGTCCGGCGCCTTGGTTGGTCTTGTGGTAGACCACTCTTCCGCGGGTAGCGCCTAAAAATTCTCCCCAGGGACGCGGCTCGCCCTGAAAAGTGATGTCGATGGAGCGGTCCGGATCGTAAAGATCCAGAATGGAGGCCTGGGTGAAGAGGTCGGTAGAGCCCTGGCTGCAAGCATGCTGCGGATTGCCTTCAACCTTGGTGGGACGGTACTCATGGGTTTCCACCAGCAGCGGGTGCGCGTATCCCCCGAAAGGCATGGCGGTGGCGAAGTAGATAGGCTTGCCGGGAACCAGGTCTTCCGGCTGGCGGACGTACGGCAGGATCTCTTCCAGCGGCTGGCGCGTGCATCCGGCCAGCCCAGCCAGGGCCATCGAGGCGCCGGCCAGCTTGAGAAAGTTGCGCCGCGAAACCGGGTCGAGCCACTCCGAGTGCTGGCGGGGAAATTCGCGCTCCAGCATTTCGCCAAAGGCGTCCTGGCCATAAAGTTCTTCCAGGGTGCGCCAGTATTTCGGCCCCTTGGCTGACGCCAGCTGCTTGCGCACCGCGTCCAGCTCCAGCCGCGCCGGCTTGATCTCGCCGGGAGCAATCAGGTCAGGTTTTGACTCGCTGGTTTTAGACATTCGCTTCCGTAATGTTGTCCGCCTTAACGATGGCAGGTCGAGCAACTGGTGATGTCCTGCACCGAACGCAGGCCGTATTTCTTTTTGAGGTCATTGCCCAGTTCTATCTGGTCCTTGTATGTCTTCTGCCGGCCTTCAAACTCGATGACTACCTGATGCTCGGCCGATGGTTGTTCGTAGGTCATGTTGAAGACTTCTTCCCGCGGCCGCAGGAACTTTTCCGGCTGGCGATGGCAGTTCAGGCACCACTCCATCTGCAGAGTGTTCTCTTCGTACATGAGCGGCATCTCGTTGACCGGGCCGTGGCAGCTGAAGCAGCCTACGCCCTTGGCCACGTGAATGCTGTGATTGAAGTAAACGAAATCGGGCAGGTCGTGGACGCGGACCCACTTGATGGATTCTCCGGTGCGGAAGCTGTAGCGAACCGGAGCCAGCAGGTCGGCAGTGGTCCACATCTGGGCGTGACAGTTCATGCATGTCTTGGTGGGAGGAATGCCGGCAAAGCCGGATTCTTCGACCGAGGTGTGGCAGTAGCGGCAATCGATTCCCAGACCGCCGACGTGGTGCTTATGGCTGAAAGGGATCGGTTGTTCCAGCACCTCGTGCTGGCGCGTCACATAAGGCGAGCGCTGCAGCTGCATCAAAGCCGCGCCCACGGCGGAAAGCAGGAGTACTACGCCCAGGATGCTGGCCCGGGCCAGTGTGTTTGCACTGCGGCTGAAGATTTGTGCCATGAGTCGAGTAAGTTTGAATCGAACAGAACTCTCGCGCCTTTGCGGACGCGATCCTAGTCTTCCCACACGCCGTCACAAAAACAAGTGATTATAAACAAGAGCGGCGGATTCAGCTACTGCGTCACGGGAAAATCCGCGAAAAAAATATTTTGAACAAACCTTTGGCTTTTGCTTTTTCCCGCGGACAGTGCGCCGAATCGCGCCCCAACGTCACCGCGCATTGCTTAACATTCGCCGGACTGTGGGCACCCGCCCGGGCACAGCTCTACATCCAACTGTTCGGAGAAGGTGTATGAACAGGCGAAACACAGTGATCTTGGGCGGAGTCGCCGCGGGGGCGGTGGCGGCGGGCATCGGCGGCGCGGCTCTGGCGTTCCTGGCGGCGCGGCGCGCGCTGCGGCTTTACGGCGAATGGAGCGGGCGGCACGGCGAGGATCTGCGCGGCCAGACCGTGCTCATTACCGGCAGTTCGCGCGGGCTGGGCCTGGCCCTGGCCGAAGAGTTTGCCCGTCACAAATGCAAGTTGGTGCTGTGCGCCCGCAATGAAGCGGAACTCGCGCGTGCGCGGCGACGCATTGAAGAAATCGGCGCTGAGGTAATCGCCGTCATCTGCGACGTAAGCCGTCCGGAACAGGTTGAACACCTGATTAATTCCGCGCGGCAGCACTTCGGCCGCATCGACATCCTGGTCAACAACGCCGGAATCATTTCGGTAGGGCCGCTGGAGTCCTTTGGCGTGGATGATTTCCGCGAAGCCATGGATGTGATCTTCTGGGGCTCGGTCCGTCCCACGCTGGCTGTACTGCCGGCCATGGCCGAGAGCGGCCGGGGACGAATCGTGAACATCACTTCTATCGGCGGCCGCGTCAGTGTCCCGCATCTGCTGCCTTACAACTGTGCCAAGTTCGCCACCGTTGGCTTCTCAGAAGGGCTGCACGCCGAGGTCCGCAAGTTCGGTGTTCGCGTGCTCACCGTTGTGCCCGGTCTGATACGCACCGGATCGCATCTGCACGCGCAGTTCGTCGGGAGCCATGAGCGCGAATACGGCTGGTTCAGTCTTGGCAGCACCAATCCCTTTCTCTCCATGGCGGCTGAACGCGCCGCGCGGCAAATCGTGAACGCCGTGCGCCGGAACCGCACCGAGCTGGTGCTTGGCATACCGGCCCGCGTGCTGATGTATGCCCATGCTGCCGCTCCCGGCCTGGTGACGGAAGCCATGGCTCTCGTAAATCGGCTCCTGCCGCAGGCTGACGGCGGAAAGCTGAAGAAGAAGGGACATGAGAGCGAAACCGTGCTGAGACGCTCCCCTTTGACCCACCTCGGGCGGCGTGCGGCGCGAAAGTTCAATCAGATGGAAGAACCGGCTTAAAACCCACCACGGAGACACGGAGCAAGGAGAACAGCCAATCACTGCTTTCCAACTGCTTCCAAAAATTCGCCTGTTCCTATCCGTTGCGATTGATCCTGCCGCAGCGCCATCTGGAGGACTTCTGCAATGTGCAGCGGCGCGCGTCCGGTGAGGCCCTGAATCTGCTGGAAGCAGCTGAAGCCGTCGGCGATGATCAGCGTTTCCCGGCTGGCCTTGCGCACCGCGGGCAGCAGAACCCGCTCGCCGACCTGCAGGGAAACGGCGTACTTCTCTTTTTCGAAGCCGAAGGATCCCGCCATACCGCAGCAGCCGGAGTCGAGCACCTGGAAGTCCAGTCCGGTGCGCTTGAGCAGCTCCTGTTCGGAGTCGAATTTCAGAACTGACTTGTGATGGCAATGGCCGTGAACCAGAGCTTTGCGGCGCAGCGGCGCAGGTTCATAGCCGGCCTTCTTGATCAGAAACTCGCTCAAGAGAAATACCTGGTGCTTCAACTGGGCGGCCTGATCGTTGGCGCCGAGCAGGTTGGTCATCTCGTCGCGAAAAACGGAGACGCAGCTCGGCTCCAGCCCCACGATGGGAGTTCCCGCCGAAATCTGAGGACCCAGGGCTTCGATGATCTCCAGCAACTGTTGCTTCGCCCGGGCGAGCATGCCGAAGTCGTAAAGCGGGCGCCCGCAGCACATCGATCCCGGGGGCAGCAGCACCTGGTATCCGGCATGCTCGAGAACTTCAACCGCCGCTTGCGCGATCGCGGGATGGAAGTAGTTGCTGAAGGTATCGGGCCAGAGCATGACCGGCGGCCGTCCCGCATTGACTGACCGCCGCACGCGAAACCAGTCGGTGAAGCTCTGCGCGGCGAACTTCGGCATCTGGCGTTGGGGAGCGACGCCGCCTATCCATTTGGCGATGGCCGAGAGTCCGGGAGTTTGAGCGAAGAAATTAGCCAGCCCGGGCGCAATTTGCGCCATCCGGGCCCAGCGCGAGATCAGCCCCATGGAGTACGCTGCCCGCGGGCGCGTGCGCCCTTCATAGTAGTGCGCCAGGAATTCGGCTTTGTAGGTGGCCATGTCCACGTTCATGGGGCACTCGGTTTTGCACGCCTTGCAGGCCAGGCAGAGATCCAGAGCCTCTTTGACCGTCTCGTTCTTCCAGCCGCTTTTGAGCGGATCGCCGCGCAGCATCTCGAACAGCAGCCGTGTGCGCCCGCGAGTGGAGTGCATCTCTTCGCGCGTGGCCATGTAGCTGGGGCACATGGTGCCGTTCTCGTCTTTGCGGCACTTGCTGACGCCCACGCACAGAGTGGTGGCCTCGGCGAAATGGCCGTGCTCTTCGGGATAAGAGAAATACGTAGGAATCTTCGGCGGAGCGTAGGTAGCGCCCAGGCGCAGATTCTGGTCGAGCGGGTTGGCGTCGATCTTCTTGCCCGGGTTCATTTTCCACTCCGGATCCCAGATGCGCTTGAACTCGCGGAAGGCTTCCATCATCTCCGCGCCGTACATGCGGACCAGAAGCTCGCCGCGCGCCTGCCCGTCGCCATGCTCGCCGGAGAGCGACCCCTTCAGGCGCACCACCAGATCCGCCGCGTCTTCAAGAAATGCGCGGAAGTCGCGAATGCCTTTCTCACTTACCAGGTCAAAATCAATGCGCATGTGCACGCAGGCCTGCCCGAAGTGGCCGTAGAGCGCGCACTTGTAGCCGTACTTCCCCAGCAGCCGGCGCAGCTCGCGAAGGTACTCGCCAAGATTCTCGACTGGGACCGCGGCGTCTTCCCAACCTTCCCAGAACTCGGGCTCGCCGGGAACCCGCGAGGTGGCGCCCAGGCCGGATTCGCGCGCCTTCCACACCATCTGCGTCTCCTGTTCGTCTTCGAAAAGGCGCATAGCAGGTGGATTGGGGGCGCTGCTCAGCCGCGACATCAGCGCCCGGGCTTTGCCTGTGGCTTCTTCCTTCGTGTCGCCACCGAACTCGCACAGCAGCCAGCCTTTGCCTTCAGGCAGCAGCTTGATGCTCTGCAGGTGCAGGCTCTTCTTCTTCATGTTCTCGATCAGAACTTCGTCCATGCCCTCGAGACCAATGGGCTGGGATTGGCAAACCTCGGGAACATGATCGGCGGCTGCGTACACGTCGGGGTAGCCGAGCACCAGGGTGCTGCGTTTCCGCGGCCAATCGACGAGGCGGACTTTGGCGGCCAGCACCACCACGCAGGTGCCCTCAGCCCCCACCAGCGAGCGCGCTACGTGGAAGCCATGGTCGGGCAACAGCTCGTCGAGGCTGTAGCCGGAGACGCGTCGGGGGATATCGGGATAACGGGCGCGGATCAGGCTGGCATAGCGGTCGCGCAGGTCGCGAAGACGCGAGTAGATCTCGCCGCGGCGCCCGCCTTCGCTCACGATCTTCTGTAATTCGGCGTCGGAGGCAGGCCCGACCTTCATGCACAAGCCGTCGTAGGTGAGAACGTCCAGCTCCAGCACGTTGTCGACGGTGCGCCCGGCCATCATGGAGTGCACGCCGCAGGAATTGTTGCCGATCATCCCGCCCAGATTGCAGTACTCATGCGTGGAAGGATCGGGACCAAAAGTGAGGTCGAACTGGTTGGCGCGATTGCGCAGCTTATCGAGCACCACCCCGGGCTGCACCCAGGCGTACTTTTCCCGGGGGTTGATCTCCAGGATCTGGTTCAGGTACTTGGAAAAATCGATGATGACGGCGACATTGCATGACTGGCCGGCCAGGCTGGTGCCGCCGCCGCGCGGCAAGAGCGGCGCGCCATGTTTGCGCGCCAGTGCGACGGTCCGGATTACGTCTTCGATCGAGCGCGGAATGACGACGCCGATCGGCGTCTGCCGGTAGTTGGATCCGTCAACCGCGTAGAGAGCGCGCGTGCCGTCGTCAAAGCGCACTTCTCCGGTGACGGCCGCGCGCAGCTCCGCGGCCAGTGTTTGCGCGCGATCGCGCGGAAATTCGCGGGCGTTGGACTTGAGATCCGGAGCCGTGCCCTGGGCCATGGTCGCCGAAAAACCTCATCGCTGATTCTATGCGATGAGCGGCGACCATGGCCCGGATGTTTGAATCGACTGTGCCGCTCTACTTCGGCTTTTCGATCTTCGGTTGCACCCGGGGATCGATCTGCGGACGCTCAGGGATGTTCCCTTCTTTCTGTTCCTGCTGGTGGGCCAGCGCAATGCTCACCGAGCCGATGCGGACCGGCGACTGCACTTTGGCAGGCGTGGGCTTGCCGTCAATCAACGGGCCAGTGGGCACAAAGCGCAGCAGAAGCTTCTGCTGGTTGGACTTCATGGCCACTTCCAGAGCGCGACGCAGCGGGAAGGTGAAGTGCCCGGGCTTGTACTCGCCATGGGACTGCGAACGGATGCCGGTGCTGAACAGCGAGATGGTTCCCAGGAAAAACGGGCTGTCGACGTTCGCCGGAGCGTTGGGCGGGCCGCCCAGGAAGACTTCCCACACCACGCCAGGTTCGCGGTCGGCCTCCACGTTGTTCACTTCGAGCACCACGGTTTCGGTGTTGCTCTGTAACAGCTGCGGCAGCCGGTCGCGGAGCTGGGAGATCTCGATCGGGGCAGTGACTTCCTGCTCGGTCAATTCGATAGGAGGTCCGGGCCACGGAATCAACACTTGAATCAACCAGTAATAGACAGGAAAGGGAATGATCCTCAGGCAATACTCCTTGACTTCCGCCGGTTCCCCTTCATAAGTGTAGTTCAACTGCTCGGCGCAGCGCAGGATATCGCAGGCCGTCATGTGAACTTCATTGCCGTTTTCGTCGAAGAAGATGTAGCTGTTGGTCTTCCACGGAATGTCGGTAAGCGGATCCGTGCGCCCGCCGCCCAGCGCCAGCCAGAGGTTCCACAGGCGGTCGATGTTGGCGTGGTGAACGTAGAACACGGGGTCCTGCGCCGCTGTGGGAATCGAGCCCATCCAGCCGCCGACATCCACGTGAACGTTGTCATGAGGATTGCTCTCAATGGAACTCTGCGCGGAGAAGAAAGGAATCATCGCCATGCCCGCGGAGGGATCCACGTGCGCGGCCGGGAAAGAGGCTGTGCCGGCGTTCCATCCAAAGCCGCGGTTGCTGGTGTAGAGCTCGCTGGAGGGATCGCGGAAGGGCACGGGTAGAGTGCGCTCCGAGGCCGATTCATAGTCCCAGAACGGCAGCGCCCAGGAGCTGTCGCCCGACATCTTGCGGATGATCCTTTCAAACCAGTATAGGTACATGCGATGCCACGACCAGAAAAAGTGCGTCCCGTGCTCGCACGTATTCCAGGCAGGATGCGACCCGGAAAGCGTAGTGCGATGGATCGCAGCCTGGTACGCCCAACTGAGAGGGTTGGTGGTCGGCAACAGCTTCATGGCCTTGATGGCCTTGGCGTACGCCACCAGGACGGGGTCGCTGGCCGTCATGCCTCCCAGGTTGCGACGCGTATATGGGGCCGCCCATACCGTATCGAGGTTGAAGATTGAGGAGCCGAGTGCGGTGGTCGCGGCTGCGCCTGCAGTCGCAAGAAACCGCCGGCGTGTGAACTGCATACTCATAGATCACACCTTTCTCGTTCTTTTAAATTCTGGTTTCTTTCGGGATTTGTGCTCACGATACTCCCACGCGGGTGCGCGCACAAGCCTTACGAACGCGAAAAGAATTCGGTGAATATAATGGCTTGTGTCGATGCCGGCAGAAACGTTTCAAACCTCATCCTCATTCAGGAGTGGCGGTCTGGCTTCTCCGGGTTCGCAGCGCAAAACGTTTCTTTTTCTGGTTGTCCTGGCCTGGGCCATCGTTTATCTCAGCAGCCTCTTTCAGCCGCCGATGCTCGACGATGCCGACACGGTGCATGCGGAAGCCGCGCGCGAGATGGCCGTGGGCGGAGACTGGGTGACGCTGCACATCAACGGCGGCGACGGTGCCATGGGCTTTCGCTATCTCGAAAAAGCGCCGCTCATGTACTGGTGCACCGCCGCAAGCTTCAAGATTTTTGGCGTCGGCGAATGGTCGGCGCGACTGCCGATCGCGCTGGGGGTGCTGGCGCTGCTGCTGGTTAGCTACCGTCTGGGGCGGCGCGTCTATGGAGAGGACGGCGGCTTCTATTCGGCGCTGGTACTGGCGACGGGCTTCGGGCCTTTTATCTTTACGCGGATCCTGATTCCCGATATGGCAGTCGCGCTGTGGCTGGCCCTGGGATTTGATTTCTTCCTGAGCGCAATGGAGCAGATCGAGGCAGGCCAGAAGGTCTCACGCTGGCTGTGCTGGGGCATCGCCGCCACCATGGCCCTCAACGTCCTCACTAAAGGCCTGATTGGGCTGGTGTTTCCGGTGGGAACCATCTTCCTCTTCCTTCTCTTCACCGGCCGGTTTCGCGATCTCCTGAAGCTTCATCTCGTGTCGAGCTTCGTGGTGTTTCTGTTGATCGGCGCGCCCTGGCACATCTTGGCCGGAATTCGAAACCCGGCGCAGGGAGAGGCGCGCGGCTTTTTCTGGTTCTACTTTGTCAACGAACACATCCTGCGCTACCTCAAGAAACGCTTCCCCGCCGACTATGACACCGTGCCCTTGTGGCTGTTCTGGGGGCTGATGCTGGTCTGGCTGATGCCCTGGACAGCCTTTGTGCTCCAGGCGCTCGCGCAAGTCCCGAGGCGCTGGCGTGAATGGCGCGCAGGATTGAGCCGGCAGCAACAGGGCACTTTACTGTTCGCCATCTGGATGTTTCTGGTGCTGGTCTTCTTCAGCTTCTCCAGCCGCCAGGAGTATTACGTCATCGCCGGCATTCCCGGGCTCGCGCTGCTGCTGGGAGGATGGCTGGCGAAAGAAACTGCGTCCCCGATCGACAGCCGTGAGCGGCGCACGGGAAGAATCTCGTCGGTGATACTTATGGTGATCGGCGCGGCGGCCTGCATCGCCGCCGTTCTGCTGGTGTCGGACGCGCGCACGCCACCGGCCAACTATGACATTGCCGATCTCCTGAAGAAGAATCCCCAGGATTACGAGCTTTCTTTCGGCCACTTCCTCGACCTGACGCCGCAGGCCATGGGGGCATTCAAGGTTCCGCTGCTGGTGACGGGAATCGCGCTAGCTGCGGGCACAGTTCTCAACTGGGTGCTGCGCCGCGCGAATCGCACTCTCGCGGCAAACCTGGCTCTGGCCGCGATGATGGTGATCATGCTGCACGAATCCCACACCGGCCTGGAGATCTTTTCGCCGATCCTTACGTCCAAGGCCCTGGCCGACGCCATTCAAGCCAACTGGAAGCTTGGCGACGTGATCGAAGACAACGGCGACTACGAAGCCGCCTCCAGCATCAACTTTTATACCCACCAGCAGATGCGCATTTTGAACGGACGGCGAAACAACATCTGGTACGGCTCAACCTTTCCCGATGCTCCGGCCATCTTTGATGATGATCAGTCGTTCGCCCGGCGATGGCAGGGCCATGGGCGAATTTTTCTGGCGACGGATGAGAAGGAGATACCCGGCTACGTCAAAGATGCCGGATACTGCCGGCTGGCCGAGTGGGGAGGCAAGCTGGTGATTACCAATGAGCCGAAACCTTGTCCTGCTCGCGCTCCTGGGGCGCGGTGAGGGCGCGCTGAGGCGCCATTTTGGCAGGGCGGATCCTGCCGTCTTCGAGAACAAAAATATCTCCGCGCCAGCGGACCTTGTTGTCGGCAAAGCTCCAGAACCAGACGCAGAAAGCCACCAGATCGCGCAGCGGCAACAGCCAGAGATGGCTCCAGGTAGCGCGATCGTGAACCACGCCCAGGCCAACCTCGAGGGCCATGGCACAGCGCAAGACTAGCGCTGACGCCAGGATAGTCCAACTCCACCAGGATGCCGGCGCAAGCAATACGGCCAGCATGGCCCAGGGCAGGCCGAAGGTCAATACTACGCCAAAGTATCCCGCAGGACGAGAGTCGCGGGTGCTGCGCGCCCAGCGCAACTGATGTTCGAAGAAACCGCGGAAGCTGTAAGCGGGAAGATGCGTCTCAACCACGATGTCGGCCAGAACCACTTCCAATCCCGCCTGGGCAATGCGGCTGCCCAGCTCAAAGTCGTCGGCCAGGTGATTGACAAGCGGGCCAAGGCCGCCGATGGCGTCGAGCGCCGTGCGCGTGAAGGCAAGAGTTGAACCCAGTCCAAAATGAATGCCGCCTTCGATCTGCCGTGCGGCCAGCACGCCGGGAATGAAGTCGGTGCTGATGCCGATCGATTCCAGCTTCGAACCCAAAGTATCGGCGGCGATTCCGCGATACGGGCAGGTCACCATCCCCACGTTGGGCTGAGCAAATGGCGCCATCACCCGGCGGAGATAGTCCGGGGGCACGTGGATATCGCTGTCGTTGATCAGAAGGTAGTCGTACCTGGCCTGCGAGAGCATCTGCACCAGGTTGCTGGTCTTGCGATTGTTGCCCAGCACCTGGCGGCAAACCACGAGCTGGATGCGGCAGTGGGGGAATTCGCGCATCAGGCGGTGAACGGCTTCCACCGCGGGATCGTCAGCATCGCTGACGCCAAAAATAATCTCGTATTCCTTGTAGTCCTGAACGCAGTGGCTGCGGAAGCTCTCATACATCTGGGGGTCGACGCCGCGCAGGGGCTTCAAAATCGAAACCGAAGGCGTAAAGGACGGAGCGGCCGCGCGGCTGGAACGGCGGAATCGGCGCGCGCTCAAAATGCAGAGCGCGTAAAACCCCATGCCGCAGAGCGCCAAGCCGGCGGCGACGATGCTGGGAACAAGGATCAACATCTTATCCGGTTAAGCTTCCCCTATTGTATTGTAAGTCACTGGGCATCCGAAGCTCCCTCCAGCCCTCAAACATTACGGGCGGTCCCTATACGCGGATGCCGAAAACCGCTCCACTGCAACAAATTAAACCCATCATACAAGGTGACAGCGGCAAAAGTAACTAAAAGTACGACGAAAAGTTAGACTGTATCCGGCCCGCTTTGGTATCCATCTATAATGATGTCAGTTGATGCCGGGCCGGATGGTCGCTCAAATCCTGTGAACGCCGGGGGTTTCTCCGGGCAGCGCGGGAGGAGAGAGGAAAGTCCGAACTCCCCAGAGCAGTGTGCCGGATAACGTCCGGGAGGGTGAATTCAAGTTCACTCGACGGAAAGTGCCACAGAGAATATACCGCCCTGGTCAACCGGCCGGGGTAAGGGTGAAAAGGTGCGGTAAGAGCGCACCGCCCGGACAGTAATGTCCGGGGCAGGGCAAACCCCACACGGAGCAAGACCAAATAGGAAGGGATTCCGTCAGCAATGCCGGAAGCGTTTCTGCTCGAAGCGCCAAACCTTCGGGTAGGTCGCTTGAGCCGGACAGCAATGGCCGGCCTAGAGGAATGACCGTCGGCGGCGGCAACGCCGTTACAGAATTCGGCTTATAGGCTCGGCATCACTTGTGGCCCTCAGTTTCGAAAGATTCTGAGGGCCTTCATCTTCTTCTTTTTTTTCTTTTTTCTTTTTTTGGAAATCCCGAACGTAGCGAAGAATCCCTAATAACTCAAAAAATTAAAAGGCCAAGACGGTTACCGACGTCGCCCGCGATGGTAATGAATGCGGTCCCGCATCACGATGCCGCCCTGACCGACAGCCCAAATAATCGGCGACTGACCACTGGCAGCGTAACTGGTAACTGCAAGGCTGTTCAGGTTCTCGCTGAGTTCTTTTTTCCACGCACTGCCACCTTCTCCGATGAAGGCGCCGACACTGCCCAAGGCGATTTCGCTATCCTTTCCCGGACCCCAGAAGGATGCGATCGAAGACAAATAAACGCCCGGCTGATCAGTGCCGGCGCAAGCATGCCAAGTGGCGCCGCCGTCTGTGGTGCGGAGAAGGCCTGGCGCAAGCAAGGCACCGGGATGCGCATAATCGCCGCCGACTGCAGACCCATGATGGGAGTCCTCAAAGTAAAGCGAGAAGATTCCCGACGAGTCGTTCGCCGGGTGCATTGGCGTCTCCGCCACGCTCCATGTCTGGCCGCGGTCGGCGGAATGAAAGACGCGCGCTACCTTCGCGCCTCCAGTGGCAAACCACACGTTCCTTGTACCCTGCACCGCGAGGCACGAGTTGCTGGCGGCAAAGGCGCCTTCCTTGGGCAAGGCCGCGGGCAGTGCGGCTGGCGGAAGTTGTTTCCAGGTCGCGCCGCCATCGTCGGTGGTGAAGAGAACGAACTTGCCTTCGATAGGATCGCTGAGCACGATCCCATGTTGGCGGTTCCAGAAGGCGATCGCATCAAGAAATATTCCTCGCCGCGTGTCCTCGAAAACCTGTTTCCAGGTTGCGCCGCCATCAAGTGTGCGATAGATGCGCGCCTGGCCTTTCTCTGCCTCGCCGGAGCTGATGATGACCGCGTTGTTTTCGTCAAAGGCGCGAATACCGCGGAAGTCGAGTTTCTCCGCGCTGGGAACGGTGATCACCGACCACTGTTTGCCGCCGTCAACGGTGCGAATCACGGTGCCGCCCGTACCGCTGGCCCAGACCACGTTGACGTTAACTACGCTGAGGCCGCGAAGACTCGCGTTGGTACCTGCGTCGATCTTCTCCCACTCCGCGCGCAGCGGGGCAGCCGCCATCAACACCAACAGCGTGACCGAAACCTCCACAGCGAGTTTGCGGAAGCGTTTTTTTCCTGGCATTTTTTCTGCTGCTTGCATCGGGAAGCCCCTGTACCGCATCAATTCCATTCGCCCCGCACTGGGAGTACACGTCCCTAAGTGACTGGCGACACATCGGTAATGTTGCTGCAAAGCGCCGAATATGCGAGAGTAACCGTTCATCCCGACAACGGGCAACAACTGCGGGAGTGGAAACGTCCAATCCCGCTACAGGGGAGTCTATGGCAAAGGTCAAAGAGCAAACGTACGAAGAAGCCGTGAGCTGGCTTCGCGATCACGGGTTCGACATACTGGATGCTCCAGGAACGCAGAACCGGGTATTCATCAAGAAATACGGCTGTTCTGCGGCCATCGAGAAGACCAAGGACGACGAGGTACGCATCTTTGCCAAGCCTGGGTACCTGATTGGTACGGAGATCTCGCGGCTGGTCGACAAAGGCTACCAGAAGTTCCTAAAAACGACGAAGACTGAAGTGCCGGCCACCGCCGACCACCTCAAAGCGCTGCACAAGTTTTCCGAGGAATTGCGCGAGGCCTTGGGCCAGGTGAGCCTGTACAACGAATCTTTGGGCACGGTGAGCGACAGCTACATGTACGATCGCGTGGAAGGCCGCGATCTTCCTGAGGCGCAGCGCCCGCAGCGCGCGTGGGAAACCAAACCTGACACCGGCCGCAAGCCGGCTTAAGCCAGTCGGCAAGAGTCACTGCAAAGTTAAAAAGAGCGTCTCGAGTGAGACGCTCTTGGTGTTCTTGCAGAGGGTTATTGCCGTTCAAGAATCTCGTCGACGTTGCCGATCTTGCCGGCTTCCACCTTGATATTGCGATGTACGGCCTTGTATCCCGGCATATGCAGTTCGATGGAGTAGATTCCCGGGTCGGCGGGCCAGCGTGCGTTGGACTTCTTGGGCGCCACATGGCCGTCCACCACAATGGTGGCGCCGTCGGGCACGGTGCGCACGTGGATCAGGCCCTTGCCTTCAGGAATGGAGTCGGTGCCGAAGAACCGGCGCAGCATATTGGTGCTGGGGCCGGGCTCGGAGGCCTGGTTCGAACTCAAGAGTACGGGCGAAAAGCTCATCGCCTGACTGGCGTCGGTAGAGGCATCGCGATAGCCGGCTTTGCGCACAGTGATGTGATGCAGCCGTTTTTCCAGGGTGAGTTGTGCAGGAGTCAACTGGCCGGAGTCCTCGCCATCCACAAAAATGCTGGCGCCGGAAGGATTGCTGTTGATCGCCGCTTTGAACACCGCCGTCAGGTCGACGGAGAAGGAAACACTCTTGCCGGCCAACGACTCAATGTTGCGAGTCTCCAGGTTGTAGCCGTCCTTGGAAAAAACCAGGGTGTGGTTCCCCGGAATCAGGCGCGAAGCTGTAAAAGGCGTGACCCAGTTGAGATCGTTTCTGCCGTCAATGGATACTTTGGCTCCGGCGGGTTGCGAGGCGATAGCCAACTGGCCGAGCGGAGTCGGCGTAGGCGCTGGTTTCTTTGACCTGAGCCATGGGCGCTCCAGCGGGCTGGCGGCTGGCGTTGGCGCGGCCTCGGGCGTTTCCGTGGCAACGGGGTTTGGTTGAGCAACCGGAGTCGGCGTGGGCGTAGGCACAACTGCTACAGTGGGCTGGGGCTGGGCCTGCGGCACTTGAGCCGGCGCGTTCTTAACTGCGACCAGCCGCTCCGGCCTGACGTAAGTGCGGTAATACGCGAAGGCTCCAGCCACCGAGCCTAGCAGCAATACCACTACCCAGGCAGCGATCATGCCGCCTCTGCGCTTGCGGAGACCGATGTTGGAGGGCTTCCGCGCCGCCACGGCAGTCTTCACGTTGGCGACCGTGGCGGGCGCGGGCGTGCGCCCGGCGCTGCCGGCTGCCGGCATCACCGGCAGAGCAACTGTTTTCTGCGCCAAGGCGGCAGCAGGGACCGTGCTCGGCTGCACGGCGGGCGCCGGCCTAGATCCTGCCTGCTTGAACGCTTCCAGGTCGCGCGCCAGCTCCACCCCTGACTGGTAGCGCTCGTCGGGCGATTTGGCCAGGGCCTTGATCACCAGCGCGCTTAAAGCGGCCGGGATGGTTGCATCCAGTTCGCGCGGCGGGATCGGGTTTTCGTTCACAATCTTGTAAATAATGGTGGTGACGTTTTGACCCGCGAACGGTTTCTCCGCGGTCAACATCTCGTACAGGATCACGCCCAGGCTGAAGAGGTCAGCCCGTCCGTCCAGCGACTTGCCTTTAACCTGCTCGGGCGACATGTAGCTGGGAGTGCCCAGCACCTGGCCAGTACCGGTCATGCTGCCGCCGGCTTTGGCGATGCCGAAATCCATGATCTTCACCGTGCCGGAGCGGGTGATCATGATGTTGGCCGGCTTCACGTCGCGGTGCACGATGCCGTGCGAGTGGGCGTAATCCAGACCCTTGGAGATTTCCTGGGAAAAGCGCACAACCTCCGCCGGCTCCATGCGCCGCTCGGCCAGCAACTCCTGCAGGGTGGTGCCTTCCAGGCACTCCATGGCGATGTAGAAGACACCATCGTGCTCGCCGGCGTCGTAGATGGTGACGATATTGGGATGGTTCAGAAGACCGGCAGCGCGGGCTTCATTCTTGAAGCGGCGCATCAGGTCGGCTGACTCCAGGCCATGCACGTCCACGCGCATGGTTTTGAGGGCCACGGTGCGCCCGATATTGGGATCGGTGGCTTTGTAGACCACGCCCATGGCGCCACGGCCTAACTCGCCGACGATTTCGTATCTCCCGATCCTCTCCAGGGACATGGTGGCAAACTCTCGCTTGTACTGCTTCTTGGGGGGGAGAAACGGGCCGATACACACACTTAACCCGTGGCAAATTTCTTCACTTCAGCAAAAAATAGCCCACTCTATCAACCCAGGTCAATGAACCTTGGTTGCGGCTATGTGACTTTGGTCAGTAGACAAAAAACCGCACGAAAAAGCGCCGCTGGAGGGACATTTCCATAAGGGCCGTACAATGGCTGCCATGCGCAAATCCCTGACCCTGATGCTCATTCTCATCGGCGTATCCGCAAACCCCGGATTCCCCCGGGGGAGGGCGCAAACGACGCAGGCGTCACCCTCACCCCAGCCGTCCAAGGAAGCGCCGCAACCCGGCGAAAACCAGGAGTATCGCGACGAGGCCGAGGAAGGCATCAAGCATATGCTGGTTTCGCAGATTGAGGCCTGGAACCAGGGCCAACTGGAAGCCTTTATGCAGGGATACTGGCGCTCAACCGATCTCACTTTCTTCTCAGGGGCCAGCATCACCCAGGGATGGGAACCGACACTGCAACGTTACCGTCAGCGGTACAAGTCGCAGGGCAAGGAGATGGGACAGTTGCAGTTTCAGGACCTGAGCATCGACGTGATGAGCCGCAAGGCGGCGGTGGTGACCGGAAAGTTTCAGCTCACTATGTCAGATGGCAGCACGCCGCACGGCCTGTTCACCCTGGTGGTTAAACGCATGCCGGGAGGCTGGAAGATCGTTCACGATCACACTTCAGCCGCCGAGTGACGACGCGGTCGCAGGACTTAGCAGTGGACAAAATGCCGGAGAAGAACAGAGGCTTAGGCTGCCCTAACCTTTAGAGATCAAGTCCTCCGCCGCACCTTGCGTTGTGAGGCCTTGTTGCGCTGCAACTCGCGATAAAGTTCGCTTTTGGGAAGCCCGGTTTCGCGGGCGAGAATCTTTAGAGCCTCCTTCTCGTCGACCTCTTGTTCGACCACGATTTTCTGCAGGCGATCCGCAAGGGTTTTTCCCGGGGTGAGGGTCGCGGATTGCGACGCGGGTCCGATGAGAAGCGTGATTTCCCCTTTTGGTTCATGTTCGCGGAAATGGACAAGAACCTGTGAAGCCGGGCCGCGAATAAATTCTTCATGCAGCTTAGTGAGTTCGCGGGCGACGACGACGGGGCGTTCGTTTCCGAGAATCGCGGCAACATCTTCCAGAGTCTCGCGAATGCGGTGGGGGGCTTCGTAGAGGACAACCGTGTGCTTTGCCTGAAGTAAGGCTTCGAGCGCGGTGCGCCGCTGTCCGGACCTGGCGGGCAGGAATCCACGAAACTCAAAGGCATCGGTGGGCAGCCCGCTGCCGACCAGCGCTGCCGTAATTGCCGAAGCTCCGGGGATGGGAATCACGGTGACGCCGCGTTCAATTGCGAGTTTGATCACGCGGTAGCCGGGATCGGAGATGCCGGGCATACCGGCGTCGGAGACCAGGGCGATGTTCTGACCTTCGCCCAGTTTGCGCAGAAGTTCTTCGGCGCGCCCGGCCTCATTGTGCTCGTGATAGCTGGTCGTTGGATTGCTGATGCCGTAGTGGTCGAGCAGCTTGCGCGTCTGGCGCGTGTCCTCGCAGGCGATCAGGTCAGCCTGGCGCAGGATTCTGACAGCACGGTGAGTAATGTCTTCAAGGTTGCCGATGGGCGTGGCAACAATGTAGAGCGTCCCCCTGGAGTTCAATTCGGACATAGCGGTAGCGGTCAGGCCTGACCTTCCGTGCGCAAGGATACCAGCAGCTTTGGTCGCGCGAGTAACGCGACGCCAGACGACCGGTTCCCAGCAAAAAACGCTAACGTGGCGGCCGGGGAAGACCCAGCTTGACGCCGGCTGCGTTACTGATTCCATCAGTAGAAAAGTCCGGCCGGCGATAATCGTCAAGCTTGAAGTCGCTGATTTCGAAATCATTGCGAACGTTCTCGGAGAATTTTGGGAAGCTGAAGTTCAGAGCAGTTCCGGGACAGATTCGCGTGTGGTCGAAGTTCCAGAAATAGAACAAGGTAGAGGCGACCGGGCTGACTCCGCCCTCGGGCAATTCGGAAGAACGCCCTGGCCACCACGCGTACGGCAAGCCATCCAGCGCAGGCGGATTTGACTGCTTTCCTTCTTCGACCGGGCAAGTTGACAGGTTCGGGTCGAGCCGCAGCACAACTGCAGGAGCGCTGACCAGTGGAGAATTGCAGTGCAGCACCTGTTGGTAACGCCAGAGCCGGCAACGGCCGATCCCCGGAACTTCGAACTCACCGCCGCCCGCGGTGACGGTTTCAAAATTCTGTTCACGAAAGGAATCTACGCTCAATGTGACCTTCGCTTTCAGCGGCAGGGATCGCAAACGCTGGTAGGTTTCGTAGTTCATCTGGAACACCGCCTTCCAGCGATTATCGCCCGGCACCAGGAGCTCTGCTGCTCGATTCGAGATACCGTCCCAGTGCTCGCCACGGGGCCCCTCGAGAACCAACCTCATGCCGTGAATCGAGCCCAAGAAATTTTCCGGAATCCCAGAGGCGCTCACCGGGATTCCAATCGGAACCGATTCATCCTTTTCCAACTCGCGCCGGACAAGGGTGAGCTTGACGGGATCCAAAGCAGCATGAAAGGGCAGGGTTTGCTTGGCAGGTGCTGGAAATGGGTCTTTGCCGCGCTCAGCATAGGCGGAAACCAGCGAAATCGTCATGGCCGCGAGTAGTCCGCCAATCAGCCACATCCGCGACTGGACGGTCCGGCGCCGCGCATACTGCAAAACGACTGCCACTAAACAAGCGAACAGCAGGGCCATGCTTTCAAGGCCGCCGGAAGCATGCGGCACGTAAACGCCCAATCCGACGAAACCAACCGCGCCGCTACTGTAGGTGTAAAGCATGAGGAAAGATGCACCCACCATCAAGAACAGCAAGACCAGGAGCGTCACTACCGCGGGAATAAGATTGCGCGTAATCGACGCCAGCGCCAGCAGAGGCAGGAATGGAACCAGGAACAGGAGTAGCTGTATCCACAAAAGCCCGAGGACGTGCGGCGCCGGCGAGAACCCGGCCTCAACCAGCAGAAAGGCTCCGGCAATCAACGCCGGAAGGTTGAGAAACACGACGACCAGCAGGACCTTCTCCGCCAGCAGCTTCTTCCATTCGTAAGGGCGGGTAACCCAGAACTGGCGGCCGCCCACCAGGGACTCGCTCTGCACGACGCGCAGAATGAAAAATATCCACGTCAAAGGCAACAGGAGGTGGAGAAGACTTGCCGTGATCTGGGGGCCGAAACTGGAGCCACGCCAGCTCTCCACCACGTTCCAGGAATACAACAGTAATGCGACCTGGCAGAGCAGTATCACGATCCAATGCTGGCGAACATCTTTGCGGAAGATATGAAGAGTCTGGCTCATCTCGATTCCAGGTTCCTTTCTTCGGGGCCGCGGCCGGTTCGCGCCATGGCCAGAAAGATCGATCGCAGCGACATGGGTATGAAGGCCACGCTGCGGGTCTCCCCAAACACCCGGCGAATTTCGGCGCTGGTGCGCTCCTGGTCGAAGCGGCTCTCGATGAACTGAACGGCGGTGGACGAGGCGCTGGCTTGCATCCATGTGGCGGGCAGCCGTTCAGGCAACACCACCGGCGCAGGCAGCGTCAGGTCGACCTCACGGAAACGGTTAGCCAGCGCTGTCATGTCTTCGGAGAACTGCAGCCGGCCCTGGTCCAGATACCCCACGTGGCTGGCAAAGCTCTCGATCTCCGCGAGGTCGTGCGAGGCGATCAGCACGCTGGCCTCGGCGGAGCGCTCCAGCATTCCGGCGATCAGCTCATCGCGAACCAGGGGATCGAGGCCGGTGAAAGGCTCATCCAGCACGATCAGCCGGGGGTGGTACGCCAAGGAGCCGGCAAGCGCGGCTTTCGTACGCATGCCTCGCGAGAGATGCCGCAGTTTGCGGTCGAGGGGAAGTGCGAATTGCCTGACTAGCTCAAGCTCCAGATCGCGGTCCCAGGTGGGATAAAACGGCCGCAGATAATCGAGAAAGCCGCCTACGCGCATCCATAGCGGCAATTCCTGGTTTTCCGAGACATAGCCGATCGTTTGGAAAGCCTTTCCGGCAATGCGCCGCGAGTCCAGATTCAGGACCTCAGCGCGGCCGCTGGTGGCGCGGATAATGTTCATCAGAATCTTGATGGCGGTAGTTTTGCCGGCTCCGTTGGGGCCGACGAGCGTGTAGATTGCGCCGTCGGGAACATCGAGATCCAGGCCGTCCAGCGCCCGGACCCGGCGGAATTTTCTGGTGAGCTTTTCCGCGTGAATGGCCATGCTCATCGTTTGCGTCCTCCTCGATCGAGGGTTTCCGAGTTGTCGCCGCCCAGCCGCTTCCAGTGCGCGGCCATGGCATCACTGATCTCCTGCAGGGTGATCCCCAGCTTTCGCGCTTCCACCACCAGCTGCTCGATTTCATAGCCCAGCAGGTCGGTGCGCTCCGACCTGGTGGACTCGGGCAGTTCAGCCACTACGGTGCCGATACCCGGCCGCGTTTCCAGCAGTCCGGCGGAAACCAGGTGAGATACAACTTTGTGCGCGGTGTTGGGATTGATCTTCAGCTCCCGGCTGAGAATGCGCACGGATGGAAAAGAATCGCCTGGGCGCATCTGGCCGGAGATCATGGCCTTCTTGGCGGCGTAGATAACCTGCTCATAAAGCGAGATGCCAGGCCGGAAGTGGACTCGGAAGGGAATCACGTGTGTACTATAACACATAGTACACTAAATGAACCAAAAAATCTAGGGCACGATCAGCACCTTGCCGCCGGTCATGTGGGCCGCATATTGAGCCAGGCCTTCGGCGGCTTTTTCCAGCGGCAGACGGGCGCGGATCTCCGTCTTCAAGTCGCCGCTCAGCATCGACTGCACCTGGCGGGCGACGCGGAGCCGGCTGAGAAGATTGTGGCCGGCGAGCCATGCGCTCAGCCAGAATCCCTCGACGTGCTTCTTTTCAAAAATCAGCGATCCGGCATCGACCTCCACCGGCTTGAGGGAGAGACCGCCGTACACCAGCATGCGGCTGCCCACGGGCTGGGCGGTCAGAACCCGGGCGGACATGTCGCCGGCGATGGCCTCAAAGGAAATAGTCGCGCCCAGCTGGTGGCAGAGTTTGCGCAGCTCGTCGTCAAAACCGGACTCGCCGCTGTTGAGAACATGCGCGGCGCCCAGGCTGCGCAGGAGTTGCACCTGCTCCGCGCGCCTCACGACATTGATTATGGGCAGGCCAAATCTTTTTCCCAGCCGGACCACCATCTGTCCCAGAGCGCTGGCTGCGGCGGTATGCACGGCGGCGCGATGTCCACCCTTGCGCGCGACATCTACCAGGGCCCACGCAGTAAGGGGATTCACCAGCATGGTGGCGGCGTGTTCCATCTCCACCTTCTTGCCCAGAGGCACGCAGAACTGGGCCGAGGTGACAACGTACTCCGCCCACAGTCCGCCGGTGGCTTTAGCGTCAGCCGCAGCGCAGGCTACGCGACGGCCGCTCATGAACTTCGCCATGAAGCCGCTGCCGGTCTCGACCACGGTTCCGCTGCCCTCAAAGCCGGGCGTGGCCGGCAACGGTTTTTTGAAGCCGTAGTTGCCGGTGATGAACATCAGGTCGGAGGGATTGACGGGCGAGGCAAATACTTTGACCAGAACTTCGCCCGGGCCGGGACGAGGCACGGGCACTTCGGCGACGGCGAGGCTATCCGGTTTGCCGTCATAATCTCGCAGCTGGACCGCGCGCATGGTAGCGGGCAGAGGTGACATAGGGCTGCGATGTTAACACGCGAGATGCGGTTCGGCCGCGATTTGACGGCCTTCCGCGCTCACCCTAGAATCAACACATCGAAGCGCAACAGCAAAGGTAGCCGATTGCCTCTCTACGAGTATCAGTGCAAAAAGTGCAAGCACCGTTTTGAGCGGATCCAGAAGTTCTCCGATCGCGAAGTGAAGAAGTGTCCCGAGTGCGGCGGGCCGGTGGAGAAGTTGCTGTCCGCACCCGCGGTCCAATTCAAAGGCTCCGGCTGGTACGTAACCGACTACGCCCGCAAAGGCAGCTCCGATTCCGGCGCCAGTTCCGATTCCGCTAAAGACAACAGTTCCACGTCCGGAACCGGCAGCACCGAGAAGACGGACAAAGCGGAATCGAAGAAGCCCGACAAAAAGCACTCTAAGAAATGAGCTCGCGCCAGCGAGCGAGCGGCGGTGGCCGCTCCCCACTAAGACTTCAACGCTACAAGAATCGCGACAAAGAGCGCCACTATCGGAGTGACTATCTGCGTCAGGAATATGGCGGCGTAGACGAAGGCGGTTTTAGCCAGGGTGATTCCGATACCCTGGCCGTAAATCCGGCGCAGGGACACCACGAGATAAGTGAAAAAGACGGCGGCACTGATGGCCAGCAGAACGGATGACTTCGCGTTCAACACGCCAACATTCGAAGCCACTGGCCAGACCAGCACCCAGCACAGATAGTTAAACGAAAAATAGTGGAGCGCGGCGATCAGATGCTCCACAAAATAACGCCTACGGTAAACCACAGCCAGAGCCACGGCCATGGCCAGCACAACGGCAAACTGCGCTGCAGTTACTAATCGGTGTTCGGTGGCCTGAATCCGCTCGATCAGCACCGCTTTGGCGATATTTTGCCGGACCGCTACTTTGCCAAGCGTCGTTTCCAGTTTGCCCCCGGGATCCGCGGCCATCAGCCAGCGGACGTCATAAGCGGAACGGGGGCGAATGGAATTTGCCAGCAGCAGCAAGGCGCTGGCCACCAGAAACAGGCTCAGCGGCTTCATGTAGCGCGCTCTGCGTCCGGCGACAAATTCGGCAGTCAAAAAGCCCGGGCGAGTGAAGAGATAACGCACGGTGGCGAAGGCCTTGGAGTCCAAGTGAGTGAACTCTTCGAGAAGATGGGCGAGAAAATGACGGATGGAGAGTTCCCGGGGATGGAATTCTCGCTCGCCGCAATAGGGACAAAACTTTCCCTGCAGCTCGGTGCCGCAGGTCGGACAGGTCGCAATCTCGGGCGCCGGCTGAACGGTAGTCGGAGCGGTGGCCCCCATGAACGATCCCCACTGCGAAGCGGATGAGGCGGGAGTATAACCCAACTCCGTCAGCCTGAAGCTAAGACACGCGGCTCGACTTGGTTTTTTCCGTCTTCTCAGTCTTCGCCGGCTTGGCCGGCTCGCGGCCGCTCACGGTAAACCGCATCTGCCGCTTGGCGGGATCGCCGTCGACCACTACGTGGTCGCCGTGTAGAACCTCGCCTTCGAGAATCTTCAGCGCCAGTGGATCCTGGATGAGGCGCTGGATAGCGCGCTTCAGCGGACGCGCGCCGTAGGCGCGGTCGTAGCCTTCCACAAAGAGCAGCTCTTTGGCGGCCGGCGTCAGCTCGATAGTGATCTTGCGATCGGCCAGCAGCCGGCGCAAATCGTCGAGCCGCAACTCGATGATGCGCGTGAGTTGTTCTTCGCCCAGCGGGCTGAAGACGATAATGTCGTCCACACGGTTCAGGAACTCCGGGCGGAAATGCTGGCGCAAGGCTTCCATGACGTGACCGGTGGCCTCTTCGAAGGCTTCCGGCGAGCTGAGGCCTTCGGCCTGCAAGTAACTCGCGCCGATGTTCGAAGTCATGATGATGACCGCGTTCTTGAAGTCGACGGTGCGGCCGCGCGAATCGGTGAGGCGGCCGTCATCGAGAATCTGCAAGAGCACATTGAAAACGTCAGGATGCGCCTTTTCGATTTCGTCGAAGAGAATCACGCAGTAGGGACGGCGGCGCACGGCCTCGGTAAGCTGGCCGCCTTCGTCATAGCCGACATAGCCGGGGGGCGCGCCGATCAGCCGCGCCACTGCGTGCTTCTCCATGTACTCGGACATGTCGATGCGCACCATGGCGTGCTCGTCATCGAAGAGAAATTCAGCGAGGGCCCGTGCCAGCTCCGTCTTGCCGACGCCGGTTGGACCCAAAAAGATGAACGAGCCGATAGGCTTGTGGGGATCGCTAAGCCCGGCGCGCGAACGGCGAATGGCATTGGCCACGCGCGCCAGCGCTGGGTCCTGCCCGACGACACGCTGGCGCAGCCGCTCTTCCATGGTAACCAGCTTTTTGACCTCGCCCTCCAGCATCTTGGAGACGGGAATTCCCGTCCACTTGGAGACGATGCGGGCAACGTCCTCTTCATCGACTTCTTCCTTGAGCATGCGGCTTTTGGCGGATTTGCCCTCAGCTTCGGCACTTAGCCTGGCCAGCTCAGTCTCCGCCTGGCGCAGCTCGCCGTAGCGGATGGAGGCCACGCGCTCCAAGTCGCCGCGGCGCTCCGCCTGCTGTTCTTCAAGCTTCAACTGCTCGATGCGCTCCTTGAGCTGGCGGATAAGGGTGATGGATTCCTTTTCCTGTTTCCAGCGGACCTTGAGCGCGCCGGACTGCTCACGAATCTGGGCCAGTTCGCGCTCTACCGTCGCCAGGCGCTCGCGGGAGTTGGCGTCATCTTCCTTTTTCAGCGCCTGTTTCTCGATTTCGAGCTGCGTAGCCCGCCGCTCCAGCTGGTCAATCTCCGTGGGCATGGAGTCAATCTGGATGCGCAGCGAGGCGGCGGCTTCGTCGATCAAATCGATGGCTTTGTCGGGGAGAAAGCGGTCAGAGATATAGCGGTGCGAGAGCGTAGCCGCAGCCACGATGGCCGAATCCTTGATGCGTACGCCGTGATGTACCTCGTAGCGCTCCTTGAGCCCGCGCAGGATGGAGATGGTGTCTTCCACATTGGGCTCGCCCACAAAGACGATCTGGAAACGGCGCTCGAGCGCGGCGTCCTTTTCGATGTACTTACGGTATTCGTTCAGCGTGGTGGCGCCGATGGCGCGGAGCTCGCCGCGCGCCAGGGCGGGCTTGAGCATGTTGCTGGCGTCGATTGCGCCCTCGGCGGCGCCCGCGCCGACCAGGGTGTGCAACTCGTCAATGAATAGAACGACCTGGCCGTTGGAGTCCTCGATTTCTTTAAGCACGGCTTTCAGGCGGTCTTCGAACTCGCCGCGGTACTTGGCGCCGGCCAGCATGGCGCCCAGATCGAGCGCGACCACGCGCTTGTTCTTGAGGATCTCAGGGACATCGCCGGAGATGATGCGCTGGGCCAGGCCTTCGACGATAGCCGTCTTGCCTACGCCGGGCTCGCCGATCAAAACCGGATTGTTCTTGGTGCGGCGGGAGAGCACCTGGACTACGCGACGAATCTCATCGTCGCGCCCGATCACCGGATCGAGCTTCCCGCGCCGCGCTAACTCAGTGAGGTTCTTGGCATAGCGCTCGAGCGCCTGGAATTTGCCCTCGGGATTCTGATCGGTGACGCGCTGCGAGCCGCGGACCGAGGTCAGCGCTTTCAGGATGGCGTCATATGCGGCGCCCGAAGAAGAGAGGACCTTCCAGGCTTCCATATCGCCGGTCATCGCCAGCAGGAGATGCTCGGTGGAGACGTACTCGTCCTTGAATTTGTCGGCCTCTTTGAAAGCCTGGTCAATGGCCTTGGTGGCGGCCGCAGAAAGCTGTGGCTGCGCGGATCCACCTGAGACTTTAGGCAGACGATCAATGCGCTGCAGCAGCTCGGCATGCAGGGTCTCAGGGTTCGCGCCCAGCTTGGAGAGAACCGGAGGCACGATGCCTTCCCGATCCTCGAGCAGCGCGGCCAGCAGGTGCAGCGGCAGAATCTCCGGATTGCCGTGCTGCGCCGCCAACTCACTGGCGTGCTGGATGGCTTCCTGCGATTTAACGGTGAATTTGTCCCAACGAATTGCCATAACGGTATTCCTGTATCGTTCCTAGAATAAATCTTTCTGCAAAAGGAAAGCGGGAGATCGAACGAGTCTCCCGCCTTCCAGACTTACCGACTTGCCTACTTGCCGTTGCAAACGGACCCTATCCTTATCCCTGCAGAGTCTTTTCCGTGCCGGCGATCTTGATCTGCTTGGGCTTGGCTTCTGCCCTCTTGGCCAGCGTGACTTTCAGGATGCCTTTGTCATACGCGGCTTCCACTTTCTCGGTGTCGACCGTACTGGGCAGCCGGAAGGTGCGGGTGAAAGTCCCGTAGCGGCGCTCAATGCGATGGAAGTTCTCTTCCTTCTCTTCTTTTTCGAATTTGCGCTCGCCGGTCACGGTCAGCGTGCTGTTTTCCATGCTGACTTTCAGGTCTTCTTCGTTCATCCCGGGGACTTCCAGCTTGAGCACCAGGCTGTGCTCGTCTTCGTAAACATCGACCGCGGGTGTGAAGGTTCCAAAGGCCAAAGTCTCTTTGGCCGGATTCACGTCCGAGAAGGTCTCAAAAAAGCTCGCGAGTTCGCGAAAAGGATCGATTCTGGTAAGCATTGTCATGACGTCTTCTCCAACGAATGAATTCTTGTCGTCTATTCACTGCATTGGATGCAGTGCTTAGTACATCTGAATCATAAAATGTGAGTACCTTATTGTCAAGAGTTGGAGTCTGCTGTATTTTCCTTAATAATCAGTAACTTATGTCACTGACAAGATTATGCATTTCAAATACATGGTCTCAGGAATGCCGAGGAGGAAAGGATGATCGCGGGATTGCGACCGCTTTTCCAGCACCCTGACAGAGCGGTGAGCATCTTGGGCAGCCTGGGTTAGGACGTCGAGAAAATCGGCTTCGCTGACGACAAAAGAACAGGAGCAGGTTACGAGAATGCCGCCAGGCCGCAACATGCGAAAAGCACGCAGGTTGAGCTCTTTGTATCCGCGCAGCGCGGTCGGCAGGTTGCGCTTGTTCTTGGCGAAGGCGGGCGGGTCGAGAACGATAACGTCGTATTGCCGGCCGGCGGCCGCGTAATCTTTCAGAAGATCGAAGGCGTTGGCTTCTATCCATTCGATTTCTGATTTGTTGGCCGCAGCATTGAGGACTTCATTTTTCTCGGCAACTTCCAGCGCCTCGCGAGAGATATCGAGCGCGGTTACGTGCCGGCAGGCCCGCGCCAGATGCAGGGCAAATCCGCCCTGGTAGGTGCAGACATCGAGCGCTTCGCCATGGGCGTAAGCGGCGGCGGCAGCATAGTTCTCCCGCTGATCGAGGAAGGCTCCGGTCTTCTGGCCGGCGGCCGCATCGTAGTGGAAGCGCACGCCGTTCAGGGTGAAGACAGTCGCGCTCTTGTCGCCCTCGATATTCCGGGACGCCGCGGGCGGCAACTGTTCAAGCTCGCGGATGCGGGGATCCATGCGCTCCACTATGTTTTCCAGGCCGGTGACATCGCGTATCGAGTCGACGATGGCCTGCTTGCGCTGGGGGCGGTCCCATGCCTGGGTGAGGACCTGAAGGACGGCGAGGTCGTTGTAGCGATCCACCATCAGCCCAGGCAGGCGATCGCCTTCGCTGAATATCAGGCGGTAAGCGTCAGCGTCGCGCGCCACCATCTTGCGGAATTCGGCGGCTTCCCTGATGCGCCGGCCAAGCAGCTCAAACAGCTCATCTTCCCCGCCGAGGAGTTCGCGGCCCAGCAAGCGCAGCCTGATCTGCGAAGACGAACTATAGACGGCAGAACCCTGAGGGCGGTCTTTGGGCCCAAGCACGTGCACCAACGCCCCGGGTTCTATTCCACGCTCATCGAGAACGTCCGAAGCAAACACCCACACATGGCCGCCGCGCAGGCGCGTGGCTGCGCGCTCGTTGATTCTGATTTGAGGGATAGTTCGCCGGTCGGCCATCAGTCCAACAGGATGATATAGGAAGGGCGGTTAGACGGCAGGGCTTGTCTCTTCTGTGGTTTCAGGATGATTCTCAGTTTCGGCTTCGGCCTCGGCTTCGGCAGCCCGCGGTTTGGCTTTTTTCCTGGGTGGCTCGGGTGCAGAGTCGGGTGCGGGCTCGTGCGACGGATCGTAGTAGAAAATCCTGCCGCAGGAGCTGCAAGTGATGATCTGGTCGTTGGACAGCAAGTCCTGCCACGTCTGGGGACGGATTCTCACGAAACAGGCCAGGCATTTCTGCTCACGGGCTTCGGCAATGGCTGACTTGCGCTGGCGCATCACGCGGTCATAGTGGGCGAGAGCGCTATCGCTCACTCCCGTGCGCAAACCCTCCCGCTTCCCGGACAGCTCACCCAGCAGCTTCTGATCTTCTGCAGTCCGCTGGCGGGCCTCATTCTTTTCCTTTTCGACCGCAGCCGATTCCTCTTTGAGCCCGGCCTCGGCGGTCTTGAGCGACTTTTCTTCAGCTTCCAGGGCGATCATCAGCTCCAGGATCTTGTCTTCACAGCCGGCGATTTCTTTTTCGGCGTACTGCACTTCGTGCATCAGGGCACGGTACTCATCGTTGGTTTTGACGCTGGAAGACTGGTCGCGGTATTTCGAGATCTTCTGCTGAAATCCCTGGATCTCCGATTCCAGCTTGCGGCGCGAGGCTTCATTGCTCTTGATCGCAGCTTTGACCTTCTCAACCGCCGTCTTATCGTCGGCCAGATGGGCTTCGATAGCAGCCACGCGGCGGGGCAAGGCCGCGATTTCGTCGGTAAGCCGGGCGATCTCCCGGTCGACTTTTTCCAGCTCGATCAGCTTTTCCAGGTCCGGGTTCATGAAAAGTACTGCTTGGATTCTAACACGCGGAAATGGGCTCTTCAGTGCGCTCCGTACTCCCGAGCTAGGTCGTTCGTCTTATTGATCCTCGCCCTGAATATATTTAGATTCCCTGAGCATGTTGATTGAAGTTGCCAGACTTCTGCTGGGCCTCTCGATCGCGCTGTTTTATCGCCCGATCGCGAGCACCATCCTGCAGCAGGAACGCGTACTGGACACCTACTTCCGCCGCCGCGGCCTGAATCTTCCCAGTCCGCTCAGCGACCGCACCGCGCAGAACCTTTACTTTTACATTGGTGTCGCCATCTGCCTGCTGGAGGCGATCCGCATCTGGACCATGCTGCCCGCGTAACCGGGCTTCTTAAGAGGATTTTCTGCGCGATTTCTTTCTCATTGCTTTCCTCTGCCGCGGCGCTTTTTCCAGCAACAAGGCGACGTGAGCGATAGCAGCATTCTCTGTTCCCATTCCTTCCGGAGTCTTGGCCTTAATCCCTACCTGCTCCGGCTTGATTCCCAGCAGTTCGGCCACGCGGCCCTGAATCTTTCGGGCATGCGGCCCCAGCCTGGGAGCCTCCAGGATCAGCGTTGAATCCACGTTGGCTACGGCATAGCCGGCGCGACGCACCTGGCGAAGGGCTTCTGCAAGGAAGATAGCCGAGTCGGCGCCTTTCCATTGCGGATCAGAAGGCGGAAAGTAGCTGCCGATATCGCCGGCGGCGATGGCGCCCAGCAAGGCGTCAGTCAGGGCGTGCAACAGGACATCGCCATCGGAGTGCCCGGCGAGGCCCTTTTCATGAGGCAGCACAACTCCGCCAATTTTCAGGGGAACTCCAGGCTGAAACTCATGTGAGTCCCACCCATAACCGATCCTCATTTAAGGCTCCGTTAATCTGACTCCACGCATGTGAGACTTCTAGCCCACCAGATCTTTCCTGGCTTTCTGCGATTGCGACATCAAAAATTCAGCCAGCTCCAGATCTCCGGGCGTGGTGATCTTGATATTTCTGGGTGATCCCATGACCACGCGGACGCTTTCGCCCAGGCGCTCCACCAGCGACGCTTCGTCGGTACCCATGAAGCCGTCGACGGCAGCGCTGGAGAAGGCGCGCTGGATCAGCGAGTAGCGGAAGCCCTGCGGCGTCTGCGCCTGCACCACGCGCTCGCGCGGAATGGTGGAGGTGATGATGGCGCCGTCGGCGGCGCGCTCCACCTGCTTGATGGTGTCGACAGCCGGCAAACCGGCGATGGCGGCGCCATGCTTCTCCACTTCGCTGATGACGCTAGCGATGATCTCGTCATCGACGAACGGCCGCACCGCGTCGTGCACCAGCACTACGTCGTCGGGCGCGGCGCGCAGCGAGGCCACAGCGTTACCCACGGATTGCTGGCGGTGCTCGCCGCCCTCCACCATTTCCACCCTCGCGGCGAGTTTTTCCTTCTCAAGCTGCTGCCGGAAGCGCTCCATCTCGTTCTTGCGCAGCGCCACCACAATCTGGCTGACCTGGCGGTTGCGGGCAAAAACCCGCAGAGTGTGAAACACAATGGGCGTGCCGTTGATCTCCAGAAACTGTTTTGAATCCGGAGCTTTCTTTCCCGGGGGCGCCATGCGCGTGCCCAATCCAGCCGCGGGAATGATGACGATGACCTTCATCGGGGGTGAAAAGTATACAACTGCGGGCGGCACAAGCCACCACGGAGACACGGAGACACTGAGGCACGGAGTTGATTTTGGCAATTCCGAACGCCGAAGGCAGAGATCCCTATCGGCAGATTTTGAAATCCGCCTGATCTTCAGACGATACGGATTCCTCCCTTCGGTCGGAACTTCGGAGAAAGGAACAGAAAAGATTAAGATTTGGGATGTGGTCGAGCTTGTCCGCCAATACGTTCGTGAGCAGCGACTGCTCCAGCCGGGGGACCGCGTGGCGGTGGCGGTTTCCGGCGGCGCCGATTCCGTGGCGCTTCTGCGCGCGCTGGTCGAGCTGCGCCAAGAGTTGGGGATCGTACTGTCGGTGGCGCATTTCCATCATGGAATTCGCGGAGCTGAAGCCGACGCCGACCGCGACTTTGTGCGGGCGCTGGCCGACCAGCTCGGCCTGGAACTGCATCTCGAGGCCGGCGACGCTCCCGCTTACGCGCGGGCGCACCGCCTCAGCCTGGAGACTGCCGCGCGCGACCTTCGCCATGCCTGGTTCGCCCGGCTTATCTCCGACAAGCAAACCGACAAAATCGCCACCGCACACACCCTCGACGATCAGGCGGAAACGGTGCTGATGCGCCTGGTCCGTGGCGCCGGGGTCCGTGGGCTCAGCGGGATTTTCCCGGTGCAGGAGGAAAAGCGGCTGGTTCGTCCTCTGCTCACCGTGACCCGGCAGGAAGTAGAGAGCTACCTTAAGACGCTGGGACAGGCGTGGCGCGAAGATTCCACCAACCAGGACCCGGCCCACACCCGCAACCGCGTTCGTCACCAGCTTTTGCCGATGCTGGAGCGCGATTTCAATCCGGCAATCCGCGGCTCGCTGGCCGATCTGGCCGAGACTGCACGCGCAGAGGCGGATTACTGGGACCAGCAAGTTGCCTCTGCTCTGGCGCGGGTGAGCCGACCGGGTAAGCCGAGCCGCAGCGGCCGCAACACCAGCGGCGCGGCCTCGCGAACCGTGGCTCTCGACCTGGCGGCGCTCACCTCGCTGCCTTTGGCCCTGGAACGCCAGGTGCTTCATCACGTAGCCGCGCAGCTGGGAAGCAGGCTGGAATTTGTGCACGTGCAACAGCTCGCCGCGCTGGCCCGGGGCAAGGGCGCAGGCAAGCGGCTGGCGCTGCCTGGCGGACTAACGGTAGTGCGCAGTTTTCGCGAGCTGCAATTCACTTCCGCAGATCAGGGAGACGACGCAGGAGGGGTCGAAGCCGTCGGCCGCGCGCAGGCGGCGTACAAGTACGCACTCAGGGTTCCCGGCGAAGCCCGCGTTCCCGAGTTACATCGTGTGATTCATGCGCGGCTGATTGAGATCGGCAAGCAGTACGGGGCGTCTTATAATGCCGCCACGCTGCTGAATCCAGAGCGGCTGGCCCCGGAGCTGATCGTACGCAACTGGCGCGCAGGCGACAGGTTCTTCCCCCCCCGCACGCGAGCGCCGAAGAAGTTGAAAGAATTGTTGCAGTCCGGCCGCCTGGGCAAGGAGCTGGCTGCGAACGAACGCAAATCGTGGCCGGTGGTGGAGAGCGCCGGAACCATCGTCTGGGTTCGCGGCTTTGCCGTCCCGGAGGCCTTTGCAGCGACGACCGGCCATGCTGTGCTGATCGAAGAAAGCGACTTGGATGTGTGAGATGTTGGCGCCGAGCCACCCGCGTCAAACCGGCCGTGCTGCTGGACAAGCAGGAGGACCGCCGGATCTGGTTGCAACCTGATTACTTTGGTTCTCTTGTAGGGGCTGGTTTCGTCATAGGCTATGGCCTGCGAGCGCCCTCTTTGGCCCGTAATTTGCCTTATATTGCAGCAAAAGCATAGCTTTTTAAGACGGACAACGCACTGCTCGTTTCCGTCGCCGGGTTGCGGCAAAGCAGTATAGAATCGTAGGAGCGACGGGTTTGGACCGGCGGCAGCCTTTCCGGCATCTAAGAAGTTGTAGTCCCAGCCTGAAAACTGAAAAGGGGCCGAACTTTTTGTCGCCGGCAGCGTCTTATTTCTTATCAGGATTGTGAGGCGTCGGGTGCGATCCTGGCCGGACGCGAGGGCTAAGATTTTAGGAGTGTGTGAGTGAATTCGACATTTAAGACCGTGGTTCTTTGGGTGGTGCTGGTTCTGGTCGGCGTTGTGCTGTGGAGAATGATCGCCACGGGCAGCAACGGCAAAGCCGATGCCGAGCCTTCCTACAGCGACTTCATGGACTCGGTCCAGAAGGGCAACGTCAAAGACGTCATTATTGAGGGCACACGGGCCAGCGGCGACTATCAGAATGGCCAGGGTGGAAAATTCCACCTGGTGGTTCCGGCGACGAACCCGGAAATGCTGAAGGCGCTCAAAGACGCCAACGTAAAAGTCACATTCCATGACAGCCAGGGCGCCAACTGGACCATGCTGCTGTTCCAGATCTCGCCCATCATTCTTCTAGGCGTGCTGTGGTTCATCATGATCCGCCAGATGCAGACCGGCGGCAATAAAGCGCTCAGCTTCGGCAAGAGCCGCGCCCGCCTGCTCTCCATGCAGCAGAAGAAAGTCACATTCAAGGACGTGGCCGGCGTAGATGAAGCCAAAGAGGAGCTGCGCGAGATCATCGAGTTCCTGCGCGAAGCGCAAAAGTTCCAGAAGCTGGGCGGGCGTATTCCCAAGGGCGTGCTGCTGGTCGGACATCCCGGCACGGGCAAAACCCTTCTGGCTCGCGCAGTGGCCGGCGAAGCCAACGTTCCCTTCTTCAGCATCTCCGGTTCGGACTTCGTGGAGATGTTCGTGGGCGTAGGCGCCAGCCGCGTACGCGACCTGTTTGAGCAGGGCAAGAAGAACGCTCCCTGCATCATCTTCATCGACGAAATTGACGCGGTGGGCCGCCATCGCGGAGCAGGTCTCGGCGGCGGACACGACGAGCGCGAACAGACTCTGAACCAGTTGCTGGTGGAGATGGACGGCTTCGAGTCCAACGAAGGCGTAATCCTGGTTGCCGCCACCAACCGCCCTGACGTTCTCGATCCCGCGCTGCTGCGCCCGGGACGTTTTGACCGCCGCGTCGTGGTTCCGCTTCCCGACGTTCGCGGACGGGAAGAGATTCTCCGCGTTCATACCCGCAAGATTCCTTTGGCGGACGATGTGGATTTGTCCATCCTGGCGCGCGGCACTCCGGGCTTCTCCGGCGCCGAGCTGTCCAACATGGTCAATGAAGCCGCGCTCAACGCCGCGCGTCAGAACCGCAAATCGGTCCTGATGTACGACTTCGAGCTGGCCAAAGACAAAGTTCTGATGGGCGCCGAGCGCAAGAGCATGCTGCTCACGCCGGAAGAGAAGAAAGTCACCGCCTATCACGAAGCCGGACACGCGCTGGTCGCCGCGATGACTCCGCAGGCGGATCCGCTGCACAAGGTCACCATCATTCCCCGCGGCATGGCCCTGGGCGTGACCATGCAGCTTCCGGAAACCGACAAGCACAACTACACCCGCGAGTACCTGGAAACGCGTCTTGCGGTGATGATGGGCGGCCGCCTGGCGGAGGAGATTTTCCTCAACCAGATGTCCACCGGCGCCGGCAACGACATTGAGCAGGCGACGGAGATGGCGCGCAAGATGGTCTGCGAGTGGGGCATGAGCACGCTCGGCCCGCTCACCTTCGGCAAGAAGGAAGAGCAGATCTTCCTGGGCCGCGAGATCTCGCAGCACCGCGACTTCAGCGAAGAGACAGCCAAGGAGATCGATTCCGAGGTCCGCCGCTTCGTGGGCAAGGGCTACGAGACCGCCAAGAATGTCCTGGAGAACAACAAGGAAACTCTGGTGCGGATCGCCGAAGCCCTGCTTGACCGCGAGGTTTTGGACGCCAACGAGCTGAAGCTGGTGATGGAAGGCCAGCCGCTGCCCGCGCGCGTCATCCCGCATAAAGGCGACGACGGCGGCGTGCAGCAGGTGCTGCGTCCCGAACCGGGCCGCACTCCGGGCATTGCCCCGGGCAAGCCATCGCCGGCGTAAGACAGCCACTAGCTTCTGGCCAATGGCCAGAACAAGAATCTCATAGGGCGGCTTTCAAGGCCGCCCTTGATTTTTTCCGGACACTGCGGGTGCGGCGCGGCGCTTCTCCTGGAGCGCCTGAACAGAACAGCCCAAGACATTTGCAGTCTCACAATTACTTAAGGCTCCAGGTTCATTTGCGCTTTCTGCCGACCCCAGTCCCACTTTGAAACGGATTCAAGTCGTCGTTAATGTTCGGCCGCAATCTTTCAGCTCTCACCTCAACATTCATTAAACGCAGCTAATTCGCGGCTCCGCGTGACCAGCGCGTTGTTGCCGAGATCGCGTGTTAGGGCTTTCTAATGTATTGAAATTTTGGATTTCAGAAAAATGCGCGGTGTTTTTCCGGGGCTCCCCCGGTGAAGCGTAAGGTGTCGCCACCATTTCAGCCACATCCCAGATTTCTTTGAAGGAGCGCCACAAACGATGCCGCGAAGAAACAGGAGTTCGTCTGCCTTTCCGCAGAACATCGCGGGAATTCTTTTAGCTGCAGCATTCACTTCCATTGGACTGCTCGTACTGGCGTTGTCATGGGCGGGGCCGATGGCGCATGCGCAAACCATCCCCAACGATCCTCAATCGTCATGCACGGTTCCGGCGGCGATGTTCGCCAGTTGGTTTACAACGGGGACACCGGCTCTCAACGGGGTAGTGAAGCCGGCGAACAGCATCACTTTTCCCAACTCTCCCAACTGCAGCTTCTACCAGTGGTCGAAGCAGATGTTCCTGTGGTTGACGTCGCCCGCGCCGCAAATCTATGGCGGAGGCTCGCGGATTTTCGACTCGCCCACGTTCTATGACGCTTCGCCGCCGGACGCCAACGGCAACCGGACGTTGATCCCGCACCAGCGTGGCGTGCTCCGGTTCTTCGGGCTGCGCGCGGCCAAGGTGGGTCCGAACGGCTTTCCCATCATTCTCGACAAGCAAGGCAGAATGCTGGAAGTGCATCCGGCGAAGATGAGCCCTGAAGGCAAGCCGCTGGTCCTGAACAGACTGGGCAAGGAGGTCGAGGTAGAGGATCTGAAGGTCGTGAAGGGCAAGGCTGTGTTCATCGACAAGGCCAACAAGCCGATCCCCGCAGCCAAACCGATTCTTCTGCAACGAAAGGCGCAGGCCCTTGCCATTGTCCCCAAGAAAGCTCTGCCTCCGCAGGTGCTCAACATCGTGCAGGTGCAGAAATTCGTGATCAACGGCCGGCCGATCTTCGTCGATCCGTTCGGCAACGTGGTAATCACCGAAGAAGGACAGGCCGATGGCGGCGTGCTGATCACGCAGAACAACGGCCTGATCTACTACGTCAGCATCGTCAACGACGTATACGCGTTCTTTCTCACTGGCACCAAAAATGGAGCTATTCCGCCTCCCGGCGGGAACGTGGCCAACGCGCAGTTTCCGACCACGCAGGCGCAATTGAATGCGATTACGGCGCTGGCTTCAGCCCACGGCACAACCATTGAGGATGGCGTGGCCCTGGCGGTCGAGATCAAGTCGGCCTGGGTGGAGTCATCGAAGGTTGCGGACAAAAGCAAGTACATCCTGATGGAGGCCGAGGTCCCTACCTACGACACAAGTAATCCCAACCAGTGGGTGCAGAACGGCAAGAAGAACGTGGAGCTCGCGCTGCTGGGCGTTCACGTGGTGGGCAGCACCGCGGGACATCCGGAGATGATCTGGGCGACCTTCGAGCACTTCGGCAACGCGCCGGACGCTACCTTCAGCTATGTCTCTACCACCGGCACTAAGACGGTGAACCAGAACACAGCGGGCTCGTGGCTGTTCACGCCCGGTGGTTCCACCGGTCCCTTCAATTGCATGCGGCAGCACGAACCGTTCGGGACAACAAACATCGTACCGTTGCCGGCCGGTCCGGGAGGCTGCCCGCCGGGTGGGATCGGCCCGAACACCATCATTCGCTGGAAGGCCTTTGGGGGAGCGGCAAACCAGACGCCGAATCCTCTCGATGCCAGTACCGCGGCTTCTAACTCGGAGATCATCTCCGTCAACAACGCCACTCAGGTCCCAGGGGGCGACGTCCGTGACCAGTACTTCATGACAGGATCCACCTGGACCATCGGCGGCGCAGCTCCCTCGGGGATGTTCCCGAGCGGAAACGAAGTCGGCACCAGCCGGCTGGCCAATACCACCATGGAGAGCTTTGTGCAGGGCAGCAGCAATCAAGCCACTCCTACGGACACCAACTGCTTCAGCTGCCACGTAACCAACAAGGTCACAGTGAGTCATATTTTCTGTGACCCGTTCCATGGCTGCAGCGCCGGATTGCAACCATTGTTCCACTGATCCGGCTCTCCATCACGTCCCGGGCCTCCCCATGGCCCGGGAATTTTCAGGCTCTTCTACATTCGCACAACGGCAAGGAGAACGAGAATGGCAGAAAAACCGAAACAGCAGGCCACGTGCGGATTCGTGGCTACCGTCAAGCCTTACTTCACCGATTGCTACCGGCAACACATGCTGTTCATGTTCGATCTGTGGGATCCCAAGGCCGTGCAACAGAACTGGCAGCAGATTTATGACGCGTGCGCTAACGGCAGCATGCCCGCGCCGGGGTGTCCAGGCACCTTCGACCAGAAAGGCTTCCTGGCGGCCTTCCAGTGCTGGAAAGACCAGAACTTCCCGCCGTGAGCTTTCCGAACACGACCTGCCTTAACTTCCATGCGCGGCTCGCCCCTTTGAGCGGCGCATGATTTTTGTTCCATGAATCCTGAACAACGAGAGCCGGAGTGCGAGCCTTGCGCAAATCACGCGCGAGGGCGCCGCTTTCGTGTGTGTGGTCAAAATCCGGTTGCCCAAAGTGCACGAGCTGTCCGGCTGTTAGAATTTCAACATGGCAAATGCAGCAGAAGTGAAGCCAGTGCGGCTTACCGAGCAGGTGAAAGCGGCGGGTTGAGCGAGCAAGCTGAGTCCGGCGGTGCTGGACGCGGTGCTTGGGAAATTAGCCCGGCAGCATGACCCCAACGTTCTGGTCGGCTTTGATACAGCCGACGATGCCGGCGTGTACAAGATTTCCGCCGAGCAGGCGCTGGTGCAGACGGTGGATTTCTTCACTCCCATCGTGGACGATCCTTACACCTTCGGCCAGATCGCGGCAGTGAACTCGCTGAGCGACGTCTACGCCATGGGCGGGCGTCCGCTGAGCTCGCTGGCCATCGTCTGCTTCCCCGATAAGGGCGATCTGGACGTGCTGGAGCGCATTCTGGCCGGCGGCCTGTCAAAGATGATGGAGGCCAAATGCGTGGTGATCGGCGGGCACAGCGTGCGCGATCCCGAGATCAAGTTCGGGTACTCGGTCACCGGGTCAATCCATCCCGACCACGTGTGGGCCAACGCTACGGCGCGCGAGGGCGATCGCCTGATCCTGACCAAGGCCATCGGGACGGGAGTGATCTCCACGGCGATCAAGAAGGGGCAGGCGCACGCGGAGTGGATTGACGCGGCGACGCGCTCCATGACCACGCTTAATGCCTGCGCAGCGGAGATCGCGGCGGGAGACAAATTCCGGGGCAAGATCCACGCAGCCACCGATATCACCGGCTTCGGCCTGATCGGGCACCTGCGGGAGATGGCCAAAGGCAGCGGACTGAGCGCGCGGCTGAATGCCGCGGAGGTGCCGCTGCTGGAGGGAGCGCTGGAGTGCGTGCGCGCCGGCCACATCCCGGGCGGCCTGAACGCCAACCGCGATTTCGCGGAATGCATGGTGGGCTACGAAGGCAACGTTCCCCAGGAGATTCGCACATTGCTCTTCGATCCGCAGACCGCCGGAGGATTGCTGCTGGCGGTTGCGGGATCAGAGGCCGGGGCGCTGATCTCGGCGCTCAGAACGGGCGGAGTGCCGGCGGTGGAGGTTGGGGAGATAGCGGCAAGCAGGAAGCCGCTGATCATTGTCGGATAGGTTGTTTCTGCCTTCCCCGTATCAGTAAGGATAAGACATGGCGCTGATTTTACTTTGGTGACACGACGCGGCCGTAGTCTGACGCCCGGGCCACGCGATCGAAGTAGCTGTATGTAAGCGTGGAGATTTTCCTGATGGCGACAGAGCCTTCGCGCTCATCGCGCAGATACGTGGTCATCACGCACAGAATGTACGGGCGGTTTTTGAGCAGGACAATCCCCGAGTCATTGCGCACGGCTTCAAGTTCGCCGGGCTTGCCGGCGGCGACGGCGTCGTCAGGCAGGCCCTGCAGCAAGGAGCTTTCCTTGTGCGTGCTCAGCATCTTGAGGAAGTCTTCGGTCATGGGCTTGTTGAGCAGCTTGCCGGAGTAAATGGTTTCGAGAAGGAACATCATCTCGCGCGGGGTGGAGACGTTTTCCCGGCCTTCGCCGGCGGCTTTCAGGTCCATCATTTTGCGGCGAAGCTGGGTGGAGCGCAGGCCGAGCGAGGCCAGCATGGCGTTGACGTTGTCCATGCCCAGGCGGTCGATGAGGACATTGGCGGCGCTGTTGTCGCTGACGGCAATCATCATGGTGGCCAGATCGCGCAGGGTGAGGCGGGTGGCGCCGGGGGTGAGGCCGAGCATGATGTCGCTGCCCGGCACCAGGTCCTCTTTGCGCACCACGTACTCGTCGCTGAGCTTCAGGCGGCCCTGCTGCGCCTGCAGATAGAGATCGGCCAGCACGGCAATCTTGATGGAGCTGGCCTGGGGCATGACTTCGTCGGGATGGATGAAGAACTCGTCGCCGGAGGTGAGATCTTTTACGGCCAGGCCGAGTACGCCGTCAAGATGGCGGTCGACATCGCGCAGCTCTTCCTGCAGCTTCTGCCACAGCACCTGGCGCTTTTCCGTTGCCGGTTTTTCCGGGCAGCACTGGGCGAGAGCGGGAAGGCTCGCGACCAGCATCAGGAGGAAGGCAAGTGTTTGTTGGCCCATGGGAAAGGAGTGTACATAACGACGGACCGGGGCTGAAGCCCCGGAGAAATTTTGGGGAGACGGTTCAGGGACCCTGAGGGCCGTTCTTCCACCGGGAAGACCATGACACCGACACAGGGGCTAAAGCCCGAGTCTTTCTTGCAGTTGTTTTCGGCACGGCTGGAAGCCGTGGCCTGTTACCCGCAGGGGCCTAAAGCCCAGGGGAAATGGTGGGGAAAGCGTCACGCGGCCCTAAGGGCCGGCCTTTCAGCGGTGAGACCATTACGCGGCTCTTAAACAGCCGGTCTTGTCACCAGAACTAGAGGCGAAGCGGCGAGAATCGGGAGTTCGCGAAGTAGGACAATGGGCGAGGAGAAGATGGACAAGCATCCGAAGTGAACTAATTCCCAATTGACTCGGCAACACTATTATGGTAAAAAGTAAGCGAAAATTAAAAGTTCGGCACTTCATCATTTAGTGCCTGGCAAAAAAGCAAAGGCCGCCCCAGGGCGGTCTTTCGTGTTCTTTGACAACTGAATATCGGACGAACCACAAGATGTTGGGGTCCGCTAGTTACCACTTGATAAATTCATCCCAATATCTTGGGATGCGCGGAATGCCTGCGGCTAACTCCTTGGGAATGCCAGGTGAGCATTCAGCACTCCGCACTCAGCAGTCAGCCACACAAAAAAAGCCAAGTGCTTTGGAATGCTAGGTGACCGATTTTCGTCCCAAGTCGGGTCCCCTGGGATGAGGTTGGGCAAGTCGTGTGGAATGCTAGATGAGGCTTTGGGGGGTACGGCCCCGGGCGGCGAGTGCGATGGAACCCGGAGCGGGCGATGGTTGTCGTGAATTCAGCCTTCCTCGGCCTCGCTCTGCGCCTCTTCGTCGATTTCGTCGATCTCGTCAGTCTCTTCGGCTTCGGGGCTGTTGCGGTACTCTTCGATAACCTGGCGGGCCTCACCGGCCTGGGCGGCGTTCACGCGGATGGCCATGCCGCCGACGCCGGGCAGCACGTCCTGCGGCGCTTCAAGGTTGACCAGCAGCGACTCGATGCCGGCGGAGGTCAGCAGGGAGTGGACTACCATGGCTTCCGGTTCATCTTTGGTTTCAAATATGGTGACCAGCTCGGGATCGGCGGCCATGTGCTTCTCTCCTCCGCAAATGCAGCGTACAGGGATACAGTAACACCTTTTGAGGAAATCGCCGCGATCGACACTTCACCACACTTCACCACAGATGACACTGATTGCACTGATTCTCATTGAGTCCTGGAACCGCCGCATGCATGACCGGAAGCAGTGTTCTCAGTGGTTGCTTTTCCGATCACGGGCGATTCCGGCGAATCGCAACAATCATTCCCAGCGAAACTTCACGCCCGCCCGGCCGAAGATGGGCGGGCCGACGTTCAGGGTGGGAGTGCGCGCGACCTGGACGCGCGAGTCGGTGAGATTCTCCGCTGCGGCGAACAGTTCCACCCCGTGCGCCAGCCGGCGGGAGACGTAGGCATCGAGCTGGAAGAAGCTGTCGAGCGGGAACTGGTTCAGATCATCGTCAAACTGGCGGCTGGAGGCGCGCGCCTGAGCGGCGACGGTCCAGCCGCGGGGAAGGCTGTAGCGAGTCTGCACGGTGAACAGGTGCGCGGGCACCTGGGGAACGTTGAGGCCGACCAGGGCCGCGTTGCCGGGAAAGCTGGTGACTACGGCGTCGACGAACTGGTAGCCGGCGATGATGTCCAGCCGGCGAAGGCGCCAGGCGGCGTCGGCTTCCACACCCTGGGAGCGGGTCTGGCCCAAATTCTGGCGCTGGCGCGTGATCAGCGCCGGAGTGGTGGTCAGCGTGACGTTGGCAACGGGATCGGAGACCTGCATCCAGAAGAACCCGGCGTGCAGGCGCGTGGCGCCGAGAAAAATATTGGCTCCGCCTTCGGCGCCGGTCAGCCGCTCGGCCATGAGTCCGGAGTTGGCCAGGGTGAGCACATTGCCCAGGCGAAAGGAGCGGTAGAGCTCGTTGAGAGTGGGCGCGCGGAATGACTGGTAGGCCGAAGCCGTGAGCGTGACGTGGTTGCCGGCGGCAAACAGCAGCGCGGCGCGCGGGCTGAAGGCATGGTCGCTCTCGGCGGCAAAGCCGGTGAAGGCAGGCTTCACCGTGGGCACCAGCGGCATGGTACTGGTGTGGGCCTGGTAGTTATCCCAGCTGTCGTAGCGCCCGCCGAATGTGAAGAGCAGCCGGGGAAGCAGGCGGAGGGAATCCTGCACGAAAGCGCCGGTGGTGAGCTGGCGTCCGCCGGAATCGACGAGTGAAGTAAAGATGCCGCCGGCGACAGCGGTCTCATTGCTGAAGCCGCGGACGGAGCGCACGTCAGCGCCGGCCACCAGCGAGTTGCGGCTACCGATCTGGCGGGTGAGGGCGAAGCTGGCCCCCAGTTGCTGCGCGGGAACGTGCTGCAGACGGGTGAGGGCTTCGCTGTTGCGGTCGAGCGCGATGGAAGAAAAACTCTGGTTGTAGCTCTGTCCTGAACCGAAGCCGCGCAGCTGAACTCCGGTGAGCGGCGTGGCCACGTTGAGGCCGGTGGTCACTTGCCAGAGCTGCGTGTCATTGGTCTGCAGCGGGGTGCCGTTGTGGCGCGACTCGTCGTAGAATTCGCCGCCGAAAAATATGTCTCCCTGGGACAGCGCGCGGCGGGCGATGGCGTGGCCGTCACCGTGGGAAGAGTTGGCGGGCGTATCCACGGCGCCGCGCGTGTCGGAAGGAACCAGAATGTATCCGTTGCTGCGGAAGAACTCGCCGCTGGTTCCGAGAGTCCAGGAATGCAGGCGGCGGTCTGTGACCAGGGACAGGTAGGGAGTATCTGCGCTGCCCATGGAGAACTCGGCCGAAGCCAGGTTGCGCGCGCGCTCGGGAACGATGTTGACCACGCCGCTCATGGCGCCGCTGCCGTAGAGACTGGAGCCGCCGCCGCGCAGCACTTCGATGGAGGCGATGTCTTCGACGGGAATGCGTCCCCAGTAGACCCAGCCGCCGAAGGGATCGTTGAGGGGCACGTCGTCCAGAAGGACGATGGTGCGGCTGGCGCCGTTGCCGCCGACACCACGCAGCGACGCTCCCTGCGAAGTCGGGTTGGCGGTCCGGCTGTCAGAGCGGCGGAAGAGAGTGAAGCCGGGCACCAGGCGAAGGGCTTGGTCGACGGACTCCGCGGAAACTGTTTCCAACTGGCGGCGCGGCAGGATCTCAACGCTCTCTGCGGTCTCGCCTAGACTGGTGCCGGCGCGATTGGCGGTGACGTTGATCTCCTGCGCAACCGACGCCGGCGAGAGCACGACTTCGATGGGCTGGTTGACCTCAGGCGCAGCGATGGTGAAAGGCGCGAAGCCGCGGGCTTCAACCGCGATGGTCACCTTGCCCGCCGGCGCACCCTGCAGGCTGAAAGAGCCGTCATTGCGGGTGGTGGTGCTGCGTTCGTAGCCGCTGCCCTGCGCGCTGACGCGCGCGTTCGCGACCACGTAGCCTTGCTGGTCGCGCACCGTGCCCTGCAGCGTGCGGGATGCAGGCTGCGAGAAGATCAATCCCGCGCAGAGGAGAACGAGGGTTCCAAGTTGGGCGGCTGATCGCATCATGGAAAACAGGCCAGCGACTTGCGAACTTTTGTTCAGATGCAGAGACTCTGGAATGAGGACGAATTTTTGTTGTCCATATCGACTATTCTTCCACGATCAGCGTGCCCTTCATCCCGTTGTGTCCGATGCCGCAATGGACCGAGCACTTGAAAGTGAACGTCCCTGTCTGGTCGGGCGTAAACTCCACCGGAGTGGGGACGCCCTTTTTGAGCTTCGCCTCGATATGAAACTCGTCAAGCTTGATTCCGTGGTCGTGATCCGAGCAGGTAATGACCAGGCGCACGTGCTCTCCCTTTTTGACCCGGATCGGGTTCGGCGAATACGAGTACTTCTTGCAGGTCATGGGGATTTCATGAACGCCGGGCGTTGCCGGCTGGGCTTCCTGGGCATAAGCCTTCAGCGGAGCCAGCGCAAGGAAAAGAAAAGCAGACAGAATCGCGTACTTGTCTTTGTTGGTCATGACTTAGCACCACTTTCTAGAAAATTCTGCCAAGTATATCAAGATGTTTTGACCGCGAGCACGGTGGCTTACTTCTTGTCAATGCGCTGCAGGGTGAAGGTCAGCATGCCCCAGTACATGTGGGCGCGAGCCTGCACGGGAATTCGGGCTGCGTCGTCAGAGTACCAGATCCAGATCTTGCCCTTATCCTTCAGCAGGCCGGAGGCGGCTTCCGGCTGAACGCGGATGGTGTTGAAAGTGCCGGCGGGCGTCTTGAGCTGCTCGCGCGCCTCGGCGTGCACGATGACGGTCAAGGTTTCGCCACCGTCGTTAAGCGGAAAACTATAAGTGCCGCCCGGCTGCAGCGGCAGAGAGGCAGCGTAGAAAATTCCGGAGAGCACGTCGGTGACGCACGCGGGAATGGAGTGCTCCTGGTTCCTGCTGTCGTTCTTCTTGAGATTCTTCTGCTCGGCGATGGACTTGCGCTTGGCGTAATCGAAGGTGATTTTGGTGCTGACGCGCCGCAGCCCTTCCTCAATCTCCCGCGAGGTGCTGCTGGAGCAGAAGTTCGCGGGATCGAAGGAAGATTCGTAGTGGTCCTGGACCTTGTAGAGCAGCGAAGCAGTGCTACCGGTGTCGGCGGTGCCCAGCACGCGGTCCTGCGCCCCGGCGGGCTCAATGCGCAGAGTGGCGGTTCCGGCGTTGAAGATGCGCCACACAGCGGCATAGACGAAGGTCTGGCCGGTGGGAAATTTGTATTCCGGACGCGGATGGGCGATGGAGGGCGCGGTGATCACCACCGAAACGGCTGGAGTCGCCACCGGAGTGGCTGCCGGGCTGGCCGCCGGAGATGGCGTCTTCACCGGACGCTGGTCCGCCGGGGAGAGAACGAAACCGGCCAGCAGTAGAATTGGAAGAAGCAGACAAAGCAGGCGAATCAATCGGCCACCCGAGTCATTTCACAAAAACCAACTTGGCAATCAGGGCGGCCAGCATCAGGGCCGAACCCACTAAAGCATTGTACTCGCGGTGCCGCATATACCGCGCGCGAGAGTAGCCTTCCGGCTCCTCAGCGGCGGCCGCATACGGCTTCAGGCGCGGGAAGAAGCGGGGCACGGCGACGGCGTACTGGTCGTAGCCGGGAAAAGTGGAGCGCAGATAGCTCTCTTCGGCGCGGATCACCGGGACGTAGATGAATAGAAACATGGCGATTGCGCCCACCGCGATCCACACGTTGCGCGCAGCCACCACGAAGCCGATGGCGATGAGAATGGAGCCGAGATAAAGAGGATTGCGGGTGTAGGCGTAAGGCCCGGTGACGGTGAGTTCGCGATTCTTGCGGATGTGTCCGGAAGCGGCGGCGCGTATGGCCAGGCCGGCAACAATAAAAACTCCGCCCAGCGCAATAAAGCTCCAGAGTGGCTGCGCGAACCACAAATAAGCGGCCGCGAACAAGAAGCCCAGCGGCACTCGCGATCGCGTGGCGATGCGCGCCCAGCTAGTCATGAGCTTCCCCCAGCAGGTGGCGCGCGGCGTAGGTCACCTCGTCGGCGGTGATCTGCAGCAGACCGGAGTCGGCCTCGCGGTTATGCGAGAAGGTTGTTTGGCTTTGGGGATGGCGCAGCGTGATGGCCCTGGGGCTGAACGGTCCGGTGCGCGCCGGGTCGGTGGGTCCGTAGATCGCGACCACGGGAATATCCAGCGCCGCGGCCAGGTGCAAAGGGCCGGTATCGCCGCCGATAAAAATGCGGGCGCGGCGGGTCAGCGCGATCAGCTCGCCGATGGAGCAGCGCAGCTCGGAAGCCTGGCCGTCAGACGCTTCAATCACTTTTCGCGCCAGCTCTTCTTCTCCGGGAGCGGCGTTGACCAGCGACCTGAGGTTATGCCGCGCCAGCGCTTTGGCCACCGCGCCGTAACTCTCCGGCGGCCACTGTTTGCCGCCCCAGCCCGCGCCGGGATTCAACAAGGCAAAGGCGGCGATGCCACGATGGGCTATTTCTTCGGCAGCCCACTCGTCGGCGACCGGATCACAAGGCAGTGCCGGCGCGATCAACTTCAGCTCTCGTCCCTCCAGGTAGTTCTTCACTGCCAACGCTGCCAAAGCGTGGTTTTGCTCGATCACATGTTCGCCCACCCGAGGATATTTGTCGGAATAGAAAAAGCGCGCCGCCGACTCGCGCGGCTGGCCGAACCCGGCGATGGTCCGCGCGCCGCTCCATCGCGCCAGCACCGCCGACTTCACCGCGCCCTGAAAGTCGATGACCAGGTCGTAATGGATTTTGGCCACGCGCCGCCGCGCGCCATACATCTCGCCCAGTGTCGCGGGACGCATAGCACGCTGGCGCCAGCCCTTGGTGTCGACGGTATGGATAAAGTTCACCACCGGCTTTTGCAGGCTCAGGGAATCAGGATCTGGCTTGGGACCGCGTGCGGTGAGAAGTTCCGTCCAGCGCTCTTCTATCAGCCAGCCCAGGGTGGCGTCGGGCAGCGCGGCGCGGATCGCGGTGACGGCCGGAAGAGCATGAAGAATATCGCCCAGCGCGCCCAGTCGCGCGATCAGGATTTTGGCCATTCCGTCCTTCTCAGCAGGTCGGTGGTGGAGTGGTCCTTGGGATCGCCCACGATTTCCACGCGGCCGCCGCAGGCGATGACCACTTCGCGCTCGGGGACGCTCTCGACGGTGTAGTCGGTGCCTTTGGCATGAATGTCGGGCCGGAGCAGGCGGACGAGATTGGTCGCGTCAAGGCCATCGAAGACGGTCACGGCATCCACGTCTTCCAGGGCCGCAAGGATCTCGGCGCGCTCGTAGTCGGGAACATGAGGACGTCCGGGGCCTTTGAGCATGGAAGTGCTGGCATCAGAGTTGACCGCGACCACCACCTTGCCTCCCAGGCGCTTGGCGCCATGCAGATAGCGCACGTGGCCGACATGCAGCAGATCGAAGCAGCCGTTGGTGAGGATGATTTTTTCGCCGGCGGCGCGCCAATGGCGCACACGCTCGGCGAGCTGGTGCAGGTCGACAATTTTTGGCTTCGCCTGCGCCAGTCAATCCTCCATCACGGCGCGCAGCAGCTCGGCGCGACTTACGGTGGCGGTGCCGCGCTTCATGACCACGATGCCTCCGGCGTAGTTGGCCAGCCGCGCCGCGGATTCAGGGTCGGCCCCGGCGGCCAGCGCCGCCGTGTAGGTAGCGATCACGGTGTCGCCCGCACCGGTTACATCGGCCACTTCGTCCGACCCGTGAATGGGAATGAAAACCGGCTTGTGGTCGCGGGTAAAGACCACCATTCCGTCGCGGCCGCGCGTCACCAGCAGCGACTGCAGCTTCATTTTGTGCATCACCGCGCGCCCCGCGGTGAGCAGCCGGTCGTTGTCATCGCCGATCCTGGCTCCCAGCGCCTCTTCCAGCTCCGACTCGTTGGGAGTGGCCGCGGTCACGCCGTTGTAAGCTAGCACGCGATAGCGCGAATCCAGGGTAATGGGGACCGAGCTGAGCGTGGTGCGGGCGCGAATGCTTTCAAAAATCTCCGGCGTAGCCGAGCCGTAACCGTAGTCGGAGATCAGCAGCGCATCGGAGGCGCGCACGTAGCCGCGCGTTTGGAAAACCAGCTCGCGCAGGGTGGGAGAATCCAATGCGGCGTCCGGCTCGCGGTCCACGCGAATGACCTGCTGGCGCGAGGAATGGGTCATGCCTGCCAGCACGCGCGTCTTGGTGCAGGTGTTCATGCCCTTGATGCGGCGAATGCCGCTGACCGAGATGTGCTTCTGGCGAAAGGCACGCAAAAGCAGGCGGCCGGGCTCGTCGTCGCCGATTACGCCCACCGGCAGCACCGTGACGCCGAGGTCGGCCAGGTTGTAGATGGCATTGCCGGCGCCGCCGGGCACCACCGTGCGCTCGCGATGGCGCAGGATCAGCACCGGCGCCTCGCGCGAAACACGGGAGATCTCGCCGTAGATGAACTCGTCGGCTATCAGGTCGCCCAGCACCGTGATGGTGAGATTGGGAAACTCCTCGATAATCCTGACCAGGCGGTCTGACGGCTTTGAGTTCTTGTGCATGAAGCGAAAAGAGATTCTCTCACGTTCGGGGCTACAACCGGCGGCCGCGGCGCTCTAAGGTGCTGAGCAGGGTCTCCAGCATTTGTTCCGGGTGTTCCAGAATGACACGAAGCTGGGCGATGCGGAGTGGTTGAAGCCGCGCGGCTAATGGCCCCAGGTTGATGGCGTCTTTCTCGGTGGTGACGAAGGCGTCAGCACCCGCTTTTCCTTTGATGCGCAGCAGGCGGTCGATATCGCCCTTCGTGTAACGGTGATGATCGGCAAAGGAGATGGTCTCGGCCAGCTCGAGCCCAAGTTCGCGCAGCTGGCCGAAGAACTGGTGCGGCCGGGCAATACCGCAGAATACAACCGGATTCTTCGGCACCTCGTCGAGATAGATATTGCGCTTCACGCGCCACATTTCCGCGGGCAGGACGCGCAGCGGCGCGGAATCAATCCGGCGAATCTCACGGGCCTCCATAGCCTTTTCTACCGTGTCCAGCGGGCTCGCGCTGCGGCTGCCGAGCAGCGATGCGGCTTCCACCGCTTCGCTTTCGCCCAGATCGGAGACGATGGCGTCGGCGCGGCGCAGAGAGCTGAGGGGTTCGCGCAGGCGTCCAACCGGAAGCAAGTCGCCGTTCAGATCCGCAGCGGAAAGGATGACGATGTCAAAGTCGCGATGCAGGCGGCGGTGCTGGAAAGCGTCGTCGAGCAGATGGATTTTGATGGTGAAATTCTTCTCCGCCAGAAGTCCGGCCTGATAGCGGTCAGCGCCCACTACTACCGGGACTTGGAGCTTTCTTGCGATCAGCAACGGCTCATCGCCAAACAGTCCGGGTGAACCAGCAGGATCGACGATCGCAGTCCCACTCGATTCGCGGCCGTAGCCGCGAGAGAGGACGTCGCAATCGATGCCGCGAGCCTTCAGCATCTCGCCCAGCGCGATCACGAACGGAGTTTTGCCGCTGCCGCCGACCGAGATGTTGCCCACACTCACCACCGGCCGCGCCAGCTTGTGGACAGCCAGCGTGCCCGAGTCGTAGAGCCTGTTGCGGAGGGCCGCGCCGGCGCCGAAGATTGCGGAGAGAGGATTCATTAGACCTTCAATGCCCGGCGGCGCAGCAATGATTCTAGAGCGTGAAGGGTGCGCGCGGTGGCTCCGCTGTTTTCGACAAACAATTCGCGGGCGCGAGCGCCCATCTTCTGCCGCGCGGCGGGATCGGCCAGCAGCCGATTCAGTTGCTGAGCAAGATTACTTTCTGAGACGACAGCTAGAGCGCTGCCGTGCTCAAAGATCTTCACGATTTCGCGGAAGTTGAAGGTGTTGGGACCCACCAGAATCGGAACGCCATGCTGCGCCGGCTCCAGAATATTGTGCCCGCCGGTTCCCGGCAGCAGGCTGCCGCCAACAAAGGCCACGTCGGCCAGGGCGTAGACAGAAGCCAACTCGCCGATGCTGTCAAGCAGAAATACTGAGCCGCCGACCGGCGCCAGCGCCGGTCCCGGCTGCGTGGGCTGCGACCATGTGCTTCGCCGCAGCAGCGGCAAACCGCTTTCGGAAACCAGCCTGGCGACAGCGTCAAAGCGCTCGGGATGGCGCGGCGCGAGCACCATCACTGCCGAGGGATAAGCTTTCAGGATCTGTGCAAACGCAGCCAGCAGCATCTGCTCCTCGCCTTCGCTGGTGCTGCCGCACACGATTACGCGGGAGCCTTTGCCGATAGCCTGGCGCAGCGATTCCTGCAACGGCGAGCCGGCGCTGTCGCGCACGTCAAACTTCAAATTGCCGCTGACTTCCACGCGTTCGGCCGGAGCTCCGATGGCCCGCAGCCGCGCCGCATCATCTTTAGTCTGGGCCAGAAAGAGGTCGACCCCGGCGAGCACTCGCGCAAAGAACCAGCGAAAGCGGCTGTACCGAGGAAAGGAACGGTCGGAGACGCGCGCGTTGACGATTGCCAAAGCGGCGCCGCCCTCGCGCGACCGGCGCAACAGGTTGGGCCAGAATTCCGTCTCGGCAAGGACCAGAAGGGTGGGTTTCAGCACGTGAAGATAAGCGCGCACGGCGAAGCCGAAGTCCAGCGGCGCATAGAAGACCTGGCTGTCGCCGAAGCGTTCCCGCGCCAGCTTCTGTCCGGTGGCCGTGGTGGTGGAGACAAAGACCGGTGTATGCGGATTTGCCGCCTGCAGTTCGGTGATCAAGCGGCTGACCGCCAGCACCTCGCCCACCGACACAGCGTGAATCCAGATGGAGCCGGACTTGATCTGCGCCCGCAGCCGCGGGGGAACGAAACCCAGGCGTTCGGCCAGGCCGGCCCGGTACTTGCCCAGGCGCACCAACTGAAACAGCCACCATGGGAGGGAAACCAGAAGCGCGCACGCCAGCAGCAGGCTGTAGACGATATACATTGAATCGACATCACATTCTATTCGAGCGGTTGTGAAAACCCACGCCGCTGGCCGATAATCGAGGGACTGTGAAGAAAGCCAGTACTAAGCTGCTCACGGCAGTGCTTTGCGCCGCCGGCGTGGCCGCGGCCGGCGATAAGGGATTCACGCCGCCTCCAGCCGCCGCCGCCCAGACCTATCCCGCCCACGAAACGCACGACGACGAGAAGGTCAGCATCGCTATGGATCCTTATGACACGCAGGAAAAAGCCTCGATTTTCAAGGTGAAGTACCGCGAAATAGACTTTCTTCCCGTTCGCCTGATCATCACCAACGATGGATCCACGCCGATCATGATGAACGACTTGAAGGTGGAGTACATCACCGCCGGCCGCGACAAGCTGGAACCGGCCACGCGGGACGACATCGTGCGCCGCATCACTCACCCGCACAAGGCGGCTACGCGCACACCGCTCCCTTTCCCAGTCCCCCGCGGCAAACCCGACGTGCTCAAGAAGGACCAGGAAGAGGAGATACAATCTGCAAACTTCGTCCCCTTTCCGGTAACGCCGCATACGACCTATAGCGGCTTTTTGTTCTTCGACGTCCGCGATATCCGCGACTTCAAAGAGGGCGCGCACCTTTATCTCTCCGGCCTGAAGGCCGGAACCAAAGAGCTTTTCTACTTCGACATCCCCATGGAAAAGTACCTGAGCGGCCAGCCGCCCAAGTGAGTTTTTGGCCGCGGGCGAGCGCGCAGGGCCAGGATTAGGGAATCACCTATAATTCCGGGATGGCAGCCAGCGCCAGGATTCCCGCCGCAGTGCGCGGAAAATACCAGCCGGTCATCGGGTTGGAAGTGCACGTCCAGCTCCTGACCCAGACCAAAATTTTCTGCGGCTGCTCCACGAAGTTCGGCGCCCCACCCAACAGCAACGTTTGCCCGGTGTGCCTGGGCATGCCGGGGGCGCTGCCGGTGCTGAACCGCAAAGCCGTGGAATTCGCGGTGCTCGCCGCCCAGGCGCTCAACTGCCAGGTGCGCGAGACCTCCATCTTCGCGCGCAAGAACTATTTTTATCCCGATCTGCCCAAGGGCTACCAGATCTCGCAGTATGACAAGCCCCTGGCGGAACACGGGGCGATCGAGATCGCCGTTCCCGGCGGAACAAAAAAGATCGGGATTACCCGGCTGCATCTGGAGGAAGATGCCGGCAAGAGCATGCATGAAGGCATTCCCGGCTCCTCGTCCAGCAGCTTTATCGATCTGAACCGCAGCGGGGTGCCGCTGATCGAGATCGTCAGCGAGCCGGACATGCGCTCGCCGGACGAAGCTTTTGAATACCTGACGCGGCTGAAGGAGATCATCCTCTACACCGGCGTGAGCGACTGCAACATGGAAGAGGGTTCGCTGCGATGCGATGCCAACGTCAGCGTGCGGCCTGAGAACCAGGAGGCCTTCGGCACTAAGACGGAAATCAAGAACGTGAACTCTTTCCGCTTTATCCGCCAGGCGTTGGAGTACGAGATCGACCGCCACATCGAGTTGATCGAAGGCGGGGGACGCATTCACCAGGAGACGCGCCTCTTCAACGCGCATGAAGGCCGGACTTATAGCATGCGCTCCAAGGAAGAAGCGCATGACTACCGCTACTTCCCTGAGCCGGACCTGCTGCCCCTGGTGGTGGACGCGCGCCGGCAGGCGGAGATCCGCAAATCTCTGCCCGAACTGCCGGAAGCGCGGCGCCGCCGGCTGGTCGCGGAGCTGGGGATCACGGAATACGACGCACACGTGCTGACCTCAAGCAAGACTCTGGCCGACCAGTTCGAGGAGGCGGCGCGCGCAGCCAAGAATCCCAAACGCGTCGCCAACCTGGTGCAGAGCGAGCTGATGGGACGATTGAAGGCCGCGGGACTGGAGATCGAGCAATCGCCTATCTCGATGAAGGGCGTGGCCGCGTCTGCCGATCTGCTGGAGACAGGCGCGATCTCCAGCAAAATCCTGAAAGATCTATACGACAAAGCATTTGCCAGCAACGAAGACTTTTCCGCCGTTTACGAGCGCGAGAAGCCGCAGCAGATCACCGATACCGCGGCGATAGAAAAGATTGTGGACGACGTTTTAGCGGCCAATCCCAAACAGGTGGAGCAGTACCGCGCGGGCAAGACCACGGTGATCGGCTTCTTTGTCGGCCAAGTGATGAAGGCTTCAAAGGGACAGGCCAAACCGGAGCTGGTGAACGAGCTGCTGAAGAAAAAACTAGGCTAGCCCCGCAGCTACAGGAATTCTACGATCACAAACCGCGCAGTACTTGTTCCGCGATTGATCAAGCCGGTGGTAGGCGTGTTGAGCCAGGCGATCTCCCCGCCCTGCTTCTTGAAATCGACGCCTGATTTCGACTGCAGGTTGAGATCGGTGACCGCGATCACCAGCTCTTTCACCGCCCTGTCGGCAGCGGGAAGCAACTCTCCGGGCAGAAGGCGCACATCGCGCACGGCGGCCGAGTGCAGGGGGACCGCATGGACAAAGCCCGAGCGATCGTCGGGCGGCGGACCGGGCGCGGTGCTGGCGTAGCCGAAGCCCTCGCCAGAAGGTTGCTGATATCCGTAGTTGGTCACGCGCGGGTCAAAGAACTCGATGGTGATATTCCTGTATTCGGTCTTGGCATCGTTGCGCATGCCCAACGCCGCGCGACCGAGAAAGAACCTGGCGTCTCCCGCATGGACGGCGAAAACCATTCCCGGAATCGTACCCTCGCTCCACATCACTATGCGCCCGTCGTCAAGCGTTACCGTTAGAAAATTAAGTTGATGGCGGACGTAGACTTGCTGGCCCTCGGGAATGTTCACGGCGAAGACCCGAACCAGTTCATTCTTGAGGATCAGGTGATGATGCTGGTCAGCGGCCGGGTCCTGGGGAGGGCCGCTTTGGCCACTGGATGACGAGCAAAGGCCGGCGCCCACGATGGCAACGCAAAGCAACAAGCGTGGCATGAGTCGATTGTATTCTTTCCACCCCTTTAATGGGCCAGGTGGCCGTGGGAGCTTTCTGGTCCAGTAGGTTTGCTGGTCAGGCTGTCATAAAGGATCTCGGTAAACAGATCGGTCTTGATAAAGCTTTGGCCGAAGGAGTCCCACCTGGCCAGGACTTTTTCCTTCTTCAACTGGTCCAGGGTTTTGTGCTTGTTGATGCCCGCCTGCACCGCGGCCGAAGTCTCCTTGAGCATGGTGATGAACTTGCGCAGGTCATCCTTGGTTCCGATCGGGCCGTGGCCGGGGATGATCTTCACGTCGTCAGGCACTTCGCTCAGCAATTTTTCGTCGCCGGCAATCATGCCCTGCACACTGCCGCCGCTGTCCAGATCGATGTAGGGAAAGATCCCTCCGTTGAAGAAGTCGTCGCCCATGTGCACCACGTTGGACTGCGGGAAGAAGATCACGGAATCGCCATCGGTGTGGCCGGCGGGAATATGAATGGCGCGAATGTCCTCGCCGTTGAGGTGGACGAAGACCTTGTCGTCAAAGGTGATGACCGGCAGCGCGTTCTTGGGCGCCGGCGGCGTATCACCGAAACGGCCGTGACCGCCGGAGGCCAGGCGCTTGCGCACGTTTTCCTGGGCGATGATTGGGGCCTTCTCGCCGAAGTGGGAATTGCCGCCGGTGTGGTCGCCGTGCCAGTGGGTGTTCAGGACGAACTTAACCGGCTTGTCGGTAATGCCCTTGAGCGCGGCCTCGATCTTATCGGCCAGGGGCAGGAACTCATCGTCCACGATGACGATGCCGTCTTCGCCTACTGAAGCGCCGATATTGCCGCCCAGGCCTTCCAGCATGTAGACGCTGCCGGAAACTTTCTGGACCTTGATCTCAACCTTGCTGTAGTCCGGTTGCTGCGCGGAAAGAGTGGCGGCTGGAAGGACGGCGGCGGCAAAAACCACAATGGCGTTAATGGCGTTGCGCATGGAATCCTCGCTGATCAGATTAGCGACTCAAAGATTTTGGAGCCTGCACATCTTAGCCGCCGGGCGCGCAGAGAGCAAAATATTTCTGCACGACGGTGGAAACGAAGCCGTCCTGTTCATCGTCCCGCTGCAGATAAAGATTTTTAGTGAGCACTTGTTTTAAACTGTCGAATTCGGTGTTGTCGAACGTCGAAACAGTGAACTGCTTGACGGAATTTCTGCTCTGAGGAGGCCTCCTTTGCCGTCGGTCCAACATATCTCTCCCAAAAAAGGCGACGTACTGGTGATGGTAGGCACTATGAAGGGAGCCTTCGTCTTTGCCTCCGACCGCGGGCGGAAAAAATGGAAGGCAGGTGGGCCTTATTCCATCGGCTCGCCGGTCTACGCCATGGGTTTCGACGGACGCCAGGGGCGGCACCGCCTGTGGTGGTCGCAGCAGAGTTTTCGCTGGGGAACCACGCTGGTCTCATCCGACAACTTCGGCAAGACCGCGACCGAGCCCGAGGCCTACACGGTGAAGTTTCCCGCCGAATCCGGGCTGACGCTCAAGAACATCTGGCAGCTTCACATGCCGGCCGGCGAGCCGGACATTATTTATTGCGGCGTGGAGCCCTCGGCGCTGTTTGTATCGCGGGACGCGGGCAAGAGTTGGGAGGCGGTGAAGGGCTTTCTGGAGCACCCGCATCGCCCCAAGTGGACGCCCGGCGGCGGGGGCATGTGCCTGCACACCATCCTTCCTCATCCCACCGACCGCAAGCGGATGATTATCGCCATGTCCACGGGCGGCGCCTATCGCACTACCGACGGCGGCGCTACGTGGCAGGCCCGGAACCAGGGTGTGCGCGCGCAGTTTCTTCCCGACAAATATCCGGAGTTCGGACAGTGCGTGCACAAGATCGTTCGCGATCCCACGAACCCGGAGAGGCTGTACCTGCAGAATCACTGGGGGCTTTACCGCAGCGACGATGATGGCGACTCCTGGAAAGACATCGCCCACGGCGTGCCTTCAGATTTTGGATTCTGCATGGTGGCGCATCCGCACAAGGCCGATACCGCTTACATCGTGCCCATTGAGTCCGATGAGTACCGCTGCACGCCGGAAGGCAAGCTGCGCGTCTATCGCACCACCAACGGCGGCAAGAGCTGGGAGGCGCTTACCCGCGGCCTGCCGCAGAAGAACGCGCTGGAGACGGTGCTGCGCGACTCGCTAGCTACGGATTACGCCGATCCCGCCGGCATCTACTTCGGCACGCGCAGCGGAAAACTCTACGGCTCGCACGATGAAGGCAAATCCTGGCAGCTGATTCAGGAAGGGTTGCCGGCCATCGTCAGCGTGAAAGCCGCGGTGGTGGGCGGCGCGAGCACAGCTTCATCGCGGAGACGCGGAGGCGCGGACAAAACAACGCGCGCGAAGACAGGCTCGTCGCGGATGAAACGGCATGCAAAGGCCAAGTAGCCGATGTCTGTAACGGTTCGTATCCCGACCTATCTCGCCGGTTTTGCCGGAGGCCTCAACGCCATCGTGGTCAACGGCGCAGCGGATGACACTGCGGCGCTGCTGAACGCGCTGTGGAAGATGCACCCTGCGCTGCGTGACCGGATTGTCGACGAGCAGGGCGAGGTCCGGCAGCACATCAACATCTTTGTGGGGAGCGAGAGCATACGCTTCGCCGACGGCCTCAAGACTCCGGTGCCGGATGGCTCGGAGGTGTTGATTGTGCCGGCGGTCAGTGGAGGATGACGGTTATTTGAGCGGCTCGCTGGCTCCCTCAAACAGCTTGGTGATCGTGCCATGGCCGATGCCGTAGATGAGGAAGCTCCGCTGATCGAAGTCGTATTCGCGAAACAGCAGCTCGCCCAGGCCGTCGCCGTCTACATCAGCGGCGTCAATCAACTCCAGACGCGGAGCCACGTCCAGGCGTGAGGAGTCGGTCATGTTGACGCCCAGCATCTGCGGATTGCCGTCAAGATCCACGCGCGCGATCAAGGTCACATAGCGGGTGACGCCCGGGTTGGGCGGCACGGCCGTTGGCTCGCTCACTACGGCGGATCTTGTTTTCGAGCGCGCCTTGGCCGCGGTCCTGGGGGCCGACGCCGGTATCGGGGGCAGCTCGGCGGTCAGGACCTGAATCGCGTTGTTGCTCAAATCCAGGTCGAAGCTGCGAATCACCACGTTCTTGAGGTCGCGATCGATGGTGGTCGCGGTGGCCGTGCCTCCGGCTTCGTGGGCCAGGCGCTCGGCCGCCAGCCGGCGCAGCCGGGCGTTGATTGGAGCCTCTTCGCCGGGCTTCCAAAGAAACTGAAAGGAGCGCGAATCTCCAGGATCGGCGTCGGAAACCGCGATCAGCACCTGCGTGCCCGGCGGCGGAGAACTCAAAGGCTTAGCAGCTTTCGCCGTTGAGGACGGAGAAGCCGTCGACGGAGGAGGTTGTGCAGTGGCCGCCGTTGGGGCCGGCGTCGGCGTGGGCTTGCCGCGATGCAGCGTCGGTCGGTCGGGATCCTCGCTGGCGCTCTGCTGCTCGGGTGTGACTGAAGGCGTTGCTGACGGAGCCGGGCTGGAAGGAGCAGGAGTCGCGGCGGCTTGCGGCGAACTCTCGGTGGTTGGCCGGCGCAGAATGGGACGATCGTCACTACCGCTCGGCTGTGGGCTCGATGAAGGTGAAGATGAAGGCGAAGACGAAGCTGCAGGCGCCGGCGTTGTCGTCGGCGAGCTCTCGCCGCTGCCGGAGCGGCGCAGACGCGGGCGGTCGTCGCCGGGATTGGCCGACGGCGTTGAAGAAACTTTTGGTTTGGGGCGATCATTTTGCGATTGCCACTTGCCCAGCGCAGTCCAGATGCGGTCTTTGGCGGCTCCGGTGACGGTTACGTAGCCCACCGGCTGGCCGTTCTTTTCCGCTTCGTAGACCACTCCGCTTTCCAGCGCCATGGGCTCCGGCGCCGCCTTGTAGATGCTGGCATCATGAAAAACCCCGCCATCGAGTATGGTGATGGGCGTTAAGCGCGCGGTCTTAACCCCTTTGGCGTCGGTGCTCAGCTCCAGCAACGCGGTAGCGCGAAGCTTGTGCTGCGAGCGGCGTTGCGCCATCAGGGAAACAGCGATGGCCGCGATCAGGAGTAGCGTCAGGGTGGCCGGGAACGGCCTTCTACGGTATAAATTCAGTGCGCTCATGAAAAAATCCTATGCATGTCAATGATAAAGCCCCGGAGTTTGCGCTGGCTAATGAAGACGGCCAGACCGTCTCCTTGCAGGACTATCGCGGAAAGAACCTGGTCTTGTTTTTCTTTCCCAAGGCGGATACGCCCGGTTGAACGCTGGAGGCGTGCGGGTTCCGCGACGCATTCCAGAAGATTCAGCGCGCCGGCGCAGTAGTGCTCGGCATCTCGGCCGACAAGCCTTCGGCGCAGAAGAAGTTCAAGGAAAAATACAACCTGCCCTACTCGCTGCTGGCGGACGAGGACAAGGCGGTCGCCAACAAGTTCGGCGTGCTGAAGGAAAAAAGCATGTACGGGAAGAAGTACATGGGGATCGACCGGACAACTTTCCTGATCAATCCGGAAGGAAAGATTGCCGTCATCATCAATGACATAAAACCCGAGCAACACGCCGAAGCTGTGCTGGCGGCGATGAAAGCCAAATAGTGTTCAAGAACCCAACCGTCCGGCGATAGTCACGGAGGAAAGTATGCGTTCATGGCCTGTTCTTCTTCTCTTTCTGTTCCTGGCAATGACGATCAAGGGACGCGCTGTGCCGCAATCGAGCGCGGCCCAGGCGCTGCACGACCTGTTTGCCGCCGAATGGGATTACGACATGCAGCAGTCGCCGGAGTCCGCTTCGTCGCTCGGCGACCGCCGCTGGAACGACCGCTGGTCTGATGAGAGCCTGGAGGCGTACGCGCGGCGCAATCAGCACCATAAGGATGTGCTCGCCCGGCTGGCCAAGATCGACCGCAGCCAGCTCTCGGCCGCCGACCAGCTCAACTACGACCTGTTCCAGAAGCGCTATCAGGACCGCATTGAAGGCTACAAATTCCACTGGTTCCTGATGAGCTTTAACCAGCGCGAGGGAATCCAGACCGCAGACGAACTGGACGACGCACTGCGCTTCCAGACGCTCAAAGACTACGAAGGCTGGCTGGCGCGGCTGCGCGCCTTCCCCGCGCTGATGGACCAGAGCATCGCTCTCGAGCGGGAGGGGATTCGCGAGCACATGGTCCATCCCAAGGTCATCATGCAGCGCCTGCCGGGACAGATCGATAAGCAGATCGTCTCCGATCCGACGCAGAGCGGCTTTTACCGGCCCTTTCTCCACTTTCCAAAAGAGATTTCCGCGGCCGACCAGCAGAGGTTGCAGGCAGCGGCGCGCCAGGCGGTGGCCGAGCAGATCATCCCGGCGTACAAGAAGTACAAGGAATTTTTTGTCAGCGAGTACCTGCCCGCGTGCTTCGACCAGGTGGGCGCCTGGCAGCTGCCTCACGGCGACGAACTATACGCCCACTTGATCCGCCACTACACCACCACCAACGCCACGGCGGATGAGATTCATCAGATCGGGTTGAAAGAAGTAGCGCGCATCCGCGCGGAGATGGAGCAGGTAATGGCGCAGACCGGCTTCAAAGGTTCGCGCGAAGACTTCTTCAAGTTCCTGCGCACCGATCCCCAGTTCTACTACAAGACGCCCGACGACCTGTTCGAGGCCTACAAGGCGCTGGCCAAGACCGTGGATCCCAACCTGGTGAAGGTCTTCAAGACGCTGCCGCGCGAACCGTACGGCGTGGAGGCCATCCCGGCGCTCTCGGCGCCGGATACCACAGCGGCTTACTACCGTCCCGGCGCAGCTGACGGCTCAAGGGCGGGAACCTACTTCGTCAATCTTTATAAACCCGATACCCGGCCCAAGTGGGAAATGACCGTGCTTACGCTGCACGAATCGGTCCCGGGACACCATTTACAGATCGCCCGCGCCCATGAATTGGGAGAACAACCCAAATTTCGCCGCTTTGGCGAGTACACCGCTTTCGTGGAAGGCTGGGGGCTATACGCCGAGTCGCTGGGCGAGGACATGAGCTTGTACAACGATCCCTACTCCAAGTTCGGCCAGCTTACCTACCAGATGTGGCGCGCGGTGCGGCTGGTGGTGGACACCGGCATGCACACCAAACACTGGACCCGCGACCAGGCTATCAAGTACTTCATGGATAACGCGCCCAAGACCGAGCTGGACGTGGTGAACGAGATCGACCGCTACATTGCCTGGCCGGGACAGGCGCTGGCCTACAAGATGGGCGAGCTAAAGATCCACGAGCTGCGCAGCCGCGCCCGCCGCGAATTGGGCGACAAGTTCGACCTCAAGGAATTCCATGACGTGGTGCTGAACTCGGGACCGCTGCCTCTGGATATCCTGGACGGCAACGTGAACCAGTGGATCGCGGACAGAAAGACGCACTCTTCGCCCGGGCAGTGAAAAACCGAACACCACTTACCACGGAGACACAGAGGCACGGAGAAAAGCGAGCTCTGGTTGCTGTTGGCAAGCTTCTTCCTCGCTCGTTTTTCAATCGCGATCCGCGCGTGGTGGCGCGCGAGCTGCTGGGGAAGCTGGTGGTTCGCAGGGAAAGCGGCGAGGTTCTATCCGGTCGGATCGTGGAGACTGAAGCTTACCTGGGCGCCGACGATCTTGCGGCGCATGCCGCGGCGGGACAAACGGCGCGCAACGCCGTTCTCTTCGGCCCTGCTGGACACGTCTATGTCTATTTCATCTACGGCATGTACTACTGCCTGAATTTTTCCTGCCTGCCGGACGGCGAGGCCGGCGGGGTGCTGATTCGCGCGCTGGAGCCGGTGGCGGGGCTTGTAGCCATGGCTCGCGCCCGCGGGCTCAAGAGTTTCAACGCCGAGTCGCTGCGCGACCGGCGCGCGCTGACCAGCGGTCCGGGACGGCTGTGCGATGCATTGGGAATCACCCGCGCGCGCGATAACGCCAAAGACGCGACGTCAACGCGCTCCGATCTCCAGGTGAGAGATGACGGGTTTCATGCGGGCAGAGTGCTGGCGACGCCGCGCATCGGGATCGTGAAGTCGGCCGAGTTACCACTCAGATATATCGTCGCCGGAAGCAAATTCCTTTCGCGCAACTGATCAGCGGAACGTAGCGCTCTGCACGCGCTGGCGGAAGTCGACTCCATCCAGCTGCACTACCTTGCACATCTCATGCAGCCGCGAGCGCATGCGCTCGGTGATGCGGTCGCCCAGAGTTTCGCCGCGGCCGGCGAGACGCACCGTCTCCGCCGCCGAGCGGCCCTCGCGCGCGCCGAGATCTCCGGGAGGAAGATTGGCGTAGTTGGTGGTGACGATGGTGGTTTTCTTCTCGTTATAGCGGCTGTTGAGGATGTGGCTGACTGTGTCCCACACCCACTCGCTGGGCTTGACCGCGCCCAGCTCGTCGAGCACCAGGACTTCGGCTTCAAATACCGGGCGCAGGACCTCCAGCTCCGTGGTCTGAACGCTGGAGTTGTAGGAATTCTGGATCTCCTTGAGCAGCTCGCGATAATCGCAGAACAGGCAGGGCACGCCCTTGCTGCGCACCAGCTCCTGGATGATGCCGACCGCCAGATGCGTCTTGCCGGTGCCGATGGGCCCGATAAAGAGCAGGCCGGTCCTGGCCAGCGGATACTCCTCGACAAATCGTCCGGCGGCCAGACGCGCCGCGGGGAGCGAGCGGTGAGCGCCGTCGTAGTCGGTAGTGAAATCGGCCAGGGTGCAGTGCTCGTAGCGCGCGGGAATGCGCGCCGACTGCAGCAGGCGTGCGATGCGCTCTTCCATTCGGCATTCACAACGAACTACGCGGTTAGCCTTGCCGGCGATTGCGACTGATCTCCAACCGGTGCCGCCGCACGTCGGACAGTCAGGACTGGATTGTGTCTTGGGAACTGTGGCCATGAAGTCTCTATTCAGACAATAGCACCTAACTTCAGAGGTGGAAGCCGAAATTTATTCGTCCCACGGTTCGTTCTGCACAACATTTTCACAGATGCTGCACTTGAATTTGTTTGACAGTTTGGCACGCGTGAACTGCATCAGCACGGATGGTAATGGTTTGTGCAAAAGCTGATCACTTCTAAGGGGTTGTCGACGTTGGCGATGATGAGAGACCCGGCAAAGGCTTCCACAGAATCCAAGCTGCACTCGTTGCATGGCTGTGGAATTGAAGTATAAAAACGCCGACATAAATTCGGCGCGCGCGATTTCTGCATATCTCCGAGATGAAGGGCCGTGATTATTCACTTCAACGGTTGACGGCTAAGAGGTGGCTACGGTGACGGTTGCTACCTTCTTCCCACTAATCCACAGGCATCGACTGCTGCTACTGGTTTAATTGTTGTTCTGCTCTTTGTAAGAAGAGCTAATAGCCGCAAACTCCTCTCAGCCTTTAACGGTTACCTCTCCAGGCATCTGCCGGGTTTGTTTTTGAGTGCCGGTGGGAAAGACATCGAAGACGTAGTCGTGTGCCGCCAGAGCAGCCGCTGTCATCTTGCCGGAGTCGACGCGTTGCACAACTTCCTCGCGTCTAAGATCGAAGATGGCCTCCAGCAGTTGTGAGTGTTCTTCCGCTCCGGACTGCCCGATTATGAACAGCACGCGCGCGCTGTGCTGGATGTATTGCGTCGAAAGCAACTGCTTCTCCAGGAGCTCCATGATCAGGTCGGCCTTGGAACGGTCAAAGCGTCCGGGATCTCCGCGGCGGTCCTGCTCGGCGAAGAAGGCCTGCGTCCATTCGTTGTGATAGGTCCAGACCTTCATGAAGAGGTCGCGGGTAAAGCGCGTGCCGGCCTTGACCTGTTCGGCATTGATGGCCGGTTCCACGCCGTCTTCGGTGAGATCGGGGCGCTTGAGGAAGCCGTCTTTGGTGATCGCGGCCTGGTGGTGCGCCAGCGTCCATAGCCAGGAGACGTCAATGCGGTAGGTGGCGAGGTCGTTCATGAAGCGCAGCTTAAGTTCGTAATCGTCGATAGCGGCGGCAAAGTTTCCGTTCAGGATCTGAAAACCGTAGTTGGCGGCCATGTAAAAGGCGTGCTGGATGTGCTCGATAGTGACATCGCCCTGGGGAACGCCGTAAATCGACTCCCAGAGCTGCGGGGTGAAGATCTTCTCCGGCGAATCCAGCGATTCGCGCGTTATCACCTGGGGCGTGATCTTGCCTTGCGCATTCAGGAGGCCGCGCGACTGCAACAGCGATCGCTCGGCGTCAGTCAAACCGCTGGAGACGTTGGGAACGTCCTGGTTTTTGACTTTGACCGTATCGCGGGCGGCATCGACGATGGCCTGCAGTTGCGCCACCGACGCCTGCAGCGGAGCATTGCCGGCAGCGACATAGGCCGGTTCAGGGCTGGCCACCCAGCTCTGGCGGTACGCGTCGTAGAGGCGGCCTTTGACGCGCTTGCTGAGGATGTCCTCAAGCGTCGGCTGCTGGCCGGCGGTGAGCGGCTGGTCAGGAACAAAGATCAGTCCCAGAATGCGCTCGCGCAGTTTGTCGATCACCATGGCGCGCAGCGCCAGCGGGTTGTAACGCGAACGGCCATAGGCATCGCCCTGCTGGTAGATCATCACCGCGGCCATGCCGCCGATGGGCGCGGCGTTCTCCAGTTCGCCGTTTTTCATGCCGGCCATCAGCATCATCAGCGCGTTGTAGCGCTGGTAAGCGATCATGTTGGGCGCGGCCATACCGATGGTCTGGGGATCGGGGTAGATTCCGTGGGGATCGTCCTTCCACATCTCCATCAGGCTGCCGAGGTAGTCCCACCGGCCCACGTTGGTGCCCAGGAGGCGGCGGCGCAGCACCCAGGAGATCGCCGGCAGGGTGCGTCCGGCATTGCCTTCCTCATAGAGGACCTTGATCTTGAAGGTGCCGGCGGGAACGCCGATCATCCCTTCCAGGCGCGACAGCATCTTCTCCACGACCAGGGCTTCGGCCGGCGTCTGCAGCTTGGGGATGTAGAAATACACGCCGGTGCCGGCGCGGTGCAGAGCGTCGTAATTGTTGAACACCCACAGCACAGAGATGGCCACGATGGCGGCCGCTGGACGGTCGTCGACGGTGATGTGATCGTAGGTGATGTGCATGCCCGGCGGGCGGCCGAAGCGCGTGGGCCACTGCGAAGGCGGCCGCGTGATGCGGTACTCGCGCTTCTTGCCCTTCTTCGTAACCTCGTACGCACGGTTGGTCCAGCGGCCTTCCAGGATCTCCCTGGCATTGTGGAGCGCGGAGAAGATGCCCACCGGCTCGTTCGCGGCGGTGCCGTCAGGACGGAAGTGCGGCGGTGAGGCGTCTTCAAAGTCAGGCATGTTCATGGGCGCGGGGCTGTTCAGCGCGTTGAACGCCATGTCCAGCGGGTGCCAGGGGCCGGTCAGCTCGAGTCCGGCGTTGCGCAGAGGGTGCGCGTCCTTGGGGATGGGGACTTCATCATTGAGACGCCACCGCCATTCGCTTTCGCGGCCGAGAAAGTTGTCGATCATCCCTTGCACGATCTGGCGGTAAGTCCATTGCTGGCCGGTGATGGGATCGTCAAACTTTGCGTCCCACCTGGGCCAGCCGTATTTCTCGCGTACCGGGGCGGCCGACTCCAGCAGCTCGCGGCGCGCGTTCAACGCCTTGGCGATCGCCGGACGCAGCTCGCGGGTGAGCGTGGTGATGGCGTCCTCAACGTTCAGGTCGCGGCCGTTGACTTTCTTGGCTCCGAACAGCTCGGGAAATTTCTGCAGGATGTCATTGCGAACCATGGGCGCGGGCTCCCCTTATGCGGTTTGGGCACAAGTCCCAAATGATTGATTTTACGCCAAGAAAGCGGGACTTTCCGGGCGCAAACGGCTGGCCGGGAGCTAAGAATTGCCCGGCGGGTTTTCGACGGTGATGTGATCGCCTTCGATCAGCAGCTCATTGCCGCAGTGCGGGCAGTCGTAGCGCGCGATGTAGCAGACGTTCATGCGCGCGATGGGCACGGGCTTTCCGCAGATCGGGCAGATGATATGTTCCGCAGACTCAGGGCCGGCATCGTTCATACACAGTTGGATGATAAAACCGCGGCCGCGACGGTGCGGAGAATCCTTTCGCAGCGGGCGGAATCAAATAAGGCCCGGAATTGGCCAAATCCGGCCAAATCCGTTAAAATAAAGCTCTTAACTTCGAAAGGGTTTTTGAGGTCCCAAGCGCAAATGAAGGCAGCTATCCATCCCGCATACCATGAAGTGCGCGTGCATTGCGCGTGCGGCAACGTGTTTATGACGAAGTCCACCCACAAAGGCGACATCAGCCTGGAAATCTGCTCCAACTGCCACCCGTTTTATACCGGCAAGCAGAAGCTGGTGGATACCGCCGGACGCGTTGAGCGATTCCGCCGCAAATACGCCAAGTCCGACGCCGCTAAGGCCGAGGCAGCAAAGAAGTAACGGCCGAGAATTCTGAAAGGCCTCCGCTGCGGCGGGGGCTTTCTTTCGTAGTCTCGACCCGCAGCGCAGCGAGGGGTTCTACACATCTCGAGCAAAGCGAGAGATCCCTATCGCCTTGAATGCGTTCGGGGGAAACCGTGTTCTTGGCTTGATTACTGGCGGCAACTGAGACAGTATCTAAGCGGATAGGGATCCCTCCCTTCGGTCGGGATAGAGTCAGAAAATGCATAAGTTCTGGGAAAACCCGGCCACTGCGATCGCCGCCCCGGAGGGCGCGAGAGTGCCGAAGTCTGTCCAGATCGGCAATGTGCGTATTGCGCCCGCCACCATTTTGGCTCCCATGGCCGGCGTGACCGACACGGTGTTCCGCCGCTTCATCCGCAATGCCAGCTTTGTGCGCACGGCGGGCGAAGTGATGCAGGCGCCGGAGCTGATGCGGGAGCCAAATCAAAATCACGGCCCGCAGAGCGCGGCGGCTGGCGAAGAAAAAGAAACGTCCGGTTGCGGACTGCTGATGACCGAGTTCACCTCGGCCGACGGCCTCTTCCGTACGCGCAAATCCAAGCGCGAGCGCTACCTGCACTTCTACGACGACGAGCACCCGATCTCGGCGCAGCTCTTCGGCAGCGATCCTTACACGCTGGCGGAGTCGGCCAGGATCGTGGAGGACGCTGGGTTCGATCTCGTGGACCTGAACCTGGGCTGCCCGGCCAAGCGGGTGGTGAAGTGCAACGGCGGATCAGGGCTGCTGAAAGATCTGCCGGTGATCAAAACGATTTTTGAAGCGATGCGCGCGGCGGTGAAGATTCCGTTCACGGTGAAGTTCCGCCTGGGCTGGGACGACCAGAACGTTGTTTGCGTGAACCTGGCGCGCATGGCCCAGGAGTGCGGGCTGAACGCGGTGGCGCTGCATGCGCGCACGCGCGAGCAGGGCTACAGCGGCGACGCGCGCTGGGACTGGATTGCGGCGGTCAAGGACGCGGTGACCATTCCGGTGACCGGCAACGGCGACATCCGCAGGCCGGAGGACGCAATCGCCATGGTGGCGCAGACCGGCTGCGATGCGGTGATGATTGGGCGCACCGCGGCGTCGAACCCGTGGATCTTCCGCCAGATTCGCCAGCACGCGGAGAGCGGGCGCTACGACCAGCCGACCGAGGCCGACCGCTACCAGATGATCCGCACCTACTTCCGCATGCTGATCGACGAGACCGGCCGCGGCTCGCCGGGGAAGATGAAGCAGTTTGTGGCCTGGTTCACGCACGGCGTGCCCAACGGCGGCGCGCTGCGGCGAGCGGTGTACTCCGCCAAAGAAGGGCCGGAGATTCTGGCCAGCGTGGAAGCATTCTTTGAGGCGCTGCTGAGCGGCCGCGCCGCGACGGCTCCGGCGATGGTCGACGAACCGGCGGAGTTGGACCTTCTACCGGCCTGCGGCGACTAACTACAAGTTCCGTCCCCCTGACTATCGTGATTTTCTAAGCCTAACTATTTACAAGGGTTAGTGTAACTATCGCAAGACTTTACCGAAAAACCGTTCTACAATGCGGCCCAAGTTACACACTAACTTCGTCACTTGGCAGACTTCCTACTATTCGTCCTGGCGATCTGGGCGCTGGCTTACGCGTTCAGCATAGAGCGCCGCCGGCGCGCTGATGCGGCTGCCGCGGCCGACCGCTACCTTGACCTGGAGCGCCAGATCACCACATTGCGTCGCGAGCAGGAAGCGCTGGAGGCGCGCCTGGAAAGCGGTGAGCGCGTGGCTCCGGCCGCGGCCGCTACTGCGACGGTCTCTCCTGAGAAGCCAAAAGCTGTAACCTCAGCTGAAGCTCGCTGCCGCAGTTGCGGCACAGCTCTTGAGCCGGGAGCGCAGTACTGCACGCGCTGCGGCGCCGGCGTGCCGGCTCCGGTATCCTCCACGCCGCCGGAAATCAAGATCATTCCTTCGGCTGAGGCGATTCAGTCGGCGTTGCGGTCGCCGGCAATGGTTGCACCCAAGCCAGCGGCGGCTGCGCCGCAGAAGCCCGCTGCGCCGCCTACGGTTCCAACCGCACCACCTGGGCCGGCGAAGCCGGCGCAGGCTGCTCCGCCGCCACCACCAGCTCGTCCGCCGGTTGCTCCGGCGGCTTCGTCAGCTGTGCAGGCCTTCGGATCTCCGCAGCAGGCGCAGGCTGAGCGCAGCGCGACAGCTTCGCCGGGAGTTACGGCGCCGCGCGCGACGTCTGCGCCACTGCGAAAACCTTCGGCTTCGTTTGAGGAGAGGCTGGGGATCCGCTGGTTTCCCATCATCGGCATCACCATCGTGGTGGTGGGCGTGGGCTTTCTGGTGGGCTACGTCTGGGGAAGGTTCCCCAACATTCTGCGAGTGGCGATCCTTTATGCATCCGGAGCGGCCACTCTGGCCGGCGGAATCTTCCTGGAGCGCACCGGCCGCTACAAAGCGCTGGGACGATCGTTGATCGGCGGCGGCTGGGCGGTGCTGGTGCTGGTCACCTACGCCCTGGCGAACACGGCGTCACTGCACGTGCTGGACTCGCGCGAGGTCGATCTGTTCCTGTTGCTGGGCGTGATCGGCGCCATGGTGTGGCACACGCTGAGGTACGCCTCGCAAATTGTGACCGGCGCAGGATTTCTGCTGGGCTTCGTGGCCATCGCCATGAATCCATCGGCGCCGTACAACCTGATTGCCGGAGCGATGCTGATCTCGGGCATGACGCTGATCGTGCTGCGTTACCACTGGTGGGAGCTGGAGATCTTCGGCATCCTGGCCGCGTACATCAATCATTTCTACTGGCTGTATCGCGTGTACGAGCAGCAGGGACAGCGGGCCGTTTTTCCTCACCATGCCGCCAGCGTGGCGCTGGTGATTGCGTGCTGGGCGATCTTCCGTGCGTCATACCTCGCGCGCAAAATTTCCGGCAGCGACCAGGAGACGATCTCAACCAACGCCGGCATTATGAACCCGCTGTTTTTCCTGGCGGTGATGAAGTACCAGGGATTCCATCCCGAGTGGGCGTGGAAGGTGCTGCTGGTGATGGGCGCGGTGGAGTTCACGCTGGGACAGCTGCCGGTTTCGCGCCGCCGCAAGGCGCCCTTCCATGTGCTCTCCAGCCTGGGCGCGGCGCTGATGGTGGCGGCGATTCCCTTCCGCTATTCCGGCAATTCTCTGGACCTGATCTGGCTTGCCGGCGCCGAGGTCTTTCTGCTGGCAGGCATCTTCCAGCGGGAAAGGCTGTTCCGCGCTTTCGGAGTGCTGATCTCGGTGCTGATCGTGGGGCACGCGCTGGTGGCCAGGGTGTTTCCTATCTTCGTGCAGATTGTCGGCGGGCAGACGCATCGCGATGCGCAGCTCACGCTGATGCTGGCGGTGGTTGCGGCGGTGCTCTACCTGAACTCCCACGTGGTTCGCCGCCGTTGGCAGGAGCTGTTTGCCGGCCAAGCCGAGGACCTGATGATGTCGGTGCTCTCGTTTGCCGCCAGCGTGCTGGCGGTGGCGGCTGTCTATGTTTACGTTCCCAATAAAGCTGTGGCCGTGGTGCTGGCGCTGTTTGTGGCCTGGCTCAGCGTGACGGGAAAAATGTTCGCGGTGGACGAGATGATCTACCAGGCGCACTGGGTGGCGACGCTGGCCTTCATCCAGTTGATCGTCGCCGACCGCGATCTGACCGCGCTCTCGTTCGGCGTTCCCCAGCGCGTGCTGGCCTTCAGCGTGGTGGCCGCGCTCTTCTATCTGAGCTCGCGGTTCGTGCGCCTCTCGGACACCGCGGGCCAGTCGATCTTCTACGCGGCGTACGCCTGGGGCGCCACCGCTCTGATCGCACTTCTGATCTGGTTCCAACTGGCCGACTGGGCAATAGCCATGGGCTGGATCGCGCTAGCGCTGGTGCTCAGCCTCGCCGGCCAGTATCTGAATCGCGCCGACCTCAAATGGCAGGCGCTGGCACTGGTGCTGCTGTCGTTCGGGCGCGGGCTGTTGTTCAACATCAATCTCACCGCGACGTTTTCGCGTTTTACCTACCGCCTGCTCTCGATCAGCGTGATCGCGGTGGGAACCTACCTGCTAGCGCGCTGGTCGCCGCTGAAAAGCATCCGCCCGGTTTATTCGGTAGCCGGGACCACACTGCTGGCGTACCTGGCTTACAAAGAAACCGAAACCGCCGCGCTGTGGACAGCAGTGGCGTGGATCGGCCTGGCGCTGGTGCTCTCGCTGGGAGCGCGGCTGTGGAAGGACCGCGCACTGCTCTGGCAGACGCATCTGCTCGGGGCCATGGCGGTGGCGTGGACGCTCTATGCCAATTTCGATCCGCAGCACCGCGGAACCCGGCTGCAGCTTTTGACCGTAGCCATCACCGCGGCAACGTTCTACGCGCTGACCTGGATTACCAACATTGCGGAGATCATCGAGAGCGAGCGAATCGCGCAGGCTTATGCCTGGGCAGGATCGCTGCTGGTGAGCTGGCTGGCGTGGTACCAGCTCGATCCCGTCAACGTCTCACTGGCCTGGGGAGTTTTTGCCGTGCTGCTCTACGAGCTGCGGGACGTCCTGGGCGCGGTCCGAGTCGACGTGGGGACAGCCCGAAGCAGCTGGCATGGGCAGTGTTATGTGGCGCTGGCCGGCAGCTTTGCCCACATCTTCTATGCCAACTTCAACAGCCGCGTGGAGGGCGGGTTCATCCAGGTGCTGTTGGATCGCCGCGTGTTCACGGTGTGGCTGCTGGCAATCATTTACTTTTACATTTATTGGCGGGCGCACAGCCGGCCAGCCGGTGCCGCCGGCGGTTTCCGGCCGGGCCAAGGCGGTGACCTCGTGAAGGAATCAACCGGGACCCTGCTGAAGTACGCGCTGGCCTGCCTGGGAACGGCGACGGTCGCGGCGCTGATTCGTTTTGAGGCTGAGCCGGCGTGGGTGGTGGCAGGATACGCGGCGATGGTAGCGGTCCTGCTGCTGGTGGCGTGGCGCACGGGCCAGGAGATTTTTCTTTACCAGTCGGTGGTGATGCTGGGCTTCGCCGGCTTCCGCATGGCCACCAACAACTTTTACCATCTGAAGGACGCTAATTCCGCTTCCAGCCTGAACAGCTGCATCTGGGCGATCGCGCTGCTGGCAGTGTGCGTGCCGCTGGCCTTCCAGATTCGCGGGAATGCGAAGTTCGCCAATTTGCCGGGCTGGCTGCGGGGACTGGCGGGCCGTCCGGAGCAGCCCATGTTCTTTGTTCCGGTGATTCTGCTGGTGGTCCTGTTGTTCCTGAAGCTGGAGGGAGGCAAGGTCACGCTGTTCTGGGGCCTGGAAGGGCTGGCCATTTTTATGGTGGCTCTGTGGGCGCGAGAACGCAGCTTTCGCCTGACCGGCGTGGCCCTGGTGATGTTGAGCATCGGCAAGCTGGGCTATGACACGCTCTACTTCAACGATCCGCTGGTGCGCATTCTGGCGTGGATCGGGATCGGCCTGGTCATCCTGGTGGTTTCGTTCCTCTACGGCAAAAACCGCGAGGCTCTGAAGGATTATCTGTGAAACGCTGGCTGATTCTGCTGGCGCTGTTGGCGGCCTCAGGCGCGGCGCTTTTCTATTCGCAACGCCAGAAGGGCGAGACCCATGTGGGTCCGGAAGGCATGCTCAACGCCCTGGCTGACACCGAGCGCGAGTGGAGCCGCATTCCTGCCAGCCTGACGCGGCTTTCCGATCAGCAGGAGATCCGGGTGGGCGACGCCATGGCGGAAAACTACCTGGCCCGCCGCCCGGTCCTGAGCGGCGACGATCTGGAGCTGGAAAAATACGTCAGCTCGGTGGGACAGAGCGTCTCGGCGCACGCGCGGCGCAAACTGGACTACCGCTTCCACTACCTACCCGATGCCGGCTTGGTGAACGCCTTTGCCCTGCCTGGCGGGCATGTGTTCATCGGTAAGGGCCTGGTGCAGATGATGACGAGCGAAGACGAACTGGCGAGCGTGCTGGGGCATGAGACCGAGCACGTGGACCACTACCACTGCAATGACCGGGTGGCGCTGCAGTCGCGCCTGCGCCACATGCCGCTGGCGCAACTGGTGATGCTGCCGGTGGAGTTGTTCCAGGCCGGCTACAGCAAAGAGCAGGAGATGGAGGCCGATGGCGACGGCACGGCGCTGGCGGTGGCCGCGGGATATTCACCGCAAGGCGCGCTCGATCTGTTCCAGACTTTCGCGCGCCTGCGGCAGCGTCGCGAGACGAAACCCGGCAGCCCGGGCGAGGAGCTATCACAAGTGGCGATCGGCAGCCTTGCCGGATACTTTCGTTCGCATCCTTTCCCGGAAGAGCGGGAGGCGCAGGTGCGGCGTCTGATCGCAGCCAACAAGTGGCCGCAGCCCGCGGAGAGGCCGCTGCGGGTGCGTCCGGAGGCGGCGAAGTCGGCCCACGCCGGCCGCTAGCGTTACTGCGAGGCGGGCGGAGCCTTGTTGCCGGCGGGATAGCGGGCGATCAGCTCTTCCATGTAAACCACCACAGCCTGATGATCTTCACTGCTCATCTTGTTCAGGCGTGTGGCCAGGCGGGCGCGGGGATCGCTGCTGGCGACGAGCCGCGCGAGCAAAGTGCTTCCATCCGGCAATTTTTTGGTGGCGTCGACGTCGTGGCACTGCGCGCACTTGGCGGCGAAGATCTGCTTGCCGCGATCGCGCATGGCGTCGTCCGTGCCGGCGGCTGATCGCGCCGGATGTGCGCACATCGCGAAGACGATTGCGGCGGCGAGGAGAGTGAGCGGAGCTGCCTTCATTGCTCCACCTCCTGTAATGTCAGACGAACAGGTTGAGCGCGGGTTAGCGCCGGTGTAAGGCGCGAACTACTCGTGCCGTATGGCTACCAGCGGATCTACCTGGGTGGCGCGGCGTGCGGGGAACCAACACGCCGCGAGGCCGACGATCAAGAGCAGAGCGGTCACCAGGCTGAAAGTCCAGGGATCGCGGGGTGAAACGCCCCAGAATTGGCTGGCAGCGAGACGCGTCAGCACAAAGCTGATGGCCACGCCGGCGGCAATGCCGGATACGATCAGCCGGAAGCCTTTGGCCAGCACCATCCGCAGCACGCTGCCGCGCTGTGCGCCCAGGGCCATACGCACGCCAATCTCGTGCGACTGCAAAGTCACCGAATATGCCATCACGCTGAATACGCCAACCACCACCAGCAGCAGGCCGATGCCGGCGAAGAAGCTGAGAGTGATCAGCGCGAAGACCGGCTCCGAGTAAGCGTAGTCTTTGAGGAAGTCTTCGACGGGCACGGCCCGGCTGAGAGCGGCGTCGGGCTCCACCGCCCAGAGGGCGCGACGAATTTCCGGAAGCAGGGAAACCGGATCGACCGCGGTCCTGACCAGCAGGCTGCGGCTGGTCCGCCCAAAAGTGGTGTAGGGAATATAGGCTTCGGGCTCGGCGGGAGCGGTCAGCTCGCGGTTCTTGGCGTCGGCAACCACGCCCACGATCTCAAACCAGGCGTTGTGGGGATAGTCAGGAACGTTATCAAAGGATCCGAACTCAATCTTCCGGCCGATGGGCTCGGCGCCGGCGAAGTAGGTGCGGACCATGGCCTGGTTGACGACGGTTACGCGCCCGGCGGAGAGCACTTCGCTTTGCGTCAACAATCGGCCGCGAAGCAGCGGCGTCTGGAGGGTGCGGAAATAGTCGGTGCTGATGGGTTCATATCTCACGTACCAGGTACCCGCGTGCTCCTTGCCGGAGATATTGAGGACGCTGGGGCCGGCGCAGCAGGAGGGCGGGGCGTAGGATTCCGCAGCCATGGTGACGCCGGGAATGGCGGTGACGCGCGACAGAGCCGCTTCAAAGAAGACTTTTTTCTGTTCGGCCGAATCGTAGCGACCCTGGGGAAGGGCCACGCGCAGCCATAGGAGATGACTTGGCTCAAAGCCCAGTTCCACGTGCTGCAGCGCGAAGAAGCTGCGCAACATCAGCCCGGAAGCTGTCAGCAAGACGATAGAGAGAGCGACCTCGCTGATGACCAGACCGGCGCGGAACCGGCCGTGAGCGAACCCTGAAGTTCCGCCCTTGCTGCTGGTGGCCAGGGCACTGAGAAGGTTGGCGGTGGCAGCGCGAAGGGCGGGGGCCAGACCGCAGAGCAGCGTGGTGATAAAGGCCAGCAGCACGGAAAAGAAAATTACCGTGGGGTTGAGACCGATCTGGATTTCCGATGGAAGCGCGTCGGCAGGAATAAACCGGAGCGTTGCCTTCAGGCCCAGCTCGGCGAAGGCGCATCCTGCGGCACAGCCGGCGCAGGCCAGGACAAAGCTTTCTACCAGGAGCTGACGAACCAGGCGCCAGCGCTCCGCGCCCAGAGCGGAGCGTATGGCCATTTCGCGTTCGCGGGCGGTAGCGCGGGCCATGAGAAGGTTGGCGACATTGCTGCACGCGATCAGCAACAGTACGATGACGGCGCCCATGAGCGAAAAGAGCATGCCCTTAGAATCGCCCACCTGAGAGTCGGTGAAGCTTTTCAGCAGAATGTCGATCTGCTCGGGGTAGTTCGCCGGATGATCTTTTTCATAGCGCGCAAGAATGGGCTCAAGATCGGCCGCGGCCGACTTCAAGGTGGCCCCTCTCTTCAAATGTCCGACGGCGCCGAAGTAAGCGCGCACGTTGGCTGCGCCAAGCACAGCGGTATCGCGGCGCACGTGGATCGGCATCCAGATATCGAGATCGAGGAAGCGGGACCGCGGCGGCAGAATGGACACCAGAGTTCGGCGCTCTCCGTTGAGAGTCAAAGGCCGGCCCAGAATCGACGGGTCCTGGCCGAACTGTTCTGTCCACAGGCGATAACTGATGGCGCATACGGGCGGCGCGCCGGGTTCACCGTCGCTCAACTCAAAGGCGCGGCCGCGCAGCGGACGGATTCCCAGCACGGCAAAAATTTCCGGACTAATCCACGCTCCCCAGGTTTGCCTGGTACCTTCGGGGCCGCTGTAAAGGATTTCCAGGCTGCCGACCGCCAGCAGGTCGGCGAAAGAATGATTCTGTTGCCTGAAGTCGACAAACTCTTCCGGAGCAAAGGCGTCGCGATTAATCAAGCCGCTGGAGAAATGCTCGTAGACGCGCGCGAGGCGATTTGCGTCCTTATAGGGAAACGGCGAAAGCTGGACATTCTCAAGGATGCTGAAGATCAGGGTGCTGGCGCCGATGCCGATGGCGAGCGTAAAAGTGGCCAGCGAGGCGACACGTGCGTCTTTGCGCAAGCCGCGCAGCCCGAAGCGGAAGTCCTGCCACAAGCCGAACAGAGCGCTGCTCCAGGTGGCGTTGGTGGTCCCGTAAAGGCGAGGGTCGCCGGAGGGGAGTGGAGATTTCGCGTTACGCAGCTCCTCAGCCAGCAAGCGGATGTCGTTCAGTTCGAGAAGCGTTTCGCGTGCTGCTTCTTCGTCGGCGACTCCCTGCGCCAGCAATTCCGCGTAGGTGTCGCGAAGATGCTGCGAGAGCTCTTCAATCAGCGCCGCTTCACGCGACGGCTCTAATCGCAGAGCGGCAAGGCGCTCGCGGACGATCTCTTTCCAGTCAGGCATGGGCGACTCGGGCGACACGGCCGACAGCGCGAATGAAGGCGCGCCATCCGCGGCGTTGTTCGGCAAGGCGATTGCGGCCGGCGAGCGTCAGGGTGTAGCAGCGGCGGCGGCGCTGCCCGGCTTTCTCAACCCACCGGCCCTCGATCAGTCCTTTTCGCTCCAGGCGGTACAGCAAGGGATAGAGGGAGGCAGCGTGAAAACGCAGCGCTCCCTGGGAACGCGCCTGAATCAACTTGGCGATCTCGTAGCCGTGGCGGGGCCGGCCCTCCACCAGCGACAGGACCAGCAACTCGGTGCTGCCCTTCTTCCACTCGCGGTTCGCAGTAGTGTCGGTCATATATGTGGGGCCGCTACATATTGTGCGGCCGGCTGGAGCAGAACGTCAAGAAGCGAATGCGGGCAAAAACGCCCTTGAGGTATGGACCGTGGTTGGCGCGCATTGGCGTGGCCGGGCGCTTCCGTGCACAGGCGTTCTTGTGCTACAAAACCGTAAGATGATTAAGCGCACCGCCGGCTTTGACTCTGCGCTTAACGGCGACGGATGATGATCCAGGTTATCGATGCCAAGAAGCGCTGCCCCTGGGGGCGGTCAGAATTGGAGATCGCCTACCACGATCGCGAGTGGGGAGTGCCGCAGCACAGCGATCGGGTGCTGTTTGAGTTCCTGGTCCTGGAGGGAGCGCAGGCCGGGCTGAGCTGGTCGACCATCCTGGCCAAACGCGAAGCCTACCGGCGAGCCTTCAGCGAGTTCGATGCCGAGCGCGTGGCACATTACGGGCCGGCGCAGGTGCGCGAGCTGATGGCCAACCAGGGGATTGTGCGCAACCGCCTGAAGATCGATGCCGCCATTGTCAATGCCCGGGCCTTTCTGGAAGTGCGGAAGGAGTGGGGCAGCTTTGACGCTTATATATGGCAGTTCGTGGGTGAGCGCCCCATCAGCAAGGCGCGCAAGAGCATGAAGCAGGTTCCGGCGAGCACGCGGGAGTCAGAGCTGATGAGCCGGGAGCTGCTGCGGCGCGGCTTTAAATTCGTGGGGCCGACGATCTGCTACGCCTTCATGCAGGCGGTGGGCATGGTGAACGATCATTTGGTTTCCTGTTTCCGCCGCGCCGAAATCGAACCGAAAATCGGAGCCGAAGCGGCCTACGCAGGCATGATGAGTTAAGCGACTACGTCGGATCCACTCTCCACCAGATCGCGGGCTGCCTGAGGCCATTGCGGGAAGAGGGAGTCAAAGCCGGCAGCCAGCAGCTTTCCCGGAACTACACGTCGACTCTTCAGAATCAGTTCAGTCTCGGTGCGCAGGAAGAAAGCCCCTATCTCCAGCATCCATTTTGTCGCAGGCAGGCCAAAGGGGACGGCGCAGGCCTGACGCAGAGCGCGCATGAACTGCGCGTAGGGCAGCGGATTGGGGGAGCAGATGTTGACCGGGCCGTCGAGAGCTTCATGGGTAATCAGAAATTCGATGGCGCGCACGAAGTCGGCGTGGTGAATCCAGGAGACGAACTGCTGTCCGGAGCCGGCGCGTCCGCCGAGGCCGAGGCGGGCCAGGGTGCGCAGGGTGGCGAAGATGCCGCCGCGGCCGGAGCTCATGACCATGGCGCTGCGCAGAGCGATCTTGCGGGTGCGCGGGGTTGCGGCGGCAAAGAGTTCTCCTTCCCAGCTCAGAGCTACATCGATGCTGAAGTTCCAGGTGGCGGGTGCGCCGGGCTCATTGCCGCCAAGTTCGCCGGTGGCTTCGTCCATGGGGCGGTCGAGGGTGTGACGATAGATGGTGGCGGTGGCGGCGTTCATCCACAACGCGGGAGGTTGTGCGGCTTGGGCGATGGCCTGGCCGATGGCGCGAGTGGAGAGCACGCGGGATTCGGTGATCGCGCGCCGGTTGGCGGCGTTGTAGCGGCAGTTCACGCTGCGGCCGGCGAGGTTGACGACCAGATCGGCGCCGTCGACCTCGCGCGTCCAACTGCCCAGGTCGCGCCCGTTCCACTCCACCACGCGCCACGGCGCGGGATAAGGCCGGCGCGTCAGGACCGTAACATTGTGCCCGCCAGCGTAAAAATGCCGGGCCAGAACCTGTCCCATCTGGCCGCTGCCGCCGGGGATGACGATGCGGAGAGGACTGGCTGCGCTATGGGCTAAATTGAACACGTTCAAATAATGACGCTTCTCAAATGCCTTGTCAAGACTGAGGCCGGCCGGGGGAGGATGAATCAGTGTTTGGCTTGCTGGGGCAGGCGGTAGACGGTGCAGGGCAGCGAGGTTCCGTTCTGGGTGTTGGCCTGGGCGATGCTCTTGACGGTGCAGGCGGTGAGCTGGCGGTCGGCCGCGGTCTGAGCGCGCAGAACCCCGCCGAGATCGTCGAACATCAGCTGCGAGTAGTCGTAGAGAGAGTGGCCGAAGACGCCGGCGTTGAGCAGCGACATGTCCACTGTGTCCACGTCCTGGACGACCACGTACTGCTTGTTGGAGTCGCCGGCGCGCACCGAGCCGGCGCGCAGCAGCAGAGCGGCGGTGCGCAGGGCGAAATCGTGCTTGGAGACGTACAGGGTGCGGCGCTGAAAAGGCCCAGCGTGCAGAATCAGCTCGCGGAAGATGCGCGAGTCGACGTCGGGAGAGATGAGGATCAGCTGGCCGAGGCGCTGCCCGGGTAGATCGAGGCGGGGCAGCGCCAGCAGCAGCGCGCGCGTGCCCATGCTGTGAGCGACGATGTGCAGCCGCGAGCCCTCGGGCAGGGCGGCAGTGAGATCGCCGATGAAGCCGGTGAGGTGATCGATGGTCCAGTCGCTCATGTCGTAATCGACGCCGTAGGCGGAGACCCGCGCCTGCGAAGGCCAGCTATAAGCGACGGGCGTAGCCGGGACCCGAGTGCGTTCGACGATGCGCAGCGCGATCTCGAGCGACTCATCAAAGCCGTAGTTGAAGCCGTGGACGAAAAGGACCACGTCGGAATGGGAGGCGGCGATGCGGGCCATGAAGTCGTCGTGTTCCAGCCAGCGTGGAGGCGCGTCGCAGGCGGCCTTCTCCCCGGAGGGATCAACGCACTTGGCGCCGTAGCTGAGGTGGGTGCCGGAAGGATTGAGATCGGCGGAGAAGAGGAGCTGTTCGCGGGACTCAGGCAGACGGTCAGTAGCGAAAAGGACCGCGGCCGGATGCTCCGCAGGGACGGCGGAGGCCGGCAGCGGCGGCGGCACACGCGGGCAAGTCAGGAGTTGTTTGGCGCAGCCGGAGAGCAGGAGAGCAAGGATGGAGACAAGCGGCAACACCAGCTTACCCCGCGGTTCGGGTTTCGTTCGAATGAAGTGAGTGAGTGCGCGCGACACCTCTCCATCTTATATTGCCGCGCATTTACTGCCGGTCATTCGCAGCGCAGGGCGACCATGGGATCGACGCGGGCAGCGCGCCAGGCCGGAACCAGGCAGGCCGCCAGCGCCACCACAAGCAGCAGGGCGCTAACTCCGGCGAAGATCCAGGGATCCATGGCGCGCACACCGTAGAGGTTTCCGGCCAGCAGACGGCTGGAGGCGACGGCGCCGGCGAGACCGAGGAGCAATCCGCAGCCGGTCAGGCGAGCGGCGCGGCCGAGCGTGGCGAGAAGAATTCTTGTCCGGGTCGCGCCCAGCGCTGCGCGCACGCCGATTTCCCGCGCCTGCCGCGTCACGGTATAAGCCATGACTCCGTAGAGGCCGATCACCGCCAGAGTCAGCCCGAGGATGGAGAGCGCGGCCATCATCAGGGCGTTGAAGCGGTCGGTGGTAAGCACGCCGGCAACCTGCGTTTGCAGGGTGGTCATATCGGAGAGCGGCTGCTCGGGATCGACGGAATACGCAGCGTGACGGACAGCATCGGTGATCTTCTCCGGCTCCACGGTGGTGCGGACCACCAGGTCGAGCGGGTAGTTGCTGGGCTGCTGCTCAAAGGGCATGTACCAGACAGGCCGGTCGATGCGGAAGTTGAAGCGGTCTTCCTTCACGTTTCGCACCACGCCGACCACGGTCAGCCAGGGGAAGCCGGTCTGCTCCTGCTTGCCGCGGCGGATGTGTTTGCCCAGCGGATCTTCACCGGGCCAGGCCTGGCGAGCCAGCTCTTCACTCACTACCACTACGGGCAGGGAGCCTTCGCGATCCTGTTCATTCAGCAATCTCCCTTTCACCAGCGTGATGCCGAGGGTTTTGAGGTAGCCGGGCGTGACCAGGCGGTGCGAACTCACGGGGAGAGCGGCCGGATTGTCGAGGGGATGGCCTTCCACGGTGAAAGTGGAGTCGCGGGAGACGGCCGTCAACGGGGTGTTATTGGTGATGCCCGCGGAAACCACACCGGGCAGGTGCTCAACCTTATCGATCAGGTTGCGCACGAACGCCACGCGCTGTTTGTGATCCGGGTAGCGGGTGGACGGCAGCTCGAGGTGCGCGATCAGCAGGTGGTCGGGACGGAAGCCGACGTCGACGCGGTAGAGACTTTGAAAAGTCCGGAAGAGCAGCGCGCCGCCCACCAGCAGAGGCACGGTGATGGCGATCTCGGCGACCACCAGCACGCCCAGCCAGCGCCGGCCGGCGCGATCCGTGTTGCCGCGCTGCGAGCCCTGGCGGAAGACCGAGGTCAGGTCGCGGGCGCGAGCGGCTTTGGCCGCGGGAATCAGCGGGCACAGCAGGGTGGTGAGCAACGTGACCAGCGCGACAAAGCCCAGCACGCGGCCGTCGAGGCTGATGTCTTGCAGAAAGGTCGAGAAGGCGAGGGTCTGCACGGGATTGAGCGCGACCAGAGCCTGCATCATGGGGCGAGCCAGGACAAGGCCGCCGAGGCCGCCGAAGACGGCGAGCACGGCGCCTTCGGTCAGGAGCTGGCAGGCGATGCGCCAGGGTCCGGCGCCGAGAGCGCGGCGGAGAGCAATCTCGTGCTCACGCACCACGCCGCGGGCCAGCAGCAGGCCGGCCACGTTGGCATAGCAGATCAAGAGGAAGAAGAGGACGGCGCCGAAGAGGATGACGACGGCGCGCTCGCTGTTGGTGTCGATATCGTCAATCAGCTGCTGCCGCAGGGTGAGGAGTTCGGCGCCGAAGCCGCGGCGGAATTCCGGCAGCTCCTGTTCGAGCTGGCGGGCGATGGTTTTTGTTTCGGCGTCAGCCTGGGCCAGCGTGACTCCGGGACGCAGGCGCCCGATGAGCTCGTAATCATGGGTACCGCGCTCGGCGGCAGGAAGACCTTCAAGCCGGACCTGGAGAGGCAGCCAGAGTTCGGTTTCGCCGGGGAGATCGAAGTTGGCCGGCATCACGCCGACGATACTGACGGCATTGCCGTTGACGTTGACCGTCCGGCCGATGATCTGGCTGCTGCCGCCGAAACGCCGCTGCCACAGTCCGTAGCCGATCAGGGCAGCGCCGGGACCGCCGGGCGTGCATTCAATTTCATTGAAGCTGCGGCCAAGGACGGGCTGGACCTGAAGCGTGGCAAGATAGCCGGGGACGATGAAGGCCCCGTGCAGGGCTTCGCTGTTGCCGCGCTCGATCAGGTTGAATGAGCCCTGCTGGTCGATGCCCAGGCTGGAGTAGGAGTGGGCGCGCTCGCGGTAGGCCTGGTAGTCGGCCAGGCCGGTGCCGAAGGGATCGAAATTCTCGCGCAGGGCAAGCACGTAGACCACGCGGTCCATCTGCGGGATGGGGAGCGGGCGGAGCAGCAGGGCGTTGAGCGCGCTGAAGATGGCGGTGTTCACGCCCACACCGAGAGCGAGGGTGAGGACAGCGATGGCGGCGAAGCCGGGATTGCGGCGCAGTCCGCGGAGACCGTAGCGGACATCCTGGAGAAAAACTTCAAGGCCGTGAACACCGCTGGCTTCATGGCAAAGCTCGCGGGCCTGCTCCAGGCCTCCGAGTTCCAGACGAGCCCGGCGCAGAGCTTCTTCGGGGGTCGCGCCGGCGCGCAGATGTTTGGCGGCCTGATGCTCGAGATGGGCACGCAATTCTTCCTCGACGTCGGCGGCCAGGGCACGGCGGCGAAAGAGAGCGGAAAGACGATAGCGAAGATCGCTCCACATGGGCAGGTCCTCAGGCTGTCTCCAGAATCTGCGCGACCGCTCCGGCCAGCGCGCGCCAGGCGTTCTCCTCGGCTTGCAGATGCCGGTGGCCGGCCGGCGTGAGTTCGTAGAATTTCGCGCGACGATTGTTCTCGGAGACGCCCCAGTGGGACTTAATCCAGCCGCGGCGCTCCAGGCGATGCAGCGCGGGATAGAGCGAGCCCTGCTGAACCTGCAGCAGGTCGCTGGAAACCTGCTGGATGCGCTCAGAGATGGCCCAGCCGTGCCGCGGCTCGGGGACCAGGGTGCGGAGGATCAGAAGATCAAGCGTGCCCTGGGGAAGTTCGATGGGGCGGTCCGGGTTGCGATTGGAAACGGTCAAGGCGTTCCCCTTTGGCTTCTACAGGAGTATGCCACGGGTGTTGTAGAAGCGCAAGGGGAAGGCGTTTGCTGTTCCCAGTCCTCACAGGCTTCCTTTCCTGAGGGCCGATTTTGAGACGCGCGGTGCCGGTTTTCTACACTGGGTCTCTTCTCTCAAAAAAGAGCTTGACATGGCAACGCTATCGTGCTAGTATCATTGAGAAGTAAAGTTAAATCGGCTTTCCGGCGGACCGCCCCAAGGGCGGTCGTTGGCGTTTTTGGGCAACAAAAGGCAGCAAGACCACAAGATATTGGGGTCAGCTAGTTACTCTTTGATAAACCATCCCAAGATATTGGATTGATTGCTATGGGCCAGGGGGCTAAGTCCTTTGGAATCATAGATAGGATTCTAGCGGGGGGCCGTTCAGTGGGGCATGGATCGGGGATGGACCGGGGATGAAATGGGATCCATCCCAAGGGGGGTAGGGGAGATCGGGTGATCCGCAGAATCAAGGGGAAAGGCGCGAGCGTACAATGGGACGGGCCGGCTGAGCCGTGATGGGGGCGGGGAGCATCAATATCATCATCAATACCTAGAATACCCAGGAAATCATGACTGACAATCATTCCCTTTTCTTTCAGAAGTTTGGCGTTACCCCGGGAGCGCTGGAGCGCTACCTGGGCGAGGCCCTTTCGGCGGGTGGCGACTATGCCGACCTGTACTTCGAGTATCTGACTACCACCTCGCTGAGCGTGGACGAATCCATGGTGAAATCGGCGGCGCAGGGCATTTCCGCCGGCTGCGGAGTGCGGGTGATTTCCGGTGAGCGCACCGGATACGCCTACACCGACGACCTGGCCCCGGAGAAGATTCTGCGGGCGGCGAGGACGGCGGCGCTGATTGCCAGCGGGCCGGCGCAGCAGCCGGTGCAGGGATTCAAAGAGAAGCCGGCGCACCAGCTCTACCAGGTCTCGTCGCCGGCGGCGGACGCCGACATTGCCGCCAAGCTGGAGCTGGTAATGCGGGCTGACCGCGCGGCCCGGGCTTACGATCCGCGGATCGTGCAGGTGCGCTGCGGTTATGCGGACGAGCTGAGGCAGATCCTGGTGATCGGCTCGGACGGTTCTTATGCCACCGACGTGCAGCCGCTGGCGCGCTTCAGCCTGCTCACCATCGCCAAGTCTGGCGCGAATTCGGGCAAGGGGCAGGCGGGAGGCGGCGGGCGCGTGGGCATCGAGTTCTTCCAGACGGAGAAGACGCCGGAACACTTTGCCAGCGAAGCGGCGCGGCAGGCCATTATTCAGCTGGACGCGCGCGAAGCGCCGGCGGGGGAGATGGAAGTGGTGCTGGGGCCGGGATGGCCGGGCATTCTGCTGCATGAGGCGATCGGGCACGGGCTGGAGGCGGACTTCAACCGCAAAGGCACCTCGGCGTTTACAGGGCTGATCGGCAAGCGGGTGGCTTCCGACAAGTGCACGGTGGTGGACAACGGGACGCTGCCTTCGCGGCGCGGCTCGATCAACGTGGACGATGAAGGTTCGCCGACGCAGGAGACGGTGCTGATCGAGAAAGGAATTCTCAAGGGCTACCTGAGCGACAAGCTTTCTTCGCGGCTGATGGGCATGCCCGATACCGGCAACGGGCGGCGCGAGAGCTACGAGCACATTCCCATGCCGCGCATGACCAACACCTACATGCTCTCAGGCGACGACTCTCCGGAAGACATACTGCGGTCGGTGAAGCGCGGCGTGTACGCGGTGAACTTCGGCGGCGGGCAGGTGGACATCACCAACGGGAAGTTTGTGTTCTCGACCTCGGAGGCCTACATGATCGAAAACGGCCAGGTGACGGCGCCGCTAAAAAACTGCACCCTGATCGGCAACGGTCCGGACGCGCTCACGAAAGTCTCGATGGTCGGCAACGACCTGGCGCTGGATGAAGGCGTGGGCACGTGCGGCAAGGACGGGCAGTCGGTGCCGGTAGGCGTAGGCATTCCCACGCTGAAGCTGGACCGCATGACGGTGGGCGGGACGGGCAGCTGATGTCGACCAAACTGGAGATTCCTGGCGCCGTGGAGACGGCGGACCTGCGCGACGTGGCCACTGACGTGGTGGCGCGCGCCATGAAAGCAGGCGCAACCGCGGCCGACACCATTGTGCGCGAAGGCACAGAGTTTTCCACCGTGGTGCGGCTGGGCCAGGTGGAGACGCTGAAGGAGTCGGGATCGCGCGGGCTGGGACTGCGCGTGTTTCTGGGGCGGCGCACGGCCAGCACCTACTCCAGCGACTTCACGCGCGAAGGCATTGAGCGCCTGGTGCATGGCGCGCTGGAGCTGGCGCGCGTGACTTCTGAAGATCCTTTTGCCGGGCTGCCGGAGCCGCAGGAACTCGGCGCCCTGAGCGGCGACCTGCAGCTCTTTTACGAAGACGTTTACTCGCTGCCTCCCGAGGAGCGCATTAATTTTGCGCGACGCGCGGAGCGAGCGGCGCTGGATTGCGATCGGCGGCTGACCAACTCCGACGGCGGCAGCTTTGACGCTTCCACCGGAGGGCGGGTTCTTGCGAACTCGCTGGGCTTTGTGGGCGAGTCGCGGAGTTCGTTCTGCTCGGTGATGGCGGCGCCGATCGCGCAGGCGGAAAACGCGTCGTCATCCATGCAGCGCGACTACTGGTTTTCCGCGGCGCGGACGCTCAAGAAGCTGGATTCGCCGGAATCGGTAGGGCGCGAGGCGGCGCGGCGCACTCTGCGCCGGCTGGGCGCGCGCAAGATCGCTTCCACCAAGGTTCCCATCGTCTTCGATCCCATGATGGCGGGCAGCCTGCTCAGCAGCATCTTTGACGCGGTGAATGGCGACGCGATCTATCGCCAGTCGTCGTTCCTGGAAGGCATGCTGGGCGAAAAGATTGCCGACAGCAATGTGACCATCGTGGATGACGGAACCATCGTCGGCGGCTTCGGCACTACACCATTCGACGGCGAAGGCGTTCCCACGCGGCGCACGGTGGTGGTGGAGAAAGGCGTGCTGAAATCCTATCTGCTCAACACTTATACCGCGCGCAAGCTGGGACTGAAGACCACCGGCAGCGCGGGGCGCGGGCTGGCGGGAAATCCGGGGATCACCACGCGCAACGCCTATCTCGAAGCCGGGACGAAGACGGCGCAGCAGATCATTGCCGGAGTGAAGAACGGATTCTACGTGACCGAATTTCTCGGCTTCGGCGTGAACCTGGTGACCGGCGACTACTCGCGCGGCGCTAGCGGGCTGTGGATCGAGAATGGCGAGCTGGCCTATCCGGTGGAAGAAGTCACGGTCGCCGGCAATCTGCGGGAGATGCTCAACAACATCGCTGAGATCGGCAGCGATCTGGTCTTCCGCGGACCCACTGCGGCCCCGACTCTGCGCATTGAAGGCATGACGGTGGGCGGAGAGTAGGGCGAGCGCCATCATGGTTCGATCGAACGTGTGCGGCCGGGGCGCTCGAATTTCCATGCTCGCATGCAGTGGCGCAGCATATAATTTCCCCAAAATTGTGCACCGGGCGCGGCAGCGTACGCCTAGTACTTGTGAAGACCTGATGCCGCGCGTTCCGGACTACAGGGGAAAACACAACAATGGAACATCGTGCGGGAAGGCCCGAAGGGGCATCCTTCGTTCGATCGAGAAGTGTACGTGTGCGCGCGGCGTCCGGCGCGGGCGTCTGCCTGTTGCTGACAATGCTGCTGGGTTCCGCAGTGACGGCGCGGGCGCAATATGGCGACTCCATGGCCATTCCATGGAACAACCCGGTAAGCGCCACGCTCTCCACCAACATCTGGAACAACTGGACGATTTATCAGCTGCAGCAGCGCAAAGCGGCGCGCGAAGGCAGGAGCGGATCCACGGACAGGCCCTCGCCGGCGCCCACGCCGGTGAGAGAACGAGCGCACGAGTCGACGCTGCTCTTCCACTCCACCGGAACGCACCTGCTGACCAACACGCTGGCCGACCAACTGGGAAAGACTCCGGAACAAAAAGCCCAGGTCACCGCGGTGGTCGAAGCTTTGTTTCAGGAATTCGACAAGCAGGCGGCGAGGCTCGGCAAGCCCAACGATCTGGCGCTGGCGCTGAGCTACTTCCTGGCCCAGAATGCCACGGTCTATCACGGCACGCCGGATCCGCAGGACGAGCAGTTCCTGGATCTGCGCGAGAGCATTGTGGCTGCGTTCGCGCAGAGCGGCGGCTTCACAGATCTGAGCGACCGGCAGAAGCAGGAGCTGTACGAGATGCTGGTTTCCTACACCGGGCTGGTCTACGTCGGCTATCTGGACGCGAAGAGGCGCGGCGATCACGAGACCATGGAAACCTACCGGCACCTGGCGGGAATGAACCTGAAGAACATTACTCACATCGAGCCCAGGAGAATCAGGCTGACGGCGCAAGGGCTGACGATCGCGGCGGAGTAAGAACGCGGACGCACCTGGCGCACGGCTGGCGATGCGTCCGCAAGACCGAGTCAGCGTGGCGGGATGATCCCTTTCATGCGCACGTACTCCACCATCTGGCCGTAGTGGTCCCAGGAATGCGCGATGGCGTCGATCGCCCAGCCTACACGGCTGCGTTGCCAGACGCCGGAGACGCCGGGGATAGGCGGGGCGGCTCTGGGCACGTCGAGGGTGGCGGCCGCACGGTGCAAATACTCAAACGACCCTTTCACATAGGCAACAATTTCGGCCTTGGTTTTCACCGATTCCGGCCCCACTTCGCCCTTGGCGCCCTCGGGGATAGGATCGCCCAGGATGATGGCCGCGGCGTAGTAATTGCCGGCAGCCAGGTGCTTGAGTTGCTGGCCGAAGGTGCGCACGCCCTTGAATTCGCCATGCGCGGGCGCGAACGAGTAGTTATCCCCGGGCATGCTGTCCGCGATCTGCACCACGTGGGTCTCAGTGTTGCTGATCCAGGCGTCAACCGCCTGGGGCACAGTGACGAGGGTGTCCGGTTTGGCCGCCTGCGCAGTGCCGGGCTGAATGATCGATGCGAAAACTACAGAAGCAATGAACCATCGTGGAGTTCGCATCACAGCGCGCTCTGGAACCAGCGGCTGAACTCACCCTGGATGAACTGCTTTACGCCGTCACGTCCGGTGAGACGCAGGAAGAACGGGCCGCCCTCGCGCTCCAGGCGCAGGTCGATGTCGAAGAACGGGCAGCACAGTTTTTCCATCGCGGCCCACTCGGCGACGGCCTGGATCGCGGGGGGATCGGAGGGGAACTCGAACTCGTACCCGTTGTCCAGTTCGTGGGTGCTTCGCCGCAAGGAGTGCAATGTGGCGTTGAGTTCTTCTTTGCGCCGGATCTGGTCAGGACCGATGGCTTTGCGGTTGCAGTAAAACGGACTTTCCGTTTTGCCTGCGGCCGAAGACGAAGATGAGGATGATTGCGCCATGGCATGGCGCAGAGAGACTGTGTATGCGCCCAGAACGGCAAGCGCAACGGCAAATATCACGACGATTTTCATTTTCTTATCTCCACGCGGCGATTTCGCGCGAATCCGCTAGGCTTTCAGGCTACGACTTAAAGTCAGCTTTAAGGCAAGCGCTTTTTTATCAGCCAGGCCAGCTACTTAGCGGGTTGCGTGCCATAGAATGTGAGAATGCCGGAATTATTGATCTCCGAAGTGGCGCGGCAGATCGGGCTGAAGGCGTCCGCCATTCGTTACTACGAGCAGATTGGAATTCTGCCGCCGGCGCGGCGCAGCTCTGGCCAACGCCGCTACGACTCGACCGTGCTATATCGCCTGGCCGTGGTGCAGCGAGCCCGGCAGATGGGCTTTACCCTGGACGAAATCCGGCGATTATTCTTCGGATTCCGCAAGGCGGTGACCGCCTCAGATCGGTGGAAAAAACTCTCAGAGAAAAAGCTGGCCGACCTGGAGCTGTTGGCGGCTCAGATCAGGGAAATGCAGCGCCTGCTCAAAAGCATGAGCGAAGATTGCAATTGCCACACCCTGGATCAGTGCGGCAAGGGCATGTTTCTGCGGCAATGCGGGGACATTTCTTTGAAGGCACCAGCGGGAAACCGTGGTCTCAAACGGCGAAACAATTAGCGTTCCATCCAGACCTTGGCGGCTTCCGCGCTGAGTTCGCGCAGCAGGCCGTTGAGCTGGTCGATGATAGCCTCAGGCCCGGTGGATTTCAGGGCGAACTTCAAGATACCGCCGGGCGAGAACTGCGCACCGCGGGTCTGGGCGACGAAGCGGGTGAGACGTTCAGGATCGATGGCTGCCTGCTCGGTGAATTTCACGGTCACAGTATCACGCTTGCGGTCGATGGCCAGCACTCCGGTGCGCTCGCACAACAACTTCAGCGAAGCCGCCGTAAGCAAATGGCGCACCGGCGGCGGCGCCGGGCCGTAGCGGTCTTCCAGTTCCTTGCGAACGTCCTCAAGCTGGGCTTCACTCTCCACGCCCGCGGCGCGCTTGTACATGCGCAGCCGCTGGTTCTCCTCGGCGATGTATTGCGTGGGGATGCGCAGATCGATGCCCAGGTTCAACTGCGTGCTGACCTTTTCGGCCAGCTCCTCGCCCTTGAGCTCGCGGATGGCGCGGTCGAGCATGCCGGTGTACATCTCGAAGCCGACGGCGTCGATATTGCCGCTCTGTTCTCCGCCCAGCAGATTGCCGGCGCCGCGCAGCTCGAGGTCGAGAGCGGCGATCTTGAAGCCGGCGCCGAGATCGGAGAACTCTTTCAAAGCCGCCAGCCGCCGGCGCGCGATCGGCGTCAACTCCTGGTCGGCGGGGACGAGAAGATAAGCATAAGCGCGGCGGTTGGAGCGCCCCACGCGCCCGCGCAGCTGATAGAGCTCAGAGAGGCCGTGGCGATCCGCGCGGTTGACGATGATGGTGTTGCACAGCGGAATATCCAGCCCGTTTTCGATAATGGTGGTGGCCACCAGAATGTCGGCCTCGTGGCGGACGACGGCCATCATGACTTTCTCCAGCTCGCCTTCCGACATCTGTCCGTGGCCGACAAGGACGCGCGCCCGCGGAACCAGCTGCTGAAGTTTGGTAGCGATCTCGTAGATGCTGTCTACGCGGTTGTGGACGAAGTAAGCCTGGCCGCCGCGCTCCAGTTCATGTTCCAGCGCCGACTGCACCAGCGTGTCGTCATATCCGGCGACCACAGTCTGGATGGCCATGCGGTCCTTGGGCGGAGTCTCGATCAGGCTCATGTCGCGCAGCCCGACCATGGACATGTGCAGAGTGCGCGGAATGGGCGTGGCCGACATGGTCAGCACGGCCACTTCTTTGCGCAGGTGCTTCAGCCGCTCCTTGTGGCGGACGCCGAAGCGCTGCTCCTCGTCGATGATGACCAGCCCCAGGTCCTGAAACTTGATGTCTTTCGACAGCAGACGATGGGTGCCGATCACGATGTCGACCTTGCCCTGCTCCAGGCGCTCGGCGGTTTCCTTGAGCTGTTTGGTGGTGCGGAAGCGGCTCATCATCTCCACAGTGATGGGGAAGGCGGCGAAGCGGCGCTTGAAGGTCTCAAAGTGCTGGAAGACCAGGACGGTAGTCGGCGCCAGCACTGCGACCTGCTTGTTGTCCTGCACGGCTTTGAACGCAGCGCGCATGGCGACTTCGGTCTTGCCGTAGCCGACGTCGCCGCACAGCAGTCGATCCATGGGCATGGGCGATTCCATGTCGTGCTTAACGTCGGCGATAGCGGTCACCTGATCGTCGGTTTCGTTGAACTCGAACGAATCTTCGAATTCGCGCTGCCATTGCGTGTCGACGGGAAACGAGTGGCCCTGGGCAGCCTTGCGCGCCGCGTAGAGCTTGAGCAGTTCGTCGGCCATATCCTTCATGGCCTTCTTCACCCGCGCCTTGGTTTTTTCCCAGGCACCTCCGCCCAGGCGGCTGAGCAGCGGCTTGGCGCCCTCACTCGAGCGGTATTTCTGGATCAGATCCAGGCGCGTGAGCGGCACGTAGAGCCTGGCGGCTTCGGCGAATTCCAGCAGCATGAACTCGCCGCTGCCCTCGCCCTGCTGCAACTCTTTCAGGCCCTGGTACATGCCGATGCCGTGCTCGATGTGGACTACGTAGTCGCCGACGGCCAGGTCGCGGAAGTCGGAGAGAAACGCGGCAGTCTTCGATTTTTGCCGCAGCGGGCTCTGCAACACGATTTCCGAATCGTCGAAGAGGTCGCGCGCGCCGAAGACGACCAGGTGCGCGTCGGGCAGAGCGACGCCGTCGGGCACCGCGGCGCGAACGATAGTTGTGGTGGTGAGATCGCCGGAGAAGTAGGCGGTTTCGTCGAGATAGGTCTCGCTGCCCGGAGCAGGCGTACGCGTGCCCAAACGGAACGGAAGCTGGTATTCGGTGAAGATGTCGGCCAGCCGCTCCATCTCGCCGGTGTTGGGCGCGGCGAAGATCACGCGCTGCCCGCTCGAGGTAAGCTTGCGGACTTCCTCCACCATGGCCGGCACCGACCCGTGAAAGCGGGCCGTAGGCTGGGTGGTGAACTCGATCAGCGGGGCTTCGAGATGCGGGACCTCGGGTGCGGCGAGGCCAAGAGCATTTTCCGCCTGAGCGATGCGCAGCAGTCCGAGTTGTTCCAGCGATCCGCCGGGCAAGCGGGCAATCATCCGGTCCCAATCGCCGGGAGAAAGATAAATATCTTGTGGCGTGGCCAGCTTGCCGACGCCGCTCAGCTCATGGCGCTTCTCCACGCGCTCCCACCAGTGGTCCTGCTCGGCTTCGATGGCAGAAGGTTCGTCGAGAAAGACCGCGGCGCCAGGCAGAAGATCGAAGATCGTGTTCCCGGCTCCGGCATGGGCGTAAAACTCCCAGCCGGGAAAGACCGCGACTCCGGTGGCCTCGAGCGCGCGGCGAACTTCCTGGGGGTCGCCTTCCAGGCGCGCCCCGGAAAGACGCGCATGGATTTCGGTGAGCACCTCTTCGCGTACCGGCGTCTCCTGCAGAGGGAGGAGCACGACCTCATCCACGGGGGAAGAAGAGCGCTGCGTTCCGGGATCGAATTTGCGGATGGATTCCACCTCGTCGCCGAACAGCTCAATGCGCAGCGGGCGGTCGGCTTCGGGAGGATAGGCATCGAGCAGCCCGCCGCGGACGGCGTACTCCCCCGGCATCTCTACCACGTCAACCTTGGTGTAGCCGACGGTGTTGAGGTGCTGCAGCAACTCTTCCGCGTTGACGGAGTCGGTGCGGCGGATGACGCGCGCCAGGGCTGCGTATTCTTCAGCCGCACGCAAGCGCAACGCGGTGGCCTCAAGCGGAGCGATCACGATGGAAGCAGCACCGGCAGCGATCTTCCACAGCGCTGTCGCGCGTTCTTCCTGAATCTCGGGATGCGGGGAGAGATTTTCGAAGGGCAGCACATCGTACGCCGGCAGTTTGACTACCGACTGCGGAGGGCAGGCGCCGGTCAGCTCGCAGAAAGCCTGCACCAGGGGAAACAAGGCTTCAGCCGAGCGGTTGTTGGCGGTCACGACAACCAGCGGCTTGCTCGAGACCCGCTGCAAATAGGGGATGAGGAGGGATTTGGCTGCCGAAACCAGCCCGGACAGACGGATGCGCCCTGCAGGCGGAGTTGCCACCCCCCTACGCTGTTTGAGATACAGGGCCGCCTGCTGGAACCCGGGACTCTTTTCCACGTCCGCCAGGACTTCGCGGACGAAGGGCAGGATCACTAGTTCATTCTAACTGAAACACTGCGCGGAAACACCGAGACACGGAGAGAGGTTAATGATCGAGCGAATGAGCAACTGGCGGAAGGAACCACCTCACGTTCAGGCTGGCCAGTTACGCATCACACGTTCTCTTTCCGTGCCCCGGTGTCGCCGCGGTAATAAAAAGTGTCGCCGCGGGGAAAAGTTGACATCAGGGTTGAGCTTGCGGCGCGGCAGCCTGGGCCGCCAGGGGATCGCCGCGAAATTCCTTCATCTTGTGCACGATCTCGTCGGCGATCAGGTCGTAGACGGTTCCGGCCAGCGAGTCGACCTTGCCGGCCATCACAACGGTCTCAGTGGTGCGGTCGGTCACGGTGTAAGAGAAATGGTTGCTGAAGGGCACGCGCTGAACGTGGATCAGAAGATCAGCGCGATCGCGACGTCCGGTAACCCTGAGCCCCCAGGCCTTGAATTCCTTGCGGCCGAGCAGCGCGCTCTCCAGCGCTTCGCGCTTCATGAAGAACGTGTCGGTATCCACGTTCACGGTGCGCGCGCGGGAAATGAGTTCCTTGTTGTCAGGAATTCGGTCGTCGTCATTCTGCGCCCAAACCGCGGTGGCTGCTGCGAGCAGTGCCAGAGAGATGAATAGCTTCTTGAACATCACGTACCTCCTGTTGGTCTGCGAGGATGATCGCAAGAGAGGTGTTCCTTGGCCAGCGACATTGAGCGGCAAAGCGCGGCATTGGGCGAATGCTATAGTGGAATTTCCATGAGCATCAGCGACGGCAAGAGCAAAGCCCTGCACGCGCGCGCTGCAAAGGTGATTCCTGGCGGCGTGAACTCACCGGTGCGGGCTTTCAAATCGGTGGCGTGCGATCCGCCTTACATCGTGCGCGGGCGCGGCTCGCGCATGTGGGATGCTGACGGCAACGAATACATTGACTACGTCGGCTCATGGGGGCCGTTGATCCTGGGTCACGCGTTTCCTGCCGTGGTGGAAGCGGTGGAGAAGGCCAATCGCGACGGAGCCAGCTTCGGCGCATGCACGCCGATCGAAGCCGAGCTCGCGGAAGAAGTGATCGCCGCGTTCCCTTCGATGAGCAAGGTCCGTTTCGTGAGCTCGGGGACGGAAGCAACGATGTCGGCCATCCGCCTGGCTCGGGCCTTCACCAGGCGAAACTACATCGTGAAGTTTGAAGGCTGCTATCACGGCCACGCCGACTCATTGCTGGTGAAAGCTGGTTCTGGCGTGGCGACGCTGGGCATTCCCGGCTCTGCGGGCGTTCTGGAAGAGCAGGCGAAATTCACTCTGGCTCTGCCGTTCAACAACCAGCAGGCGGTTGAGGAGGCTTTCCAGAGATTTACGGACCAGATCGCCTGCGTGATCGTGGAGCCGGTGGTGGGCAACATGGGCTGCGTTGCGCCGCGTGACGGCTATCTGCAATTTCTGCGCGAGATCACCTCCAGTGCAGGCACATTGCTGATCTTCGACGAGGTCATGACCGGCTTCCGCTTGTCGCCGGGCGGAGCGCAACAGCTCTTCGCCATCAAGCCGGATGTGACCACGCTGGGCAAGATCATCGGCGGAGGGCTGCCGGTGGGCGCTTACGGCGGGCGCTCCGAGATCATGGACATGGTCGCGCCGCTGGGTCCCGTCTACCAGGCCGGAACGCTCTCCGGGAATCCGCTGGCCATGGCGGCCGGTCTGGCCACGGTACGCGAGCTCAAAAAGAATCCGGGAATTTATGCGCAGCTTGAACAGCGCAGCTCAGCTGTGGTGCAGGGCGTTCTCAATGCGGCGAGGGCCAAAGGCGTGGCTCTCTGCGCGAACCGCGTGGGCTCCATGTTTACCTGGTTCTTCCAGCCCGGGCCGGTGTTCGATTGTGATACCGCAGCAAAATCTGACACGCAGACTTTTGCGCGGTTCTATCGGGGGATGCTGGAAAAGGGAATTTATCTTCCACCATCGCAGTTTGAAGCGATCTTCATGAGCGCGGCGCATTCGGAGGAAGATATTCAGAGGACGATCGAGAGCGTGTCTTTCTGACGCTGTAGCGTCGCTCTGAAATTGAAGAAAGTGAGGTCGTTTCAAGGATTACATTCTTGTCCGCAACTCACTCAGGATCGGTAGCGATCCCGCTCGGGACTGAGGGAATTAGATTCCGACGGCTCCGTAGTCCGTGCCGGTTTCCGTATCCCGTTTTTCCTTTTCGTACGCGCGATAAGGATTGCGGCGCACGCCGAGGCGGCGTTTGCGCAGTTCAAATCCGGCGTAGAGACCGCCCGCGAGCGCCGCGCCGGCAAGTGCGGTTACGGCGAGAATGCGGCCGGGATGTTGGAGAATGGCTTGCGGGAGCGACAATGACAGGCGGCTGAAACGGCCAAAGACGGCGTGGAAGTCGCGCACTGACTCTTCGCCGCCGCGCTCCACGGCGCGAAAGGCGTGCAGCCGGTCGTACGAAAGCGGCGGGGAGAGCTCCTGGCCGCCGTGGACAATCGCGTGATCGTTGCCGCTATCCGTCTGCGCCTCCAGAAGCTCGCGGATGGCGGCCGCCAGCTCCTGCGGCTTGGTCCAGCGCATGCGGAAGGCGATGCGTCCCGCCTTGTCGATGAGGAACGCCGGGTTGGGCAGCCGCGAGTATTTGCGATGGATGGATCCATGCACGTCGTCGACGATGATGGGCATCTCCATCTCTTCCTCGTCGGCAAGCAGGCGAGCCGCGGAAGCCTTGTCGCGCAGGGAGCGATGCGCCGGAATTCTTTCCCCGGGATGAGCTTCGCGGACATAGACGAAGAGAATCCGCACATCTCCGGAGTCCACGGAGTCGTGCAGTGAGTTGATGCCGGCGATGGATGCCGCGGTAAACGGACAAGTGGCCGAACCGAAGACCAGTAGAACGTTGCTCCGCCCCTGGTAATCGCTGAGGCGGACCCTTTCTCCGCTAAGCATGACTGCTTTGAAGTCCGGAGACTGATCGCCCGCTGCGGGGCCGGAAAAGCTTTCATCCTCCAGCTCACCTAATATGCGGCGTGAAAAGTGCCGGTAGTTGTAGTCGCCCATCTTCAACATTTTCGCTCCGTGGCTCCTTCCCGGATTGCTCCGCCTTCGGTTAAGCCGGGACTGACATTGGGGCGCTGTGCGGTTGGATGCCGCGCGCTTCCTGGCCGTTTCCCAAGGCTAACTTGTCCAAAGATTTTTGACCACGATAAAATGAAGGATTCAGGCTCGCAGGTTCATCGAATCTGTCTGCAGGTTCCATAATTTAGCAATTCTTCCAGGGAGGATGGAATGGCGCCTTTGAAGGTAGGAGATTCGGCCCCCGATTTTGAGTTGCCGGCGATCACCGGCAAAGAAAAGCGTAAGTTCAAGCTGAGCGAGTTTAAAGGCAAGAAGAACGTCTTGCTGGCTTTTTACCCCTTGGACTGGAGCCCCACCTGCACCACCGAGATGTCGGGCTTCAAGACTGACCTGCACAAGTTTTCCGGCGTAGGCGCGGAGGTGGTCGGCATCAGCGTGGATTCCCTGTACAGCCACATTGCCTGGCAGGAGAAGGCCATCGGCGGAGATTACACCCTGGCCAGCGATTTCTGGCCGCACGGCGACGTAGCCCGTAAATTCGGCGTATTCCGCGAAACTGAGCCGCTGCCCGGAATCAGCAACCGCGCCATCTTCATCGTGGATAAACAGGGCAAGGTAGCTTTCGCCAAAACCTATGAACTCGGACAGGTCCCCGATAACGAAGAGTGTCTGGTCGTGCTGAAGAATCTTCCTTAGCCAACGACGTTATCTCGCAGAAACGCCCTCCTTGCGGGAGGGCGTCATTTTTTTTGGCCAGAACTACTTTTGCGTGGCCAGCTGCAGTATGGACTTAGCCTCGCTCACGTGCTGGCCGTTGGGATCGAGCTGCAGGTATTTGTTCATGGCTTCCGCTACGCTCTTGCCGCTGTCCGGCTTGCCCGCCTTGTACAAGGCTGACCCCTTCAGGAACCAGGCTTCAGCGCGCTTAGGATCTGCTGCGATCGACTTGTCACAGGCGGCGATGGCTTCGTCGATCTTGTTGGCGTTGAACTCAACCGCGCAGAGATTGTAGAAAGCCAGACTGGGATTGGGGTTATCCTGCGTGGCTTGCTGAAACAGCGGAGTAGCCATCTCTGGCTTGCCCATCTTCACGTAGGCATTGCCTTCGGAAACCATCATGGGGCCGATGCCGCTTTTCGCTGCACCGGGATCGGCTGTGGGATTGAAAGGATCTTTGGGCGCCTTACCCGAGGCCACGAGTTGAGCTCGCTCGATGCCTTTCTCATAACTCTTGATGGCATCAGCCGGCTCATTGTTCTGGCTCTGAACGTCGCCCAGCGCGCGGAAGAACTCCCAGCGCGTGGTGTCGGGGACGGTTTCCAGAATTGACTTCAACGCCTTCTCGGCGTCGGCGAAGTTCTGCGCCTTGATCGCGGTCTGATATTGGGTGATGAATCCGTTTAAGACAGTGATTTTTTCGTTCTGGGCCTTGACCCTCGCCTCTTCCGCCTTCTGCTCTTCCTTGCTCATCTTTTTATTGGAAGCCGGTGCCGGCTGGGCATCGGCAGGGGTGCCGGCGCGCCCGCCCGAGTCCTCCGGCTTGGCCAGATCGATATCTGAATGCTCAAACGGGGTAGTGTTCAGCGAGGTCTCTTTGACGTACAGGACCTCGTTGCCTGGGCCGATGATCTTCACGATGTAAGTCCCTACCTGAACGCCAACCACCGAGTATTGGCCCTTCTTGTCGGTCTTGGTCTTGTATTCTCTCCCGTTTGCCGGACTGGAAAGGACGAATTGCAGGCCGGTGGCTGGTTCTCCATTTCTGGTTACCTTGCCCTCCATGCCCGAAGTCAACGTCTGCGACCACGCCGATGGTGCGTACAGCACAAGGGCCGCGACAAACAACGCCGCAAAACTTTCGATTCTTTTCATAGGTTGGATCATGCCTCCGATTCGGTCAGCACAACAAGCTTGGCTGCTGGAACACGAATGGCGAGCCATTTTATCGGCATCGACCGCGAAAAGCCCGGCGAGCTTAAGCCGGGCTTTTGGCTGTGACTGTCTACTTGCCTCTCTTCTTGTACGTGGTCTCAATCTTCGACCCGATGTAGGCCAACATCTGCTTTACGTCGTTGGCGTGACCTCCGTCGGGCGCCAGCTCCAGGTATTTGTTCAGGGCTTCCGACGTTCCCGGAGGAGCGATGATCTTGCCGTCCTTATCGGCGGAGCTGCCGGCGATCATCAGGGAACCCTTGATGAAGTAGGCGTCAGCTCGGGTGGGATCGGCCGCGATGGCCTTGTCACATGCCGCTAATGCCCCCTCCGTGTTCCCGCTGTTGTATTGCGTAGCGCAGAGGTTGAAATAAGCCGTCCCGGGATTCGGGTCCATCTCCGCGGCTTTGGTGTACGCGGCAACGGCCTCGGTGTTCTTCTTCAGCTTGAGATAGGCATTGCCCTGGTTGGTGAGCATCTGCCCGATCCCCGCCTTGGCTTTGGCTGGATCCGAGTTCGGATTCTTTGGATCCTTAGGAGTGGCTCCGGAGACATAGCCCTGGGCTACTTGAATTCCCTTTTCGTAGCTCTGGGTGGCTTCTTCATACTGGCCGTCGTTGAGCTGCATATTGCCCAGCGCCTGAAAGTACTCCCAGCGCCCGGGATCGGCGGTCGTCATACCCTGCAGCGGCGGGATAGCGGCCTTCCAGTCCTTGGCAGCCAAGGCAGCCTGATACTGCGCGATCAGAGCGTTGATGCTCTCGGCTTTGGCGTTCTGCGCTTTTATCTTTTCGATCTCTTCTTTGGAGACCTGCGGCTGCGTGGATTTGCCTTTATCGCTCGGAGCCGCCTGGCCCAACGCGCCACCTCCGGGACCTCCCGCCAGTTTCCCGCTTCCACCCTGGCTGATATCAATGTCCCACGTGGTGGTCACGTCACCGCCGCTCTGAGCCACGGGCAGGCCCTTGTGTACGTAGATCTCTTTTCCGGACGCATCCACGACCGTCACGTCATAGGTATCGAAAGGAACGCCGATCGAGTAATAGGCGCCCTTCTTGTCCGTCTTGAGCTTGATCTGCCGCCCGGTGTTCGGGTTGGTATAGATCACGGTGACTCCGGCCAACGGGCTCCCTTTGTCTGTAACCTTGCCTTGGACGTTGGCAGTGTATTGCGCCCAAGCTGCGCTAGCCCAGACAGTCGCGAGCAACAGCGCCAGCAGGGCAGAGAAAGTTAGTTTTGTCTTCATGGTGTTCTGGACCTCCGGCCCAACCCTTTATTTTATATGGCTTGCCACCTGCGTCGAATAGGGAATCGGATCCTGGGCCCCGGCTTCGGCGAACGCCCGCAGGCGCAGCACGCAGCTTTCACAGACGCCGCAGGCAGCATCCTCCCGGCTATAGCACGACCAGCTCAGCGCGAAGGGTGCACCCAGTTCTAACCCCAGTTTCACGATTTCCACTTTCCGCAATGCGATCAGCGGCGCAACAATCTCAATCCGGCCGTCGCGCGTCCCGGCCCTGATCACCTCGTTAAAAGCCTTGTAGTAGGCAGGACGGCAATCGGGATAACCCGAGCTGTCCTGTTCGACGGCGCCGATATAGATCTGCGTTGCGTCCAGCACCTCGGCCCAGCTCACCGCCGCGGCCAGAAAGTGAGCGTTGCGAAACGGAACGTAGGTGACCGGGATCTTTCCCCTTCCGATCTCCTCCTGCGCCTCCGGAACTTCAATGCGCTCGTCGGTCAGCGCCGAGCCCCCAACCTGGCCCAGGACTTCATTGCGCACGACCATGCGCCGGTGAATGCCCAGGCGTTCGCAGATATCCTCAAAAGCGCGCCGTTCGCGGTCTTCGGTGCGCTGGCCGTAGCTGACATGCAAGGCCGCGGCCTGCGTATTGCGCGCGGCCAGGGTGGCGCAGACCACCGAATCCATGCCTCCGCTCAACAGCACTACCGACTTTGGTTTCTCAACCGGCAGAGGAAATCCTTTTTCTCTTGTGTCGCCGCCGTAAAGCATAACGGCGCTGCATACTCTATCGCTCGCGGAAAATTATCGCAAAATCAGCCTTCGCTGTTCTACACGCCTTTGGTCGCCGGCTCCCAGATGAATTTGTGAATCTGCAGTCCCAGGCGGACGTTCAATTTGTCTTCCAGGATCCACTCCGCCAGCAGCCGCGGATCGAGCTGGCAGTTGGATGCATCGCGCTCGCGGCTGGGGTTCTTGAGAAATACCGGAGAAAACAGAACGCTGTTCACCCTGCGCTCAAGGCCATGCTCCCGGGTAAAGTCGCGGGCGAACTCGTAATCTGTGCGATCGCCGAGAACGAACTTGACCTCGTCCTTCGCGGTCAGGAAATCCAGGTTGCGCATTGCAAAAGTTCCGCCTTCGCCCGATCCGGGACACTTCACGTCCACGACCTTGTGCACCGCCCGCGGCACTTTCTCCAGATCGCGCTCGCCGCTGGTTTCGAGCAGTAACGTGTAGCCCAGGGCCAGCAGGCGCTCCATCAGGGGCGCCAGCTCGCGCTCCTGCAACATGGGCTCGCCGCCGGTAAATTCCACCAGTCCACCTGGCGACAGCCGGGTGACTTCGGCTTCAATCTCATCCGCCGTCATCTTTTTTCCGCCTGTGAAGGTGTACTCGCTGTCGCACCACACGCAACGCAGATTACATGCCGCCAGGCGCACGAAGGTGCAGGGCACGCCCGCAAATGACGATTCGCCCTGAATGGAGCGGTAGATTTCAATAATCTGCATGTCGAAGAAGAATCTGGCCGCAGATGAACGCTGATGAACGCGGAAGAAGCAGAATCTTCTGCGAAGATCTGCGGCAAATCATTGCCGTTATTCAGAATAGCGCGCGGTGGTCGTATCCGTCTCCCAGACGGTCACATCGCTCACCCCGACGCGGCCGTTGGTAATCGACTTCAATCGCGCATTGGCCTGGTCGTAGAAGTACTTGGCCAGGTTTTCCGCCGAGGGGTTCAGTACCTTGAAGGGCTCGATTTCGTTGAGCATCTGGTGATCGAGCCGCTCAATCACATCCTTCATCACTTCTTTCAGGTCCTTGAAATCGAGCAGCAGCCCGGCCTTATCCAGCTCAGCGCCGCGCAGCGTGACCCTGACTTTGTAGTTGTGCCCGTGCGGGTTCTCGCACTTGCCGCGGTAATTGCGCAGGTAATGTCCTGCGGCGAAGGAATCTTCTACGGTGACCTCGTACATCCGCCCCCTTGCGTTGCTGGTTCCATTGTAAATGGAATTCAGGGCCGGGTTATCTGTGCGGACTGGTCACCGGCCGCTGACTGGCCCTGCCAGATCCGTCGCCGCTCCAGTCTCCACTGGTAGCCCCTGGCGCTGGTAGTCGGCGAAACCACCGGGGAAATTGGCCACGTTGTGGAACCCCAGCCTGCGCAGGATGCTGAGAGCTATCGGCGAGCGGGCGCCGCCCTGGCAGTGAACCACTATGCCGCTGTCGCGCGATAGCGCCGCAGCTTCCTCGGGGAGGCATCCCAGAGGAATGTGGACTGCTCCGGGGATGTGTCCCTCGCGAAATTCGGTGGCGGCGCGGACGTCGAGAACGAGCTGTCCCTTTTTTTGCCTTTCCAGCACGCGCGCCGCGTCAATCTGCTCCATCCTGGCCAGATCGCCCCGCCGGTTCCGCCGGAACTCGATCACCTCGGGTTCGAGCCAACCGCTTACGTGATCCAGACCGATGAGCGTTAACGCTGCCGTAGCTTCGCGAACCTGTCGTTCTTCGCCAAGCAGGTAGATCTCCGGCTCGGGAAGCAGCAGTGCGCCGGCCCAGTTGAGGAAGCTCTTGTTCAGCGGAATCGAGATCGAGCCGGGAATGAAGCCTTCGGCAAAATTGGCTGCGGGGCGCAAATCCACGACCTGGACCGCGTGATCGCGGAGCGCCGCAGCCAGGGCCTCAGTGGAAAGCCGTGCCGGCGCAGATGCTGGTGTTCCGGCGCCTATCTTGTTGATCCGCTTCATCGCCGCAAAATAGCGCGGCGGCTCCGGCTGATCTTCCAGAATCTGCCGGACGAACTGGCTCTCGTCTTCCACCTGAAAAGCCCAGTTGGCAATTCTCTCGTAGCCGAGCGTAGTCACCGGCATTCCCCCCAGCTTCTTGCCGCAGGCTGAGCCGGCGCCGTGCCCGGGCCACAAGAGCAGCCGGTCGGGCAGCTCGCGAACCGAATTGAGCGAGCGAAAGAGCTGCCGCGCACCGGCTTCCATGGTGCCGCTGATACCGGCGGCCCGCTCCAGAAGGTCGGGGCGGCCGACGTCGCCGGCGAAGATGAAGTCTCCCGAAAACGCTCCCACCGGCTCCGGCGCCGTGGCCTGGTCGGTGAGGAGAAACGCCAGATGCTCGGGCGTGTGTCCCGGAGTGTGCTTGACCGTCAGGCAGACGCTGCCGGCGCGAATCATGTCGCCGTCGCGCAGGAGCTTTACCCCCGGCTGCCCGGCGAAGCTGTACTGCCAGTCAGGTCCACCCTCACCGGAGACCGCCAGCACCGCGCCGGTGCGCGAGGCCAGCTCACGGCTTCCGGAGACGAAATCGGCATGAATGTGGGTCTCCGTCACCGTTGTGATGCGCAGCCCTTCGCTGCGCGCCGCAGAAATATAGGGCTCTATATCGCGATTGGAGTCGATGACGATGGCCTCGCCGCTCGTAGGGCAGCCCAGCAGAAAACTGGCTTGCGCGAGCCTGTCCTCATAAAACCTTTTCAAAATCATCTAGGGAAATCCTGGGCGTACCGGGAATGCGGTCAGTAGGGTGATTGTAGCGCACCTGATACACTCACCTGTTTGCCATTTTTTTGTAAGGGGCCAAATTCTTGCGACAGCTTCCCGTAATCGTGGTCCACGGCGGCGCCTGGGCCATTCCCGATGACATGGTGGATGCCCACCTCAACGGCGTACGCCAGGCTCTGGACCGCGGTTGGCACCTGCTGGAAGGCGGCGGCAGCGCCCTCGACGCCGTGGAAGCCGCTATCGTCAGCATGGAAGACGACGAAACTTTTGATGCCGGCCGCGGCAGCTTTCTTAATCGCGATGGCCGCGTCCAACTCGACGCCCTCATGATGGATGGCGCCACCCTCCGTGCCGGCGGCGTCGGTTGCGTGGAACGCATCCGCAATCCCATTCAGGCCGCGCGCCTGGTGTTGGACAAGAGCCCGCATGTGTACTTCGTCGGTGAGGGCGCCGAGCGCTTCGCCCAGGAACAGGGCATGAAGCTCTGCAACAACTCTGATCTTGTAATCCCCCGCGAAATCCAGCGGCTGAAGGACGCGCAGGAGAAAGAGAAATCCGGCCATCCCGATCTGACTTTCGCCGGCCCGCTCAACAGCCACGATACCGTCGGCTGCCTGGCGCTGGATGCCAGCGGCAACATCGCCGCCGGAACCTCTACCGGGGGAACGCTCAACAAGGCTCCGGGACGGGTGGGCGATTCGTCCCTGATCGGTTGCGGTTGCTACGCCGATAATCGCAGCGCAGCTGCGTCTTGCACCGGCTGGGGCGAACCCATCATGAAGCTGGTGCTGGCCAAATGGGCCTCCGACAAAGTCCGCACCGGTGGCGTCCCTGACGCCGTCGCCCAGGAAGGAATGGTCTACCTGAAACAGCGCCTCGACGGCCACGGCGGAATTATCCTGCTCGACCAGCGCGGCCGCTTCGGCATCGCCCACAACACCCCGCGCATGGCCTGGGCGTATAAGAGCACCGAGGGCGAAAAGGTAGGAGTGAAGGTTTAGCGTCCTGGATTTCGGGAATTGTAAGTACCTCAAACCTGGGTTAGACTCCGTTCCTTCGTACAACGGAAAGGTAAGTCAGATGGGCTCGCACCTTAGAGTCAAACTAGTTCTTTGTAGCTTGCTTCTGGCCTTTCTTCTCGGCGGCCGTTGCCAGGCCCAGGGTGTCGGGTCGCCCAAGCCAACTTCAACGGGCAGCCCATACAAAGTTCTGCGATCGGTTTCCGGCGCGGCGGGCCACCAGGACGGTGACCGCTACGTTATGGACGATCCGCGCAGCGTGTTTACTGTGGGCAAAGATTCGAAGGTCACGGTTTATTTTGAGTGGGAAGGCCCGCTTGGTCCTCACCATTTCGAAGGGTTGTGGAAGAGTCCCGAGGGAAGAATAGTTCTGATTTCGGATTTTCGTTATGAGGCCAAGGGACCGCGGTACAGCGGCTACTGGTCCATGCTTTTGACCGAAGGTACCCCTTCCGGCGAATGGAATATTGAAGCCCGCATCGATGGCGAGCCTGCTGGGATGCACAGCTTTGTCATCACCGGCTCGCCGGCGGCGGTAAACTCCTCCGCTCCGGTTGTGCTCAGCTCCGCCGATCTTTACAAGAAAGCTTTCGAGAGTACAGTCATGATCGAGAAGCTGGGTGCCGATGGTATGGTTCTTGGGCGGGGCACCGGCTTCTGGGTCGGAGACAGCCAGCTTTTAACTGCGTTCGATGTCATCGACAGCGCTGCCTCGCTGCGCATCCGCTTGCACGACGGTTCTCAATTCTCCACCGACAAAGTTCTGGCCTGGAACCGCTGGCAGGATTGGGCTGTCCTCAAGACTCCATCAGGCCCCAAAGCCGGGCTTAAAGCTGGATCCAAAGATCCGTTGAACGTTGGCGATCGTTGCGTTTTTCTGGAGATGGGACCGGTGGGAGCGAAGCTCGCCGATGGTTCGATTACCGGCAAGAACACTTTCCCCAGGGCAGGGGACCGGTTACTGGTTGCTTCCGGAATCACTAATCTTTCCTTTGGCGGTCCGCTTCTCGATGAGTATGGAAACTACGTCGGTGTTCTCGGCGGAAGTATTCTCCCGGGCGGCGATCCCATCAAGACTCTGATACTTCTTAGCGATCCCGGCTCCACCGGCCGTCCCTCAGACTGGGAAACCACCGGGCTGGTGGTTCCGCGGACGTTATTGCCTGACGTGGCTGGATTGACGGCAACCACCAGTTTGAGCGAACTGGCCGGCCGCGGTGAGCTTCTCTCTCCGGTTGTGAAATCGGATTCGTTTCGTTCCGCATCTTTGGCCACGATTGCCGGGAAGGAAAGAGCTGCCGGCTTTATGCCGAGAGAATACAAGCGCGTTTTCACTCGGCGCGACACCAACGTCACGGTCTATGTCAACTGGCAGACTACATCGAAGGAAAAGCTCAATTGCATCGTTCGTCTCTACAACATGGATAACAAGCTGATAGACGAGTCCAAGCCACGTGAGATCTCCCTCGGTCCGGGAAAGTACGTGGAAACCACCTGGAACATCCCGGTGAACGTCATACCGTCCGGGATTTTCCGCGTTGACCTGGTTCTGAATGACAAGGTCTCGTGGCGCGACTTCTTCCGCGTGGCGGATTGACCCTTATTGTGGTGCTTGAACCCAACGCCCGAACTTGATCTCTGCGACCATTCCACTAGGATGGTCCACGACGAATGTTTCTTTATGGGTGAAGCCCGCTTTTCCAGCGGTTCCGGCCACTTCACCAACGGTAACGATCGGCAGCCGACTATCGACCAGGATAAGGACTGGTCGCTCCCTGCCGTATTTTTCAAGCGCAATTCCAAATCCTCTCAAGAGATCCGCGGATATGTCCTTTCCGTCGAGTCGATAAGTGATGCCTTTCGCCTTGGGCGACGTTATTAACACGAGAGGTCTGGCCTCCCCATCAGTCGCGTCCTGTTTCTGAGCTTTGGCTGGTAATGTATCAAGAATGCCTTGCAGCATTGCCAGTGCACAGAGAAGCAGTTTGTAACACCGCATGTCTTTCTAGCCTCTGGAAAATAGTAGGGTGGACCGCGAATTATCGTTATGGCGGAAAACAACCCTCGCTAATTCATTTATCGTAGTGCAGCAACGAAAAAACTTCCGTTCCCTCGAACTTCTTTCGCCCGTTGAGAAAATCCAGCTCCACCACGAAGCCCAGCCCTGAGATCTGCGCGCCCAGCGATTTGGCCAGCTGCACGCAGGCGCTGGCGGTGCCGCCGGTGGCCAGCAGGTCGTCGACGATGATCACTTTCTGGCCGGGCTGGATGGCGTCTTTGTGGATCTCCAGCGTGTCGATGCCGTATTCCAACTCGTAGCTCCACTTCACGGTTTCCCCGGGCAACTTGCCTGGCTTGCGGATGGGGACAAAGCCGGCATTCAACCGGTAGGCCAGCGCCGGACCGAAGATGAAGCCGCGCGCCTCGATAGCCAGCACTGTGTCGATCTGCTCGTTGAGGTAGTGCTCGGAGAGCGCATCGATCAGAGTGGCGAAGCCCACTTTATCTTTGAGCAGCGTGGTGATGTCATAGAACAGAATGCCCTTCTTGGGGAAGTCGGGCACCTCGCGAATCAGTTGCTTGAGATGGTCGCAGTTTTTGCCGCGGCGTGGTTCCTGCATTGGCTACCAGGCTCCTTCAATGCGAAAAGTGGTCAACCCGGCTACCGGCTCGGCCGGCGATTCCTTTACTTCATCCACCCGCGCCGCGCGCGGCCCGCGCTGCAGTTTGCCCAGAAATGCCGCGTGCTGCTGCGCGCTGCCCATGGCCAGAATTTCAACCGACCCGTCGAAATTATTGCGCACCCAGCCCGAGACTCCCAGCTGGCGCGCTTCATGATCCACGAACCAGCGAAAGCCTACTCCCTGCACCCGTCCGCTCACAATGTAGCGTTTCGCGATCATGAAAGGTCCAATTGAAACCTACCACGGAGACACGGAGGCACGGAGGAACTAAATATCAAAACCAGTTTTGTTCATCGATCAACGATCTGTCTCGGCGCTGCCTTCACGGTCGGCGATCGGCTATGCCTCAAGCCTAGATTTTCTCTGTGCCTCCGTGTCTCTGTGCCTCCGTGGTAGGTTTTAGGAGTTTTATGCCCGCGACAGATACGCGCCCTCCGCCGTGTCCACGCGGATCTTCTCGCCCTCATTGATAAACGGCGGCACCTGCACTATCAGCCCGGTCTCAGTCTTGGCCGGTTTGGTCACGCTGGAGGCTGTCGCCGACTTCAGTCCAGGCTCGGTCTCCACCACCGTCAGCTCCACTGTCTGCGGCAGCTCAATGCCTACCGCCTTGCCGTCGTAAAACTCCACCTTAATTTGCAGGTTGGAAGTCAGGTAGTCCACGGAATCGCCCAGCACGTCGCGGTTGAGGTGGACCTGCTCGTAGTTCTCCGTGTTCATGAAGCAGAAGTTGTCGCCGTCCTGGTAGAGAAACTCCATGGGAATCTCGTCTACGGTGATCTTCTCGATCGGATCGCTGGAGCGAAAGCGGTGCTCGAACATCGCTCCGGTGCGGATGTTGCGCAGCTTGGCCTGAATGAAGGCTCGCAGGTTGCCGGGTGTGCGGTGCTCCACGGTGAAGACCAGGTGCAGGTCGTTGTTGTGCTTGATGATCATCCCCGGACGCATCTGGGTTGCTGGAATTGCCATGAGTAAAACGTTCTCCTTGACGCTGGTCTTTGATAATTTTGACGGGTGAGTCTGGCCAACTGCCAGCGGAGAGCAGCTACAACCGGCGGCCGACTGCCGAGACGAACTCCAAATTTTACCGCATTCAATGGTCGCGCGCACTCAGGGAACTAAACCGTGCCTCTTGTTTGCGATGTACTACGCCAGCTAAGTGTATCCACCTCCGATTCCCACAGCGACAGACTGTCCCGCAGAGCCTCAAAAGTGATGCCATTTTGGCACTCAAGGAGCCGGGGAATTTACTGATGCCAGGTTTCATGAAGCGGTATAACTCATTGACTGTTAGATAGTTATGTCTATTTAGGAAAGGTCGGGCAATCGGCTTGCATAAAGAAAAGGCAAGTGTCTCCAATTTTTGCCCAGGATGGCTTTCTCAACATGAAGTACGTACCGCGAGTCGCGCGATTCTTTGCTGTTCTCTTTCTCGCCTGGCTGAGTACGAATACAGCTTTCGCCGAACAACATCGGCTTTCCAAAGAATTGAATGAGAGGGTGGCCGCTGCAGCGTCCCGTGGCCAAAGCCAAGACCCGAATGGGCCTCTGGTGGAGGTCCTTATTCAGTTTGAGCCTGGAGCCAATTTGGACGAGGGCATCAGCCGGATGCTTGATGCCGGAGCCCAGCATAAGACCCGGCTGGACGTTATCAATGGCGGCCTGTTCCGTGTGCCTGTGAGCTTGCTTCCTAAGCTGGCCGAAGATCCGGATGTTGCCTATATCTCGCCAGACCGCGAAATTAAGCAGCTCAGCCATCTTGATTGGATAATTGATGCCACGGATTCAGGACCGGTTCTAAATTGGGGGTATAACGGCGCTGGTATCGGCGTCGCGGTAATCGATAGCGGCGTGAAGTCCAACCATCCCGACCTCACAGACCTGGATGGTTACTACTACACATCGCGCGTCGTTTACAGCCAGAGTTTTATCAGCGGGTTGGACGCCAGCGATCAGTATGGTCATGGCACGCACGTCGCCGGGCTCATCGGTGGCAACGGGTACACTTCCGGGAACTTTATGCAGGGCATGGCTTCGGAAGCCAGCATCATCAATCTGCGCGTGCTGGATGCCAATGGCGCCGGCACTGACAGCGCGGTGATCGCGGCAATCCAGCGTGCCATCCAACTCAAGAGCACCTACAACATCCGCGTGATCAACCTCTCGTTGGGCCGCTTCGTGGCCGAGAGCTACACACTCGATCCTCTTTGTCAGGCTGTGGAGCAGGCATGGAAGGCCGGCATCGTAGTGGTGGTAGCTGCTGGAAACGATGGGCGCGACAACAGCATGAACACGAATGGGTACGCCACGGTTATGGCCCCCGGAAACGACCCCTATGTTATTACCGTTGGCGCATTTGATACCCGCGGGACTGACAGTACCTCCGATGACGTCATGACCAGCTACAGCTCGAAGGGGCCCACGTTATTGGATCATGTCATCAAGCCCGATCTGGTGGCCCCGGGAAATAAGCTTATGTCCTTGCTGGCGAACGGCAGCACCCTGGACACGCTTTATCCTCAAAACGAAGTGTCGCCATCTGTGTATCGCAGTAATTCGACAAAGGCGTCGTACGTCATCATGAGCGGCACGAGTATGTCTGCCGCGGTCGTAAGCGGGGCCGTCGCACTGATTTTGCAATACCAGCCCAACCTGACCCCTGATCAGGTCAAAGCCCGTTTGATGAAGACCGCTTCCAAGAACCATCCTTTGTTCAGCACGGTCACGACGAGCAACGGCACTCAGTACAACATTGAATACGACGTCTTCACGGTCGGAGCCGGCTATCTTGACACCTACGCTGCACTGACCAGCAACGATTTTCCCACAGGCACTGCGTTGTCTCCGATCGCGGTTAAAGACAGCAGTGGCAACGTTCTTTTGCAGGCCGATCCGAGCTCGATCTGGTCGAATTCCATTATCTGGGGCAACTCCATCGTTTGGGGCAATAGTGCCTTCCTGAGCGGTTCCTCGATCATTTGGGGCAACTCGATCGTATGGGGCAATAGCACTCTGGCCGGGTACAGCATTATTTGGGGCAGTTCCATCATCTGGGGCTCCAGCACGCCTTACTCTGAGTCTGGCGATTACGACAACAACAACTAAAACCACGTTCTGAAGCTGGCAGGGTGGCGGAGTATATGAAGAGTCTTTCAGTCGCGGCAAGAACATGGATCGCTTTCGTGCTCGCGTGCGCCGTAACCGCGTTGGCCTACGGTATCTTGCATTGGACTTCCCCGGCTCCTTTGCGTTTTGCGGCACTGACCGTCCTGGCGCTGGTGACCTCGCGAATGCGGGTCAAGCTCCCTGGCTTGACGGGCGTGATGGCGATGAACCTGCCCTTTTTGCTGATGTTGGTGGCAGAGGCGGGATTTTCTGCATCCCTTCTGGTGGCCCTGCTCTGCGGAGTAGTTCAGTCATTTTCTTCGGCTTCGAAACCCAAGCCGGTTCAGTTGATGTTTAACGCGGCCACTCTACTCAACGCGATCGCAATCGCCAGCCTGCTGTTTGCCTCATTCACGAAATCCGGTTTCAGCATCTTCGTAGCCATCCTGGTTGCCGCTCTCGGTTATTACCTGGCCAACACTGTTCCGGTCACGATCGTCCTCTGGCTTGCTGAAGGTCGCAAACCGTTGCCGACCTGGGCGCGAATGGCGGAGTTGTCGGTTCCGTGTTATTTGTTGAGCGCGGCTGTGGCTGCTGTGACTTGTTGCGGGCTGAAGGGTGCGGTGTGGTCGGCGCCGCTTGGTCTTCTTGCGGCCATGTTCCTCACGTGGCGCTCCTATAGCGCCTACTTCAGCCTCAATATGCTGAAGGCGAAGTCGGCCACGTCGTCTACAGCCTGAGCACGGCCGGCAGATCGCAAAATCTTAGCGCGCACATCTAGTTTTCCGCACTCCTCCGGGCGGCTGCTGGTTTTGATGTCTGCAGCTCAGCCATCCTGTCTTCCGAGCGATCATCAAACTAAAAGAGAAAGCATGAATTTCGTCTGATGGTTGGCAAAGGCCAGGGAGGCAAACATGAGCATCGGAAAAACCAACCCGGAGCGCTGGTCAGACTACCGGTTTTCAAAGCCAGACGCAGGCGGTAACGCCGGTGTTTTCCTGCTCGCCGGCCTGGCCATTGGAGTTGCGCTGGCTTTGCTGCTGGCCCCCATGAGCGGACCCGACCTGCGTCGCGCTATTGGCCGCGGCTATCGCAAGACCATCGACGGCGTGAGCGGCCAGGCGCGCGACTTACGGGAGAAAGCTCACAACCTGGGTGGCGATCTTCGCGAGCGAATGCCCAACTTGCTGCGATTTGGCCGCCGCCTTGGTGCCGGTCTCAATTCAGGCGAGTGACGCAAGATAATGCGGGTCACGGAGCGGGTGAGCGCAATTCTTCCGATGCGCGAATCACTTTTAGGGCCGTGACGTAATCCATCTGTTCTTCCACGGTCACGGCGACCGCCCGATCGGCAAAGCTCTTCAGAATCTCCGGCTGGCTGATCAACTCGTTGAGATCCACGTCATCAAAGGCCAGAAGCTGGTAGTTCCCCGGAGGCACGCCGCGAATCCTGAACCGGCCTTCCTTATCCGACGTGGATTTGCGGAACAGGTCGGGTATCCTGCGTTGCGAATCTTCCGGAACCAGGACCACCGATGCAGAAATCGGCTGACCCGCCTCATCCAAGGCCAGGCCCTCGATATACCCGCCGCCGGGACTCACCACCAGCGCCAGGTCGGCCTGCTGATCGGAGACCACCACGTCATTTCGTTCTACCTGCCGGCCGTTTACCTGTACCGACTTCAGGTAGTAGTTCTCAGGAAGGCCGCGTGCGCTCACCGTGTACTGATCCCCGGGATGCAGCCGCGCCTCAAATCCCAGCTCGGGCAAACCCGCCGAAGCCCCAGGCCGCAAAGTCGTAACCGCGCTGGCGTGGGAGGGCGAGGTATTGCTCTGGAAGTCGATTTCAATCTTCTGCGGGAACCTTTGCTGCTGGTCGGCGACTTCCACGTGCATGCGCCCCGCGACGGCCGTATCGGGAACTGCATCGAGCGTCACGTTTTCGAGGCCGGTCGGCCCGACCTCAACTCTGCGCTGCACGGTATAGGGAACGCCGTCTTCGGCAAACGCTGCCCGCAGCGTGTACACGCCCGGCGCCAGGCCGCGAACTGAAAAATTTGCTTCCTTGGGAGTCGCGTTGACGATGACACCGGCGATGTCCAGGTACTCCGTCCAGAGAGTCGCGATGGCGGCGTGAGGCGCGGGCTCTCCGGTGACTCCGTTCACAACTCTGCCGCTGATGGAGACGCTGGGCTTGGCCACGAAGGCGAAGTTGGCGTGCGCCTCGTCACCCGGCCCTACCGCCACTTGCTGTGCCTGTAGAAAATCCGTGGCGTCAGGATAAAACGCCGGGGAGTATGCGATATCTGACTCCGGCGGTGTATCCCCGGCTGGACGCGGCCTGGCATTCGCTCCCGCAGGCGCCTGCGGCGCGCCATGCTGGACTTCCGCGGTCAGAAAATAGTTGCCCGGACGCACGTCATAGATGCGGTAAGAGCCTCGGTCGTCGCTGAGCGCCGTGCCGACGGTCTCCAGACCGATTCGCCCGCCGCGGTAAACCCGATCCAGAAGCTGGATTTGGACGTGCTGCAGCGGCTCTGAGTTTTCGTCGGTGATTTGCCCGGTGACGACCCCGGCGGGCTGCAGGGTAAGCGTGATGCCGCCGCGTTGCTCGCCGGAAACCAGGTCTACGCGGTACTGGAAGATCTGGTGGCGGGTGCCCGAAAAATAACTCTGGTGTTCCGCGGTGAGCCGGTAACTGCCCGGCGCAACGTTTTTGATCAGGAAGTGTCCCTGGCCGTCGGCATGAACCGATCTGGCCTCCGCCATTCTTTTCAGATTTCGCACAACCACATTAGCTCGCGGGACCACGCGCCCGGTCTGGGCGTTGACTACTGTGCCTTCCAGGCTGGCGCGCTCGCCGGGAGTCTCTGCCGGCTGCTGCGCCTGTGTAACGGCACATAGAAGCACCGCCGCCGCAGCAAGTCGCAGTGCGCGTTTTGTGAGAAATTTCTCCACTGAAGGAATGCCCTGTCGTGCTGCGTTAAGTCCGGCTGTAGCGGTTCTTCTTCTTGTCCTTGTGCCGCTCCAACGCCAGCTGGATCAACCGGTCGATCAGCTCCTGGTACTCCAGCCCGGAAGCCGCCCACAGCTTGGGATACATGCTGATGGAGGTGAATCCCGGCATGGTGTTGATCTCGTTCAGATAGATCTTTTCGCTCATCGGATCCATCAGAAAGTCCACCCGCGCCAGGCCGGAGCAGTCCACTGCCTGGAACGCGCGGACCGCCATTTGTTGCACCTCTTTCATCTGCTTCTTGTTAATTTTCGCCGGGATCAGCAGTTGTGAGCCCTCGTCGAGGTACTTGGCGTTGTAATCGTAGAACTCGGCTGAGGGGACGATCTCGCCGGCAATCGAGGCCTGGGGCGAATCATTGCCCAGCACGGAAACCTCCAGTTCGCGCGCTTTGTGTTTCTTTCCGCCCAGCCCTTGCTCGATCACGATCTTGCGATCGAACCCCGCCGCGGTCTCAATGGCCGCGTCCAGCTCTTTGCGATTGCGCGCCTTGGAAATTCCCACCGAGGAGCCGAGATTCGCGGGCTTCACGAACACGGGGTACTTCAACCGGCGCTCGATCTCCTTGTCGATTTGCTTGCGATGTTCTTCCCACTGGCCGCGCAGAACGGTCACGTGCTTGACGATGGGTAGATCGGCGGCGGCAAACAGCTTCTTCATCACGTCTTTGTCCATGCCCGCGGCCGAGCCCAGCACCCCCGCGCCAACATAAGGAATGTCCGCCAGCTCCAATAGCCCCTGAATGGTGCCATCTTCGCCGAAAGTTCCGTGCAGGACTGGAAAAATCACGTCGACGGCGATGCTGTGATCGCCGGCCGGACCCGTAGTGGCAGCCGACTCGCTCTCAAACGGAACCAGCCCGTGCGATTGCGGCACGGGCGGCACAATCACGGATTCGCCTTTAGCCAGTACTGCTGCGCCGGGCGTGGCCTCGGGATCCCCTGCGCGCAGATGACGTCCGCTGGCTTCCGTCTGACTCCCGCCGCGCAACAGCCGCTCAGCATGAGCCGGGGTCAGCCAGCGGCCCTCCTTGGTGATGCCGATGGGCACGACTTCGTATTTGTCTTTGTCAATGGCCTTGAGGACGGAGTCGGCCGAGAGCAGCGAGACTTCGTGCTCCCCGCTGCGCCCGCCGAAAAGAATCCCGATTCGAAGTTTGTTCATTGGAAATAAGCAATTAGCCGTTGGCAATTAGCAATTTAGCCACAGCTGAAAGAACGAGTTCCCTTCACATCCCTGTCCGATCGCCTTCCTGGCAGGTTCGGCTGGTCTCGCGCACGAAGTCGGTAAGTTTGCCCTGCGTCTGCGCCTGCAACAGCTTCTCCAGCGAACGCGACACTACCGGATCAGCCTTCAGGATGCTTTTGTACGCCTTCAGCGCGCTCTCCACGCCGGCAGTGAACTGGGCTACGTGATCGTTGGCCTTGTCGGGATGGTCGATGAGAAATGCCACGTTGCCGAACACCACCTGGCCCTGAATGTCAGCCGCATACTTGTAATTCGACAGTGCGAAATCTTCGCCCAGAATCGTGGGGCAGATGGTCACGTTGATATCGGGAATGTCGTCAATCCACTTGAGTGCCCATTTCTTGTCCGCATAGAGGCTCTTGTCGAGCGGCGATTCCTCCAGTTTGTGCGTGAGCGCCAGGAAGCGCTGCCGCTCCTCCGGCGTGGAGGGCGGGCGCTTGGGCTGGTCCTGGCCTGAGCCGGGAAGCCGCCAGCAAAGCACAAGCAGACAGACGAAGAGCGCTTTTTTCATGAGATGCCCTCACACTGATTACGAGTCGAAAACTCCGAACCGGAGCCCGCAACCGAGTTTAACAAAGAGCCCGCTGCGAATGAACCCTCCGCGGCGCAGGGCTGCGCATGTGCTTTGTTATGCTAGACACTCTGCGCCGCTGATGAGACTCCTTTCACCCCGAGGGATCAGCAGAGAAGAACTGGAGTACGTTGCAGTGACCATTGTTCTCACCGACGTTGAGGCCCGCGTGCTGGGCAGCCTGATGGAGAAAGACATCACCACGCCGGATTACTATCCGCTTTCCCTGAACGCGCTGGTCAATGCCTGCAACCAGAAGAACAATCGCGATCCCGTGATGTCTCTGGACGAAAATTCCGTGCGTGACGCGCTGCACAGCCTGCAGGAGAAGCGTCTGGCCGGTCCGGCCGGCGGCGCCGACAGCCGTGTAACCAAGTATGAGCACCGCACCCAGGAGGTGTTCAACTTTACCCGCGCGGAGAGCGCCGTCATGGACGTGCTGCTGCTGCGCGGTCCGCAGACGCCCGGCGAGCTGCGCGGCCGGACGGAGCGAATCTATTCCTTCGCCGAACTCGCCGACGTGCAGTCTGTCCTGCAAAAGCTGGCGGAACGCGAACCGCCGCTGGTGAAGATGCTGCCGCGCCAGCCCGGAACCAAAGAGTCGCGCTACGCCCACTTGCTTTCCGGCGAGCCGGCCATCGCCGAAACCGCAACTCCGTCGCCAGGACGCGAGCCGTCTCGCGGGGATGATCGCGTAGCACTTCTGGAAGCACAGGTAGGGGAGCTTCGCCGGGAGGTTGCCGAACTCCGGCAGCAATTCGAAAGCCTGCGCAAACAGTTTAAATAACATCGACATGTGGTTTTGCGGAGGGCAAGATGTTCGTTAACCGACTTCTTCGCGTCTTAACCGCGGCCGGCTTGCTGCTCACGGCCGGTGGAAGCGTTGCACAAGAGAGTGGCGGATCTTCCCGCCCTCAGGTGAAGATCAGGGCGATTACCGCATTCGTCCGTATCGACCGTCGGAGCTACCAATCGCAGATCAAAGACGCGCTGACCATGCTGCGCGCTGCAAAGTCCGAGTTCGCGCGCAACGGCTACGAAGTGGAAACCATCCGCATCACCTCGCAGCCGTTTCCCGAGATCATCAAAGGATTGACGGCGCAGCAGGCCCTCGACTTCTTTCAGGAGTATGACAAGCTGGCCCAGCAGGAAGGTTTCGCGCCCGACATCGGCCCAGCCATGACCGCAGACAAAGACGATCCCGCAGCCGCCGGCCTGCTCGCGCAGATTATTGCCGGCACGCAATCGATCAATGGCTTCATCGTGGTCGCTGCTGAAGATGGTATTCACTGGCATGGTGTCCGCGCGGCCGCTCGCGTGATCAAGTTTCTGGAAGCGCACACAACTCACAGCGAAGGCAATTTCCGCTTTGCCGCGGGAGCATTTCCCCCGGCTGTCGCTCCATTCTTCCCCGTCTCGCACACCTCAGGCGCCGGACACGAGTTCGCCATCGGCCTGGAGTCGGCCGGCATTGCGCAACAGGTGTTCTCTTCAGGAAGACTCGAGTCTGACGTCGCCGTTGATCGCCTTGCCGCCGCGCTGGGTGGTGAAGCTGCCAAGGTGGAAGCCATCGCCGCCAGGCTAGCCGCACAAACCGGCTGGCGCTATCAGGGAATAGATCTGACTCCGGTGCCGCTCAAGGAAATCTCAATCGGCGCGGCAGTGGAATCGCAGCTTCAGGCCCAAATCGGCTCGCCGGGAACGCTGTCGACGGCATTCGTGATTACTTCAGCGTTGCACAAGATCACGGCAAAGCAAGTCGGCTACAGCGGCCTGATGCTGCCGGTGCTGGAAGATTCGGTGCTGGCCAAACGCTGGGAAGCGGGCGCGATCAACCGTGACGCGCTGCTGTCTTATTCATCGGTGTGCAGCACCGGGCTCGACGCCATTCCCTTGCCCGGCGATGTGTCTGAAGACGACCTCGCAAAGATCATCGGTGATGTCGCCAGCCTCGCGGTCAAGTGGCACAAACCTCTTTCTGCGCGTCTCTTGCCGGTTGCGGGAAAACACGCCGGCGAGATGACGGAGTTCAGCAGCCCGTATCTCGAAAACATTCGCATCCAGAAAATGTTTTAGGCCAGCCGCCGGGAAGGCGACTGGCCTAAGAGAGTTAGCTACGTAGCTCGGCTACTCCGCTTTCGTGTCCTGCTGCGGCTTGCTGATGGCAACCGTCTCGCCCACGTCGCCGACCTTGAAGCGGGCGAAACGGCGCACGGAGATGTTCTCGCCCAGCTTGCCGATCTTGCTGGCGATCAGCTGGTGTACGTTGATGCCCGGCTCTTTCACGAACGGTTGGTCGAGCAGGCAGACCTCCTCATAGAACTTGGCCATCTTGCCTTCCACGATCTTCTCCACCACCTGCGGCGGCTTGCCCGTGGAGGCAGCCTGGGCGCGATAGATCTCCTTTTCGCGCTCGAAGGCTTCGGGGGTTACGTCTTCCTTGCGCACGAATTTGGGATCGGCCGCGGCAATGTGCATGGCGATGTCTTTCAGCAGGTCTTTGAAGTCATCGGTGCGGGCCACGAAATCGCTCTCGCAGTTGACCTCAACCAGCACGCCGATCTTGCCCCCGGCGTGGATGTAGCTGCCGACTGAACCCTCGCTGGTCACGCGCGCCGCCTTCTTGACCGCCTGGGCCATGCCCTTCTTGCGCAGCCAGACTTCCGACTCCTCTTCATTGCCGTTGCAGGCCTCGAGCGCCTTTTTGCAGTCCATCATGGGCGCACCGGTGCGCTCACGCAGCTTGCGCACCTGCTCTGCAGTGATGTTTGGCTTCTTTCCGTCGTTCTCGCCCGGGGCTGCCGTAGTCGACATAGTACCTTCCGTTTTCATAAAGACACCTTTACCTGAACTTCCCTATAAAAATTTTCCCCGCGAAGCACTCTCGCGGGGAGAGACAAAATCCAGCGCGCAAAATTGGCTTCGCTGACCGGGTAGAGCTCGGCGCTAGTGGGTCTTGGCCGCCAGGTCTGCGGGCGGCGCCTCGGTCGGAGTTTCTGCAGCGGCCGGCGCCTTGCGCACTCTGCCGCCCAGGACCTCTTCCATGTCCAGCGCTTCCTCTTCAGCCTGATCGGCCGAATTGGGCACGTGGCTCGCGCCAGCTTCCAATTCCACACTCGACTGGGGCTCGCCGCTGGCGACCGCGCCGGCGATCTCGGCGGTCTGCTTATCGGTTGCAGCCTGGGCGCCTTCCGCGATGGAGTCGGCGACCTTCGACGCGAATAGCCGGATCGCGCGCAGCGCGTCGTCGTTGCCCGGGATCACCCAATCGACTTCCGTGGGATCGCAATTGGTATCCACCACCGCGACCACCGGGATGCCCAGCTTGCGGGCTTCCTTCACCGCAATGGCTTCCTTGTTGGAGTCGATCACGAAGACGATGTCGGGCAGCCGGTTCATGCTCTTGATGCCGGCCAAGTTCGCCTGCAGGTGCTTGCGCTCGCGCTCCAGCTTGATGACTTCTTTTTTAGGCAGCAGCTCGTAACGGCCGTCAGTGGCCATCTCGTCGAGATCCTTAAGCCGCTTTACCGATTTCTGTACGGTGACCCAGTTGGTGAGCAGCCCGCCGAGCCAGCGGTTGTTCACATAGAACATCCCACAGCGCGTGGCTTCTTCGGCGATAGCGTCCTGGGCCTGCCGCTTGGTGCCGACAAAGAGGACTGTCCTGCCCTCCGCGGCTGAGTCCTGCACGAACTTGCTCGCGTCCTTGAACATCTTGAGCGTCTTTTGCAGGTCGATGATGTAGATCCCGTTGCGCTCTCCGAAGATGTACTCCTTCATCTTGGGATTCCAGCGCTTGGTCTGGTGCCCGAAGTGGACGCCCGCTTCGAGCAACTCCTTCATGGTGATAGTAGCCAAAATACCTCCTTAGTGGATTGCATCCTTTGCGGCTGTCCTGCCCGCTCGGGATTGATTCCCTACGTCCGCTCCCGTCAGAGCGGGAGGGAAGATTTTCGGTCCCATAACCGTTATTCCATGTTCGCTGCCGGGACCGCGGACAGCAAACCAAAATCGTTGTTGAACGCAATGAGGTGCAGCCGCTCGCGGCTGCGCACCCGAATCATTAGCGCTTGCTGAACTGGAAGCGCTTGCGTGCGCCCTTCTGCCCGTATTTCTTGCGCTCTTTGGCGCGGGCATCACGGGACAAAAATCCTTCAACCTTGAGTTTCTTGCGCAACTCCACGTTGAACTGCAGCAGCGCGCGGGCAATGCCCATCTTCAAAGCGCCGGCCTGGCCATTTACTCCACCGCCGGAGACGTTGGCCTGAATATCAAACGTCGAAGTGGTCTCGCTGGTGACCAGAGGCTGCTTGATCTCCACGCGCTGGGCCTCGGTCAGAAAGTACTTGTCGAATTCGCGGCCGTTAACCTGGAACTTGCCGCTGCCGGGACGCAGGAACACGCGTGCTATGCTCGATTTGCGCCGTCCCGTGCCGTAATAGTGAACTTGTTCTGCCATCGTGGTTCGTTAACCTTCCTGTTTTCAGGCCTGCTTGGCTGCTGCCAGCGGCTCAGGCTTCTGTGCCTGATGGTGATGTTTGTCGTCCCGGTAAACTTTCAGCTTCTTGGCCATCGCCCGTCCCAGTTTGGTCTTGGGAAGCATGCCCAGGATTGCCTCCTGGACCACCTGCTCCGGACGGCGATCAAAACGTTTACGAAACTCCTCTTCGCGCAAGCCGCCGGGAAATCCTGTGTAGTGGCGATAAACTTTTTGTTCCGCCTTCATCCCCGTAACCCGGATCTTCTCCGCGTTGACCACGATCACGTGGTCGCCCATATCCAGAAAGGGGGTGTAATTCGGATTCTCTTTTCCCGCCAGAATGCTGGCCACACGCGAAGCCAACCGGCCCAGCGTCTGCCCCGTGGCATCCACCACAAACCACTTACGCGCTATTTCCTGCCCGCTTGGAAAACGGGTAACCATGTCTCAAACTCCTGAGAATAAGACCGCTTAGAAAGACCGCTCGATGACGCCGCTTACCTACTTCCGACTGGAAGACACAAGACGGGCTAACTGCAGAGCAGTGAGGCTTTATGGTACTCAATCGGCAAAGAAGATGTCAATGTCGCGGCTGATTCTGTATAGCAAAACGGCTCCTGCCGCCGCCGGTGATCTCTTCAAGTTAGGACCATGTGGCTCGCATTTTCAGCGATGTCGCCAGTCAACCTCCCCGATGCGCTTAACTTCTTGCAAAATACTTCTCAACGGCTTCGATTTGGCCCTGATCTGGATCGAATTCCGGTTGATCTTCAGCGTCGCGCAACAATAAGTCTTTTGCTTTCAGATCATCCAATACGCAAGTGACCAGGGCAACAATGCGCTACCCCCCACCCCCCGGTTTCAATCCACTTCAATCCATTTCAATCCATGTCAAGCCAGATTTCGGCGTACTGCGCCGTTGCCGGAACCCAGGAGACACTGCGCCAGCCATATCAGCGCAGTGTTATGATACATAATCGTTATATAAGTGTAAAGTAAAAAAGCGATCTCGAAGCGGTGCGACGCAGCGGCCATCTCTGAGCAATTGGAGAATGCAGAGGTAAATTCTCGATTTGCGCACCCTGCGTTGATCGGCGGCCAAAAAGCTGTTGCTGTGGTTAGATAGAAGTAGATGATTCAGCTCTCTAGTGCCGGCAAACGCTTCGGTCCAAAGACTCTGTTCCAGGACCTGGACTGGCTGATCACGCCTCATGATCGGGTCGGCCTGGTGGGCGCCAACGGCACCGGCAAGACTACGCTTCTGAAAGTTCTCGGCGATCTGGAGTCGCTCGACTACGGAACCATCAGCCGCCAGCGCAACATTCGCATGGGCTACCTGCCCCAGGACGGCCTGTCCCTCTCCGGCCGGACCGTCTTTGCCGAATGCCTCTCCGTCTTCGATGAAATTCACCGGATGGAGCGGGAGATGGAAGAGCTGGCCGAGCGCATGGGCCAGGTGGACCACGAGAGCGCCGAGTCCGCGCAGATCGCCGATCGCTTTCACGAGATCCAGGCGGAGATACACGCGCGCGGCGCTTACACCATCGAAGCCGAAGTCGGCGTGGTGCTCAACGGTCTGGGCTTCAAGAAAGAGGACTGGGAGCGGCGTACAGAAGAGTTCTCCGGCGGCTGGCAGATGCGCATCGCCTTGGCCAAGCTGCTGCTAGAAAAACCCAACCTGCTGCTGCTCGACGAGCCTACCAACCATCTCGACCTCGAGAGCCGCAACTGGCTGGAACAATATCTGGCCGACTATCCCCACGCCTACGTGCTGATTTCCCACGATCGGTATTTCCTCGACGTCACGGTCAAGAAAATCGCCGACATCTGGAACAAGAAGGTCACCTTCTACACCGGCAACTACGAAGACTTTCTTGCCCAGAAGACGCAGCGTCGCGACCAGCTCGTGGCTGCCTATCGCAACCAGCAGGAGCGGGTGGAGCAGCTCGAGGCATTCATCAATCGCTTTCGCTATCAGGCTACCAAGGCCAAGCAGGTGCAGAGCCGGATCAAAGAGCTGGAGCGCATGGAGAAGGTCGAGATTCCGCCGGAGGAGAAGGCGATTCATTTCTCCTTCCCCCAGCCGCAAGCCAGCGGCCGTCTGGTGGCTGAAGCCAAAGGCCTGGGCAAAAGCTACGGCGCCAAGCGCGTCTTTTCTGGAGGGGAGTTCGTGATCGAGCGCGGCGACCGCATCGCGTTAGTGGGCGTGAATGGCGCGGGGAAATCCACGCTGATCAAGTTGCTGGCCGGGATGGAACCGGCCACCGAGGGCGAGGTTCGGCTGGGGCATAATGCGCAAGTCGACTACTTCGCCCAGGATCAGTACAAGGCGCTCGACCCCGACGCCCGTTTGCTTGACGATTTGTATAGTGTCGCTCCGCGCTCCTCGCAGACCGAGCTGCGCAGCCTGCTGGGATGCTTTCTCTTCTCCGGCGACGAGGTATTCAAACCCGTCGGCGTGCTCTCCGGAGGGGAACGAAATCGTTACGCCCTCGCCCGCATGTTGCTTCACCCTTCCAACTTCCTGCTGCTTGACGAGCCCACCAACCATCTCGACCTTCGCGCCAAGGATGTGCTGCTCGAGTCGCTGGAGAAGTTCACCGGGACCGTGGTTTTCGTCTCCCACGACCGCTACTTTATTGACAAGCTGGCCACCCGCGTGTTTGAGATCGGCGATGGCCGCATTGAGGTCTTCCCCGGCAACTACGAGGATTATCTATGGCGCAAGCAAGGCGGAGCCGCCAACCTCGACCTTGCCCTCGCTTCCGGTCCCGCCGTTGCCGCAAACGGCAGCGGGCACGCGTCGCCGGCGCACGTACCCGAGCCCGTGATTGCACCGCCGCCGGCAGCAGAGGAAGCGGCCAAGGTACGTCTCAATCCCCTCAAGCTGAAACAGATGAAGGAACGGGTGAGCGAGCTGGAAGAAGAGATCGTCCGCTGGGAAGCGTCGCTGCTGCAGGCGCAGACGGCGCTGCAGAAATTCGTCAGCGCCGGCGAGACACAGCGCCAGACCAAGCTGATGAACGAATCGAAAGCCGGCCTGGAAAAAGCCGTCGCCGAATGGGAAGAGCTGGCCGCGGCTCTGGAAACCGCTGAAGCCTGATTCCGCCACATTGATTCACGTGCTGAGGCGAGCGCAGGCCGTCGGGAACGGAAGGAGCTCGGCGGCTTTTCGCGTCCGCCTCAGCACAGGTGAGTCTGAAACGGCCACCCTGCTGAGTCGAGTATTGATTCATCAATGTTGGCTTACAGAAATGAAGTTTTGTTGGGAAACCGCAAGCGACTGACTGCCGGACGGTGAGCGGGAATCCGCTACTATATCGATGTACATCAATATAGTTTATTTCCCGCCCAGCGCCTCCAGAATGCGGTCAAAGTCGTCGAGCGAGCCGTAGTGCAGCACGATCTTGCCTTTGCTGCCGCGGTCGTGAATCTCCGCCTTCACACCCAGTGCCCGCTCCAGTGTCCGCTGCGCTTCGCGCACGTTGGGATCCTGCTCAGGGGCAGACTTTTCAGGTTTTGTTTTACTTCCGGGCGTCAGCAGCCTGCCTACCAGGTCTTCCGTCTGGCGGACTGAAAGCTCTTTTTGCACGGCCTCCCGCGCGGCTTTCTCCATTTGCTCAGGAAAGTTTGCCAGGCCGGCCAGAACCTTGCCATGGCCAAAGCTGAGGACGCCGGTTTCAATGGCTTCCTGGATTCCTTCGGGCAAGCGGAGCAGACGGATGAAGTTGGCGATGCTCGCGCGGTCTTTGCCGGTCCGGGCGGCGATCTGCTCCTGCGTTAGTCCAAACTCGCGGCTCAGCCGCTCAAACGCCCGCGCCTGCTCCATGGGATTGAGGTCCTCGCGCTGCAGATTCTCGATGATGGTGATCTCCATGGCCTGCTCATCTGATATCTGGCGCACGATCGCGGGTACTGTAGTTTTCCCGGCGCGCTTGGAGGCAAGCCAGCGCCGCTCGCCGGCGACCAGGTGATAGCGGCCATTGGCCGAAGGACGAATAATCACCGGCTGCACCACACCGCTGGCGCGAATGGATTCCGCCAGCTCGTTCAATCCCTCTTCCTTCACATTACGGCGAGTCTGGTAAGGGTTGGAGTCGATCAAGTCCAGCCCGATCTCCTGCACGTTACCGGCGGCTGGCGCGCTGCTTCGACCAGGAAGCAGCGATTCCAGTCCGCGGCCCAGAGCTTTACGGTTGGCGATCATCTCTTCATCCCTTCTTCTTCCTGTTCAACCTGGCTTTCGGATTCCATCGGTTTTTCTTCTATTTGTGGACTCTGGGCAGCTTGTGAGTGGCCTTCTTCGCGCTCAGCCTTTTCAGCCGTGGCTTGGCCTTCCGCGGACTCCTCAGGCTGTTCCGGTTCCGGAGTCGGTGGCGGCGCCTTGGGTGTGCGTTCCATCAGCTCCTTAGCCAGGCGGATATAGCTTTCCGCGCCGCGCGAGCGGACGTCGTAGAGGAGAGCCGGCTTCCCGTAGCTGGGTGCCTCAGCCAGCCGTATATTTCTGGGGATTACCGTGGTCAGCAGCTTGTCGTCAAAGTGCTTCTTCAACTCCTGGCTGACTTGCTGGGCCAGCACCGTGCGGTCGTCAAACATGGTCAGGACCACGCCCTCAATCTGCAGGTCGGGATTAAAACTCTGCCGCAGGCGCTCAATCGTATCGAGGAGCTCGCTGATGCCTTCCAGGGCGAAGTATTCAGCCTGCATGGGAATCAGGACCGAATCGGCGGCAACCAATGCATTCAGGGTAAGAAGATCGAGGGCAGGCGGGCAGTCAAGCACAACAAAGTCATACTCACTACGAATGGATTCGAGCGCGCGGCGCAAGCGAAATTCCCGGGCTTCTGCGTCCACCAGTTCCAGGTTGGCCCCGATCAAGTTCTTGTGGGCTGGAATCAGGCTCAGGCCTTCCAGCTCTGTGGGGACCACTGCCTGGTAAGCCCTGGCTTCAGACATTAGCAGATGGTAGGTGTTGATCCGGCCGGGATCGCGCCGGAACCCAAGTCCGCCGGTGGAGTTTGACTGAGGATCGCAATCAACAAGAAGGGCCTTAACCTCGGCGGCGGCAAAAGAGGCTGCCAGGTTTATGGCGGTGGTGGTTTTGCCTACACCACCTTTCTGGTTAGCTACTGCAATGACGCGTCCCATGGGAAGATTTTCGAGAATCGCCGCTCTGAATGTAGCCGACTATGAAGTTAACCGCAATGCGGATAAGTTGTGGAAATGTTCCACGTGGAACGATTGAGGCTTAATAGGAAATGTTCCACGTGGAACAGTTACCTGAGTTGATTACAGGAAATTTGCCCAAGTGCGATGGAACACTCCACTTGCGCCTCCACAGGCAGTGCGTAACTGCTTCACCGATCCTTGAATCAGATTCAGAACGCCTGCTTCACTCCACTTTTACTAACTTGGTGCCTACCAACAGTACCCTGGCTTCGGATCCCGGAAGCGATACTGACTGCTCCCATTGAAATCCGGGTGCAAGCCTTTGTGCGGAACCTTCCTGCGATCGGCCTACCATGAGCGCAATTCGTCCTCCGCGATCCACCAGGCTCAGCGCAACCGGAAGCGCCTTCTCAAACTTCTCCACTGCTCGCATCGTCACTAACGCTGCCCTACGTGAATAGTCCTCTGCGCGGCCGCAAAACACGCGGGCATTTCGAAGCTTCAAAGCACCAATCACCTCGCCCAGAAACGCCGCCTTCTTTGTGTTCGCCTCGATCAACATGATTTGCGCTCTTCCCTCAAAAATGGCCATCGGCAGACCGGGGAACCCGGCTCCCGATCCCACATCGATAACATCGACTGGCGGCGGAGACAGCACTCGTGCGGCAACAAAAAATGATTCGCCGAAGTGCCGCGTGACCATCGCCTCCGGATCGCTCACCGCGGTCAGATTGATCCGCGCATTCCACTTCTGGAGCATATCGATATACATCGATACGCTCTCCAGCTGCGCGCGGCTTAGCGCAACGTGCGGCCGCAGCAGAGTGGCGATTCTGTCAAGATTCACGCGGCCAATCCTAAATCACTCGCCTGTAAATTTGCGGACTCTCCCTGAATCGGCCGGCAACGCCGCCAGCAGCTCGCTGACCGTCTTTTTCAGCACGGGATGGCAAGCCAGCGGCGCGATCTCCGCCAGCGGCTCAAGCACAAAGCGCCGTCGATGCATGGCGGGATGAGGGATGGTCAGGCCGTTCGCGCCGACCACCAGGTTGCCGAAGAGGATGATGTCGATATCCAGCGTCCGCGGCCCTTTCTGTTTGTCGCGTCTGCGGCCCATGATTTCTTCGATCGCCAATGTGCTTGTCAGCAATCGCTTCGGCGCCAGCTCCGTGTCCAGAGCGACAGCACAGTTAAGAAACAATGGCTGTGCGATATCGGTATCAACAGGTTCGGTCTCATACGCCCCCGAAACCATGACAATCGTACCCAGAGAAGCCAGCCGGCCGATACCTTCGCGTAGATTCGCGCTCCGGTTTCCCAGATTGGACCCAAGCGAAAGGTAGGCTCTCTGTTTCAAGTAACTTTTCTTCTTCCTCTATTGTCCACAAGGGCGCTGTCCCTGGACCAGCCGCGTCTTATTACGTTGGTCACTTGGTCTTCAACAGGGAATTCCGATAACGTTAGCGCATGGCGTTGCAAGCTCTCCTGCTCAGTCGTGACCCCGAAGTTCATCGCACACTCCGCCGCGTATTGGACGCTGCCAATATTGAAACGGAGCTGGCGCAGCGGTCCGAGCAGGCCCGCCAATCGCTTTCTCGCGGCAAGTATGACGCATTTCTGGTCGATTGCGATGATACCGAGGGCGGCCCGGAGGTGCTGAAAGAACTCCGCCAGGGCAAATCGAACAAGAGCTGCATAGCTTTCGCCATCGTTCACGGCAAGACCAGTGTGCAGATGGCCTTCGAAATGGGAGCGAACTTCGTTCTCGACAAACCTATTTCGGTGGACCGGGCTACGCGCAGCGTGCGTGCCGCACAGGGACTGATCATGCGCGAGCGGCGTCGCTACCATCGCCACCTGCTCAGCGCTTCCGGCGCCATCCTGGTGGATTCCGGAGCCGAGCTGCCTATCAGCATCACCAACATCAGCCACGGCGGCATCTCCATCGAGTGCTCCCGCCAGCTCGACCAGGGCGGAGCTGCGCGGCTGAAATTCATCCTGCCCGGCGCCAAACATGCGCTGGAAGTTAAGGGTGAGGTGATGTGGTCGAACTCCGAGGGTCAGGCGGGAATTCGCTTCCAGGTTCTTTCCACGGATATGAAGAAGGCTCTGGATACCTGGCTGGACCGGCGGGCGCTGCCCTTCAACAACGGCGCCATGTTCATCAACGCAGTCCTCTAAGATCGCGAAGCGTGGCTAACGACTTCGCCGCTCTCCACACTGTTTGCCGCTGCATCTACATCCACCGTTTCGTCCCAGAGAGTGTGATCACGCAATAGCCGCGAAACCAGCGCTGTGTGCATGGCATGCCCGGCGCGGTCGGCAATCACCCGCCCGATGATCTGCTTTCCCAAAAGCGCCAGGTCGCCGATCAAGTCCAGTATCTTGTGGCGGACGAATTCGTCGGGGTAGCGCAACGGGCCGTTCTTGACGCCGGTGTCGGTCAGCACAATCACGTTGGCTTCTGTCGCCCCGCGGATCAATCCCATGTTGCGCATGGCCTCTTCTTCGCGCAGGAAACCGAAGGTGCGCGCCGCCGCTATTTCCTTGCGGTAAAGGTCCCGGGATAAATCAAGAGAAAATGATTGCTGACCGATGGGCGGAGCAAAGTCGATCGCGTAGCTGACGGTGTATCCCGGCGCGGGATACACAGCGATAAACTTGTTGCCTTCGCGAACCTCGATTTCGCGCAGTATCTTGAGGTAGCTGCGTTTCCTTCTCTGCTGCTTTAGTCCCGCCTGCAGTACCAGGTCGACGAATGGTTTCGCGCTGCCATCGAGGATAGGAAGCTCCAGGTTGTCGAGCTCCACGATGGCGTTGTCCAAGCCGATGCCGATGAATGCCGACAGCAGGTGCTCGGTGGTGGAGATGAGCACGCCCTTCTTCTGCAGGCTGGTCGCGTAGCTGACACGGGCCACGTTGCGCCCGACGGCTTCCACTTCAAAGCCGTCCAGATCAACGCGGCGAAACACCACGCCCATGCCCGCAGGCGCAGGCAGGATCCGCAGCTTTACGGGAGCCCCGCTGTGTAATCCAACGCCACTGCAACTGATCGGCGACCGAAGTGTCTGTTCAAATGGCAAGTGTTATGAAATGAACACATTACACCGAACGTCGGAACCTTGTGTGTGGTATTTGTGCCACAGAACGTGGCTTTGCCCCGAAAATCCCTGGGGCGGGGTTATTTCTTCGGCCGCGAGAACAGCTTCGGTGTGAAGGTATCGTCGGGCGGACGGCGATTGTAGATTACTTCCTGGAGGTACTCCTGGCGCGCCATGCGCCCGTTATGTTGTACCAGCCGGCTCATTGGCGTGTTCACTCCCTGCACCATTCTCCAGTTGTCGTAGATTTCTTCGTCTTCGTCACGTTCCCGGCTCTGTGGGTCGCGAATGTAAAACACCTTCTTCGCCGGCAGATGACTATCGGCCAGAACCAGGATGCTGACCGACTCGTTACTGGAGTTGATGATAGTGATGCGCTCCGCCATACGGTTGATGGCCAGCGTTGGCCCCTCGTCCAGAAGAAGCGTGCCCGGAGCGTTGAGCCAGGTGCGCAGAACATTCTCAAGCGCGTAACGATGGCGCAACATGGCCAGTTTCACACCCTCATCCTTCTGTGGGTCCTGAAGCTGCGAGCCCTTGTACGTGACCTCATAGACTTTGTCGCCAACGTAAAGCTGAACAATATCGCGCTGGGGCGTGAGCTCCAGCCGGTCCTTGTCGGGCCATTGCCAATAGCGGAAGAACACTGTGCCGCCGGCCAGGTCGCCATTGTGGCCAAAACGCCCGTAGCGACCTTCGCTGTACAAATCCTGCACGGTCAAATACGCCTGGCCGCCCAGCGCTATGATCATGCGATCGATCACCGCCCGGGCCTTTTGCTGGTTGCTCCGGGCTTCATTTTCCTGGGGTGTGGGCGATGCCCGCTGCCTGGCCGCGGAGAGACTCAGGCATGCGCAAAAAAGAATAACGGTCGGAATGATTCTCATTTCTGATCTAGTCAGTTTCAATTAGACACGGTGATGCGTCGAACCCCGTTGTCAGTCCTCAATCCTCAGCCTGCCAACACTGCGCCGCCATTCGCGTTCAGGACCTCGCCGGTAATAAATCCGGCATGGGGCGTGCACAGGAACAGGACGGCCGCGGCGATCTCTTCCGGCTTTCCCGGTCGTCCCAGCGGAATTGTGGCGCGTACGCGAGCTCCGGTCTCCGGATCGTGCAAAGCCGGCGCGGCCATATCCGTGTCCACCCATCCCGGCGCCACGCAATTCACGTAAATGCCGTCGCGCGCCAATTCGGTCGACAAACCTTTCACCATGCTGATGAGCGCGCCCTTACTGGCAGCGTAGTCGCAATGAAAAGCCTCGCCGCGCTGCCCGGCGGTGGAGCTGATCAGCACTACGTGGCCGCCGCCATTCTGTTTCTTCATCTGCGCCACGCCATGCTTGATCATTCCAAAGACGCTGTCCAGGTTGATCGCCATGGTCGAGCGCCATTGTTCATCGCTCATGCGGTCGACCGCCATGTCCTGTGGCGGCCACACGCCGTGGTTGGCGAGCACGATATCGACCCGCCCGAAGCGCCCAACTGCCGCTCGAACCAATCCGGCGCCCGCCTCTGCCGTGGTGAGATCAGTCTGAACCGATGCGCATCGCTCCCGGCCGCATTCGGCCACCAGGCGATCGGCTTCCGCGCGCGCTTTCTGATAATTGAACAGCACGCGGCCGCCGGCCGCAACGAACATGCGGACAATCGCCGCTCCTATTCCTCGCGACCCTCCGCTCACCACCGCAACGCGATTGTCGAGCGACATCAGCACGCCCTTTTCCGGCATGCCACTTACGATACGAAACCCACAACGGTGGCGCAAGTCGCGCCACTCAGGAGTCGTGAAGAAGAGATGATCAGGATGCTTTTCGCTCCGGCATCTTCAGCGGCACGGCCGCGACCGAAGGCAGAAAGATGGAGAACCTGGTTCCAGGCTTTGGGCCTTCCGTGCGGCTCTCCACGGAGATACTTCCTCCCTGTTTGTGCACCAGATCGTTGACTACCCACAAGCCCAGGCCGGTTCCTGTCTCGCGCTTGGTGGTGAAGAAGGCATCAAAGATTTTTCCCAGGTTGGTTTGAGGAATGCCCTCGCCGTCGTCTTCTACCTGCAAGTTGATTCCCCGCCCCCCGTTCTTCGCGCGAAGAACCAGCCGGCCTCCCGGCTTCATGGCGTCGAGAGCGTTGGAAATCAAGTTGGAGATGATCTGAATCAGCTCTCCACGAAGAGTTACCACTTCAACGTCCGCGCCGCACTGCACGTCGACCCGAACGCGAGCTCCACGTATGCGGCCGCCATAGACTGCCAGAATCTCCTCAAAGAGGGTGGATACGTTGACTTTCGCCGGGCTCGCAGAGTCGCGATAGAAGCTCAGGGCTTTTCTTGTAATCTGGGAAGCGCGCGCCAACTCCAAATCGGCTCCGGCCAGGTAGCGCTGGCATTCTTCCTGCGACTGAGTGTTCTTGGCCAGGTAGACGAAGTTGGTGGCAGCCTCCAGCGGATTGTTGATTTCGTGGGCGATGGTCGCGGCCAGCCGGCCTGAAGATGCCAGCTTCTCGGAGCGCCGCGCGCTCTCCTGCGCCATCCGCCGCGATGTGAGATCGCGAAACACCAGCACTACTCCGATGACTTTGCCGCCAGGGCCCAGAATCGGCGCAGCGCTGTCTTCAATCGGCACTTCCTCGCCCTTGAGATTGCGGAGAACAATGCGCTCGCCCAATCCGGTTACGCCCTCGCGCAGAGCTTTCTCCACAGGGTTTGGCGCCTGCGAGCGATCCTGCTCATTAAAGATGCGAAACACCTCTGCGATCGACCGCCCGCTGCATTCGTCAGTGCTGCAGGCGATCAGCTTTTCGGCGGCGCTGTTTACGAACTGGATGTTACCCCGGGCGTCGGTTGCGATCACGGCGTCGCCGATGCTTCTCAGCGTGGTGTTCAGCCACGACTCCCGTTCCTGCGCCGCGCGAGCCTCTTTCACTCGCTCCAGCACCTCGCGTCTCGCCGCGACAAAGAAAGCGAGGACGAAGGCGATTGCTACAAGGGATGCCACGCTGAGGGTCAGCACCGCGTGGCGCAGACTCTCGTGGGCCGCCTGCGTGCGCGTATCAAGCAGGCTGCTTTCCTGGGCGAGCATCTGCCGGGTCATCTCCCGCACCCGGTCCATCTCCTGTCTTCCAGCCCCGCGTGCCAAAGCCGCGCTTGCGGCTTTTGGATCTCCGCGCCGCGCCGCATCCAACGAGCTCTGAGCGCTCTGGAGCTTCTCCTGGACTAGCCGGCGCAGCGTGGGAATCCGTGACTGCATGGCCGGGTCATCGCGGGTCAGTTCCTCAATCCGGTCGATGTGGCCACCCACCTCTGCCGATCCGCGCGTAAATGGCTCCAGGAAAGAAGGATTGCCGGTGAGGAGGTATCCGCGATCAGAGGTTTCGGCGTCGGTAACCAAGGTGAGTGTGGCCTGTAGTTCGCCCAGGACTTCCTGGGTGCGAACCACCCACTCCTGGTCATGGGCCAACTGGCGGATCGCACGATAGGAGAAGGCCGCGTTGGCGGCAATCACCGCCAAGACCAAAAAGATGCCTGCCGTCAGGGCGGGCGTTCGATTGGTGATGTCAGGGCGCAGATGGACCCTCCGTTTCGGTTTCGGCACACCCGCATGAACGCTGAGCGAAAGACCCTCACTTTGTTGGATGCAGATTCGAAGGGGCCGGTTAACCCCTCAATCCAGAGTGGCTTAAGCCGAACCGCTGCCAGGGGCGGCAAGTCGCCAACTGCGAGCGGCCTGAACAAAGGAAGAAAACAGATGCCGGGAAGGCTCATCGTTCTCAAATGTGCGTTCCGGGTGCCACTGAACCGCCAGCACGTAATGGCCGGGCAGCGTGCCCTCGATGGCTTCAATAATGCCGTCTTCCGGGCAGCGGCCGGTCACGCGCAATCCATCGCCCACGACTTTAGCAGCCTGATGATGGCTGGAATTTACGGGGATCACGCACGGACATGAAGCGCGCCCGATCTCATGCGCCAGAAGCGAGTTCGGTTCCACGACCACGTGGTGGGCCATCTCGCCGCTCAGCCGGCCCGAGTGCGCGATCTTGGTCTCGATATGCTGTACCAGCGATCCGGTGCGCCACACATTCAACGACTGCAGGCCGTAACAAATGCCAAAGATCGGCTTGTGGAGATTGTAGGCATCCTGCAACAGCAGTTCGTCGGCGGCGTCGCGTTGGGGATCAGCAGCACTGGTGCGGGAATGGCGCTCAGCGTTGAATTTTTGCGGATCCACGTCAGCCTTGCTGCCAGGCAGCAGCACCGCCGAACATCCGCTGATGCGCCGGGCCAGCTCCTCCTGCGCCAGTCCCAGAGGGATGACCACCGGCTCGCCGCCGGCTTCCTGGATGGCATGGAGGTACGGCGGCAGGGTGCGGGCGCTGTATGCGGGGTCATAGGCGCAAGGTTCGGGAATCGCGATGCGAGGCTTGCTGACGGGTTTCAGAGGGCCGGACTGGGCTTTCTTCTTGCGTCTGATCACTGGCTTTGTCCCACTTTTACTTTCCTGGTTCTTGGCTTCGTTGGTCCAGGTCAGGTATAGCCGAATTGGTGTAATAGAGCCGGGCGATGATGTCTCGCGCCTGGTCGGCCATCACATCGGTCTGGCGTACGGTAAGCCCGGTGGTCGAGATCGGCTCGCCCACAAGCAGGCGCAATGGCCGCGGCTGGATGTGCCAGGTGTTCATCTTCAGCATCTCGTAGCTTCCGATGATGGCCATGGGCACCACGTCCACCTGCGCCTTGATGGCGGTGAAGAAAGCCCCGCCCATGAATTTCTGCAGCTGCCCATCTTCTGAGCGCCCGCCCTCGGGAAAAATCACCAGCGGCATCTGCGCCTGGATTGCGTCCACCGCTTTGTGCAGGCTGCGAATTGACTTCTTGGGGTTCTCCAGATCCACGGGAATCTGCCCCGAGCGGCGAAGATGCCATCCCATAAACGGGTAGCGGAACAGCTCGCGCTTGGCCAGAATCCGGAACTGAAAAGGCAGATGCACGTAGAGGATGGGAATGTCTAGCGCGGAAAGATGATTCACCACGTAAACGTGGGCTCGCGTGGTATCGATCTTTTCCAGGCCTTCGACGCTGACGTGAGCGCCAACCGTTCCCAGAATCATCCTCGACCAGAGCCTGGCGAAGCCGTGTTGTATGCGCCCACCGCGATCGAAGAGCGAACAACAGAGTGAAAGCGAGCCCAGGACGATGGTGTAAATCCAGATCAGCGGGTCCCAGATGAAATAGGAGCGCAGGCGTGAGAGCAGGTGGCGAATGCCGGACGCCTTGGCCACAGGTTCGATTTGGACTTGGGTCGTCTGCGACACGTTTTCAAACACTCTGACGGACCTTGCTTGCCGGCAGTAACTCCAAGGCCTTGCCCACAATGTAAATCGAACCGGTGATTACCACCACTCCGTTACTGCCTGCGAACTGCCGGGCTCGCTCCAGCGCCGCGGGAATGCTCTCCTCTTCCACGATCTCCGTTTGCGTAGGAGCGGCCAGCTCCGTGATCTCATGGGCCGAAGCCGCCCGCGGATTGTCGGCGTGCGTCGCGATTACCCGCTCAGCCAGCGGAAACAGAATGCCTGCGATTTCGGCGATTGCTTTATCGCGCATGGCCCCAAAGACGAAGGTGAGCCGGCGGTCTTCATAGAAAGCCGACAAGGCAGCCCGCAGAGCCCAGGCCCCCGAAGGATTGTGGGCCACATCCAGCACGGTCTCGGGATAGCCGGCTTCGGCTGGAAGCATCTGGAAACGTCCCGGCCAGCGGGTTTGGCGAACGCCTTCAGCAACGTGCCCGGGCAGAATACGGAAGCCGCACTGATTCAGCTGCTCGGCGGCGGTGATGGCCAGCGCGAGGTTCCTCAGTTGGTGCCGGCCGGCCAGCGGGGAATCAATGATGATTTCTCTGCCCATGACATGCAAAGGAAACCTGTTGCGAGCACCTGCACCATGGCTCCCGTAGTCGGCCACCGGAGTGATGGAAGGCATGTGTTTGAGAGCGTTGATGGCGTGGGCATCGCGCTCCATGATTTCGCGGCCCAGCGTGTCGTTCACCAGGGGATGTTGCGCCAGCAAAACCGCGGTCCCGCCGCGGCGAATGATTCCCGCTTTCTCGCGGGCGATCTCCGGCAGCGTGTTGCCCAGGAATTTCTGATGATCGTAGTCGATGTCGGTAATCACTGAAAGGCACGGGTCGGCGATGTTAGTAGCGTCGAGCCGTCCGCCCATGCCGACCTCCAGGACAGCCAGCGCAACCCCCGCGCTGGAAAAGTATTCGAACATCATGGCAGTCAACATCTCAAAAAAGCTGGGATGCCAGGGCAGCTCCCCGCGCGCAACCAGCTCTTGAGCCACAGTTTCCACGCGGTCGTATATCTCCGCGAATTCCGCATTGCTGATCGGCTCGTGGTTGATCTGGATGCGCTCGTTGATCTCCGCCAGGTGCGGAGAGGTGTAGAGCCCGGTGCGATAACCGGCGGCCTCAACAATGGCCGCCAGCGTCGCGGCCGTGGAGCCCTTGCCATTCGTTCCCGCAATCAGAACGCTGGGCAGTCGCTGTTGCGGATTGCCCAGAGCCTTCGCCAGCCGGCGCATGTGCTCCAGATCGAACTTCTGTTGCGACGACAGTTCGTGCCCGAGCTGCAGCAACCGGGAAACCGCGGATTCGTACGTAGCAGGCACGGCTCAGGCCGCCTTTGGGGCCATGAAATCCAGAGCTCGGGCGATGTAGCTCTTCATGTCGCGGCGATGGACCACGGCATCGAGCATTCCGTGCTTCAGCAGGAATTCGCTGGTCTGAAAGCCCTCGGGAAGTTTCTGGCGGATGGTCTGCTCGATCACGCGTGGTCCGGCGAAGCCGATCAGCGCTCCGGGTTCGGCAATGTTCAGATCGCCCAGCATGGCGTAGGAAGCGGTCACGCCGCCGGTGGTGGGATCAGTAAGCACGGAAATATAAGGCACGCGCGCCGAGTCCAGCCTCGCCAGTGCGGCTGAGATTTTCGCCATCTGCATCAGGCTGACCACGCCCTCCATCATGCGCGCTCCGCCCGAGGCGGAAACCACGATGATCGGCGTCTTCTTCTCCAGCGCGCGCTCAATAGCCCGGGTAATGGATTCTCCCACCACCGCGCCCATGCTGCCGCCGATAAATGAGTACTCCATGGAGCTCACGATCACAGGCCGCCCCTGAAGCATTCCGGTGGCGTTGATGATGGCGTCCTTCAGCCCTGTGCTGGCCTGGCTTTTCTCGAGCCGCTCTTTATAAGGACGCGTGTCGGTGAAGCTCAAAGGATCAGTGGAGGCCAGATTCTCGTCAGACGTTTCTATACTGCCTTCATCAAGCAGCAGCAAGAGGCGTTCTACCGAGCTGATACGAAAGTGATAGTCGCACTTGGGGCAGACGTTCTGGTTGTCTTCCAGCTCTTTTTTCCAAATGATCTGGCGGCAGCCGTCGCACTTCACCCACAGGCCTTCGGTGCGCACGCGCTTTTCGCCCGAAAGCTGAATATCGCCGGATTCCCTTTTAAACCAGGTCAACCAACCACCTCAGTACTCGATCCCACGCTGCGCCATCACGCCTTTTTCATAGGCGTGCTTGACTTGCTTCATTTCCGTAACCGTATCGGCCAGCTCAATGATTGTCGGATGCGCATTCCGGCCCGTCAAGATCACGTGCACCTGCTCCGGTTTACGCTTCAGTGTCTCGGCCACCAGCGCCGGATCGAGCATGCCATAGCTGATGGCGTAATTGATCTCGTCCAGAATCACCAGGTCCCATTGGCCGGAAAGAATCGCTTCGCTGGCCTCGGCCCACGCCTGCTCCACCATGCGAATGTCTTCGGGATCAGTCTCGGCGCCGCCGACTTTCACAAACCCGCGGCCCATCTGCTTCATCACGAAGTTTTCGCCAAAGGCCTTCACCGCGTCGAGTTCGCCGTAATGCCAGGATCCTTTGAGGAATTGGAGCATCAGCACCTTCATGCCGTTGCCGACAGCCCGCAGCCCGGTGCCCATGGCTGCTGTAGTTTTGCCCTTACCAGGTCCGGTGTTGACGATAATCAGCCCGCGGTGAACGTCACTCATTCTAGTGCCCTATGTGGTAAGGATGGCCCTTGAGGATCGTAAAGGCTCTATAGATCTGTTCTAGCAAGACAATACGGGCAAGCTCATGGGGTAGGGTCATCTTACCAAAAGAAAGTATCAGATCGGCGACCCCGCGGGCTTTGTCGCTGAAGCCGTTGGCGGGACCGACCCCGAAGAAAAGATTCTGCGTGCCGCGGTCCTGCTGATCGCGCAGCAGTTCGGCGAACTCCTCAGAAGTAAACTGGCGGCCCCGCGCGTCCAGCAGCACCAGCACCGGCGCGCTCCGTCCGGCTTTGCCCGCGGCAAGCTCCAGAAGCGCGTCTTCGCTGCTCATCTCGTGAGATTCCGAGTCCACGTAGCGCGAGATGCGCTGCAGGTATTCCCCGCTCAGCACGCGGACGGAGGCGTCTTTAGTTTTCCCAACCCAGGCAATTTGCAGTTTCACGCGAATTGCGATTGTAAACGCACGTTAGCGTGCAGTAAACAATCCCACCTCACCAGCAAAGATGAAGGAAGTAAGTCTCTGCTATCCAAAACTATTGTGATTCTTCTCGGCTGTCGTTTGGTTCTATTTGTGCTTCTTGCGCTTCGTGGCCTTCGCCCGCGAGCGTGTAGGCTTCCGCTTGACCTTACTTTTCGGCGAGACAGCTCTAGATGCCGCTTTCTTCGTGGGCCTGGCCGTGGGCTTCTTGAGCAGATCGGCGGGCGCGAGCCGATGGGCCGACTTCCACAGGCGCTCCAGATCGTAAAACCCGCGCGCCCGTTCGGAAAAGATATGAACCACGAAATCCACGTAGTCCAGCAGCACCCATTCGGCCTGGTTGTATCCCTCCAGGCTGGTGGGGCGGCGTCCCATGGGCGCGAGCCTGCGTTCTACTTCGTCAGAGATTGCCTGGATCTGACGGGGGTTGGTTCCCGAGCACAAGACGAAATAATCAGTGAACGCTCCCGCATTGCGATCCATCTCCAGGATGGCTACGTTCTCGCCCTTCTTCTCTTCAACCGCCTTGACCGCCTGTGCGACCTGCTGCCTCGTCTCCAGACTCATTCGCTGTTCAGTACTCCTGACGTTATGCTTTAGAAGATAGCATTATCCCGCGTGCTCTGGTTTTCACGCTTGTTAAGAGTTTTCGATGTACAGCCGCTCCTTCTTGATGTAATCCGCCACGGCCTTGGGAACAAACCGTCTCAGCCGCCCAATCGAGCCCTGCGCCAGTGTGCGGACTTTGGTCGAGGATATTGGCACATTTACTCTGTCCAGAAGGTGCAGGGTTGTACGCGGCAGGCGGATGAAGCCGCTCCGGTGTTGACTGAGCTTTTCCAGTTCTGATGCCGGCGGTTGCAAAGCTTCAGGCAGAGCGCGGGCGGCGTCGGCCAGAGAGTAGCCGGGCCGGGAGGCGACGATGAAATCGCATTCGTTCAGCAACTCTACCGGTTTGTACCAGGTGCTGATGTCCTTGAAGGCATCCACGCCAATCAGAAAGTAGAGCCTGTCCGAGCGGGATAGTGTTTTCTTCAGGCGTACTAGGCTCTCGAATGAATAGTTGGGCATGCCCGTGTAGGCATCGATCAGCGAGGGCACGAAGCCCGGTTGGCCGGCGGTGGCCAGGGACAGCATGGCGTAGCGATGAGCGAAACCGGCCAGAGCACGCTTTTGCTTGTGAGGCGGAATATCCGCCGGCGCGAAATAAATCAGCTTCAGCCCGAACTTCTTGGCTGCGGCCCGGGCCACCGCCAGATGTCCCAGGTGCACGGGATCGAAGGTGCCGCCGAAGAACGCGATCCTCATCGGCTGGGACTCTTCCGCTTCTTGAACGCCGCGCGCTTCGGGATGCGGCGCCGCGCCTGGGCCCTCTTGCGCGCCTTGCGCGGTGAAGCGGCCTTCTTTCGCGCGCCAGTTTCGGGCGCAACGTAAGTGCCCGCGCGGATCTCAGCCACGCGCTCACCCAGAGCATATTTCAGCTGCGGAATGCCCTGTCCGGTGACCGCGGAAATCTCATAGAGATCGAGTTTCATCTTGCGCGCATGCTTGCGCAGCTTGGCCAGCTTGTCGCGATTGGCCACGTCGATCTTGGAGGCCACCAGGACCATCGGCTTTTTCTCCAGCCCGGCGCCGAAGCTCGCGAGCTCGGTCATGATGACGTCAAAATCCTTCGCCGGGTCGGGGCGGCCGCTCGCGTCCGAGACGTCCACCAAATGCGCCAGCACGCGCGTACGCTCGATATGCTTTAAAAACTGCATGCCCAGTCCGGTGCCCGCGTGCGCGCCCTCAATCAGACCGGGAATGTCGGCTACCACAAAGCTGTTCTCATGCGGCGCCTCGCCGATGGTCACTACGCCGAGGTTCGGCTGCAGCGTGGTGAAGGGATAGTCGGCGATTTTGGGCCTGGCCGCGGAGATGCGCGAAATCAGAGTCGACTTGCCAACGTTGGGGAATCCTACCAGCCCGACGTCGGCCAGCAGCTTCAACTCCAGCCGCAGAACGCGCTCTGCGCCCGGCTTGCCCAGTTCGTGCTCCCGCGGCGCCTGGTGAGTGCTGGTGGCAAAGTGCTGGTTACCACGCCCGCCGCGTCCGCCGTGGGCCACGATCACGCGCTCATCAGCCCGGGAAAAATCGTAGACTGTTTCGCCTGTCGCCTGATCGTAGACGATAGTCCCCACGGGAACCTTGAGCACAATACCTTCGCCGTCGCGACCGGTGCAGTTGGAACCTTCGCCGTGGCGTCCGCGCTCGGCGTTGTATTCGGGATTGAAACGGAAATGGACCAGCGTGTTGTGGCGTTCGCTGGATTCCATGATGATGTCGCCGCCGCGCCCGCCGTCTCCACCGGAGGGTCCGCCACGGGGAACGAATTTCTCGCGGCGAAAAGCCATGCAGCCGTTGCCGCCATCGCCGGCCTTGATGCGAATAACTGCTTCATCAATGAACATCGTTATATTGATTCTATCGTTCGCAGGGCGATGCAGTCGCGTTTCGTCCTGCCTTGGAGAAAATGGACGATTCCTACACGCGGGTCACGCGGCAAACCGCTCCCCAGGGTCGCGATCCCTGCTTTTCGTTTGACGCCGGCAGCTTGGCCACCAGGCGCATGAGCAACGACAGCCGTTTCAACCTGGCCGCGGTCTGCAGCAGGGGATGAACCTCCGCGGGCTTCCATCCGCAGGCTGTGAAGAAGTCCGGCCCTTCGCTGGGGCCGAATTTCAGAGGCGATCCCGCTTCGCCGAGAGCGCCAAGGTTCTTTTGCAACATCTTCAGCAGACCCGGCGAGATCACTTCAACAATCCAATCGCGGAAGGTGGCCTGCGCCCCCAGGTCTCTGCCCAGCTGCAGCACTTCCTCCGGACTCAGGTAGACCAACAGGCCCTCGGTAATGATCAGCGCATTCTTTGTTTTGCGACCGAAATCAGCAAACACCTCGCGCCGCGCGGCCACATCCGCGAGATCAAGACTCACCCGTTCCAGCGCACAGCGCGGTTTCTCACCGGCCAGCGCCTGCCCCTTGTAATCGATCATCCCCGGCAGATCGACCTCTATCCACTTGAGCGCCGGCGGCAGTTCCATGCGATAGGGCCGCGTATCCAGGCCAGCAGCTAGGTTGATCACCGTGTCCGCGCCCGACTGCACCTGGTGCGTCACGATCTGATCTACAGCCCAGGTGCGCGCCACATACGACCAGGCATTCTTCTCGCTGAAGGCCATGCTGCGCGCGATCTGCTCGCCGCGTTCGCCCGCCAGCCGCCGCGCCAGCGGATCGTGAAACACCGCGTCAGAGCGCTCGCTCTCGCGTGCGCGATAAACCGCAACCCAGAGAGCGGTGTCGGAAATATTGCGGATCGTCGGTCCTCCGGCGGCGTCGACTTCTGCGTGGTCTCTGGAGGGAGCGGGCATCCCCGGATTATAGTCATCCCCAGACACGAAAGCCCCGCACGCGCGGGGCTCATGTAACGCTAAAGGGAAGAACTCGCCTATGCTTCGGCCATCTCCTTGGGTTCGATGAGAACGTAGCGTCCGCCGGTTCCACGATCCACGAACTTGATCACGCCGCTGACCTTGGCGAACAAAGTGTCGTCTTTGCCGCGGCCGACGTTGGCGCCGGGCTTGATGCGAGTGCCCCGCTGGCGGACGATGATGGTGCCGCCGGGGACCAACTGGCCGCCGAATGCTTTTACTCCCAGGCGCTGCGAATTGGAGTCGCGCCCGTTTCTAGAACTACCTAAACCTTTTTTATGTGCCATAACAAACTCTCAGGGGCTGAAGCCCGGATTAAGCCAAACTGATTTCTACTTTTTCTTCTTGCCTGCAGCTTTCTTCGCGCTGGCCTTGGCCTTTGGTTTCTTGTGAGCCGCGGCCTTCTTGCCTTTCGCCCCGTGCTCCCCGGCTGCGTGTCCGCTTGCCTCTGCCGCGGGTTTGGCTTTCTTCTTCGCCGCCGGCAGATCGGGGGCGGAAAACTTCTGGCCATCGAAAGCGATCTCCGTGATGCGCACTGCCGTAAACGGCTGGCGGTGTCCGTAGATCTTCTTGTACTGTTTCTTGCGCTTGAAGTGGAACACCAGAATCTTGTCGGCGCGTCCGGACTCCATGACCTGGGCGCTGACCACGGCTCCCTGGCCGGGCCCAATCTTGCCCTCGTCGCCGGAAATCGCGAGCACATCGTTGAATTCAACGGTATCGCCCTCGCCCGCCGGCAGCTTCTCAATCTTCACAACATCTCCGGGAGAAACGCGATATTGCTTCCCCCCGGCGCGAATCACCGCGTACATAACTCTCTCCAATTGCCCTTGCAAGCGCGAGGCCAGAAAGGACTTAGATGAACTTGAACCTTGCTGAATGCGATCGGTTTGCTTGGCCTTGCGCAACCCAGGCAGGGACTAAAATTACTGGCAAACCTTGTGATTTTAACGTGATACATAGACGCTGGTCAAATCTCACAGACCTGTGGCAAAGCCTACCCACATCGTATCCTCTAGCGAGGTTGAAATGTTTGATCGTAAAACGACGGCAAGAACTGGAGGGCTGCTTGCGATGAGGATGATAAAAAGCCGTAGCCGCCGTCGCGGTGGTGGGAAAGTGGGAAGCGCGAAGCGGCGCGGTAGCGGCTCAGGTAAACAGCGACGTTTGGAACTTCTTCACTCAACATCCGCTCCCGTGAAGAGTTTTTCGGGAAACGCCGTCATCCCAACCGGAAGTCCACTCCACCTAACTCCGCGGCAATGTAGAAGTCACAACCGCAAAGAAGTGGCAGACCGATCCGGCCAGAACAAAAACATGCCAGATTGCGTGATGAAAGCGTTTGTAGTCGAAGGCGAAGAACAGGATGCCAAAGCTGTAGCACAGGCCACCCGCGAACAGCAGGACCAATCCCGCCGGCGGTAGATGAGTAAACAGCTGGCGGGCGGCCACCAGAGCCAGCCAGCCCATCCCCAGATAGACAACGACGGAGACGCGCGGGAAGCGCCCTATGAACCAGATCTTGAGAACCACACCCGTGGCGGCCAGCGCCCAGATAATCCCCAACAACGACCAGCCCCAGGCACCACGAAGACTGATCAGCGCGAAAGGCGTGTAGGTTCCGGCGATTAGCAGGTAAATGGCCGCGTGATCGAGAATTCTCAGAATGCGCTTGGCGCCTGGGACTCGCACTCCATGATAGGCCGTAGAGATGGCATAAAGCAGCACAAGAGTTACGCCGTAGACGCTGTAGGAGACAATCTGGCGGGGATTGTGGTGAAGACCGGCCAGCGTCACCAGCACTGCCATGCCCGCCAGCGCCAGCGCGAACCCGAGACCGTGGGTCAACGCATTCGCGAGCTCGTCTTTGCGGGAAGCAGCCACTGGATAACAACAACGTGCAACAAACCGGCAGCGTTCATCACCGTTGCAAATACATCCTCCAGAAAAAGTATGCGCTCATGGAATAGCCGATGGCAATCACCACATACCCGACCGTGCGCGGGTCCATCTTCTGAGCCAGCCAAGCGCCGAGATAGCCGCCGGCGATGGCGCCCACCATCATCAGTAGCGCCTGCGGCCAGTAGATGGCATGGGCCAGAATGAAGACGGTCACGGCCACGGCATTGCCGCAGGTGACCAGCAGCGTGCGCAGGCCACTCATGGCGTGGATGTTTTCCACTCCCATCAGCGCCAGAAGCGGCAGCATCAGGATGCCGACCCCGGCGCCGAAGTATCCGATATAGATTCCTAGCGGCGCTTGCGCCAGCACGATCCAGCCAATCGTTCCCGCCGACAATCCCTGACTCGGATGCGGCCGCGCAACCCGGCGTGTGATCGTGGTGCGAAAGGTGAACAGGAGCGTCCCTGCAAGCAGCAGCCACGGCACCAGATGATCAAAGGTGCGCTGCCGCGTGTTTAGCAACAGCAATGCGCCAGCCAGGCTGCCGGCCAGGGTGATGATCAGCATCGGCAACATGCGCTTCAGCAGATCGGCGCTGAGCGCTTTGCGATAAGCGCCGGTGGAAGCAATAGTTCCCGGCCACAGAGCAACGGTATTTGTGGCGTTGGCGTTAACGGATGGAATGCCGAGAAAGACCAGCAGCGGGAAGGAGAGAAAGCTGCCGCCACCGGCAATCGAATTCAGCGCGCCGGCGACGAAGGCTACACCCAGCAGCAGCGCGTTGGCGGAGAGGCTCACATCACAGTTTAGCCGAGTGTGAAAGTTGTCCCCTGTGTTGCGTGGGACTATTTGTTTGGCTGCACGCGCACTTCAAAAACCGTGTCTTTGGGCAACGAGGATGACGTTGCATCGGTGAAGCTAAAGCGGATGGTGGCAGGCGGTCCGGGGCGAGTGGAGATGTCAACGTAGCCCAGATCGAGGCCGCTGTCATTCGAGGCGACCTCCTGTTGAACTTGCCACTGCGGGCATGACCAGCGCAGGCGAAAGTGTCCCTGAACCACGATGCGCAACACTGATCCCGCCGGCACCGAGTGCAAGTGGCGGTTCGGCTTCCACACTTGAAGATCTTTGCGGCCGCGTCCGCGCAGGTAGCGGTCGGCAACGATGGGTATCAGATCGAATACTTGCCCGTCGCTCACCGAGCGCAGCAGCTTGATGTACTCGGCGTGCGCCCACATCAGGGGCATCGCGGAGCCGGCAGGCTTGCCCAGATACATTCCTGCGGCGGGCAAATCGGGCTGGTCCCATACCTGCTCAGGCAGCATGCCGCTCTGGGAGGCGAAGTTTTCCAGCGACGCGATGTAGGACCGCACGTCGCGGCCCGCCGCCAGCTCGTAGTGCGCGCGCTCGCCGGCCAGGAGCGGCCAGGCCCGGCCGATGCCCCAATGAATGTACGGCTCGCCCTGGGCATTAGGTCCGTACCCATCGTGAGTGTAGCGGCGCCAGGCCGGACCGCATGGGGTATCGGCCTTGAGAACCGCGTCGATCACGCGCAGCGAATCTTCCATCAGCGGATCGCCTGCTTTGCGAATTCCGTAGCGCACCAACTCCAGGAAGCCGGCATCGACAATATCCTTTGCAAGAAACTGAAATGGTCCCTGCGGCGGCTGGTTGTTGAGCGTGAGCCCCGCGGTGTTTGGATCTTCGACCGGATCGGGGTCGTTGACTTCCATAGGAAGGATGCGAATGTAATGCCGGGGAATGTCTTTCACCAGCGTGCCCTGAGTGGTGACGGTCCAATTTTCTATGTTGGACTCGACATAATCAGCGTGGTCTTCAATGAACTGGGCCGCCCTGGTATCGCCGTGGTCGCGGACGAAGTCGGCAGCGCAGATCAGCGCGGCAACGTTCGCTGCTACCGTCGATGGCGATATGCCGCTGGCCTCCTCCCAGCGCTCCTGTTGTGTTACCGGACCGCTCTGGATCAGGAAGCAAACCGCGGCCTTCACCATGGGATAGGGATCGAACTGTTCCAGCGCCCCGGCCTTCCACAATCGCCACGCCAGAGTGATGGGAAAAGCGACCTCATCCAGCTGGATACCTTTCCAGAAAGGCGTTCCGTCAATCCAGAAGTTTTGGGGAAAACCGCCATCGGATTGTTGCGAACAGGCCAGGTAGACCAGCGCGCGCAGCGGTGTGACCTTATCGCCCGAGGCCAGCAGCGCCGTGGCGCTGGAGATCATGTCTCGCACCCAGACCAGGTGATAGCCGCCCAGGTCTTCGTCGCCCATGGCGTCGCCCCAGGGAATACTGGCGGAGGCGATCAGAGCGCCGGCGAAAGTCTTGTCCTCGTGGGACAGCAGAAGAGTGCGGCTGGTGCGGTAGAGATGGCCGCCGTCACCGGTTACGTGATCCAGCCTGTGCAACGTGGAGCCCATGCGCTGCCACTGGTCGATGAAGCGCCGGCGGTGGATATCAAAAGGAATGGCGAGTGACTGATTGAGGATGGAGGCGGCTGCATGACGGCTGTCGCCGAACGCCATGCCGATGGTGAACGGCGAACCCTGGGCCAGGTCGATCTCGCCAGTCAGGGCGACGTTGCCGTCTTCGGCGTTGTCGAACTGCCAGTCCATCTTGAAGTTGTCATGCAGATCCTGCCAGCTGTCACTGAAGCCGACAAAACCGCACGAGGTCCGGGCAAAGCCGCGATCGCATCCCGCGGCCAGGTAAGTACTGTTCTTCCAGGCCAGCAGCACATTGCGCCCGGCAACACTGACAGCCCGCGCATAATTGCCGGCGCCGCCCACTTCAAGATGAGGGGCCAGAAGAAAGAAGATCTTCAGTTTCCCCGTCCACGGAGCTGCAGCCACCAGATTGGCGCGCACCAGCACGGTGGCCTGGTGCGGATCGCAGATGATCTCCTTCTCCAGGCGGTAGCGCCCTTGAGGGTCCCGGGAGGTCACGTGGTAGCCCAGGGTCTGCGCCTCAATCCGCACTACTTCGCTGACCAGGTCGCGCTTCTCCTCGTGGAAGAAGGTCTGGCCATCGGTAATGAGGAATTGCGCGTCGCGCGTCTGCGGGCGGTCGATAGTGGGCCAATAGATCTCGGTCAGGATGCCCTGGGCCAGCGTAAACCAGACGCGGCTGGAAGAGGAGTAGGCGGTGCCGATGCCATCTTTATTGCTGGTGGTCCAGGTAGGCGGGATGCCGGGCTGGCCGAAGGCACTGCCGCTGCTGGAGCCGTTGTTGGCCATTCCTCGCGTGAGAGAGCGTTATTCACGATAAAGAAGAGATGCATGGGATGCAACCTGACCCACATCCGATTTGTAAAGAGTAAGAGCTAGCAGGGACCTTGCGCAGTCGGCTGCAAGGCCGAGTCAGGTGGATTTTCTAATGAAATGGCCTGTCCGCCAGTGCAAGGAACCGCATGTACTCCTGGTGCTTGGAGGAGGCATAAATTCTGTGCTAAAGAAGGACGTTGTAAGCAATGGAAATAGAGCTGCAAAACGAGGTTCAGGAGACTGAGCGGGAGCTATCTCCGCAGGAGCACCTGCGCGCCCTCTGGAACCAGCAGACCGGTATTCCTTTCTGGCGGCAAAAGAGCACGGCTTACTTGCGGCCGGAGTTGCTTCCTTACGCCAGCGTTGTCCACATTCGGGGATGGTCGTCCCCCCGGGCATTCGCCCTGCAGGGCCTGGCCGTAGCGGCCATTCTTCTCTCGCTCATCAACTGGTATGCGACTCACGATGCCGGCCCGCGGCGTGATCAGATTCAGGCGCTTCATTCCGACCTGGAAACGGAAACCGCTCGCCAGCAGGGAATCATGGATGCGACTCAGCGCGAGCGAAATCGTATCGCCAAGTCGAACCAGGTCTTTAAATCGCTTAGCAAAGAAGAAGCTGTCCGGCAGATGGACGCTTCGATTGAAGACTCCAAGAAATCACTTGAGGAATTCGCTGCTAAGAACGCCGAAAAGGAAAAGGAACTGTACGCCACACAGCAAGCCGAGGCCGTCGCCAACTCGGGGACGCCGCTGGTCTTTTCCCTGGCGCTGGTGTTCGCCGCGGGTTGGATCGCCGCCGGGCTTCGGCGCGATTTTCCTCGCGGCAACGTGCGCGCCGCAGGCGATCTCTATCTTTACCTGGCAACCGCCGAGGGCATCTGGTTCAACCTGGTGTTTCTGGTGCTTCTGCACTTTGCCCTCAGCGGCAACGCCTACGGCTTGACCGGCTTTTCTTCTACCATTGGCCCGCTGTTCTGGCTGCTCTTCTGGGTGGCCTTCTATCTCTTGTTTGTGCGCTATCTGGGACTGGTGTCGCGTGACATGTACAAGGCCATGCAGATCCCTTCGCCCGGAAGCGGCTGGAACCCTGAAAACCGCATGCTGATGCGCTTGCACAACAGCTTCCTGATCGTCTTTGCCGCGCTGGAAATCATGTTCCTGAGCCTGTCCTATCTGTTCTACGTGATCATGCGGCGCTTCGCCTAGTTCCTGCGCAAGCTTGCGGCTTGTTTACGCCACCTCGTTCACCGCTTTCCCAATCAACTCCCAGGCTTCCTCGATGTCCTGCCATGTCGTAGCCAGATTGCCTATGGCCAGGCGCAGCGTGAACTTTCCGTTCAGAACCGTGCCGGAGATAAAGACGCGACCCGAGGCGTTCACCTTTTCCTGAATCGCCTGGTTCTCGGCATCGGAGCCGCGATAACGGAAACAGACCACGGAAAAAGGGACGGGCGCAACACGCTCGAGCCGGAGATGCGAATCGACCAGGGAGGCGAGTTTCTGCGCCCACGCGATATGCGAGCGCAGCATGGCTTCAATGCGCTCCCGGCCAAAGTACCGCATCACAAACCACAGCTTCAGGGCCCGAAAGCGATGGCCCAGCGGCACTCCGTAATCCATCAGGTTATGGGCGCGGGCATCTTCCTGGGTCTTGAGGTATTCCGGAGTCAGTGAGAATGCGCGGCGCAGAATGTCGGGACGGCGCGTATAGAAAGCGCTGAGATCGATGGGTGTAAGCAGCCACTTGTGAGCGTTGAAGACCAGCGAGTGAGCACGTTCGGCGCCGGAAAGAATATGGCGGTGTTCCGGCAGCATGGCGGCAGCGCCGGCGTAGGCGGCATCCACGTGGACCCAGACGCCGTTTTTCTCCGCGATCTCCACGATCTCCGGCAGCGGATCGACGCTGGTGGAAGAAGTGGTGCCGATAGTGGCCACGATGCACATAGGGCGCCGGCCGGCCGCTTTGTCTTCGGCGATCATCGTTGCCAGCGAGTCGGCGCGCATGCGGAACTCGGCGTCCACGGGAACCTTGCGCACGTTTTTCTGGCCGAGACCTACGGCGATCGCTCCTTTTTCAATCGAGGAATGCGACTGCTCGGAGGTGTAGAGGACGAGATCGCCGCGGCTGCCTTCGGTGCGGGCCTCGGGCGCGATCATCTCGCGCGCGGCCACGATGGCGTGCATGCTGCTGGTGGAGGCGGTGTCGTAGACAATGCCGAACCATCCCTGGGGAAGGCCGAGCCATTGCCGCAGCCAGTCCAGCGTGCGCTCCTCCAGTTCGGCGACGGCCGGCGAGGTCTTCCAGTGCAGCCCGTTGGTGTTCAATGCCGCCGCCAGCATTTCGCCGAGAATGGCGGGCGTTGACCCGGTACAGGCGAAATAGGCGAAAAATCGCGGATGGTTCCACTGTGTGACCGCCGGCATAACCAGGCGATCGAAGTCCTGGAGAATCTCGGCGAACGATTCGCCCCTGGCCGGGGCTGAAGAAGGCAGGGAATCAAATAGCTCGCCGGGCTTGGTTTGGGCCAGGACGGGCACATCGGAGATACCGGACAGATACTGCGCGATCCAGTCCACGCCCTGGCGCCCCGCCTGACGAAAATCCTCGACGTAATCGGGCCAACCGGGCCGGGAATCGGCTGATGAAACAAGGTTTCTGGAATCAGCGGTTTTGCTCATGTATGTCTCACAGGATTTCCTTCCGCCGTTTTTGCTGCGGTTTGCGCTGCTTGACACGGCGGAGAGGGCTAGACTACTATCTCCGCCTGCATGCACGCCAATCGATTTAACTTCGCGTTTACATACCGCTACTTCTTTACAGGTAGCGGCGACGCGGATGGTGTGCTGACAACGCAGTAATAAACAGTTAGACACTTAAAGATTCCGCGAGCCGCAACCAAAGGTTGCGGCTTTTGTGTTTTAGGGGCGGATAAAGGGATGCTAATGAACCAACGCAACGGGAGCGGGAACAAGGTCAGGATGCTGCAGGAGCGACGGCGTGAGATTGACCGGCTGGACGCGGAGCTGATCCGCCTGCTCAATTCGCGGGCGAAGATCGCCTGCGAGCTGGGAGTGATCAAGGTGGCCGTCGGCCTTCCGGCTTACGATGCGCGGCGCGAGCGGGAAGTGCTGGCGCGGATTCGCGCGCAAAGCAGCGGGCCCCTGGAGCCGGCGGGCCTGACGCGGATCTTCCGGCGCATCATCCTGGAGACGCGCAGAATCGGCAAGTGGTCCATGCAGCAGGAACGCGATCGATACCGGCACACGGGGGCAGGAAAGGGGAACTTCAATGGTAATTAACATGGCAGCGGGCGCAAGCGAAGCGGAACTACAACACGTAATTGAACGGGTCAAGGAATGCGGCTTCACGCCGCACGTGACGCGGGGGTCGGAGCGGGCTATCGTGGCCGCCGTAGGCTCTGGAGGCTCGCGAGCAGCGCTGGAAGCCTTGCGTGCCGCGCCGGGCGTAGAAGACGTGGTGCCCATTGCGCACCCGTTCAAGCTGGTGAGCCGGCAGACTCACACCGGTCGAACCCAGGTGGATGTCGGAGGCGTGATCATTGGCGGCGCCGAAGCCGTGGTCATCGCCGGGCCATGTTCGGTGGAGTCGCGCGAGCAGTTATTCGCTACCGCCCGTGGCGTGAAAGCTGCCGGAGCTTCGTTGTTGCGCGGCGGAGCCTACAAGCCCCGAACCTCACCCTATGACTTTCAGGGCCTGGGCGTAGAAGCGCTCAAGCTGTTGCGTGAAGCCCGCGAAGAGACCGGTCTGCCCGTGGTCACCGAGGTCATGAGCACCAACGACATCCCGCTGATCAGCGAGTACGCCGACATGCTTCAGGTGGGCGCGCGCAACATGCAGAACTACGATCTGCTGCGCCAACTGGCCAAGTCGGAGAAGCCGGTGCTGCTCAAGCGCGGACCTTCGGCGACCATCAAAGAATGGCTGCTGGCGGCGGAATATCTGCTGGCCGGCGGAAATGCCAACGTGGTGCTGTGTGAGCGCGGCATCAAGACTTTTGAAACGGAGATGCTGCGTAACACGCTTGACCTGGCCGCGGTGGCGCTGGCGCGCGAGCTATCGCACCTGCCGGTGATAGCCGATCCCTCGCACGGCACCGGCCGGCGCGACGTGATCGCTCCTGCCAGCCGGGCGGCGCTGGCCATCGGCGCAGATGGGCTGATGATCGAGGTCCACCCCTGTCCGGAGCGCGCGCTTTCCGACGGAGCCCAGTCATTGAAGCTCCAAGAATTTGCCAACCTGATGGACGGCCTGCGAACGCCGATACGATCGGTCGCAGGCGTTGGTAACCCCGATGCGCCAGTGAAAGGCCAGCGACTGAATGGTGATTCAGTGTATTCTGTATAGCTGTTACCGGGCCCCGATCGGCCAACACATGCGGGGGGATGTATGAACACTACAGCTATCGGAACTCCAACCGGGGTTCGTATTGCGGAGCGCGCTGTTGCCAAAACCAGCACCGTTCCCTGGCTTAGTTGGGCGGGACTGATCGCCTCGGCCGGCATCGCCACCGGCGTTTACTGGGACATTTCCTGGCACGAAACCATCGGCCGCGATTCCTTCTGGACGCCGGCCCACCTGCTGATTCAGTTCGGCGCCGTGATTGCGGGGCTGGCCTCTTCATACGTTATTTTCAAAACCACCTTCGGCCGCGACAGTGCGGCGAAACAGATTTCGGTCAACGTGCTCGGGTTCCGCGGCCCGCTGGGGGCGTTCATCCTGGCCTGGGGCGGCGCGGCCATGTTGACCTCGGCGCCCTTTGATGATTGGTGGCACCAGGCCTATGGGCTGGACGTGAAGATTATCAGCCCGCCGCACATGCTGCTGGCGCTGGGAATTTTCGGGATCAACTGGGGCTCGGTGTTTCTCACTGTCGCTTTGTTGAATCGGGCGGGTGGAACAGAACGGAAGCGGCTGGAATATCTGCTGATGGCTACCGGCGGCTTCATCATCGTCCAGCTGATGACACTGAAGCTGGAATGGACCAGCCGCACCTTGCAGCACAGCGCAATTTCCTATCTGGTCACTGTGATCGGCCTGCTGTTTATGGTGGAGGCGCTGGCGCGAGTCACCGGACATCGCTGGGCGCGCACCATCATGACCGGCGTCTACACGGCGTTCTGCCTGCTGATGCTGTGGATCCTGCCGCTGTTTCCGGCGCAACCCAAACTGGGACCGGTTTACCAGAAGATCGACCACATGGTTCCCCTGCCCTTCCCAGTCATGATCATGGCCGGAGCTTTCGCGGTGGATCTGTTGTGGCCGCGGATCAAGAACGCGTCGATCTGGAAGCAGTCGGTGGTGGGCGGGGTGGCCTTCCTGGCGGCTTTGATCGCCGTGCAGTGGCCGTTGGCTACTTTGATCATGTCGCCGGCGGGAGATAACTGGTTCTTCCACCACAACAACTATCCTTACTTCGCTCAGTCGAATTGGCCGGATGTGCAGCACATCTTTCTGAAGAACGAAGCTACCATCACCGCCTTCTGGGTGATGATGGGAATGGCATTCGTGGCATCGGTGATCAACGTGTGGCTGGGCTTGATTTTTGGAAATTGGCTGGCGAAGGTCAGACGTTAAAACTCTGGCCGCGTTTTCGCAAAGCAGTCGCGGAGCAATCCTCGCCGCTATCAAAATTGGTTGATTTGCTTATGAACCTTCGCAGTCTTGTCCGGTGTGCCGTACTCTTCCTGCCGCTTGCGGCCTCAGCGCACGTCAACAGTCCGGATGTTTACTTTGACGGCAATGCTGGGCCGTATCATCTGCTGGTCACGGTGCGGCCGCCGGCAGTAATTCCGGGAATAGCACAGATTGAGATTCGCAGCGCGAGTCCTGACGTAGAGCAGGTTGAGGTTGTTCCCCAGCGGATGACCGGCCCAGGGGCCAACCTGGCCCCAACCGCCGATCCGGCAGAGCGCTCCGCCACCGATCCGCAGATGTTTCATGGAAAGCTGTGGATCATGGGGCGCGGATCGTGGAAGGTCAGCGTAAGAGTCAACGGCAAAAAGGGAGCCGGCGAGCTGGGAGTGCCCCTTCCTGCCATCTCGGTGAATTCGGTGAAAATGCAAATGGCCATGGGAGGGTTGCTGGCATTCCTGGGAATAGCCCTGGTAGCTGGCATGGTCGGCATCGCCGGAGCAGCTACGCGCGAAGCCAAACTCGATCCGGGCGAGGAGCCTTCCCCGGTACAGAAGAAACGCTCGTTCCGGACCATGGGCGGCGCCACGGTTTTTCTGATTGTCGTGCTCATCCTGGCCAACTGGTGGTGGGGTTTGGATGCCAGCGCCAATGCCCGCCTGAACTACAAGATTCCCCATGCGGAAACGTCGCTTCATGCCGGCAACGTACTGCAGGTGCGGCTGGATAACCCGAATACCCTGGAGAACGCGCTTAGCCCGTGGATGTATGAACGGGTGAAGCGGCTGAATTTGCCCATTGGCGATAGTCTCGGCGTGGTGCAATTGAACGACCTCATCCCCGACCATGGCCACATCATGCACCTGTTTCTGGTGAGCATGCCGGATATGAAGAGCTTCTGGCATTTGCATCCCGACGCGTCGACAGAGGGACAGTTCGCCGACAAGCTTCCCAGCCTGCCTGCGGGCCACTATCAGATCTACGCCGACATCGTGCACGCGAATGGCTTTCCGGAAACCCAGATCAGCGCCATCGATCTTCCCGCGATCGCCGGCGAGCCGCTTCGAGGCGACGATTCCGGCGCTGCCGATCTTGCCGCTTCCGATCGCGTGTCTCAGCTTTCCGGCGGATATCGCATGGTGTGGGAGGATAGCCAGCCCAGGATCAAAACCAACCAGGCGATGTGGTTCCGCTTCCGCGTGGTCGACAAAGACGGCAAGCCCGCGCAGCTTGAAGACTACATGGGCATGGCCGGGCACGCGGCGTTCATCAGCACGGACGGCCAGGTGTTCGCTCACGTCCATCCCGCGGGTTCCGTTTCCATGGCCGCGGTGAATCTGGCCGAAGGCGCCGGACAGCAAACAACGATGGCCAACATGCCGGGGATGAACCCGCCGGCCAATGGGGAAGTGTCATTCCCCTACGGACTGCCGCAGCCCGGAGATTACCGCATCTTCGTGCAGGTCAAACGCGCAGGCCAGGTTGAGACAGGCGAGTTCGCGGTTCGCGCCGAGAACTGACGTCACATCCGTCTTCGTCTTCCATATTTCCAAGCGAAGCCGCGTCACGCTGGGAGAACCGCCAGCCTCGCCCTCCCTTGCAATAGAATATTGGCGATGTTGAACACAAGCGCATCGCGCAAGCATGGCGTACTTCGCGTGGGAGCGGCGGTAGCTCTCCTGGCAAGTGCTGCGGCTGTCCAGATCGGCGAACCTGCGCCCAATTTCGGAATTGTCGACAGCCAGGGAAAAACCCAGCACCTGAACGACTACCACGGCAAGTACGTGGTGCTGGAGTGGCACAGCCAGCCTTGCTGGGCCGTCAAGAAACATTACGCCAGCGGCAATATGCAACGACTGCAAAAAGAGTGGACCGGAAAAGGCGTAGTGTGGCTGACGGTGATTTCGTCGGGCCCGGGGAATCCTGGGTTCATGACGCCGTCGCAGGAGAATGCCTGGGTAAAGCAGGCCGGCGCTTATCCCACAGCAGTGTTGATGGATGAAGGCGGCGTCATGGGGCATTTGTACGAAGCCACGACGACGCCGCAGATGTTCGTGATCGATCCTCAAGGAACGCTGATCTACGACGGCGCTATCGACGACCGTCCCAAGCCGGAGCAGACCGATGTGTGGAATGCAAGGAACCTGGTCTCCGAGGCTCTCGAAGAAGCTATGGCCGGCAGGCCGGTGAGTATTCCCGCGACCAAGCCGTACGGTTGCTCGGTGAAATATAAGTAGTTTCCATATATCGAGCCCAGAACAATGCGCTTAATTGAGGAGTTCCGCGACGCGATTGACTTTGAACTGGCGGGCTTCGAGCGCGGCTCTCTCGTTCGCGCCTCGGCCGAGCTGACGCGGCGCTACAAGAACGGCCAGGCGCACGCCCACGCGCCGATCGTTCGCGATCCCGCGCTGCGTGCTGCATACCTGGCGGCGCGACTGCCGGCGACTTTCGCTGCCATCAGCAGGGTACTGCAGGAGATTCGCTCCCTGGCCCCGCGGGCTGACGTTCGCAGCCTGCTTGACCTTGGCGCAGGGCCGGGCACCGCGCTCTGGGCGGCCGCAACGTTCTTCCCATCCCTTGAGCAGGCCACCTTGATTGAAGGTGACGCGGCCTGGATCGAAATTGGCCGGCGGCTGGCAGCGCGCAGCAGGCATGCGCCGGTGCGCCAAGCAGAGTGGATCCAACACGATCTGTGGGTTGAACGTGATCTCCCGCAGCACGATCTGGTGGTGCTGTCTTATTCCCTGGGTGAGCTGCCGCTGACCGCCCGAGCGTCGCTATTGCGTCAGGCTCTGAAAATGGCGCGACCGTTTCTCGTAGTGATCGAACCGGGAACGATGCGTGGTTTTGAGGTCATACATGGCGTGCGCTCGGCGTCGATCGCTGCCGGAGCCGGCATTCTGGCTCCCTGTACGCATCGCAACGCCTGTCCTCTGGCTGCGGCAGGTGACTGGTGCCATTTTTCACAGCGGGTGGAACGCAGCTCTCTGCATCGCTGGATCAAAGGCGGCGACCTGTCTTACGAGGACGAGAAGTTCTCTTACATCGTGGCCGACAAGGAAAGCATTGCACCGGAAGGGGAAGCGTCCCGCATTGTCCGTCATCCCCAGAAGCATAGCGGGCATATCCAGCTTAGTCTTTGTAATGCCCGCGGGGCTGAACGTGTGACGGTCACGCGTTCCGATAAGGACGAATACAAAGCGGCGAAACGGGCAGCCTGGGGCGATCTGTGGAAATACCGAGCTTAATATGCGGGCGCTAATCTATGGGCTCTTTAATCGTTTGTTTAAGGCGAATGGATTCAAGAGCATACCGGCACTTCTTAGCTTTATCAGGATTCTGCGGCAGCGCAAATCCCACCGATCTTTACTGCTGCAGTGCCGTGAAAACCACGTAAACTAATGCAATCCACTTTCCTATGTTGGTCCAGGCGAAAGACCAGGCTGCCCGAGAGGCGGCTACTCAGGGGAGCCGGCATCACGAGTTTCTGGTGGTGTGCCAGGACTCCGTCATCTTCAAGGATATCGCCGCTGCCGTGCGACAGGTCAATGGAAGATTGAACTGCGCCGGCAAAGTCTCCAGCGCTGCCGACTATATAGCCCGCCGCAAGGTAGACGGGATCGTCATCGATATGGGGCTTCCCGGAGCGCTGGAGCTGATCCAGCGGGTGCGCAATGGAAGCGCCAACCGCGGATCGGTGGTCTTCGCCTGCATCGGTGCGGCTCCGGAGGCGCAGTTCGCTATCCGTGCCGGAGCCAATTTCCTGCTGCAACGTCCGCTGGCGGCTGAGAAGATCGCTCACATCTTCAACGTGGCCGCTAGCTTGATGGTCACCGAGAGGCGCCGCAACTTTCGCTACCCGCTTATGGTTCCAGTGGAGCTGACCATGGGCAGCCGGCAGGTCGAGAGCACCATGTCAAACCTGAGTGAGGCTGGCATGGCTATCTGGTCACTCTACTTCCACACTCCGGGATCGCGTATTCATTTCGCCTTCGAGATTCCTTTTGGGGGAGTGATCCGCGGCCACGGGGAAGTAGCCTGGACCAACGCCGACGGTCTCGCCGGCGTGAAGTTCGATATCCTGCCCGACCGCGCTTATACCTTCCTCTCGCAGTGGATCGCGCAACGTGATGGCATGCGCGCGATGTGAAGGCGCGCGTTCCTGCGAGAATCAGCCAATCGTCACGCCTCAAGAAGAGGGAAACCATCCGCATTTGAATGCGGTTCTGGTGGGCCCGGTAGGATTCGAACCTACAACCAACAGATTATGAGTCTGCTGCTCTAACCGTTGAGCTACAGGCCCCTGATGTTCCTCAGTGTCGCATATGCCAGGCGGAGAAGCTACCCAGCGCCGAATCATGAGGCCGGCAGAAAAATCGCCGGGAGCCCACTTGGGTCTACGGCCAGGGTTTGCAATCGTCCACAGAGCATATACCATGCATCACCAAGAGCATGTCTGCCTATTCTCCCCACAGCCGGATCGACATTGTGAACGCGCTGCGCGCCTTTGCCGCCCTTTATGTCGCCTGGGGGCACTTCGCGGGCGGGCAGGGACGGTGGCTCGATTGGACCGGGCGTTACGGCTACACCGGCGTCTATGTCTTTTTCGTGATCTCCGGCTTCGTGATTCCCTACAGTCTTTACCGCGGCGGTTACTCGCTGCGCAACTTTGGCCGGTTTCTGCTCAAACGCGCCATTCGCCTTTATCCACCGTATCTGGTCTCGATTCCTGTCACCATTCTCGCGGCCAATGTGCTCCTGCGCCCGCTCGCGCCGTCGTCTGTGGTGCACTTCAGTGCGGGGCAGATGGTCTACCACCTCTTCTTTCTCAATGACCTGGTGCACGCGCCATGGGTCAGTGTGGTGTACTGGACGCTGGCCATCGAGTGGCAGTGGTACGTGCTCGCAGCACTGCTGACGCCGCTGCTGGTGAGCCGGAATGCGGTGCTGCGCTTCATTCCCATTCCGCTGTTTATGGCAGCATATTTCCTTTGCACCAGCGACCGCATTGTGGCGCACACTCTGCCAATTTTCCTGATCGGCGTTTTCGTCTTCCAGTACAAGATCGGGCTGATGGGTCGATGGCGGCTGCTGGCCCTGATGGCCGTACTGCTGTGGTCCATGCGTTGGCCGACGGGATGGGTGATCGCCTGCATTTCGGCAGCTACGGGTGCCGTGATTGTGTTCGTGAGTTTTCGCAACGGCATCGCGGACTTCCTGGGCGACGTGAGCTATTCCGTTTATCTGCTGCATCTGCCGGTGGGTGTAACCCTGGTGATGTGGCTGGCCCGCCTGCTTCCCTACGCCGGGTATTACCTGGGCCTGCTCGACCTGGTGGGAATGGCGGCGTCAGTGGGCGCGGCCGCCCTGTTGTACCGCTGGGTGGAAAAGCCGGCTCAGGATATGTCGTCGCGCGTACGCTGGGTGGAGGCAGGCAGGCGATCGCAACTGGCTGTGGCAATCAGCAAGTAAAGGCTCTTTGTAAACCTGAAAATGATGGCCGCTATCCTGCGCATGAAATAGACTTCGAAAGATGACGGAAGCCGCCCACAATCCGCCCGCTACGAGTGCGTCACCAACGGCTCAGTCGCCGGTAGCACGCGCGACGGAGGCGCGGCCCTGCTGGGTCGAGGTCTCGCTAACCGCGTTGCGCCACAACTTTCGTACACTGCATTCCTTCGTGCGGCCGGAAGCCATTGTCTGTTCGGTGATCAAGAGCGATGCCTATGGACACGGCGCCATCCGCTGCGCGCTGGCTCTGCAGCAGGAGGGCGCGCTGTGGTTCGCGGTTAATACGGCGGAGGAAGGCGCGGCTTTGCGCGCGGCCGGCATTCGCGGGCGCATCCTGCTGTTGGCCGGCGTCTGGCGCGGCGAAGAGGAAGAGATCGTCCGCCACGATCTGACTCCCGCGGTGTGGGAATGGCAGCATCTGGAACTGCTGGAAAACGCTGCCGAGCGGCTGAAGTCGACGCGGCGAATTGCCGTTCATGTGAAGGTCAATACCGGCATGAACCGGCTGGGTGTCGACCTGCCTGATTTGCCGCAGCTCTGTGAAGGACTGCGCTCCGCGCCGCACATCCTGCTGGAAGGCATCTTCAGCCACTTTGCCGCCTCAGAGGTTTACGACCAGCCCTTCAGTGACGATCAGGTGCAGCGTTTTCAGGAAGCCATCGCGCTGGCGCAGAAGGCTGGGCTGAATCCCATGCTGCGCCACATGGCGAACAGCGCCGCGGTGGTTACGCGCCCGCAGTCGTGGTTCAACATGGTGCGCCCGGGACTGGCTTTGTACGGGTATTTCCTTCCCTTCACTTCGGTGATTTCGCGGCAACCGGACATCTCGCGCGACCTGCCGGTGCAGCCGGCGCTGTCGTGGAAGACGCGGGTGCTTCAGGTGCGCGATGTGGCGGCGGGCCAGCAGGTGGGCTACAGCGCCGGCTACGTCGCCCAGGCCGCGATTCGTGTTGCCGTGCTGCCGGTGGGTTATGGCGACGGACTCAACCGCCATCTTTCAAATCGTGGCCGAGTGATCGTTCGCAACGACTATGCGGCCATCATCGGGAACATCAGCATGAACCTCACCACCATCGACGTCACCGGCATCGCCGGTGTGCAGGTGGGCGACGAAGTCACTATCATTGGAGAGAGCGCCTCGCGCAAGATTACCGCCTGGGAGCACGCCAGCGTTGCGTCGACGATTCCTTACGACATTCTGTGTAATGTCTCAAGCAGGCTGCCGCGAAAATATACGGAGTAGATTTTTTGATCGCCGGTCTTTATCAAAAATGGATCCATTCGTGGGAGACGCGTCTTACCACGCGGGACAACAATCGCGTGGTACGGCCGCTGGAATGGGGTCTGGAGTGGACTGAGGGCTGGCCGCCGGTGAACGGCGACCGCCCGGCCGACGTGGAACAGTACGAGGAGTACCTGCACCGGCTGAACGACCGCATCGTGGCCGGCAGTGAAGAGTTCTTTGGCTACACTACGCCCACGGATTTCCGCTTGGAGAAGCGCAAGATCGAGCTGTTTCCCACCGGCAGCAACGCTTCGGAAAAAGTTCCAAAAGGCCACGGCAACTTTCTGCGTTTTACCTCGCCGGTGCGCACGCCGCATTCGGAAAACGATCTGGTGAACGCGCGCTGGTTCCCCGCGAACGGCAAACGGGCGGTAATCGTGCTTCCCCACTGGAACGCCAACGGGATTGCTTACAACGCCCTGGGGCCGATGCTAAACCGGTTCGGGATCTCCATGCTGCGGTTGAGCAAGCCGTATCACGATATCCGGCGGCCCAGCGAGACCGCGCGCTCGGACCACGCCGTCTCCGCCAACATCTGCAGGACCATTGACGCTGCCCGGCAGGCGGTGGTCGATGTACGCTCGTGCGTGGATTGGCTGCAAAGCCAGGGCAAAGAACAGATCGGCATCGTCGGCACCAGTCTGGGTTCATGCTATGCGTTCCTGGCCGGGGCGCACGAGCCCCGGCTCAAAGCCACGGTCTTCAACCACGGCTCAACCTACGTCGCCGACGTGGTCTGGACCGGCCAGTCCACCCGTCACGTGCGCGAAGGGCTGGAACAGAGCGGGCTGAACCTGGATCGTCTGCGCCAGGCGTGGCTTTGCATCAGCCCCATGGCTTACTTCGACAAGTACGTTCGCTTTGCCCGAAAGTCATTGTTGATCTACGGCAAATACGATCTGACCTTTTTGCCGGAGTTCTCCCGCCAGGTGCAGTCGGAATTCGAGCGCCGCAACGCCGACGTCCGCACGGTAGCGCTGCCGTGCGGACACTACACCACCGGCGAAACGCCGTTTAAATATGTAGACGCGTACTTGATGGTGAAGTTTCTGGTGAAGAACCTGTGAGGAAAGCACTCAGCAGTCAGCACACAGCATTCAGCCAAAGAGAAATTTTCTTCTGACGTGAGGTAGCGTTAACTTGGACTAAGTGCTGACGGCTACTTGTTCTTCCACACCGGCTTGCGTTTCTCGATCACCGCGCGCAGGCCCTCCTGCACGTCTTCCAGGTTCATCAGCTCGTTGAGATAGAGGTCCTGAGAAGTCTTCATGGCTTCTTTGAGCGGGCGGCCGATGGAGCTGCCGATCACGCGCTTGGTAACTTCCAGCACCGGTCCGCTGAATTCGGCCACCCGGGCCAGCAGCGACTCTACGTGCTTGTTCAGCTCCGCTTCGGGCACAACTTTGTTCACGAAGCCAAAACTTAAAGCTTCTTCAGCGCTCAGGGCTTCGCCGGTGAGGATCAGCTCGTAAGCTTTTTTGGGGCCGATGAGCTGCGGCAGCATCACGGCGGCGAAGGGCGGAAATACGCCCAGCTTCACTTCCGGCTGGGCAAACTTGGCTTTGGGCGTGGCCAGAACCACGTCGGCAAAACCCACAAGTTCGGAGCCCGCGCCGATCGCGGGTCCGTTGACCACCACGATCACAGGCTTCGAGATGTCGACCATGGCCTGAAAGACGCGGGTAAAGGCGTCGAGCGTCTGGAAGACGCGGTCAGGGCGCGAGTCTTCAAGGGAGATTCCGGCGCAAAACGCCTGCTGGGCCGACTGGAGCAGGATGGCCTTGATGTCGGCGCGGCCGTTGAGGCTCTCAATGGCTTCGGCCATCTCCTTCATCATGGGGACGGTCAGCACATTGTGCGGCGCATGGTTCAGGGTCAGGCGCGCGATGAAATCGGTGATTTCGAAGCTAACGAATTTGAGCGGCGTTGCGGCGACTCGGGTATCGCCGGTATCGAAGTCGGGCGCGGTCCTGGTGGCCATGATTACCTCAATGGAAAAATTGCGGGTTCCGCGGCGATTATCCGCTGAAATCGGTATGACATACAAGGTATTCAGAACCTTCCCGGCCACTCACAGGTTCATGCTCCGCAGCCCTCCCGAAGGGTCTTGACCTTCTGGAAACTGGCGGCGGACGAGTGGTCGATCGCGGCTTGACAGCGGGGCGCCGCCCGTCTACCTTTCAAGGCCGAACCTCAAACACTTCCAGGAGGATGATTGAACATGAAGTCGATCAGCAGATTTTTGGCAGCAGCGGTTATTCTGGGCCTGTTTAGCTTCCCGGCGATACGGGCGACCTCGCCGGCCGCAGTGGAAGATCAACCACACATGAAGGAAGCCCTGGAGTCCCTGAAGCAAGCCCGGCATCATCTGGAGCAGGCTGTTCCCGACAAGGGCGGACATCGGGCTGCGGCGATCAAGGCCTGCGATGAGGCCATCAAGCATACCCAGGAAGGCATTGAGTACGCCAACACTCATCACGATGGCGACGACCACGATCACGACAAGAAGTAAACAATTCCTGTGCGTGTGAGGCCGGTCCGTGGACCGGCCTTTTTATTTTGGCGGCGTGCGGTAGGATGAACAAATGAAAATTGCCTTGGGCGCCGATCACGCCGGCTACGAACTCAAAGACAAGATCCGAGAGCACCTGCAGCAACAAGGTTTTCAGGTGCAGGATGAAGGCACGAATTCGGCGGAGTCGGTCGACTATCCTGACTACGCACTGCGCGTTGCGCACGACTTGGTCCAGCAAAGCGCCGACCGGGGAATTCTGGTGTGCGGCAGCGGGATCGGCATGGCCATGTCAGCCAACAAAGTTGCCGGGATCCGAGCCGCCAACGTCAGCAGCCGTTATGAGGCGCAGATGAGCCGTGAGCACAACGATGCCAACGTGCTTGCGCTGGGCGCGCGGATTCTCAAGGAAGACGATGCGCTCCAGATCGTAGACACCTGGCTGGCAACGGCATTTGCGGGCGGCCGTCATCAGCGCCGCGTGGACAAAATGGCTGCTATCGACAGAGAAAAATCGCCCGACGCGGAACGGGCTACTGGCAGGCCGTGATCGCCCAGGGCCGTAGTATCCTTGAAGCATGAAACCTGACCCGATGTCGCGCTCCCTGGCTGAAGCCGATCCTGAGATTGCCCGCGCTATTGCATCCGAAGTCCAGCGCCAGCACGAAGGGCTGGAGCTGATCGCGTCAGAGAACTTTGTCAGCCTGGCGGTGCTGCAGGCAGCGGGCTCAGCCTTCACCAACAAGTACGCGGAAGGCTATCCCGGCAAGCGCTACTACGGCGGGTGCGAATTTGCCGACGTGGTTGAAAACCTGGCGCGCGACCGCGCTAAGAAGCTTTTCGGCGCGGAGCACGGCAATGTGCAGCCCCATTCCGGATCGCAGGCCAATATGGCCGCCTACATGTCACTGCTGCAGCCGGGCGACTCGATCCTGGGACTGAACCTCGCGCACGGCGGGCACCTTACTCACGGCCATCCGCTGAATTTTTCCGGGAAAACGTACAAGATCATTCCTTACGGCGTGCGCCGTGATACGGAAACCATCGACTACGACGAACTGGAGCAGATCGCCGCGCGCGAGCGTCCCAAGCTGATCGTGGGCGGAGGCAGCGCTTACTCGCGCATCATCGATTTCGCCCGCATGCGCCAGATCGCCGACAAGGTTGGGGCAAAATACATGGTCGACATGGCGCATTTTGCCGGGCTGGTCGCTGGCGGCGCGCATCCGTCGCCGGTGCCGCATTGCCACGTGGTCACCAGCACCACGCACAAGACTCTGCGCGGGCCGCGCGCGGGCATGGTGCTCTGCACCCAGGAGTTCGCGGCCGCGGTCGACAAAGTTGTGTTTCCGGGGATACAGGGCGGGCCGCTGGTGCACATCATCGCCGCCAAGGCAGTGTGCTTCCACGAGGCGCTGCAGCCCTCGTTCCGCGATTACGCCCGGCAGGTGGTGGCCAATGCCAAGGTGCTGGCGCAGAAGATGATCGACGAGGGCTTCCGCGTGATCTCGGGCGGAACGGATACGCACCTTTTCCTGATGGACGTATTCTCCAAAGGCATGCTGGGCAGCGAGGCCGAGACCGCCCTGGGCGAGGCGGGAATCACCGTGAACAAAAATGCCATTCCCTTTGACACTAATCCGCCGCTGCGACCCAGCGGCATCCGCATCGGTACTCCGGCGCTGACCACGCGCGGCATGAAAGAAAGAGAGATGGTGCAGGTGGGGGCGTGGATCGCCGCTGCGCTGAATCAGCGCAAGGACCCGCAGGCGCTGGCGCGGATCCGCCGCCAGGTGCACGAACTGGCTGACGCCTTTCCGCTTTACGCGGAGTTGCGCGAAACCGTCGGCGCGGTCTAGCAGTCGCGCAAAATTTGCCATGACCAGACTGAAAAAATCCCTGTGGCTGCTGTCTTCGACTCTCGGATTGTTTTTCTTGATCGCGCAGCGCGTTTCCCTGGCGGAGCCCCCGGGCAAGGATAAGGAGAACGAGGCCGGCGAAGGCTGGCACTTCGCGGTCTCCGGCGATTCCCGCAACTGTGGAGACGTAGTGATGCCGGCCATCGCCGCCGGCGCCGCGAAGAACAAAGCCGCGTTCTACTGGCACCTGGGCGACCTGCGCGCCAACACTCGCATCGACGAAGACTACGAGCACGAGCCCGAACACCGCGATTCGCCGCCGTCAAAAGACGTCTACTACAAGACCGAGTGGGACGATTTCATTCAGGCGCAGCTGAATCCATTTGGCTCTATTCCGGTGTTTGTCGGCATCGGGAACCACGAGACATATCCGCCCAAGAGCCGCGAGCAGTTCATTATCCAGTTCGCCGACTGGCTGGATTCGCCGGTGCTCCGCGCCCAGCGCCTGGCCGACAATCCCAACGACCACGCGCTCAGAAGCTTTTTCCACTGGATCCAGGACGGAGTCGATTTCATCTACCTCGACAACTCCACGCAGGACCAGTTTGACGCATACCAGTTGGCTTGGTTCGAGGGGGTGCTCAAGCGCGCGGCCGCGAATGACGCAGTGAAAACCGTAGTAGTGGGGATGCACGCTGCGCTGCCGGACAGCCTGGCATCGGGGCACAGCATGAATGACTGGGCGGTGGGGACGGCCAGCGGGCGGCAGGTTTACGCCGACCTCTTGAACCTCAATCACAAGCAACACAAGCAGGTTTATATCCTGTCCAGCCATTCGCACTTTTTCATGGACGGAATCTTCGCCAGCGACTACTGGCGGGCCAATGGCGGAGTGCTTCCCGGCTGGATCGTGGGCACCGCCGGAGCGGTACGTTATGCGCTGCCGCCGGGCGCTGCCAAGGCGCAAGAAGCGCGGCAGAAGGTTTACGGCTACCTTCTGGGAACCGTGCACCGCGACCGCACGATCGATTTTGCCTTTCAGGAGATCAAGCGCGAGGACGTCCCCGGCAGGGTTAGCGACCGCTACACTCCCGCGTTTGTCGACTTTTGCTTCGCCGAGAATACAGACTTCGGCCGCCGTACGGCTTCCGAGAGAAAAGAGATCGAGCAAAAGGAACCGGACAAAAAGGATTCGGCCAAGCCGTGACGGCGGTGGGATGAAAATTCGGCCAATCCCCCACTGCCTAAGCGCGGCCGATAGCAGCGATTTCAAGCTCTGGCACGGAATAAGAAGCGTCCGGAAAGCCCGCCTTCCGGCCGGTGCAGCAAGTGCTATAATGAGCCCTGTCATCGATAGCTGCCGCACTCTGCAGCGGCGTCGTTTGCGATGTTCGGGGAGTGGCTCAGCCTGGTAGAGCACCTGGTTCGGGACCAGGGGGTCGGAGGTTCAAATCCTCTCTCCCCGACCAATTTTTTTCAAGTCACTTGGACAATGACCCCTGTTCCCTCACGCTGGTTCGGGTCTTCTCTCAGTGGGGTCGGAGGTTCAAATCCTCTCTCCCCGACCAATTTTCTTTCAAGTCACTTGGACAATGAGCCTTGTTCCCTCACGCTGGTTCGGGTCTTCTCTCAGTGGGGTCGGAGGTTCAAATCCTCTCTCCCCGACCAATTCTTTCAGACCTTCATCAATTCTCCTGGCCAATTTGCTTTTGCCGGCACTTAAAACGCGTGGCCCACAGTAATTACTCGAATTATTTGGAAAGCGTCCGCGAAAGCGCCTGCTGTCGTATTCGGACCCTGTCGAACACTCACTCGATCCGCGTGTGGGCGGTGTTCCTATTTGTTCTCAGCCTGACTTGCTCCGACGTATGCGCGCAGGGGCCGCCGTATCAGACCGACGATCCCGTTCCCGTGGAACTTCATCACTACGAGTTCTACATCTTCGGCGCGGCCGACGGGACGCCGGTGGAGATGGACTCATCGGGACCCGCGTTCGAGTTCAACTGGGGGGCACTACCAAGACTGCAGCTCCATGCAGTCCTGCCTTTTGGTGTGGCGGCCCCGCTGAACAATCCTGTGTACCTGCCCAGCGGAACCGGGCCGACGGAGTTTGGCCTGACCGATATGGAGCTGGGCGCGAAGATCGCATTCATCAAAGAGGGCAAGCACATGCCCCAGATTGGCAGCTTCACCATGTTCGAAATACCCACCGGCAGCGCCGCCAAAGGTCTGGGCGTGGGCAAACTCTGGTACAAGCTCCCGATCTGGCTGCAAAAGAACGAGGGGAAGTGGACCTTCGACGGCGGCGGCGGCTACGCGGTCGTCCCGCAAAATGGGTATCGCAACTTTGCCTATACAGGATGGCTGGTGAAGAAACAGCTGTCGGAAAGGCTGGAATTGGGCGCGGAGCTCTTTGCCCATGGCCGGGAGGGAAGCGCCGCTCCGCAGACCCAGTCTTCCACGCTGGTCGATGTGGGTGGGTACTACCATTTCAAACACCATCCCGGCCAGCAGTTCCTGTTCTGCTACGGCCACTCCGTGGCCGGCCAAACCGAGAATTATGCCTACGTCGGGCTTTACTGGACTTGGGGAAAAGACCGCGAGAACAAGAAAGAAGGCGAGGATGCACTGTTCTTTCCCGCACAGTTCAGTCGCAATGGTTTCTAGACTAAGCTGACGGGTTTGCAGTCTGGTTCCGTCCGAAGCCTGAAAATCGTATGGCATCGACGGTTCGCGGATGATCGGCGAAAATCAGCAATGTGCCGGCGTGAAGGTTTCAGTTGGGCTCCAGGCCAGCCGGCGGATCGTAATCTGGCGTGGGTAGCAGACGGTCGCGGTCGTAAGGCGGGTCTTCATGCCGGGGAATGGGATCACTGGGAAAGTCCTCCTGCCACTGCCGGCGAAAGTCATCGTCCGCGTAATACTTGAGGTAGAGCAAGTTATCTTCCTCGCTGCCGCTGCCGAGTATTTGGACGTGGCATGCCGAATTCGCAGCCAGCGGCAAGGCCTTAGTTTCTTCCCGCAGGGAATCGGTCCAGAGATGGATATAGAGCTCGCGGTCGCTGAGATGATCTGTCTGTTCGATAAACACATGAAGCAAGGCGAGCTTTTGGATTACCTCCCAGAGCTTTGCCGTCAGCTCCTCGTCCCTCAGCGAATCCGGCGGGGGGAGAGACACGCCCGCGTTCTCAAGTTGCTGGAAGTTGGTCGTCCACGGCGCCTCTTCGTAGTCAACCAGTTGTTTCCAGAATGCTTCTTCCACCTCTGATGGGCAGTCGTCGAGGTTACCGATCTCCATTTGCCCACCGCAAAGCTCTTCTGCGCGGCGTTTCAGGGCTTCGATGTTGTTTTCTGGGATCCTCTTTTCCCGGTCGTCTTCGGGTTTGGTTTTTGCCACGATTACCTCGTTGCGCGGTCGACAGGACAGCACTCCGCGCCTGCCCAACATAGGCGCCAATCCTACACGAGGGCTGGGCCGGCTTTCTACCCGGCACAGCTCGGCTATGCCACCGTCTTAAAGACGGCAATGACAACGTTCTATGCCCGAGGCATTTTCCCCGGCCTTAATTCATGTTTGCGCTGGAAGTGGCAGCCGGCTGCGGAGTTGCGCGCTTCTGGTGGCCGACCCATGCCGCAAGCGCGGCGAGCAGAAAATACATGAGCAGGGCCATCATGGCTGCACCGCGATCGCTGGGCGGAGGGGGAAACAGAAACGTTCCCACGAACTGCAGAGCGGCCATGGCGAAGACGAAGACCATCACCCGGCCTTTGCGGGTCACGGTGTTGAGGTACAGCCCGGCTCCGCCGAACAACACTGCCATCTCCAACAGGAATGAAGGGACCTGGTAGTTCCACAGTCCAAAGCCCATCTTGAAGACGTTGTCATAAAGCGGCAGGTCGGGACGATGCACGATGAGGTCCAGGATCCAATGCGAGAAGACGGCGCCGCCGACGAGCCAGCCGCTGCGCGGGCCGCGCAACCGAGGAATCAACTGGCAGGCCACGAAGGCCAGCGCGCTCCAGCCCAAAGCCCCGATCAGGCTGTGGGTGTAGGGCATGTAGTAAAGGTCGAGCGGGCTGGAAGCGGTGATGCCGGGAACGATCCTGACCTTCTCAACGCCGAGCAGAACAAAGATCGCCCACAGGACATCGACAAACTGGACGGCGAGGAAAAGAATCCAGAGTGGCACGCGCTGGTCTTTATCCAGAGCTTTGGCGGCGAAGCTGGGGCCGTAATGTCCTACAAACATTTTGTCTGCTCTCGAGCGAAGCGCAAGATTCCCGCGTACACCAGCCGAAAGATTCAATCAGTTAAGCGGCTGTTCTCATGTTAAGCCTTGGATTTCGTCGAGTGGCGTTCGGCCACCTTGGCCGGATTCACGAATGCGCGGGTCACGGTTCCCCGGCCGATCTCCTGCACGCCGTTGTGCGCGGTCACACGGAAGACATAAAAGCGCCCGTTGCGAGACTCCAGCACCGCTTCCGTGGTTACCTTCTGGCCTACGGTGGTGGGCGCGCGATGCTCAATGTTGATGGCTGTTCCCACGCTGATTTCGCCTTCTTCGCAATAAGGGAGCATGGCGTTGGCGGCGGCCCACTCCATCATGCCAATCATGTCAGGAGTGGAGAAGATCAGGGGCAGAGACTTGTGGTGATGGTGCAGAGTGTGCCGGGGCTCGACCGTAATTTCCGACTGCCCGCGGACGCCGACAGGGACCTCTTTTGCCATGCAGGGAATGTACCAAATCCGGCAGGGCGGACAAAATCATGCGAGCTCTTCTGCGGAATTTCAAGCAAAGACCAGCTGGACTTGCGTTCATTTGACAGCATTTGGGAGGTGAACAATGAAGTCTCTTGTATGGACAGTTGTATTCAGCATGTTGAGCGGAATCGCCATGTGCGAAGATCGGGCCAGCGAGAAGGTGGTCAAGGTGACGGGAGTTTCAGAAGTTAAAGTGGTTCCCGACCGAGCTCTAATCGAGATCGGCGTTGAAAAGCAAAGCCCAAGCGCCAGCGCGGCGAAGCAAATGGAGGATGCCGCGGCTCGACGAATCCTGGCCAGCTTGCGTGCTCAAGGGATTGGCGAGAAGGATATTCAGACAACATGGCTCTCGCTTGAGCCGCGTTCCTACTATCGTAAGCACGTACGGATTTCTTACTTTGTGGCCACACAAGCACTTACAGCCACGATTCGCGATCTATCGAAACTTGATGCAGTCCTAGAATCCCTGGTTCGCGCCGGCGGCAACCGCATCGATTCAGTAATCTACGAAACCAGCGATTTGCGAAAACTTCGCGACCAGGCGCGGGAGCTCGCGGTTAAAGCCGCCCGGGAAAAGGCTCAGGCGCTAGCTCGGGCTCTCGGACAAGAAATTGGTAGGGCCAATCTTATCGAAGAGGTCGCTCCACAGGCTGAATACTCGAGCGCGATCAGCAACGTCCTTTATGACGTTTCGCCCAGCCGCAAACCTGTTGGGCCGAGCCTGGCTCCTGGTGAAAAGAGTGTTTCGGCCTCAGTCATAGTAGCGTTTGAATTACAGTAGATTTAGCGCGACAGAACAAAAGCCAGGCTGAGGCAGCCCGGCTCTTTGAAAGCGTTCGAGAAATTTCTAGTGGCGATCGTGGTCGCGATCGTGATCGTGGTGGCAGCGTTCGCGCGTCTCTTCCAGTTCATGACGGCGCCGTTCCGCCTGCGGGCTGTGCTCGCCGTGGCGGCGAACGGCCTTGTCGAGGTTCCGTTCTGCCTTTTCGATCTGGCGATGGCAGCGATCGTCATCACGGTCCAGGGCCTTTGCTGGAATTGCGCTGCCGCCAACGAAGGCTACAGCAAGAATCAGAGCTAACAGGCGAAGCTTTTGCATTGTGGTTCCCTCCGGAACTCCTGCATTTTACACTGCGGTTCTGACTGCAACTGCTTGGGTTTATCCCTTTGGCCCTACCCCACTTGCGAAGCCGGTCGGGCTACCTTGGTAGCCCCGGGGTGGGACATACAATGGCAGGTAAGATGACTGCAAGTCCCATGGTGTGCCGCCCCTGTATAATAAAAAATTGTCCTCATGGCATTTCTAAAGCAAGGCAAGTCGCGGCAGACTCCCAAAATCCGATCGACCACGGTGCTTTGCGTCCGCCGCAAGGGCCAGGTAGTTATGGCGGCGGACGGCCAGGTTACTCTGGGTGAAGGAGTTATCAAGCACACGGCCAAGAAGATTCGCCGTCTTTACAACGACAAGATTCTAGCCGGTTTTGCCGGGTCCACGGCCGATGCGTTCTCCCTGTTCGGGCGTTTCGAAGGCAAGCTGGAGCAGTATCACGGCAACCTGGGCCGAGCGGCGGTAGAGCTGGCCAAGGAGTGGCGGACGGATAAAGCTTTGCGCCATCTGGAAGCGCTGCTGCTGGTTTCCGACGCCAGCCTGACTTTCCTGATCAGCGGCGCGGGCGACGTGATCGAACCCGATGAGGGAGTAGCGGCCATCGGCAGCGGCGGGCCCTACGCGCTGGCGGCAGCGCGGGCGTTGGTCGAAAATACCGACCTGCCGGCACGCAAGATTGCCGAAGAGGCCATGAAGATCGCGGGCAAGACCTGCATTTACACCAACGATATCTTCACCATCGAAGAGTTGTCCAGCACGCCGGAGAAGCAGACCGCTCCCGCGGCTGCGCATTGAAGATATGGCCGGCTATTCAGGAACGCCACTGGTTCAGAAGATCGGCATCAAGGCGGGGCACCGCCTGCTGCTGCGGAACGATCCGCCCGGCTTCCTGGGCGATCTGGGCCGGCTCCCGGAGGGCGTGGCACCCACGGACCGGTTAGCGAGCAAAGCCAATGTCGCGGTGTATTTCACCGACAAGCTCGCGGCGCTGGAGAAAGATTTTGCCGCGCTGGCACGGGCGATAGAGCCGGACGGCATGCTGTGGGTGGCTTGGCCCAAGAAAGCATCCGGCAAGCCGACCGATCTGACGGAAGACGTGGTGCGGCGAGTCGCGCTGGAACGCGGCCTGGTGGACGTGAAAGTTTGCGCGATCGATGAAACGTGGTCGGGCCTGAAGCTGGTGGTCCGGTTGAAAGATCGCCCAGCGAAGAAGGCGGGAACGAACGCGCGCGGTACGAACAAGAAGAAGGAGCAGTAATGGCGATTTATCTGCCTGGAATCGGAGAAGAAGAATCACAGGCCATCCTCGACGAGATGACTCCCAGGGAGATCGTCGCCGAACTGGACAAGCACGTTGTGGGCCAGCATGAGGCCAAGCGCGCGGTGGCGATTGCGCTGCGCAATCGCATGCGCCGGCAGAAGCTTCCTGCCGATCTGGCGGAAGAGATCATGCCCAAAAACATCATCATGATCGGCCCCACGGGCGTGGGCAAGACGGAGATTGCGCGGAGGCTGGCGCGCCTGGCGGGATCGCCATTTCTCAAGGTTGAAGCTTCCAAGTTCACCGAAGTCGGATACGTGGGACGCGACGTGGAATCCATGATCCGCGACCTGGTGGAGATTGCCATCGACATGATCCGCGAAGAGAGGCTGGAGGACGTTGCGGAAAAGGCGGAAGAGCTGGCGGAGAACCGCCTGCTCGACCTGCTGCTGCCACCGCCTCCGGCGCAGTCTTCCACCACGCCTGCGGGATTTGCGCTGCCCGCGGCTGACGGAGACTCCTCTTCGCGCAGCCGGGAAAAATTGCGCCAGCAGCTGCGCGAAGGCGCTCTGGACGAGCGCATCGTCGAACTCGAGGTTCGCGAGCGCAATATGCCGGCCTTTGAAATCATCTCCAACCAGGGCGTGGAGGAGATGGACATCAACATCAAGGACATGCTGCCCAACATCTTCGGGCAGCGCACCAAGCGCCGCAAAATGAAAGTCAGCGACGCCTTCGAATACCTGATCCAGGAAGAGGAATCCAAACTCATCGACATGGACCAGGTGACGCGGGCGGCGGTAGAGCGCGTGGAACAGGGCGGCATCATCTTCCTGGATGAGATCGACAAGATCGCGGGGCGCGAGAGCGGCCACGGGCCCGACGTCTCGCGCGAAGGCGTGCAGCGCGACATCCTGCCCATCGTGGAAGGAACCACCTGCAATACGCGCTACGGCATGGTGCGTACCGACCACATCCTGTTCATCGCCGCCGGCGCATTCCACGTCTCCAAGCCCAGCGATCTCATTCCCGAACTTCAGGGCCGCTTTCCCATACGGGTGGAGCTGAAGTCGCTGACCATGGAAGACTTCATTCGCATCCTGACGGAGCCCAAATCTTCGCTGGTCAAGCAGTACAAGGCCCTGCTCGAGACCGAAGGGTTGAAGCTGGAGTTTACGCGCGAAGCGCTGGACGAGATCGCCAACTTCGCTTTCCGCGTGAACGAATCCACGGAGAATATCGGCGCGCGCCGGCTGCACACCATCATGGAACGCGTGCTGGACGAGATCAGCTTCGCTGCGCCGGAGCTCACGGAAAAGTCTGTGACCGTGGACCGCGATTATGTGCATAAGATGCTGAGCGATATTGTGAAAGACCAGGACCTGTCGAGATATATCCTGTAAGAAGAAGCAATCAGCCTTCAGCCGGAGAATCCGGCCTGCGGAAGTGCTGCCTGCTGAGTGCTGAATCTTCGTGGTACTCTGCTCTCGTCCATGCGACTGCCGCTTATCTTGCCATGGCTGCTGATATGTGCGATCGGTTGCGGCGCGCCCGGCGCTCCACTGCCGCCTTCGCTGGGGATTCCCAAGCCGGTGGGCGACCTGAAAGCCGTACGTAAGGCGGATACGGTGACCCTGAAATGGAGCTCGCCCACGGAAACTACCGATGGAGAGTTGATTCGGAAAACGGGAAAGATGGCAGTGCTGCGCAGCCTCTCTGGAGGAAATGTTCCCGCCGACTGGAAAACGATTTCACAGCTGGCTTTGCCGCCGGCTCTCAAAGATGCAGCGCCCGCCAGCCAGGAACAGAATGATGCGGTAGGTCCGCTGCTGGACAGCGGCGCCGATTTCGCAGCCTACAGCGTGCTGGCACAAAGCGGATCAGGACGCGGCGCAGGGGCTTCCAACCAGGCTGCCGTGGCGCTGGTTCCCACACCGGCCACACCGGCACGGGTCTCAGCCGTCGCCGAGCCTTCCGGAATCAGCCTTTCCTGGGACCAGCCGTGGACACCGCAAAACCATTCCCAACTGATAGTGCAATACAGCTACCGGATCATGCGCCGCGAGGAAGGATCCAAGAACGCGGTGGTAGTAAAAGAGGTCAGCATTGGCAACCAGGCGATGGCGCTGATCGACACGGGAATGGAATGGCAAAAGCACTATGAGTACTGGATCGTTCCCGTCACTACCTGGCGGGGCTCAGGAAAAAAGGGCGAGGTAGAGGGACAGGATTCGCAAATGGTCCAGGTTTTTGCGAATGATGTCTTTCCGCCCGCGGTTCCCACGGCACTGGAAGCTGTCTTCTCGGGGATTGCCGGACAGCCTTCAATCGATCTCTCATGGACTCCGGACATGGAGCCTGACCTGGCTGGATACAATGTGTATCGTCATGAGGACAACCAATCGGCGGTCAAGATCAACTCCGATCTGGTGAAGTCTTCTTCGTTTCAGGATCAGCAAGTGAGGCCGGGAACGAAATACTACTATTCGGTTTCGGCCGTGGATCTTCGCGGAAATGAGAGCGGAAGATCAACGGAAGCGGCGGAAACTGTGCCGCCACAATAGTCCAGTACAGGAATCAGCGCAGATGAGAAAGCATGAGGCTTGAAATTCAGCGAAAGGATAGGGAGCTGTCGCTACGCTCGAGATAACAAACCAATGAGATATTGCCGCTTTACTGCGACACACGGCCCGGCTTTCGGATTGATTGAAACCGTTGACGGTACCGAACAGATCACCCATGCTGCTCCGGGGCATGGGATTCCTCATTTCCACGAAGCTCGGAAGATTGCGGCCGAGCCCCTGGCCACGGCTACCCTGCTGGTCCCGGTGCAGCCAGCGAAGATAATCTGCGTCGGCCGCAACTACGCGGACCACGCCAAGGAGTTCGGCAATGAGGTTCCGCCCGATCTCATCATCTTCCTGAAGCCGCAGACATCGCTGCTGGGGCCGGGGGGAACGATCGTGCGCCCCAATCGTCTTTCCGAGCGCGTGGATTTTGAGGGCGAGCTGGCGGCGGTGATCGGCAAACCGTGCCACAAGTTGCCGGACAAGGCCGATGTGCGCGAATACATCCTGGGATACACCTGCGCCAATGACGTGACGGCTCGCGATCTGCAGAGAAAAGACGGCCAGTGGACGCGAGGGAAGAGTTTCGATACGTTCTGCCCGGTAGGGCCTATCGTGACCGATGAGATCGATCCCTGGGCCGGCGTGCAGGTTGAGACGCGGGTGAACGGAGAATTGAAACAATCGGCCAGCACCACGTCATTCATTTTTCCCATGGACGTAATCGTGCGCTTTATCTCGCAGGTGATGACACTGCTGCCCGGCGACCTGATCCTGACCGGTACGCCCGCCGGCGTAGGCTCGATTAAAGCCGGCGATACAGTGGCAGTGTCCGTGCGGGGGATCGGCACGCTGACCAACCCGGTGGCGGACGGAGACTAGCCGGGCAGAAGACAACGGCTGATGGACTAGCCTTGAAGTAATCTGTGCCGCGCTCTTCGTCCTGTGTTGCGGCAACCTGGGTGCGGTAAACTGTTTCTATCCTCGGGAGCAGAGTTCCACACCACTTTGTCATGAATGCAAGTCGCTTTTTTGCCTCAGTTATTTTTAGCGGATTTGGCCTGCTTGTCGCAGGGGCCTTCTGGTCGCGGCTGCGCCGCAAGACGCCGGAAGAGCGGGAGCGGGAGCGGCGGCTCCGCCTGAGCGAGTTTGGCCGCATCACCGATGGCGTCGTGGTCGACGTCAATGAGCTCAACGTCGACAAGGGCGGCGAGATTCAACTGCTGGTTTACCACTACGACGTGGCTGGGGTAAGCTACGAGGCGTCACAGGACGTGACCAGCCTGCGCCATCGCGTGGACTTGCATTCGTGCCGGGCGGGACTGATGACCTCCATCAAGTACGATCCCACAAACCCCGGAAACTCCATCGTGATTGCGGAGAACTGGACGGGTCTCCGGCACTAGCTACGGCACCACGACCTGCGCCGTAGTGGTCCCCATCAGATTGCTGTTGCGATCGAGCACGCCGAGTTTCAGCGTGTAGCTCCCTGGCTTCAGTTCCAGCTCCTGCTTGCACGGATAATACTGCTTCATCATCTGCTCGTAGACGTCCGGCTTGAGGTCGGCTTTCGATGTATCTCCGTGCGACATGATGGGCTTTTCCTTGTCCTTGCCATAAGCCCAAACCGTACAGCTGAGACTGGCGTGTTCCATGCCGTCTTCAGTGCGGTTGAAGTGCAAGGTGCGCGGGTCGACAGCAAAATTGACCAACACCTTGTTCCCCGTCTGGGAGGCAGGAGGAATCACGCCGGCCTGAAAGCGGATGGAAGTCGCAGTCGGAGAATCGACCTGCAGAGAGCGGCTGAAGTCTTCGGTGACGCGATCAGCATCTTCCTTGCGCGTTTTCTCCGGATCGATAGCGTAATATCCGAGCCGGTAACGAAGGCTTACTCCCGGGCGGCTGCTCTTGATCTGGATCACACGGAATTGACCGTCCCATTTTTTGTTCTCGGGATAGTACGCGAGCGTGTAGTAGGTGGAACCGTCGTCGATGCCGGAACGCATGCTGCCGCTGAGATCATTGGTATTGTGGTAGGCCTTGCCGCCGGTACGTTCCGCCAGATCGTTGGCCGTGTGCTGGGACGCGAGATGGTCGTTCTTGCCTACTCCGGCAGCGTCCACCGGATAAACCGCGACCTGGGCCGCCATCATGGACTCCGCGAGTTTCTTCACTTGCGCCGCGAAATCCTTGAAAGCCCCCCCCGCGACCATGTTCTGAAATCCGCCAGGAGCTTTCCCTCCTATTCCAGCCACCGGGGTCACATCGGCAACGCTCACGCCCGCGGGGAGGACTGAGTCAGGATACAGGTCCAGCGGAAAACTCTCCGAGAGCCAGATCAGGTTCTTGCGCCCCGGATAACCCGCCAGAATCTTGGACAGAGCGTTGAGCTGGTTCAGCGTGGTCTCGATGTTGCGCTCGTCGGTGTGGTAATCGCCCTTTGTAGCAAAGGGCGATTCTCGGGATTCAAAGCTTTCTGTCTGCGCCGCCTGCGCCGTCTGCTTGTATTTCTCAATCGCCGATTTAAGAGCAGCTGTGTCGGTGGTGAAATCCTGCAGCAGTCTTAAACGGCTCTCCAGAGCAAAGAGTGCCACCGGGCTATCGAGCCTGGCCGTGGAGAAGAACCTGACCAGCTGGTCTTTAGCATAGGCCTGGGATGCGAACTCCCCGTTCACGCTGTCGAAAAGGATGACGTTCAGCATGCCGGATTTGAATGCCGGTGCATTGCTCACCACGTTGGGAGGAAGCGAGCGCGGCGGTTGGGACTGAGCCTCGCCGGGGTGCTGAAAAGAAAAGTCGCTGATCTTCTGTTGGACCCCGTTCTCCAGGACCGTGAAGTCGTCTGCAGTCAAGCCGCCGACTGGCTGATTCCTGGCGTCGCTAACCACCACGTCCACCACCACCAAACGCGTGCTGGATCGCAATTTGTCTTGCGATTGGTAGACGTCCTTCCCGTTCTGCCGGGGCGAAGCAGATTGTTGTGAGAGCGATGTGACCGTCAACAAGAAAACAATGCCAAAAAGTCTAAACAGAAAAGCGTCGCGCATATTCTTTCCATCCCCGGCGCCGCAGGAGCAGGGCGCCATAGCTATGCCATTTTAGTCAACAGCGCCAATTTCGGCGCGCCAAAATCAAGGGACCGTGACCTGCGCGGTCGAAGTTCCAAACAAATTCGTACTCTGGTCGATCACCCCCAGGCGAAGCGTGTATTGGCCCGGCTTCAACTCCAGCGAGCGTTGGCAGGGAAAGTAGCTCTGCATGAGTTGCTGATAGTCGGCCTCCTTCAGCGCGGCGTTGCTGGTTCCCTCTGACCGCACGGGGTCGCCTTTGCCGGGATAGGCCCAGACGATGCAGCTGAGGGATGCATGCTGCAAATCGTCGGCGCCGCGCTGAAACGCCACGGTATGAGCATCGACGGCAAAGTTCACCACCAGCTTGTTTTGCGTTGTCGCCGATGGCTGGACGATGGCAGCCTTGAAGATGACCGCGGTGGCCGCCGGAGCATTGATGCTGAGAGCGTTGCTCAGCTGCTGTGCCGCTATGTTTTCCGAGTAAGGCGTTACCGGATTCCGCGCGTAGTAGCCGTCACGGTATTGCAGCTTTACCCCGGGGCGGACCAGCTTGACCTGAATGTGGCGGAACTTCTGGTCCCACTTTTTGTTCTGCGGATAGTACTCCAGCGTGTAGTAGGTGGCGCCGTCATCCAGGCTAACGCGAACGCCGGTATCGATGTCATTGCGGTTGAAGAAAGTTTTGCCGCCGGTGCGCTGGGCCAGGCTAGACATCGCGGTTTGAGCGTTGAACTGATCGACCTGGGATACTCCGGCGGCGCTCACGGGATACACGGCAATCTGCGCTTCCATCAGGTCGTCGGCGATCTTCTCCATGGCCGGTGAGAAATCTTCGATCAGCACAGCCTGATCGGCCATCAGCGCGTCGGGGAAGAGGTTGAGGGGAAAGCCGTCGGAGATCCAGATCAGGTTTTTCCGTCCCGGATAGCCGCCCAGTCCTTCGGCCAGAAATGACATAGCGTAGAAAGCGGCGGAACGTCCCTGATGGACGGGCTGGAACGTCCCCCGCCGCTCGAAGGGCGAAGCCGCAGCTTCCACGGTGGGCAGGTGGGTGGGGCCCAGAGACTTGTAGTGCGCCAGCACCTCGCGCAGGGCTCTAGTATCGGTGGTGAAATCGTGCAGCAGCTTCAGATTGCCTTCCAGGGCATAGACGGCGGTCGGCTGGATCGCAGGGTTCGTGTCCAGGAACTTGACCAGCTGGTCCTGGGCATAAGCATGGTTGGAAAAGTCGGTATTGATCGCATCCAGCAGGATGACGTTCAGACAGCTATGGCCGCTGAACTGAGGCGCATTGGTGACAATTCCCGCCCGCGGCGCGCTTTGTGCAAAAGCGCCGGGAGAGTGGAAGCTGAAGTCGGCTATCGCCTGCTGCGCGCCATCTTCTGTGACCGTGAAGTCTTCCGCTTTGAGTCCGGTGACCGGCTGGCCTTTTTCGTCCACGGCAACTACATCCAGCACCACCAGGCGCGTGGTGGCACGCAGCGGTGTGGGTGCAGGTTTGGCCGTGGACTGGCCGGGAGGATTGTTTTGAGCTACAACAACCACCGACAGGACAAGCAAAACCCCTACGGTTGCCGCGCGCATGGCCCGCTCCTGAGAACGTAAGCGAGAAACTATAGCAAGAATCGTCAAATATCTTTACCTCACCGAGGGTGGTTTTGCCTCTCCGATCACCAAATCGCCGATCCCCAGATCTCGCGATTGCTCTGGTCCCAGGGAAGCCGGTCTTGGCCCGCTCTGGATGGGAGCTCGGCCTTTGACGGAGATTTAGGTTTTGCCGTTACGATCACCAGATCACCGGATCACGGCGATTCTTCAAGCCCCCCTTACTTCCTCCCATGGTGTCCCAAGAGGACTGTACTACCGCCAACCCGACCCCTGTCCTAAAGGACACGGCGATCTTTTCTTGCCTTTCCGATCACCGGACTTCGCCGATCGCTCTGGCTGGTAGCTGGAAGCCAGCAGCTAGCAGCTCTTTTACCTTGATCACCCGATCCCCCATCACCGGATCACCCGATTCCCCCAGCTTCCCTCCACATCCGAATTCCTGTCCACATATTTCCCCCAACCACCCCCAAAACGGCTGTTGCAAGAACCCTCGTAACCTATAGATTCGCATCAACATGGACGGTTGAAGACGAATGAAGACAAGTGAAGACGGTTGTGGACAAATGAAGACGATCGTGGACGGCCCCGGAAACCTCTGAACAAATAGACGCGAAGCTTGCCAAAGGGCAAGGAACCGTTTGATCCCGAGAATGCCTGCACGCCGGCGGGATCCCGGCCGCCTAACGCTTTGACCAACGAAACAGAAGTTGTCAACCTCTGGCCGAGGATCTGCGTGGCCAGGCCCTTGTTGTCGCGCAGCGTCTCTAACTGCGGTGCGTCTTATCAGCGCGCTGCCAGCGAACTCGAGAAGGATTGAATCGTCTGCAAGTATTTGGAGCCCCCAACCAGGTCGACATCATTGTGTCCGGCTCCTTGCACCGCGTAGAACTCTTTGGGCTGATTCGCCCGGGCGAAGAGTTTCTGGCCGTGCCAGAAGCTGATGACCTCGTCCTTGGAGCCATGGATGATCAGCACCGGGCAATGCACGCGGACAATTTCGCGGTAGTTGGGAAACTTGTCAAAAGGCAGTATGGGAACGCGGGTGAGCACGCGGAAGGCGGAGAGGAACGGGCTCTGCAGAATCAGGGCGGCAGCCGGGCGGCGGGCGGCGATGTGGACGGCCGGGCCGGTGCCCACCGATCGCCCGAAGATGATGATGCGATCGGCCGGAGTCTTGAGCTGGCCGGTTAAGTAGTCATAGGCGGCGTTTTCGTCGTCGTAGGCTCCCTGCTCGCTGGGCCGGCCCTCACTGGTTCCGTAGCCCTGATAGTCGTAAGCGAATACGTTGAAGCCGGTGCGGACCAGGTCGTTCAACCATTCCCGATCGTCACCCAGGTCCTCGGCGTTGCCGTGGCTGACCAGCAGCGTGTAATGCGCCGCCGGATTGGTCAGGTAGAGAGCGGAGATGCGCTTGCCCTTGGTGGAGCGCAGCTTGATGATCTCCGCACTGTCGCGGTAAGAGGAGGGATGCGGCAGAAAGATGAGAGGATCAGCGAAAAATAGTCCGCAAATAGCCAGACTAACGTAGGGCACGATAGGAATGTACACCAACCGCTTGATGATGCTTTTTGTCGTAATGTTCAACTGGCTTCGATTAATTCCGTTTGGAGAACGAAGGAGAACACCACCTTTGCGCGAAAACCGCGGCCATGCTCACTTGGCGGCCGATTCAAATGTTTAAGAACGGCGGGGCAGATTCCTCTCTTCGCTCGGAATGACCTGTCCTGTCAGCGCCGGGCTACGGGCACTTTGCCATGGGCTGCAGTCGCCGCCTGCTTTTGCTCGACGGTCGGAGCGGGAGGCTCGGGCGCCAGGGTCTTGAGCCCCAACTCGCGGCGCAGCTCGGCCTCGATGCGCGCAGCGATGTCGCGATTGTCCTTGAGGAACTGCCGGACATTCTCGCGGCCCTGGCCGATGCGTTCTCCCCGGTAGCTGAACCAGGCGCCGGATTTTTCCACGATGTTGCGGCTCACCGCCATGTCCACCAGGTCGCCTTCGCGGGAGATGCCTTCGCCGTACATGATGTCGAACTCAGCCTCGCGGAAGGGCGCGGCCGTCTTGTTCTTCACCACTTTGATCTTGGTGCGGTTGCCGACCACCACGTCGCCGTCCTTGATGGCGGCGATGCGGCGGATGTCCACGCGAACTGAGGAATAGAACTTGAGCGCGCGGCCGCCGGTGGTGGTTTCAGGATTGCCGAACATCACGCCGATCTTCTCCCGGATCTGGTTGATGAACACCAGGCAGGTGCGCGACTTGGAGACAATGCCGGTGAGTTTGCGCAGCGCCTGCGACATCAGGCGCGCCTGCAGTCCCATGTGGCTGTCGCCCATCTCGCCTTCCAGCTCGGCTTTAGGGACTAGAGCGGCGACCGAGTCGACCACCAGCACGTCGATGGCGCCGGAGCGGACCAGGGCTTCGGCGATCTCCAGTGCCTGTTCGCCGAAGTCGGGCTGCGAGACCAGAAGATTGTCCACGTCCACGCCCAGCTTTTTGGCGTAGATGGGATCAAGGGCGTGCTCGGCATCGACGAAGGCAGCCATGCCACCCAGCTTCTGCGCTTCCGCTACTACCTGCAGCGCGACCGTGGTCTTGCCGCTCGATTCCGGGCCGAAGATCTCCACCACGCGTCCGCGGGGAAAGCCGCCCACGCCGAGAGCGGCGTCGAAGGATATGGAGCCGGTGGAGATCACCGCGATGGGCATGATGGCTTCTTTGCTGCCCAGCCGCATGATGGAGCCCTTCCGAACTGCTTTTCGATCTGCGAAAGGGCCAGGTCGATCGCCTTCATCTTTTCCGCTCGTTCTTCAGCCATTCCAATCTCCGTCAGGCGCACCGGTTGCGCCTTGTGTTTGCCTTCTCCCGTGGTTGCGTCTCGCGGCGTCTGAGACTCTGCTACAGCGGACTGGTTACGCGCATTATACACAGGCCCATGATAGGCGAAGAAAAAGTGAATGTAAACCACTTTCTTCTGGAAGAATCGCCGGTCACGGGACCAGCCCCGGCTTCGGCAGTGGCCTCTGGTTATTTGAAGGCCGCTTCCCCCAAAACCATAATCTCCCTATCCCCTTCAGGATTGAGGCCTGCGCGTTGGGCCAGGGAGTTTTGTCGTGACCCGAAAACTTGTTTTTGCCTTCGCATTTTTCCTGATACTTTCCGCCGCAACCGGAGCTTGCGCGCGGGCGGAAGACTCGGCGGCAGCTGCTGTGGCGGCGCCGCCCCCGCCGGCCCCACCGGCGGTGGGCCCGGAAAGCGTGTTGAATCCGCACGTCGGATTCGTGATCAAGGCCTCAAGTCTGGGAGCAGGCGGAGACGTGGCGGTATCCCTCACCCGCCTGGCCGACGTGCGCGTGGGATACAACGGCCTCAATTTCAGCAAGGGGTTTTCCTACAACGGAATCCATTACGACGGCCAGCTGCAGTTTCGTTCCGTCGAGGCCCTGGTGGACCTGACTCCCCTGGGCGACTGGTTCCACGTCAGCCCGGGCTTGCTGATGTACAACGGCAACAAGCTCACGGCCACGGCCAATGTCCCGGGCGGGCAGAATTTCGACCTGGGCGGCGCCACCTTCCGCAGCAGTCCCACCGACCCCATCCACGGCTCGGGACTGCTGGGCGTGAATAAAACTGCGCCCATGGTGATGTTCGGCTTCGGCAATCCCATTCCGCACAGTCACCACGTCACGATTTTTCAGGACATCGGCGTGGTCTTCCAGGGACAGCCCAAGACCACGCTCAACCTGGCGGGAACCGCCTGCGATCCGGTGACCGGCCTGGCCTGCGTGAACGCCGCCACCGATCCCACCATTCAATCGCAAGTGCAGGCGGAGCAGACCAAGATCAACAAAGACACTTCACTGGTGAAGTTCTATCCGGTATTCACCATCGGATTGGGGATCAGGTTCTAAGCGGCTTCCAGCTAGCGCGGTGACGGCGCCGGCCCGGGAGGCAGAATCTCCGGGTCAGTGGTGCGAACTTTCTGTTGCCGTGTCACGAAGAAGACTGCCGCGGTCCAGGTGGGAATCAGGTCCACGCCGGGGATCAGCTCGGCAGCGAAGGTGGGCAGAAAGGCCCAGTGCCATCCCAGAAGTTTGGTGAGAATGCCGGCGGCGGCCAGGTCGAGCACCGTATCCAGGGGCGAGATTCCACCCTCAACGAAGAACGGCATGCCCAGAATCTGAATGGCGTCCACGCCAATGGCCACCAGCCACGCCAGCCGGTGCTCCGGACTCTTAATCGCCTTGATGGAATCGAATATGCTCATAAACCCGCCTGGCCTGAGAAAAGCATACAACTGTTAGGGGCGCGAGGAAAGATGCCGGCCGGAGCTGGCCAGTGGCCCCACCCGGCCGGTACGTGCGATGCTAAGAGGGCAGCCTGAGAGGACCGAAATGACCGACCAGATTCTGACATCGACCGCGGGTAGCATCCTGCAAATCGTACTGAACCGTCCGGAGAAGAAAAACGCTATTACCGTGGCCATGTATTCGGCGATGGCCGGTGCCCTGGAGGCGGCGGACCGCGATCCGGCGGTGCGCGTGATCGTGATAACCGGCCAGGAGGGCTGCTTTACCAGCGGCAACGATGTGGCCGACTTCCTGGAGCATCCCCCGCTCGAAGACGGCAGCCAGGCCTTGCGGTTCTTGCGCGCCATTTCCACGGCGGCCAAACCGGTGATCGCCGCGGTGAACGGGCTGGCCGTGGGCATCGGCGTGACCATGCTGCTGCACAGCGACCTGGTGTACGCCGCCGACAACGCGACCTTCCAGCTGCCCTTCGTCAACCTGGGTCTGGTGCCGGAGGCGGCTTCCAGCATGCTGCTGCCGCGCATGGCCGGCTACCATCGGGCCGCGGAGCTGCTGTTGCTCGGAGAAAAGTTCGATGCGCGCGCGGCGCTGGAGACAGGCCTGGTTAACGCTGTGTGCCCGGCGGCGGAACTCACCGGAATTGTCCAGGCCAAAGCCGCGGCGCTGGCGGCAAAGCCACCGGCAGCGCTGCGCATGACCAAGGCTTTGCTGAAACGCGACGCGGAAAGCGTGCCCGCGCGCATGGCCCACGAAGGCCAGTTTTTTGCTCAACAGCTGAAGTCGCCGGAGGCGCGTGAGGCGATGGAGGCTTTCATGCAGCGGCGCAAGCCGGACTTCTCGCGGTTTGCGGGCTGATTCCCGCTAATCGATGCTGGGTGATCCAACCTAGGCGGCGTTCTGTCCCAGAACCACATCGTCGGGCCCGAGAGTGACCGCTTCGCTAACCGCGGGGGCCAGGACAGCGGAGCCGACCTGAACGCGCACCGTGGCTTCCGGCACCATCTCGGTGACGACTTGCGGCAAAGTCATTGCCTGATGGAGCTTGTGCACCAGGTACATGGGACGGCGGCGAACTTCGTCGTAGATTCGGCCGATGTATTCGCCCAGAAGCCCGGTGCAGACCAGCTGAATGCCGCCCAGCACCAGGATGGCGAACAGCGTGCTCGAGGTCCCGGAATTTGGCGGCAGGCCCAGAAAGCGCACGCCCACGAGATTGCAGGTCAGGAGCAGCATAGCCATCACCAGGCTCACGCTGAGCACCACCATTCCCAGGGCCATGCCCAGGCGCAGCGGTTTGTAGCTGAAGCTGAAGATGGCGTCCATGGCGTATTTGATCAGCCGAGGCAGAGTCTGCTTGGCTTCGCCCGCGGCCCGTTCGGCGCGGTCGTAGAAGACCACGGCGGTGGGGAAGCCGATCCATGCGCGCATTCCGGGCAGATAGCGGTTGCCTTCGGAGAGGCTGTTGATGGCGTCGGCGGCCTGGCGGTCGAGCAGCCCGAAGATTCCAGCGTTCAGCGGAATGGGAAAATCCGAAAGCCACCCCATCACTTTGTAGAACAGCGGAAAGAGCTTGCTGCGCAGACCTTTCTCGGCGCGGCTGGTGCGCTCGGCCAGCACCACCTTGGCGCCTTTCTTCCACGCGGCGACGATGCGCGGCAGAACTTCCGGCGGATCCTGAAAGTCGCCATCCATGAGGATGATGGCGTCGCCGCGCGCCACTTTTAGCCCCGCGGTGAGGGCAGCCTGATGTCCAAAGTTGCGGGAGAACTCAACCACCGTTACCTGAGGATTACGCTCGTTGATTTGGAGCAAGAGTGAGAGCGACGCGTCTACGCCGCCATCATTTACGTAAACAATTTCCCAAGTCTCGCCTGTGGTTTGTTCGATCTGGTCCAACACGGTGTCAAGAGCCCGGTTGAAAGCGACAATGTTTTCTTCTTCGTTGTAAATTGGAACCACGACCGACAACATGGGCACCCCCAGGGGAACGAATCAATCGAATACGTGCGGCCTCAAGCGGCACGGTCCTTGACGGGAATTGTTTGTGACTGCAAGTCATCGCTGACTTCAGCCGCCGGCTCAAGCCGCGTGATGCGGCGCTCCTGTACAACGTCCGCACGGCCCACGCTGTAGTAATTCAGGCTTGCGGCTTCCATTTGCGCGGGGTTAAAGAGATTGCGTCCATCGATCACGATGGGATAACGCAGCAATGCACGCACGCGATCCAGTTCGAGAGTCGCGAAGTCCTCCCATTCGGTGAGGATCAGGCAGGCGTCGGCGCCCTGGATGGCCTGGTAGGGATCGGAGACGAACTTCACCGTCGCGGGCAGCTCTTCAGCGGCGCGCGACATGGCGGCCGGATCGTAGGCCGTAACGTGGCAGCCCTCCCGAAGCAGCGATTTCACGATGGCAATGGCGGGAGACTCGCGAATATCGTCGGTGCCGTTCTTGAAGGCCAGCCCCAGAACGGCGAGCTTCTTTCCCTTCAGAGTCCACAGCGCGCGCTTCACTTTGCGCAGGAAGCGGTTGCGCTGCTCTTCGTTGACCCGGACCACTTCGTCAAGCAAGGCGAACGTGCAGCCGTTTTCGCGGGCGACGGCGCGGAAGGCCAGCAGATCTTTAGGAAAGCAGGAGCCGCCGTAACCGATGCCGGGATAGAGGAAGCGGCGTCCGATGCGCGAGTCGCTGCCGATGCCGTCACATACCTGCTGCACATCGGCGCCCACGGCTTCACAGACCGACGACACGGCATTGACAAAAGAAATCTTCATCGCCAGGAAGGCGTTGGAGGCGTGCTTGATCAATTCGGCGCTCTTGGCGCTGGTGCGGATCAGGCGGGCCATGAAAGGACCGGCGAAGGGGCCGGGAATAGCGTCGACATTCTTGTAGTAGTTGCCGTCGACCAGCGGACGGTACGCCTCAGACAGCATGGCCGCGGCGCGGTCGCTGTCGGCGCCCACCACGATGCGGTCGGGATAGAGGAAGTCTTTGACAGCCGCGCCTTCACGCAGGAACTCGGGGTTGGAGGTGACGTCAAAAAGTTCCGCCGGAGCGCCGTTGAGCAGCATTACCTTGCGGATCCAGCTGTTGGTGTAGACGGGCACGGTGCTCTTTTCGACCACGACTTTGTAAGAATCGATCGCGCCGGCGATAGAGCAGGCGACCGACTCCACGTAGGAAAGGTCGGCGTCTCCATCTTCCTTGGGGGGAGTGCCTACGGCGATAAAGATGATGTCGCTGCGGCGCACGGCGTCGGGAAGATCGCTGGTGAAGGCCAGCCGGCCGCCGCGGTGACGCTGGAGCAGTTCGGGCAGAAACTCTTCGTGAATGGGACACTCGCCGCGCTGCAGGGCAGCGACTTTGTGCTGGTCGTTGTCGACCAGAATGATGTCATGTCCCAGCTCGGCAAAGCAGGCGCCGGCGACCAATCCCACATAACCCGAACCCACGACCGCAATTCTCATTTCCATCCCCAGATCAACGGTATTGAGCCATCGCGTCTCGCCTGGAGGATGGCTACGGAAGCTTGGATGGCAGAACACCTGAACAGGATGTCACGCCAGAGCCCCGCCTATTTAGACAACAGTAAACATGAAGCCAACACGGGGGAGTAGCCGCTCATCCAACGTCATCGAGCTCTCAATCACGCGCACCGCGCGCGGGAGCCAAAAAGAAGAATCCAGGCTGGTTCCCCGAATGACGCACTCAAAAAGCAGTGTCTATGTTCTGGCAGTAGTCATCCTTGCGGTTTTAGCCGTGGCCGGTTGCTCCGGCAGTTCTCCCAACCCCGGGCCGACCCTGACTCCCACGCCGAACCCGTCCCCGACACCGAACCCGTCGCCGTCGCCGACCCTGCAGAGCAGCGTGAACCACGTGCTGATCATGTTTCAGGAGAACCGGTCCTTCGACCATTACTTCGGATTCATGACGCAGTACCGGCAGAAGAACAACATTCCCATCAACAGCGCTGACGGAAAAATCCGCGATCTGAGCGACCCGGCAGCCCAGGCGGCGGGCGCGCGGAACATCAGTCCGGCCACGGGGCAGGCCATCATGCCTTACCACACCGGGTCGGTGTGCACGGAAGATCTCACGCCGGACTGGGCAGACTCGCATCACGAGATGGACCGCAACAATCCCGCAGCCGCGGGCACGTCGTCACCGATGGATGGATTTGTGGCCGAGGCCTATGGCATCAGCAACTTCTTTGGGCCGGGCGTGCTGGCCGATACCGACGGCCACCGGGCGATGGGAATCTTCGACGACTCGCAATTGAACTTCTATTACGCAACGGCGTCGAATTTCGCCATGAGTGACGCCTTCTACTCGCCGGTTCCCACGCGCACCTCCAGCAACCGGCTTTACATCCATGCCGCCACCTCGCACGGCACGGTCCACGCGGACACCTCGCTCACCGCGCAGCTGCCCTCAAAGACCATCTGGCGCGCGTTGAGCGACGCCAATCTGAGCTGGAAAATCTATGTCTCCGACTGGGGGACAAACAACTTTACTTTCTTCCAGTTCTTCAGCGATTACAACGACCCCAACCTTCAGAAGAACGTAGTCCCCATTGCCCAGTACTTCACCGACGTGCAGAACGGGACGCTTCCCGCAGTGGCGTTTATCGAGACGGGCATGAACACCGGACGCGACGAGCACCCCACCAACAATCCTACTGACGCGCCCGTGCCCATCAGCCAGGCCATCAACGTGCAGGCCGGGGCTGCATGGAGCGCGCAGATCATCAACGCGCTGATGTTCTCGCCGTCATGGAAGGATTCTGTCTTCTTCTGGATGTTCGACGAAGGCGGAGGAGCTTTCGATCACGAGCCGCCGATCAGCGTACCCAATCCGGACGGCATCAAACCCACGGACTTCAACACCAGCACAGACTGCTTCGGCCAGCCTTGCTCGTCGTTCGACTTCGACATCACCGGCTTCCGCATTCCCAACTTCATCGTGTCGCCCTTCGCGAAGAAGCACTACGTTTCGCATACGCCGATGGATTACACCGCGGTGCTGAGGTTCGTTGAGGCTCGTTTCAACCTTCCGCCGTTGACGAAACGGGACGCTTTCATGCCCGACATGACGGAATTCTTCGACTTTACCAACGGAGGTCCGTGGGCCACCCCGCCGCCCAAGGTAACCCAGAACAGCGGTGCGACCTGCGACTTCACCAAGGAGTAAGAAAGCAGTTGTGGGCCATGCAACGGCGGAAGGCCTGGAACTCTCCGCCGTTGCCGTACTCTGCATAACTTGGAGTTAAGAGCGTAACGCAGCCAACACTTCCCGGGCTGCTTCCATCCAACAGCTCAGGTCGGTATCTAACCAGCCGCGCTCCACCCGTCTGCATTAAATAACTAATCAGGGCCCCGGTATGACCACTCTCGACAAGACTGTCCGCGTTGCATCGCTCGCCGTCTGGGCAATTTGCATTGTTGCCCTGCTCTCCGGATGCCAGGGAGTCAGCACTGCAACCTCGAGCTCCGCGACGATGCAGGGGAAAGTCAACCACATCATTTTCATCATGCAGGAGAACCGGTCGTTCGATTCATATTTCGGCAAACTGAACGACTATCGCGCGGGAACGTTTAACGCTCCGCGTTCGGCGGACGACCTGGAATCGGTCTTTACCAATCCCGCAGACGACGGCAGCACGGTAGGCAATTTTCATCTCACCACCACCTGCATTGAGGACGACTCCGCGGCGTGGGAGGAGAGCTGGGGAGACATGAACCGCTTCAACTCCCCCAACGGCCCGCTGCTGCTCGATGGCTTTGTACACACGGGGAGCGGCTTTGCCGTTTCCAACAGCCTGAGCGACACCAAAGGCGTGCGCGCCATGGGCTTCTATAACGGCGGAGACCTCACGCTGCCTTACTGGTTCGCCACGCAGTTTGCCACCTCGGACCGCTTCTACACGCCGGCCCCGGTGCAGACGCAGGTGGCGCGCCTGTGGTCGATGGCGGCAACTTCGCAGGGCTTCGTGCATCCGGTGGAGGACACCAACAGCCACCTGACCGCCACCACCATCTTTCAGCTGCTCGACAAAGCCAGCGTCACCTGGAAAATCTACTCGGTCGATACCGACCCCGGCACCGGCAAGCTCATCACCACGCTCCGAGACTTTCAGCCCTACGGGCTCAACCAGGAGAGCCGCATCGTTCCTATCGCCCAGTTTTTTACCGACTTGCAGAATGGAACGCTGCCGCAGTTCTCTTACATTGAGCCCTCGTTTATCAGCGGGCGTGACGAGCATCCCGGCCAGGGCACTTCGATCCAGGCAGGCGCGGACTTTGTGGGCAGCATGATCCGCGCGCTCATCAACAGCTCTTCCTGGAAGGACTCCATCTTCATCGAAGCTTTCGACGAGGGCGGCGGACTGTTCGACCACGTGGGACCGATGATTGACGGCCAGCCTATCCAGGAACTGGCGGCCGGCGCAGGCGGCCAGGCGGTGGGAGCGGGCATGTATTCCACGGACTCCTTCGCGCAGCACGTTCCTAATCCCGACGGCATCCCGCCGCAGGACCTGAAGTCCACCGATCCCGCCGGAGACTTTACCCGGACGGGATTCCGCGTTCCGCTGATCATTGTTTCGCCCTTTGCCAAGCCGAACTTCGTGTCGCACACGCCCATGGACACCACCGCGGTGCTCAAGCTGCTGGAGACGCGCTTTCAACTCTCCAACTTGACCAAACGCGACGCAGCGCAGGCGGACATGAGCGAATTCTTCGACTTTGCGAACTCACCCAACCTGAATCCCCCCGCGCCTCCGACGCAGCCGACGAGCCTGCCGTGCAATCCGGGTGCTGCAGCCGCGGCGCTGGGCGGTCCGTGGACGCCGCCATAGAAAGCCGTCGGCAGTCGGCACCCAGCATTCAGCATTCAGCAAATTGTGACTTCCGGGCACTGCACCCGCAACGACCTGGTTGAACATCTGGGATCCTGAGGAGGAGGAACGCTTCAAGGTAGAATGTTTTTGCTGAATGCCGCTTGCCAATTGCTGAATGCCCGATTCCCACGATTCCGTCGCCGCCATGGTGGCGGCCTATGCCGAGCGCGCTGTCCATGCGGCGCAGGCGCTGAATACCCGGCTCGATTACAGCGACAACTCAGTCAACGAACTGGAAGCCGTGCTGTCCCGGGTCAGTTCGCCAGCTGAGGGCGACGCGATGGCTGAAGCCTGTAAAATGTGGGGCAGCTACCTGGGTGAAGTAGTGCGCCGCCGCTTCGGCGGCGAGTGGAGCATTGAGACTTATCCGGGCAAAGGATTTGCCACGCTGACGCTCAACGTGGGCGGCGCAAAACTATTTCCTTCCATGAAGATCCACCGGCGGCTTACACGTGGTGCGGAAGACGATCTCTGCGTGTTTTACAGGATGGTGAAGGACCGGCTTGAGGCCGCACCGGGCGGTAAAATTCAATAACTTGTCCCCGCCGGCCTCCGTGGAATGCTTCCCCGTTAAGAAAACGCTTCGGCGCAAACCAGGAAACCACCACGCGGAAGAAGTCGCGCAGCCTCGAGCGACGCACACGGTTTTCTGCCGCAAAACGCACCGGCAGCACGAGGGGCGTGCGGCGGTTTTCGCCGCGTTGTACTACGTTGGGCACAGTGATTGAAGTCTACTTTCTCCCGGGGGTGGATGCTTGTGACATCGGTCACAAGCGAGGCCGTTGCAGGTCACGAAAGTAATATTTGGCGGGGAAACCGCGCCGGTTTACGGTTTCGGCGGCCGTTCGGCGCGGCCTGCAGGCTCGGCAAGTCGTTCTTTGAGGGTGCTGCCGCTCGATCCAGAGCGGATCATCTGTCCGGCCAGGTTGACGATGCGCGCTGCTGCCAATTCCAGGGAGACGCCGCGGGCGTGGATGTTGGAGATGAGGTTGCGCTGGGCGTCGCTATGCCCCGGGCGCGGCTGGAAGGCCAGGTAGGCGGAAAGGCTCTCCGCGGTCGCCAGCCCGGGCCGTTCGCCGATCAGCAGGGCGACGACCCGCGGCCGGAGCAGCTCCCCAACCTGGTTCATCACTCCGACGCGGCAGTAGCGGATGGCAAAGGGCTGTCCCAGCTTCCAAGCGTGTTTCTTCGCGTTCTCCACCATCCGCGGCAGCAGCCCGGGAACCTGGGCCGCCACCGCGGTCACAGAAAGGCCATCGCCAATCACGATTTGCAGGTCAATATCCTGAGGGCAGCGGGCGACTACGGTTCGCGCCGAATCCTCGCTGAGCTTGCGGCCAAGATCAGGGCGAAGCAGGTACTCGTCCTTGGTCCGGGCCTGGCTGTGGGCTTCAAAGATTCCCCAGCGAGCTACAAATTCGGCGCCCAGGTCGCGCTCCAGGTCGAGTTCGCTGCGAACGGCATCGCGGGCCGCGGCGTGCGCCTGCCGCAACTCCAGCTGGGTTTCCGTGCGATAGCCGGCTCCGGCCCGATCCACTAGCACCCGCGCAGGCGTGCGGGCGCGGATGCGCTCGATAAGCGCCGGCCAGCGGTGGGAAAGCGAATCAGAGCCGGACATGGTTACTCCCGCGGCCAGCCGTGGACGGGATAGGCAAACTTCAATTCCTGGATTCGATTCAGGGTAACGCCGGTCAGGCAGTCAGAGAAGATCATGGGAGCCATACTGCCGCCTTCAAACTGGTGTCTGGCGGCATCGCAATGCAGATCACGGTAGTTGATCCATGCCTGCTGCGCGGCTTTTAGCTTGCCAACTGCCAGAGTGTCCTTTCCGCGGCCGAGATCGGCGTTGATCTGCTGGTACAGGGTGTTAAGGCGGGCGTCAACCACCTTGTACTGTTCGGCAGTGCACTGGTTGAGTTCCAGTTGGGTGACGGCTTTCTCACAGAGCCCGGGTTTCTCCGGTTCAGTCCCCTGACCGGATGGTTGCGGCTTTTGTTCCTGGGCAGCCGCGATCAAGAGTAAAGCCGCGACGATACGTAAGAAGAAGAACATGAAATCCCTCTCGAGCTAAAGGCATTCACTACTCCACCAGCGCTTTCCCCAGCTTTCCAACGAGCTGCCTGCGCAACCCGGAGTCGAGCACTGCCGGTTCTCCACCTTTATATATGCCCATCTCCTCGAGCCAGACGAAAAACTCAGGCGCGGGACGCAGCCCAAACAGGCGGCGGACGGCCAGAGCGTCGTGGAAGCTGGTGGACTGGTAGTTGAGCATGACGTCGTCGGCGCAGGGCACGCCCATGAAGTAGTTGCACCCGGCGGCGGCCAGCAGCATGAGCAGGTTGTCGGCGGAGTTCTGGTCGGCGGCGGCGTGGTTGGTGTAGCAGACGTCGCAACCCATGGGCAGCCCCAGCAGCTTGCCCATGAAGTGGTCTTCCAGGCCGGCGCGGATGATCTGCCGCTCGTCGTAAAGATACTCAGGGCCGATGAACCCGACCACGCTGTTCACCAGGAAAGGTTCGAAGACACGGGCCACGCCGTAAGCGCGGGCCTCCAGCGTGAGCTGATCGACGCCGTGGTGGGCCTCGGCGGAGAGAGCGCTGCCCTGGCCGGTTTCAAAGTACATGACTTGCGGAACATCTACCACGGACGCACGGAGGCGCCGAGAATTCAAAACGCCGGGTTGGTCTTGGTTTGGCTCAGAGCTGCTCCCATCGGCGAGCACTCCGTTCGTGCCAGATTTGTCATCGGCTGCAGATTTGGAATCAGAATTTGCCGACTCCGTGCCTCCGTGTCTCCGTGGTGAGATGTTTTCGCGATGGTGGTCGAGAACCCGCTCTCGTCCCTCTTTCAACATGCTGAGGGTGACGCCGAAGCTCTCGTTGGCTTTTTGCGTTCCGGCCACGGACTGGAACAGCAGGTCCACGGGAGCGCCGCGGTCGAGTGCGGCCAACTGAGTTGAAATGTGGGCCAGGCAACAGGACTGGGTGGGAATGCGGTAGGCCTCCATCAGCCGGCTGAGGGCGTGGAGGATGGTGGAGACGGTTTCCACCGAGTCGGTGGCCGGGTTCACGCCGATGACCGCGTCGCCGCAGCCGTAGAGCAGGCCGTCAAAGGCGGAGAGCAGGATTCCCGCAGTGTCGTCAGCGGGATGGTTGGGCTGCAGCCGGATGCCGAGCACGCCGCGCTGGCCCATGGTGTTGCGACAGCGGGTCACCACGCGGATCTTGTTGGCCGCCAGCACCAGGTCTTTGTTGCTCATGATTTTGGCGACGGCGGCGGCCATCTCCGGAGTGATGGCCCAGTGCAGGCGGCGGAGATCGGTTTCCGTGGTCTTATCGTCAAGGATGAATTCGCGGAACTCGCCTACGCTCAGGCTGCGAATGGCGGCGAAGCCTTTGGCGTCGTGAGTCTCGAGGATCAGGCAGCTAACGTCATCAGTGGCGGGATCGATCAGAGGATTGCCGGCGATGTGTTCGAGAGTGGTTTCAGCCAGCGCCCGCTTGGCGGTGACACGCTCTTCTTCCGAGCGAGCGCCGAGCCCAGCCAACTGATCGCCCGATTTTTCCTCGTTGGCGCGCGCGAAGAGGGTGCGGAGGTCGGGCATGGCTACATTATCGAGCAAACCGGCCGATTTGATTTGCCGGAGTGCGCTCCGCGTTCGCCGGTGATGGTGCAACCGGTCGTACATTGTCTTCTGGTGCGGGCACACTTTAGCACTCGGCCTGTGGTGCTGCTAAAGAAGAGGGTTGCCAGAGAAATTACTTGCATGCGCGCAACTACCTGCCCAATACTACCGTTCAAATAGTCAGATAGTCCGCAAAGTGCCGATATTTTAGGAGAACGGTGAGGCGTTCTCTGCGGCCGTTAAATTTGCGGACGAGGTGACGGTGACATGGTTTCAGAAACGAATCCGCTGCAACAACTGTTTTACGAACTCATCGGCAGGAACTACGGCGAAGTCGGCGTGCGCAGCTCTGAAGTCCAGAGCTACGTGGCCACCATGCTGACCGAGTTCTGCGATCTGGAAAACCTTTACAAAATTCACGATGCCAACGGCCGCCCGCTGGCGGACGTAGGCGAGATGCTGCTGGAGTCGGACCCGGTGTACGGGCCGGCGTCTTCGTTCGACCGCGAGCGCCAGGTGCGCAAGCACATCGGCGACTACTCGCTCTTCTTCACGGGAATGTTCCCGGAGAGCCTGAACTCGTCGCGCCTGCGCCGCAGCCGCATGGAGAGCCTGGTGGACTTTGTGAAGGCGGGCAAGGAGAGCTACTACATCGTCTCCAAGTTTGAGCATTTCGAGTACGCCAAGGTGGCGCCGCTGTTTCGCAACATGGCGCGCGATTTCGAACTGCTGGTGTACGGCCTGAACCAGGTGAAGAACGATCTGCAGGAGATGCAGCACCCCATCGTGCGCAATACTCCTGAGTTCCTGATGTAAAGCCGGGTTACCCGGGCAGCTTCATTCCGGCATTTTGGGCCAGGGCGGTTGGGACAGAGCCGGAATGGCCGACACTGCTTTTGCGCCGGGCGGTTTAAAAGAAAGTCGTTCAGCGAGAAAAGCCACGCGGTCCCGCGTGGCTTCCGCATTTAGCGCGTGAGGCGCGTTGTAGATCTTCAGCGTTTTGGGCTCGCTCACCCCGGCAGCGTACTGTCTGGCCATGTCCGGAGTCACGAACGGCTCGTCGGTTGCGTATTGAAGGAACACAGACGCAGGGGCGGCGTGCGAGACATACTTTGCAGGATCGCTCCAGGAGAACTTAGCCACGAAGGCGTCGAATTTTTCGGGGCCAACTTTCTGGCGGAGGTCCTGCAACATTTTTAACTTCAGGTCCACCTGATCGGAGAGATTACCGGCCATCAGAACGAAGCCCTTGAAGCGTTTGTCGATTCCGGCGAGAAAACCTCCAAGCTCGGCATCGCAACTGTGTCCGACATAGGCCAGGCGAGTGGGATCGACATCTTTGCGGGCGAGAAGCAGATCGGCGCCGCGGCGCAGGTTAATGCTCTGCTGTATGGGGAGCGCGAACTGGCGTTCGTCGAGTGGACCTAGGAGGTCAGGCTTAAATCCGGGGCGAACCATAACGTGGTCGGGCAGCAGGGAGATGACTCCGGAGCGCGCCAGCACCAGCGCCTCATCGAGAAATTCCGTGCGGTTCATCTTGTCTGATCCCGGCATGCACCAGTGACCGTAGATCACCGCGGGAAAAGGCCCTTTGCCTTGAGGCACGACCAGGTAGGCCGCCACCAGGCCGCCGTTGGGACCAACTATGTCGCCACGGTCCGCCACGGGAGAGGCATAGGTGATGTCGTGGACCTTGATGCCGTTATGGTCCTCAACGCCAACCTGCTTCATGTCCAGTGGAGCGCTCTTGTCGTAATCCCAATGACGAAGAAGCTCCTGGTCCACACCCTGGCTTAAGGCCGGGAGCACAGTCAGGGCTAGGAAGATGGCGAGTCGCTTCATAGATGGCCTCCGGACAGATGCGATTTACTCAAGGGGCACTGAGTCATCGGGTCATTGGACATTGGGTAATTGAATCGTTCGATGACAGCCAACATGCTAAATCAGTTCGACGGCAGCCAGCCGCTTGGGTGAGGGGCCTGCTGGTAGAATGGTCAACCAGCCGAACCTTGCGATGTCCCAGCGCCCATTACATTTTGTGACTCTTTCCGGCGTTCCTATCAACGTCAACGAACTGCGCTGGCCGTTTCATGCTTCGACCTCCGGATCAGACTGGCTGGTGCTGCACGGGCGGGTGGAGCTGCTGGGCAGCAAAGAGGACCTGCATGTCGAGGTTGCCGTCGCGATGACGCAGACCATGAAAGATGCGCTGGGCTCTCTGGCGCAGGAGCATGCCGAAGGCCTGGTGATCAATTCCATCCGCAAGACCATCGACAACGGCCAGCTGGCGTTCGTGAAATCGGGGAAGCTGCAGCCGGTGCACGTCACCAGCCGCTTCTACAGCTTCATGACCAGGCAGATCCAGTTCCCCACCCAGGCGGAGAAAGACGTCCAGGAGCTGATCAAACGGCGCGTGTTCTGGCTGAGCTCGCGGCTGGGCGGCGGCGCCCCGGTGGAGATCGCCCACCCCTACGACTGCCAGTACGTGAACTACAGCAAAGAAAAGATGCTGGAGACGGCGCGCGAAGTCTCGGCCGAGGGCCTGATCGCGGTGCAGAGCGATCACGCAGTGGCCACGGAGAAACTCCTTCAGCAGGAAGAAGCAATTCTCAACGCCGCGCACAAGGGCGTGGAAGCCGGCAACGCCGCCACCAAAATCACGGCGTGAAGACAAACAAATGGCTGGTGTGTGCTACTTACCAACTGCTATTTGCCGATTGCTTTGCATTCCCCGTAGTACAATTCCGCCCAACCCGCCGTAATGAAACCAAAAGTCAAGCCGGGCATGGCGTCGCTGATAGTGTTCGCGACGATCGTGATCCTGCTTTTCTGGGCTGCCGCCGCCCTGGATGCCCCAAGAGAGTTCATGGCATTTCTCTCCGCGGCCTTCTTCCTGGTCGTATGGTGGGCCAACTGGCGGCGTGCGCGGAAGCTGGTTCGCCGCATTGAAGAAGTCAGCGCCGAAGCTGCCGCGGCGTGCGAGGCACTGCAGCAGAACATCGCCAGGCTCGAGGGCGAATTGGCGGCGGTCTCGGGGATCTCCGGTGAAGGACGAGGCGCGTCTGCGGCGGCGGTTGCGACCGTTGCGGCCACTGCTCCGTTGCGGGTGCCCGCGCCTCCTGTGAGTTCCGCGGCTGCGACAATCGAGTCGGGGGTTGCTGCCGCTCCTCCTCCGCCACCGCCGCCGATGGCCCAGCCGATTCCCACTCCCACCTTTGGCCAGGCCGGCGCAGCGCCGCGGGAACCGGGACCGAGCATCTTGCAGCGCCTGCGCTCACTGCTGAGATTTGAAGAACTACTGGGCACTAACTGGCTGGCGAAGATCGGCGCGCTGATCCTGGTGCTGGGCATCGTTTTTCTGCTGAGCCTGGCGCTGCGCACTTTAGGCCCGGCGGGCAAAGTTGCCATGGGTTGGGGGCTCGGCATTGCGCTGCTGGCGGCGGGGATATTTTTTGAACGCAACCAGACCTACCGGGTTGTGGCCCGCGCCGCTGTAGCCGCCGGCTGGGGCATTGTTTTCTTTACCGCTTTTGCCATGAACCACGTGCAGGCGGCCAGGGTACTGCCCTCAGAGCTGGCGGACCTGGGGTTGATGTTTGTGGTGGCCGCGGCAATGGTCGCGCACACGCTGCGTTACCGCTCGCAAGTGGCTACAGGCCTGGCGTTTCTGGCCGCGTTCGCTTCGATCTTTGCGACGGTTTTCCCTTATCGCGATGTGCCGCCGGTTGGCGTTTCCAGCCTGGCGGCTTCGGTGGTTCTGGCGATTGGAGTGGCGTGGGTGGCGCTGCGCATGCAGTGGTTTGTGCTGGAAACCTGCGCCATTGCCGCGACCTTCCTCAACCACTTTGTCTGGCTGGTCCACATCATCAAGCCGATGGGCAAGCACCATCATCATTTTGCGGAGTTCCTGCCCAGCGCGATGATCCTGGTGGCTTACTGGGCGGTCTACCGCGCGTCATATGTGATTCGCGGCGGCGAAGGACGGGAGCGCATCTCGGCGCTGAGTGCGCTGCTCAACACCGCTCTTCTGCTGGCGGTGCTGAAGTACCAGTCAGTCCATCCGGAGTACGCGTTCTGGGCCCTGCTGGCGCTGGGCGCGGTGGAACTGGGGCTGGGACAGCTGCCTCGAGCCCGGCAGCGCTGGGCGCCGCACGTTGTGCTGACGGTGATCGGGGCCTGCCTGCTGTTCACGGCGATTCCCTTCCGCGCAGGCATGGACCCCAAAGGCGTTGCGCTCCTGTGGCTGGCCATGGCGCAAGCGTTCTTCCTTACCGGAGTGCTGACGAACGAAAAAGTGTTTCGCCGCGTGGGATTGTTTGCGTTCGTGCCCCTGATCGGGCAGCTGATCAGCATGGAGGTAGCGAAAGTAGCGGGTGCGCGCAGCGACGGCGCCGACTTCAAAGGCGAATTTCTGGCCGCGGCAGTTTGCGCGCTGCCGGCCCTAATGCTCTACATCAACGTGCACTGGGCGCCGCGGCGATGGGCGGCGCAGTTCTCCTACGTGTTAGAGCAGAAAGTGGCGCGCGATCTCTCATACGCCGCCGGCGTGCTGGCGCTGGCTGCGGGATGGCTGGCGTTTCCGTACTCGGGGACCGCCGTGGCCTGGATGGCGCTGGCCTGCGGGTTCGCGTGGCTGGCGTTCCGCCTTCAGGACCAGCCGCTGCGCTGGCAGTCGATCGGGCTGGCGGCGTTTGCCTCTCTGCGCGTGCTGGTGATCAACCTGCCCACGGCGAGTTCCTACCATCTGGGCGGCCGGACATGGTCGGCGCGGCTGATCACCACCGTGGGCGTAGTCGCGCTCTGCTACCTGGCGGCACACTGGCATCGCCGTGCACAGGTCACCGGGCTGCGCTGGCTGGAGCCGGCGTTGACGTGGGCGGCGTCCACGATGTTCACGCTGCTGCTGTGGTATGAGCTCACGAGCGTGGGCGTGGCGCTGGGATGGGCGCTGTTTGCGCTGGTCATGCTGGAAGCCGGAATCTGGCGGCGCAACGTGAACCTGCGCCTGCAGGCCTACGTTGCCGGGCTCTCAGCGTTCATGCGTCTGTTGTTTGTGAACCTGAATGCCGGCGCGCCCAGCGGCCTGAGCCCGCGGCTTTACTCGATTATTCCGCTGGCGGCAGTGTTCTTCTACTTTTATCAAAGGATCGATGAGCAGCAGGCGCAGCTCTCGCCGTTGGAGAGAAAGATCAAAGCCGCGCCGGTGTTTGCCTGGCTGGGAACTACCGCGATCGTGCTGTTGCTGCGTTTTGCGGTCGGCTTGGATTGGGTGGCCGGCGCGTGGGCAGCGTTGGTGCCGGCGGGGATGGCGGTGGCCTGGCGAACGGGAAGGCGGATCTTCGCCCACCAGGCCATGCTGCTGAGCGTGGCTGTGCTGTTTCGCGGCACCCTGCACAATCTGTACGAGCGCAGTTACTTCCATCCGCTCTCGCCCCTGATCTCGGAGTTCAGCACCATCTCGGCAGTGGCACTGCTGTTTGCCGCGCTGCTGTTCGCGTTCAGGCTTCGCGGCGGGGAGCCGGCGCCCGGCAAGCACCGGCTGGCGCGAGCAGCAGCCAAGATCGATGCCCATCCCGAGCAGCTGTTGTTCTTTGTGCCGCTCATCCTGCTCACTGCTTTTCTCGGAGTAGAAGTGCGCAGCGGCCTGGTGACGCTGGCGTGGATCATCGAAGCAGTCGCTGTCTTCCTGGCTGCGATGAAGATCGGTGAGCGAAGCTACCGTCTCTCTGCCATGGGACTGATATTGCTGTGCATAGCCAAGGTTTTTGTCGTGGATATCCGGCACATGAGCACGGGTGAAAAAGCTATTACCTTCACGGTGATGGGAGCATTGTTGATGGCTGTTTCCATCCTGTACCCCAGGAACAAGGAGAAAGTGAGGCAGTTCCTGTGATGCGATGGCTCAGCTTTGCCGCGGTGTTCGCTCTGCTGGCGGCCGGCCTGGTGCTCAGCCAGGCGCGCAAGGCAGAAGCTCCGGTGGGTCCCAACGCGCTGCTTTACCTGGTCGCCGACACCCAGCGCGAGCTGACGCGGCTGCCCATGAAGTACACGGAGATTCCCGACAAGCAGGAAGCGGAGATCGGCGACAGGATCGCCAAGAACATTGTGGAGAACGAGCAGAGCGACGAGGCCAAGGGCATAGAGGCGTATCTGAACAGCGTGGGCAAGCGGCTGGCGGCGAACGCGCATCGCAAGCTGCCGTATAAGTTCCACTACATCGACGAACCTTACTTCGTGAACGCGTTTGCCATTCCCGGCGGGCACGTCTTCATGGGCGCGGGGTTGATGGCCCTCATGGAAAATGAAGACGAGCTGGCGGCGGTGTTGGGACACGAGATCGAGCACATCGACCATCGCCATTGCGCGGAGCGGCTGCAAACCGAGGCGGCGCTGAAGAAGATTCCTTTCGGAGACCTGGTGGCGATCCCGGTTACGGTTTTTCAGGAGGGGTACAGCAAAGACCAGGAGAGCGAAGCCGACATCGAGGGGACGAGGCTCTCGGTGATTTCGAAATACTCGCCGCAGGGAGCGGTGCAGATCTTCACCGAGTTCCAGAAGATGGAAGAGGAGTTTGAAGGCAAGCGCAAGCCGGGGCCGGAGGAAGAGGTGGCGCGCGTGCCGGTGCAAATACTGACGGGATATTTCCGGTCGCATCCGCCTTCGGGCGACCGGGTTGCGCAGATCCGCGATCTGATCGCGCAGGAGAAGTGGACGGTGGGCGCGCAGAAGCCGCTGGCGGTCCGCTACATCTATCTGGCGCACAAAGCCCTGGAACTGGTGAAGGCGAAGAAATACGACGAGGCTATCGCGGCCGCGGACTTATCGTTGCAGCTGCATCCGGGCCATCCGCCGGCGCTGGTGGCGCTGGCCAAAGCCAGTTGTGCGAAGCAGGATTTCGCGCGGGCCAAGACGGCTTACCTGGAGTTGCTGGCCAACCATCAGGCTGAAGCCGACGCCATCCGCGTCTTCGCCGACGAGAGCGCCGCCGCGGCCCTGCACGATAAATGGTTCGAGCAGGCCGGCAAATTCGCGTCGTTCTCGCTGGAACTTCAGCCCAACAATCCCAACGCGCTTAAGTTGCTGGCGGAGGTGAAGCTGGAGGCCAGGGACGTGGAGGCAGCGCTGGAGATCGGGCGCAAGATGCAGACGCTGTATCCCGGCGCAGCGCGTGACCTGGTGCTATTTGCCGATGAGGCTGCCCGCGACGCATTTGCAGCGCACAACTATGCGCGGGCGGCGCTGTTCGCCGGCTTCTCCACGCGGCTGTCGACGATCCCAGATCGCGAAGTCATGGCCGAGCTGGCGCGCAGCCAGTTCGCGCTGGCTGACTTTGCCGGCGCGGCAGCCACCTACAACGCGCTGATCGCGCGCAACATTCGCCTGGAGCTGGCGCTGGATCAGCCGCTGATCAGCGAATATGCTGACGCCTTGGGGGCAGAAGGCCGTCGCGCCGACGCCGCGCGCGATTTCCAAAGTACGGTGAAGCCTACCAAGAACGTGACCGACGACCTGGCTGCGGGAATCAGGATCGAGGAGGCGGGGCTGATGGTGCTCGCCGGAAATGAGTCGCTGGCGCGACCGCTGGCGGAAGGCCGCGAGACCTTCGCGCCGGAACGGGCTTCGCGCCTGGGATGGTGGTATTACCGCGCGGGAAAATATGACGATGCCGGCAAGGTCCTGCGCCGCTTCCTGAGCCAGCGGCCGGGAGACGCCGGACTGCAGACCACCCTGGGATGGGTGCAGCTGGAGCAGAATTCCCCGGGAGAGGCGATCCATCGTTTTGAGATCTACTTCAGCGACTCCACCGCCGGGGCGCCGGCTCACGCCGGTCACGCGGCGGCGCGGTGGCGGCTGGGACAAACAGACGCGGCAATCGCGGAATTCGACGCGCTTTCCAAAGACGCTCCGGAGTGGACCAACCCAGCCTGGGTGCGGGCGCTCTACGGTCCGGTGGCGGCGCAGACCATGCAGGAACTGTACGCGGAACAGCAGCGGCGGATCGAGGCACGCAAGGTGCACGTCGTTCGCAAGCGGTGAGCAAGCGAGCAGCACACACCGTCAAGCCTGCCGTTTAGAATGCAATCTGCCGTGCCTCCACTGCTACAGGTCGAGCACCTCAACGTCAGCTTTGCTACGCAAACCGGCGAAGTGGCGGCCGTGCGCGATGTGAGCTTCAGCCTGCCGGAATCGGGGACGCTGGGACTGGTGGGGGAGTCGGGCTCGGGGAAATCGGCGACGGCGCTGGCGATTCTGCGCCTGCTACCGCCGCAGGCGCGGGTGAGCGGAGAGATTGTCTTCGGCGGACAACGCCTGCTGGGCCTGAACGAAGACGAGATGCGGGCGGTGCGCGGCGCGCGCATCAGCATGATCTTCCAGGAGCCCATGACGGCGCTCAATCCGGTGATGCGGGTGGGCGACCAGGTGGCGGAGGCGGTGCAGGCGCATCATCGCGCGGCCAGGAAAGACGCGTGGCAGCGAGCCGTAGAGGGGCTGCGGGAGGTGGCCATTCCCGATCCCGAATCGCGCGCGCGGGATTATCCGCACCAGCTTTCCGGCGGGCAGCGGCAGCGGGTGATGATTGCCATGGCGCTGGTGAACAATCCGCAACTGCTGATTGCCGACGAGCCCACAACGGCGCTGGACGTGACGGTGCAGGCGCAGATCCTGGAGCTGCTGGCCGAACTGCGCGATCGCCACAAGCTGGCGGTGCTGTTCATCTCGCACGACCTGGGCGTGGTCTCGCGCGTGGCCACCCATGTAGCGGTGATGTACGCCGGTGAAATCGTGGAGATGGGTCCGGTGGAGAGCGTGTTCGCGCAGCCGGCGCACGCCTACACGCGCGGCCTGATCAGCGCCATTCCCACGCTCAAGACCGACCGTTCGCATCCGCTGGCCACGGTGGAAAAGCAAGACCCGGCGACGCAGCCGGCAATTTTGCGCGAGATCGCGCCCCGACACTGGGCGCGCGTGGCCCCAGACCGCCGCTGATTTACACTGGCAAAGGACAATTGCTTGCGCATTCTTATTCTTTCCGACATCCATGCCAACCTGGAAGCGCTGGAGGCGTGCCTGGAAGCGGCGCCGGCGCACGATCACGTCTTCAACCTGGGCGACATCGTGGGTTACGGGGCCAATCCCAACGAGGTGACGGACAAATCGCGGTCGCTGGGCAAGGTGTTCGTGCGCGGCAATCACGACAAGGCGTGCTCGGGAGTCTCCAGCGTGGAAGATTTCAATCCGGTGGCGGGCATGGCGGCGTTGTGGACGCGCGAGCATTTGACCGAAGCCAACCTGGAATTTCTGAAGCAACTGCCGCACGGGCCGATTGCGCCGGCGGAGAACCTGATTTGCGTTCACGGATCGCCGCGCGACGAGGATGAATACGTTCTGTTTCCGCGCGACGCGTATGCCATTCTGGCGCGGGCGGAAGCTCCGCTCACGTTTTTTGGGCACACGCACGTGCAGGGCGCGTACTGGATAGACGACAGCAACGATACCGAGGGCAACATCGAGCCACGATATAAGTCGAAGACGGGAAAGCAGACGTTTACCTTCCGCGTGGCGCCGGGGGCCCGGTGCCTGGTGAATCCCGGGTCGGTAGGACAGCCCCGGGACAGCGATCCGCGTGCGGCATTTGCCAGCTACGACACCGAGGCGGGGGTGGTCACATTCCACCGCGTGCCTTATGACATCCACAGAGCGCAGAAGAAGATTCTGGCCGCCGGGCTGCCGGAGAGGCTGGCCTTCCGCCTGGAGGAGGGCCGATGAAGCAGTCTTCTTTCTTTGAAGACGACGCGCGGCAGACTTCGCGCGGGACGTTCGCGATTACCGCCAACATCGACGGCGGCGCGCGCGGCAATCCCGGGCCGGCGGCGTTCGGCGTGATCATTCGCAACGCGCAGGGAGAAATCGTGGAAGAGCTGGGCGAATATCTCGGCATCCAGACCAACAACGTGGCTGAATATTCGGGGCTGCTGGCGGCGCTGGAGTACGCCGAGCGGGAAAGGATGGCGTCCCTCAGGGTCCTCAGCGATTCCGAGCTGCTGGTGCGGCAGATGCGCGGACAGTACAAGGTGAAGAACCCGGTGCTGCGGGAGTTGTTCGATCGCGCCCAGGCCATGGTGCGCCGGCTGCAGAAGTTCTCGATTGAGCATGTGTTGCGGGAATCGAACAGGGATGCGGACCGCCTGGTGAACCAGGTTCTCGACAGCCGCGGGCGTATCAAGAGTTAATCCATCATTAGGACGAAAACCCACCACCGAGACACGGAGTGCATTTGGCAATTTGGTAATTTGGCAAAATTCGGAACCGCGTCAGATTTAAAGAAATCCACCACGGAGGCACCGGAGAGAATCAGGGGTTGGGTCGGGCAAGGACCGGCAGGAGTGCGGGCGCCACACAAGCCAAAGCGGTGTGATACAACCGAGAAAACACTTAAGGCCAACCGATTCATGGTTGGCCTTAAGTTTCCTGATTGAGAAGCCAACTATTTTTTGGGAGCGATTGCGTCTTTCGCGGACTTGGCCACGCGGAATTTGCAGACGACTTTCGCGGGGATCTTGATCGGTTCGCCGGTCTGAGGATTGCGCCCCATGCGGGCTTTACGGTTGGACTTCACTAAGCGGCCCAGACCTGGCAGTACGAACACGCCGTTCTTCTTGGTTTCCTTAATTGCGGTTTCGGCGAGACTGTCCAGAAATGCTGCGGTGGTCTTATTGTTCAACCCATGCTTCTCGGCCATGTGCCGGACCAGTTGGGTTTTTGTCATGCCTGATGCCATCAGTTCCTCCTTAGAAATCGAGTGTTTTCGGGCACTCCTCACGTATATTACATGACAGCAGAGCTGGTGCAAGCATTTTCCCTAGGTTTTATGCGGGTTTTTTTACCTCAGACTGTGGAAAACTGCATAAATAGCGGGGGAAACAGCTCCCAAACCACAGGGGAGACCAAGAAGCGGACTTTGGCGGGTTCCGAAAGAACACCCGGAAACCACAAAGGACACGAAGGAACACAAAGGAGAGCGGATTCCGGCAGAGTTTGAGCACCGCGTGCCCCGCGCGGTTTCAGCGGTTGTTGTCACGCTCCAGTGTGGCGATAGAAGCTGAGGACAGCGTCGCCTTGGCGGAGTTTGCGGTAGCGAACGAGCGGGCCGAAGCTCTCGCCGGGATCGAAATGCTTGTCGTGCTCGGCAATCGCTGAGCCGCCCGGCTTAAGCAGCGCGGATTCGGACAGAAGGCCAAGAACCTGCTCGTAAGCGCCGGCCTTGCGGTAGGGCGGATCGAGGAAGCAGAAGTCGCTGGTCAACCTGCGGGCTTCAAGCTGGCGCAGGGCGGGGATGGCTTCCCGGTCCAGGATTTCAAATCCGCTCTGAATGGCGAGATCGGCCAGGTTGCGGCGAATGGCGTGGAGCGCCGGTTTACCCGATTCGACAAAGTAGACCATGGCCGCGCCGCGGCTGATGGCCTCGATGCCCACGGCGCCGGTTCCGGCGAAGAGATCGATCCACACCGAGCCTTCGAGCTCGGGCGCAAGCACGTTGAAGAGAGTTTCGCGCAGGCGGTCAGAGGTGGGGCGGGTGGAGACGCCGGCAGGCGCGACCAGCTTGCGGCTGCGGAACTTACCGGCGATCACGCGCATGGGACCGGCTCTCTCATCCTCTCTAATATAAAATCAATCCCTCCTGCGGGCGGGAAGGAGAGCCCGCCCGGCAGACTTTTGTGGTCCTATCATGCGCCGCACTCTGACGTTTGCGCTGCTGCTCGCGTTTCCCGCGGCTTCTATTGGCGATGCCGCGCCGGCGTGGCAGACGCTGGCTCCGGGAATGGAGCTGGGCACTTTCGCGCTGAGGACAGAGCCCCGGCCCTCCGAATCTTCAGGATCTTCGGGCGATAGCGCGGCGAGCGGCGCGGAAATCATGGTGTTGCGCATCGATCCCAAGCTGTGGGAACTGGAGTTCGAAGGCATCAGCCGCACGGGAGAGGCGCAAGGACACACGGCGCGCGAGTGGTGCGAAAAGCAGAAGCTGAGCGCGGCCATCAACGCCGGAATGTTCGATGCCGACTACAAGACGCACCTGGGATACCTGGGCGCGGGCGAGCATGTGAACAACGGGCGCGTCAACAACTACCAGTCGGTGGCGGCGTTCGCGCCGCGCGATCCCAAACTGGCGGGCTTCCACATCTTCGATCTCGACCAGCCGGGAGTGAGCGTAAGGAGCATTCTCAGGGACTACGCCGCGGCGGTGCAAAATCTGCGGCTGATCAAGCGTCCGGGGACGAATCAGTGGGAAAAGCAGACGCGGCGGTGGAGCGAGGCGGCGCTGGGCGAAGACGAGGCGGGACGGATCCTGTTCATCTTCTCGCGGACGCCGTTCTCCATGCACGACTTCAACCGCGAGCTGCTGGCGGCGGGCATCGGGGTGGTGGCGGCGCAGCATCTGGAGGGCGGCCCGGAAGCGCAGCTCTACGTTCACGTAGGAAAGACCGAGCGCGAGCTGTTCGGCAGCTACGAGACTTCGTTTCGGGAAAACGATTCCAACGCCGTGGCCTGGCCGGTGCCGAATGTTCTGGGCGTGAGGCCGCGGAAGTAAGCGATCTTGAAAAGCAATGCGGCAGCAAAGGATTACCTTTCGCCGCCGCATTTTTCCATGATGGCCTTTGCTCTCTACATCCCCGGCGGGCGGCCGGGCGCAGGCGCGGGAGCGTTGTCGTCGGTCAGCGGAGGCAGCGGCGGCAAGGGCGGCTCGATGGGCTTGCGCGGGAACATCTGGTCGCGCTGCGCCGCCATGTAGACGAACGAGGCCACGATCACCGCCATCTGCTTCAGGTCTTCGGGCTGCAGGCGATCGTAAACGTCCATGTTGGAGTGGTGGGTGCGGGTGTCGTACTCGATGGGATCCTGGATGAACTGGAAACCGGGAATGCCTACGGCGTCGAAGGAAAGATGGTCGGTGCCGCCGGTGTTGCGCATGCTGAGGGTGTCCATGCCCAGGTCGCGGAAGGGCTTCATCCAGGCTTCAAAGATGGGCGCGGCGGCGGCGTTCTCCTGCAGGTAGACGCCGCGGATCTTTCCGGTGCCGTTATCGACGTTGAAGTAGACGGAAACCCTGGCTTGCTCGGGCTTTACGGTGATGGGGCCGGCGTCGCGACGGATGATGGTGGGATCGCCCTTGCGGTCGGGGTCGGTGGACTCAGGGCGGGTGCCGAAGTGCTGCGAGACGTACCACTGAGAGCCCAGCAGTCCCTGCTCTTCGCCGCTCCACAGGCCGATGCGGATGGTGCGGCGGGGTTTGACGCCGACGGCTTTCAGGATGCGCACGGCTTCCATCATGACGATGCTGCCGGCGCCGTTGTCGGTGGCGCCGGTGCCGGCATGCCAGGAATCAAGGTGCGCGCCCAGCATCACCAGCTCGTCTTTTTTGTCCTTGTCGGCGCCGGGAATTTCGGCGGTAGTGTCCCACTGCGTCATGGCATCAGAGAAGTTGTTCTTGACGTTCATTTCCAGCTCGACGTCTTTCTTGTCGGCCAGGATGCGGGCGATGCGGTCCCATTGCTCGGTGGCCATGGTGACCCAGGGCGTGGCCACCGTCTGCCCGACTTTGTAGGATCCGCCCTGCTGCACGAAGACGGTGCCGCCGTTGATGGCGCCGCGGCTGTGGTCGATCACGGCCAGGACTTTTTCGTCGTCGAAGAATTTGGCGAACTGGCGCTGCATGCGCTGGCGCTGCTGGAACTCGCGCAGGCGGTTGACGTCGCGGTCGGCAGGCACCTGGTACTGGGAGATCTCGTCAAGCTCCTTGTCGCTGTAGCGCTCGAAGAGCGGCGCGGCGGAAGGCTTAACCTCAGCGTCTTCGCCGAAGATGGCGATCTTGCCTTCCAGCTTGCCCTTGTACTTGGCCAGCTCCTGCGGAGTGCGCGCGTTCACGCGCACCGCCTGGCCGCGGATGGCGCCGTTGGTTCCCGGCGTCCAGGCCTTGGCGTAGACGATGAAGGTGGCCACGTCAGGGGAGAGCATGCGCACGTTGATGTACTCGTTGTCCCAGCCGCGGCCGAAGGGGCTCCAGGGCTCAAGTTTGGCGTTGACCAGGCCGAAGGATTCCAGCTCCTGGCGGGTCCAGTCGTTGGCCCGCTTCATGTTGCCGGAGCCGGTCACGCGCGGGCCGATCTCTTCCAGCAGTCCGGTGGCGATCTCGCTGATTTTGGAGTTGTGAAAACCTTCGTAGCGGATGCGGTTGATCATCTCCAGCGTCTGCTGATCGACCCGCTCCTGGGCCTGGGCGATGGGAAAAATGCTGGCGAAGGAAAGAATAAGGACCACGAGAAAAGGAACAGCGGTAAACCGTCGCGCGGGTTTCATGGAGTCTCCTAAGGTTTGCCGAAGGGCAGAAAAGTGTAACTGCCGGGGAAAGGGAGGGTCAATGGTGGGGGAAATCGCCGGCGTCGACCCTATTGGAGTAGCTTTCACCGCGGAGGGGCCTTGGCAAATTTGGCAATTTTGCAATTTGGCAAAGTGAAGATCGAGGCGGCAGATGATGTCGTTACTGGCGGCTCCAACTTTTAGGAAGTAGAACAATGGGCGGTAGAAAGACGTACGAGCCCTCCCGGTGACCAAATTCGTGGTTGACACACTAACGATATCGTGGTAAAAAAGAAAGTAATAGCGCTTTAGCTTCCAGCCGTTGGCTGGCAGCAACGCGAATCAGCCTCGGGCTGAGCGAAAAGCGTACGGCCGCCGCCCCAGGGCGGCTTTTGGTGTTCTTTGAAAAAGAAGCATTCAGCGGCCAGCATCCACGGCAAGCCGGGACCTTCGGCTCAGCATTCAGCCAAACTGGGCAGCCACAAGGTATTGTGGTTGACTAGTCGGTCTTTGATAACTATCCCAAGATGTTGGATTGGTCTGGAATGGCTAGTGCTAAGCCCTTTGGAATGCTAATGACAGGGTGGCAAAGGGCATTACCGGTGAAAGCAATCCCCGGGGATCACCGGGGATGACGTGGGATCCATCCCAAGGGGGGCAGGGGGTGCAGTTAAAGATCGGGTAATCCGGTGATCGGGCGATCTCAGACGCTCTGATAGCGGGAACTTACTTGTGGGCGTTGGCGGAGCGGAGGGAACGGGCAAGGGTGATGAAGAAGCCGCAGAGCAGGGCCAGGGCGGCGACGGGCGCGGCGGCTTTGTAGGTGAGAGTCATGTCGGGACGGGTGTGGGTGACGGCGCCCATGATCAGCAGCACGAAACAGAGAAAAGCCACGGAGAGAAAAAAACTAATAACGGCTGCGCTCAGGGCGACGGCGATGCTGAGAGCTATAGATCGCATGAGAGAGTTGGATGATGCTGCAATTTGCAAATCCTTTAGTTTGGCAAATTGCGGTTATCGGAGTTTAGCGCGGGGCACGGCCGAGGGCGCAAACTTACGGCTACGAACCCCTAAGCTAGAATAATAACGTGAGCCAGGCCATACATGCATCGTTGCGGACCGCGCAGGAGATCATGCGCGACGTTCGCGTTACCCAGGCAGCCAACAGCATCTGCTATGCCGTAACCGGCGAGGTCACCATGCCATCGGCGGAGCTGGAGCGGATGGTGGAAGCCGTGCCGGTGCCGGTGGCCCGGGCGCTGAACCGGCGGGCGTTCTACTTTGTGCCCCTGGCCATCAGCGAAGGCGACAAGACCCTGGTAGCGGAGCGCTTTGACGCCGCGCTGACACAGCAGGCGGTGTGCCACCGCGATATCGACGCCGGCGACTCGCAGTGCGTGTTTATCTCCACGCGGCTGCTCGACGACCGCTTCTCCATCGCTTTTGAGTTTTACATCCACGTGGGCCACGCCTTTGTGGAGCGCGCGGGGATCTCGCAGGAGTTTGCCGACCTGGTGTGGTCGCAGGCGGAGGCCAACGTGCGCGGCGAGACCAGCCTGGATGCCTCCGAATTCCGCAAGCATGCGCAGGGAGTCGGCGGCCCGGCAGACGAGAAAGCGAAGTCGGAGTATCTTTCCGCGGCGTTCTCCGACTCCATTGCCATCTACCTGCTCTCGTTGTTTCTGGACGTCGACTACGCCGAGCTGCGCGAGCGCGAGTACCCGCTGCTGGCCCCTTCGGCGCTGGCGGCGCGGCTGAACAAGATCGCGGAGATCCTTCCTCCGAACCCGGGATTCCAGTTCAACATTTTTTACCGGAGACGGGCGTGATCGCGCACCTTCGCGGCAAGCTGATCGCGAAGCATCCCAACCAGGCGATCGTAGAGGCCGGCGGGGTGGGCTACGAGGTGACCATCAGCATTCCCACTTTTTCCGTGCTGCCGGGAATGGGAGCCGAGGTGGCGCTGTTCGTGCATACCCACGTGCGCGAAGACGCGCTGGCGCTGTTCGGCTTTCTGCGCGCGGAAGAGAAGCAACTGTTCGAGAAGCTGATCAGCGTGAGCGGGATCGGGCCGAAGCTGGCTATTACCATCCTGAGCGGGATGGCCGCCGACGCCATGGTGGCGGCCATCAAGGGCAACAACCTGGCGGCGCTGACGCGCATTCCCGGCATCGGCAAGAAGACGGCCGAGCGCATGGTGCTGGAGCTGCGCGACAAACTTGAAGCCTTCGGCACGCCGGCGGCTGCGGCCGCGGCTTCGCCGGTGGAGGAAGACGTGCTTTCCGCGATGGTGAACCTGGGCTATCAGCGTCCGTTGGTGGAGCGCGCGCTGGCCAAGGTGGGCAGCAACGCGGCGAATGATTTCGACGGCCTGTTTCGCAAAACCTTGGCCGCGTTGGCAAAGTGAGAACCTGCCACCGGCGGCGCGTTGTCGGCATGTGGGATGAGGTTAGAGTGAGAACGGTGGGTTCAGTCATGATAAGCGCAGCAAAGCCGGCGGCAATCCTGCTGGTCTGCGTCTCTCTGGCTCTTGCTGCTCAGGCCGGTGACAAGAAGAAGACAAGGTTCTTTCTCAAGCCCGATCAGACTGCCGATCTGCGCTCAACCAAGCTGGCCACGGGCAAGCAGTCGTGCCAGAACTGGGGGCTGGCCGCGGGGATTGAGAGCATGCTCTCGCGCCAGGAGGTGGCGCTGGACCAGACGTTCTGGATCATGCGCCTGAATCACGGCGAGCTGTGCGAGGACCGCCTGCCTTCGATGGAGCAGCTGAGCCAGGTGGTGAACCAGGACTTCGTGCTGGACGATGGGCGCCATGTCCGGCTGGAGCTGCACTGGGTTCCGGGAGCGCCCACCGACATTGATTCCGTGCTCCTCGGGCTCAAGCAGGACCGACCGGCGCTGTTGCTGCTGCGCGGGCATCCTTATTACCTGGTCGGAGCGACCTATGACGAGCACATCCGCGGCGACGGGTTGCGTTTGTATGAGATCAAAGAGCTGCGCCTGCTTGACACGCTGCCCGGCCGGCCCGCGATCACTTTTCAGAAGGGCCGCGACAACATGGATGAGATCAACGGAATACTGACCGTCATCGCCACCCAACTTTGACGGATTACTTCCCGATGCAGAATGTGCTGAAGATCAGATTCAGAATGTCGTCGGTCGTGGTCTCGCCGGTAATGGCATCGAGCGGGCGCAGCGCGCCGTAAAGATCGAGCATAATCATCTCATGAGGAATTTTGTTCTCCGCCGCGCGGCTTGCGGCCTGAAGACTGTTGAGCGACTCCTCCACCAGGCGCTGCTGGCGAATGTTGGTGAGAAATCCGCTCTCGCGTTCGCTTCCGGCACCGCCCGAGACCTCGTGAAGAATGGCTTCGCGCAGCCGCTCCATGCCCGCGCCGGTAAGCGCGGAAGTGGGAAAGACGCGCAGCCCGTCGAGGGCCGGCGTTTGCGCCTGGGGCAGATCGGATTTGTTGGCGACGGCCAGGGCGCGGCGATCGCGGCAAGCGGCGAAGAGCTCGCGATCATCGGCCGAGAGTGCGCAGGTGCTGTCCAGCACCACCAGCACCATGTCGGCTTCGCTCAGCGCCTCGTAAGACTTGCGAATGCCGATACTCTCCGCCTCGTCGCTGGAGCGGCGGATTCCGGCAGTGTCGATCAGCTTGAGCGGAATTCCGCCCAGCGCCACGGTCTCAGTGACCAGGTCGCGCGTGGTTCCCGGCGTGGCCGTGACGATGGCGCGCTCGCGCTCTACCAGGCGGTTGAACAGGCTGGATTTGCCTACGTTGGGACGGCCCACGATAGCCAGCGTGATGCCGTCATGCACCATGCGTCCGAAGGCGAACGACGCGCGCAGCTGCTTCAGCGGTTCGCACACCGCGGCCACACGCGCCAGAATCTCAGCAGCGGGAAGCACGGAGACATCATCTTCGGCAAAGTCGATTCCCGCCTCCATGACCGCGATCAGCTCTACCAGCTTCTTCTTCACCGGCTGCAAGCGACGCGAGAGCGCGCCTTCGAGCTGCTGGGCCGCGACCTTGGCCTGGTAGAGCGTCTGCGACTCGATCAGGTCGCGCACCGCCTCCGCCTGCGTGAGGTCGATTCGGCCGTTGAGGAAGGCGCGCATGGTGAACTCGCCCGGCTCGGCCAGCCGCGCGCGCGCTGCCGTGGCCAGCTCCACGATGTGGCGCAGCACCACCGGCGATCCGTGGGCGGAGATTTCCACCACGTCATCTGTGGTGTAGGAATGAGGCTTGGCGAACCACGTGACCACGGCTTCATCGATGCGCTCGCCGGTCGCGGGCTCGATCAGCTCGGCGAAGGTCGCGTGTCCCGGCTGCAGCTGGTGCTTGAGCCGCATCATGGTGGCGGCAATCGCGCGCGCTTCAGGTCCGGCAAGACGAACCACGCCGATTCCGCCTCGCCCCAGCGGCGTGGCTATGGCGACAATGGTGTCATCCAGATTCACCACGTCGATTCTAATGGAGGGCTAGTCTCTGCTGTCTTCCAGGCGCGCCCAGTGCTCTTCAAGCTTCTGGTGGATGTGGTCGAGCTTGCGGTGAAGCTGCGCGACCTCGAGCTCGGCCTTCAGGTTGACTTCATAATCCTGGTCGGCCTGCAGCCGGTCTTTGGCCGACTGGCGGTTCTGCGACATCATGATCACCGGCGCCTGAATGGCCGCGATCATGGAGAGAAACAGGTTCAGCAGAATGTAGGGATAAGGATCGAAATGATGAGCGAACAGCGCGGCCGTGTTCAGCGTAACCCAGATCAGCATGATGGTTGCGAAGATGATGATGAAGGTCCACGAGCCGCCGAAGGTCGCAACCCTATCGGCGATGCGCTCGCCCAGGGTCATGCGTTCTTCCAGTTCCACGTTCACGTTGCGCGAGACGCGAGTGCGCAACAGCTCGTCAGTGGCGCGCAGCCGACGGCCGACCACGGTGAGCAGGTCGATGGCGGCATGCGGATGCTTGTCGATAAATCCCAGCAGCCCGTCGCGATGCATGGTCAGCGCCTGCGTATCCTCGCGCGCGAAGGCGGTTGCGGTGCGGTGTCCGCCATCGAGAAAAGACAGTTCGCCTACGACGTCGCCATGAGTGTTCTCGGCGATCACGATGCGCTCGCCCTCCTGGTTCTCGACGAACACTTCAACGTCACCGCTGCGGATGATGAATATTTCACCGCCGGGATCGCCGTATTCGAAAAGCGTCGTCCCGGCTTTGAAATCGCGGCAATCCATGGACTGCGCCAGAGCCAGGCGTTCGTTTTCGTCCAGCAGTTCGAAAATCGGTACTTCGGCGATCATGGCAGCTTCAGCATGCATGGTTGTTCAGCTCCGCCTCACGGGTTTGGCGATGTGATTTCTAAACGTCCGGACGCGCTCGAGCATACGCTGACCGGCGTTATGACTGGTCATAGTATCGCGGAAAAGGGGAACTCTGACGGACTCGACAAGCCGGAAGGCTGCGCGATTTGTGTTAGCGCCGACCCGGCCGCATCGGCCGCGCCGGTTTGTAATCCTTGGGATAAAGGACCACGTAGCGATGACCGCCTTCGCCCTCGCTCTGCGTGATCAGCGACTGGTGATCGCGAAACGCCAGGTGAATCAGTCGGCGCTCGCGGGAGGTCATGGGAGCGAACGAGTACGGCGCGCCGGTGCGCAGAACGCGTTCTGCCGCGACCTGCGCCGCCAGCTTCAGCTCCTGCTGACGCGCCGCGCGGTAACCCTTGCAGTCGAAGGCGATCTTGTCGTGGTCTTCGGCATGAACGTGCAGCGATTCGTGCGCCAGCATTTCCAGCGCGCGCAGCATCTCGCCGCCGCGCTCCAGCACCAGCGAGCTGTCGGGACCGGCGAGTTCCACCAGGATCTCCGGTCCGGAGTCAGAATCCGGGGGCAGCGGAGGATTCACCGTAATGCGGTATTTGAGCTTGAATCCTCCCGAAGAGATGACGTTCTTCAGGAAGGAATCGATCTTCTTTGCGGCAGCGACTTTGTCTTGAAGCATGTGCGGTTGTCCGGTCTGCTAGTCAAACATTCGCCCAATTCACCGCCAGGCGAGAACGGAAGATTGTCTCATTTTTTGCGGGTCGTGCGGCGCTCCATGCTCTTGCGTACCTGCTGGCCAAGCGCCGAACGGTTAATGATGATCTGTTGGACGTATCCCAGGAGCGTGCTGATGGCCCAATACACTGACAATCCGGCCGGCGTGTTCCAGCTCAGAAATCCGAACATCACCGGACCCATGAAGGTCAGGATCTTCTGCTGCGCGGGATCCATGCCTGCCTGTGGCATGCTCTTCTGCGACAGAAACATCAGGATAATGATGACCACCGGCAGAATATGCAGCGGATCGGGCGCTGATAAATCGCGGACCCACACCCAACTGGCCTGGCGAAGCTCAATGGCGTTGGCCAGCATGGAGTAAAAGGCAAAAAGAAATGGCATCTGCAGCACGAGCGGCAGGCATCCGCCGACAGGGTTTACGCCCTCCCGCTTGTACAGCTCCTGCATTTCCTTCTGCATATCCGCGCGCCGCGGATCGGTCAGGCTGTAGCGTTTGTATTTCTCCTGCAAGGCTTTCATCTGCGGCTGAATCTTCTGCATCTTCAGCGAAGACTTCATGCTGGAGATGCGCAGCGGCAGCAACGCCATGGTGATGACCACGGTCAGAAAGGCGATCGCCCATCCCCAGTTGGGGATCCAGTGCTCGTAGGTCCAGCGCAGCCACAGAAAAAGTGGGCGCGCGATGAAGCTGAACATGCCGAAATCGGTCAGGCCGCGCAGGTCGGGACCGCCAGGCTGGGACTGCGTTTGCTCGATCACGTCCAGTGTTTTGGGTCCGGCGAAAATCCGTACGCGGGTCAGGCCGTTCACGCTGCCTGCAGCCACGCCGATGACGGAAACTTTGTCCTTGGGCCCTTCGTCGGGCTTCTTGGGATCGCGCGGGAGGTCGATGGAGTTGTTCAGCGTGATCGCTGCTGTATCGCGCGGCGATTCCGGCATGAAGACGGCGGCGAAGTACTGATCGGCCGTTCCCACCCACTCGAACGGCCCACTGACGGTCTGCCCGTTGGAAATGTATTTCTTGCCGGTAATGAACGATCCGGAAACCGCGGCCTTGTGTTCGATCTTTCCATCCTGTTCCCAGTCGATCTTTCCGTTGGTATACGAAGTTACCGTGCTCTGATCGCCCATGCCGCTGGGCCACTGCGGAAAAGCCTGGACTCGCTGGCCGTTGTTCGTGACCTCGGTCTCCACGTCGAGCACGAAGTTCTTGCCGCCGTTTTTCCTGGCGCGCAGGACCTTGCGCGCGGAAACTGTGCCATCCGAGTACTCGAAGGTTACGCTTTGAGTGCCATCGGCTGCGGTTGTCGCAGTGGCCACGTACAGCGCGCTGTTTACCTTCTTTTCGAGCTCCTTATCGTAGAGAAAGAGCGAGAGCGGGAAACCCAGCATGGGCGCGGCCGTCTTGTTGACCAGATCCAGCGGATTGCCGTCATTATCCTTAAAGCCCTTCAGCACCCAGGATTCGGCCACGGCGCCGTGGTTGGTCAGCACCACTCGGTAGTCGTTATTCTCCAGGACTGCCTCGGATTCCGCGGCTGCCTGCTTCACAGTTATTTTCGGCGCTGTCGACTTGGTCTTTGCCGCCGCCGGAGTTGTCGCCGGTGAAGCAGTTGCAGTGGGAGGTGGACTTTGCTGTCCCTGGGTCAGAGGCGTCGCTGCCGGCTTTTCCGGTGGAGTTGGCGGCTGTTGCTTCCGGATAAACAGCTGCATGACGGCGATCATCACAAAGACAAGCAGGAACGCCACCAGCAGGCGTTTTTCCGAGCCGGGATCTTGCTGAGGATTGTGGTATTCAGTCAACGATTGTTCTCAATGGTTTCTTGGGCACCGGATCGTAGCCGCCGCGGCATAGCGGATGACAGCGCAGCAGCCGCCCTAAAGCCAGCATGCTCCCGTGCAACAGGCCGTGACAGGCGACTGCTTCGGCCGCATATTCTGAGCAACTGGGAACGAAACGGCAGGACACGGGTAACAGCGGCGAGATCAGCCCCTTGTAGAACTTCAACAGTCCTGCGCTGATTGACTTCATCTTGACTTCCCTTTTTCTATCGCGACAAAGAGCTGCCTGATCTCCTGCTCCAGCCGGGAAAAATCCATCTCCAAAACCGCTTTTCGCGGATGGAGCACCACATCCACCGGACGCGCCAGTTCACTCAGGCGCCGTTGCACAGCAGAGCGCATGCGCCGGCGAATGCGATTGCGCTGCACCGCTCCTCCCAGTACTTTACCCACGGCAAAGCCGATTCGCGGCCCAGCCTGATCGTCGCGCTCGCGGAAAAACACAGCCATGTTCCCCGAAAACTGCTTCCTGCCTCTCTGATATACGGCCTGAAAATCCGCATGTTTCAACAGGCGTGAACTTTTGGGAAACTTTCCCTGCGGTGTTTTCGGAGTGTTCCTCACGGTCGGACGATCGAACCTGCAAGTGGTTCTGAATCAACTATTCGCGGAAGCCTGGCTTCACGGAAACGCGCTTCCGCCCCTTGGCGCGGCGGCGTGACAAAACAGCCCTTCCGCTCTTTGTTTTCATGCGTGTACGAAAACCGTGCGTCTTGGAACGACGGCGACGGTTGGGCTGGAACGTGCGTTTGGGCATTTTTGTCCGGGGCTCCTACTGGGATTCTTTTGCTCTGGGCAAACAAAAAGTATAAAGGAAGCGGGCCGGATTACGCCACTCGCCGCGTTTCCATCTGCCTGGACACTCGGCAGCGTCTCAGTTCAGCTTGACGCTGATTCCCCGGTCGTCATTGGCTCTCTGCGTGGCCGTAGCGTCGATATCGGAAAGCTCCACCTTCTTCAGGCCGCTGCTGGAAAAGTCGTAAAGCGTCTGACCCATGATAGCGAAGTTCCGGGTTTCGATCTGGTGGCCATCCTTGAAGATGAACACCGCGCTTGGCGAATCATCGACCGCGGGAGTTGCCGCCATCTGCGGAGGCTTGTTCTGGGCCAGTGTCTTGGAACGGTCGTTCTCGCGCGAGTCCGTATAGTGTTTGCCGTAGCGGTCCGCCTGGCGCCCTAAAGCGTCGCGAGCACCCTGCAAATACGCTCGCCGCAAGGCTTCTTCATCGCGGACAGGGACGCTGTCCTCGTCGTCCCCTTGAGCCGTATCGCTGCGATCCACTGCTCCGGGATCGGCTGGGTCGGTTACTGCGGCTTCCGCGTCATACGTCGCTCCAAATGCCGGATAAAACAGCGGCACGGGGACCAGCAATGCGCGCCGGTGCGGATTGCCAAAATGACGCAGCCGCCGCGAGCCAGAAACCGCGCGACGATTCGCGCGGAACACTCCCTGGATTGGCGGCTTAGGCGAAACCACACTGGCGGGAATGCCGTGCTGCCGTCCATCGGCTGTCGGCGAAACTACGGAAGCGGGAATGCCGGTGCTGGGAATCTGACCTTGCGCGGGGAGAATAAGGGCAAGAGCGATCGAGAATGAAGCCAGACGTAACATGTGCCACCCACCTGCCTCACTGCTTATTTACTGATGATAAACCCTCTGCGCCGGATTCACAGAGGATTCGGTGCGACCCAATAAAGCCAGAGCGTCCTGATGCCAAGAACGATCCGCAACAGAAATCCTGCAATCAAAAACAGTGACACCATGCGGTGGAAAGCGGTTTCCAGCAGATCCGCCGCGACTCCCCCAATAAAGACGAAGACGAAGCTCAGCCCCAGGGCTTCTCTCCAAAGGCGAAGTGCAGGTACAAGCGTGAACACCAGCACCACCAGGAACGCCGTCAGCAAGGGCGCGGTATTGCCGAAATAACGCGCTCGCGTCCAGCTGCCGTAAACGGTGAGGGCGGCGATAAACATGGCCACCAGGGCGTAGTCGTCGACGAAAACGAACTTCAGGTTGGCCAGCAAATCGATGGTGGGCTTCGGATTAAGCCACGCCGCGCTCGGCGCTGTGGCTTGCGTCCAGGAAAAGAACCCCAGTACCGCCAGCCCAACCAGCGTTGCCGAGAGCACCACCAGCAAGGCCGAACCCCTGCGCTGTGGCGCCAGGTAGATCATGAATGCCAGCGCCAGCAACACGATCACGGCCGACCACAATGCTGTCGAGACGGCAAACCCGATCGAGAGGCCGAGGATAACAATCCGGGGAAGCCATTTGCGTGGCGGCGCATAGAGAGTGTGGGCTACCCCGATGGCGGTGTAAATCAGGCCGAAAACACTCCATGCAACGATGATCTCCGGCCCAATGTTGCTGCTGATCATTACCGTAGCCGGCGACGAGCAGTAGAGACCCAGCGCCACGTATCCGCCGGAGTCTCCATAAAGCCTTCGCGCCACCCACCATAGCGCCCCGCCGAGCCAGAGTCCGAAGACGACAAAGGGAAGACGGACCATCCAGGGTCTGGGAACAGTCAGGGCTGCTGCCCAGACATCGGGTGCGAGAGCTCTCACCATACGAGTCGCGCGCAGAGGCAGTGCCGCGACCCAGGCAGTCATGGCAGAAGTTGTTCCCGGTTCCGGCTTCACATGGCCGAGACCGCAGGCAATGTAGACCTGCTCCAGTTCCGATAATTTGCGGGTGCCCGCCGCCCACAGGCACTGAGCCAGAAAGGCGAGCAGCATCAGGCCGGCAAAAATCTGCGGCCGGCCGATTCTGAACTCCTTCGCCGCCTGGAGCATGCGGCTCTATTTGTATCACGCAGCTGTAAACGCAGGTTTCAAGGCCTTGCGCCATCTCGGCATTCGTGGCCATTGTTACGCGATGCTATGGTTTTTTCGCTAAAGCCGTTTCACTGGTTGCCGATATTCCCATTGAATGAAACCACAGCGAATCCAGGCAGACCTCAACCACCTGGTGCAACAAGCCCTCAAGGACCTGCTCACCATCCGCGGCACGCTGCTGGCCATCTCCGAGGAGAATGCTTCTGCTGATCCGGCGGCGCTGGTTCTGGATCTCGAACTCGCCGGCCAGTTTAAGAATCTGACCGATGAGTTGCGTCAGCTGCTGTGGGCTTACATCAAGGCCTTTTCGGCGGGGGCGGAACAGTCACCCTATGACCTTCTCCGGTCCTACAAAGCCGAGTTGGCGCTGGAGACTCTGCGGAGCGCCCGCCCCCCTGCCCCGCGTGATGAGTGTCCTTACGTCCGTCAGAGCTCGAGTGCCTGATGGACTGGGCTATTGACGCCGTTTCGCGCCGTCCCGTCGTCGTCGATGCGGACCGCCCGCGGTAGGCCGAAAACGGTTCTGTAGGTACAGGCGCTCTTCTCTGGTACATTTCTAGCATCTCAATTCTGTGCAGAGCCCATGGACCTCAACACCGCAATAGCCTCTCCTCCTGCACCTGCCCCGCGCTCCACGGCTCGTTTCGTTTTTTTCAATGAGCGTGGCCTGCGCGCCGGCTGGCGGTTGCTGATCTTTCTGGCCATTCTGGCCGTGAGCGGATTTGCGGCTCTGGGAGTTTTCGGCCTTCTCTTGAGCCTGGTTCGTGGACCAGTTCGCGGCGGTGCCGTACCTCCCTTTTGGATGGGATTGGGAGATCTGGCCGCGTTCCTCGCCGTGGTTCTCGCTTCGTGGATCATGAGCCGGATCGAGCATTGCCCCGCCGGAACCTACGGTTTGCCATTCAGACCTTCCGCGCTGTCTCGCTTTGCCGCCGGCTATGTTCTCTGGGGATTTCTTCCTCTGACCGTGGTCCTCGTCATCATGCGCGCTCTCGGCGTTTTCAGTTTCGGAACTGCGGGACTCGGTTTGGGCGAGTCGCTGCAGTGGGCGCTGACTTGGGGCTTCGTTTTTCTGATGGTCGGATTTTTCGAAGAGTACTCATTCCGCGGCTATGCCCTGTACACGCTGGCCGACGGAATCGGGTTCTGGCCTGCCGCGATCATTATGGCTCTCATCTTTGGACGAGCGCATATGGGGAACGGCGGAGAGAGCTACATCGGAATTGTAGGAACCATTCTTTTCGCGTTGTTCGCCTCCGCCACGCTGAGGCGCACCGGAAACCTGTGGCTGGCCGTCGGCGCTCACGCCGGTTGGAACTGGGGACAATCCTTCTTCTACGGCGTCAGCGATAGCGGCCTGCGGGCGCAGGGGCACCTTTTCAATCCTCCACCTCCGCATGGCCCCATCTGGTTGAGTGGCGGGACCGTGGGACCGGAAGGAAGTATCGTTACCCTGATCGTGTGGGGGTTGATGACGATAGGATTTTTGCTGTTCGGGCCGAGAAAAGAAATGTCAAATCTCACGACAAGCCAGGAACGTTCGCGAGTTTCGACGTAGAGACGCGGCATTGGCGCGTCTCGCATGGAACGATTGTCCAAGATCAAAGAATGCGTTGCTATTGACTGCTTTCCCGTGCGCCGGCAGTGAGACGTGGCGTGCCACGTCTCTACATCAGCGCGTCGACGGGGATCAGATGTCCAGGTTCTTCACGTCGAGCGCGTTTTCTTCAATGAACTTCCGGCGGGCTTCCACGTCTTCGCCCATCAGCGTGGTGAAGATCGATTCGCAGGCCTCAATGTCTTCGGCCCTGACCGCCAGCAGCGTACGCCGCTCCGGATCCATCGTGGTCTGCCAGAGCTGCTCCGAACTCATCTCGCCCAGCCCTTTGTAGCGCTGGACGCTGTATTCCTTTTTGCCTTCGGCCAGCACGAAGTCGAAGAGATCGCGCGGAGTCTGCTTCTCCACCGATTCCGCTTCCATCTTCGTGCGGCGCACCGGAGTCTTGGAAGTCTTCTTGGCGGCTTTCTCCAGGTCTTCGCGCTCCGCGTCACTCAGTTCGGCCGCCACCTCGCCCCCACCCGCCGGGGCCGATAGCTCCACCACGAATGGCGGCTCCATGTACTGCTCGATCTGCTTGAACTTCGAGAGCATCTGCCTGCTCTCCGGTGTGGAGACCAGGCCCCAGTTGATATTGCGTTCGGCGCCCTGCGAATCGGTGAAGCGCACGCCCCACAGGTTGTGCTCTTCGTCGAAGTACGACTCCACGTTCTTGAGCTGGTGCTCTTTGGCCAGCTTGTTCAATTCCTTCTCCAGCTTCTCGATCTTCTTGGGCGGGTTCTTCTTGTCGCCTTCGAAGTCCGCCCGCTGCGCCAGCGCCAGCTTGGGCAGCAAGGCAGTGATCTTGTCATTGCGCAGCCGCTTATCCACCTTGTCGAAGAAGCCCAGGTATTCGTTGAGCGTGGTCAGGAACTTGGCCAGCACCGCGCCTTCCATCTTGGCCGCGCCTTCCCCGTAGCGAACTGTGATGCCTTCTGCCGCGCGCTTCACCATCACCCGCACGAACTCGCGATCATCCTTGATGTACTGCTGCGATTTGCCCTTCTTGATGCCATAGAGCGGCGGCTGGGCGATGAACACGTTGCCCCGCTTGATCAGCTCGTTCATGTGGCGGAAGAAGAAAGTCAGCAGCAGGGTGCGAATGTGCGAGCCGTCGACGTCGGCGTCCGTCATCAAAATAACTTTGCCGTAGCGCAGCCGCGCCGGATCGAAGTCGTCTTTGCCGATGCCCGTGCCCAGCGCCGTGATCATGGCGCGGATTTCCTCATGGCTCAGCATCTTGTCGTAACGCGCCTTCTCCACGTTGAGGATCTTGCCCTTGAGCGGCAGGATGGCTTGGAAGCGGCGATCGCGTCCCTGCTTAGCGGTGCCGCCGGCGGATTCGCCCTCCACCAGGAACAGCTCGCAGCGGTTGGGGTCGCGTTCCGAGCAGTCCGCTAGCTTGCCGGGCAGGCCGCCATCGCCCAGCGCGCCTTTGCGCCGCGTCAGATCGCGCGCCTTGCGCGCCGCTTCGCGCGCGCGGGCCGCGTCGATCGCCTTGTTGATGATCTTGCGCGCCACCGTCTGGTTCTGCTCGAAGAATCCGCCCAGGCGTTCGTTGACGAAAGCCTGCACCACGCCGGCGATGTCGGAGTTGAGCTTGCCCTTGGTCTGTCCTTCAAACTGCGGCTGCGGCAGCTTTACGCTGACCACCGCCACCAGCCCTTCGCGCACGTCGTCGCCGGTCAGTTTTTCTTCCACGTCCTTGAACAGTCCCAGCTGTTGTCCGGAGTAGTTGATGGTGCGCGTGAGCGCCGTGCGGAAGCCGGAAAGATGCGAGCCGCCGTCCACGGTGTTGATGTTGTTGGCGAAGCTGAACACGCTCTCCGAATAGGCGTCGTTGTATTGCAGCGCGATTTCCATGGCCACGCCATCGCGTTCGGCCTCCATGTAGATCGGCTTGTCGTGCAGCACTGACTTGCCGCGGTTCAGGTGCTTGATGAACTCCGCGATTCCGCCCGAGTACTTGAACTCCAGGCTCTTGGCTTCACCGGTCTTGGCGTCGGTCTGGCGCTCGTCGGTCAGCGTGATCTGCAGGCCTTTGTTCAGAAAGGCCAGCTCACGCAGGCGCTGCGCCAGCGTGTCAAAGTTGTATTCCGTGGTGGTGAAAATTTTCTTGTCGGGCAGGAAGTGGATCTTGGTGCCGCGCTTTTTGGTGTTTCCTGCCTTCTTGAATTTGGTCTGCGGCTCGCCGTCCGAGTACGTCTGCTCCCACACGTGCCCTTCGCGCCAGATCTCCAGGTCCAGCTGATGGCTCAGCGCGTTGACTACGGAAACGCCTACGCCGTGCAGCCCGCCCGATACTTTGTAGGTGGAAGTATCGAACTTTCCACCCGCGTGCAGCTTGGTGAGAACCACCTGCGCTGCGGGAACTTTTTCGCCGTCGATCACCATGTCATCAACCGGAATGCCGCGGCCGTCATCTATGACGGTTATCGAATTGTCGATGTGAATGGTAACCTCGATCTTGTTGGCGAAGCCGGCGAGTGCTTCGTCGACAGAATTGTCCACGACCTCATACACCAGGTGGTGCAGCCCCATCTCTCCGTTGGAGCCGATGTACATGGCCGGGCGCAAGCGCACAGCTTCCATGCCACCGAGAACTTTTATATCTTCAGCGGTGTATTCGCCGTTCCCGTTACCGCCCTTTTTTCCCTTATTTTGTTCTGACATTTCCTTTGCCGCGGTCTCTTCCAGTACTTTCGTAGCCAAATGGACTCCCTGTGGCGGGCACAGCTGGTCCTTTTCCGGAATCAATCATCTAGGATTGGGAAAGGCGTTCAAGTTGCTGAAATTTAAGCCAGTTAGAGGTAATCTGTGCCACTTGCTATTGTACCATAGGCGGAGCTGCTTTGGGCCAGGAGAACGGGTAGGTTTTAGGACAGTTTACAAATTGGAGAATCGTCCTAAAAACTAATTGAAAAACCTTAATCCGTCTGTATACTTGCGCAACCCTTAACGGGGGTACCACCAAGGCCGTTTTTGCAAGAACGAAAGCATTTGGAAAACTAAGAAAAAAACTAGGAGAACCTCCCCATGAAAGCGTTACTTCGCACCACTCTGATCCTGTTGGCTCTTGCCGGAATCTCTGCTGGAGTAATGATTGCCACGAGCAGTCCAGCGATGGCGAGCACGCCGTTCCCTTGGCCATGTCCCAAGCCTGCTCCGAGCGTGGGCGTGAAATAGAGCCAGCTGTCAAGTTAATGGATCCAAAAGAGTTCCGCAGCCTGCAAGGCCTTTCGGAACGGAACGCTCCATTTACTAGATAGTAAATGTACTTTCGTGCCGTTGAAGCGCTTGTGAAGCACGGAGGGCGGTAGTATGCTTCCGCCTCGCTCCATGGAGGCGGTTGTATGACTCTCTCGCCTGGTTTGTGGATCCCCGTTGGCCTGGCCGCCACCAGCGCCATAGCTCAAATTGCGGTTCTTTTCCTCATCAACAGGAAAAAACTGCGCGCCGACTTCCGTTTCTTTTTTGCCTACAACATCGCCGCCGTGCTCATGTGCGCCACGGCGATTGCCGGCTACATCCGCTCCTGCTGCGTAGGAGACGGATACGTTTATCTTTTCTGGACTCTGAACGCCCTGCTCATGGCGCTCGAATTCACGGTTATGTATGAGATATTCGCCAACACCGTGAAGCCCTACTCCGCGCTGATTGACCTGGGCAAAATGATGTTCCGCTGGGTCGCTTTGTTTCTTCTGATCGGCGCCACCGTCACTGCCTTTGCTACCGTCGGAGCCGAAAGCACAAAAATAATGGCTGCTGTCGCCCTGGTCGAGCGCAGCATGCGCTTGATGCAGTGCGGCCTGCTGCTCCTCTTCTTCCTCTTTGAACGCCGTCTGGGCCTCTCCTGGCGCAGCCCCAACGTCAGCATCGCGGTTGGCTTGGGTGCCTCGGCCTCTTGCGGTTTGATCATTGCCTATCTGCGCGAACACTTCACCGCTGCTTCCTACTCCCTCGGTATTCTCGACAATGCTTCCTATCTTGTGATCGTGGGATTCTGGGCGGTTTGCTTCGCATTGCCAGAGCCCGAGCGCAAGACGGCCATGGATTGCCCGAGCAAGCTCATTTTCCAGCGCTGGAACGAGTCGCTCATGGCTACTCCTTTCGTTGACCGGACTGCGACCGTCGCTTCCGTTGAATCCTTCCTCCCTGGCATCGAGAAAACTGTAGATCGCGTCATGGCCAGGAAGGCTGTGTAGGACAATCCATCCGGTCTGGGGTTGGGAAAAAATCAAATGCGCGTCCTGGCTGGACGCGCATTTTGTTTTCTATTGCAATCTGCTCCGCCAAACACGCTCAGATGCGCATCGGCATGACGATGTAGCGGTACTTGTACTCGCTGTCGGGAGCTTCATCGGGACGAAGCTGGCCGGCTGACTGGGCGTCCTTAAATTCGAAGCGGACATCGCCCGCGCCTACCACCTTCAGAAATTCGAGCAGGTACTGGGAGTTGAAGCCGATCGTGATTTCGTCGCCGGTGTATCCGGTTTCCAGCGAATCTTCCGACTCTCCCGTCTCCGTGTTGGACGAAGATATCTTCAGCTCATTCTTGCTCAGCTTCATGCGGATGGCGTTGGAGCGCTCGTCCGCGAACTGGGCCACGCGCTGGATGGCGGCGGAAAGCTCGTCGCAGTGCACGGTGACCGACTTGTTATTGTCGCGCGGCAGCACCGCTTCGTAATTGGGGAACTGCCCCGTGAGCTGGCGCGAGGTCAGCAGCCGGCCGCCCAGGCGGAAAAACAATGTCGATTCATCTTTCGCAAACTCCACCGCCGCCGCCGCGTCGTCCATTGTGCTGAGCAGGGTGTAGAGTTCCGCCATGGCTTTCTTGGGGACCAGCACGCGCATTTCGCCGCTGACCGGGAACTTCGAATTGCTGTGCTCGATATGCGCCAGCCGGTGCCCGTCGGTCGCGACCATGATGACCGATTCCGGTTTCAGCACCAGCAGGGCTCCGTTCAGGGTGTAACGCGATTCCTCGTTGGAGATGGCGAAGATGGTCTTGGCGATCAGGTTGCGCAGAATCGTAGCCGGAATCTTTATCGCCGACTCGGTGGGGAACTGCGGCAGCGCCGGGAAATTGGCCCGCGCCATGCCCACCATCTTGGTGTTGGAGCGGCCGCTGCGAATCTGCACCCAGTGGTTTTCCAGCAGTTTTACGCTGATCTCGCCGTCGCCCAGCAGTTTCACGTAATCGTAAAGCTTGCGCGCCGGAACCGTGCACGAACCTTCCTTCTTCACCTTGGCGCCGGTCGAAGTACGCAGGCTCAAATCCAGATCGGTCGCGGTGATGGCGAGCCGGTCGCCTCCGGCTTCAAAAAGAAAGTTGGAGAGAATTGGGATAGTGGTCTTGCGTTCCACCACTCCCTGCGTAGCCGTGAGTTCCTTCAATAGATCAGCTTTGCTGACGCTAATTTCCATCGTCACTCCCGCCTCGGTGCCTGCGGTGGAAGGCATAATTCCGGCCCCCTAATAATATCGGTTCTCTTCGTCTGTCAAAAACTTAATATATTAACGCGGCGGGTAGCTGACCGGCACGTAAACCGCAAAACATCCGGCTCAGCTGGTAAGAGTCTCGGTCAGCTTGTTGAGCAGCCGGTTCAGATCTTTGTCGGCCTGGCGCTGCTCGTCGATCTTGCCGATGGAGTGCATGACCGTGGTGTGATGCTTGCCGCCGAACTGGCGCCCGATCTCCGGCAACGATGCTTCCGTCATCTGCTTGGCCAGGTACATGGCGACCTGGCGCGGGAAGACGATAGCACGCGAGTTGCTTTTCGTTTTAATCTCCGCCGCGCGCAGCCCGAACTGCTCCGCCACCGCTCTCTGAATGGCGTCGATAGTGATCTTGCGCGCCTGCGAGTCGATGAAATTCTTGAGCACCTGCTGGGCGTTGGTGAGATTGATCTCCGCGCCCGTCAGGGAGCAGTAGGCGATCAGCCGAATCAGCGCGCCTTCCAGTTCGCGCACGTTGGTGCGCACGTTCGACGCAATGTACAGCGCCAGGTCGGTGGGCAACGTTACGTGTTCCGATTCGGCTTTCTTCTGCAGGATGGCGACTTTGGTCTCCAGGTCGGGCGGCTGGATGTCGGCAATCAATCCCCACTCGAAGCGCGAGCGCAGCCGGTCTTCAATCTCCGCCAGCTCTTTGGGCGGGCGGTCGCTGGCGATCACGATCTGTTTCATCGATTCATGCAAAGCGTTGAAGGTATGGAAGAACTCCTCCTGCGTGCGCTCTTTCTGCGCCAGAAACTGGATGTCATCGATCAGCAGCACGTCGACGTTGCGAAACTTGTCGCGGAAACTGGTCATGCGGTCGTAGCGCAGCGAGTTGATCATCTCGTTGGTGAATTTTTCGCTGGAGGCATAGCAGATCGAGGATTGCGGCTGGCGCCGCTTGACTTCGTGGCCGATGGCCTGCATCAGGTGGGTCTTGCCCATGCCCACGCCGCCGTAGAGGAAGAGCGGGTTGTAGGCTTTGGACGGGCGTTCCGCCACGGCCTGCGCGGCGGCATGGGCGAACTGGTTGCCCGAGCCGATCACGAATGCGTCAAACGTGTACCGCGAATTGAGCTGTGCCGCCGAGTCCCAGTCGAAACGCTGCTGGCGTCCCGCGTTCCCCGGCGTCGCCGTCACCGACGTCGGCGGGAAGCCGCTGTCGGCGCGTACCGGCGGGGCCGAGGGATCTTCCTCCGCGGTCACAAATTTGATTTCCTGAAACTCCGGAACGAACGTATCCATGGCTTCCTGGATCACATCGCCGAACTTTTCTTCGATGTGATGGAACTCTGGAGTGGGCACGCGGACAAAAAGCACGCTGCCGTTGGCATGGCTGAAGCGCGTGGGCTTGAGCCAGGTGTCGTAGGAGTGCCGGCTGATCTTCTTTTCCAGGGCCCCAAGAATCCGGAGCCACGGATTCGCAGAAGCGGTCGCGGTCGCAGTCGATAACGCCATGTTTGAACTTTTTCCTGTGCGAGCCGGCTGGAGGCCCGATTGCTAGATGTTCAGAGACTCGCTCCACCCTGCAATTGGGCAAGTAGCGCGATTGAACCCTGGGTGGTGCATCACAATTTTTTTGACTGGTGGGCATACTAGCACAACGATTCATCGCTGAAGTGCCGTTGGGAAAAAATTTTTTTACAAAATTTTCTTGTCAGTTTATTCCGCTTGGCGGGCCACGAGATTTTGCAATTCACACAGTGCAATGTGAGCACCTCGGTTCCATCTCACGGGATTCAACGCCTCTCATCGCACCACAAATTGTGCTAGCCCGACACAACCCTTGCACTCTCTCCCGTTTTTTCCCGGGCTCGTCGCTTCATTAGAACCGGCGCGGCGCGGCAGCGGAAAGACGTTCTAACCTTCCGGGTTCCTGACAGTCCAAAATCCATGGGGTCTGGGATAATCCTGAATGGCTCGTGTCCCACGACGCCGCCGAACTGCGTGACGAAGCCGGTCAATTTTTTGTTCGTCGCTGCGCTGGCCACAGCGTTGGCGGCGGAGCCTGTCTCTGATAAGCCTGGACAAACAGCGACGGCACCAAGCCTGGTGCACGAACTTACTTCGCTGGCTGTGCCGCGGCTGGCGGTCGCGCCTAAGCTGTCGGATTTTGAGGGCATGGCGCCGGCTACCGACCTCGCCCGCAAGATGCTGGAAGTGGAGAAGTTCGTTCAGCGCGAACCCAAAGACGGCGCCGCCTGCACTCAGCGCACGCAAGCCTACCTCGGCTACACCGGCAAAAATTTCTACGTCATCTTTCTGGCGTTTGACGACAATACGCTGCTCATGCGCGCCCGCATGCTGCGCCGCGAACTCATCGATGACGATGACCAGGTGGGCCTGTTCCTGGATACATTCAACGACCATCGCCACGCCTACGCTTTTTTTGCCAATCCTTACGGAATTCAGCAGGACGCCATCTTCACCGAGAACGGCAACTACGACAATTCCTTCGACACTGTCTGGCGCACCCAGGCCAGGATCATCTCCGGCATCGGCTACATGGTGATGTTTGAGATCCCTTTCAAATCCCTCCGCTTCCACCCGTCGCCGCAGCACACGTGGGGGATACTGCTTTCCCGGGTGCTGCCCCGCAACAGCGAGAGATCTTATTTTCCGGAGAATTCCTCCAGGTCGCAGGGGTGGCTCATCCATGAGGCCGACATTAACGGTTTCGAAGAAATCTCACCGGGCAGGAACATGCAGTTCATTCCGTACGCCTCCGTGGGTGCGTTCCGTTCTCTTGACGAGCGCGATCCCGCCGGCAACCGCTTTACCGGCAAACACGTGGAGCCCAAAGAAGGGCTCGACTCCAAGATTGTCATCAAGGACAGCCTGGTGCTCGATACCACCATCAACCCTGACTTCGGGCAGATCGAGTCTGACGATCCCCAGGTTACCGTCAACCAGCGCTTTGCCGTCTTCTTTCCCGAGAAGCGGCCGTTCTTCCAGGAAAACGCCAACTATTTCCAGACGCCGCTGAACCTGGTCTTCACGCGGCGCATCGTCGATCCGCTTTACGGCGCCCGCCTGACCGGCAAAGTCGGCGATTGGGCGATCGGCAGTTTCTTCGCGAATGACCGCGCGCCTGGACTGAGCGTTATCTCCACCGACCCTCTGGCCGGCTCCGATGCATATTTCAGCGTCTTTCGTCTGAACCGCGAGATCGGCAAAGGCACCAGCATCGGTCTCATCTACACTGACCGCGAGCAGCCCACCGCGCCCAACAGCTTCTGCACGGACGTTTTCATCTGCGAGCCGGGCCATAACCGCGTGGGTGGCTTCGACACCCAGATCAAGATCAACCAGAACTGGCAGATGAACGCGCAGGCGGTCACCAGCGAGACCAAATTCTTCGACGGCTCCCACGAATCCGGCCCGGCTTACCAGGTCTACGCCGAGCGCAGCTCGCGCAAGATAGAGTTCAACACCCTCTATCGCGATATCTCACCCGGCTTCAACACCGATACCGGCTTCGTCAACCGCACTGACATTCGCCAGTTCAGCAATTTCTTCGGCTATACCGTTCACATCGACGGCAAACACTTCGTGGCTCACGGCCCGCGGCTCTACGAGCAGACGTTGTGGGACCACAACGGCACGCGGGTGGACTGGCTGGTTAATCCCGCCTACGAATGGGACTTCCAGCGCAGCAGCTCCATTAATGTCTTTGGCCAGATGGAACATGAACGGCTGCGCCCCGTGGACTTCTCAGCCCTCACGGCCAATCAGGATTACGCCCACGTCCTCGGCGGCGTTTCGGGAAACACGCAATACTTCAAGTGGCTGAAGTTGAACGCTGAAATGGATTGGAGCAGCGCCACCAACTTCGTCCCCCGCACCGGGCCGCCAGTGCTGGCCTACCAGAACACGGGCTCGTTCGGCGCGGTAGTCCGCCCCACCAAAGGCCTGACCATGGAGAACACTTACCTCATGGTCCGCTTGCAGAGCCTGGATTCGCGCGTCAACATCTTCAACAACCACATCATCCGCTCCAAATGGAATTACCAGTTCACCAAGGAGTTCTCGCTGCGGCTCATCGGCCAGTACAACGCCACCCTGGCCAATCCCAGCCTGACGACACTGCAGACCGCCAAACAGTTCAACGGTGACGTGCTCTTCACCTACATGGTCCACCCCGGAACCGCCATCTACGTGGGCTACAACAGCGACCTGCAGAATCTGGATCCTTCGCTCGAGCGCGTATGCGGCGGTCTGCCCTGCACGCCCGGCCAGACTCCGGACGGTATCCTGCGCACGCCTACTTCGTTTCTCAACGACGGCCGCCAGTTCTTCATCAAGATCTCTTACCTCTTCCGCTATTAGAAAAGTTGCGGATGCTATGATGACGCCCGCATGGCGATTTCCGTCCGATCATTCGCAAAAATCAACATTGGGTTGAAAATCGGCCCGCGGCGCGACGATGGTTTTCATGAGCTGCGCACCCTCTACCAGACCATCGCTCTATCTGACGTGGTTCGCGTGGACGTCACACGCGGAATGGGAATCGAAGTCAGCTCGAAGGATAACCGGGTTCCGGCCGACGAGAGCAATACCTGCTACCGCATGGCCGAGCGCGTCTTACGCTCGTTGAAAATCAGAAACAAGGTCCGCATCACCATCGAAAAGCACCTGCCGGTCCAGGGCGGCCTGGGCGGCGCCTCTTCTAACGCCGTCGCTACTTTGCTTGGCCTGGAAAAAGCCCTCGGGCGTGATCTGCCCGCCTCCCAGCGGCTGCGGCTGGCAAGCGAGGTGGGCTCAGACGTTCCCCTGTTCCTGATCGGCGGCACCGTGCTCGGCATCGGGCGGGGCGAGCAGGTCTATCCCCTGGAAGACCTGCCCAGCTTCCATTGCGTGGTGGTTACGCCGGGGGTGGGAGTCTCTACCCCGCAGGCTTTCGCCGACTGGGACGGCAAACACCAGGGCGATTCCAAATTGACGGAGCCGGACACCTCCGATAAAATAAGTGTGTTCAGCCACTCCATTTTTGAATGGCTTAGTGGCAGTGATTTTTCTCCAACCGGTGTCCCACGCAAAGGCTGGGACCGGGCCGAGGCGCTGCTTCTCGACCTTGTCCGTACCGGGATCGAAAACGACTTTGAGAACGTCGTCTTCCCAAGGTATCCCGCCATACGCGAGGTCAAACGGGGTCTGGAACGAACGGGCGCAAGCTACGTGTCACTGTCGGGATCGGGTTCCACAGTGTACGGGTTGTTCGCCGACAAGGAGTCGGCCGCCGGTGCGGCAGAGTCCCTGAACGCAAAGGGAATCCCGGCGCAGGCTACGGTGACTCTGACCCGGGAAAAGTACTGGAAGAGCTTATTTAGAATCGGGTGATCTGGCGATCGGGTGATCGGAAAGCCAGATAGCTTAAAGACAGGTCTTTTGGATCACCAGATCTCCCGTGGTCCCCGATTGGTTTACTGGGCGGTCGACTAATGGTAGGTCAAGTGCCTTTGGAGCACTTTGTCTAGGTTCGAATCCTAGCCGCCCAGCCAGAAAGCGGAAACAGTAGTGAAAGCGGCTTGTGTTATCGCTCGGTTGTAGCAAACCAGCTCAAACGGGAGAAAACTATGGCGACGACAGCGACAGCAACGGAAAAACCGGAAAGCAAGGAACAGAAGGCAGCGCCCAAAACGGAGCCTAAGGTGCAACGCGGACGTCACGATGATAAATTCAAGATCTTCTGTGGCACCGCCAACGAGCCGCTGACCGACGAGATTTGCGCGTTTCTGCAGTTGGATCGCGGCAAGGCCAACGTTACCCGTTTCAAAGACGGCGAGGTTTACATCCAGATACTGGAGAACGTGCGCGGCGCTGACGTCTTTGTCGTCCAGCCCACGTGCTTCCCTGTGGACGAGCACCTGATGGAGCTGCTTCTGATGGTGGACGCGCTCAAACGTGCCTCCGCGCGGCGCATCACCACCGTGATTCCCTACTACGGCTATGCCCGGCAGGACCGCAAGGACAAGCCGCGCGTCCCGGTGTCGTCCAAGCTGATCGCCGATTTGCTTACCACCGCCGGAGCGCACCGCGCTCTGATCGTGGACCTGCACGCGCCGCAGATCCAGGGCTTCTTCAACATACCCGTGGATCATCTGTTCGCCTCACCGGTTCTGGTGGACCACTTCAGGAAGATGCAGTTGCCCAATCTCACCGTGGTCTCGCCCGATGCCGGCGGCGTGGAGCGCGCTCGCTTCTTTGCCAAGAAGGTTGACGCCGCGCTGGCGATCGTCGACAAGCGCCGCACCGATATGAACGTTGCGGAAGTCATGCACGTGATCGGCGACGTAAAGGGCCGCACCTGTCTCATCATCGATGACATCATCGATACTGCAGGCACTCTGGTAAAGACGGCCGAAGCCCTGGTCAACGCCGGCGCGGTGAAAGTCTACGCCTGCGCCTCGCACCCCGTGCTCTCCGGCGACGCCATTGAACGCATTTCAAAGTCCAAGCTGGAAGAGGTGGTTGTCACCAACACCATTCCGCTTACGGGCAAGGCCAAGGCTGAGCCCAAGATTCAGGTTAAGTCGATTGCCGGCCTGCTGGGCCGGGCAATCCAGTCGATTCATGAGGAGACTTCCGTCAGCAGCTTGTTTGCCTGAGCGGGAGCCCGAATTAGAAGAGGAAACGTAGAGACATGAGCAGCGTACAAGAACTTGTTGAAGCACAACCCAGACCGGACACCTCGCGCGGCAAGAATGAAGCGCGGCGCGTGCGCGCCAAGGGCCGCGTGCCCGGCGTGGTGTACGGCGCCAAGAAGAAGACCGTCGCGGTCACGGTTGATCCCAAGCAGATTTCCCGCATCCTGCAGTCGGAGAGCGGCCACAACACCATCTTCGACCTTCAAGTCGATAGCGAGCGCAGCAAGGTCATGATCGTGGACTGGCAGTACGATCCCATGCTGGGCAAGCTGCTGCATATCGATATGAAGCGCATCGCAATGGATGAGAAGATCCGGGTCAAGGTCCCCATCCATCTCACCGGCGAAGCCGAAGGCGTGAAGTCGCAGGGCGGAATCCTGGATCAGGTGCTGCGCGAAGTGGAAATCGAGTGCCTGCCCGCCGATATTCCCACGCATTTTGACGCCGACGTCACCGCGCTGGTGTTCGGCACCGTGCTGCGCGTCTCCGATCTGCCCCATTCCGGCAAGCTGAAATTTATTACCGATGACACGCAGACCGTGGCCCACATCACTTCGGTGAAGGAAGAAGTTGCGCCCACGCCTGAGGCGGTGGCGGAGGCTGCTGCAGCCGCACCGGCGGAGCCGGAGGTCATCAAGAAAGGCAAGCAGGAGACGGAAGAGGAAGCTGCTGCTGAGGAGTCCAAGGAAGCGAAGAAACCTGAGGCCAAGAAGTAGCGGCCGTGAAGCTGATCGTTGGCCTGGGCAATCCCGGCATCGAGTACCAGTTCACGCCGCACAACATCGGGTTTCTGGCGGTCGACCGCATCGCGGACCAGTGCGGAGTGCAGATCGACAATCGGCGGTCGCGGGCTCTGACCGCCCGGGCCCGGATCGGCAACGAAGAGCTGCTGCTGGCCAAGCCTGAGACGTACATGAACCTGAGTGGCATGTCCGTCCGCGACCTGGTGGAGAAGGCCGGCATCGATCCGCAGAAGGACCTGCTCGTCATTTATGACGAGCTCGACCTTCCGCTGGGCATGGTTCGCATCCGCGAGCGCGGCTCGTCCGCCGGGCATAACGGGATGCAGTCGATTATTGACGCCCTGCAGACCGAAGAAGTAGCGAGGATTCGCCTGGGAGTTGGGCCGGATGATCCCCGCAAGGGCGGGGCGAATTACATCCTCGGGCAGTTTCGCAAGTCGATGCTGCCGAAGGTGGACGAGCTGCTGGATACTGCAGCCGAAGCCGTGAAGGTGATCCTCAGTGAGGGCATCAAGACGGCCATGAACAGGTTTAACAAGAAGAACCGGCAAGACGGGGAAGAGAGCAAGGAAGACAGCAAGTAGAGAAAAGATTGCGGAGATTTCGGAGAACTTAACATATGCAACGCAGTTACGAAGTGATGTTCATTGTGCGCCCTGACCTGGTGGAAGAAGAGCTGGATAAGCTGGTCGGGACGCTGCAGAGCCACGCCACCACGGCCGGCGCCACCGTGAAAAACGTCGAAAAAATGGGCAAGCGCCGCCTGGCTTATGACGTGAAGAAGTTCCAGGACGGCCAGTATGTGCTCTTCACCCTTGCCTCTGATGGCAAGTCGGTGCATGAGCTGGAGCGCCGCTTGCGCGTGGCCGAGCCGGTGATCAAGTTCATCACCGTGCGCACTGACGAAGAGCAGCAGCGGCTTGACAAGGTGAAGAAGCTGCGCGCCGCGAAGGCCAAGCGTCCGGCGCCCGAAAGTGCTCCCGAGAGCGAGAGTCCGGCGGTCAACGCCTGAAACGCGACCGTCCTCGATACAACAAGATTGTCATTTGAAGGAGAGTTATGGCTGACGAAGCAACCCAGGAAGTCTCAACACCAGCTCCGCGTCCACAAGGACGGCCGGAACGCGGTCCCGGCGGCCCGCCCCGCGAGGGTGGAGGTCGCAAATTCTTCCGCCGCAAGAAGGTTTGCAAATTCTGCGTGGAGAAGATCGACGACATCAACTATAAGGACGTGCGCCTGCTGGGCCAGTTCGTGGCCGAGCGGGGCAAGATCGTTCCGCGCCGCCTGACCGGGGTGTGCACGCCTCATCAGCGGCGACTGACAGCGGCCATCAAGCGCGCGCGCAATATCGCGCTGCTGCCGTTTGCCGCCCGCTAATCAAAAAGAATCGGAGAAGCTCAAATGGAAGTCATTCTTAAAGAAGATGTTCCCAAGCTCGGCCACCGCGGCGAAGTTGTGAAGGTCGCGGAAGGCTACGGCCGCAATTTTCTCCTGCCGCGCAAACTCGCGGTGGAGGCCACGCACGCCAACAAGGCGGTCATCGAGCAGATGAAGCAGTCGGCGATTCGCAAATCGGCCATCGAGAAAGCCGATTCAGAAGAGCTGTCCAAACAACTGGACGGCGTGAGCCTCAGCTTCCATCGCAAAGCCGGTGAGAAAGACCACCTGTTCGGCTCAGTCACTTCCGCGGACATCGCCGTAGCTCTGGAACAGAAGGGATTCAACATCGATCGCCGCAAGATCCAGCTCATCGAGCCGCTCAAGAGCATCGGCGAGTTTGAAGTCCCGATCCGCTTGCATCGCGAAGTGACCAGCAAGATCAAGGTCACGATAGAAAAAGAAGCCGCCGAGGCCTGAGCACAAGTTCTGAGCGCCTTCTAGCATTCGGCCCAGACTTCTGTCTGGGCCGTTTTATTGACAAGATCAGATGGAAGCCTGGCGTTACTTGGCGTGCCATGGCTTTCGCTTCATGAGGTACTTTGCCGCAACCGTAGATAAATCTAAAGAGCTTTACCCGCTTACCCCTCGATTTCCTAAAGTGTCCGAAAATGGAGACCTGGTCGCTTACGTCTCGAAATTGATTACGTCCAAGTAATTGCAACCAGAGAGGATCGCGAGGATCAAACATATGCCGGCCGAGGCTGCAGTTTTCGGGACGGTTGGCGCAAGCAGACGGAGCTCACTTAGACCGGGAGACATGGTGAGTCAATCCCTTAGTCGAGTGAACGATAGCGAGCTAATTCGCGCGGCCCAGCGTGGAGATCGCTCAGCTTTCGAAGTCCTCGTACGCCAATACGATCAAGCAGTGCTGCGTCTGGCTATGCATTTGACCGGAACTGAGGCCGACGCTCGCGACATCTACCAGGAAGCATTTCTCAAGGCATATCGTCACATCGGAAATTTCCGTTTCGAGTGCTCCTTTTATACGTGGATTTACCGGATCGTGACCAATCTTTGCCTGGACCATCTGCGCAAGCGCCAGACGCGGCGCGAGGATCCGCAGACGGTCACCGACATGAGCGGGCGCGAAGTGGACGTGCTGGAGCGCGTCTCCGACGATCGGGCCGGGGCCAATCCGGAGCGCGATCTGATGCGGCGCGAACTGGGAGCCAAGATCACCCAGGCGCTGGGCCGGCTGACGCCGCGGGAGCGCATGGTGTTTGAATTGAAACATTATCAGGGCCTTCGCCTGCGGACCATCGGCGAAATGCTCAATACGACCGAAGAAACGGCCAAGAATACCCTGTTTCGCGCCACCCAGAAATTGCGCAGCGCGCTGGCGCCGATGAAGTAGCGGGGAAGAGAGCCAAAGAAGAAAGCGGGTTAATTGGTTATGAACTGCGATTGGGCAAAAGAAAATATTGTTCTGTACCTTTACGAAGAGCTTCCGGACGACTCCCGGTTTGAGTTTGAGCAGCACGTGCACCGCTGCGTCACCTGCCGCGTCCAACTGGAGTCCATGCGCGAGTTCAAAGGCAACCTGGGCTCGCTGCCCGTGCAGGAAGTCTCGCCCAACTTCCTTACCTCCAATCGCATGGAACTGCAGGAAGCCCTGGAGCATGCCCAGCAGGCGCGCAGCGGCTGGGGCATGTTCGTCTTCGACTTCGCCGGCTGGATGCACCAGATCAAGCTGGCTCCCGCGCTGACGGCCGCGCTGCTCATCATTGGATTTGCCGGTGGCACCATCACTACCTATCGAATCGTGAAGACGCCGCAACCGCCGGTCGTGGAACAGGGTCTGAACCCCAACGTTGCCGCCATCGAATCCATCTCCCCGCAGGCCAATTCCAACAAGGTCACAATCAAGTATGACGCGCTGACGCCGCAGACCACCGAAGGCGACGTCAACGATCCTCAGATCCAACGCCTGCTGTTGATGGCGGCGCGCAACAACCGCAACTCCGACGTCCAACTGGGCTCCATTGAGATCCTCAAGAGCCGCCCGGAAGATAATGCGGTGCGCGAAGCCCTGGTGTATGCTTTGCGCTACGACAAGAACCCCGGCGTCCGCCTGAAGGCGCTCGACGGTCTCAAAAGTTACGTGAAGGGCGATGAGCATGTTCGCGATGCAGTGCTGGAAGCGCTCCTGCACGATACCAATGCCGGCGTGCGCACCGAAGCCATCGGCATGCTGGACCAGGTGAAGGCCGATTCCAGCGTGCGTGAAGCCCTGCAAGTCCTCGCCCTCCGCGATCAAAACAAGTACATCAGCAGCGAAGCCAAGCGCATCCTGGCCAGCGCTCCCAATCTCGACTGAAGAAAAGAATTTAACAATGAAGAAGCACTTGCAACTCGCGACGCTGTTCTTCGCAGCCGGATTGGCTGCAGCGGCGCAAACCTCCACTACCCGCCTTTACCGCTCCTCCGGCAACGAATGGATCCAGGAAGTGACCGGCACGCTGCCGGCCAGCAAACAGCTGCGTGTGAAATCCAGCGCCGGCGCCATTCGCGTCCAGGGCGGCCAGCGCAGCTCCGTGGCTTATACCATTCGCGAGCATGTGCGGGCCCGCAGCGAAGACGCGGCGCGGCGCGAACTCAGCCACCTGTACTTCAGCACCAGTTCCGGGGAAGTCGCTTCCCTGCGCGCAGAGTGCGAGGGATCGAACGGCGGATACATTGATTTCGAAGTTCAGGCCCCGGCGCAAACCGCGCTGGTGAAACTGGAAACCCAGGGCGGTTCGGTTACGGCGCAGAACATCGCCGGTAAGCTGGAAGCGTCCACCGGCGGCGGTAACATTCAGTTGGACCAGATCAGGGGCGGCATCTCGGCTTCGAGCGGCGGCGGCAATATTGAGATCGGTAAGGTCGGCGGTGATGTGATCGTCGAGACCGGCGGCGGCAATATCCATATCGACTCGGCGGCCGGCAGGATTCAGGCGCGTTCCGGCGGCGGCAACCTGCGCATCGGCAACGGCAAAGTCATGGATCTGCAGACCGGCGGTGGCGGAATCACCGTCACCAAGTGCGAAGGGCAGATTAAAGCGGGTACCGGCGGCGGCAGCATCGAACTGGTCGATATCCTGGGTCCGGCGCAGGTGCAGAGCGGCGGCGGCGGGATCAAAGTTGGTCCGCTCCACGGCGGAGTTCGCGCCGAGACGGGTAGCGGCCCCATCATCGCGACGCTGGCCAGGGGCAACGTGTTTACCGACTCCCGACTGGAGACTTCGGTTGGCGACATCACGGTCTATGTGCCTTCCGATCTCGGCGTAACCATCCGCGCAGCAGTGGAAGTCTCGCGTGGTTATGGAATCCGCAGCGACTTTCCCGAATTGAAGATTACCCAGGGCAGCGACCATTGGGGCCCGCGCGAAGCCTATGCCGAGGGCGCGCTCAACGGCGGAGGCCCGCTGCTGCACGTGCACACCTCGTCGGGCAATATCGTTTTCAAGCGCAAAGAAAACTAAAGAACGAATCGGAGGATTGCCATGATTCGCGCAATCGCCAGTACATTGCTTCTGAGCGGACTTGGCGCCGCTGCGCTCGCCGCCACGCCGGCGGAGCTTCAGTTCAACAACGCTCCTGAGGTTTATTCGTATTCTTCGGGAGGCCGTTCGTATCTCGGCGTTGATATCGAGGACGTGAGCGCCGATCGCGTCGGCCCGCTGAAGCTGAAAGAAGAGCGCGGTGTGGAGGTCACCACCGTTGACCAGGACGCGCCCGCGGGCAAGGCGGGAATCAGGGAGCACGACGTCATCCTGCAGTTCAACGGCACGGCCGTAGAAAGCGAAGAGCAGTTGCGCCGCATGCTGCGCGAAACCCCGCCCGGCCGCAACGTCACATTGGGCTTGAGCCGTGACGGCAATCCGCTGACCATCACCCTGCAGCTCGCCGACCGCGGCAAGATCGCCAGCAGCGTCAAACCCAAGATCATGATTCCGCGGGTCCGCGTTCCCGAAGTCGAAGTTCCCGGCTTCGCTCTCCAGATGCAGACGTACTCCTCGGTTCTCGGCGTGCAAACTGAGAACCTCAGCCGGCAGCTTGGCGAATATTTCGGCGTCAAGAACGGCGAGGGCGTGCTGGTTCGTTCGGTAGAGAAGGGCAGCGCCGCGGAAAAAGCCGGGCTAAAGGCGGGTGACGTGATCGTCCGCGCCGACAATGAAAAGCTCTCTGACCGCGCCGACCTTTCTCAGGTTCTGCGCAATCATCGCGAGGGCGGAAAAATCACGCTGGGGATCGTCCGCGACAAGCACGAACAAACGGTCGTGGTCGATCTGCCCAATCGCTCTTCTGACGATTCCATGTGGTGGTTCCCGTCGCAGGAGTTCCAGTCCGGCTGGAACGAATTTCAGAACGAGTTTCAGCACCAGATGCAGGAAATGATCAATGAAGTCGAACCGCAGGCATCGCGTGCCCGGCAGGTGGCTTCGGCGCAGGTGCAGGCTGCGCTTCAGCAGGCCCGAATGCAGGTTCATGCAATGACCCCGGAAGTCCGCGCCGCTGTGCGCCGGGCACAAGAAAATATTCGCCACGCTCAGCGAATGATGGAGCAGCATCGCCGTGAACTGCGCCGGGCGTGGAGCGACATGATTTAACTGCCTCCTCCTTGTTGTTTTTTCGTTTCCGAGCGTGGCTCTCCGGCCACGCTCCTTTTTTGTTTTTTGTGCGCCCCATCGGGACAAAGGCTCTCAGCGAGGGGGAGGACGCAGTCCGAAGAGAGTTTCCGGATCAAGGTACATGCCTTGCCAGCGTGCCGCGAAGTGGAGATGCGGCCCGTTGACCCGGCCGGTATTGCCGCTCAGCCCCAGCAACCGCCCGCCTTGCACGGATTCGCCCTCTTTCACGTCAAATTTGGAGAGGTGCATGTACAGCGTCAGCAATCCGTCGCCGTGGTCCAGCATTACGCAGTTGCCTTCGAAATACAGGTTGCGAGCCAATACCACCGTCCCGCCGTTTGTGGCATGGACCGGCGTGCCTATCGCGGCGCGGAAATCTGTCCCTTCGTGGACCGTCTTCTTGGTTTTGTTGAACACGCGGGCTGAGCCGAAGATCGCCGTGACCGTGCTATCTACCGGCGCGTCAAAATTCCCCGACCACAGCGACTCGGGCTCGAAGTGCGAGAACACTTGTTTCTTTAGCGCGCTCTCCTCGGCGATGCGGGCCGCGACCTCAGGCGGAGGCTGCACATATTTTCCCGGTACACCGTTGACCGCAGTGCTGGGATAATTCTTCTCCGTGACGTTTACTTCCAGGGTGGGCGCCACCGACGAGCCGTCCTGCAGCTTGCAATGCAGCCGCAAGGGGTACTTTCCAGGCTTTGCGTTCAGTTCAACCCCGCCAACTCCATACCAGCAGTTGCAGTCAGGGGCGAAGCGGAAGGTGAGGTTGCGGTCAAACCAGGTGGCGTCAAGCTCTTTCAGGGCAGCGGGCGCGGTGACGCGAAACAGCACGGCAGATCCGTTTACCAATTGTTGCGGCTGCCATTGCACCTGCCAACCAGATTCAGCCCGCGCCTGGGCCCGCAATGGCGTGCTTAACACCGCAGAGATAAGCACTGCGCCGCATGAGATGCAAACGATCACCACAGTTACAACTTGGGAAAGAACGCCTTTCGTGTTCCTTCGTGTCCGCGGTGGCTTTTGCATTTGTTGTATCGCCGGGTTCGACCTCACTCCGTCCAGCGGCGGAAGATCAGCGAACCGTTAGTCCCGCCGAAGCCGAAGGAGTTCGAGAGCGCGATGTTGATCGGCGCCTTGCGCGCGACGTTGGGAACGTAATCCAGGTCGCATTCCGGATCGGGATTCTCCAGGTTGATGGTAGGCGGAATGACCTGATCTTTCAGCGCCATTATGGTGATGCCCGCTTCCAGGCCGCCGGCGCCGCCGAGCAGGTGTCCGGTCATCGACTTAGTCGAGCTCACCGCCACCTTGGTGTCGGCGCCGAAGGTGCGTTTGATGGCCTTGGTTTCCAGCACGTCGCCAATCGGCGTCGAGGTACCGTGGGCGTTGATGTAATCAATGTCGCCGATGGTCAGTTTGGCATCGTTGATGGCATTCGTCATCACCCGATAGCCGCCCTCACCGTCTTCCGCCGGCTGCGTGATGTGGTAGGCATCCGCGCTCATGCCGTACCCGATAATCTCGGCAAGAATCGCCGCGCCGCGCCGCTGCGCGTGCTCCAGCTCTTCCAGGATCACGATCCCCGACCCTTCGCCGATGACAAATCCATCGCGGCCTGCGTCCCACGGCCGGCTGGCTTTCTCCGGTTCGTCGTTGCGGGTTGAAAGCGCGCGCATGGCGCCGAAGCCGCCGATTCCCATGGGTGTGATCGCCGCTTCCGAGCCGCCCGCAATCATCACATCGGCATCGCAATGCTGGATGATGCGGTAGGCGTCGCCGATGGCGTGCGAACTCGTGGTGCACGCCGTGCAAGTGGCTTCGTTGGGACCCTTGGCGCCGTAGCGTATGCTCACCTGTCCGGCTGCCAGGTTGACGATGGCTGCGGGAATGAAGAACGGGGAGATCTTTCTGGGACCGCCGCTGAGCAGCGCCGCGTGCTCGCGCTCGATGATGTCGAACCCGCCGACCCCCGAGCCGATATGCACGCCCACGCGCGTGGCGTTTTCCGGCGTGATTTCCAGCCCTGACATCTTCATGGCTTCAGCCGCGGCCGCCATGGCCAGGTGGATGAAGCGCGCCATCTTCTTGACTTCTTTTTTCTCAATAAAATTCAGGGGATCGAAATTCTTGACCTCGGCCGCGATCTGGCAGGCAAAATTGCTGACGTCGAATGAGGTGATCTTTCCCACCCCGCCCTTGCCGGCGACGATATTTTTCCAGACCTCTGCGCTGGTATTACCGACTCCGCAGATCAGGCCCAGGCCCGTAACAACTACGCGCCTGGCCAACTACTTTCCGCCTTTCGCGTGCTTGTCCACATATTCAATGGCGTCCTTGACCGTGCGGATCTTCTCCGCGTCCTCGTCCGGAATCTCGATGTCAAATGCTTCTTCGAAGGCCATGACCAGCTCCACCGTGTCCAGGGAGTCTGCGCCGAGATCGTCCACGAAGGAGGCGTTGGGAGTCACCTCTCCCTCGTCGACTCCAAGCTGTTCCACAATGATCTGTTTTACTTTGTCTTCCGATGCTGTTGGCATGTGATTGCCTCTCCTTGTGTATCTCTGCGGGCTTCTCCGGGCCTGCCGGGCTCAGGGAACCCGGCAGAACCTCGGAAAGCGTCAAACTTGCTAGTCTAATTGCTCCAAAAATCTCCTGTAAAGGGCAGCCAGGTCACGGCTTCTGTGCCACCACCAGCACCTCCGGAGATCCCTCCAGCGGAACCACCCTGGCGTCTTTGAAGCCGGCGTTGGCGCACATGCCGGCGATCTCCGCGAACGTATAAGCGTCTCCTGCGGGCGTGTTGCTGATCATGGTTACGCTGAACATAGCCGCGGCTGGCGGCGAGATCCGGTCGTCATTGGGCACAAATTCCAGGATGACCAGATGCGCGCCGGGATTCATTGACTTCCATAGTTTTTTCAACAGGGCTTCATTGGTGGGGACATCGAAGTGGTGCACAAAATTGGTATGCAACACCGCATCGTAGCCCTGCCCGAACTCCACGTCGAAGGCGCTTCCCGGAATCAGGTGATGGCGGTTAGCCACGCCATGCGCCTGCGCGTTCTCCGTCGCCACCTCCAATACGTTGGCCCAGTCCACAGCATGGATATGCGCCTTCGGGGAGTGCTGCGCCACGGTAATGCCGAAAATTCCGTGCCCTGCTGCAATGTCGAGCACTTTGGGCGATGCCTTCGATCCCAGCACCGGCTGCAGATAGCGTGCCATGGCATGCGCTGCCGGAATCATCAACGGCACCATTCCCCGCGCGAAATCCACCCACTTCGTATCTTCGGGCGGGCCGGACTGGTGGTCGGTCTTTCGCCCGCCGTTGCGGAATGACTCCGTCAGGTGCACGAAATTCTCCATCTGATCCAGGCCCATCAGAAATTTGAAAGCATCGCCCATATAGGCCGGCGAGCTCTTGTCGAAGAAAAACGCACTGTCGGCGCTCAAGCTATAGCGGTTCCCCTTCTTCTCCAGGAAACCCATGACCGTAAGGGCGTCGCAGAGTATGCGTGTGCCCCGTTCCGCTGATTTAGTGGCGCGGCCGATCTCCGCGGCTGTGTGGTTGCCCTTGGCGATCGCGGTGAACACATCCAGTTCAATTCCGGCTTTCAGGACAAACGCGTTGTGGTAGGCCTGCACGGTTGAAAAGATTCTTTCCGGGGTGGGCTGATGCCCGGGGTTGGGTTGTGCTGCCATGATGCTTGGAACCTCCTCCTTGAAGGTCTCCGTCATTCTACCTGTCTGCCAGCTTTCCGAAACTGGCGGAATCCCAGGCTGCCGATCCGCCGCGCTTTTGCCGCACATTGTCGCTACCGGTCGCCACGGGTCCTTGCCTTACAATGACCGCTTGCTGGTCAGGAACAAACTGTGGCTCAAAATCACCGGCTGGATCGCCTTTCTCCAGACGCTTGGCGCCTGGGGCGTCCTGGTTTTGACCGCCATCGACTCCGGCGCTATTCCCATTCCGGTTGACGCCCTCGTCGCCGGCTACGTCTACGCCAATCCCGGCCGCGCCTGGCTCTACATACTTGCCGGGGCCCTGGGCTCGGCCCTGGGCAGCCTGGTGCCCTATTACCTGGGCCGCGCCGGCGGCGAACTGTTCCTGCTCAAGCGCATTAACCGCGAGCGTCTGGAGCGCATCCGCGACCGCTTTGAACGCCAGGAATTCCTCGCCCTGATGGTCCCGGCCATGTTGCCTCCCCCCACACCCTTCAAGCTCTTTGTCTTCTCCGCCGGGGTTTTCGAAATGAAGCCTGCCTGGTTCCTGGCCGCCATCGCCGCCGGACGCCTGGTTCGCTTCTCCGTTCTCTCCGTGCTGACCGTCATCTTCGGGCCCGGGATCGTTGCCGAAGCCAAAGCCCTGATTCACCGCCATCCCTCTCTGGCCATTGCCATCGCTATCGCCGTCCTGGTCCTGCTTTACCTGCTTTTTCGCCTGCTCCGCGCCCCCGCCCGCGAGGTCGCGCAGGAGATCAGCAAGGCCCCCGGAGAATCGCCGCAATCGCGGTAATTCCCATCTCTCGACAGGAACCGCCTCAATCCCCTCCAGGTCTCCGCGGTGAAATGTACGGCGCGCGAGCTGGCTGGAGGGACCTCGTGTTTTCTTGTGGTACAAATCAACTCATCATCTGACCCCAACTTCCAGAGAGAATGAACAAGGGAGGAGACGTGTCATTTTTCAACGTATACGATGACCCCAGGCGCGCGGAAGCATATGCAAAGCTGGAGTTTCCTGCCACCTACTACCTGGCCTATCGTGATTTGCCGGCCATTATTGCCGGACACGTTACCGGGCGCGTGGCCCTCGATTTTGGGTGCGGCGCCGGCCGCTCCACCAGGTTCCTGAAGAACCTCGGGTTTAGTGCCATCGGCGTTGACATCTCCAGCAGTATGATCGATCTGGCCAGGAATGCTGACCCGCAGGGAGATTACCGGCTCGTCAAGCAAGGTGACTTCAGCGCCTTGGAGCCCGCCAGCTTCGATCTGGTGCTATCGGCATTCACCTTCGACAACATTCCCGGTATTTCCGAACGGCACGAGCTGCTGCGCGGGCTCGGCCGCTTGCTGAAGGATCACGGACCAATCATCTTGCTTTGCTCCACGCCGGAAATCTATACGCATGAGTGGGCGTCGTTTACCACGCGGGATTATCCCGAGAACCGGCACGCGAAGAGTGGGGAGACTGTTCAGATAGTGATGAAGGATGTTGCGGACCGCCGCCCGGTCGTAGATCTCATTTGGTTCCACCAGGATTATTTGAGCCTGTTTACTGCATGCGATCTCAACCTTGTGGGCCACTACTTGCCTCGCGGGCGCGAAGATGAACCTTACCCGTGGGTAACCGAGACATCGGTTGCGCCTTGGGTCATCTATGTGGTGAAAAAAAGAATTCAAGCCTGAAGTACACCGCCGCCCAGCGCAGCAGGCAGTTCACCTTACGGCACCATCAACGTTCCCTCGTTCGCCACGTTCGGCAGCGAGAGATTGGGCGAGATTGTTCCTGAGAACGGCAGGATCTGCGTTGATCCGTCGATGCGCGCCATCCACACAAGATTCGTCCCTGAAGGCGGCGCCCCCAGAAAACCCGGGAGCGAAGACAGATCGGGCACGGTGATGGTGTTGCTTCCGTTCTGGAAAGCGCTTGTCGCCGTAACCCGTATGGCATTCCCTACGCTGAGGGTCGAATTGAACCACGTCAGTTCTGCCGATTCCACTACCTCGGAAACCCCGGGGAACCCTGGGTAGTTGAACGTGAAGGTCGGCAACGCCGCTGGGGCGGGAGCAGTCGCAGGCCACGGCGCCGGCAGCGTCAGCGTCACCGGTCCCCCGCCGCTGGTAGTGGTCTGCGCCAGTCCTATTGCGGAGTCGGGCGTGCCGCTGTTGCTCGAGATGCCTTGGAAAGTATAGAAGTCCCCGGGTTGCGTCGAAGCCGCAGGAACCGGCGGATACTGCGTCGTCGAACTCGCCTTAAGGAATATTGAGGTCTCCCCCGTAGTCCGATATTCAACGAACGGTACCGGCGCTCCAAAGCCCGCCGGCACATTGGTCACGGTGAACGGCTGGTTCACCGTCATATCAGCGGCGCCCAGCACCACGGTGCCTCCTGCGTTCACCGCTCCCGGGACAGTCTGCGAGCGCAGTATCTTCACCGCCAGGACGTCGCGCGAGCTGTCAAGGGCAAGTATGGCGATGTCATTGGTTCCTGAGGGCACGCTGACATTGAACGGCCCGCTGACAAAGCTCAGAAAGCTGCCGAAGCCGCCCCGGCCGGCGATCGCAATCTGCGTTGCACCGGCGATCGCAGTTGCATCCACCGTGCCGGTGACGCTGGCCATTGCTGGGACGCTTCTGACGCAGCTGGAGTTCAGCGCGCTGCCGTCCTGCACCGTAGCCTCTATGACAAACACGCTGTTGTCCGTCACGGTGCCGAGCACCCGTGGAGGACAGACGTAGGCAATGGCATACCTGGTCGTTCCCGGAGGCAACGTGACAGAAATCTGGCTGCCCTGGATGGGCACTGCGCTGAAGGTTCCCGCGCCCATCTGCGCGGCCGCCGCCACCGGAGCGCCGGTTCCAAAACTGACCGTAACTACGGTTGGCATGACGGGATTGGAAGAGTTTCCCCCGCAACTAACAATGCTGGCAATCAAAAGTACGGCTAACGCGGCCCGCAACCCTACTGCGTGCATACACTTGCTCCTTGCCACATAAAGAGAAGAGATTCTAGACAAAGCCCGCGAAGATAGCTATAGCTTCGTGAACTATACGAACAGCATCCCCTATAGACGATCCTTGGCCCTCGCTAGTCAACACAGGTAGAACAACTTTCATCCTGGATTCTTGCAATATTTTTTCTTTGGGCCGGGAAGGCTCGCGCGCACACGTCCGGGCAAACATTGAAAAAAACGCCTGCTATCAGCCCTCCGGCGTTAAAAAGCCCGAGGCGGCTTGGGCGCGGGGCGCTGCAACTCGCCCGGCAGATTGCTCAGCGCATAGGCCAGCACGGCCATTACGGCTGCATTTTCCTGCAGTTCGCGCGGAACTACCTTGTCCAACGTATCGGCCGCCGTGTGATGGTAATTGAAGTAGAAGCGATCATCCTGGATAGGACCAAAGCAAGGTACGCCCAGCGATAGCAACGGATCGATATCTGTCTCGGTGAATTCCGTAGTCTGCAGAATGGGCGCGCCGATGGCTTGCAGAACCTGCGCCGCCGGACGGAGCAGCTGCAGGCTGGCCGGTGGCGCCGCCATGCTGATGCCTGCCGGATGTCCCGCCCCCAGGTCGCTTTCGATCGCGGCAAAATGTTTGCCGGCCTCATCCTTGTGAGCAGCGGCGTAAGCATGGCCGCCGGAGACGCCGAACTCCTCGTTCATCCAGGCAATCACGCGAATGGTGCGCCGCGGCTTCAGCCCCAGCTGTTTAATCAGTTGCGCCGCCTGCATGGCCACCGCCACGCCCGCGCCGTCATCGATCGCTCCCGTGCCCAGGTCCCAGGAATCAAGGTGCCCGGAGACGATCACCACCTGGTCAGGCTGCTCACTGCCCTTGAGATCCGCCACCACGTTGTAGGAATCCACGTCGGCCAGCATCTGGGGCGTAAGCGTCAGGTGCATGCGCACGCTCCCCTGGCGTACGAGGTAGGCCAGCAGGTCGGCGTCTTCGGCCGTGACCGCGGCGCCGGGAATCTGCGGCGCGTCTGACAAGTACTGCATCATGCCGGTGTGCGGAAGGCGGTAATCCGTGCCGCCCACGCTGCGAATCAGCGCCGCCACCGCGCCTAACTTGGCTGCTGCATTGGCTCCAATGGCGCGATAGATCACCGCCTCTCCATAAGCCTGGCCGCCGTGGCCCATGGCCGCCAGCTGCTTATCGAACTTGGCATTGAACAAAACGATCTTGCCCGCAACTTTGTCATGGCCCAGCGCCGCCAGTTCATCGAAGTTGTTGACGACTACCACTTCCGCGGTGAGTCCCTGCGCCGGTGTGGCTACGCTGCCTCCCAGCGCAGTCAGCACGATCTTCTGCGTGGTGCCCGGAGCCATCCCCGGGAACTCGGTCAACGCTGCCGTCTCCTCCCCGCGCACCCAGTGCGGCACGGTGACTTTTTCCAGCCGAACCTCCAGTCCCAGCTTGCGCAGCTCCGCCGCTACGTATTGCGCGGCATGATTGGCCTGGGCCGACCCCGCCGGCCGCGGCCCAATGTTGTTGGTCAGATGCGCCAGCTGATCCCACGCATATTCGCTCTTGAGCGCCGCCTCTTCCAGTTGCTTGAGTTCAGCCGTGAGCTGCGGAGGATAGGCGGTTGCCGCCTGGCGATTGCGCTGCGCCAGAGCCGATCCAGCCAGAAGAAAAATGATGAAGCAGACGCGCGAAAAGAATTTCAACTAGACGCCTCCTACCGTTTTTTAAAAAGCTGTGTTTCACCGACAGGAGCTATTTCGCCTTCTGCTCCGCGATCCACTTGTTCGTGCGCGCGTCCAGCATATCCAGCGGCATTGCTCCGCCGTCCAGCATCTCGTCGTGAAAAGCTCTCAGATCAAATTTCGCCCCCACCTCTTTCTGCGCGCGGTCACGCAGTTCGCGGAACTTGAGCTGGCCTATCTTGTAGCCCAGCGCCTGTCCCGGCCAGGAAATATACCGGTCGGTCTCCGACTGAATTGTCGGCTCGTCCACCGCGCCCGACTTGCGCATGAACTCCACCACCTGGTCCCTGCTCCAACCCTTGGCATGGATTCCCGTGTCCACCACCAGGCGCACAGCGCGAAAGAGTTCTGAAGACAGCCGCCCGTAATCCGAAACCGGATCCTGGTAGAAGCCCGCTTCCTTGCCCAGTTGCTCGGCGTAGAGCGCCCAGCCTTCAACGTAGGCAGTGAAGCCCAGGCTGTGCAGGCGGAACTTGGGCAGCCCGGCAAGCTGCTGCTGCACGGAGAGCTGCATGTGATGTCCGGGAACGCCTTCGTGATAGGCAATGGCCTCGTCGTTCACCAGCGAGCGGTCGGCAAAATTGGAGGTTGCCACCACCACGCGCCCGGGACGCTTGCCATCCGGCGTGCCCGTCACGTAATGCGTGGCCGCCCCGGCGTCGAACGGTGGAATCGCCTCTACCGTGACCGGCGACTTGGGCAGCAGGGTAAACAGCTGCGGCAGCCTGGTTTCCATCTGCGCGATGTAGTGCCGGAAGTCGTCGAGGATCTGCTCCGCTGACGTTGGCTTGTACCTGGGATTGGTCTTGAGCGCAGCCCGGAACGCTGCCAGGTCGTTGAAGCCCTCTTTCTTCGCGATCGCCAGCATCTCCGCCTGGATGCGGTCGATCTCGCGCAACCCGATCTGGTGAATCTCCTCCGCCGACATACTTGTCGTGGTGCGCGCGTAGATGTTGTTCTGGTAGCGCTTTTGGCCGTCGGCCAGCGAAGTGATGGCCAGCGTGGTCCGTCCGTGCGGCGCGTACTCCGTGCGCACGAATTCAGCGAACTTCTTGTACGCCGGAATCACATCGTTGTTGATGGCGTCGTTGATGCGCTGCGTCAGCCGCTCCTGGTCGTCCTCGGAAATGCCCGCCGGATATTTCTTGGTTGGAATCAAAAAAGGATCGGCATCGATGACCCCCTGGCACTGCGCGGGAATCTTCTCCAGCAGAAAGCGCACCGGCATCAGCTTGTCTTTCGTGCCCGCGCGCAGCACCTCCGTGGTCTGGCTCAGCACCCGCGGGATCTGGCGCAGCCGCGCGATGTAATCCTCGTAATGCTTGACCGAATCCAGCGGCACGGAGAGCGGCAGGTCGGCAAGCTGCGTGTGTATGCCGTTCTGCTGGTTGAGCGGCATCTCGTACTCTTTGAGGCTGTAGTCGGCGATGCGCTGCTCAAGAACACGCGCCATCAGATCGTGGGAAAGCTGGTCCTGGTCGGAGAAACCCGTGGTGGCGATCGCCTTCAGCCGCCTCAGGAACTCTTCGTCCGTCTGGTGGCGCTTGGCAATTGCAGTCGGAGAGCGGTCGGCAAGCTGGTCGTTGTAGCGGTAGTCGCCCACCGCGGTAGCCAACTCGGGAAGATTGCGCAGGTCGGATTCGTACTGCTCCTCAAACAATGCGTTTTGCGCCGAAACCCGGTCGGCAACCGGTTGTTGTTTCTGGGCCACAGCCGCGAGACTGGCGGCAAGAACGAAGGGCAGGATCTTGACGTAGTGCATGGCCTAAGTAGCGTACCATGTTGCGCGCCGCATTCTTACGATGGAGCCACACCGCAAATGATTGCCGTGAAGTCATTCGTGCTCTTTGCCGTTCTCAGCTGCGTGCTCGGCGGCGGCGCGCTCCGCGGCCATGGCTCTCTGCCTGCTGCTGACGAAAAAGCCATCACCGCTGCCTCCCCCATCATCGATGTGCACACGCATCTGGAGCCCGCCGACTCTGAAGGCTCGATACACGCAGTACTCGGGAGCCTGACGGCTGAACACGCGGTGAAGATTATCTTCATGCCGCCTCCCTTCACCGTCGGCGATCCCGCGCGCTACGACTTCGCACTTTTTCAGCCGCACACTCGCGGACACGAAGACCGGCTGGCCATGCTGGCCGGCGGTGGAATTTTGAATCCTATGATTCACGAGTCGGTGCGCTCCCGCGATGCCGGCCCCGAAGTCCGCCGCAAGTTCAAAGGGCAGGCGGAAGAACTGCTGCGCGCCGGCGCGGCCGGATTCGGAGAACTCGCTGCTGAACACTTTCCCGGCGCCACACCCTACGAATCCGCTCCGCCCGATCATCCTCTTTTCTTGCTGCTGGCCGATATCGCCGCCGCGCACCACGTGCCCATCGACCTGCACATGGAAGCCGTCGCTCGCAACATGCCCTGGCCCGCAGAATTGAAGCCGCCGCCGAACGCGACGGAAATTCGCGAAAACATCGCCGCCTTCGAGCGCCTGCTCAATCACAATCGCCGCGCTCGCATCATCTGGGCCCACGCCGGCTGGGACAACACCGGCGACCGCACGCCGGAGCTCTGTCGCCGGCTGCTCGCTGTGCATCGCAACCTTTACATGGAGCTCAAGATCGATCCGGTCAAGCCGGGGAAGAATTCGCCGCTCGCTGCCGATGGAACCATCAAGCCGGAGTGGCTCCGGCTCTTCCAGGATTTTCCCGATCGCTTTGTGGTCGGAAGCGATCAGCACTATCCTCAGCCGCCGACCGGCCCCGAGCGCTGGCAGTCGGTTGTCCTGTTGATCAACCAGCTTTCCTCCGGCACCCAGAAGAAGATCGCCTTCGAAAACGCCGAACGCCTCTACCCGCGTCGTGCAGTGAAGAGCGACTCTTCAGTGCGGCGTTAAGAGTTGAAGAAAGCCGCCTCAGGCGGTGGGTAGGGGTGCCGCGAGAGGGATTGAAAAAGGATACGGGCTTCCTGCTACTATCCCGTCATGAAGCGCCGCGATTTCTGCAAAAGCTCCATCCTCAGCGCTGGCGTCGCTCTCGGCAGGGCACCAGCCATCGCCACCACTGGCGCCGCAGAATTTCCCCAGGCGCCGGGGCTCACTCGCTATGTCGCCGAGTTCATCGTCAACACTCGCTTCAACGACGTCCCCGCCGACGTTCTTGAGCTGGGCCGGAAATCCATCCTCGATGGTTTCGGCCTCGCCCTGGCCGGCTCTGTCTCTACGCTTGCGCCGCTGATGAAGCAGTACATCGGTTCTCTCGGCCCCTGCTCGCCGTCCAGTAGCGTGATCGGAACTCAGCTCAAAGTTCCCGCGCGCTTTGCCGCCTTCGCCAACGGCAACTTCATCCATGCCGACGATTACGACGACACGCAACTCGCGGTCGCCAAAGATCGCGTCTACGGTCTGCTCACCCACCCCACCGTCCCCGTGCTGCCGTCGGCCTTCGCGCTCTGCGAAAGCGACCGCTCCGGAAAGGAATTCCTGGGGGCCTACCACGTGGGTGTGGAAGTCGAGTGCAAGATTGCCGAAGCCATCTCGCCGCGCCACTACAATGACGGTTTTCACACCACGGGCACCATTGGATCGTTCGGCAGCGTCGCCGCCTGCGCGCGTTTGCGTGGACTCGACACGGCCAGGACCGCCTTCGCGCTCGGCGTCGCCGCCGCTGAGGCCGGAGGCCTGCGGGAAAATTTTGGTTCCATGACCAAGCCCTTCCATGCCGGACACGCTGCCGAAGCCGGCGTCGTCGCTGCCGATCTGGCCGCGCTAGGCTGGACCGCGGCCCCCAACATCCTGGAAGCTGAATACGGATTTTTCCACGCCGCCGGCGGAGGCTTCGATCCCGCCGCCATCCAGGGGCGACTGGGCAAGCCCTGGACCTTCGCCTCGCCCGGCGTCTCTATCAAACCCTATCCCTCCGGCTCACTGACCCATCCCGCCATGGGCGAGGTGATGCGCCTCATTCGCGAAAACGATATCAAGCCCGCCGACGTGGAGAAGATCGACCTCGGCGGCAACAACCGCATGGTGACTACCCTGCTTCACCATCATCCGGCCACCGGTCTTCAGGCCAAGTTCAGCATGGAATTCGGGCTCGCGATCCTGTTACTCGAGCGCAAAGCCGGTCTGGCTGAATACACTGACTCCGTAGTCCAGCGTCCTGACGTCCAGGAGATGATCCGGCGCGTGAACTTTTATACCGATCCCGAAGCCGAACAGGCCGGCTTCGACAAAATGACCAGCATCCTCAAGATCCGCATGAAGAATGGCCGCGTGCTCAACGGCCGCGCCCATTTCGCCAAAGGCAGCCCCGCCAACCCCATGAGCTACGACGAAGTCGCCGACAAGTTCCGTGCCTGCGCCGGTTTTGCCAAATGGCCCCGCGAGAAAGCCGAAGGCGTGATCGAATTTGTGAAAACCATCGAGAACGCTCGCGACATGAGCCCGCTCCGCGCCTTGCTCACTGCATGAGGTCCGACAGCCCGCATTAAAGAAAGCTTGGGAAAGGCCGATTTACATGATCGGGAGGGTCTGTGGAATTGCATTCTTTGCATTTACCGACTCTAGTTGCTCCTGCCGAGATAGCCTCGCTCGAGGAGCTTCATCTGGAGAGTGAGACCATCGCCGGCACTCCGCATGTCAGTGCCATGTTGGATGCCTTTCCGGTTCCGGCCATGATCCTCAACGAAGAGCGGCAGTGGTCGCCGCCAGCCAGAAACTGGCGGATCAGGTTCATAACCTGCCCCTTTTCGCGGTGTTGCGAAGGGACTGGCAGTTGGGAAATCAGCACGGCCACGCGTGGATTACGGCTGGAAGACCAGCGTGGACGCCTGCCTTGACAGCGGAGTGTCTATCGAATGGGAGCGGCCAGCGCTCTCTTGGCTTCGCGAATTCCCGCCTCGATGGTCGGTTCCAGGTCCAGGTGCGGGATGGTTGAACCCGCAGCCTTCTCGTAGAACTTAATTGCCTGATCCGGCTGATTGATTCTTTGATAGATCCGCCCGACGGCGATCTGCGCCATCAACGCCTGGCGCTCAGTTGGATGAGCGCTGATCAACTTCTGGTATTCCTTGAGCGCTCCTTCATAGTTATGCAGCGCCTCGGCCGCGCGGCACAGATCGAACCACACCGGCAAAGGCGGCTTAGCGCCCCCGGAGTTGAGAAACTCCTGGTAGTTTTGCCAGGCGGCTTCGTGCTCACGATTCTTCACATGCAAGGTGCAGACCTTCATTGTGAGCTCGTGGTAGGCGTCGATGTTGCCCTTTCTCCAGTACACCTGCTGCAGCAGATTGGCGGCATCGAACGAATCGGGTTTGGCCGCAAGGTAGGGCTGCAACACCTTCTCCGCCTCATCCAGTTGGCCTTTATCCAGGAGTTCCGTCGCCTGCGTTATTTCGGCTTCGTTAGTCCAGCTGGTCTTGGCTTCCACTCCCGCAGTTGCCTTGTGCTCCAGTCCGGAAACTCGTATAAAAAACGACACCACCGCTCCGAAAGCGAAGCCCCCTACGTGCGCCCAGTGGGCCACGCCGTCTGAAGAGCCGGAAAGCTTGCCATAAAAGACTTCGGTCAACAGCCACAGGGGCAGCATGGCATAGGCCGGCGCTTGAAATTGATAGCCGCCGCGGGCGAGCGACCTGAGCCCGATAAACCAGCGCATATGTATCCGCATTTTCGGGAACCTGACCAGGAACGCTCCCATAAGGCCGGCAATCGCTCCTGAAGCCCCCAGGACGGGCGTAAGGCTGCCCGGTTCGGTCCACGCGAAAATCTGTAGAGCTGCCGCTCCGCAGACAAGATAAAAGATCGGGTACAGGATTCGCCCCCAGGAATCCTCCAGCACGAATCCCGCCAACCATAAAAACCACATGTTGCCAATCAGATGCAGCCATCCTCCATGCATGAAGTTAGCCGTCAGGTAACTGATAGGTTTCGGGTGGGCGGGTATAAACGCGTATCCTTCTTCTTCTGTAGCTGAAACCAGTTGCTTATACTGGGCAGCCAGGGAATCCATTTCCTCCTGCAACGGTCCCTCTTCCACTGCCAGTCGCATGCGCGCGTCCCAGCCGTCCATCACGTCAATCGTTCCGTCGTGCATCTTCTCCCACAGGTGCGGATTGGCTTCACGGAACTTATCGATCACCGGTCGCACCTCCGCGGAAACTGTCAACTGTGGATGCATCGCGGCGAGCAGGCGGATATGGGCCCGCACAGTGCTGAGCTCCGCCGTACGTTGCTCCAGTTGCGTGTTGGACGTGAACAGAAGCACCAGCGTGTTGATGGCAATGAAAGCGAAAGTGATGATCGGCCATCGGGTGGCCCACATCCCTTCATGCTTGATCGGGATGATCAGCATCGCGATTTCCTTCTTTCAGGTAGCGCTCCCTTGGGTCATAAGACATCCAAAATATATGTTGCCTTGAAGTGAACTAGTGTCATTACCTAGGTAACATGGAATAATTATGTAGTTTCGCGAACGTAGCTATCGCGGCATCTTGCCTGAGATTCCTGTTTAACTCGGCCAAAACCATTGCCCTGGAGCAGGATGACAAAAGCATGCGATTGCCGGTGCGGTCGGTTAAAGCGGGAGAAGCCGGCGCAAGGTAACATAAGAGCCGTGGCCCTCGCGTATACAGTGGAGAAGCTCGCCGGTCAGGCTCGTCTGGGACGCATTCAGACCGCCCACGGAGTGGTCGAGACCCCCGCTTTCATGCCCTGCGGTACCGCCGGTTCCGTCAAGGCTGTGCCCCAGGACGTGCTGGAAGAGCTGGGCGCGCAGATTATCCTCGGCAATACCTATCATCTTTATCTCCGGCCCGGACACGAGCTGATCCGTGGTCTGGGCGGTCTGCATCGTTTCATGAGCTGGGAGCGCGCCATCCTCACCGACTCCGGCGGCTTTCAGGTGTTCAGCATGAGCGGACTGCGCAAGGTCAGCGAAGAAGGAGTGCATTTCCGCTCGCATCTTGACGGCACATCGCACCTGTTTACGCCCGAGCGCTCCATCGAGGTCCAGATTGCGCTGGGCGCCGACGTCATCATGGCTTTCGACGAATGCACCGAACATCCCGCCGACCGCCAGCGCACCCGCGAATCGATGGAGATGACATTGCGCTGGGCGCGCCGCAGCAAGGACTACTTCGAAGCCCACAGGAATGAAGTTCCCTGGAGCGGCCATGCGCCTTCCGCCCGCCAATTGCTATTCGGCATCGTGCAGGGCGGAGTGCACGCTGACCTGCGGCGCGAGTCGGCTCAGCGCACCATGGATTTGGACTTCCCCGGGTACGCCATCGGCGGGCTGAGCGTAGGCGAGCCCCGCCAGCAGCGGCTGGAAATGATCGCAACTGTTCTCGAAATACTGCCCAAAGACCGGCCACGGTACGTGATGGGCGTTGGCTATCCCGATGAAATAGTGCGATACGCTTCCATGGGCGTGGACATGATGGATTGTGTCCTGCCTACCCGTGCCGCACGTCACGGACTGCTATTTACCTCCGAAGGCCGGATGAACATCAAGAGCGTTCGTTTCGCCCGGGATCAGGGACCGCTCGATCCTCAGTGCGGATGCAAGGTCTGCGCCCGCTACAGCCGTGGTTATCTGCGTCATTTATATGTGTCAGGCGAACCCCTTGCCGCCACTCTCAACTCGATTCACAACCTCTGGCATTACCTTGACACCATGCGCTCGGTACGTCATGCTATATAGCTTGGGGATCTCTCAGGAGCTCTCTCTGGTAGGGTGTCCTTGGCACGGGCTCGCTGAAACGCACGGGGTTTGCGCGTTACGGGGTGAACGTGAGCCCCCATTCAGGCGCCAGGACCGCCGAATCACTCCGGCAGCGCGGAGGCGAACGCCGGTAAGGCCCAGGCGGTATTCATCAGCGGTGAAATCAGAACCTGTTTCTATCTCTGAGGATGCGAGTGTGCGTTTTCGGCAGCGAGTGAACACCAATTCATGACCACCATTGCCATAAGCTCATGGTTGTTTCAGGCCGGCGGCAGCCCGCTGGGCGGCATCGGTATGATGCTGCCCCTGCTTTTTATCTTCGTCATTTTCTACTTTCTGCTTATCCTGCCTCAGCAACGCCGGCAAAAGAAGTGGCAGGCAATGATTAACGACCTGAAGACCGGCGACCGGATCACCACCCAGGGCGGTATTCGCGGAAGCATCATCTCTATCAAGGATGATGCCGTGCACCTTCGCGTGCCTCCCGACAATCTCCGCCTGGAAGTGGCCAAGTCGGCTGTAGTTTCGGTAGCGCGCGAGGACGAACCCAAGAAATCATAGAGAGAAGTCGGAAATATGCAGAAGAACCTACTTTTCAAAACTCTGATCATCATCGGCGTGTTGCTGGTTTTCCTCTACGGCATCTTTGGCATCCCCTCGGGTGCGAGTGGCGATGCGTTGAAGCAGGCTGTGTTGAATCGCATCCACCTGGGTTTGGACTTGAAAGGCGGCTTCTACCTGATTCTCCAGGTCATGGTCGATGAGGCTGTGAGCGGCCAGACCGATAGCGCTATCGAGTCCCTCAAGACCGAACTGGCGAAAGCAAACATCACCTTTGGCGACATCACCAAACCGGATCCGGCACATCCGGAGCGTATTGTGCTGGCCGGTGTCTCTCCCAACGCCGCGGCTGATCTGCGCACCATCGCCAGCGACCATTTCCCGGAATATGATCTGGCGGGTGGCGCTGGCAATACCTGGACGCTGACCATGAAACCCGCCGCGATCAATGACCTGAAGTCGAGGACCGTCGAGCAGTCGATTGAGGCCATTCGCACTCGCGTTGACCAACTCGGTGTCAGCGAGCCAACCATCCAGCAGAACGGCATGGGAACCAACCAGATTCTGGTGCAGCTCCCCGGTGTCGACGAATTTGGACGGGTTAAAGAGATCATTCAATCCACCGCGCGCCTGGAGTTGCGTCAGGGCTTCGATGGCGCTGGTGGTTATGCCAATGAGCAGCAGGCGTTGCAGTTCCACGGCGGCGTGCTTCCTCCGGGAACTGTCCTGGTGCACGGTTACGCCGGTGGCAGTGACCGCGAAGATCGCGTCTTCGTTGTCGCCCGCATCCCCGTCGTCAGCGGCACGGATATCCGCACCGCCGAGCCCAGCACCGACCAGAGTGGCCGGCCCGACGTCGTATTTCACCTGACCGTGGCCGCCGGCAACAAGTTTGGCGCTTTCACTGCCGCGCACAACGAAACCGGCACCGATCCCAATCACTACCTGGCGGTAGTGCTGGACAACAAGGTGCGAGAGTTCGCCAACATCAAATCCGAAATTCGCGACACCGGCGACATCGAAGGCGGCTTCACCGACCAGAGTGCCAAAGACCTGGCTATGCTGCTTCGTTCCGGTGCGCTGCCAGCCAGTCTGCGCTACCTGACGGAGCGCACGGTCGGGCCTTCGCTGGGCGCCGATTCCATCCGTTCCGGCGTGCGCGCAGCGGTCTGGGGTATGGTCGCGGTGCTGGTTTTCATGCTCATCTACTACCGCGGCGCCGGCATCAACGCGGACGTCGCCCTGATCCTGAACCTGATTATTCTGTTGGGTTTCATGGGCTTCTTCGGAGCTGTGCTCACGCTGCCCGGTATTGCCGGCGTGATTCTTACCGTCGGCATGGGCGTGGATTCCAATGTGCTGATTTTCGAACGTATTCGCGAAGAGCTGCGCAACGGCAAGGCGCCGTCTGCGGCTGTGGATCAGGGTTTCAGTCGCGCCTGGACGACCATCCTGGATACGCACGTGACCACCATTGTCTCCGCGCTGATCCTGATCTTTGTTGGCGCCGGGCCGGTGAGCGGTTTCGGCTTGACGCTTGCTTTCGGCCTGGTGGCCAATCTGTTTACGGCTGTCTTCGTTTCCCGAGTCATCTTCGATGCTGTGCTCAGCCGCAAGCAGCGCGGCGAGGCGCTCAGCATTTAGCTCTAAGGGTTGAACAAAAGTGGAATTCTTTCGCAACACAAACATCGATTTTCTCGGTAAAAAGTGGTACTTCCTCGGCTTCTCACTGATTTTCAGCGTGGCCGGCGTGCTCTCCATGTTTTTTTGGCACGGTATTCCGCGGGGTATCGATTTCCGCGGCGGTACTCAGGTGGACGTGGTTTTTGCTCAAACGCCCAACGACCAGGATCTCCGGGCGACTCTCGATAAAGCCGGGCTGCGCGATGCGCGAATACTGCACCTTGGGAGTGAGGGCGGCACCGCCAGCAACGAAGTCATCATCGCTCTCGACGAAAAGGACGTCAGCGAATCCAATCTGGATGCCGGCAAACAAAAGATTATCGATGCGCTGGAGACCAATCCGGTCCCCGGCAAACAGAATCTGAACAATGGCGATCGCGTCGGGTTCGCTACAGTGCGCGATGACCTGGTAAGCCGCGATCCGCTTCACGCCGCCCCAGCCGACTACGACCGGGTTGCCCGGCAGATCCTTGATTATCGTGACAGGGTCCAGGGCGGTGTCATCAGGAGTCTGGACGAGCTCTCAAGCGTTGTTCCTGCTACTGTCGTGAGTGCCCTGAAACAGGGTTTCTACACCAGCAACTTTGGCGTAAAGGGCGGGGTTGTCGTCGGCCCCCAGGTCGGCTCGCAGCTCCGACGCCAGGCTGAGCTGGCGGTCGGATTCTCCCTGGTTGGCATGCTGGTGTATCTCTGGTTTCGCTTTGAACTCATCTACGGCGTGGCCGCGGTAGTGGCGGTGTTTCACGACACCTTAATCACTGTAGGTGCTTTCTCCTTGACGAATAAGGAGATTACGCTTACTGTTATCGCCGCGATTCTGACTCTGGTCGGCTACTCCATGAACGACACCATTGTGGTGTTCGATCGCATTCGCGAAAACATCAAGCTGATGCGGAGGGAGGGGCTGGCGGAAATCGTAAACCGGAGCATCAATCAGACCCTGAGCCGGACCATCCTGACCTCCGGATTGACGTTTTTGACTGTGCTGTCGCTATATCTGTTTGGTGGAGAAGTCCTCCACGGGTTTTCCTTTGCACTGGTAATCGGCATCTTAATAGGGACATATTCGTCAATTGCCGTGGCCGCGCCCATGCTGGTGGCGTACCAGGATTGGCGGTCCAGGGGGCGTGGAGCAGTTCCGCTTCCAGCTCCCAGCGGCAAAGGATCGGGCTCCCAGGCCGGTAAGGGGAAAATCAAGGTTAAGGCCTGAAAAGATGCTTTTTTGATCCTTGTTGGGAGCAAATTAGGGTTGCCCGGTGTCCAATGTAGTTGAGTCCTCTGGATCGCAGTTCCCCTAGATTGGAGAACAGGGATGTTTGAAGACAGCTTAATGGAATCCGGCGGTAAGATCCGGACCAATCAAAAATATACGACCACTCTTTCGTTCATCATTGAGGCGGTCATCATCGGCTTCCTGATTCTGCTCCCGCTGCTGATTACCGAAGCTCTGCCGTTGCACCAGTTGAATTCGTTCCTGGTCGCTCCCCCGCCTCCTCCGCCGCCGCCTCCGCCGCCCCCGCCGACCCCGGTCCACGTGCAGAAGGTCAGCGAGATCATCAACGGCGAGTTGCGCGCGCCCACCAGGATTCCCAAGCAGGTCAAGATGATCGAAGAGGAAGAAGCCCCGCCACCGTCCGGCGTGATGGGTGGAGTCGTAGGCGGAGTGCCTGGTGGACAGGCCGGGGGCGTGCTGGGAAGCATCATCGGTTCTACGGCCCCGCCGCCCAGGGTGGCGGCTCCTAAACAGCTCCGCGTTTCCCAGGGCGTGATGGACGGCAACCTTGTCCGTCGCGTGGAGCCCACGTACCCCCAAATGGCCAAGATCGCCCACATCCAGGGCGATGTGATTCTGCAGGCAAAAATCAGCAGGAACGGCATGATCGAAGACTTACATGGCGTCAGCGGGCATCCAATTCTGATGCAAGCTGCTCTAGATGCAGTACGGCAGTGGAAATACAAGCCGTATGAACTGAACGGCGAGCCGGTAGAAGTGGAAACCACGATCAAGGTTCAGTTCCATATGTAGGGTTTGAACCGGGGCCGGTCTCTCCCGGCCCCGGCTTAGTTCGGAGAATGCAGCCGTCCTGAAGCGGTTCTCAAAAAAATTCCCGTCGCGCAGTCCTGGAAGGACTGCTGGGAAAAAATTCCTGGAAGGTATCTGAGGAGGCAAAGTAAAAACTCATGCTTGTCGCAAATCTAGCAACTCTCGTTTTTCTCAAAGTGCAATTGGCGGCCTTTTGGCTGCTACAGGGTGGAGACGAAGGCCAGATCCAGTGGGATCCGCTGTCTCTGTGGCGCCAGATGGGATGGCCGGCGCGCGTGATCGTTATCATCCTGCTGATCATGTCCGCCTGGTCCATCGGCGTGATGATTGATCGGTGGGTGGCTTTCAACGCCGCGCGTAAGCAATCCCGCCAGTTCGCCCCCGCAGTTGCCGGCGCTCTCCGTGACGGCAAACTTGACGAAGCCATTCGCGTGGCTGAGCGCAACAAGAAGAGCCACCTGGCCAAGGTGGTTACCGCCGGCCTGCAGGAATTCAAGGCGCACGGCGATTCCAGCGAGATCCCCGGCGAGCAGATTGAAGCCAGTAAGCGCGCCCTGGAGCGTGCTGAAGCCATCGTGCATGCAGAGCTCAAGCGCGGCCTTGGCGGTCTGGCCACCATCGGTTCCACGGCGCCGTTCGTCGGCCTCCTGGGAACGGTAATCGGAATTCTGAACGCCTTCCGCAAGATCTCCGAGCAGAAAGCTACCGGCCTCGGCGCCGTCGCGGGCGGTATTTCTGAAGCTCTGGTGACCACCGCTCTAGGCCTGTTCGTGGCCATCCCCGCCGTGATGATGTTCAACTACTTCACCGGCAAAGTCGAAGCTTTTGACGTGGAGATGGACAACTCCTCGAGCGAACTGGTGGATTACTTCCTGAAACGGTCGAATGCAACCGCCGGAGTCCGCCGGTAGAGCCAGGAGCTCCGTATGGCAATTTCAGTTCGTAACGAAGGCGCCAAGGTCAACTCCAACATCAACGTCACGCCCATGGTGGACGTGATGCTGGTGCTGCTGATCATCTTCATGGTCATCACGCCCATGTTGCAGCGCGGCGTGCCTGTGGACCTGGTCAAGACCACCAATCCCATTCAGATGCCGGATGCCGATAAGGAAGACGCGCTGATCGTGGCTGTGCAGCGCGACGGTAAAGTCTTCTTTGATACGGCGCAGGTGAACCCCGACACGCTGACCGAGAAAATCAAGGATCGCATCGCCAATCGTGTGGACAAGAAGGTCTATGTCCGCGCCGACGCCCGCGCCCGTTACAAGGCCGTGGTGGAGGTGGTGGATAACGTCCGCTCGGCCGGCGTGAGCGAGCTTGGCCTCCTCACTGAACAGAAACGGCAGTAGTTAACCGCAGGATTTTTACGAGGTAATCGCTTATGGCAATGTCAATGGGTGGTGCAGGCGGAGGACAGACCGCCGACATTAATGTCACGCCCCTGATCGACGTGCTGCTGGTGCTGCTCATCATCTTCATGGTGATCACGCCACTCACGCCGCACGGGCTTGATGCTCTGGTTCCCCAGCCGCCGCCGCCAAACCAGAAACCGATGGAGACCGATCGCACCGTGGTCGTACAGGTTTTGGAAGCTCCGGGCGGCGGAAAACCCAAGCTGAAGATTAACCAGGATGACGTAAGCTTGCCCGATCTTGCCGCCCGTCTTACCGATATCTTCAAGACCCGCGCCGAGCGTGTTCTGTTTGTAAAGGGCGATGACAATGTGCAGTTCCAGGATGTAGCCCAGGTCATCGACATCGCGCGTGGTACCCAGGTGGTTGACCGTGTGGGGTTGATCACCGCCAAGATTGAGGCGGGGCAGTAGCCTTTTGTACTCCTCAGGCACGGGCGGCGCGGCGACAGCGCCGTCCCGTGCGGTTGTTTTAGAGAAGAGTTTCATCTCCGATCAAGGGAGCCTAAACAATGAAAACAAGCGCACGACTCGCGACGGCACTGGCCGTTGCAGCCGCGCTGTTGAGTTCGGTTGGATGCAACAAGCTGCGGGCACGCGACCAACTCAATAAGGGCGTTCAGTCCTATAGAAGCGCACACTACGAAGAAGCTATCGACCATTTTCAGAGAGCTGTCAGCCTGGATGAGGACTTCAAGGTCGCCAAGCTGTACCTTGCCATGGCTTACACTTCTCAATACGTTCCCGGAGTCGAAACCCCAGACAACTTGAAGATGGCCCAGCAGGCGATTGGTGAGTACAAATCGGTGCTGGATAAGGATCCCAACAGCGTCACCAGCCTCAAAGGCATCGCCTTCCTCGAGCGCGAGATGAAGCACTTCGATGAGGCGCGCGAGGCGTATAAGAAAGCCTTGGCCATTGATCCCAACGATCCCGAGCTGTACTACTCTCTGGGCGTGATTGACTGGACGGAAGCCTTCAAAGATGCCGGCGATATCAAGTCCAGGGCGGGCGTGAAGGTAGACGACCAGTTGAAGACCAAGCAGATGGAAAAGGTCTGCGCCGAACTGAAGGAGAAAGAGGGCGCCATCGTGGATGAAGGCATGAAGATGATCGAGACCGCGATAGAGAAGCGCCAGGACTACGATGACGCCATGGTGTACCTGAATCTGTTGTATCTGCGCAAAGCCGAGGACATGGCGTGCGATGATCCCGATGCCAGAGCGCAGTACATCAAGGCTTCCAATGACTGGAGCAATAAGGCCATGGAAGCCCGTAAGAAGAAGGCGGAAGAAGCGGCCAAGAAGAACCAGGGCGGCATCATCCTGGAGGCCACGCCGACTCCGGGCAAGAAATAGGCGCAGTCGCTTTTCCCAGCCCCTCCAGCCCGAGGGGCTTCGTTTTTTGGAGACCGACCTTGTTTTCTTTCGACCCCGCGCTTCCCGCTCTGGTGTGACGGCAAGCACACTGGACCTTCGGTGCCTCAATTACAATGCTGGGGATTTTGAGCATTCATGTTTAAAAAGGTCCTCATCGCGAACCGGGGCGAGATCGCGGTGCGCGTTGTCCGCGCCTGCCACGAGATGGGCATTCGCACAGTCGCCGTCTTTTCTGACGTTGACCGCGCAGCTCTGCACGTGGCCCAGTCTGACGAGGCCTATCTAATCGGCCCTGCGCCTGCGCGCGAATCTTACTTGAACATTGAGCGGGTCCTGGAGACGGCGCGCCGCTCCGGCGCCGAAGCCATTCATCCCGGATACGGATTTCTTTCCGAGAACGCCGGTTTTGCCCGCGCCTGTGCCGAAGTGGGAGTGAAATTCATTGGACCGCCGGCGAAGGCCATGGAGCTGATGGGCTCCAAGACTCGAGCCCGCCAGGCTATGCTGGCCGCCAACGTGCCCTGCGTCCCCGGATCATCCAAAGGACTGTCCCTGGGAGAGGCGGAAGAAGTAGCCGCCAAAATCGGGTTCCCCCTCATGCTCAAGGCAGCCGCCGGTGGCGGTGGCAAAGGCATGCGGCTGGTGCGCACCGCCGGTGAGCTCAAGAGCACCTATGCCACCGCGCAGAGCGAGGCTCTGCGCTCTTTTAACGACGCTGAGGTCTACATCGAGAAGTTCATAGAGAACCCTCGCCACATCGAAATCCAGATTCTCGGCGATGAGCACGGCAACGTTGTTTTTCTGGGCGAGCGCGAGTGTTCCGTTCAGCGCCGCCATCAAAAGGTGATTGAAGAGTCGCCTTCCGCGTTCATCGACGAAGATGTGCGCCGCCGCATGGGAGCCGTAGCCGTCCAGGCCGGCCGCTCCGCCGGCTACACCAACGCCGGAACCGTGGAATTCCTTGTCGACGCCCAGCGCAATTTTTATTTCCTGGAGATGAACACCCGCCTGCAGGTGGAGCATCCGGTCACCGAGATGGTCACCGGCCTGGACCTGGTGCACCTCCAATTGCGCATCGCATCGGGAGAGAAGCTGCCGTTCAGGCAGGAGGATGTAGAGCTGCGGGGCCACGCCATCGAGTGCCGGATATATGCTGAAGACCCCGACAACAACTTCTTCCCCTCGCCGGGCAAGATAACTCAGCTTCAACGGCCATCGGGTCCGGGCATCCGTGAGGACAGCGGCGTGTATGAAGGCTGGACCGTCCCCCTGGATTATGACCCCATGCTCTCCAAGCTGATCGCCTACGCGCCCGACCGGTCGGCGGCACTGGCCAGAATGCAGCGCGCCTTGAGCGAGTATTTTATCGGCGGCATCCGCACCAATCTGCCCTTGTTTCGCCGTATTCTCGAGAACCCTGACTTCGCCGCCGCGCGCATCGACACAGGATTTCTCGACCGTCTGCTGGCAGCCCCGCCAGCCGCCGGGAATGCTGACGGGCGTCCGGAAATCGCCGCCGTTTCGGCCGCCTTCTTCGCGGCGACGGCAGCACCTTCGACCACCGGCGGGTGCGGAAATGGCCGGGCCCGGCAGGGCAAGGCCGCCACGTCAGCGTGGCAGCGCGCCGCCCGCCTGGAAGGCGTTCAGCGGCCGTGATCTACGACGTAACCATCGGCGAGAAGAAATATCGCGTGGAGCTGGTCCGCTCCGGTTCTGCCTGGAACTGCAAGCTCGACGGCAAGGAATTCCCGCTTGATGTGGCGGCGCTGGGCGGCGGATTGCTCTCGCTCCTGGTGCAGGGCAAGTCCTACGAGGTGCGCCAGGAAAATACTGCTGAAGGGATGATCATCGTTGTCGGTCATGACCGATTCAGCGCGGTAGTACAGGATCCCCGCTCCTTGCGATCACGCGCCGGCCGCGACAGTGCCGGGCATGGCCCTCGTAAGATTACCGCCCCCATGCCCGGCAAGGTGGTTCGGGTGCTGGCACCCGCGGGAACTGAGGTCGAGGCCGGGCAGCCGGTACTGGTGATTGAAGCCATGAAAATGCAAAACGAGTTGAAGGCTCCCAGGAAGGGAAAGATCACCCGCCTTACCGTCGGCGAGGGCGCTGCGGTCGAAGCCGGCCAGACTCTGGCTGAGGTCGAGTAAAAACCCCCGCTTACTTCTGCGCTCCGTAACTTTTCAGGATCTGCTCAATGAAGTAATTGTGGATCTCCGCGCTGTCGCGGAGCTCTTCATCGTAAGCTGCACGCAGAAACTGCTCGCGCTGGTTGCGCAGTTGATTGCGGATGGCCTGTTGGACTGTGGGATCCGTCAGCGTGCGCTGCCCGGCCGGTTCCTTCCCCAACAGTTTCACGATCCGGTAGCCGAGCACTTTCTGTGTTGCCGGATTGACGATCTGGATCACTTCGCTGAACTGGCCAGGCTTCAGTTTGGCCACCGCGTCGCGCGTTGCCGGGTCCGTGTTCTTCAGTTGCGACTCCGGTGTGGGCCCCAGTTCGCCGCCGGATCGTGCCGTGTCCAGATCCTCTGAGTATCGCGAAGCTAGCGTCGCAAAGTCGTCGCCGCTTTCCAGCCGGTGATAGATCATTTGTATTTTCTGGCGCGCTTGGGCATCGTTCTGCGCTTTGTCGGGAATTGCGCCGGCGGGTGCGTTCGGCAGGCTGCTTACGTAGATATGAGCCAGGTAATATTGCGGCTCGATCACGTTGAACTGCGCTTTGTGGTCGTTGTAGTAACTCTGGATGTCGGCGTCGGAGATGGTGACCTTGGAAGCAATCTCTTTGTTGAGAAGCTTGTCGATCACTAGATTGCGGCGAATATCCTGCTTCAAATCGTCTTCCGTAAAGCCTTCGTCGTGGAGTTTCTTGGCGAATTCCTCCTTGGTGTAAGGAGCCTTCGCCTGGTTCAGCTTGGTATCGACTTCTTCGTCCGTGGCCACGATCCCCAGCTTCTCCGCCTTTTGCAGGTACAGCTGCACGCTGATGATCTGTTGCAGGAGCTGCAGGCGCAGCGCCTGCTCCTGTTCCGGTGTGGGTTTCACCGGACTTCCGGCAACCTGCTTGTTGTAGGCCTTGTCCAGCTCGGAGCGCTGGATCTTGTAAGAGTTGACCTTGGCCATGGCGTCGTCGCCTTTTTTCCCAGGACAGCCGGTGAGGGCCAGAGCCAGCGCCGCCAGAGTCAAACAAGCACCGCGCAAGCCGTTACGAGTTGGGATCAACCATGACCTCCGTAAGCGCATTGTTGTGAAACGACGGTACTATACCGAGTTTTACATCACCACGTTAATTTTTTGTGTCGACAGGCTTGGCGGCAGAGGCTGGGGTTGCCGGCTGCCCCGCATCCGCCAGAGCGCGGTCCACGATCGCGCGCAGCTGTTCTTCCGGTATCACTCCAGAGATGCGCTCCCCGTTGACGAACAAGGTCGGCGTGGAGTCCACCCCCAGCTTGTCCCCCTCGGCGATCGATGACCGCACCGCCGCGTCGTCCTGCTTCTTGAAGCAGGCTTCGGCGCGGCCCATGTCGAGGTGGTACTTGTTGGCCTGATCCTTGGCGGCGGTGTCGAGATTGGTGAACGCCTCCTGCTGGCCGTGGCCGGCGATGGTCGTGCGATTGGCGTGTACATAGTCGGCATAATCCCAATAGGCATTGCCGTTCTGATCGCCCAGGCAGTTGGCGTCGATGGCTGCGTGCATCGCCCAGGGATGAATCTCCAGCAACGGGTAGTCCTTGTAAATCACCTTTACCCTGTCTCCGTAAGTCTGGATCAATAACGGAAACAGCGCCGAATGCATCTTCGCGCAATAAGGGCATTGGAAGTCGTCGTAATTGACGATGGTGACCTTGGCGTTCTCTCCTCCGCGTATCGGCCTGCCCTTCACGTCGATCTTCGACATCAGGTCCTGTGAAATATCCACCTTCTCCAGCCGCGCCAGCGTCTTGCGGTCCTTGCTGATCAGGAAATCGAAGTTGGTGGTCTTGGTCCCGCCGCGAAAGGTAACCACCAGGTCGTCATAGCCGACGATGCTGCCGGGTTTCGGATCAGAGAGGCTGATCTCGACCTGGGAGGGGACGTTGTAGCGCGACCTGATCTCCGTGCGCACCCGGTGCGCCGTTTGTGGATCCAGAGCTGCTGCCGACGAGCCTGTGTTTTGCGCCTTGCAGCCCGGACCAATCAGCAATAGGAAAAGGAAAACGCTTAAGAGAACGCCGCCAAATCTAGCCAAGAGGACCGCCTTTTATCAGGGGAATACAGTTGAATTATCTCATGGAGGCTGCGGGAAGTGGCTACAGTGCGAGCTTTACAAGTGGTTCCCCAGCCCGAGCCGCGTTCATGGAACCTGACCGGAAGCCCGCAGTATCCACGGTGACAAAGGTGAAGCCCAGGGCCTTAAAGATGCGGGTGAATTCGGCGAACATGTCCAGGTTCAGGGCCCGTTCCAGCTCCTCGCGGGCGATCTCCAGCCTCGCGATCTCGCCGTGGTGGCGAACGCGAAACTGTCGGAAACCAAGGTTGCGCAGCGCCTCTTCGCCGCGCTCGATAGCTGTAAGCGCCTCCCGCGTTACCGGACGTCCGTACTCGATTCGCGACGACAGGCAAGCCGACGCCGGCTTGTTCCAGATGCGCAGCCCGCCCTCATGCGCCAGCTCGCGAATGTCCGCCTTGGTCAGTCCCGCCGAGAGCAGTGGAGTGGCGATGTGGTGCCGGTTGGCCGCCGCCTGCCCCGGACGAAAATCCCCCTGATCGTCCACGTTGATCCCGTAGGCGATCGACGGAAAGCCGCGCTCATCTGCGAGTTTCTGCATCACGGCAAACAGCTCGTCCTTACAGTGGAAGCAGCGGTCGCGCTCGTTACGCACATACTCCGGCCGCTCCATTTCTTCCGTCTGCATGATATGCAAAGGGATTCCCTGTTCTTCCGCAAAATCCACTGCGTCCTGCAGCTGAAAGCGTGCGAGGCTGGGCGAATCGGCAATCACCGCCAGCATCCTACTCCCCAGCGTGCGATGCGCAGCCCAAGCGAGGTAAGCCGAATCAACTCCACCAGAGTAGGCGACCAGAGCGGGACCGAGCTCGCGAAGAATCCCATCGAGCCGAAGCTGCTTGGATGAGAGGGGACTTGAGGCCATAGGTTAAACTCAATTGTAAGCCTATCTAGAACAGTCTTTCCTGCCTCTTCATATTTCCGAATGACCCGATGTTGGCCAGAGTGAAAGCGAAGCGGTACTGGTTCTCGCGGCGTACCTGCCCTAACTCGAACCGCCGGTATTCAAAGCTCAAACCGCAGCAGTCCCAGTTGTAGGCAGTCTGCGCCGCGGTGTACTGCGTCTCATTGAATTCAAAATCGTATCCTACGTTGCCGGCCGCACTGAAGCCGCGTTTGCTGGGGCTGCCATAGCCGAGCAGGCCGCGCACCTGATTGAATTTCTGCGGCACGCACTCCACCTGGGTGTTGATGCCGCCGGGAATGCACGGTGGCAGCTGGATAGGCTTTCCTGCAGTCGTGGTGCCGAAGACGATCTCGCCCGGCACTTGCAGAAACGCATGGCTGCTTTCCACAAAGAAATTCGACCAGACGCTGCCTCCGATGTGCGCGGCGTTGCTGCCGCCGAAACGGTGCGTCAGGTACATGGTGCTCGCGTTGATGCGGCCTTTCTGCGTGTCGTAGTCGAGTTCCCATTCTAGGTCGCTATTCATGATGGTCCGGAAGCGTAGCCGGGAAACGATCGGAGAGAAATGGCGCGGTCCGGACAGGAACGCGATTCCCGCGAAGTCCACTGTAGTAGTGAAGACGTTGCGGCGTCCGTCAACCACGGCGCCACCAAAGTTGGGGTCGGCGAAATACTTCTGTTTAACTTCCCAGGTGAGAAACTCATCCGCTCCCGCGGGCGAGCAGGTCTTGGTCGTTTCGGCCGCGGTCGAGGGCTGCGTGCTCTTCTCCCCATCACACGCCTCAGACTTCGCGCGCCGGGCGTAAAACCGCTGCACCAGTCCGAACTCCGCTTCGTTGGTGTTGCTGACAATGTCGCGAAAATCAAAGCGAATCATTGAGGGGAAGTTTTCCACCCCATTGCTGTAGCGATAGACGACCCGCGGCTCAATCACGTGCTTCACCGTCCGGCCCAGGATGGGATGCGCGAAGATCTTCTCCAGTGCCGGCGGGCGCACCTCCACGCTGGAATCAATGATCCGGCGATTCAATGCGTTTTGTATCGGCGTAGGGCCCTGGGCGCCGGCTGCGTCCTGCTCCGTGTAAATGGTATTACGCAGATCGACCCCCGGACGCACGCTCCATCCTCCGATCTGCAAAGGCAGGGAAAAAGTGGGATCGATATCGAAGCGGCCGACCAGTCCAGGTGTGACGAACCCCGGCTGGCTGCGCCGTACGCCCTCGCCCGCGAAGTCATACGACCAGTAAACCGGTGAGCCGAAGATGCTGTGATCCAGGCCGTACAACTCCACGGCCGGGGTGTGCAGAATGGTGATGGCATCGCCCGGGATCGTATTCTGAAAATTCTGATAGCGCGCGCCGTAAGCGTTGAAGGCGTAGCCTTCCAGGTCTTTGGTCAGAAAGACAGAGGATCGCACCTCCGAATCCACTGCCTGCGTGAAGGTGGGAGAGAACTGCTCGCGGAAGAGAAACGAGCTGAGGTATTCAATGGAAGCCACCCCGCGTATGTCTTCTGGCAGCAATGCGGCTCCGTTCAGCTTGAAGTCCTCTCCGCCCTGGTCGACCTTCTGAACTTGAGTATTCACCGTCCCGTCAGGATTCAGGCTGTTGATGGCAAGCGGTGCGCCCCGGTCGAGCACCTGGAAATAGCTGACGTTCAGGAACGATGTCTGGCTGGGCCGGGCCCTGAAATCTTCCTGGAACAACCAGCCGCGCTTGGAAAGAAACTCCCCACCCAGCGTGGCGTCCATGCTGCGATTGATGGCCCAGTAGTATGAATCTCCGATGATCGTGCCTTTGCTGGTGGAATTTCCTACAGTGGGTACGAGAAACCCGCTTTGCCGTCCCAGCCGCTCTACCGGTGGCGATGCATAAGGCAGATAAAACACCGGTACGCCCTTGAGCCTGAAAGTGGAGTTGTACACCTTGGCCGAATCGCCAACGCGCAAAACGATTCGCGCCGCATGAAATCTCCATTTAGGATGCGGCAGCTCGCATGAGGTCACCGACCCGTGATGAAGCACGTACTCTTCCGCTCCTGTCTGTTCCATCTCCAGCGCTGAAAATGCCAGCGGGTTCGATGACGTCAGGGTCACGTTGTTGCCGCGAAAGTGGGCACCGGTAGTGCCGTTTACGTCGTAGAACCTGCCGGTCTGTGTGCGCACGTTGTAGGTGCCGTGCGTAGCCGTGATGTGCATATCGCGCGGGCCGCCGTCGAGCGCGGCATGGCCCGTGGCCGTCACATCGCCGGTGACGGAATCGTAGATCACGGTGTCGCCGCGGTACAGGTAGTCGCCAAACTTGATCTCTACGTGCCCGCGCAGGGTGTAGATGTCGCCGGTTTTCTCGCACTCTCCGGCGTTGATCTCTACCGGCTGGTCAGGAGTAATGACGATCTTGGGGGTCTTGGCCGGCTGTTGCTCTGTGCCGGGTGTTGGCGCGACTGTTCCTGGCGGAGCCGTCAACTCCACGTGGCATCCAGCGGTTTGTGTCGTCTGCGGTGGGTCTTCCGGCGTGGGCAGCGCCTGGCTCGTCACCTGGACCGCGCCGGGAAACAGATGACAAAGCAATCCCGCTGTGATAACAAAGTGAAGTTGAAGGCGCATTTTGAAGATCAGCTTGGCAAGTTAACATGGCCTGTTTTCGAAAAGCAAAAGACCGCTGATCCCGCGTTTTCCGGTTCTGGCGAACCTCACAACCCGGTCCCATGACTTGCACTGTTTGCGGGAAGCCACACCCGTGCGCACACTCCCCGCGCAGCACTGCCCTCGTTGCTCATGCCGAGACTCTAAGCGCCAGAGCCGCCGATGAATCCGTTCAGCCCGCTGTTGCGGCGGTCGCCGGCAGCCGGCCCTCTCTGGACGATCTGGCGACTCAGGTGCGCGCGCGCTCCGATCAGCGAAACTGGCGCGAGGAAGTCGCCCTGCGCGTCAACCGCCATCGCACCCGTCGCCGGCACACCGGCGACACCGCGTCGCTGGAGTTCGAATTTCCCGAAGAGCAGGCACTGAACGTGGCGTCAGCCGCCGTTCAACGGCGCTCAGTATTTCCTCCCACAGTGCATCAGACAGTTGTTGCGCCTCTCAACGACGCACCGCAAACGCCATCGCGAGAAGAGAGAACGGGTACGGCCGTGTTCCCGCGCGTCGTGCTCGATGCCGAAGCCCGTCCCCGACCGCGCAAGATCATTCGCTTCCCCAAGGCGGTGGCCATGGAGCGCCCTGTGCCGCTCATCACCGAGATCGAACTGGCGGAGCCTGCGCCGGAGTCGTCGCGAATCATGGAAGCTGCTCCCGCCGAGCAGATGGAGTTGCTTCCCAGCTTTGCCGATATTCGTCTGGAAGAAACTCCCCGCGATAATAGCCTGAACAGCGGCCTCGAACTACCTCTGCAGGCTGCGCAACTGGGCCGTCGCCTGTTTTCAGGAGTCGTAGATGCTGCGATCGTCTTGCTGGCGCTGGGCATTTTCATCTTCAGCTTTGTCAGGATCGCCGATGCCGCTCCTCCGTTTCGCGCCGAGGCTCTTGCCGTGGTCTCCGCCGGAGCCATCCTGTGGCTGGTCTTTCAGTACCTGTTTCTGGTCTACGGCAGGAGCACTCCCGGCATGCGCGCCGCGCAACTCGAGTTGTTCTCCTTTCGCGGAGGACGCGCCTCGCTCTTTTCGCGGCGCTGCCGTGCACTGGCTTCAGCGCTTTCGGTGGTCTCCGTAGGTCTCGGCTTCGCCTGGGCGCTGGTGGATGAAGATATGCTGGGCTGGCATGACCGCATCAGCCAGACCTATCTCAAGTCCGATGGCCCGGCCTTGCGGTGATTGAGTATCTTTCTCAAATCAAGCGCAGCGAGAGAACCTCAGCACGAAATAAACGCCACGGTCTTGTTGAGCGGAGCTTCGCGATCGTAAAAACGGCTTCAGGCAGCAATCTTCTGGGGACCATCTTCTACCACCGCAGCCACGCTTTCAGCCGCATCACCCGGGAGCAGGCTCCATCCCTTCCGCAGGACGAACTCCAGCCACGCGCCGGCCGCCTGGGAGGTCAGGATAGCTACCAGCACCAGCGTGGTGAAAAAGGCTGCGCTGATGATCCCTGCCTCATAGGCCACGCTGGCCAGCACGATTCCTGGACCACCACGTGCGTTAGTGGCCACCGCCAGGTTGATGACGTCGAGCCCCCTGAATCCCGCCAGCCTCGCGCCAAGCGCCACGGCCACTACTTTCAGAGCGCAGGCTCCGGTGAGAAACGCCACCAGCGTCCACAGTGACAAGTCCTTGTCGAAGACCAGGCTGTAACCGACCAGCGAGAAATAGAGAGGGATGAACATCGCGAAGGAGAAACGGGAGATGGTCTCCAGCGCCTCGCCCAGGCGCTTGCGCGATACCGCGAATCCGGCAAGAAAGGCCGCGAACACCAGGTTGACGCCGAGCAAGGCCGCCGCGGCTGAGTAAGCAAACGCGATAAGCAGCGTGTATGACACCGGCGAATTGCCGGCCAGCACATTGAAGCGCGACTTGGAGATGCGCTTCGTAGCTCGCGGAGCCAGCGAGAGCCCAAGAGTGAAATAAAGTCCCGTGATCGCAATGTGGACGGCGATTTTTCGCGGCGGTGCGCCGGAGTCGGCCGCCAGGCTGGTGGCGATCGCCAGCACTGCCCATAGCGCGATGTCTTCCAGCACGGCAACCCCCAGCACCAGCCGCGCGAAGCGCGTATGCAGGATTTTGAGGTCGAAAAAGATCCGCGAGATGACGGGAATCGAGGTTACCGAGACCGCGATACTCATCACCAGAATCAACGATGTCCGGTTCGCTCGCGTACCCATGAACCAGTTGAGCGGCATGAGCGGTGACAAGAGCATCATCGCCGCGAAGGGCAACGCCGTTCCCACAGCCGCGAGCCACGCGATCTGCTTCCTCTCCTGGCGCTGAAAGAGTGACTTGACCTCGGCTCCGGAGATGAACATCAACAGCAGCAGGCCCATCTGGTAGAGAAGGTCCAGGGCGGCCTTCTTTGGCTGCATTGCGACGTCCAGCTGCAGCACGTGCACGTAGCCCGGCAGCCTTCCCAATACAAACGGGCCCAGCACGATTCCCGCCAGGATCTCGCCGATCACTCTCGGCTGGCGCAGCCGCGCGAATAGATAGCCGAGCAAATGGGCAGCCGTCAGCAGCAGAGCGATGAAGAGAATCAATGGGCCGACGGCATCGGTGGGCATAGCTCGAAAATTGTCAGATGAGAGCTGCTGCCGCGCTGTTGCCAGAGTGGAAGCGGCGGTTTGTTAGTATCAAAGTGATGGCCGAAAAACCAAAAGTGCGCGTGCGATTCGCCCCTTCGCCCACCGGACAGCTGCATATCGGCAACGTGCGCACCGCGCTGTTCAACTGGTTGTTTGCGCGCCAGAAGCGCGGCGTTTTTGTCCTCCGCATCGAAGACACAGACGTGGAGCGCAGCGAAGCGCGCTACGAGGCGCAACTCCTCGAAGACTTGAAATGGCTGGGCCTGGACTGGGACGAAGGTCCCGACGTCGGCGGGCCGTACCCGCCTTACCGCCAATCTGACCGCATGGACATCTACCGCGAAAACGCAGAACGCCTGCTGCGCGAACACAAAGCTTACTACTGCTTCTGCAGCGTTGAAGAACTCGAGCGCGAGCGCCAGCATGCGATGGCCGAGCAGCGTCCGCCCATCTACTCCGGCAAGTGCCGCGGGCTTGATCCCGCGGAGGCCCAACGTCGCCACGCCGCGGGCGAGCCGGCCGCGATCCGTCTCAAGATCCCCGAGCACCCCATTCGCTTTCATGACATTGTGCGCGGTGAAGTGGAGTTCTCCAACGAGGTGGTAAGCGAGCCCATCATCGTCCGCTCCAGCGGCATGCCCGTCTACAACTACGTAGTGGTGATTGACGACGCGGCCATGAAGATCACTCACGTCATCCGCGGCGACGATCATCTCTCCAACACTCCCAAGCAGGTCGCGCTCTACGAAGCTCTCGGCCTGGCTGTGCCCGAGTTTGCCCATCTGTCCACCATTCTCGGCCCCGATCGTGAGCGGCTCTCCAAGCGTCACGGCGCAACTTCAGTGGCCAACTTTCGCGATATGGGAATCCTGCCCGAAGCTCTCATGAACTACCTGGCGCTTCTCGGGTGGGCTCCTTCTGGCGGCGATCGCGAGATCTTTCCCAAAGCTGAGCTGATCAAGGAGTTTCAGCTGGAGCGCGTAACACCCTCGCCGGCCATCTTCGACACGGAAAAGCTGCACTGGCTCAACCGGCACTATCTCAAGCAAAGCCCACCGCAGCGGACGCACGATCTGGGCACGCCGTTTCTGCAGAGAGCAAATCTGTTGCCTCAGGCAGCGAACGGCGAAGTTGGTGCGTGGGCCAACCGTCTCATCGACCTGATGCTTCCCTACGTCGACCAACTCGATCAGCTGCCCGACAGAACGGGATTCATCTTTCGTTTCGACGCTGCTGCGGCAGTCTCCGACCCTGGAAACGCTGAAGCTCTGGCGTGGTCCGCGACAGCTGAGGTGCTGGCGATGTTTCAGAATCGGCTGAATGGGCAGGACGGCCAGCTCACCGCGGAGCACTTCCAGCTCATCATGAACGATATAAAAGGAAAAACCGGAGTCAAAGGTAAAGAGCTGTTTCACCCCGTGCGAATCATGCTGATCGGTTCACACTCGGGTCCGGACTTCAACAAGCTGATTCCCGTCATCGAGGATGGCAGCCGGCTTCAGCTTCCCGTGCATGTCAAAAGTGTGCGCGAACGTGTGAGGGGGTTCATGGAAGCATGGGGGAAGCACAGGAGCTGAATCTTGGTTCTTGCTGGAAAGCCATGGCCGCAAATTTCCAATTGATCTTCGACTTCAAACGAACCTATGAGACCAAACTTTTGCAGTCTGCCCCGCCAGTCCATCCGCTCGAGAAGCTCTATCACTATCCGGTTGAACTCGAAGAGGGTGATCGCGCAGGAGCTTATGTGCGAGTCGACCCGCGAGGGAAGATTCCGTGGACCGGCTTTTTTGCCCTGGGCTTCGACTCCGATAACGCTGTCAACGCCATCTGCTCCTGTCCCGATCCCGACTCATTCTGTGCGATCGTGGGCGGATACGCCTACGTAGTCAGAGCCCCCGACCCAGAGAAATGGTTCCGCGTCGAGCAGCGTCCGGTGACCGCGCTCCGGATTCTTGCTGGTCAGAAGTTAATTCTGTTTGCAGGGTTTACCAGCATCACCGCGCTGGGCTCTTCTGGAATCAGGTGGACGACAGAACGCCTCTCCTGGGAAGGAATTTCCATCACTGAGATCTCTGGAAACCGTCTGCGCGGGCTTGCTTGGGACGCGATCTCCGACGAAGAAGTTGATTTCGAAGTCGATTTGCTGACGGGTAAACACACTGGCGGTGCGAGACCCCAGGACAATTCCATCTCCCGCTCGGTATAAACTCATCAGCATGTTGTGGATGGACCGCTCGCTCTTGGTAATCCCGTTGTTATTTCTCGTTCCGCAGGCGGTAACAACCTCACCTCAGGTAGACGGTGCAGCGCAGAATCAGCAACAAGCGCGAGTGCTCATCGACCAGATGATCAATGCGCTGGGCGGCAAGGCATACTTCGCAATTGAAGATGTGGAGAGCGAGGGCCGCTCAGGAGTTTTCAATCATGAACGTTCCCAGGGATCGACGGTGTATCAACGTCTATGGAAATGGCCGGACAAAGAATGGCTGGAACTGGGCAAGCAGCGAGATGTCGTGCAGCTCACGGTGGGCGACAGCATGTACGAAATCACATTTCGGGGAACTCGGATGATAGATCCCGAGAAAAGCCATGATGCCAAGGTCTATCTGGCCCGCCGGCACCATGCTCTGGAGATCGTTTTGCGCCGCTGGCTCGACCAGCCGGGGACAGCCTTGTTCTATGAGGGGCCCGCGTTGACGGAGAATCACGCTGTCGAGCGAGTCACCATAATGACCTCTGGTAGCGACGCCGTCACCTTTGCCATCGATCGTGAGACTCACCTTCCTGTAAAGAAGATTTTCATCTTGCGCAACCCTGCAACAAGAGATCGCGACGAAATTGTGGAGATCTACGACAACTGGAAGAGAGTGCAGGAAATCAATACGCCCTTCAACACTCTAGTGACCGTCAACGGCGAACTCAGCTGGCAGTACTTTCTGAACACGGTGAGTTATAACAATCATCTTGCAGACTCGGTGTTCTCGCCCGCGCGACCCCTTCCTTTCGCCAAGCCATCGCCCAGGTAGCCTCGTTCCGCGCCCTCGGGGGCCCTGATCTTTGCAGTTATAATTGCCTATGGCAACTCATCCGCATCCGGTTGCGCCCAAGCAACTGCAGGCCAAGTTTCAGCAGCTTCTGGCCAAGGTTGCGGAGAATCGCCCCCAGGATGATCTGGAGATCATCCGCAAGGCCTTCGATTTCTCTCTGGTTCACCATCAGGGCCAGTTGCGGGCCTCAGGCGAGCCGTTTCTCATCCATCCCCTGGAAGTCTCCCTCGTCCTGGGCGACATGAAGCTCGATTCCACCGCCATCGCGGCCGGACTTCTCCATGATGCTATTGAAGACACCCCGGTAACCCACGAAGACGTGCGCCGCGAATTCGGCGAACAGGTTGCGCACATCGTGGAGGGCGTTACCAAGATCGACAAAATCGATTTTGCCAGCCGCGAGGAACGCCAGGCCGAGAACGTGCGCAAGATGGTGCTGGCCATGGTCTCCGACATTCGCGTGGTGCTGATCAAGCTGGCCGACCGCCTGCACAACATGCGCACCCTGCAGCACCTGCCGGAAGACCGCCGCCAGGCCATCGCCCGCGAGACGCTGGAAATCTACGCGCCGCTCGCACACCGCCTGGGCATGGGCAAAGTACGCGGCGAACTTGAGGACCTTTCCTTCCGCTACGTTGATTCCATCGGCTACGAGCAGGTGCACCAGGCAGTCGAATCCCGGCGCAAGGTCGGCGAGGCCTTTCTCGCCCGCATGGTCAAGTTTCTGCACCAGAAGCTGAAGGAAAGCGGCGTGGAAGCCCGCGTGGAGAGCCGCATCAAGCGCCTTTACAGCATCCATCAGAAACTCTTGCGACAGCGCATCACCGTGGACCAGGTGTACGACCTGCTGGCAGTGCGCATCATCACCAAGTCGGTCAAGGACTGCTACGCCGCGCTCGGCGCCATTCACCAGATGTGGCGGCCGGTTCCGGGACGCATTAAAGATTTCATCGCCATGCCCCGACCCAATCTCTACCAGTCGCTGCACACCACCGTGATCACCGAAGATGGCCACGTATTTGAAGTGCAGATCCGCACGGAAGAGATGCACAAGATGGCAGAAGAGGGCATCGCGGCGCACTGGAAGTACAAAGACGGCAGCCCGGTCAACGCCAAGGACGAGCAGCGCCTGAGCTGGTTACGCCAGGTGGTGGAGTGGCAGCAGGACGTAAAGGATCCCAGCGAGTTCCTGTCCACGCTCAAGGTCGATCTCTACCCTGAAGAGGTCTACACCTTCACTCCCAAGGGCAAAGTGGTGATTCTGCCCCGCGACGCCACCGCAATCGACTTCGCTTATTCCATTCACACCGAAGTCGGCCACACCTGCACCGGCGCCAAGGTAAACGGACGCATCGTGCCGCTGCGCTACAAGCTGCGCAACGGCGACGTGGTGGAGATCATGACCCAGCCCGGCCACAATCCCTCGCGGGACTGGCTGGGCTTCGTGAAGTCGACCCGCGCGCGCAACAAGATTCGCCACTGGCTCAATATCCACCAGCGCGAGCGCGCCATCGAGATCGGAAAAAAGCTGATCGAGAAGCAGGCGCGCAAGTACCGCCTGGCCCTCAAAGACTTCGGCGATAAAGAGCTCGACCGCATCGCCAAGGACTACGGCCTCGGCCTGGGTCAGGACCTGATGGCCGGCATCGGTTACGGCAAGTTTTCCGCGCGCCAGGTGTTGGCCAAGCTCTCGCCCGGCCTGTCTGACCAGCCGCCCGCGGAGGAGCCGCCCAAGGACACCAGCACGCTGGGCACCGTAATCCGCCGTGTCTTCGGGCAGAGCGCCGATACCGGCGCTATCAAGGTCAAGGGCTATAACGATCTATTGGTTTATCGCGCCCGATGTTGCAATCCCATCCGCGGTGAAGCCATCGTCGGCTACGTGACTCGCGGCAAGGGCGTGGCCGTGCACGCTGTGAGCTGCCCCAACGTCAATAATCTGATGTACGAAGCCGATCGCCGCATCGCCGTGGAATGGTCCAAGCCCCTAAAAGCAGTCGGTGGCAAAGCTACTTATCCCGTGAAACTCACCGTCTTTTGTGATGATCGCGCCGGCATGCTCAAGCAGCTCACCGCCGTGGTGAGCGACGACAACACTAACATCCGCAACATCGAGGCTCGCACCGCCGACACCCAGGCCACCATCGATTTGGTCATCGATATTGAAGACGTTAAGCACCTGGAGCGAGTAATGACCGGTCTGCGCAAGATTCCCGGCATCCACGATGTGCAGCGGCTGAACAAAATCTGACAGGCCTGAGCGCAGCGACGGCACAGTTTCCTCGCCCCGCTCGGAATATGTTAAAAAGCTTTTATGAGCAATCGTGAAGCGGTTCTCTCACCCCAGGCACCCAAACCTATTGGCCCTTATTCGCAGGCCGTCAAAGCCAACGGATTTGTTTTTCTTTCCGGCCAGGTGGCTTTTGATCCGGCTACCGGCAACATTGTCAGCGGCGGCATCGAGCAGCAGACGGAGCAGGTGCTCAAGAACCTCTCGGCCGTTCTGTCTGCCGCCGGCAGTGGCTGGGACAAAGTGGTCAAGACTTCGGTTTTCCTCAAGAACATGAGCGATTTCGGCGCTATGAATGAAGTCTACGGAAAATTCTGCAAAGGCACGCCGCCCGCGCGTACTACGGTCGAGGCGGCTCGTCTGCCGCGCGAAGTGCTGGTGGAGATCGATTTGATCGCGCTGGCTTGACCGTCTTAGACCGGTTTCTACGCAAGGGTAACGTCAGTGAAGACCAGGTACGCTCTCGCTTTTGCGTTTGTGTTGTCGGCCGTTGTCCCGGCATCCAGTCAGACCGAAGCCGGCGTCACGGTCTACGGAGCATTTTCCAGCCAGCCCAACGGTATCGCCATCGCCTGTGTACTTAACTGCCCGATTGGGGCTGACCATGTTAACGCCGGCGTCGGCATCGAAGGCCTTATTTCGCACTCTTTCGCCAATCTGCACCTTGCATCTTTATCGATCGAACTGCCGGTGCTGGCTATTCCCGATCGAGGCACCAATTCGCCCGGAGCCTCTTTTTCCACTCTGGCGGTCACACCTGATCTGCGGCTGAATATCGTGCCGCACGCGCCCATAACGCCGTTTTTGTCCGCTGGCGGAGGTATTGTTCACTTCAGCGGAAACACTCCGTCGGCGACCAAAGGAGCTGTCGCGTTCGGTGGCGGAGTGGATATGAAGACGGCAGTCCCGCTGCTTAACGTGCGGATCGCGGTGAAGGATCTTGTAACCCCATGGCCTTCGATCCTTCCCAAAAGTGGTGTCATGAACAATGTTCTGGTGGGAGGCGGTGTAGTTCTTCGTTTCTAATACGCATTCTGCTAAAACAAGAAGACCTCCTGCTATGGGAGGTCTTGTCGTAGAGTTTTGGTTCCTGCTAGGAAGCCTTCTTCACCTTGCCCGACTTGATGCAGTTGGCGCACACTCGCACCCGCTTGCGGCTTCCGCCGATAATCGCGTGCACAGGCCGCAGGTTAATATCCCAGCGCCGCCGGCTCACGTTGTGAGCGTGGCTGATCTTGTTTCCGAATTGCGGTCCGCGACCGCAGATCTCGCATACCTTTGCCATTTCTCGCTGCTCCAGTAGTTTCGACTCGGAAAGAATGATGAATGCTTCAGAGCGTGAGTAAGTTATGATTTTACACTGGCTTACGTGACCATGGCAAATCCCGCCACGCTCCTTGCTAGACTGTGCCCATGGCGATTGAGGCTATCCTTTTTGACGTTTTCGGCACCGTGGTGGATTGGCGAAGCAGCCTGATCCGCCGCTTGCAGCAGTTTGGCGCCGGCAACAATCTTGAGGCTGACTGGGCCGCTTTGGCCGATGACTGGCGCGCGGAATATGAGCCGGCGATGAATGCGGTCCGCTCCGGCCAGCGCCCCTGGACACCTCTGGAGCGGCTACACCGCGAGTCGCTGCACAAGCTGCTCCAGGCTCGCGGCCTTGCTTCCATCACCGAACCGCAGCGCCAGCAAATCGTTTCTTTCTGGCATTATCTTGATCCCTGGCCGGACGCGGTCGCCGGACTTTTGCGGCTCAAGCGAAAGTACATCATTGGCACTCTTTCCAACGGCGGCGTGCGCCTGCTGGCCGACATGGCCAAATATGCGAGTCTGTCCTGGGACGTAATCTTCTCTTCTGACTCGTTTCGCCGCTATAAGCCCCAGCCTGAGGTGTATCTGGGAGCCGCGGAACTGCTCGATACTCGTCCTGAGAACGTGATGCTGGCCGCCGCCCACAACTACGATCTGGCCGCCGCCCGCAGCCATGGCATGAAGACCGCCTTCATCCCCCGTCCTAGCGAATATGGACCTCGGCAAGCCCGCGATTTCAAAGCAGAATCGGATTGGGACTTCATAGCCCAGGATTTTCAGCAGCTTGCACTCCAACTGGAGACGTGAATTTTCTTTAGCCGTCGCAGCTGCTAGCTAAGTTCCCGGCCAACTCTTTCCAGATCAAAGCGATCTTATGTACGAATCAGGCACGCTCCTTGGAGTGGTGTCTCAGAAACACATAGACTCTGGTTTGCTGCGATATAATCGATGCCACTGGCCGGCATCTCTGCTTGGCCGCCCCTTCACCGGGGCGAAGCCAGGAAAGATCAAGCGCGTTCGCCATGAGTGACGGCCGGGACAAGACTGAAGAGCTGGAGCAGCGCATCCGGGAACTGTGTGCGCAAGCCATAGTTACCCAGGATGTCACCGAGCTGCGGGCGATCTTTGAAGAACTTCGGGCAGCTATGTCCGAAAAAATGCGCCTAGGCCGTGCCCGGTTGGCGGAACTCCAGGCGGCCGAACAGGAAATTTCCAGGAAACACGAACCCGATCTAACCTGATTAAGAACACCCTCCGCAACTGAATTGGCCACTCCCACCGTCTGTCGCCGCGGGCGATATACTGAAACCATGGCGGTGGCAAATCCCAGATCAGTTAAAGTGAATATCAGCACCGGAACCGGTGTAGATATCGAATGGGAGGACGGTCACCGCACCCATTACGCCTTTCAGTGGCTGCGCGACGCCTGTCCCTGTGCCACCTGCAGCGAAGATCGCCAGGGCCACCATCGCAAAGCCGGCGAGCCGGTGAAAGCCGCGCCCGAGCTGTTGCCCATGTACAAACCGCCCATCAAGCCCACGGAAGCCAAGCCCGTGGGGCGCTACGCTCTCAGCTTTACCTGGAATGACGGCCATTCCAGCGGCATCTACTCCTGGGATTACCTGCGCGAGATGTGCCGGTGCGACGAGTGCGCGAAGTTGGCGTCCAAGTGAGTTTCCTCGATCAACTCAATCCCCGGCAACGCGAGGCGGTGGAGGCTGTCGATGGCCCGGTGCTGATCCTGGCCGGGGCCGGCAGCGGCAAGACCCGCGTTATCACCTACCGCATCGTCCACCTGGTTGAGGACCTGGGCGTGGCGCCGGACTCCATCCTGGCCGTGACCTTCACCAACAAGGCCGCCGCCGAGATGGCCGAACGCGTGGACCGTCTTCTCGGCGGGCGCTCGCTGCGCAAGCCTCTGATTTCTACCTTCCATTCCTTTTGCGTGCGCGTGCTGCGCCGCGATATCGAGGCGCTGCGTATCGGCAACACCGGCTACAAGAAAGATTTCGCCATCTATGACGAAGCCGACCAACAGTCTGTGGTCAAGGCCGTGATGCGCCGGCTGGGCATCGACGACAAGCAGATCAAGCCTTCCGCCGTGCTCTCCAAGATCTCCTGGGCCAAGAACCACATGCTCGATCCCCAGGAGATGTACCTGCAGTCGGCCGATCCGTTCACGGAGAAGGCGGCGCACGTCTTCGAGGCCTATCGCCAGGAGCTGCGCAAAGCCAATGCCCTGGACTTCGACGATCTGCTGCTGGAGACGGTGCGCCTATTGAAATCATCCGCGGAAACGCGCGAGCGCTACCAGAAGCGCTACGAATATCTGCTGATCGACGAATACCAGGACACCAACCGTCCGCAGTACGAGCTGATCAAGCTGCTGGCCGGGCCGCGCCACAACGTCTGCGTGGTGGGCGATGAAGACCAGTCGATCTACTCCTGGCGCGGCGCCGACATTCGCAACATCCTGGAGTTCGAGCAGGACTTCCCTGAAGCCTGCGTGATCCGCCTGGAGCAGAATTACCGGTCGACGCAAGCTATCCTCGAGGCCGCGTCCGCCGTGGTGGCCAACAACCTGAAGCGCAAAGGCAAGACGCTGTGGACGGCGCGCGAGGGCGGAGCCCGGATCGGTTATTACGAAGCGCCCGACGGCGAGAACGAAGCTCTATTCGTCGCCGACTCCATCTCCCGTTTTCTCAAAAAGGCCTCGGAAGAAGGCGTGGACGACGCCCGCGTCGCCGTTCTCTACCGCATCAACTCGCAGTCCCGGCTGCTGGAAGAAGCCATGCGCCGTTACCAGATTCCCTATCAGGTGGTCGGGGGCTTCTCCTTCTACGAACGGGCTGAGATCAAGGACATGATCAGTTACCTCAAGCTGATCAGCAATCCTCAGGATTCGGTCGCGTTGCTGCGGGTAATCAACACTCCGGCGCGCGGGATCGGGAAAAACACCGTCGAGACGCTGGAGCGGCTCTCACTCGAAACCGGCATATCGTTGTGGTCGGCCCTGAAGGAAGCCGCCGGGCGCCAGTTGCTGCCGCCCCGGGCCGTGACCGCCATCAGCGGCTTCCGCGAACTGATCGAGGATGCGCGGGCGATGATCGCGGCCAGCTTTGTTGAGCGGGCAGGCGAACAGGCTAACCAAAGAGACACGGAGGGGAGGAGCGAAGCACTCAGCATACAGCAGTCGGCCTTCAGCCAGGCTGGAGCATTGCCGGAAAAATCTCACCGCGGAACCGCGGAGGCGCGGAGGGATGAGAAGGATGAGAAGGAGGAAGAGGAGACCTCTTTCGATCCCCAAGAACTTGAGCAGGCGAACATGGCCTTTGACTTTGGCGCGAACGGCGAAGAAGCCGCCGATGAAGGCTCTCCCAAAGATGCAGCCGCGGAGAGGGACGATGAGGCCGAAACAGTCGAGGGCTTCCGCTCTCCCGGCGCTCCGGCCACGGTTCCGGAGATCCTAAAGTTTCTGATCGACCGCACCGGCTACATCAAGCAGATGGAGGAGGAAGCCACGCCGGACTCCTTTGCGCGCATTGAGAACCTGCGCGAACTCGTCAATGCCGCCATGGATTCGCGCGATCGCGGCGAGACTCTGGCCGAGTTCCTGGATCACGCCGCCCTGGTCAGCGACGTTGATACTTACGATCCCCGCGGGCGCGTCACGCTCATGACCCTGCACTCCGCCAAGGGCCTGGAGTTCAACCTGGTCTTTCTGGTCGGCCTGGAGGAAGGCCTGTTTCCTCACTCGCGCACCTTCAACGATCCCGACCAGATGGAAGAAGAGCGCCGCCTCTGCTATGTGGGCATGACCCGCGCCATGGACCAACTGGTGCTCACCCAGGCACGCTTCCGCCGGCGTTACGGCACCGACATGCCCGATGCCAGCCTGCCGTCGCGGTTTCTGGAAGAAGTACCGGCGCGGCTGCTGGAAGACGTGGGCTCTCCGCGGTCAAGCCGCAACGCGTCCTATGCCGATCTGCATGCCGATGCCTACGCCGAATCGGATGGCCGCGGCGTTCATTACAGCTACGAGGATGAAGACCAGTCGGCGTTCATGCGCCAGCCGGCGCGGAGCAAGCCACGAGGCGGCTATTCCGGCCCACGGTACAATTCCATCGAGAACATTGCCGAGTTCTTTGCTTCGCGCGGCAAAAAGCTCCCTGTCGCGAAGATGTCCCCGGAGAAGGATGCGCCGCGCACGGCCAAGTCGGGCTTTCGTCCCGGGCAGCGCGTGCGCCATCCCAAGTACGGCGAAGGCGTGGTCTATCAGCGCGAGGGCGACGGGGAAACCGCGAAGATTACGGTACAATTTCCACGGTTCGGGTTGAAGAAGCTGGTGGAGAAGTATGCGCAACTGGAGCGGGCGTGAAGGTGGAAGAGCGGCCCTTCAGGGCCGTAAGTAAAGATACAAAATCGGGGCTTTTGGCCCCTGCAATAAATCCCAAATAGGACAATTCATGGCAAATACCAAAGCACTGAGCAGGGAAGAGCGCAAGAAAACCAAGCGGGCGGCACGCAAGAAGCAGGCGCCCAAAAAGCCGCGTACGTATGCGCGCGGATCGAAGAAGCCCAAAGTCAAGAAGATGGTTCGCGGCCAGGCCAAGCGCTAAGCCACAGGAGGCCTTTTGGCCAGCCAACTTTTTGCCCGAAAGTCGATCGACAAACTCATTGCCGATTCCCAAGAGCCGGAGCACCGATTAAAAAAAACCCTGGGGCCGTGGTCGCTCACGGCTTTGGGGATCGGAGCCATCATCGGCTCGGGCATCTTTGCGCTCACCGGAACCGCCGCCGCCGGCGAGCACGGCGATCCTTCCTTTTACAAGGTGCAGGTCCTGGATCTCTTCATGCATCTGATTCACGGCGGCGGCCTGCATGACATCGTGATGTACGGCCGCCCGCCGGCCGGCCCCGCGATTGCCATCTCATTTCTGCTGGTGGCCGTTGCCTGTGCCTTTGCCGGCCTCTGCTATGCCGAGCTAGCGTCGATGATACCCATCGCCGGCAGCGCCTACACCTACAGCTACGCCACCCTGGGCGAGCTGATCGCCTGGATCATCGGCTGGGACCTGATTCTGGAATACGCCGTCAGCAATGTGGCCGTGGCGGTCAGCTTTGCCGGGTATTTCAAAGCCCAACTCGCGTCCTTTGGGTTGACCATTCCCGACAAGTGGTCAACGCCCGTCTTCACGCCCGAGGGATGGAGCCACTCGTACTTCAACATTCCTGCGTTCCTGATCGTCTTCATCCTGACCGTTCTGCTGGTACGCGGGGTGCGCGAGTCCGCCGGAGCCAACAACGTCATGGTCATGGTGAAGATCGGGGCCATCCTTTTATTTCTGGTGGTGGGTGGAATGCTGGTAAAACCGGCGAATTGGCATCCCTTCGCTCCCAGCGGATTCGCCGGGGTCATGGCCGGGGGCGCAATCATCTTCTTCACTTACATCGGCTTTGACTCCGTCTCCACGGCGGCGGAAGAATGCCGCAGTCCGCAACGCGATCTGCCTTTTGGAATCATCACGTCGCTCATCGTCTGCACCGTTCTGTATATCGGCGTGGCCATCGTGCTGCTTGGCATGATGCCTTACAGCACCTTCAGTATGGCCGGAGAAGCCAGCGATGCCCCGGTGATTTACGCGCTCAAGCAACTGAGCGCCAACCATTTCTTCCAGGCGATTATTGTTCTGGGCGCGCTGATGGGGATGATCTCGTCGCTGCTGGTCTTCCAGTACGGCCAGACGCGCATCTGGTTTGCCATGTCGCGCGACGGGCTCCTGCCTAAATTTTTCTCAACTCTCCACTCCACCTTTAAGACGCCGCACTGGTCCACGTGGATTGCCGGCGCGGCTGTGGGTCTGCCGGCGGGGTTTGTCGACATTGGTCAGGCCGCCGATCTCTCCAATATCGGTACGCTCTTTGCTTTTGTGCTGGTTTCGCTGGGCGTGATCTTCCTGCGCAGGAGCCAGCCTGATCGTGGGCGTGCGTTCCGAGTTCCCTTCGTGCCCTTGTTTCCTATTATCTCGGTCGCCCTCTGCGTGGGTTTGATGTCGGGGCTGCTGGTGGTGACCTGGATCCGCTTCTTCGTGTGGCTGGCCATTGGTTTGGTCATCTATTTCTTTTACAGCCGCCGCCACAGCGAATTTGCATCACAGAAGGCCGCAGGTAGCCAGGGATAAAGGGATGACTTCGCGCTCGTTCATCCAGTCGCTGCCGAAGGCGGAATTGCACCTGCACCTTGAAGGCAGCGTCGAGCCGCCGACCCTGGCTGAGTTGAGCCGCCGCCACAACTCGCCGCTTCCGACAGAAAACAACCGCTATGACATCCGCGGCAGCGGCGACGTGCTCAGCGAAGATGACGTCCGCGAGCTCTATTCCTACAAAGACTTCAGCGCCTTCATGACTGCATTCAAAGCTGTCACCGAGCGCTTGCGCACACCAGAAGACTACGAGCTGGTGACCTACCGGCTGCTGCAGAAGCTGCGCCAGCAGAACGTGATGCATGCCGAGGTCTACGTGAGCGTGGGCGTGATTCTCTGGCGCGGCCAGGACTTTGCTCCCATCTTCGAAGGCATGGAGCGCGGCCGCGAGCGCGGGCAGCGCGACTTCGGCGTGTCGCTGCTCTGGATCTTTGACGCCGTCCGCCACTTTGGCGCCGAGCCCGCCGCCGAGGTCTTCGATCTGGCCGCGAGCCTGCGCGAGCGCAATGTTGCCGGTATCGGCATCGGCGGCGACGAGCGCCGCGGCCCGGCGGAATGGTTTCAGGGACTTTTCAAGAAAGCTGCAGAGCGCGGCCTGCGCCTGACGGCGCATGCAGGCGAGACCGGCGGTCCGGAAGCGGTCTGGGCGGCGCTCAACATCGGCGCGGAACGCATCGGCCACGGGCTGGCCATCGCCCTGGACCCCGAACTGCAAGAAGTACTGGCTCACAAGCAGATCGCCGTCGAAGTCTGTGTCTCCAGCAACCTGCGCACCGGCGTCTGCGCCAGCGTGGCCGAGCATCCGGTGAAAAAATTCTTTGATGGCGGGCTGATGGTTACTCTGAATACCGACGATCCGGCCATGTTTCAGACCACTCTTAACCGCGAATACGAACTGGCCGAGCAGGAGTTCGGCTTCTCCCGCGATCACCTGCGCGAGTTGGCCCGCAATTCCTTCGAGGCGTCTTTCCTTCCGGTGGAAAAAAAGTTACGCTTTCTACAGCAGATTGATTTTTTGACATGACCAAACACATTGGAATCCTGGGCTGCAGCGCGGAGGGCGCGGCGCTTTGCTACCGCACCGTCTGCCTGGAAGCGGAGCCGCTGATGGGCAAACATGCCCATCCCGAAGTCACACTGCACACCATCGCTCTTGCCGAATACATGGAGCCGCTCAGCGGCAAAGAGGATTGGCCGGCAGTCGGTGAAATCATGTTGCGATCGGTGCAGGCGCTCGAGCGCGCGGGCGCGGATTTTGTCATCTGTCCTGACAACACCGCTCACGCAGCATTGCCTTATGTCCTGCCGCGGTCGCCGCTGCCCTGGCTGCACATTGCCGAAGAGGTTGGCCGGGAAGCGCAGCGCCGCGGCTTCAAAAAGCTGGGGTTGACGGGAACCCGCTTCCTGGTCAACAGCGACGTTTATCCGGACAAGCTGACGGTGATGGGCATCGGCCATCTCCGTCCCACGCCGGAGCAGCGGGAGGGGATCAACACCATCATCTTTGATGAACTGGTGCGCGGCCGACAAACGCCTGAGGCCCTGCGCTACTTGCAACAGGTAATTGACGATCTGCGCGCGCAGGGTTGTGACGCCGTGGTGCTTGGGTGCACGGAGATTCCCTTGCTGATCAATGATGAGGTTTCATCGCTGCCGACGCTTGACTCCACGCGCACTCTCGCCCGGGCCGCATTGCGGCATGCACTGGCGGAAACTCGGGTGGATCGAGCCGCGGGTTTCTAGCTAGTCAGCCATGACTGAGTCTTCGGTCTGTGACGGCATCTGAATCTGCACCAGGTCGGCGGCGGGGGATGGCGCCTGGAAGACGGCGTGCGCTTCCTGCCGTTGCGGGGCGCGCCAGAAGTCAACCAGCGAAGTCTGATGCACGCAAGAGATGGTGCAGTTGGGCGCGCACGATTTCTGGATCAGGAACTCGCGCTGGATATCGGCCACGGTGTAATCGGCCAGCGGGATACCCGGGTAACCGCGCTGCTGCGAGCAATAGTGCACCAACCCGTTCTCGCAGACGTAGAGGTAACGCGAGCCGGCCCGGCAGCGCCAGTTGTTGGCCTTTCCCAGGGCGATGTTGTTCTGAAACTGGTTGAACCGGGCGTAGCTGCTCTTACCCAGCTTTTTCATCTCGGTGAAGACGATCTGGGCTTCGGGGTCCAGCGGCCGAAGCTGGCCGGAGCCGTCATGAATGATGCCCACCGTGGAGGTGAATCCCAGTTCGACCGCGCGCTTGCCGATGGTCACTGCGTCCCACTGGTTCTGCACGCCCGCGCCGATCACGGAGTTGATGTTGACGTGGAACTCCGCGTATTCCTTCAGCCACTGCAGCTTCTTGTCCAGCACCTTCAGCGACTTCATGGAGACCTCGTCCGGCTGCACGTTATCGATAGAGATCTGCAGGTGATCGAGGCCGGCGTCGTTGAGCTGCTGGATGCGCTTGGGAGTCAGCAGGTATCCATTGGTGATCAGGCCGCAAATCATGCCGCGCGAGCGGATGCGGCTGATGATGTCGTCCAGTTGCGGATGCAGCAGGGTTTCGCCGCCGCTGATGGTGACCAGCGTAGTTCCCAGCGCCGCCAGCTTGTCAATGCGGCGGAACATTTCCTCCACCGGCACCGGATCAGAGAAATCGTCGTACTCGTTGCAATACGCGCACGAGAGATTGCATCGGCGCATGGGGATGATGTGGACCTGAATAGGATGATCGGTAGACAGCAATCCCTTGGCGATCATCTTCAGTTCACGGAATGTCCGGCGCACGGCCTTCACCCGGCGCCTGATGGTGCTGATTGCCATGAATTAATACTTTATTAAATCACAGGGCCCCGGTGGAGTCCCACGCGGCAAAGTGTGAGCGGGCGAATTGCAGCGCTAAATGGCTGATTTTACGGCCTGATCGGAGTCCGCTGGTTCGCCTAGAAAGCCGATTTGAAGCCCGCGCCGATCAACATCAGTATTGCGTAAATCACGAACATCGTAGTTATTCCCGTGCCCGCCGTGAGCTTTCGGTTTTTGGAAACTGCAGCGAAGCCGAGTCCCAGCAGCGCCACCGGCCACAGGGCGAAAATATCCAGGTACGAGATCAGCGAATAAATGAACTTGTTGCCCTGCGGGTCCATGAAGAACCCCGGATTCGTAGGCATGGGATTGCCCGCGATGTTGATCGAGTTTGGATCGGATGCCACAGACAGGCTCAGGCCGAGCAGGATGGCTAGAATAGCTCGGGGAAGAAAAGCGTAAAAGACGATGGCCAGGGATTGCGGGAAGGTCACCTCCGCCGCGAAACCAAAGTTGAACACCCCCATCAGCACGGCCGCAACGATCAACCCGAAAATAAGCGTGAACACCGGGCTTACGTAAAAGGCGATCTTTGTGATCGTGGCGCGCAGGCGTATCTGCTGCTCTTGCTGCTCGGGTGAAAGCTGCTCCATCTGCCGCTGCGCCAACTTCGACTGCTCGATCTGCTGGCGCGTGAACTGCACCATATCGATCTTCTGCGCCGCCACAGCCCCGAACGCGACGCTCAGGACCGTAGTCAGCAGCCACGGTACCCACCAACTGGCGTTGACGCGGATGTCTTCAAAAGTCTTGCGCGGCGCAATGAAGACGTCGACGAGGCGTGCGCCCTCTGACAGCCTGGGTTGTGCCGGTTCCTGTTGAGGGGCGGAAGCAAATGCGGGCAATGGTGGTGTGGTCATATTTATTCCATACGAATGAAGGTTCGAAAAGTTACGCGATTCTAACTCCGGCAAGACGCCGTGTCACCGCTTTTCGCTGAAGTGCTGCCAGCCCCGCGGCTTCAGCCGGCGGGACCGTCCGGCCGAGTCGCTGAGAGTGATTGCCGGCGCCCTCAAGGAACGCCGGATTACTCCGATTTCCGTGATCTTAACCCCGCCGATGCGACTGGGAATCCTGGTTTTGGGTCTTGCTGTAAACAGCAGTTCGTAATCATCGCCGCTATCAAGCGCCAGATCGAAAGTCGCTCCCGGGGACACTGGAACAGCAGCGCCGCTAATCACAGCATCCACGCGGCTCTCTTCGCAGATGTGATGGAGATCCACCGACAGTCCGTCGCTGATGTCGATCATGGCCGTAACCAGCTTTCGGCGCCGGAGCCACTGTCCAACCTGCACTCGAGGTTCAGGATAGAAATGACGATCTCCGGTACTCGCGCGCACGCGCTCCCCAGCAAAAAGACGTTGAAGCACTTTGCCGGAGCCGCCTAACTCGCCGGTGACGTAAACGCGGTCCCCAGGCCGAGCACCGGAGCGAAGGACAGCCCTGTCAGCGGGAATCTGGCCTATGACGATAATGTCGGCGACGACCTCCTTAGCCGATGAGATGTCGCCACCCGCTAGCTCCACGTGGAAACGCCGGGCCAGAGCAGTAAGCCCTTCGAGAAAGTCGTTCACCCATCGCTGGGGAAGTCGCGCCGGCAGGCCCAGGGAAAGAAAGCAGGCCAGCGGCTCGCCGCCCATGGCTGCGATATCGCTCACGCCCCGAGTCAGACAGCGGTGCCCCACGCTACGCGCCGGGTGCCATGGGCGCCGGAAGTGCACATTCTCAACACAAAGGTCGGTCGTAACCAGGAGCTGCTGGCCCGGCTTGATCTGCAGAATAGCGCAATCATCGCCGATGCCCCGGACCACTGCTCTGCCCCGGGCGCGCGAGGCCAGGCGCCGGATACCCTCAATCAATTGTCTTTCCGCTTTTGGCAAGACACAGGAAATATAGCGGAAAACCCTGTTTTCAGGTCAGTTACAGGCCATTCCGAGGGCGCACGCCAAATAGGGGGAAAAGCCTTAGAAACAGGGTACAGCTTCCGTACTTGTCCGAAGGACAGGGGGGTCAAATGGGCTGTGGGGCCATGGCTGGACAGCGAACCTTCGCCGCAGGGGGCAATGTCTTTCGGTAATTGACAGGGTAAGAAGCTGCTTGTTAAGGTTAGTTCACAATTTTTGTGTATATCCACTGTCCGCACGGATATCCCCATTCACCGCGGCAGGGATTGGAAGCAGCTTTTCTGCTGCACACTTAGCAGCGCAGACGACGTAAGGGCGAGCGGATCGTAACAGCGCGTAGTCGGAAAAAACTCAGACTTCAACGGAGTGCACTTTTTGCGCAAGCGTTTTTACATAATGCTGGTGGCAAGGAACACCGAAGGGGAGTTGCTGAAAATCCCCATCCCGCTGCATTACGTTTATGTGTTCATCGCAGGCGCCTTAATTGGCATGCTGACGATTACCGGCATGGCTGGTTCCTATGCGCGGATGGTGCTCAAGACACAGCGCTTCAACCAGCTACGCACTGAAAAAGAGGCTCTGAAAACGCAGTATTCGCAACTGGAGCAGATTGCGCAACAGAACCAGATGCAAGCGCAATCGCTCAGCTCCCTGGCCGACGAGGTTTCTTCGCTCTACGGCCTGAAACCCGATCCCACATTGGCGGAAGATGATCCGGCCTCGGCCTCGCTGCAGCAGCTTTATGCGTTGCGCATGACTGCGATGACCGGCGCGGCCTCCATTGGCATCGGCATGGGCGACGTACATGAAGCCAGCTTGCGGGACTGGATGCGCCTGGCCGCGGCGCCGACCTTGTGGCCGGTCCAGGGACGCATTACCGCCTCTTTCGGCGAGCGCATCGATCCCTTCAGCGGTGAAGGCGCGTTCCATCGCGGCGTAGATATTTCCAGCGACATCGGCACCCAGATTGTGGCCCCCGCAGATGGCGTGGTTGATTATGCCGACCTCATGAACGGCTACGGCCGCGCGGTGATTATCGATCACGGCAACGGCATCAGCACTCTCTACGGCCATCTATCTGCTTTTGCGGTAAGCGCGGGGCAGCAGATCCATCGCGGTGACACGCTGGGCTTCGTTGGACAGAGCGGACGCAGCACTGGGCCGCACCTGCACTACGAAGTTCGCATCTTCAATACTCCGGTGAACCCGCACAAATACCTCGTGTTCACCATGAGTCCGCAGATGACAGCTAGCGGGGCAATGTAGGCTGCGAGTGCCTGCGTCTTTTCTTCGGCTGCGGACCAGGCGACGGCAGGGGTGATGAAGTCGCCGGTGGAACCTGGGCTTCCTGGACCATCTTCTTCAGAAAATTTTGCGAGAGTGCCGCGCTGAATCGCGCGGCGTTTTTGTCTTGTTCCACGTGAATACTGTCGAGCGCGGCCTTCACGTCGCGGTCGCCACCCCGGCCCACCGACTTGGAGATGCTGCGGTAAAGGGAAAGAAATGACGACGCCGAATCGATCAGCCGGCGCGCGTCCGATTCACTGGCCGTCACCACGTCAGCGCGAAGAAGCAGGTTGCCGTCGTAGCGCGCGGAAACCACTGCCACCGTGTTTTCGAGAAAACTGAAGCTCAGGCCGTCGGGCAATTGAGCCGCGCTCGATTCGGCCGGGAAGCGGTCGATCAGCCAGCCCAGGCTGCCTGCGGGGATGCGCCGGTAGTACTGCGCCAGCAACGGCGATTCCGCCGGCGATCCCTCCCAGTGGTCGATGATGCCCTGCATGATCTGGCCGCCGCCAATGTTGGTTACCGCGACAGTACGGCTGTCGAGGATGGCTGCCTGCACTGTGTGGCTTTCGTGGGAGATTGAATAGATGGTGCGATTCCGGTAAGCCGCTATCGAGCTGGAGAGCCCCTGCAGGTAGCTGCGCAGTTTGCTGTTGTCAAATGCTCCTTGGAAGATCGCCGCCGATTCCAGGTCCCGCCCGTCGGCTCGCTCACGCCACACGACAGCCGCCTGGTTGAGATCGTGCTCAAAATGAATTCCGGTCTGGTCGACAAACGTCTGATAGTCCCCCTCCAGTTGCACAGGCCTGCCCTGTCCCCAGTCCCATAGATGCAACGGCCGAAGGTCGACGTAGAGCAAACGATCGCCTTCAGGAAGGACCCTGGTGATTTGCGGAGCTTCATGCCACTTCCAGTAGAGCCATAGTGCGGTCCCGATAGCGGCCAGTAAGAGCACCAAAATCAGTAGCTTGCGATACTTTTGCATGGACAGATTAGTATAGTCGAAGGTGCGCTCTGAACTTGGTCCCAAACAATCCAGACCGGCTCAGCCCACAGCCCGCGTTAACCTGATAGAATAATTTTTGGCGGTCGAAGGCTGGGGACCCGCGCGGTCAATAGTTGGCTCTGTTGCACGCGAGTTACCGATGTGCTAACTTATTTGCTTCGCCCCATTTATGGGGTTTTTTGTGCTGGCGTAGCTCAGCTGGTAGAGCATCTGATTTGTAATCAGAGGGTCAGGGGTTCAAGTCCCTTCGCCAGCTCCAGATGGTAAACGGGTTTTCCGGAGCATGAAGGCTGGCGTGTTCCGGACTTAGAAGATAACTGCGCACAAGGATTTCTTTCTACCGAACGCAAATCCACGAAGACTTCTCGTCACCGACAAAGGCGTGTGATGCGGAAGTATGTTTGCGCGTCTCCTGATCCGCTCTTGTGAAAATGCAAGAGTGTCCCGTTCGCCGGCCGGCATGAGAGCGTATAGCTCGCAGCAGATGCACAGGTGACCGAGTGGTTAATGGTAGCAGACTGTAAATCTGCCGCTCTTCGGAGCTACGGAGGTTCGAATCCTCCCCTGTGCACCAGGATTTCAGTCAGCGGTTAGCCGATGGAGCAGCGCAAAAAGTTTTATATCGCAATGGCGGTTTACGCCGTGCTCGGCCTGCTGATCTGGTTGACGATTGACAATATCCCGCTGCCGATTTCAGCGGTGCACATAACGTTGCGGCAGTTGACGCTGGGTATGTTGGGAGTGTTCGTTCTGCGTACGGTGCTGCACTGGCGCGCGGAGCAGATTCGAGCGGAACGCGAGAAAGAAATCGCTCGAGAGCAGACGGATTTGAGCTGATGTAGCTCGGTCGGTTAGAGCACTCGCTTGGTAAGCGTTGCGGCAGCGAAGCGTTGCCGCAACAAAAAAGGGAAGCCGTCACCGGGTGACCTGTTGATGGTACGTGCAGGACGTTTCGAGCTGATGTAGCTCAGTTGGTAGAGCACTCCCTTGGTAAGGGAGAGGTCACCGGTTCAATCCCGGTCATCAGCTCCAGGATTTGTGAGTCAGGTTGGCGGGAGTAACTCAGTGGTAGAGTCACAGCCTTCCAAGCTGTTGGTCGCGGGTTCGATTCCCGTCTCCCGCTCCAGAGATTTGGGTTCGCGGTAAACGAAGCATGGCATACGAACAGGCGCAGATTCCAGTCCAGAAGGCGGAAGAGTTCGGGCAGCTGCGATCGGCCATTGAGAGAATTTTTGGATCTGAGGTGCTCAGCCGGTTTTACGGGCGGCTGGAGAGCAAGAACATCGCCGCGCGCCAGTTTGAGAAGATCCTAGACCTGGGCCTGATCGAGGAAGCAGACAGCACTCTGGCCGGCGGAGGAAAGAGCGCGCAGCAGATTTATCGCTCGCTCTCGCAATCGGACCAGGCCATGATGCGCGAGTTTTATCTGGAACGTATGGAGCGGGTTGATCCCAAACTACGGCTGAAGTTCCGGAGAGTTTACGAATATCGCTGAAAGATCTGGCAAGCCACGGCAATGCCTGGCTTTGTTGAGGAGAAGCAATGGCAAAGGAAAAATTTGATCGCAGCAAGCCGCACGTGAACGTGGGAACGATCGGGCACATCGACCACGGGAAGACCACGCTGACGGCGGCCATCACCAAGGTGTTGTCCAAGCACAACCCCAAGATCAAGTTCCGTTCGTTCGATTCGATCGACAACGCTCCGGAAGAGCGGGAGCGCGGCATCACGATTGCCACGGCGCACGTGGAGTACGAAACGACCAATCGGCACTACGCGCACGTGGATTGCCCC
>DATGHX010000013.1:0-400371 GCA_035307585.1 Candidatus Angelobacter sp.
GACCGGCCTTCTCATCCCATCTGGTTTCGACAGTTACTTCCGGCTTGCCCGTCATCCTCTCGGAATCGGTATATGTGCTCCTTGGTCTTCAGGTACGGCCCGCCGGTGATGAGCACCTTCCCATCGGGCCGCGCTCGCAACGACTTCGCGCTGTTTGCCGGGCGCAGCGACATTGAACCGCTCCTGCCGTCGAGCACGAGGCGAACGGTCGCGCTCGTATACCCGCACATCGAAGCCCGTACGAAAGACGGACGGCGCGAGCCAGAGGCCAGCGAGACCCCACACACGATGGCTATACGTTCTGAGAATGCCGAAGATGCAACCATGGAATCAATGTCTGAGTAGTCGTCAACGCTTTGCTTGCCGGCGTTGGTAGAAGCACCTAGCCTTGTATCGATTACCACAATCGGCCATGCTGCACCATCTTCGTTTGCCGGTTTGCGATCGGTCGACAAAGAGCCATCCGCATGATTCGTCCGCGCACTGTTTTATTCGCCTGAACTTGCCGGAAATGAGGATATCGGCCGCATCGAACAGAATCGGCCCCAACAGATACTCCGGGGCCGAGAAGTCTGCATCCCAAGCCCAGGCAAATCCATTCACGTCGCGAGTAACTCGCCGTCGAGGGAAGACTTCAGCCAGACGTTGGTTGAGGCGCTCCAAACCATCTCGCGGGACAGGTGCACCAACAGCCACAGGTCGGAATGTCGCATAAAGTTCTTCGCGTACGGCGATCAAGGCAGTCAAAGAAGAAGGTTTGATCGACAATCCGCTGCGTGGCGAGATCAAACCCGCAAGCTTAGCCCAGCGAGCAACTTCCGAGATGGAAGTAAAGTAATCCCGGCTGTCTCCCAAACGATTTCCCACCGTATTGACAAAGTCCAGCGCCAGGCTGCCGGCTATCCTCTGAAAATCCTGTGTCGCGGGAGCGATGGCTGCTGTCATCGGAAAATCGTCTTGAACTCCGACTGTGTCTGTGCGTCGCCTGTTTTTCGGCTTGACGCGGGTGTGCAGGCTCTATACAAAAGTTCTCTATAACCGCACCGTACCGGTTTATGAGGTTATACAATATTGAGGGGCAAAGCAATGCTCTTTCACTCTCGCTGGGCGATGTTTCCTCCGAGCGGTCCGACAGTTACCGGCTTCGTGGCGAGTACTCTTTTTCGCCGCATCACGCCGCTTCGCCTTCTGAGGGCCGCGCTTTCGTTTCTAGCATTTGTTTTACTGACGGGACACCACGCGCGCGCGGGCGGGCCGTTTCAAATCTCGCTGGGACGCTCGGCCGTCGACTTAAACGGACCTTGGAAATTTCATATCGGAGACAATCCAGCATGGTCCGACCCAAAATTTGAAGATTCATCGTGGGAAACAGTAGACCTTACAGCACCGCCGGGAGCGCACGACGACGATGTTGGGCTAACGGGTTACGTGCCAGGTTGGAGTGCAAAAGGGCACTTGGGCTACAGCGGCTACGCCTGGTACCGGCTCCGAGTGGCAGTCACAGCCCCTGAACACGCGGAACTCGCCCTCACCGGACCTCCAGCGGTGGACAGCGCCTACCAGATCTTCGTCAACGGAAAACTGATGGGAAGCGCAGGCCGGTTCTCTGGACCAGTGCCAACTGTTTTCAGCATCCAGCCCCGTCTGTTCGCGATTGGGCGTTGGCCAGGACCGACGAGCGAATCAGACGATCCGGACCTACTTATCGCTTTCCGAGTTTGGATGGGAAGCTGGGATCTCGGAGAGATCGCGGGGGGGATTCACATCGCGCCCGTCTTGGGCGACACGGGCAGCATCCAAGCTCGCTACCAAATGCAATGGCTCCAGACCATACGCGGATACATTGTGGAGGTGGTGGAGGGGCTCTTCTTTCTTTTATTAGCCGCTATGGCCTGGTGTCTGCGTTCCTTCGATCGATCTAACCGGGCATACCTTTGGCTCTGCACTGCCTTGGTGCTTACGGCTCTTTACCGTGCGAACCAGGCCATTTTCTTTTGGGGTCAGTTTGAGACCGTGCACGGCTTCGAGTTGATCAGCATCGTTCTTCTCCTGCCGCTTTGCCTGGCCGCCTGGACGCTGGCCTGGCGTGCATGGTTGCGCCCGGGCATGGAGTGGATGCCTACGGCCGCGGGCGGCTTACTGGCGTTCTATATCCTGGCTGAGTTCCTGAGCCGTTCCTGGTTCTATGGTGTCTTTCCTCAGTGGTTCAATCGAGGGACCCATTTCGCGATTGCATCAGATCGCTTGCTGTTTCTCGCCCTTACTGTCCTGATCACATACCGCGGAATCCAGCAGAGACGCGATACTTGGTTCACTATTTCCGCCCTTCTGCTGGTGTCGGTCGGCCTGTTTGCCCAGGAGCTCTCGCAGTTGGGGATAAAGGGCATTTGGTTCCCGTTCGGGACGGGTGTCTCACGGACACAATTCGCCTACGCGGTGTTCGATCTTGTTATGTTCGCGCTGCTATGGAACCGGTTCCAACACTTTGCTAAGCGTTACCGTTCACCCGCGCACGATGCGACAAGCGCGTAAAGATAATGTTCATGACGTCCAAAAATCGCTCTGTGCCGGTCGACACGCTGCTGTCCCACCTGAACTATCAGAACCTGGCGGAGGCAATGGCCAGGCTGTCACTGGCTTTCGGCTTTCAGGAATACTACCGGTATGGCGGGGCCCGAGCGGCGGGCAGATGTGAGCGGGCAAAGCTGCAATTCAAGTAAGACACCTTTCCTGCAGCAAGTCGGCCCTCAGCCCTTGGGGCCCCATACATACTCACGCTGACTGGCGCGGGATGATTCGTTTCCATTAATCTTCCATTCCTGCTGTGAACCGCACGAGAGTGCAGTTAGAGGGACATAGATGTTTGACCATGCGCGCCGAAACTTGAATTGTTCTCAACTGAGACTTTGAAAGTTCTCAATTCTCGCGGCCTTCGCCGCGAACTAACATTGCTGCTAGCGAGGTGTGAGGATGGTCGACGAGAATCCGGTGCTGTATCGCGAAGAGGCTGAAATTGCTGTTTTGACTCTGAATCGCCCAAAGGCACTGAACGCCCTGGATATACCCACACTCGAGAGCTTATCAGCGCTGCTGGATCAGATTTGCGCGGCAGAGTGCGTCAAAGCGGTCATCATTACCGGCACTGGGACGGCGTTCTCGGCGGGGGCGGACATTCGCTATCTCCACCGGGCGACGCCGCTCCAGGTGCGCGAGTTTGCCCGGCTTGCAGTCTCTGTGAACAACAAGATCGAAAACCTGGGGAAGATCGTAGCGGCGGCCATCAACGGGTACGCGCTCGGAGGCGGGCTGGAGTTGGCGGAGGGCTGCGCGTTGCGCGTTGCGGCTAGCGCCGCGAAGATGGGGCATCCCGAAGTGAACATTGGAGCCATTGCCGGCTTTGGAGGCACGACGCGTCTGCCGCGTCTGGTTGGAAAAGCCAGCGCTACGGAATTGCTGTTGCGAGGACGATTGCTGGGCGCCGACGAGGCCCTCGAGATCGGCCTCATACACAAAGTGACCCCATCAGAGAATCTGCTCGACGAAGCCAGAGCTTTTCTTCGCGACATCGTCGGCTTTTCTCCTATCGCGGTAAAACTCACGTGGGAAGCCATTCATCGTGGACTCGATCTCACGCTTGAGGAATCCGCGGTTCTGGGTGCGGACATGTTCGGTCTGGTGGCCTCAAGCGAGGACTTCCGGATTGGGACGAAGGCTTTTCTGGAAAAGACCAGATGACTTCACTCTTTTCCAATACAAAGACAGTCCCGTTTCCTTAATTTGTATTATTGGAGGTATCAAGATTATGGGTACGAAAACTCTGACGCTGTTGATCGTTTCTCTGAGTACCCTGCTGTTCGCCGAAAGTCCGCAGTCGAAGGAGCCAATGGAAATGAACACCGTCAGGGTGCGATATATGGTCAACGAACTCGATCCAGCCGTGGAGTTTTACACGAGGTACCTGGGTTTCCAGGTGAAGCAGGAACGCCGCCCCAATTTCGCAATGCTCTCCAAGGGAAATCTAGAGCTGGTGCTCAGCACGCCTTTCGGACCCGGAGGAGCCGCGAAGCCCATGTCCGACGGCCGTAAGGCTGAACCGGGTGGCTGGAACCGGATCATTATTAATGTGGACGACCTTCCAGCAGAGGTCGCTCGCTTGCGCAAGGCACAACTGCACTTCCGCAATGACATCGTTTCCGGGCCAGGCGGATCAGAAATCCTGCTCGATGATCCGTCAGGAAATCCAGTAGAACTCTTCCAGCCGGCTAAGTAGGTAGGATACCGCTCGTTGGAGACCAACCATTCCTGCCGACAGCGACATTTAGCTCTTTTTTGATCTAATCATATTTTCAGCGGTCGATGAGGGTTTGCAGAGGGCAACCTGGAGACTCTCGGTCGAGAGATTAGTGATTGACAACAAACCCAGGCTCGTAGCCCTATCCTATGTCACGGGCCTATTTCGCTTGCTGGGAATCAAAACGAGCAAACCGGCGCTGCCTACAACAGCAAATATTGCGCCGTAATAAAACACAGCAGGGTGACCCACTCGGTCCCACAGTAGACCCGCAACAACGCTTGCGGCTAATTCCAACAATCCTACGGTTGCGCTGTACCAACCGAGAGCACTGGCGCGCAGGCGCTCCGGCACGAAGTCCGAAGCAAACGCTTTGCCGACGGAGCGGAATATCCCTTGAAATAAGCCGTAGAAGATAAACAGAAGCGCTATTGTTCCCACGCTCGTGGTTCGCGCAAAACCGAGATAAGCGACGAAGAAGATCACAAATGACAGTAGAAGAATGTTTCTTCTGCCCCATTGGTCGGAGAGTGATCCTGCCGGATAGGAGGTCAGGGCCGCCACCAAATTGAAGCCGGCATAGATCAGAATAGTCGTCTCAAGAGATGCGCCAATGCTTTTGGTTTGTAAGATCAAGAACGAGTTGATCGAGTTCCCGATCCCAAACAGCGCGATCACCAGCAAGTACTTCCAATATCCGATGGGGAACTCTCGCAGGCCGATATCGATTTTGGATTTTGCCGTTACCTGCGCGGGACGTTCGCGGACCAGTAAAATCATGAAGAATGCGAGAAGGCCGGGAACCACCGCGAGATAAAAGATCCAACGGATGGCGAAATGGAACGAGAAGAAAAGAAGAACAACGAGTAGTGGTCCTAAAAAAGCGCCTAAATTGTCCCCGATGCCTTCAAGCCCAAAAGCTTGCCCTCTGTTTTCGTCGGATACCGAAGATGCGATGAGCGCGTCACGCGGCGCAGAACGAAAGCCGGCGCCAAGCCGATCGAGAAACCGCCCTCCCAATACCCCTGGCCAGGTATTCGCTGCGCCCATCAAAGGCTTCGCCAAAGCTGCTATGAAGTAGCCAGCCAACGCGAGAGGCTTCCTCTTCTGCAGCTTATCGGAGAGCCAGCCCGACACGCCCTGCACGAGGTTCTGGGTGGCCTCGGCAATGCCTTCGACGAGCCCGACGATACTGCCGCTTGCATGTAGCGTCTGGGTTAGAAAGATGGGCAGGATCGGATAAAGCATTTCCGAGGAGATATCAGCGAAGAGGCTTGCGAAGCCCAGAAGAACCGTATTCCTCGAGATTCCGACGAAAATAGCTGGTTTCTTTCTGGGCATAAGAATCGGTGTTTTAGGCTGTCTTGATTCCGAGGTCGAGACCCTCACACATAGTCGAACAAGGTCATGAATCCAAAATCCATATGCAACTGCTGATGACAGTGAAACAACGTCAGCCCAGGATTGTCCGCTACAAAATCCACGGCGATTTCCTGATAGCCTCCCAGCATAACCACGTCTTTCATGACGCCGGCTGTCGGAGTCCCGGCCAAGTTGGACAACTCGAAGCTGTGCCGGTGCAGATGAATTGGATGCAGATCGTCGCTCTCGTTGCGCATATGGATGCGATAGCGCCGGCCCTGCCTCAGATGAAATGACGCGGGCGCCATGGCATTCCGCATCGGGAACGCAACACCGTTGATCGTCCAGCGATTAAAGCCCTCCGCGGCGGCATTGTCTTTGGCAAAGGTCATCTCGAAAGTCTCGTCGGGAGCGGGCGCGGTCACGCCACTTTTGGCCGAACCGGGTGTAGTTCCAGCGAAACGGCGGAGGCGCAACCCACAGTGCTTTGCCGGCACGATTCGCATATTCCACGACGATTCCCATTCCATGGCCACAATCATCGTCGCTCGTGTCTCCCATGATCCATTTCCCGGGATGGTTTGAAACATCCTGGATTGACCAAGAGCGATGAACGGCTATTCGAAAGCAAGATCAAGATTCCTGCAAACAACCGCCATGCGCTCATCGAGCTGCTGAATGCGCGCTTGGCTGACACGATTGATTTGCATACGCAGGCAAAATTTGCGCATTGGAACGTTAAAGGCGAAGGTTTCTACCCGTTACATCTGTTGTTCGATTCGATTGCAGAGCACGTGGAGGCGTCACTTGATTTGATCGCGGAACGGATCACTGCGCTTGGGGGCAGGGCCAACGGCACTGCAAGACAAGCAGTGGCAAAATCCAGCATCAAAGAGTATGACCTGAACGTGCTGCATGGCATGGATCACGTTCGTGCCCTGCTGGACCGGCTGGCCACTGTGGCGAATGCAGGGCGTGAGGCGATCAGCAATGTGCCGGGTTGGAAGACGACGCTTCGGCGGATGTCTTCACGGAAATCGTTCGCACAGCCGACAAAGATATCTATTTTCTGCAATCGCATTTGCAGGGTGGGATCACAACCTACGGTCATTGAGAGTTCGCTGGATGCACGGTAACGCGGAAGGGCACAAATGAAACGGGAGCGAGATTGAGTCAGGCTAGGACATTTCAGGCCGAGAATCAGTCCACCGTCAACCTTCTTCCTTCATGGCCGCACTCCATGTGGCGTGTACGTGTGGGTCATAAATCCGGCAACCCGCACATGAACTACTCGCTGCTCTGCTGATCCGCGCGTTGACCCGGCGTCTGCTCCAGTTCGCGCATTCGTTTCTTGATGGCCTCGCGGGCCAAGACAACCCGCACTCGCATCTTCAGGAAATCTACTTCCACCAGCGCGACTATGTTAGCGTCTGCCCACTTGGCGGATTGGTTGCTGAACATGGAATAATCTCACTTCACCTTGAAAGAAGCTTCAACAATACAAGCGCGCGTGCCAATAGCTCTGTTCAATGTTGAACACTCACGGCCAACAGCCTTCCACACTAAGGAGAGAATGTGACTGATATCACTGAGGAATGGACCCTGGCTGCCGTGTAATTCCTAGCGATGGGGGACCTCTACTGACACGAATCAGATTTGTAAGTAACCGAGCTTTATTCTTGCTCCTCTGGATTGCTAAATGCGGCGACGAGGGAGGTCATGGTCTGCATATGAAGTACGGCACTTGGCTGAATCTGCTGCACATGAAGCCGGCGCGTGCATCTGCCATCACCAACAAGCGGGGTGCGCCGATCCGGTGTCTTGTTCGGGCGCTTCTATGCAGCGCGCTGACCGCACTGCCTGCTGCTGGGCAGATCCCGACGGCTGAACAGACGCCGACTCCTGTGCAGACGCCGACTGGTGTGCAGACGCCGATTGAGGTTTTGCACGTGCCGGAACTCGAGGCGGGCTTTCACTTTCTTTATCAATTAAAGCCCGCGGAAGCTCACGCGCAGTTTCAGACCTGGCAGAAAGTTCATCCGCAAGATCCTCTTGGGAGCGCCTCGGAAGCGGCAGCTTACCTTTTTGAGGAATGTTATCGGCAGGGCGTATTGACCTCGGCGTTCTTCCTCGACAATAAGCGTTTTCTGGGCAAGGTCGCTCTCAAACCCGATCCGGAACTGCGCGCGGCATTCTTCGCTGCCGTCAAAAAAGCCCAGGATTTGGCGCAGCAGCGATTGACGACGGCCCCAGAAGATACGAACGCACTATTCTCCATGACCCTGAGCCTGGGTATGCAGGCTGACTATGCCAGTCTGATCGATAAGCATCAGGTGGACAGCCTGAAAATGATAGGAGATGCCGACAAGTACGCGAAGAGGCTGCTGGCCGCTGCACCGGCGGGAACCGATGCCTACCTTACCTTGGGTACGGCGAATTACATCATCGGCAGTCTGCCGGGCATCAAGAAGTTTTTTCTCGGCTTCGCTGGGATCCACGGCGACAAAAAATTAGGAATCCAGCAGCTGGAAATGGCAGCCGCAAGCGGCCATTATCTCCGGCCGTTTGCGAAGATCATGCTGGCGCTGGCGGCCCTACGCGAGAAAAAGCCCGAAGTGGCTCGCGTTCAGCTCAGCGAACTTGTCGAGGAGTTTCCGGAGAACCCGCTCTTTGCCGATGAGTTGGCCAAGCTCAATGTTCCGCCCTGTCGGGGCCGTTCCGTTTCGATGGTGAAATTTCCTCAATCAGGACAGGATGCCTCAGCAGCCACTGTCACCTGGACTTGCTTCCTCGAGTTTTGCCGGTTTTCCGAAGGCGCAAGCGCTTCGAGGACACACGAGCGCAAACCGCGCGACATCCAGCTTGTTCGTGCTTGCAAGCGCTCTTCCCTGCGCATAATGTCCTGGATCGCATCGACCGTGACCTTCATCACAGCTATCTGGTGCCACTAGGGATCAACTAAAAGGAGAGCGTGACGAAAGAACGGCGTCTTCTCCTCAATCTTGCTGGCAGTTCTGCACTTATTCATGCCTGCATGATAGGAACTTGGCGTCCCGCGCGGTTTGGAACCCTGGAAAAGGGGCCAATCATGACACCTGCGGTAGCGACGAACCAACTCAGACAATTTGATCCCAAGACATTTCTTTCGGTAATCAACGGGGGCCGGAAGATCGCAGGTTTTGCCTTTCATTTTAATGAGTCCAATAGTCCAGTGGCCGTGTGTTCTTTGAGAAGCATTTGATTTAGATGACAGTCCAGTGGTTCTCTGTTCGCGCAACACAAAAGTGGCTAGCGCTCCTTGAATGAAGTTTCGCAGACGGTATGCTTCCCGGCATGACGCTTGCGAGTGCTGACCTGTAATTTTCAGGCTGTGAACGAAACAGCTATGGGGAAGGTCGGTTATTTATGAGCAGCCGCGCAATACGCGCCGGGCAGATCGACGAAGAAACCAGACTGCCCATAAGCCAAAGCGAAGCGCGATTTCGCCACCTCCTGGAGGAGGTCCCGGAAGCGATCCTGGAGGTCGATACATACGGACGGATCGTGCTGGTCAATGACGCCGCTGAGAAGATGTTCGGCTACAGTCGTGAAGAACTTCTCACCCTGAATGTCGATACCCTTGTTCCCGAGGCCCAGCGCGATGTCCATGCTCAGCATCGGCTCGACTATGCCCAGAAGCCCGAAAGGCGGCCTATGGGCAGCTTGCTTGAACTGAAGGCACAAAGGAAAGATGGTTCCATTTTTCCGATTGACCTCAGTCTGAGTCCCAACCGTTTTGGAAATGTTTTGACGGTCATCGCATTAGTTAGGGACATCAGTGAGCGCCGCAGGAGCGAAGCGCAGCTTGCGGCCGCTCGGGCACAGCTGGAATCGTCCGCCCGACTGGCAGCACTGGGCATGATGGCTGGAGGCGTGGCCCACGAGATCAACAATCCTCTCACGATTATTCATGCTTCGGCAGCGGATCTTCTCCAGAGGATCAGACAAGAAGGAACGGTGTCCCTCGAAATCGTCGTGCGGAACAGCGAACGTATCAAGGACACTGCCAACCGTATCGCCAGGATCATAAAAAGTATGCGCCATCTGGCCCGCGAAGGCTCCCAGGAAAGGCCGGGGCCGACATCGGTCGCTAAGATGGTGGAAGAGGCGCTGGGGATTTGCAGGGAACATTTCAAAGATGAGTCCGTGAATTTGATCGTGCCCAGCATCGATCCCACGTTGCACGTTTCATGCCGGGAGATTCAGATCGCGCAGGTGCTGCTCAACCTGCTTCAGAACGCATTCGACGCAGTCTTGGAGCAGGCAGGAGAGAGATGGATTCGTCTTGATGTTGCAGTCCGAGATGGTTCGGTTGTGTTTTCCATTATTGACAGCGGGCCGGGCATTCCGGCGGAACTAAAGACGCGGATCATGGAGCCGTTCTTTACCACCAAGGAGGTGGGCAAAGGCACAGGATTGGGACTCAGCCTTTCTCGCATGATCGTAGAGGAACATGGCGGCGAGCTTGAACTCACGGAAGAGACCGGCCACACTTGTTTTTCTTTCCGTCTTCCCCTGGCGCAACAAACGGAGGCCACATGCAATTGAAAGAAGCGTCCATTCTGATTGTTGATGACGAGCCCGTACTCTTGGAGATCTGGGGCGAGTGGTTCAAACGTGTCGCTGGCCAGGTATTCTGTACAGAGAATGGACTGCAGGCCCTACAGATTCTGACAAAACACAAGATCGACCTGATATGTACGGATATCCGCATGCCGGTGATGGATGGCATCAGCCTCCTAAAAAAGCTCAAAGAAAGAGCGTTGTATGCGCCCAGGGTGATCTTTGTCACCGGTTTCTCGAATATACAAGCACGTGAAGCTTACGAGCTGGGCGCTGAGGCAGTTCTGGAAAAGCCAATCGAACGCGACGATGTGATCAATGCGGTAAAGCGATGCCTGACGGACCGAAATGAGCTCTGGCAGACGCCTCCTGCCCTGGCCGCCTACCCTACGCTGACCGGCAGCTTTGAGAGTCTTGCCACAGCCCTGCAGGAACATCGGATTGCCGTCGGTCGTGGAGGCTTCTGCATCGAGACAGAACAGTTCCTGGTTGAGGGGCCGGTAAACATCAAGCTCGATTTCAAGACTGACCAATACGTATTGTTGGGTACCGGCATTGTACGCTGGCTGGCGCCGCAAGAGCGCCTGATGGGTATCGAGCTTACTTATGTTGCTGAAGCGTCTCGCTCACGGATGCTCCAGCTCGCAGAGCAGTCGGCTTCCTTTATTCCGCGCACAACGGGACGCACATATCAGGCCCGAGCGGGTTAAGAATCGCAAAACGCGCAGCTCAGCGCGCCCCGAAGATGGTGGTAACAGCCGCTGCATTAATTGGGAAGCGCGATATGTTTCGCGCCTCACCGGACATAGTGAGTCCTATTGCCTGACCTGGCAGGTCTGTCACAAATCAGGAGAAATCAAATTCAGGCCGACAAACCCGCCTGCGCGATTCAGCTCCCGAACGATATAATCCCGCGCAATGCTGATCAATTCTCTTGCGAAGAAGCTGTTTCGGGTGCTGGCAAGAGTGATCCCACAATGCGGCATGGTTTCCCAGGCTGTAGCATTCAATATGTTCCTTGCGTTTTTTCCAATCCTGTTGCTTGCTCTGGGCCTGGTGAGCAGTTTCCTGGGAGGGACAAGCGGGAAGGAACCGGCGCGGCTGTCGGCGATTCTTCCTCCCGGCAGCTGGCAGCTGGCATCGGAATTCCTGCTGCACAACCAAGGAAACGCCCTTCGCTGGGTGATTCTCGGCTGGGCCGGCACGCTGCTCGTCGGCTCACAGGTGATGAAGCTTATCATGGAGGGCATCCACTTGATTTATGGCGATCGCGAGAGACACTCCTTTCTCGGCCGGCAGCTCCGTGGAATGCTTCTGTTCTGTGTGACGATACTGGCATGGCTCATGGCCGTCGTGCTGAGTATCTTTAGCCGTCCATTGCGGCAATGGATGACCCTCGGACTCGGCCAGACTGCCTTCGTTCGCGGCTTTTGGAGCGTCATGCTTCCGGTTGCGGGTTTGATCCTGGCGATGCTCGTCCTGGCCCTGATTTATCGCTTTGCACGACCTGGCGCAACCACTTGGAGGTCCGTGTTGCCGGGAGCAAGCGCGGCCACGATTCTATGGTGGTGCCTCACTTTGCTGTCTGGAGTTTACATTCGAAAAATGCAGTTTGGACTCCCCTATGGCGCCCTGGCTGCGGTAATAGGCTTGATGGTATGGATGGAGATCTCTGCGATGATTGTGTTTCTTGGCGCCGCCTGGAACGCGGAAAGCACTGTAGCGGCGAGTTTGCCGTGACGAAGCCAGAGGGGCTATCAGATGCCTTCCAAAGAGGGAGCGCTGTTCACAAGTAAACGGTTGCACTTTTCAGAATACATTACGATTTTGATGGAAGCACCGCTCGACGCAGCTTGCGAGCAGGCTTGCGCCGTGATTGTTTTTTGTATTCAATGGTGTCACGCTTCTGGTAAAAGCAGATCTCATGAAACGCATCAAAAAGCCGCGATCGCACATCGATAGCTCCTCCGCACGAGCTGCCTTGGGCGGCAAACTCTCCCACTATCGGGACAAACAAATTATCTACTCCCAAGGGGCCCCTGCTTACACGCTGTTTTACATTCAAGCAGGAGGCGTGCGCCTCACCACGCGATCGAGACATCAGAAACCGGCGGTCACGGCCATTCTGGGGGTGGGTGACTTCTTTGGCGAGTTATGCCTGGCAGGCCTTCCCCTTCGCATGTCCACAGCCGTTACGCTGACCGCCAGCTCGGTACGAGAGATCAAAAAGGAATCGATGCTCCGTATACTTCGTAAGAGGAATAAGCTGTCGCATTCTTTCGTGTCTTATCTGGTGTCCAGTATCAACAAGTATAAGGATCATGTGGCGGAACTGCTGACTTCTCCTGCCGAGCAGCGGCTGGCGCGCGTGCTTCTGCGGCTATCTCGTTTGGACACGACAGGTCCACAAGTTGCCACGCTTCCCCCTCTCAGTGACCGGGTTCTGGCGGAAATGGTCGGCACTACCCGCTCGCGAATCAATGTCTTCATGAACCGATTCAGGAAACGAGGATTCATCAGCTACAACGGGCACATCGAAGTGCACAAGTCCCTGCAAAAAGTCTTGCGGCGCCGCTAGCATTCACCCCTGGATATGAACCTTCCGGGCTTTGATTTTCCCGCCTCGCATTTATACGATTTGCGTGCCCCGTGCCGACCCTACTGTATCAGAAGCACCTTGATGTAACTGGTATTCCGCCTGGTTGTTTGCCTGCGCCCATTCGCATTTGCGTGGTGACGGAAGGCCTCTAGAAAGTCCCGGACAGGACGCATCACTGATTTTGCTCTTCCGATTGTTTCTCCCCCGCGCGCGAGCGGAATCGGGGGCGGCGACCCCGCAAACTGACTCCGAGAAATCGACGGGAGCCTAACAGGCCGCCGGAATCGCCAGCGCCATATTGTGTTTGGCCTTGCAGGACGCACGTCAAGTACCCCTGCTCAGTGTTCAATTTGGTACAGTTTTGTGAGTTGCTGATATGCAACCCTTCTTCTTAGCAAATCTCCGCTAAAAACCAAGGAAGGGTTCGATGACTAACCCTACGGAACACGAGATTCTGGTCGTGGACGACGAACGCGCCGTTCGTTACAGCTTTGGCATGCTGCTGCAAGCGTCGGGATACCGCGTCAGTTCTGCCGCGGATGGTTTCGACGCGCTTTTACAACTGAAGAGACACGTTCCTGACATCGTGCTTTCCGACCTCAATATGCCCCAGATGTCCGGCTTTGAGTTCCTTTCCGTGGTACGCCGCCGATTTCCGCAAGTATCCGTGATTGCCATGAGCGGCGCCTACCACTCCGGGGATGCGGTCCCAGGTGGCGTGATCGCTGACGCTTTCTACGCCAAGGGTCAAAGCGATCCACAGACGCTCCTGCGTATTGTGACGGAACTGATCCAGACTTCCGCGGTGCATGCAGTGGATCATGAGAGAGAGTCGGCCCCGGTGTGGATACCCCGAAACGGACACGATTCTCACGGAGTTCCCTATGTTGTGCTGACGTGCACGGATTGCCTGCGCTCATTTCCTTTGAGTGTGCCCACCGTAGACCTGCAGAAAATTCAGGAAACGCCCTGCCTGTTCTGCCCCAACACGGTGCGCTACATTATCGATTTTTCTCTTGCGATTGCTTCGCCGCAGCCCGGCAAGGAACAGATTCCCAATATTCGGCGGAGGGCGGCCAAGAAGGGCGCCTAGCTCGTGCGCCCTGCGAGCTTGCACCGGTCATTGTGAATTGACAATCACGGGCTTTCCAATCGACGCGTCCGCTCAAGCAGACACGCAGGTTTGTCAACGACAAAACCAGAAACATCGGATAGAGACGAAAAAAAGGAGGTCTAATTATGGCAGGAACCGAGCATTCGCTAGAGGGTGCTACAGCGCTCAATCGCGTCCAGTACCAAGGGGTCACGTATTCGATTTGCACACGCTGCAATGAGGTTATCGGGAGTGGAAGAATAGAAAAAAACTTGCTTGCAGCAGAGCGTTTCCATCATTGCGCAGCAATGCGTCCCGACCGGGGGATGACCTGGTTCACCCAGAAGTGAATCCAAGCTCCGTTCGGGATATGAGCAGACCAAGCCCGAGCGGCTTTACATCCACACCCGATGCGTTTCCTGTCGGCTAGTCTCACCCTCACCAACCGGCTTTCTAGCCGGACCACACTCTTTGTTGCGTTGGTTCTTCAGATTGCGGTTCAGCAGGAAGATAGCGATGAAGCACGGGCGGCGCAGGGAGCGTTCCTGGCGGCTGTAGGCTTCAAGCCGGGTGCAGTGCAGTGAGCTGTGGGTTGAATCCGTGGGTTGGAGTTTCGGGTGTCACGCCCGATAACTCCTTGAAAAGAAGTTGGCGGGGACGACGAGACTCGAACTCGCGACCTCTGCCGTGACAGGGCAGCGTTCTAACCAACTGAACTACGTCCCCAGCTTGTTTGTCTCGGGTCAGCGGGTGACCCGGCTCGTTTAGCTTGCGTCTGGACTCACGCACAAACCAACGTCGATTCAGAGCGTGAATAAATTGTAACAGAGAGCGTCCCAGACCGTCAGCTTGCGGATCAACGCCATTAACACGGGTTCTGCCGCCATCGGAATGTCCGGCATCCATTGCGCCGCCCACGGAATCTCGCATCATCTCACCTTCTAGTCGCTGTGACGCCGGCTCTGTCTTTGCAGCATGATGAACGACCCCACCAGCACCAGAATCATCACCGTCAGCAGGCCCAATTCCCAGACCGCATGGCGAAAGACGGGCTCGGCCGATTCAGGAAGCTTGGGAATTTCCGCGGTAATAACCAGCACTCGCCGAATCACCGCGATCAGAGCGACCACCAGAAACGGCTCTGCCAGCAGCCCATGTTCGCGAAACGACACCTGCACCGTGTAAAGAAGCTCAATGATCAGCAGGACCAGCAGAATCTGGTCCAGCAGGCCTACGATCTCCCCGCCAAGAGCATGATGCCAGATGGAAAAGATAGCTCCCTTGAGCGCGATCACCAGCAGCGCTACAGCAACCAGCGCCAGCAGAACGCCCAATCCCACGTATACCGCGTCTTCCACCAGTGACAATCCGCGCACTACGGCCTCTCGTGCCGGATGAACTTCGGATTTGCGCTCGATAGCCAGGCTGTGCGGGTCTGTCTCCCCCACTCTTAGGGAAGCAACCAGCACGGGAAACGTTGTATCGCTCCCCCATAGAACACGCGCCACAGAGCTGAATCATCGCGGAGTCCAATGCGGATGTTTCATAAACAAGCCGTCAACAAAGCCGATCTGATAGGCAATCAGCAACCCGAACCCCAGGCTGACCAGGCCCGCGGCCACAGTCAGATGCCGGCCTATCCGCGCGAATTTTTTCTGTCCGTAGGCGAATGTCGATCCCAGCGTGAGCGTGATCAGCATCATGCCCAGCACCGTCCCGATCCCGAATACCGCCAAGTACGCAATCGCCCAGCGCAGATTGGCAATCGTGCTCAGCACCAGCAGCGCAATCGCCGCCGATCCCGCCAGGCCATGCACAATGCCGATGAACAGCGGACGCATCAGCCGGTACAGATCGTAATTTCTGAACCAGCGGTCCATCACCGCGATGGGCGTTCGCTGCGGATCATGCGGATGGTGATAGCCCTGCGGCTGCCTGTGCACATGCACGTAGTCGCCATGCGCATGATAGTGCGAAGCCTCCGCGTTGTCTTCCGTCTTTACGCCGGCTCGCTCCGCCGGCCACGCCAGCAGGCCCCCCAGATTCTTGAGTCCAAGAAAGATGAGCATCACCGCCACCGCTAGCTCCATGGCCAGGCCCAGGCGCGGCGGCAGCGTGATGCGAAACAGAATAATCGCGCCGCCGACGGCCAGTATCGTCAGCGTGTGTCCCACGCCCCACGCCGCTCCAATCATCGCCGAACGCCGCACGTCGTGCTCGCGCGTCACAATGGTGCTGACCGCGATCACGTGGTCCGGATCGGTCGCGTGCCGCATTCCCAGGAAAAATCCCAGCGCGACGATGGAGAGCAGGGTAATCATTCAATGAACAGTGTAACTACAACGGTATCTTCAAAAGGCTTGCTCTCGCATTCGCCGCTCTTCGTTGCCCAGCTTAGGCTACGTCTTCCAGTTTGGCTTGCGCCGCCGGCTGTGGCTGGTAGAGGTGATCGCTGCCCACATCAAACACGCGGTTCGAACGCGCGCGATAGTTCTCAAACGCAATCTGGCCCGCCAGCTCCAGCAACTGCTCTTCGGAGAACTGGTGCCGTAAACGCGCGTACAGATCATCCCCCACGTTCGCCGGCGCCGTCACCATCGCGTCCGCCAGTTCAATCACCAGCCGCTCCACGTCCGAGAATACCGAGAGATTATCGCCTAGCACCGCCGCCAGCTTCTCGTCGCTCAACCCTGCTTTTCTGCCCACGGCAGAATTGATGTCGACTCAAAACGGGCATCCGATGCGCGACGCCGTTCGCACTTTCGCCAGCTGCGTATAGCGCAGCGAAACTCTGCGCTTGCGGCTCAAGCCGGCTTCCATTGCGATGCCGCCCCACACCAGTCCCGGTACGCGCATCTGCATCTTCACCGGAGTCAGGTCTTTGCCGAACATCTTACGCATGGTTGCATAGAACCAGCGCAGGTGCCACGGAGCTTGTTTTCTTTCCAAACCGGTTATTCGTGCCATCTTGCCCCTTTGTTCGGAAATCTTTCGCGCCGTTACCAGCGCCCCTTTTTCTAGATTCCCTCACCTGCGCCCGGGCTGCTTTTTCTGCCCTGGGACCACACCTTACGCAATTGCGGCGCTCCTCAGAATTTATGATCCTCGTGTTCCCTCACTCTGCGGCCTTCCCGCTCGGCGCGATCGGCCCCAGGTCGTCGTACTCAGGTTTCGACTTGCCCTGCAGATATTTGTCGAACCATCCCACGATGTGCTGCAGCCGCTCCACGCGATGCCACGGCTGTCCCGATCGCGACAGCTCATGCGACTCTCCCGGAAAGCGCACCATGATCACCGGACGCTTCAGATATTTCAGCGCGCGGAACATCTCTTCCCCGCCAGCGCCCGGCGGCGTGCGATAGTCGGCCTCGCCCAGGATCAGCATCAGCGGCGTGTGCACATTCTTGATATAAGTGATGGGCGAGCGGTTCACGTAATCCTGCGGATCGTCGAAAGGCGGCGCCTTGAACCATGACGGCTGGAACAGAGTGAAGTCCGCCGAATACCACCAGTCAGCCCAGCTGGCGATATCGCGCTGCGCCACCGCCGCTGCAAAGCGGTCCGTGTGTCCGATTACCCAATTGGTCAGCAGCCCGCCGCCGCTGCCCCCGGTCACGCCCAGCTTCTTCGCATCGACGTATCCGCGCTTGATCAGTTCGTCCACGCCGGCCATCAGGTCTTTGAAGTCGTCGCCGGGATAGTGATACTGAATGATGTTGCCAAACTGCTGCCCGTAGGAAGTGCTGCCCCGCGGATTGGGATACAACACCACGTATCCTTTCGCCGCCATCCATTGAAATTCATGATCGAAGATGTAACCGTACGCACCGTGCGGGCCGCCGTGGATGTCCAGAATCAGCGGATACTTCTTGCTGGCATCGAAGTCCGGCGGCTTCTGCACCCACGTCTGAATCTTCTTGCCGTCAAAGCTCGTGTACCAGATTTCTTCCGGCTCGGTCAGGTTCAGCTGCGAGAAAAGTTTCTCGTTGACGTGCGTAAGCTGCTTCTGCGCTCCCCCGCGATCGATCACAAACAGATCGCCGATGTTCGTCGGCGTCGAGATCAGCGCCACGAATGTCGATCCGTCGTTGGAAGCAAAGCGCTCCACCGCCTGGTTGCCGCGACTCACCTCAGTGGCCTTCCCTGACGCCGCATCAAACGCCACCAGGTTGGCCTTCCCCTCTTTTGCGATCACGGTCACGATCGCTTTGCCGTCGCTTGTCCAAACCAGCCGGCCGCCGCCCCCGGCCCGCGGTGTTCCCTGATCGCCGCCCACGCCGCTGCAAACGTCGTAGTCAAACCCGGTCGTCAGATTGGTGGGCTTGGCGCCCGCCGCCATCTCCATCACCCACAGATCGGGCTCGGTGTACGACTGCACCGGCTCGTTCACCGCCGCGCAGAAGGCCACTCGCTTGCCGTCCGGGCTGAGCGTAAGCAGGTTCGCGCCCATTGGGACGCTGACCAGTTTTTGGTGCGCGCCTCCCGAAGCCGCTGCGGTCACGACCCAGATATCGGTGTGCGGCAGCTCGTACGACGGATCTTCTACTTGCTCGCTGCTGTAGTAGATCTGCTGCGAATCCTTCGACCACACTACCCCCTGTTCCGCGTACTTGCCGCTGGTAAGCTGGCGCGGCGTGACCTGGTCTTCCGAACTCTGCGGCGGCGTCACCACCCAGATATGCTGCGGATGTTTGAAGTCGACGTAGCCCGCGCCGTTGAAGCGGTACACCGAACGCGTGATCACGCGCACGTCGCTCTCGTGCTCGCCTTCGCCGCCATCGCCTTCTTTACCCGAACTGCCGGCGGTCGCCGTCTTCGCCTCGCTGCCCTCTTTCGCCCCCGCTTTATCTGCCTCGCCGCCCTTGCCGTCTTTCTTGCGCGCCTTGGCCAGGTCTTCCGCCGAAGTGTCGCTGGAGAACGCAATCATCTTCCCGTCCGGAGACCACACCGGACCGCCCGCCCCGCGCGGCAGCTCCGTAAACCTCCACGACTCGCCCCCGCTCATAGGCAGCATGTAAAGCTGCGGCGACGTTGCCGCAGTCGCCTGTCGCGCGCCGCCAGCGCCTGGTCCGCCGCCCGGCCCGCCCGAAGGCGCAGCGCCGCCGGCGTCAGGTGCGCGCACAAAGACCAGCCACTTTCCATCCGGCGACCACCGCGGCGAAGAATCGTGCTTGCCGTCGGTCATTCTCCGCGGCGAGTCATCGCCCCGCGTGGAGATGCTCCAGATCGAGGTGTCGTAGCCGTCTTTCTTTTCGTTCACCGTCACCCGCACAAAGGCCACGCGCGCGCCGTCCGGCGAGAGCTGCGGATCGCCGATCCAGTTGAACTGAAAAATATCCTTTTCCGTGATCGGCCGCTTCTGTGCCACCGCCCCCGCCGAAACCGCCAGCACCGCCAGGACCATGAAAAATCTCAAAGTTTTCGACTCGCGCATGTTTTGGCTCCTTGGAACAAGAACGAAAGCAAACGTTATAAAGAAGCGGTCAGCAATTAGCAATTCGTGGTGGACGTCAGCCCGCAAATCCATGTCAATCGGGACCAATTGGTGGCTTGATCTGGATTGAAAACTACCCTCTCCGGGCTTCTTCCATGTCGTCGATCTTATTGATTCCTTAGCTCTTGCAACCCATGGCGATCTCGCGGATGACGGCCGGCTCGGCCATCCCACCCCCTCCCCCCGGGTTTCAAGCCATTTCAATCCACTTCAATCCATGTCAATCCAGGACTGCATATTTCTCAACTATGCATCGCTCCCGCTGAATACTAAGCTGCCTTTCCCGTACATACCTGCCGATCTCGAAGGCGTTCCCACGGCAGAATCTTTGTCGCCTGCTGCCCCGGCCATGTCTCTCGGTTTTCTTGTTGCTGTTTCCGCAGCAGATACATAATAATATCATTACAGTAATAACACAACATAAATTCACTGACAAACTGTCTCGCAAAACGCGCTGAAAGCTCGCGCCTTCCTCGCTTGCTTATGTTCGCAAAGAACGGCCGCGTTGTTCACAACGCCGGCCTTTGTCAGGTTGGTTCGACGTTGACGGAACCGATCGCCGATCGAGGACTGAGGCGCGCCCACACCTGTATCCGCGTTGATCTACGGCCCCACCGTGGTCTATTCTCTCCAAATCCGGTTAGACTATCACCGTCGAATGAAACCGTATTTGCGCATCGGTTTGTGGACGCTTTGTCTGCCCGTCATCACCCTGCTGATGGTGGCCGCAGCTCAAGGTCAATACCGGTCTGCCTCCAACTCCAACACAAACGCTGCGTACGCTGCCCCGCCGGCGCCACATGACACTTTCGATTCCACCAGCGTATCTCTCGGAAAAAAGCTGTTCTTCGACACCCGTCTCTCCTCTGACGGCTGGCTCTCCTGCGCCAGCTGCCACGACCCCGCGCACGGCTTCTCTGATTCCCGACGCCTCAGCGTCGGCGTGCAGGGGCAGCGCAGCAAGCGCCACGCGCCCACACTTCTCGGTCGCCAGCTGGACGAATCCCAATTCTGGGACGGTCGCGCCGCCACTCTCGAAGAACAGGTGCTTCAGCCCATCGTCAATCCTGAAGAGATGGGCATGACCATCGACGCCGTCTTGCAGCAGTTCAACCGCGACCCCGCCTATCGCGGGCTGACGCGCGAGTCGCTGGCCTCGGCTCTGGCCGGTTATGTGCGCACCATCCGCTCTGACGGCAGCCGCTATGATCTGTTTATTTCCGGCTGGCCCATCGTGATGAGCGATCTTGAGCTCGAGGGGCTGCGCCTCTTCCGCGGCAAAGCCCAGTGCTACCTCTGCCACTCCGGGCCGCAATTCACCGATGAAGGATTTCACAACACCGGCGTCGCCTGGCGCGACGGCGCGCTGCAGGACCCGGGGCGCGGCGCCATCACCGGCAAGAGCTACCACCAGGGCGCTTTCAAAACCCCTACCTTGCGCGACGTCGCCCGCCGCGGACCTTACATGCACGATGGCAGCCTGGCCACGCTCGAAGATGTTATTGATTTTTACGATCGCGGCGGCAGTCCCAATCCCTATCTCGACGAGAATATCGTCCCGCTGCATCTCTCCGTTGCAGAGAAAAGCGCCCTGCTCGCCTTCTTGAAGACCGGCCTGACCGGATCGATGGTCGAGGGCAGCGCCGCTCTTAAAGATCGCCGCTCGGCATCAACCCAGACCCGCCCCGACCGCCGCAAGAGCTACTGACCGCGGCAAGAATCTTGGATTTCCGGTGTCGGCGATGTCGCGCCATGTCCGGGGTCCCCGGTAAACCCGGTGTTGGTTTGCGGGGGTGGGATGCCGGCGATGCCGGCGATTTCACGAAACGCTTCGTCTCTTCCCAAACGCCTGCTTGAGGACGGCCAATCCGCTCTCGCGTTGCGGAACCGCCGGCCGCGTCCGCCGTACCTTCGCAATCGATTTACCCAGGAAATAGGTCCCTGCCAGCGGTGGGATGATCGCCATCAAGGCCGCCATCAGGTCGAACCATGACGCCCGATAGCGCGCGTACGCGCTGTTGATCGGCTCCAGGTTGGGCTCCACGCCCAACTGTTTCGCCTGAAACGCCAGCGCCGGGTAGTGGTTAAACGCCATGTGCTTGCCTGCCTGTGTGTCCAGCAGGAAAAAAGAATCAACCTGCGTGCTGCTGTCGTCCGCGGTAGGGGAAACCTTGCTCTCCGCGGCTCCCAGGATGTATCTCCCCGCCACCTGAACCGTGCGCACGTTGGCCACCGCGTCCCCGCGTTTTCCGTCTGTGTCGCCCGGCTGAATCTTGGGGTCATACACCCAACCGTGACTGGTGTTATCGATCATCAGCAGCGCGTAGCCGTTGGGCAGGTAGCAATGCCACGTCTCGCCGACTCCGGCATCGCGATGCAGCATGTTTTCGCTGATGAACGCCTGAAACATGAACATGAAGGCCGCCCAGGCAATGCAGTAAAAGGGGAACAGTGTGGCTGCCGTGGTGACCCTGGCGCGCCCCCGGCGGGCGCCGCGCGTGACCAATTGCGTGACGCTGCGCAGGGCCAGCCCGGCGATCGCCGCCAGCACGATCCCCGCGGAGGCCCAGATCACTAGTGTCAGACCGAGTCCCGTCATGGGCTCAGGCTAGCACGCGGAATCGGCCCCCGCGCCTTAAGACGCCCCCTGGCAGGTGACTTACGGCACGCTTCCGCTCGCCCGCCCGGGCATCACCCAGCGGCACTCAAACCCCCCTAAGTCCTCTGCTTTTGGGAACTTCCCGCCAGGGGCACTTTCCGGAAGGAACATAAAACGATATTGTTGCCCGCAGGGCCGCGTGAGAAAGACCAATCCGCGTCCATCTGCGTTCATCTGCGGCAGAATCCTACGCTACTCCTTCTTATCGCCCCCCGTCACCGGAGGCTGTGCCCCCGGGATGTCGGGCGCCGCGTAGTAGTTTCTTCCCCCGCCGATCTTCTGCACCTCTTCGCCAAACGAGGTCCCGTAGTCGCGCTTGGAATCCGAAAGCGCCCACGCCTGCCGCTTGTAATTCCAGCTTTTGGGATTCAGCCGCTGCGCTTCTTTGAAGTGCGGAATGGCTTCCGCGAGATGTCCCGACTTGTAGAGCTGTTCTCCCAGCCCGAACTCGGCCGCAGCCTGTCCGATCGCCGGATCCGGCGGCGCCAGCTTCGCTTCCAGCTTTTCCCCGCTCATCACGTACTGGCTCTTGCTTCCCTTCGCCGCCCAATCTTTGAGCGCGTTGAGATACGGCGTGGAATCCAGGCCCGTGAGGTTGCGGTAGCGGTCGTCGACGAACGCTACTTCGTTGGGCCGCACGATCCTGCCCTCTTCGTCGATCCACACGCCCGTAGGCACGTTGACCATGTTGTAGAGCTTGGTGATCTTGTGCTCGTCGTCAATCAGCACGGTGTAGGTGGGATGGGCGGCGGTAATCCACTGACCCGCGTCCTTCACTCCGTTGGTATCCTGCGCCACCGAGATGATTTCCAGGTTCGTGCCCTTCAGCTGCTCATAAACTGTCTGCCAGCCTGGCAGATCGAAGCGGCACCCTCACCACGACGCCCAGGTGACCAGAAACACCTTCTTGCCGCGAAAATCCGAGAGCGAGTGCATCTTCCCCGCCATGTCCGGCAGCGTGAAGTCGGGCGCGTGCAGCGAAGCCAGCTGATGCTGCTGGTCCGAGCGCAGCCCGAAGTACCACGTGGCCATCGCGTCGTCATGCGCCACCGGCTGGTGCACCAGCCCGGCAAACGCCGTCAGGTTGAACCACCCTTGTTGTGCGCCGCCCTTGCCGCTCGACTTGGCGGCGCCCTCCGGACGGAAGAACTCCTGCATCCGCGCTTTGGGCAGCGGGAAACACAGTTCCTCGCGGCATACACCCTGCGGCTTCACCGCAAACCCAGTCGCACGCGTGAGGTCGGCGGTGGTCAGCCACAACGATCCCGTCTGGGCAAACCCGGCTACGCCAACTTCGGTGGCGCGATCGTCGTAAACCACTGTGGCGTGTGTTGTATCCTTGGCCATCGCGGAAATGGCCGCCATCAGGAACAACAGGAATATTCCCGAGACAAAACAGGCTTTCATATCGAACTCTCCAAAAATCGGTGCCATTATACAAGCCGGCGTGGACCTGGGATCCTGGCCGCTCACTGTTATGAGCAACTTAGAATATTGAGGTTCAGAAACGATACTTAGAGCCCTCACCCTTAACAATTCTTATTCAACTCTGTTCCTTTTTAAGACCTTGATTTTGCTAGACTTGCGCCAAAGAAAGGGGTCGGAACGCCGCCCGCCGGTGTGGGGCCAGCAGCGGACGTAACCTGACGCGAAATCCAGCCGCTTCGGTAAAGTTTTGGGATAGCGCCGGCGCGGCAAGCGGCGTGACAGATGTACGGCATCCGGCAGATAACAACCCTACTGCTTTCTTTGGCGACGGCCTCTCCCGCCTGGAGCCAGCGCCTGCCCTCGTTTGGCAGCATCACTCCGCAAGAGGTCCTGGAGCCGGTGGCCACCATGCACCCCGCACCGCCTCCCTGCGCCAAAAAGAATGAGCCGTTCGATATGGACGACTACGACGGTCCTTTCAACAAGCTCATCGCGCGCTACTCGCAGAAGATCGACCGTGTCACCGTGCATGCCCCATCGCATCGTCACACCGGCCTGAAGCCCTGCTCGCTGAGCGCCGGTGAAAAATTCCGCCTCTGGGTCGATGACAGCGTGGATCCCGTCAACTTCATCACCGCCGGATGGAGCGCCGGTATCGATCAGGCCGAGAATACCGATCCGCAGTACGGGCAGGGCGCCGCCGGCTACAGCCAGCGCTACGCCGCCGAACTCGCCGATAACGCCACCGGCGGCTTCTTCGGCATCTTCTTGTACCCCACCATTTTTCATCAGGACCCGCGCTACTACCGGCTGGGGCACGGGTCGACAGGCGAACGCCTGGGCCACGCCCTCAGGCATCGCTTCGCTGCCGTCAGCGACTCCGGCAAACGCGTCCCCAACTATCCCGAGTGGTTCAGCGTGGTCAGCACCAAGCTGGTCACCAACCTCTATCATCCCGGGAATCCGCGAGGGTTTGGCCCCACCGCGCAGCGCGTGGGCTTTAACGTGGGCAACGACATGGCCTGGGACGTTCTACGTGAGTTCTGGCCGGAAATCGCCCACAAGTTCAAACTCCCCTTCCGCACGCATGAAGATGAGACCGCCGCGAACCGTCTGCCCCTTCCCCGCCAGGCTCAAGCCTCGCAAACTCCTTCGACGGGCTTCGGCATCGATACCGACCTGCAATAATGAAAGTCGGCGTTCCTCATGAAATATCTCGTTCTCTTCCTCGCCTTGTCTGCTGTCGTTGCGGTTGACAGCCCTGCGAAAACGAATGTGCCAAAACAATTCCCTCTCTGGAACTTTGACGAGATTGGGCCGTCTTGCCGCGCCAAGGGTCGCCTTCAAGACCGGGAATACTGCAATTCAAAGTTGATGGAAACAATCATCTCTTTTGGGAAGGGCTCGATTCCAGTGCTCATCTCGCAGCTTCAGGACACGCGGCACAAGACCACGCGCCCGATTTACGATTTCTGGTCCGAGACGAGCGCCGCTGACATCGCTTACTTTATCTTGAACGATCTGTTCACGGATTCTGATTGGGCCACACGCACCATGCCGGGGTTGGACGCTTTACCCGAGAAGTGCATCGAATCGGCCGAAACCTGCTGGCGTGCTTTTGTGAAAAAGCATGGACGGAAATTTGTTCACGACCAGTGGCTCGCAGCCTGGAACGTCAACAAAGATCGCATCTATTGGGACGAGCAGACTCGGTGTTTCCGCGTGAGATGACTCACCGCAACTGCTTTCCCCATGCCCGAAATCCCGACGCTCTATCCCCACTCACGCCGCTTCAGGCTCTCTTCGAGCCACCCGCCTCATTCTCTCCGCGTCTCCGCGTCTCCGCGGTGAACATTTTCGGCCCCGTCTCCGCGGAGAGTAGCGACCTCTCGCTTCGCTCGAGGATTCTCACCACAACTGTTTTCCCCAATCCAGGTTTTCCCGCAGATGTTTCTTCAGCAGCTTGCCCCCGGGATTTCGCGGCAGCGTCTCGCTGCGCAGCACCATGTATTGCGGTACCTTGAAATCCGCCAGGTGTTCGCGCGCAAAGCGGATGATCTCGCCGGCATCGGCCTTCGAGCCCGGTTTCAATACCACCGCTGCTCCCACCTTCTCTCCCATCATCTTGTCGGGCACGCCTACCACCGCCACTTCAAACACCGCCGGATGCGCCGCCAGCGCGTTCTCCACCTCCACGCAGTACACGTTCTCGCCGCCGCGGTTTACCATGTCTTTCTTGCGGTCCACGATCTGCACGAAGCCCTGTGCATCAATGCGCGACATGTCTCCCGTCCGCAGCCAGCCGCCGGCAAAAGTCTCTGCCGTCGCCTCCGGCTTGTTCCAGTAGCCCTTCACCACGTTGGGCCCGCGCATCAGCAGCTCGCCGACATCGCTGCCCGGCAGCACGCCATCCAGCTTCAGGTCCACCACCGGCGCCGCGAACCCCACCGACTCCGGCCGCGAGCGTGCGTACTCGTGCGGCAGAAACGTAGCTACTGACGAACACTCGGTCAGCCCAAAGCCGTTGCCCACGCGCGCGTTGGGAAAGGCTTCCATAATGCGCAGCACCAGGTCGGGCGCGATCGGCGCCCCGCCGTAGCTCACCCGCTCGACTTTCGACGTATCGATCTCGCGGAAGTTGGGCTGGTTCATGGCCAGCCAGTAAACCGCCGGCACCGAGGTCAGCGTGTTGATCCGCTCCGTCCCGATCAGCTTCAGAAAATCCTGCACGTTGAACGCCGTCATGATCACCGTGGCGCTGCCCGCTTCGCACGCCACCAGAAACTGGCTGTTGCATCCCGTCACGTGGAAGAGCGGCACCGAGACCAGCGTGCGCATGGTGCCGTCAAACGCCAGGTTGCTCACCCGCCGGCAGGTCTCGATGTTGGAGAGAAATCCTTCATGCGTGGTCATCGCCCCTTTGGGGAACCCGGTTGTGCCGCTGGTATAGAAGATCGCGGCCACGTCCTTCTGCTCTAGGTTCTCTACCACCAGGCTCTCGCCTTCCGGCAGCGCCCGGCCGGGCATAAAGACGAACTTGCTGCCCGAGTCCTTGATCACGTACTCGACTTCCTCCTCGGTGAAGCGCGTGTTCACCGGCACTGCGACTGCGCCCGCCATCTGCGTGGCAAAAAACGCGACGCACCAGTTGGCGGTGTTGCCCAGCCGGATGGCCACGCGGTCGCCCGGTTGAATGCCAGCCTCGCGCAGTCCGCCGGCCACTCGCGCCGCACGGTCCCAGAACGTCCGATAGCTGAGCCGCTCGCCGCCGACTTCCACCACCGCCTCCGCGTTGGGCGACTTCTCCACCGAGTTGCGCAGCATCTCCAGCAGCGATCGCGGACGGTTCCGGTAGCGGGCAATGCCATCGGTTCCGCGCGTGATATCCGACTCGTCGAAAGGATGGATCGCTGTGCTCAATAGGCCCCCTGCTTCTCAAAAATTTTTCTCGGATTATCCACCAGCATGGTCTGCAGCTGCTGGTCGGTCACGCCTTTCTGCTTCAGCGCCGGTATCACGTCGTTGTGAATGTGCAGGTAGTTCCAACGCGGCAGCGCCGCCGGCAGTTGCCGCTCCGGCAGCCAGTGGTTGAAGCACGCCGCATCGTGCGAGAGCACCATCTTGTTTGCGTGGCCGCGCTGGCACATCGCGACCACCGTCTGCACCCGGTGCTCGAACGAGAGAATACTGTCGATCCCGAATCGGTCCATCCCGATGTATGACCCGTTGCCGATCAGCTCCTCCAGGTAGCTGAGATCGGTGGTGTCGCCCGAGTGCCCGATCACCACCCGCGTGAGGTCCACTCCTTCTTCCTTGAAAATCCTCTGCTGGTCGAGCCCCACGCGCTTTAGTGCGTGCGTATGGGTCGAGATCGGCACTCCGGTCTTGCGATGCGCCTGCGCCGTCGCGCGCAGGATGCGCTCAATGTCCTTGGTCACCCCCGGCTCGTCCGTGGCGCACTTCAGTATTCCCGCTTTGATCCCCGTATCGGCGATGCCCTCCTGGATATCGCGCACGAACATGTCCACAATCAGCTCCGGCCCGCCCAGCACCGTGCCCGGCCCGCGAAAATGGAAGTACAGCGGCGCCTCGTGGTAGGTATAAATCCCCGTCGCCACAATGATGTTGATCTTGGTCTGCTTGGCGATCTGGCGGATGCGTGGAATGTACCGCCCCAACCCGATCACCGTCAGGTCCACAATGGTGTCCACGCCGCGAGACTTCAGCTCGTTGAGCCGCTTGATGGCGTCGGCCACCCGCTGGTCTTCGCTGCCCCACTCTTCCGGGTAGTTCTGCAGGATCTCCGTATCCAGCACGAACACGTGCTCGTGCATCAGCGTGGTTCCCAGTTGCGACGACTCCACCGCTCCCCGCACCGTCTGGACCTTGGCCATGTTGGACTCTGCCTCGTTATGAATTGCGGAAGCCCGCGCCCCGCGCGCCGAATCCCGCGGGCGAAAGTATTCCAGTTAGGCGGGACTGCGTCAAGCGAAGGAGTGTATTAGAAAGGGGTCCCGAGGGCACGCGCTGCTCTGCGTGACCCTCGGGTTGCACAATGAGTCTAGAACTGGAACTTGGCCGAGAACTGCAGTTGCCGCGGATTGAACGCCGTGCGTGGCGTGCCTACTCCGCCGCTGGGCCCGGTGATGCCGTCGCCGAAGTGGCGCGGAATCGGCCCCACGAAGTCCGGCGCTCCGTACACCGAAAAGACTTCGTCCACGTTGGCCCGGTTGAACAGGTTGAAAGCATCCACTGCCAGGTTCAGCTTGGTTCTCTCCGTCAGCTTGAAGAAGCGCGCCAGCCGGAAATCGAACGACTGCAGGCTGTCGCCACGGTAGGTGTTGCGCGAGGTGCCGCCAACGCGATCCGTAACCGGATTGCCGTCGTTATTGGCGTCAAATCCCACGAACAGCGTGAACGGACGCGCCGACTGCAGCGTGATGATGCTGCTGAACTCGGTATCGCGAAGCAGAGGTCCCCACTCCTTCGGCGTGTCGGCCACAAAGTTGGCGACGAACCGGTGCCGTGCATCCTGGTTGGAATTGGCGCGCTCCAGGTTGCGCTGCGCGTTCGACTGCGGCGTGCTCACAAACGTCACGAAGGTTCCGTCGTCGAGCGTGTGCGAGAAGGTGTAGTTTGCGTTCAGCGAGAAATACTGGCTCGCCTTCTCGATCACCTGCAGCGTCAGCCCGTGGTACACCGAGTTCCCGCTGGAATCGGTGAAGTAGAAAATGCCGTTGGTCCCCGGCGAGCCGGCTGGCGGCGGGGGAATCGAGGGAACGTTGAGCGCAAAATTGTAGATGTCGCGATTGGTGCCGGTCTCAACTCCAATGGGCGGCCCCACGTTCAGATCGATCGGCCGCACCAGGTGGTGTCCCGCGACAAACAGGTAGCCGATATCCACCGTCAGACCCTTGGCAATCTCGCGATCGATTTCCAGGCTGGCCTGCTCCGAATACGGCGGCAGCAACTTGCGGTCCACCATGGTTCCACCCTGCACGAACAGGCTGTTCAGCGGGAACGAGCCGTTGTTGATCAGGTTCTCGAAGGCCGAGGTCAACAGCGGCGGGGGCACCGTCCCCGGAGGCAACGGCAGCCCGCCGCCCGGCGGACATCCCGGGATCACGCACGGCGTCGGCAGGAACATGCTGTTTAGCGTCCACTGTCCCGTCGTCTGGTTGTTGTTGGTGGGCAGGCCGGGGATCACCGGCGGCCGCTGCTGCGACGGCACAAAGAAGAAGGTCAGGTTGTACTTGTCGTTGAAGATTCCGTAGCCCGCGCGCACCACCGTCTTGTTGTCCGGTGACCATGCCAGGCCCACTCGCGGCTGAAACTCTTTGCGATACGGATTGATGAAGAATCCCAGGCCTGTCTCCCAGTCGTAGCGCATTCCGTAAGTAAGTGTCAGCTTGGGCGTCATCTTCCACTGGTCCTGCCCGAAGAATCCGAAGTAGCTGTGGTTCAGATGAAACGAGAAGTCCCCGGTGTCCGCGGGCAGGAACGGATTCGCCCACGTGGTCGGCAGCGACGGCGCAGCGGTCGCCGGATTGTATGGTCCTGTCCCGATCGGCGATCCCCAGAAGAACGCCGCGAGGCACGGCGCTACCAGTCCTACCAGCGGCGGCGGGCAAGGCGTACTTCCCCAGCCCGCTTTCCCGGAAGCTAGAAAATCGCCCAGGCTGGGGAAGATTACGCGGGCAGGCGTGAACCCTGGGTTGATCACAAAATTCTGGATGTAGTTGGTGTCAAAACCAAACTTCGTGTAGTGCTTGCCTTCGATGGTGGAAAACGTATCCGCCAGCTGCGTGCGCTTTTCGTCGTAGCGGTCGAACGCGCCGAAGTTGTGTCCGAACAGCAGCAGGTTGGGGATATCCAGGTTCGGCTGCCCGGTGGTTCCGGGGAAACCGTAATTGCGCTGCGCCCACTGCACCATCAGGTCGTTGATGCGCGTGCTGGTGAGTTGCGAAGTCCACGAGCCCACGACGGCCTGGTCGCGCAGCAGGCCGTTGCGTCCGCTGCTCGGCGCTCCAATGCCGCCGCCGTCCAGCGTCTGCCCCACCAGCATGTTCAGGTTGGTAGCTTTCTGGATGGAATACCGCGCGGACAGCCGGTTACGCTGGTTCAACTGGTGATCCAGCTTCAGGAATCCGTTGTCCACGTCCGCCGTGGTCAGCAGGTTCAGATTCTCCGGCGCCAGCCCGTAGCTCGACTTCACCGCGTTGATCGCCGCCAGGTTGCCGACCAGCAGTCCCGGATACGTCGGCGACTGCGCTCTCCGCTGGCCTTCATAGTTCAGGAAATAAAACGTCTTGCTCTTCTGGATCGGTCCGCCCAGCGTCGCTCCGAACTGGTTCTGCCGGAAGGTATTGAACCCGGGCTGCCCCAGCAGATAGTTGGCGTTGAAAGCGTTGTTCATCAGGTATTCGTAAATCGACCCGTGAATATCGTTGGTGCCCGACTTGGTCACGATGTTCACGATCCCGCCCAGCGCCCGCCCGTACTCCGCACCAAAGCTGTTGTTCACCACGCGAAACTCGCTCACCGCCTCCTGTGAGGGGGTGGCCCGCTGCGATCCCGTGGCGGTATTGATGTTGTCGGCGCCGTCCACCGTCACGCTGTTGTTCAGGTCGCGCTGCCCGCCGAAGGAGATGCGCGTCACCGTGGGATCGGTGAAGGTCGACTGCAGGCTGATGCGGCCGGTGGTCACGCCCGGGCTCAGCAGCGCGAAATCCGTGAACAGCCGCCCGCTGATGGGCAGTGACTGGATCTGCTGCGTCGCGATCACCTGGCTTACTTCCGTGCGCGTCGGCTCGATCACCGGCGCTTCGGTCTTCACTTCCACCGTCTCGCTGGCCGACGCCACCTTCATCCCCACGTCGATCGTCGCCACCTGGCCCACGCGCAGCACGATTCCCGTCTGCGTGTGCTTGGCAAACCCCGGCGACTCCACCGTCAGCTCGTAATTCCCCGGCGCAACGTTCCCCAGAATGTAGAAGCCGGTGCTCCCGGAAGACGCTTTGTACACCTGGTTGGTGTCCACATTGCGCAGGCTCAGCGAGGCCTTCGCGATCATGCCTCCGGTCTGATCGTGCACCGAGCCGTTGAGCTGCGCTTCGGTGGTGGAGATCTGCGCCCAGACCGCGCTGCTGGAGAGAAGGAGAAGGAATGCAAAGAATAGGCCGGCGAGCAGACGGGGTTTCATAGTTCCTCCTGGTTCGATCTCAGACGAACGTTCGTTCGCTATTGCGCCTCAGAAAAAGCCGAGGAATGCTCGTCCTCGCGCCGCGCCATTTTTAATAGCTGGCTCGCGAAAGTCAAGAATTATCTTTTTGATATTGAACGAATACCGCCGTCTGAAGCGCAGCGAGCTACGGAAGGAGGCGAACGAACATCCAAAGCGTCTAAGCTGACTGAGCGTTCCGTGGTCCTCTGTTGCAAAACTCTATTGCTTCGCGATCAACGTCGGCTGGTCGTAGAAACCAATCTTGACCGTCAGCGACTTTCGCCCGTCGAATGCTGCTTTGTCCACGGGATAAGAGAAGATGGAGAAGCCGGTGAAAGAGGTTCCCGCGGGAATCTTCAGCTCCTCGCGCAGGGGATCGGACTTTACCTCCTGCAGCGCGGGGAAAGCCTGCAGGTAGCGGCCCACGTCCACCGAAGGCGCCGCCGAGTCGCTATATTTCTTGCCGTCCGCGGTTTCCAACTCCGCGCTGATGTCCTTGATCCATAGCTGCTTGGGAATCTTGTTGTCCAGCTTCACCTGGATTCCCACCATGGTATTGCCGCTCTGGTCGGCCGACGCCACCTTCACGATGCTGGCCGCGGCCACCGGCTCCGCGCGATTGCTGAACACCACGATGGCCACCACGATCGCCACCGCCGCCACCGCGATCACGATGGGCACCACCGGCGGCAGCATCCATTTAGCCCGGTCAAACTCCTCGGTGATGGGCACATGTCCCGCGTCCGGTGCGGGCGCCGCAGGCTTCGACTTGGCATTCTCTGGCATGACTTGCTCCTCGATCGTTCCTAAGCTGAGATGCTGGATTCTACAGCCAAGTCACCCCAGCGCATCTCAAACCTTCGCCAGCACCGGCTTCCCTCTCCGCATCAGCCTGGCGAATTGCGCCACCGGCAGTGTGTTCAACACGTCTTCTCTGGTCAGCCACGCCCGCCGCAGTTGCAGCACTCCGTAGCGGATCTTCTCCAGGTGCGAGGTATGGTGCGAATCCGTATTCACCACAAATTTCGCTCCCTTGGCCTTGGCCATGCGCAGATGCTGGTCGCGCAGGTCGAGCCGGTCGGGATACGCGTTTTGCTCCAGCGCCACTCCCGCCTTGGCCGCCGCGGCAAAGACGCGCTCAAAGTCGTAATTGTAGCCCTCGCGCCGCAGCAGCATGCGCCCCGTGGGATGCCCGACGATCGAGACATGCGCATTGCCGACGGCCCGCAACAGGCGGTCAGTCATCTGCGCCGGCTCCTGGTTGAAGTGCGAGTGCACGCTGGCGATCACGATGTCCATCTGCTCCAGCACCGCGTCGGAGAGATCGAGTTCGCCCTGCTCCAGGATATCCACCTCGATCCCGGCAAAGACGGTGATGCCTTCCATACTGGCGTCAACTTCGCGGATGCGGCGGATGTGTTCTTCCGCCCGCTTGTCATCCAGCCCGTTGGCGAAAGCCAGGTTCTTGGAATGGTCGGTGATGGCCATATACTGGTAACCGCGATCCCGCGCCGCCTGCGCCATCTCCTCGATCGTGCACCGCCCGTCCGTCTCCACCGTGTGCATGTGCACGTCGCCCTTGATATCGGACTGCGTCACCAGCGCCGGCAGCTTGCCCTCGGCGGCCGCGTCCAGTTCGCCCTGATTTTCCCGCAGCTCCGGCGGAATGAATTCCAGCCCCAGCGTCTTGTAAATCTCTTCTTCAGTCTGGCTCACCACGTTCTGGCCGTTGTCCACTCGCGCCAGCCCGTACTCGCTGAGCGTGTACCCCATCTTGAGTGCGCGCTGCCGCAGCGTGACACTGTGGCTCTTCGATCCCGTGAAGTACTGCAGGGCCGCGCCGAAGGATTCCGGAGGCAGAATGCGCACGTCAACCTGCAGCCCGCTGCGCAGCCGGAAGCTGACCTTGTTCCCGCCCTGGGCCAGCACCTCCAGGATTCCGGGAAACTTGAGGATGGCCTCGATCACCTTGTCGCGCTGCTTCTCGTTGGTGCAGCACTTGCCTGTGACCAGCAAATCCAGATCCCCGACCGTCTCGCGTCCGCGGCGCAGCGATCCCGCCGGTGTGACTTTATCCACACCCGGCAGGTCTTTGAGGAGTTCCGTGATCTTGCGCGCCGTTTCGTCGGCTACGTCCAGCAGAAACCGCCCCGTGATCTGGCGGAAGCTCTCAATCGACTTCAGAATTTTGGCTTCGCTCTTCTCGCTCTGCCGCGGCAGTGTGCGCAGCTTCCCTTCCCGCGCCAGCTTGGCCACGCCCTCCACGTCGCAGATGTGAAACGCATCCCAGATCAGGGCAATCGTCTTCGGTCCCAGCCCCTGGATCTTCATCAGCTGCAGCATCGAGGGCTGGTACTTCTTCAGCAGCTCTTCGTGGACGGAGAGCTTCCCGGTGGTGAAGATGTCCTGGATGTGCCCGGCCATGCTCTTGCCGATTCCGGGGATGGCCAGCAGCTTTTTCTGGTCCTGGTAGATGTCCGCCAGTTGCTGGTCGAGCGACTCAACGGCTTCAGCCGCGCGCTCGTAGGAACGGATGCGGAAGCCGTCTTCCGCCGCCACTTTCATCAGCTCGGCAGTTTCGTAAAGGATGTTGGCGACAGTCTTGTTGTCGAGGGCGGGCACCAATTCATTTTAAATCGATCACGAATGTAAGAGTTCGAGCCATTCGACGTAGAGACGTGGCATTGCCACGTCTCCGCGGCCCTTATCTGTCAACGAAAGATCACAACCGCCCTACTCCGCCCTTAACGCCTGCACCGCGTCCACCCTCGCTGCTCGGATTGCCGGCAGTGCTGAGGCGATCAACGCCGAAACCAGAATCACCGCCGCCGAGATCATCAACGGTACAGCTCCCGGCTGCTGCAATTCGGCAACGTATTTACCGAGCCCGCGTAGAAAGACAAAACCGACCACCACTCCCGTGATCACGCCTATGCTGCCGATCACCACGCCTTCCACCAGGACATTGGTAAGAATGCTCCGGGGCTGGGCGCCGAGAGCCAGACGGATTCCAAACTCCCGCGTGCGGCCACTCACGGAAAAGGCAAGTACGCCGGCAACGCCCACTCCAGAAATGAGCAGAGCCAGCGTGGCAAACCCGCCAAAGACGATGGCATTGAGGCGGTCCGGACTCATGACCTCAGTGCGAATGTCCTGTAGAGTGCTGGCCCGCTCCACCGGCTGTTCAGGCGACATCTCGCGAATCGTACGCGTGATGATCGGAACCAGAGCGTAGGGATCATTCTTGGCGCGCACAAACAACCGCCCGCTCACCCATTCCTGATCGGTGGGTTGATAGATGGTTATGTCGGGATTAGGAATGATGTTGGAATCGTCAACGTCGGGAACCACGCCGATGATCCTTCGCGGCTCGTAGCTGATCCCGATAAATTGCATTACCGGGTCAGTCCACTGGATATGGCGATCGACCGCTTCACGTCCGGGAAAAAGCCGGTTCGCGAGGCTCCGGCTGATGATGACCACGCGTTCCGACCCATCGCGGTCGGTGTCGCGGAAATCGCGCCCTTCGAGGATGGGTACGCCGAGGGTATCGAAATATCCCGGCGAGATCCCACGGAAGATCGCCACCGGATCGTCCAGAGCGTTCTCACGTCTCGCACCTTCGACCGTGAATTTGAACCTTATATTGAAATTTCGCGTATCGCGCCACGGCACGCTGAAACCGGTGGCCACGCGGGCCACACCCGGAATCGCGCTCACGCGTCGCGTGGCTTCGCGGTAGAAGTCGCGCACCTGTTCCGGAGTCTTGCCGTAGTTCATAACAGGGAGGTTGACCGCCAAAACATGGGCAGTTTCAAAGGGCGGTTGGGTTTGCTGCAGCACCAGCAAAGTGCGCAACAATGCACCGGCGCCCGCCAGCAAGAGGAAGGAAGCGGTGATCTGGGTGACTGCGAAAACGCGCAGCCGGCGGCGGCTGGCTCCCGTTACTCTTACCCCGGCACTCGCCAGCGACAAACCCTGCGAAACGTCGGACGAAGGCAGGCGCGGAACAAAAGCCAGGAAAAAAGCGGCGACCAGCGCAAGCACGACTCCGATCCACACCATCGTGAAATCCACCTTGAGATCGAGCGCGCGCACCGAGAAACGCGCCGCGTAGCGCGCCAGTATGGAAACCATCGGGGCGGCAATAGCTACTCCCGCCAACGTACCACTGCCGCAGAGGACGATCGCTTCGGCCAGCAACGAACGGCGTAGTGCGGCATTGCTTGCGCCCAAAGCCGAGCGCACGGCCAATTCGGTTTCCCGGCGCACCGTCCGCGCCAGAATCAAGTTGGCGACATTGGAACAGGCAATCACAAACAGCAACCCGGAAGCCGCCAGCAAAATCCAGAGGATCGTCTGCGCGCGGGAGTTGAGCTGGTCATGCATGCGCATAACCGTGACCTGATAGTGGTCGGAAGGCTTATAGACGTCAGGGTGCGCTGCCAGCATGTTGGCGTGGACCTTCGTCAGCTCCGCCTGTGCCGCGTCCAGTTGTGCGCCTGCCGCCAGCCTGGCGAAGACCTCGGTCATGCGGTGAACGCGTCCCTGCACCATGGTGGCGGAAAGGTGGTGCGGGCTGGTCACGATGTTGGCGATGATCTCGGTTTCTTCCGGATATGGCACCGAGGGCTCCAAAACGCCGACGATGGTTGCCGTGCGCGTACCCTCAAAGCTGCCCAACCGGATTTGTTTGCCGATCACCCCAGCATCGGAATGCAGCGACGTGCTCCAGTAACGATACGTAAGGACCACCGCTCCGGCGGCGTTCGGACCATCATCGCCAGGTGTCAGCAGACGGCCGAGCACGGGACGAAGTCCCATGACGTCAAAGTAGTTCCCGTCCACCACACCAGCCCGGATCTCGCGCGGGTCGCCCAGGCCGACCATCGTGAAATCGACAGCGGAAAAGGTGCCGAGTTCCTTGATGGTTTTCAGGTCCGCGCCAATGTCGTGGATCTCAGGGACGGAGAACAAGACGTGATCGTCGTGCAGTCCGGGAGCGCTCTGCCGCACGTAGAGCAGGCGATCTTCATCGCGATTGGCCAGCGGACGCAGCAGCACCCCGCGCACTACGCTGAAGATGGCGGCATTGGCCCCGATCCCCAGCGCCAGGGTAACGGCCACAATGATCCACAGCGCCCGCGCCCGGGAAAGGGAACGTAGCGCAACTTTCAAATCGCGAAGGAATGACATGTTGATCCTCCACCACGGCGGCTGACGCGTCCTGCTCAGAAATGACGGCGCCTGCCTGCGTCCTACCTTTTTACAAGACTACCTGACCCAACTCAAGTCAGGGATAGCCACTTTTACGACGCGCGAGATATCCACAATCGACACCTGCACCGCCACAAATCCACTTTTCTTGGCGGTTCTCGGTCGCCATCTGTTTTGACGAAAATCTATGGAACTCGATAGATGAAACCGGTGTCTTTTCTTAGCTATAGGAGGCCGTCGGTGAGGCGTATGCGGATTGCGGTTCGCAACCACAGCAACGTCAATGCGAAGATTAATGTCACTCCTATGGTGGATGTGATGCTGGTGTTGCTGATCATCTTTATGGTGATCATGCCCCTTCTGCAGCCCGGCCCTCAGGTCCAGCTGGCTAGAACCATCAACCCCTCCTGGATGCCCGACGCCGACAAGGACGACGCCCTGCTGGTCGCCATCAACCGTGACGGGCAGCTCTTCCTCGGCAACCATGAGATCATCCCGGCGGAGCTGACGGAGAGGATTCGCGATCGCATCGCGGCACGCGCCACGAAAACCGTATTCGTGAAAGCCGACGCCCGCACTCGCTATCGGTCGGTAGCCGATGCCGTGGACCATATCCGTGCTGCCGGGGTCGGTGAACTCGGCTTGCTGACCGACCGGAGAACACAGTAGACGCACGACTCCCCCAAATTGGCTGGCGGTGCCAACGTCCGGTTTTTGAAATCGCAGAATCGACGAACCTGGCTCAGAGAAATCGCTACAGCGTTTAGACTACAGCACGCAGAATAACCAGGGTCATGTCGTCATGCTGCTCGGCGCCCGCGGCGAAGGCGTCGGCGGCTGAGAGAATGCGCTGGAGAATCGCCGCAGCGGCCAGTCCCTGACACGCCTCAATCACCTTGATCATGCGCTCCTCGCCCCATTCTTCGTCTGCTTTGTTCATGGCCTCGCTGATGCCGTCGGTAAAGGCAACCAGGACGTCGCCGGCCGACATTGCCACCCGGCCTTGCTGGTAGGGGTAGCTTTCGAGCAAGCCCACCACCACTCCGCCCACATCCAATCGAGTGACTGTCCACCTGCCATCGGCGCAGTGAAAGAGCATGGGCGGGTTGTGTCCCGCGTTGACGTAGTCGAATTGGCGAGTCCCGGGATCGTACTGGCCATAGAAGAAGGTCGCGTAACGGCTGTCGGACGAGGCCTCGTACACCAGGCGGTTTACGTTGCTGACTGCGGCTGCCAGGTTCTCCGGGGCCCGCGTAGCCTCGCCGCGCAACGAGGCCTGCAGACTCGCCATCGTAAGCGCGGCTGCAATGCCTTTGCCGGACACATCGCCAATCGCCACGCCCAGGCGCCCATGCGGAAGGGCGAGAAAGTCGTAGTAGTCGCCTCCTACTCCGAGAGCCGGCCGGCAATGCCCCGCATAATCCAACCCGGCAATTGCGGGAAGTTTTTGCGGGAAGAGCCGCTCCTGGACTTCGCGGGCGATCTCCACTTCGCGGTTCATGCGCTCGCGTTGCGCGATCTCGGCGGCGATTTCGCGCATCAGGTCGGCATTCTCCAGCGCCAGTCCGGTCTGCGCCGCCACTGATCTGAGCAATCGAACATCCGTCCCCGTGTATGGTTCTTCTGATTTTTTCGGGCCCCGCGAGATGAATCCCAGCAGCTTCTCGCGCACAGAAAGAGGTAGCAACAACTCGGAATGCAGAGTCGCCAGTTTGCCTCGCTCTTCTTCGCTGATACCGTCCTCGCGATATAACCAGGAATCACGATCGTTGAGGTAGACATACGCCGGCTCTTTGCGCCGCTGCAGGACTTTCGCCGTCCCCCGGTCGCGCGGGAAGATCAGATCGGGAACGCTTCCGTAACCCATGGCGACTGCAGGCTGGTAGAAATCGGAAGCGCCGAGCAAGACCGCCACCTGGGGCACGTGCAGGATGCTGGAGAGCCGCGAAGCCACGGTTTCGACCAGGAGCTTGGGTTCCACCATCGAGCGGACCTGCTCGCTCAAATCGCTCAAAACCTGATCGGCGTTGTAGGCTTCGCGGAAAAATCGGCGATCGAGCCATGTTCGCAGCCGTCCACGCGTGCGCCGAATCACAACGATGGCTAAAACCCCGATGGCGATCGCGGTGATCCTTTGCGGGCGGTTGCGGTGTATGTCAGCCGCCATAGCTGAAGCCGCGGCGAGGATGCCCGTCACCACGATCCCCTGCAGCACGAGCATTCCATTCTTTGCCAGCGCGTATTGCAGTCCCTGGCGCACCACCACGCCGACGGCCATGGCCTTCTGCACCACGATCGCGTAAGCCAGCGTCAGCGGGAAGATTACCAGCAGGCTCAGGAGTACGACGATAAGCCACTTGGGAAAGACCTCGGCCGGCGTCTTGCCGGCTACGAGAGAGAAAATCGTTAAGAACAGGGCAGGACCGAAGGCGTATGTGGCTCCCCAATAGACCAGACGCAGCCGGCGCTTGGCATCGGCCGATCGAGTCAGGCGGAGTCTAACAGCCATCGCTGAAAAGAAACTCCCCGCCAGAATGTAGACCAGGATGGCCGCCACGCGATCGAAGGGCTTAAACAGCTGGACTAACGGAGCAACGGACTTATAGTTGCTAAGCTGCCCGACGGTTACGATAACGCTCCCTACGGCTAAGAGAGCAAAGGGAAGCGCCCCACCCCACTGCACAGTTCTCCAGATCAGGTCGTATCGACTGCCCTTGGGAAAAGGCTCGGGGAAGAATCGCCCAAAGAGGAACATCACAATGGGGAAGGAGCACTGGAGCGTCATGTGGTAAATCATTCCCGCTTCGCGCCACCCCGGACCCCACCCCCAGGCTTTGTAACTCTCGATGATGTGCGGGAAGGTCATCATCAGGAGCAGGAGAAGCCAGGCCAAAGGATCTCGCGGCCGCACCGCCGCCACCCAGAAGCCCAATAGGAGACTGGCGGCAGGCAACAGAAAATACAGCATCAAGTTGCTGGCCAATTCCCAGGACTGGATCGGGGTTTGTGTGACAGGAAGCGAAACCGTGCGTTCGCCGCCTCCGCCAGCTCCCTGGGAGAGAATTGTCAACTGAATCGCCACGCCCGGCCGGGCATGGGCCAGCGCGTCGCCCAGCATCCCGGTGCCGGTGTAAGGAACTCCATTGACTGCTAGCAGCAGGTCGCCGGCATGAATGCCCGCGCGGACCGCGCCGGGGTCCAGGTATTGGATTCGATTGCTTCCCGGCGCGGGCGCGACGGCTTCAACATTTGTGCGCGCATCGCGCAGAACGTCGTGCAAATAACGGGCCTCATAGACGAGCGTGGCCGCAAAGAGGAAGGCTAGGACGCTGTAGCGGAATAGCGGGCGTTTGATCGGCACAGGTTAATCAGTCTCGAAAGCCGCAACTTTGGTCCGATGGCAATCATTTTACATGCCGTGGTTGGCCTGCAGGGCGTCCTGCACTTTGGCTTCTGTGAAGCTTGGCGTAATCGGGCATGAAGACGCGTAGCCCGTTCTGCGGGGTGTTTTTTGTGTATCCGGCCACCAGTTGCTCCACGTAGTGATCAAGGTAGAAGTCGAAAGGATCTGCCGGGGTGGTATCGATCAGCATCATGTCGGCGTTGTCCATGGTGAGCTTGCCGAAGCGCAGCCGGTTGCCGCGATAAGCCATGTAATTCTTCTCCGCCACCTTCTCCCAGGGATATTTCTCCGGGTCGCCCAAGACCTGCACCACGTTTCCGTTCTCCAGCCGCACGCTCGTGACCCGGCCGCTGATGTGCGGCGGAGGAAGAATCAGCGCCGGATCAAGAATCAGGTCGTCTTTCTCCACCTCAACGCCGCGGACTTTGCCGGTCTTGATCAGGTCGGCCACGTCCACTCCCAGCAGGTCCATCAATCCCTTCACGGGCAGATGCAACGCGCGAATCTTCTCCACGTGCAGCCGGATCTTGCCCTGCTCGGTCGCGCTGAGATGGCCTTCGCATTCAAAACCCAGGTCGCCCTTGTTATGCAGCTTGCCTTTGATCTGCAGGCGGTCTTTATCGATCGCCACCGAGATGTCGTTGAGCGGAGCGTCTTTTGCCGTGAAGACGTAGGAGTTCAGCGTGCTGGTCAGCGCCTGCGTGCTGATGGCAATCTCCGCCGCGTCAATCTTCAGGTTGAACGTCCTCTTGTCGTCAAAAATCGGCAGTGACGCGCCGCCCGCCGGCACCAGTTCCCCGCCCAGCCTGCGAATGAACACCGCAATCTCGGGGCTGAAGCGGTAGAGGACGTTGCGCATCTGCGCGTGCACCGCGCCTCTCTCACTGTCGTTGGCCGGCTGATTCTGCGCCGCGGCCAAGGCCGTTGCGGCCAGCGCCAGCAAGCTGATCAGTAACCGGAAGATTCCCATCACAGCACCTGCTACATAGGAATCCCGCGATTAAGAAGAGGTTGGTACAGAGCCGGCCAGGCGAACGAATTCGCAGGCTTACTCGATGCGCAGCGCCTACATGGGATCGATAGAGGCCGCCCGCCGCGCCGGCAGGTAGCCGGCGGCTGCGGCAAAAATGCCCAGCACCACCACCGCAGCCGCGAAGGTCAACGGATCATAGATCCTGACGCCGTAGAGCTGGCTGGCGGCGGCCCGCGCTCCCACCAGGGCGATCGGAATCCCGATCATCAGTCCCAGACCCACCGGCTGCAGCGCCACCCCCATCATCATCCTCATCACGCTGCCGCGGTCCGCGCCCAGGGCCATGCGGATGCCGATTTCGTTGATGCGCCGGGCGGCCGCGTACGAGGCTACTCCGTAGAGTCCCACCGAAGCCAGCAGCAACGCCAGCAAGCCGTAGAGAGTGGTAAGCCGGGCGACCATGCGCTCCTGATCGAAGTTCCGGTCAAGCTGCTCGGTGAAGGTACGGGCGCGAATAAAGACAAGGTTCGGATCGGTCGCGGCCAGGGCCCGGCGAAGCGGCGCGGCGAAATCCTGCGGTCGCCCGGCCACGCGAAGCTCTACTACGTTTGCGTATTGGGAATCAAACTGCTCGAGCTCTTCGGCCGTATCGGCATATTTCTCCTCCTGCAGCAGCGGCAGGAAGAAGGTTGGATAGGCCATGATCCTGGGAGCGGGATAGTGCGCGTTCTCGACGATGCCCACGATCTCGTAGTCGGAGCCGTGCTCCTGGGTCTGGATTCCGAAATGCCTGCCGATAGGGTCTTCGTTGGAAAAGAAGAAATGAGCAAAGGCTTCGTCAACCACAGCAACATGCTGGGAGGCTGAAGTATCGCGCTCATCAATGACGCGCCCGCGCACCAGCCGCGTGCCCACGGTTTCAAAATAGCGCGGGCCGACGCGATTCTCGGCAGGCCAGCGGCCGTTCGCGAGCAATGGAACCGGCGGCTTCCCGGCAATGGAGATGGGCTCAACTATTATCCCCTGGGAGACAGGAGTCCCATTGGAAAAGCTGCTGCTCAACACGCCCGGAATCCCGGCCAGCCGCTCCTGCAGGTTCCGGTAAAGGCTGCCCAGCCGGCGCGAAGGAAACTGGTTGCGAGGCAGGTTGATCCAAGCCATCAATCGACCTTGCGTTTCCACACCTGAGGACTTTTGCTGTTCCATGCGCCGCAGGCTGAGAGTAAGCAGGCCGGCGGCCACCAGGAGGACCAGCGACACCGCCGCTTGCACCACCAATAGCGATTTCTGCGGAAGCAGCGAGCGGTCACGTGTGGAGCGTCCGGCGCCGCGCATCGGCTCAACCGGCTGAGCTTGCGAACCAATCCATGCCGGCGCGGCGCTGAAGACCAGGCCAGTGACTATTGAGGCGACGAAAGCAAAACCGAGGACCGGCAGAGAAGGAACCATTCGGATGGGGATGAACTCGGCATCATGAAAGGCCAGCGATAGAATCCCGCGCGTGGCAGCCATTGATATCCACGCGCCGACCGCGCCGCCGATCATCGCCAGCAGCAGGCCTTCGGTCATCATCTGGCCGAGAATGCGCGATCGCGACGCTCCTAAAGCCATGCGCACCGCCGTTTGCTGGCGGCTCGATGCTCCCCGCGCCAGTAGCAGGCTGGCGATATTGGCGCAGGCCAGCAGCAACACCAGCAACGAAATGGTCATCAGCAGGCGCAGAGCCTCGCGTTTGTTGTCGCGCGTGTAGGCCACTCCGCCGGCCGCAGGAATGACCACAATGTATTGCTTGCTGATGTCTTTGGTGTAGCGCGCCGCAAGGTAAGCATCCGAGTTGAATCGCTCTGCTACATAATTCTCTCGCAGCCACTGCTGCAACTCGGCCGTCACGTGAGCCTGAACCTGCGCCGGCTGCGCCTCTGGGCGAAGCCGCCCAATCGCGTACAACCAGTACTCGTTCCAGTGCTCCAGCAGGGAAGCTTCGGGATGAAGCGTGGCTTCCATGGCCAGAGACATGTAGATGTCCGGGGGATCGCTGCGCAGAGTGTCGCCGAAGAACTCGGGCGGCGTGATGCCCGCCACAATCATGGGAACGCCTTTGACCACCAGCGTCTGCCCGATCAGTCCCCGGTCGGAGCTGAACTTTTCCCGCCACGCGCGGTAACTCATCACCAGGACTGGAGGAGCGTTGGGCTGATCGTCCGCGGGCTCCAGAAGCCTTCCAGCATAGGCCTTTACTCCCAGAGTGCTGAAGTAGTTTCCGGAAACCGATTCTCCGCGAAAGGCGCGGGCTGCATTGGGGTTCCCTGCGCGGCGGACGCCGAGAGCCTCATCGCCGGAGGAAAATGCCGCTAAGTCGGAGAATTCCTGAGTGTGCTCGCGTAAGTAGAGGTAGAGCGGATAAGAATAGACGCTGAAGTCACCCTGAAATCCTCCTCCGCAGCAGCCGTTTTTATCGTCGCCCAGGCTGTAAAGCTCATTCGCGTGCTCCACCGGAAGCGGGGTGAACATGACCTGCTGAATGAGGCTGAAAATCGAAGTATTGGCGCCGATCCCCAGCGCCAGCGTCAGGACCGCCACCGTCGTGAATCCCGGCTGATGGCGCAGCCGCCGCGCGCCGTACTTCAAGTCGCGTCCAAAATTGTCGAGCCACCTCCAGCTCCACGCCTCGTGAACCTGTTCCCGCAGCTTCAGGGTATTGCCGAAGCGGCGCTGTGCCGAGTAGGCCGCTTCTTCGGGATCGAGGCCGGTTTCGCGGTTCTCTCGCGCGCGCAGGTCGCGATGCAGCCGCATCTCCTCTTCCATCTCGCGGTCAAAACTCTCGCGCGGCCGGAACAGCAGGCGCAACCTTCGTCCGGACTCCAGCAACCTGTTCCACCATTTCATAGCTCTTCCTCAGGCGGTCTGGATGACGCGGTGAATCGCGCCGATCACCCGCTCGAACTGCGAGATCTCCTCTTCCAGCTGCCGTCGCCCTGCCGCCGTCAGGCGGTAATAACGCGCGCGGCGATTCTCCGCCGTCGTGCCCCACGCTGCCGTTACCCAGCCCTTGACCAGCATGCGCTGCAGCGCCGGATACAGCGAGCCTTCTTCCACCTGCAGCACCTCCTCGGAGAGCTGCTCGATGGACTTGGCAATCTCGAACCCGTGGAGTTCGCCGTTGCGGGCTAGCACCCGCAGAATTAGCATGTGCAGCGTCCCTGGCGGTATTTCGTCGCGAGCCATCAACCCACTTTCGCTGGCATAGATCGTCTATGCCACATCACGTAGATAGACTATGCCAGCGAGGAAAGGTAAGCAAGCGAATGCGCTCTTAGTGAAAAATCGCCAGGAAGAGGAAAAGGAAGAGAAAGCGCACGGGAGGGACGGCCCCATGGCCGCTGCGCTGACACGTCACACTGCTGACACAAATCGGACCCGGACCTCGGTGGTAAAGCTCCGGGTCCGCAATGTCACGCGACGAAGGTGGCTATCAGGCGGATTGCGTTGCTTGCTGCTTTGTAACGTTCTCTGCCTGAGGGCCTTTCTGGCCCTGGACTATTTCAAATTCAACGTCATCGCCTTCCTGCAGGCTTTTGTAACCCTCGGACTGGATGGCGCTGTAGTGGACAAACACATCGGGGCCGTCTTCCCGGCCAATAAAGCCGAAGCCCTTTGCGTTGTTAAACCATTTCACTTTACCTTTAATTCGAGACACGATCCTTTTACACTCCAAGCTGTCCTGGAAGATCAGCTCTTACCTGGACTCATTTTTATGTTTTTGGTTTCCCATTCCTAGGAGAGATGCGTTGCCCATCGGAAACCATTCTCCGCCGGTTACGCATCGTAAACCACATCTTTGGCTTTGCTGCTATTTTCCCGCGATTACCTCCCCGGTGTCAATAAAAACCAAGCGAAAGCGCTAAGACACCTCTTAAATCTCTAGCCGAAGCCTCTTGGCAGATTAAGGCGCTTTAACTTTCACGGTTCTTAAGATCGGGAATTTACCTGTTTTCTTTATCGTTAATTGTGTTTCTTGTCCAGCCAAAGCAATGAGGCGATAGTTTTGGCGTCTCGAATCTTCCCGCCGATAGCCATTTTTACGGCTTGGCGCAGAGGAAAGAAGCGAATCGCGATACGTTCGTCCTCTTCCGGCTGCGCCTTCCCCTTTTTAAGCCCATGGGCCAGGAAGACTTCCATGCTCTCGTCCAGAAACCCCGGACTCACATAGAAAAACAGCGCCCGCTGCCACTTTCGCGCCGTGTACCCGGTCTCTTCCAGCAACTCGCGCTTGGCCCCCGCCAGCGCGCTTTCACCGGTATCGATTCGGCCCGCCGGCAGCTCCCACAGGCGTGCGCCCGCGGCGTAACGATATTGCCGCTCCAGCAGGACCGTCGGTTGCCTGCCGCGATCATCCACCGCCAGGATCACGATCGATCCCGCGTGCCGGATTACGTCGCGACGAACCCGTATGTTTCCCGGTTCGATCACGCGATCGGAATCCACGCTGAATACCGGGCCGCTGAACACCGTGCGCGAAGAGATCACGCGCACCGCAGGCTTCTTCTGTTTTGAGGGCATGTAGAGATTCTCTCATTTCGCGCGCGACGCAGGCACGTTTCGCTTTCGCTCGAGGCAAAACAAAAATGCTATTCTCGCCAGCGGATGCCGGCCAAACCCAAATCGCGTCTCCCCACCATCTCGCTGGTCGGCTCCGGGAACCTGGCCCAGGTGCTCGGACCCGCCTTGCACGCTGCAGGCTACCGGATTGAAACGGTCGCCTTCCGCGACAATGCTGATTCGCGTCGTCGAGCGACCGTGCTGGCAAAGAAGCTGAACGCTAAGCCGGTCCCGATCGCCGATGCCCGCCCCGACGCCGCCGTCATCTGGCTGTGCCATACCGACGACGCCCTGGCCCAGACCGCCCGTCTCCTCGCCCGCAAGCCCGGGTGGAAAGGCAAGCTGGTCTTCCACTCCAGCGGCGCTCTGGCTGGCGACGTCTTGGCCCCCCTGCGTCGCGCCGGAGCCCACTTGGCTTCTGTCCATCCTTTGATGACTTTTGTCCCCGGAACCAGGCCTCTACTCAGAAACGTGCCTCTGGCGGTTGAGGGTGACCCCCGCGCCGTCGCCGGCGCCCGCCAGATCGCCGCGCGGCTGAGCGCGGAGTTCTTCAGGATCAGGAAGCAGTCCAAGGTGCTGTACCACGTTTTGGGATCGTTTGCTTCTCCGCTGCTGGTAGCCACCCTCGCCACCGCCGAGCGGGTAGGACAGGCCGCCGGTCTTAGCCGGTCGCAGACGCGAAAGATGATCGCGCCCATCGTGGAGCAGACGCTCAGAAACTATCTCGACCGCAGCGCCGCCGCGGCCTTCAGCGGCCCCGTCAAGCGCGGCGACATCCAGACCATTCGCCGCCACCTCCGCGACCTGCGGAAGTCACCGCAGCTCCTCAAGGTCTACCGCGCGCTGGTGAGCGCAGCTCTGCGCGAACTCCCCGCAAAGAACGTGAAGTCCCTGGCCAGGCTTGTGGACTGAACTCTTATTTCTTGCTGAGCAGGTGGCCCATCTTCTCTTTTTTGGTGTTCAGGTAACGCTTGGAAGCCGCGTGAGGCTCCACTTCGCAGGGCACGCGCTCGGTAACTCTCACTCCCGCAGCCTCCAGCGCCGCTACCTTCTGCGGGTTGTTGGAGAGCAGACGCACCGCCTTGAGCCCGAGCGCCTTCAGGATCCCGGCAGGTAGATGGAATTCGCGTTCGTCGGCCTTGAAGCCGAGTTCTTCGTTGGCTTGCACCGTATCCCGCCCGTTGTCCTGCAGCTCGTACGCCTGGAGCTTGGCCATCAGGCCGATTCCCCGCCCTTCCTGCATCTCATAGATCAGCACGCCGGCGCCGGCCTGCGCGATCATAGAGAGCGCCATCTCCAGTTGCTGGCGGCAGTCGCAGCGCAACGACCCAAAGACATCCCCGGTCAGGCATTGCGAGTGGATGCGCACCAGGGGCGGCGCGCTGTGAATGTCGCCCATCACCAGGGCTACGCCTTCTTCCACCCGGCGGTCGCCGTGGAACAGGCCTTCAAATCCCATAATGCGAAAATGCCCCCAGCGCGTGGGGAAATCAGCTTCAGCTAGCTTGCGGACGGCGGATGGTGAGCTCACGTGCCAATTATAGATTGTGGTAGCCATTGCAGTCGTTTACGTCCTAACCAGAGATGCAGGAATCAGGCCGCGGGTTATTTGCTAATATTCCGTTTATGCCCCAAGCCTCTCCTAGATTCGTTGCGATGAAGGCAGCGGAGCTGTTGCGCCCACTGACGCGGACACTCGACCAGGCTGAAATCCCCTACATGTTGGACTGAATGATCAATGGGAAAGCGCTCGAAAAGAAGCTGCCATCGAATAAAGCTCATCCCAGGCGCTATACTTTAGAGTTTGATTTTTCCTCCACAAGGAGCCTCTTCCATGGCCTCATCCGCAGTCAGTTACGCTCAGCAGAACCAGCAACGTTTTTTAGGCGAACTCAAGGACCTGCTTCGCATTCCCAGCGTGAGCACCGCGCCGGAGCACAAGGACGATGTGCGCCGCGCCGCCGAATTCGTGGCCAGCGAGATGCGCCGCATCGGCCTGGAGAACGTGGAGATCATCGCCACCAAGGGCCATCCCCTGATCTACGCCGACTGGCTGCACGCCGCCGCCAAGCCTACCGTCCTCTGCTATGCGCATTATGACGTTCAGCCCGCCGAGCCGTTGAACGAGTGGATCTCCCCGCCCTTTGAGCCCACCGAGCGCAATCAGAACATCTACGCCCGCGGCGCGGTCGACGACAAGGGCCAGCTATGGATGGAGATCAAGGCCATCGAGGCGCTGATGAAGGGTCACAACGGCCGCCTGCCGCTCAACGTCAAGTTCATCATCGAAGGCGAAGAGGAGGTCGGCGGCGAATCCATCGCCGCTTACGTCCGCAAGGAGAAGGCCAAGCTCAAGGCCGACTTCGCCCTGGTGTGCGACACTGAGCTCTTCGCTCCCGATCTGCCCACTCTTTGCGTCGGCCTGCGCGGCCTAGTTTACACCGAGATCGAGGCCCAGGGCGCCAAGACCGATCTGCATTCCGGGATGTACGGCGGCGCCGCGCCCAATCCCCTGTTCGCTCTGGTCGAGATCATCAGCAAGCTCAAGGACGCCAGGGGCCACATTCTTATCCCCGGGTTTTACAAAGGCATGAAAGCTCCCAGCAAAGATGAACTCAAAGCCTGGAAGCGCCTGCCGTTCAATGAAGAGCACTATCGCAAGACCGAAGTCGGATCCAAGGTGCTCACCGGCGAGGCCGGCTTTAGCGTGCTCTACCGCACCTGGGCGCGTCCGACTCTGGAAGTCCACGGCATGCCCGGCGGCTTCACCGCCTCCGGCGCCAAGACTGTGATCCCCGCGCGCGCCTCCGCCAAAGTCTCCATGCGCCTGGTCCCCAACCAGGACCCCGACGACGTTCTCAAGCGCTACACCAAATTCGTGAAGAAGCACACGCCCAAGGGCATTGACCTGAACATCAAGGTCCACAGCAAGGGACCGGCCTGCGTAGTGGGCACCGACAACCGCTACATCAAGGCCGCCACCGAGGCCATGCATGACGTCTTCCGCAAGGACACCGTCTTCATCCGCTCCGGCGGATCCATTCCCATCGTCACCGATTTTCAGGACGTGCTGAAGATTCCCAGCGTCATGATGGGCTTCGGCCTGCCTGACGACAACCTGCACGCCCCCAACGAGAAGTTCCACATCCCGAACTTCTATCGCGGGATCGAATCGATCATCAGGTTCTTTGAAAAACTTGGAGGATGATGGAATCCGGTGATCTGGTGATTGGGTGATCGGGTGATCGGGTGATCTGCTTTAGATTATCGGCAATCTGCTTTGGTGTCGGTTTGTATCAGGGCACGATTTCAGTCGTGCCGTCAGAGCGCAAAAAAACCGGCGTTAGCCGCTGATCTGTAGAGAAGACTTCATGGTTTTCGTCTGGAACCAGGAGCATCACGCCGTCTTCACAAACTTCAGCGACGCCGAATTAATGCAGTAGCGCAGCCCGGTCGGCCGTGGCCCATCGGGAAAGACGTGGCCCAGGTGAGCATCGCAGCGGTGGCAGGCAACCGCGATGCGCAGCATTCCAAAGCTCGCATCGCGAATCTCTTCCACATTTTCCCTGGCTATCGGTTCCCAGAAACTCGGCCAGCCGGTGCCGGACTCGAACTTGGTATCCGAGTTGAACAGCGCCGTGTCGCAGCAGATGCAGCGATAGAGCCCTTTGTCGTGGTTGTTCCAGTACTTGCCGGTAAAGGCCATCTCCGTATCGTCATGACGGGTGATGTCAAAAGCGTTGCCATCCAACTGCTGCCGCCACTCACTTTCGCTCTTCACGATCTTGGGGACGTGGACCGTCTCTTTGCGCTCGCCCGCATCGCTGAACTCCACGATGGTTACTTCTTCCGGCCGTTGACTGGGAACTCTTGCTTCAGCAGAATGCGTTTTGCTCATAGACCACCATGTGTAGAGACCCGCTCCCACCACCGCCAGTGACGCCAGGAAAGTTCTTCGCGGCATCCCGACCTGCGGCGACTCCGTGCTCTCATTCTCTTGCATTGTCTTGCTCGCAGCGTTGCGGCCGCACCTTTTAGCCTAGCAGAAATGCACTCGCGACGCCCGCCACCCAACTGCGTCCAATTTCGTTCAGCCCATCCCTTCGTGTCTCTTTTCCGACAGTGTATGTAGCACTGCACAGTCGGTTTTTCGTGGGACCCCTGAACGCTCCCGCGAACCTGCTGCAAATCAATAGCTTGGCGGAAGCTCCACATTGGTGTCGATTTTGCACTCTTGGGCGCATCGCCGCAGGAGCAGGGCCGCAAATACAAGAGTCGGCGAGTCGGAGGCATTCAATGTTCGGCATGGCAGACAAACGAAAAGCACGTGAGCGGGCCCCGGAGTGCGCAACCCGGGAAGACTTTCAAGTTATTTTCACCGAACAGATGGCCTCGCTGCACACCCTGGCCTATCTCCTGACCGCAAACCACGCGGAAGCCGCCGCTTGTCTTGTCGCAGGCCTTGAGGACAGCCTGGAAGGCAACACCGTATTCCGCCAGTGGGCCCGCACCTGGGCCCGGCGCGCCATCATCCGTAACGCTGTGCGCATGGTGAAGCCGAAGCCGACGCCGGGGGCTGCAGAGTCTTTTTCCGCTGCTCCTTCGGCGCCGTCGGTTGGAGTAGCGCGTGACGACCGCGAGGCCATGATCGAAACCGTCATCAAGCTGCCTGCCTTTGAACGATTTGTCTTTGTGGTTTCGGTTCTGGAGGGGCACTCCGTGAGCGACACTGCGATTCTTCTGGGATGCACCAACACCCAGCTTCGCACCGCCCGCATGAGCGCCCTTGAACGCTTCGCCGGATTTTCCTGCGACCCGGACTCGCCGGCCCTGAAAACCGCGGCAGCCGGGTGGTTTGCCCGCATGGAGACTGCTTAAGGTCCCCTACAGCTTTTAGAAGCGGTCTATGATTTCTGGTGGTCCCTCGGGCCCGGCTTAACAATTCTTGTCGCGCATTGCACCTTTGGGCTCTTGTTCGCGGAGTAATCTTGTCCTAGATTGAGCTTCTCCCCGGAGGCCGGCCATGCGCAGCTCGAGTTTCCTTCGCGCTCTGCTTCTGATCGCTTTTATCTACGGCTCGATCGCCGCTGTCTGTCAACAGCCACCTCCGGCGCAGAAGAAGCCAACGCCGGAACCGCCGACCGAGCGCCTTGCCCACGCCAAGACCGTGCTGGTCACGCGCACCCGTGGCAACGGCATTCCCTATGACGTGATCAAGTCAACCATCGAGGGATGGGTACGCTTCACCATGGTTGAGACCGCCGATAAGGCCGACCTCATTGTTGAAGTCGCCACCAGCGGCGGCGACAGCGATGTGCGCGCCACCGCTTCCGACGGCCCCTCCATGCTCACCGGCCGTCCTGAACGCTCCAGCAGCACCAGCAAAGATCTCTCCAACGCGGAGATCACCATGACCGTCTACGACGCAAAAAACAAGCGAGTGCTGTGGACGGCGACGCAGACCGCCAAGTACGCCATGAAGCAGACCACGCGCGAGAACAACATGGTGGAAGCCGCGGAGAAACTGGCTTCAAAGTTTCATGACCGCCTGGAGCCGCCGCCTCCCAAAGAGCAGGACTGAGCTCATTGCAATCTGCTTGCCTCTCTCCGTCTTTCCGTCGGCGTGCGATATAATCCTCCATCATGTTAGGCGGACGCACCAACGAACAGTGGATCGCGCAATATGCCGGCAGCCACCAGCATCCCGTGAACCGGCTCTGCCACACTTTAGGCATTCCCATGATCGTGGCCTCGCTGGTCCTCGGGATCGCCGCTATCTTTCTTCACTGGCTGTGGATGTATGCGCTGGCTTTGTTCGTGGCCGGCTGGATTCTGCAGTTTCTCGGGCACGCCTTCGAAGGCAAAGAACCTGAGTTCTTTCACGACTGGCGCTTCCTGCTGGTGGGCACGCGCTGGTGGTGGGCCAAGGTTCGCGGCAAAGCGTGACGCCGCCTGCATCCCGGAAAAGCTCGAATTTCGTCCTCACCTCTGCCGCACCAAAAAAGTCTCGTCAGCAGGACGCCCGGTCGCCGGGAAGACTACAATAGCGTGCTTGGAATTATGGCTGATCAGTTGTATCTGAGTATCTGGTTCCCCAGCTTCCGCGAACAGGAGATGCTGCCGCGCCTCCTCTCCGTGGTGAAGCAGTTCCCTTTCTCCGAACAGAAGGGGGGCATCGGGCATCTCACTGTGCACAGCATCGGCTGGGACCAGCCGATTGTGTTCCAGCAGACCTTCGACTATCGCGCCGATCCCGAGCGCGTGCTGGCGCTGGCCGGGGAGTTTCTGAACGAAGACAACGCCTACGAAATCGAAGCTATGTGGGACCTCTGGGTCCCCGTCCAGGAAGGCGATCTGGACCAGACCTGGGTCATGCAGCCGCAGACTGCGAAGTTCACCGCCTTAGGCGCAAAGTTTGAACATGCCACCTACCAGCAGAACGGCCACGTGCAGGTGGATTTTGGACTGGACACGCCGTTTCTTTATGAAGAAATTGAATTCTCTGAAGTCGTCGAGCGCCGCGTGAAAGCCAACGTGCACAAGCTGGTGAGCTTCACCACCGCGGTGGAGCAGAATTGCGGCATCAGCGGCCGCGTCCTGTGGTCGGAGTCGGAAGATAATCTGGCCCAGAAGCTGATTGAGAGATTGCAGAAGGTTCAGTGATTCCGGAGTCCCGACCCGGAGGCTTTGCGAAGGGGAGGGATCCCTACCCTCCACCAGGCCCCGACGGTAGTTCTCTCTAATCGGACGTCTTTGCTCTTAAGCCCACTCACGTAAACAGGGTTCCCTCCACCTTCGGCGTTCGGGACAGAAACTACTTCGTCCGTCCCCCCTCCACCTTCAGCTTGTCTGAGGCTCCCGCCTGGGCTGCGGCCAGGCGCGCCGTCAGCACGCGGTAGGGTGAGCAGGAGACGTAGGTCAACCCGATCTTGTGGCAATAAACCACTGACTCAGGATCGCCGCCGTGCTCGCCGCAGATGCCCAGTTCCAGGTCAGGCCTCACTTTGCGGCCGCGGGCGATGCCCAGTTCCACCAGGTAGCCGACGCCTTTCTGGTCGATGCTGGCGAAAGGATCGTTCTTGAGGATGCCGCGCTCGACGTACGCCGGCAAGAAGGTGCCGATGTCGTCGCGCGAGAACCCGTACGTCGTCTGCGTCAGGTCGTTGGTGCCGAAGCTGAAGAACTCGGCGTCCTTGGCGATTTCGTCCGCCACTATGCACGCTCGCGGCAGCTCGATCATGGTGCCCACGTGGTAGTGCACGCTCTTCCCTTTTTCCTTGAACACCTGATCGGCGACGCCGCGGATAATGGCGCTCTGGTTAACCATCTCCTTGGCCGTCACGGTCAGCGGCACCATGACTTCTGCAATGGGCTTCTTGCCCTCTTTGGCCACGTTGACCGCGGCTTCAAAGATGGCCCGCGCCTGCATCTCCGTGATTTCCGGAAACGCAATGCCCAGGCGGCAGCCTCGCAGTCCCAGCATGGGATTGAACTCGTGCAGCTCTTCGACGCGCCGCAGAACCGCGCGCTTCTTCACTAGCTCCGGCGATTTGGCGTCCGTCAACTCCAGCTTGGCAATCTCCACCATCAGCTGCTCGCGCTTAGGCAGGAACTCGTGCAGAGGCGGATCGAGCAGGCGGATGGTGACCGGCAAACCGTCCATGGCGCGGAACAGTCCTTCGAAGTCCGAGCGCTGCATGGGCAGCAACTTGGCCAGTTCGGCGCGGCGGTCCTTCTCATTGTCAGCCATGATCATGGCCCGCATGTGCGGGATGCGGTCTTCGGCGAAGAACATGTGCTCGGTGCGGCACAGCCCGATGCCTTCCGCCCCGAAGGCGCGGGCCTGGATCGCATCGCGCGGAATGTCAGCGTTGGCGCGCACCCCCATGGTGCGAAAAGGCTCCGCCCAGCCCATCAGGGTTTTCAGGTCGTCATTCTCAGCCGATGCCGGGACGGTGTTGAGCCGTCCTTTGATCACGCGTCCGGTGGTTCCATCGAGCGAGATCCAGTCGCCGGCTTTAAGGCTGAGCGACCCCACGTGCATCTCTTTTTTCTTCTCGTCGACCTCAATGTCGCCCGCGCCCACGATGCAGCACTTGCCCATGCCGCGCGTAACCACAGCGGCGTGGCTGGTCATGCCCCCGCGCGCCGTCAGAATTCCCGCCGCCACTTCCATGCCGTGAATATCCTCCGGCGTGGTTTCGCTGCGCACCAGCACCACCGGATTCTTGACCGCGCCGGTGCCGGCCCGGGCCACCGCGTCATTGGCGGTGAAGACGATCTGCCCCACGGCTGCTCCTGGCGACGCCGGCAACCCCGTGGCAATGACTTGCACGTTGCCGCTCGATTCGTCCAGCCGCGGCACCAGGAAGTCATAAAGCTGGTTGGGATCTACGCGGAAGATCGCCTCTTCCGGCTTGATCAGGCCTTCGTTCACCATGTCGATGGCTACCCGCACGGCGGCCAATCCCGTGCGCTTGCCGTTGCGCGTCTGCAGCATGTACAGGCGTCCGTCCTGGATGGTGAACTCGAAATCCTGCACGTCGCGATAGTGCTGCTCCAGCCGCGTGGTGATGTTGCGCAGCTGGTCGTAAACGTCAGGCAGGGTCTTCTGCAATTCGCTGATATGGATTGGTGTGCGGATGCCGGCCACAACGTCTTCCCCCTGCGCGTTCATCAGGAACTCGCCGTAGAACTCCTTGACGCCGGTCGCGGGATTGCGCGTGAAGCCCACACCCGTTCCGCTGGTCTCGCCCAGGTTGCCGAAAACCATGGCCTGCACGTTGACGGCGGTGCCCAGATCGTCGGAGATGTTGTTGATGCGGCGGTAGACCTTCGCGCGATCGTTGTTCCACGAGCGGAAGACGGCGTCGCGCGCCATGGCCAGCTGCTCCAGGGGATTCTGCGGGAAGTCGCGCTTCGCCTCTTTCTTGACCACGTTCTTGTACTGGGCGATGACTTCCTTCAGGTCCTCGGCCGTAAGCTCGGTGTCGAGCTTCACGCCGCGCTTTTTCTTCTGGCCGTCAAACACCTCCTCGAAAGCTTGCTTGGGAATATCCAGCACTACGTTGCCGAACATCTGGATCAGGCGGCGGTAGGAGTCGTAGGCGAAGCGCTCGTTGTTGGATTTTTTTGCCAGTGCTTTCACGCTCTCGTCGTTGAGGCCCAGATTGAGGATGGTGTCCATCATTCCCGGCATGGAGAACTTTGCGCCCGAGCGCACGCTGACCAGCAGCGGATTCTCGCCCGTGCCCAGCTTCTGTTTCTGCAGCACCTCCAGCCGCGCCAGCGCCGCCGACTTCTGCTCCTCGATGGCGTCAGACACCTTGCTGGTCTTCATGTACTCGCGGCAGGCCTCGGTCTGGATAGTGAACCCGGGAGGAACCGGCAGGCCGGCGTTGGTCATCTCCGCCAGCCCGGCGCCCTTGCCGCCCAGCTCGTCTTTCATCTTGCCGTTGCCCTCGGCCTTGCCTCCGCCGAAGAAATACACGTACTGGGTATCACGGGAAGCAGGCTTGGATGATGTCTGCGGGGTGGGAACGGAAGTTACGCTCATGATTGGTCTCCCTGAGATGGCTAGCTGGATTGTGAGTCGCGTGAGGACAGACCCAAAACATCTATCTTACAGAACCCGCCGCGAAATTACAGGTCGTCTGGAGCAGATGGCGACGCCGCTCACACCGCGAATCGAGAGTGTTAAGAAACCTTAAACCCGATGGGGCAACACCCAAACACGTTGCGTGGCGACGCGTCTGAGAAGCGAAGTGGCGGTCTCTACGTTAGCCGCTACTTCTTCTCCGTCACGATTTCCGAGAAATCGGCGATCGAAGAAAACTCTCGCACCAGCGTCTGCAGCAGGCCCAGGCGGTTGGCGCGCAGGCTCTCGTCATCCACCATGACCATGACCTTGTCGAAGAAGGCGTCCACCGGCGGACGCAGACGCGAGATCTCCACCAGGGCAGGCTCGTACTGGCGCGAGCCGCGCAGCTCCAGCACCCGCTTCGCGACCTGCGGGATAGAGTCCGCCAGCTTCTTTTCTTCCGGCTCTTTCAGAGCTGAAGAAGCGAATGGATCCGCAACCTTTTTCGTTGTCTCCGCCGCCTGGCGCAGAATGTTCTTCATTCGTTTGAAGGCGACTGAAATCGATTCGAAATCAGGCGAGGGCCTGACCTTCGCGACAGCTTGAGCGCGAGCGGCCGCGTCCACCACGTCATCGGCATCGGCCGCCAGCGTGGCGTTGACCACGTCATAAGCAAGCCCCAGCGTCTCGCGCAGATAAAATTCCAGGCGCTCACGGAAGAAACTGCGGATCGCGCTCACATAAGCCTCGCCGCTCTGAGTAAATTTCTTTTCTGCCGGGCTGTCCGCGTAGGCTGCGCGAGCGCTCTCCATCAGCGCGCTCAGGCTCACCGGCAGTTTGTGTTCGGCGACAGTCTTGACGATCCCGTTGGCCTGGCGGCGCAGCGCGAACGGATCTTTCGAACCCGATGGAATCAACCCCAGCGCAAACATCCCGGCGATGGAGTCAGCCTTGTCGGCCATGGCCAGCACCGCCCCTTCCAGAGTGCGCGGGACCGAGTCTTCCATCGACTGCGGTTTGTACTGATCGTAGATGGCGTCGGCGACCGTCGCCGGCAATCCCTGCGCTTTCGCATAGACTCCGCCGATGATTCCTTGCAGCTCGGTGAACTCCTTTACCAACTCAGTGGTGAGATCGGTCTTGGCCAACTGGACCGACTGCTGCACTGCCTGTATGTCAGCTTTCAATCCACCTTTGGCTAGCGATCCCGCGAGAGCCGCTGCCACCTTGCTCATGCGCTCAGCTTTCTCATGGTAGTTCCCAAGATCTTTCTGGAAGGTCACGGCCTTGAGCATCGCCACCCGGTTCTTGAGCGGAGTCTTTTGGTCGGTGTTCCAGAAGAACTGCGCGTCATTGAAGCGGGCGCGCAGCACGCGTTCGTTGCCGTGGCGGATCAGCCCGTCCGGGTCACTATCAGTGTTGAGCACGGCGAGAAAATGCGGCGCCAGTTTGCCGGAAGCGTCCTCGACCGCAAAGTACTTCTGATGATCGCGCATGACGGTCACCAGTACTTCTTCCGGCAGCGAGAGAAATTGCGGATCAAAGTTGCCCAGTATCGCCGAGGGCCACTCCGTCAGATTCACTACCGTCTTGAGCAGCTCAGGATCCTCGCGCCAGCGCGCGCCGGGGACAGTGCGTGTGGACGCGTCGAGGGCTTTACGAATGCTGTGTTCGCGATCTGTGCTGGCTACGACGACTGAAGCTTTGGCCATCACCGATTCATACCGCTGCGCTGCCTGAATCTGCTGCTCACCGCTGCTCATGATACGGTGGCCTCGACTGGTATTCCCGGCACGGATTCCGGCGAACTCCAACGGAACGATATTCCCGTCGAGCATCGCGACGATCCAACGCACAGGCCGTACAAACCGTTCCGGCTTACCTGCGCGCCAGTACATATTTTTAGGCCAGTAGATTGCCGCCAGCTCCTTCGGTAGTGTTTCCCCCAGGATCTCTTCGGCGCGGCGGCCTTTTTTCGTGATAGTGGCAGCCAGATACTCGCCCTTGGGGGTGGCGATCTTCTCCAGTTTGGAAACCTCGACACCGGCTTTCTTGGCAAAAGCCTCGGCGGCCGGAGTGGGTTTGCCGTCTTTGAAGGCGACTTTTGTCGATGGCCCAATCAGTTGCTCTGTCGCATCGGGTTGAGAGGCAGCTACTCCGCGCACTTGAAGCGCCAGCCGTCGAAGAGTGGCGAACTGATCGAAGACAATCTCTGGTTTTCCGGTATTGCGGCCAAGCTGTTGCGCCAGCCCATGCGCCGAGAACAGAGACTCCCGCATCAGGAGAGCGGCAACGCGCGTTGCCATGTCACTCCAGGCTGCGTCAATCATTCGCGCGGGAATTTCCTCGCAACCTATTTCCAGCAGAAAGTCGGGCATCAGGCCACTCCCGCTTTCTGAATCGCCTCGGGAGGCGTGGCGCCGCTCGATTGCTGAGCGAGGAAGGCCTTGGCCAGCCCGACAGCCAGCTGGCGGATGCGCGCGATTACGCCCACACGCTCGGTGACGGAGATGGCCCCGCGCGCGTCGAGCAGATTAAAGAGGTGCGAGCACTTCAGGCAGAGATCGTAGGCGCCAAGCAGAGGAAAGCGGGCCATGGCATCGGGGCGCGTCGCCTTAGCATTCTTTATAACGTTGAACCGGTCGATCACCGCCTGGCATTCGGCTTCGTACATTTCCAGATGCTTCCAGGTCTTCTCCACGTCGGCGGTCTCGAAGTTGTATACCGACATCTGCAGTTCGTCCTGGTAGCGCACATCGCGATAGGTCACCGTCGCTCCGGTATCTGGATCGCGCGCCCACACGATGTCGTAAATGCTGTCCACATCCTGCAGGAACGCCGCGATGCGCTCCAGGCCGTAAGTCATCTCGGCCGAGATGGGATCGAGATCGATGCCGCCGCACTGCTGGAAGTAGGTGAACTGCGTGATCTCCAGGCCGTCGAGCATCACCTGCCAGCCCACGCCCCACGCCGCCAGTGTCGGCGCCTCCCAGTTGTCCTCTTCAAACTTGAGATCGTGCTTGCGCAGATCGATGCCGATCGCTCCCAGCGATTCCAGATAAACTTCCTGCACGTTGTCCGGCGGCGGCTTCAGGATCACCTGCAGCTGCAAGTGCTTGTACAGACGATTGGGATTGTCGCCGTAGCGGCCGTCGGCGGGACGGCGCGAGGGCTGGACGTAAGCCACCTTGTACGGCTTCGACCCCAGCACGCGCAGAAAAGTTTCCGGGGCCATGGTGCCGGCTCCGACCTCGACGTCGTAGGGCTGCTGCAGCACACATCCGCGCTTCGCCCAGAATTCCTGCAGGCGAAGAATCAGCTCCTGATATGTCGGGGCATTGGCCTTAGGCATGAATCAAAATCATAGCATTCAGCAGTCAGCACTCGGCATTCAGCCGGAGAAAAGAGGGTGATCGAGCCATCGGATGATCGGGCCATCTCGATACGCTAAGATTAAGTTTGCCTTTCACTCCTGCGCATCCGGCGGCCGTTCTTCCTCTCCGAAGATTTCTGGTGTTCTCTGCCCTGATCGTAGGCAGCCTGGCCCCCGACTTCCACTACTACTTCAACCTCGGACCACCTCGTTACTTCACTCACTCCATCAAAGGATCCTTCATCTTCACCCTGCCGGTCTCGCTGGCGGTGCTCTGGATCTTCCACACGGTGATGAAGGCTCCCCTGATCAGCCTGGCGCCCAGGCGCCACCAGGGGAGGCTGGTCGGGCTGGCGGAACCGTTTCGCTGGGGACCGCTGAGCCGCTTCGCCGTCATTCTGTTCTCGCTGCTGGTGGGCATCGGCACGCACATCGTCTGGGATTCCATTACCCACGAACGCGGCCTGATCGTGCGCAACTTTCCTAACCTGAGCGCCCCGGCGGTGGACGAGTTCGGCCACCCGCGTCCTCTATATGACATTCTCCAGCACCTGAGCACGCTCATCGGTTCGGCGATTCTCGCCATCTGGTACCTGCGTTGGCTCCGCCGCACGCCGCCTCAGCCGGTGCCGGCCGAACTGCAGACGAGCCCGCGAGCGAAAGTCGCCGTGAGCGCCACCATCATCGCCGTATCCGGTATCTGTTCCGCCGTCTTCGGCTACATCACCTCCATGAACCTGCGCCACTTCCTGTTCTTCTTCACCGGAACCACGGCCATCCTCTTTATGTCGTTCACCTCCACCGGACTGCTGTTCTACGGTTTGTGGTGGCACTGGAGACATAGATCGGGGGATCCGGTGATCGGGGACCAACACAATCGGGTGATCGGGTGATCTGAAAAAAAACCGTCCCTCGGCTTTGCCGACCACAGGGAACCCTTCAATCCTCGTTGAATTCCGGGCGGTTGTCGGGATCGGGGTGCGCCCAATTTTTGCCGAACTCCTGGCGCAATTTCTTCTGCATCGGAGCCAGGACCTCCCAGTTGTGCTGGGTATCGGGCTCCTGGACCACGCGGACAAACGGCGTTGAGCTACTGCGGATAAAGACGCCGAACTGCGCCACCTCGGCCAGGCCGCCGCGAAAATCGTCGCGCCCGTGATGGAGGTAGAGTTCCGTATCCACGTAGATCACGTCTCCCTTGCGCAGCTCGGGCATTCCGCCGGCGTCGCACGCCGCCTGAATCTCGCGGAAACGCTCTTCGCTGGCACGGGCTTCTTCCGCCGTGGCGAAGGTACGGCCGGTTTCGCAGCAAGTGTTGGACAGTGTTTCAGTCATGAACTTTTGAGCACTCAGCAGTCAGCACTCAGCCGAACAGGATACGGTCACCCGGAATAAATTCAAGCAATGAAGACCCAGACAACTTCTCCGTGTCTCTGTGCCTCCGTGACTCCGTGGTAGATAATGCGCCAGATTGGTCCGGCTGAATGCTATATCTTCTCCAGCATCCCCGCCGTCACCAGCTTCTTCTCGATGTGCCGCTGGATGCGCTGAGCCAGGAACTTGCGCAGGTCGGCGCCGCGCTGGCGAGGCCACTCCGCGCCATCAAAGCTCTCCAGCGGTGCTCGCAGCATCTGCGCGGCCAGTGTACGCGAATCGGCGGTGATCTCGGTGCTGGCCAGCCGTTTATCTCGCGCGCAGAGCAGGCCGTCAGCCATGTGATGAAAGTAGGCGCGGCTGCCGTTCAGGATCTGGTCACAGGCAATGCAATGGGTCAGGTCGGGCAGCAGCCCGATGAGGCGCACGATCCACAGGTCGAAGTAAGTCAGCGGCTTCCACACCGATTCTTTTTCAAGATGACGCACCACCGACAGCGCCAGACGGAAGATGTCGTCGCTGGGCTCGCGGTCGGGAAGCAGTTCATCGATCACCTCGGCCACATAGCTGAGCGCTACAATGCGCGGGTAGGTCATCACCGATGTTAAAGGCGAGCTGATCACGTCGCACGAATCCAGGCGCGCCAGTTCCTGCTTCTCTTTTTCCTGCCAGTGAGCGGTGACGTAGGTCAGCGGCTCCAGGGCTCCCCCGAAGCGGCGGCGCGAGCGCTTGGCCGACTTGGCCACGCCGCGGATCTTGCCTTCCGCGCGCGTAAACAGCGTGACCAGCAGGTCCGCTTCGTGAAACGGGTAGGTGCGCAGAATCAGTGCTTCAGACTGCTTGGACATTGCGCGGCGTCAGGATGCGGAATGCAAACGACAAGAGCGCGCAGCTTGCCAACTGCGCGCTCCAAGCTGGCTGGCCGGCGACTAGCGGCCGTAATGCTTGGCGTTCTTTTCGGTGTAGGCTTTCCATTTTTCCGGCAGGTCGTCGAGGGCAAAAATAGCCGACACCGGGCAGACCGGAACACAGGCGCCGCAGTCGATGCACTCGACCGGATCGATGTACAACATCTCCGAGCCTTCGAACTGAGTTTCGTCCTTCTTGGGATGAATGCAGTCCACCGGGCATGCATCCACGCAGGCGGTATCCTTGGTTCCGATGCAAGGCTCTGCAATCACATATGCCATAAGGGTCTTGTTCTCCGTGGGATGGTGAATGAAATTAGGCTTAAGCAAAGATTCTAACAGCAAAACGCCACCGTGCAAGCGCTGGGCCGATTCACCACTCCCGATCGCCGCCGGCCACCGTCACCGGCCAATGCTCGCCTTAAGGTGTTTTAGAGAGTAGGGACCCTTCGCTGGGATTGGGACTAAAAACTAAGCTCCCACCAGCTCCCTCTGCGCTGTCGGCTTGTACTCCACAATGTACCCGGCCACCGCGCTGGCGGCCACGGTGTATGGGCTGGCCAGATACATCTGTCCCGGACCGCTGCGCCCGGGGAAGTTCCGGTTCTGGGCGCTGATCACAATCTGGTCAGGACGCGTGGAAACCCCCGGCCCTGCGTTAATGCAGGCGCCGCAGCTGGGCTCGATGACAATCGCTCCGGCCTGTTTGAAGACGTCGAGATAGCCTTTGCGCACGCAGTACTCGCGCGTCTCCTGCGAGCCGAACTGGATGTAGAATTTGCAGGAGCCGGCCACGCGCCGGCCCTGGCGCAGCGCATCGGCCAGGACTTCGGCATACATATCCATGTCGGCGTTCTTGCCCGCGGTGCACGTGCCGCCGTAAGCGATCTCCACCGGAACCGGCGTGTGCAGGTCGCGGATATACTTGCCGTTGCCGGGATCGCCGGGCGTCGCCACCATGGGCGAGATCTCGGACGCGTTGACCTCGATCACATGCGCGTACTGCGCGTCGCGATCGCTAAACAGTCCCAAACAATATTTCTCCGCCTGCGCACGGGGCATGCCGCGGCGCTCCATCAGGAACTCGACCGTCTTTTCGTCCGGGGCCACGATGCCGGTGAAGCCGCCAATCTCGGCCGCCATGTTGGTCATTGTGGCGCGCTCGTCGACGCTCAGTTCTTCGATGGCCTCGCCGCAGTACTCCATCACCTTGGCCAGCGCCTTGCCGCTGCGGATGTAATCCATGCTCAGCAGCAGCAGGATGTAATCCTTGGCGGTAACATTGGGCTGGCGCTTGCCGCGGAAGATCACTTTCACCGACTCGGGAACTTTCACGCGCACGTCTTTGGTGATCCACGCATTGAAGACGTCGGTGGTGCCGATGCCGAAGGCGATGCAGCCCACCGCGCCCACGTGCGGCGTATGTGAGTCCGAGCCCACGTTTAGTTCGCCGGGGAGGGCGTAACTCTCCGCCATCACCGAATGGCAGATGCCCTCGGACCCTTTGCGGTCTTTGAGCTCGCCATGGAGCTTGATCCCCTGCCGTTTGGCAAAGTCTTCCTGCTTCAGCTTGAGCTGTCCGGCCAGATCCAGCAGCCCCATCTTGCGCTTCTCTTCCGAGAGCACTTCATCGAGAAATGTCAGATGGTCGCGGAAGAAGACGACCGTCGAGGGATCGTTGACCTTGGCGTCCTTGCCCAGAAAATGTTCGAAGAAGATGGCTGACATGGGCGTCACGTACTCGTGGCTGAAGCGCAGGTCGGTGCGGGCAAAGCCGGTGTCGCCTGGCTTCACGTAAGGCACGCCGGGCTCGTTCTTCTCGTTGAGCATGTGCGTGGCGAAGATCTTCTCGGCGATGGTCATGGGCCGCTTGCCGGTCGAGATCGGCGGCAGGAACGCCTTCTTCTGCATGCGCGCCACGTTGAACGGGAAGAGCCCGCCGTACTCGATCACCTGGCGCGTAATCTCGTCTTCGCCGGCGGTGAACTCGGCTAACGCGATCTCCTGGCCGGAGCGAATGCGGTCGATCAGGCCGAAGTCGGTGGAGGTGAGCACTCCCAGGTTCTGGCAGTTCTGCTTGTAGATGCGCTCGATGTTCTCCGCAATCACCACCTTGATGCCGGCGCATAGCTCGGCGTAGGGCGATTGCTCGCGGCTGGAGCCCTTGCCGCGGCGCTTGCCGCTGACCGCGGCCACAAAGCCGCCTTTCTTCACGTCGCTGCGCTTGATGGGAACTTCATTGCCGCACTTCAGGCCGGTGTACGGAAACTCGCCCAGGGTCTCGTCGAAGAAGAAGCAGATGTGCGCGGGGGTGATCTCGTCGGTGGAGATATCGTCGCGCAGCTTGGGATTGTTCTGCGGGTTCTTCGTGTCCCAGGGCAGGTCCTCGCCCGCCAACTGGCGGCGGATCAGTTCGGGATCTTCAGTAAGAAAGAGGATGCGTCCCTGCAGCTTGACCTTGTCCGGGCGCTTTTCAATGCGGCGGGTAAGAAGAGAAGGTTCCACAGTCAAATTTTAGCAGCAGGCGGGATCTGACGGGTTCAAGACGGCAGATCCAGCACGCGATTGCAGTAGCCCACCAGGTACTTCCAGATGAGGTAGTACACAGCCAGGGCGACAAACGGGCCAATGGGCAGATACCAGTACGGAACCCGAACCAGATCGAAATAAACCAGGCCGCCGTTGACCACTCTGGCCATGCCGGTGGCAGCCGCCACGACAAAACCGATGGGCCCGAGAAACAGCGGGAGGGCCATCCCGTGCAGTCCCACGGGGTGATGCCAATGCGAGTGCAATTTCACATACAAGATGTTCCAGAGACCAAAGGCAGTGGGCACCACCGCCATGGGGAACGGAATGAATCGCTCGATCGGGACCGGCACCTGATAGACGAATCGGGCAATGCAAAATCCGGTCAATACCAGCAACAGCCAGATCGTAGGCACAACGATGGCTGCCATATAGGCTCGCAAATAAAGATGACGGTTCAAGAAACACCTCGCTCATAAGTGATAAGCAAACAGCAAAGCAATCCTGGGAAAGAGAACTGTTATTGCCACGATGGCTGCGGCCAGCGCCCAGTCATACCAGGGGACTGAAAGCTCCGGCTGCTCCTGGATGCGGCGCAGCATTGCCGGCCAAAGGTCGTGCTGGAGCTGGGCATCTACGCGCGGCAAAGCCTCTTTCAGGGCTTTCTGAATCTCTTCGTGGTTGTGATTTTCTGGTTTCATTTGTGAACTCGCATCCAGCTCAATTGTTTGCGCAGCAGCCGCACCGCACGGAAAATCCTGGATTTCACCGTGCCCGTAGGGATTCCCAGGGCTCCGGCGATCTCTTCATACGACAGTTCTTCGACCAGGGCCAAGGTCGCCACCACCTGCAGCTTGACCGGCAGCCGGGTGAAAGCGCGTATGACCGTTTCTCTTTTCTCCCGTTCGAGCGCCGGATTGCAGTTGCGTGTCGTTTCCTGCGGCCACTCCGGCGGCAACTCCTGGGTTTTGTCCCTGCGATGGCGGCGGACATGGGACAAAGCCAGGTTTGTCGCGATGCGGTAAGCCCATCCTCCGAAATCGTTCGTGGGATCAAAGCTTCTGCGCGCCTGATAGATTCGCCAGAACACCTCCAAAGTCAGGTCCTCGGCCGCGCCGGAATCACGCACGATGCGCACGATCCAGGCGTAGATTCGCCCCTGAAACTGCCGAAACAGGGTCTCGAACGCGTCTAGATCACCTTCCCTGAATCGTTGCAGCAGGTTCATGGCGTTTCTATTCTGCTCTACTCTCGCCGCAGGTTCCGGGTTCACTTTTTTATCCGGAAATCAGATGCTCCGACCGACCCTAAGATCAGGACCTAAAGAAACCATGGGCTTTCCAGAATTGGCATAGAATACCCGGCTAGTCCGGGTTTTTCAGCGTCGGAGTAATTGATGGCAAATTGCAAGCAATGTGGAGCTCAGCTACCAACCTTCAGCTTTGGGGAAGCTTCGCCGTTTTGCAAGACCTGCCGCGCGCAACAACCGCCTCCTGCCAAACGAAGCATGGAGGATCTACTGGCACCTTTAGGCACGCCATTCTCCCCATGGCTCAACGCAACAAGCGTCCTGATCGCAATCAATGTGGCAATATTTCTGGCGATGGTAGCAACGGGGGTTTCCTGGATGGCTCCAACCCGTGAGGATCTGCTGCGCTGGGGATCATCTTACGGGCCTTATACCTTGTCCGGGCAGTACTGGAGGTTGATCACTCCGGCCTTCGTCCACATTGGCATCGCTCACTTGCTGGTGAATATGTGGTGCCTGTGGTATCTCGGGCGATTGTTGGAAAGGCTTTTGGGGCCTTTTACGACGATTGGTGTCTATGTGGGGACGGCAGTTGGAGCAGAACTGCTGACCCTGAGTTATGATCCGATGAGAGGCGGTGCAGGCGCTTCCGGGGCTATCTTTGGCATCGCCGGAACTTTGATTCCTGTTCTCTATTACGGGAAACTTGAACTGCCCCAGGATAACGTTCGCAAGTTGTTGGGTTATGTGGTCCGATTCTCGTTAGTCAATCTCCTCTATGGGCTTGTCGGTAACGTCGACAACATGGCCCATCTGGGCGGTCTGGTGACCGGCTTGGCCACAGGGTTTTTTCTAGCCAGATCGTTTTCGCTTCCTCAAGACCAAAGAAACGCTCAGCACAGAAACGTGCTGATAGTTGCAGCGCTGGCGATGGTCATATTGTTCGTCCCGATTGCCAAGGCCAAGAGCTATGCCGTGGAGATGCGCAAGGGGCTGCTCGCTTACGACCAAGAGGATTTCAAAGGCGCCGTTGAACACCTACAGAAATACGCCGCAGCCCGGCCCAATGATGCCTACGGTCATGCGGTGCTCGGGAGCGCCTTGCATGAAGCCGGGCGCTATAACGAAGCCGCTCAGGAGTATGACCGGGCGCTGCAGCTTCAGCCCGATTATGCCTATGTTCAAGTCGATCTGGCCAGAGTCTATTTGGCTCTGGACAAACCGGACAAAGCCGTAGAAATGTTTAAAGCGGGCATCTCACGCCTTGATCCAGATGCCAACAACTACTACTGGTACGCTCAAGCGCTCAAGGCAACCGGCGATCTTGACGGAGCGGAAAAGGCGGCTCGGCGAGCGACTGATCTGGATATCAAGGACGCGAAAGCCCAATCCTTACTTAACGAGATTCTAGAGGCGAAAAGTACGAAGGGCCCGAACGATGGCCAAAGCCCTAAGCGAAAGAGCATAAAAGTCCAGCCTGTTTCTCAGTAAGTTGAGCCGTTCTCTCTTCGTGCTTCCCTTCCCATCACTTGGTATCCTGTAGCCTATGCCGCAATGCCTGAAATGCGGGGCGGAGCTCCCGGTCAACGAAGAAGGCCTGGCGCCGGTCTTGTGCGACCGCTGCGCCGGGCGCGCCACCAGCCGCGCGCGCAGTAGTATCAGCACCGGGACCATGCGCGACTACCCGGTGACTACGGCGCTGATCGCCACTAACCTGGCAGTGTTTGTGGGCATGCTGGTCACCGGCGGCGGCCTGTTCGGCTTCAGCGGTCAGCAGCTGGTGAAATGGGGCGGCAATTTTGGGCCGTTGACAATCGGGGGCGAATATTGGCGGCTGGTCACGGCAGGCTTTGTTCACGCCAATCCCTTGCATATCGCCTTCAACATGTGGTGCCTGCGGAGCCTGGGAATGCTTGCCGAAAAGCTCTTTGGCCGCTGGCAAACGCTCTGCATTTACCTGCTGACTGGTGTGGGAGGAGCGATGCTCAGCACTGGCTACAATCCAGGACGGCTGGAAGTTGGAGCATCCGGCGCCGTCTTCGGCATTGCCGGCGCGCTGCTGGCGGGCATCAAGTTCGGGAATCTTTCCATCTCCGCCGGCGAAAAGAAATCGATCGTCAGCAGCATGCTCTTCTTTATCATTCTGAACTTCACTCTGGGCATGGGCGGCAATGTGGACAACATGTGCCACCTGGGAGGATTTGTTACTGGTCTCCTGATTGGTTTGCCTCTGGGAGCTTTTGCCCAGCATCACAAGGTGTTCCAGCTGGCCACGCTGTTGATTACGGCTGGCCTGCTCTCCTTCGCAGGTCAGGAACTGGTACAGAAGAACGCAGATTCAACGGAAAGCATACGGACCCGGGTGAATGCAGCGCTGGACCGCCGGGATTACTCTGCAGCTATCCCTTTGCTGCAAAAATATACGGTGGTTAACCCGGAGGATGAGGCCGGGTTCATTATGCTGGGCCGGATGTATGAGATGACGCAGCAGAGCGAGAAAGCCGTCGCCGCGTATCAGCAGGCTCTCAAGGTCAATCCCAACTCGGCCGACGCAAAACAGCTACTGGAAGATTTGCAGGGAAGCAGCCAGCCGCAGAAGTAAGAAACTGCACACCCGTCCATACAAATCGGTTAGAGACTGTTATTTTTGGTGCTCTGCCGCCGAAGGCAATCCTTCTACTCTTCCCGCATAGATCTTTTTGAACTCCGCAACCAGTTCATCGTGGATCAGTCCGTTGCTGGCCAGGACTTCACGGCTATCGATGTTGAACGGTCCGCTGCTGAAGTTGGTAACTTTACCGCCGGCCTCTTCCACCAGCAGGACGCCGGCGGCTGTGTCCCAGGAATTGAGGTTGAACTCCCAGAAGCCGTCAAAGCGCCCGCAGGCTACCGTGCACAGGTCGAGCGCCGCCGAGCCGGCGCGGCGCACGCCGTGCGAGCGCAGCGTGATCTGGTGGTAGAAGTGGATATTGGGATTCTTGTGGCGCTTGTGGCTGGGGAATCCAGTCGCCACCAGGCTCTCAACCAATTGCTCGGTGCGCGAAACATAAATACCTTTTCCGTTGAGCTGTGCGCCGTTTCCTTTGCCCGCGGAAAACATCTCATTGCGGCAGGGATCGTAGACGACTCCGGCGATGCGCTCGCCTTTGTACTCCAGCGCCAGCGAGACGCAGAAGACGGGATAGCCGTGGGCGAAGTTGGTAGTGCCGTCGAGCGGATCCACGTACCAGCGAAAGTCGCTGCCGGTCTCACGCCGGCTGCCCTCTTCGCCGATCAGGTCGTGTTCCGGCCACAGCTTGCGGATCCGTTCCACGATCAGCTTTTCGGAATTGCGGTCGGCCTGCGTGACTAAGTCGGCTTCGCCTTTGTACTCCACGGCCACGTGGCCGAAGAACGAGAGCAGCAACGCTCCCGCTTCCCGGGCCAGCTCCTGCATAGGAGTGATGTAGTCCGCTCCCGCGTCCATCAGCGGGTGCGGCGTCCGTTGTCTTCCGAGATGTACATGATCTCGTGCTTGAAGATGAAGAGGTTTGGTGCGCCTTCGCGAGTCAGGCGGACCATGGCCACATCGTAGTATTCGATCCATCCACGGAAAGTTTCACCGGAATGCAACTTCACGGTGACGGGCGTCTGCTTCTCGCCCAGGGCCTTGAGGTAGTTGGACTCCATGCCTGTGTCGTCGGGGGGCGGCGTCTTGTTGTTCTTCTTGCCGGCAAAACCAGATGAGGAGCGGAAGGGCATTGGGTTATTTTAGCGTAAAAAAGCAGCCAGGATGCATTCAGTAAGAAATATCGGAGCGAAAACCTGCCCTAGAGAAACAGAAGTGCACCGAGAATCTTGGACTTCACCGTGTTTGTCTTTTCCGATCACCCGATCGCCAGATCACCCTCCGTGGTCACCTGGCCGGCGCCGTGTAATATCCCGCGCGATGCCGCACCTGGTACGTTTTTGTTTCCGGATCGCTCTTGGTTATTTCAACCTGAATTCTGCGGAAGGGTGATTCGGAGACCTGGCGGTTGGGATAGTAGGCAATCAGGTACTGCGTTCGCAGCTCATCGCTGATCTGGCGGAAGGCGCTGTCTAGATCGGCCACGCTATCGGCGTAGTAATGTTTCCCGCCGGTGTCTTTCGAAATCTGGATGAGCGCGTGTTCCCCGCCGATGTTGCGCCCGGCATCGGCTTCTATCGGAACCACGATGATGCTGTACACAATGGCTTCGGCCTGCTGCGCCCGTCGCAACGCGCCGTTGTAATTGGTCTTGCTGGTGGTATCGCCGCCATCGGTGATCAGCACCAGCACTCTGCGGCCTTGGCGATCCAGGAGCGCCTCAGAACAGAGAAAAATTGCGTCGTAGAGCGAAGTCCCGGCGCCTGGGATCAAGCCGTCAATGCCGCGCTGAATATGCCTGGTGTCGGAAGTGAAGCTCACCAGCTCGTCCACGTTTTCATTGACCTGAAACACCGCCAGCCGGTCCTGGGGGCGCAGGATCGAGCGCACAAATTTTTTCGCCGAAGCGATCTCCAGAGGCATATCGCGCCGCGTGCTGCCGCTGGTGTCGATGGCCAGGGCGATGCTCAGCGGCATCTCCGACTCGCGGTCAAACACGCTGATAGTCTGCGGTATGCCGTCTTCCAGCACCCGGAAATCGGCCTGCGTCAGGCTAGAAATGGGCGCGCCGTGGGTGTCGGTCACGGTGGTGAAGACGTTCACCAGGCGGACATTCACGCGCATGCCGGGCGCGTCCTTCTTCGGCGCCTGGAAGCGCGAGGAATGAAACGTTTCGCCGCTCTGCGCTGGGGCGAGCGAAGTCAGCGCCAGCAGCGAACATAAAGCCAAACTCCATTGCCCCAACCCAGCACGAGTCAGCCTCATAGTCGTAGAGGATCCTAACTATCCTTATATTTCAGAAGGTATTCTGCTTCCCTTAGATGCACGTGAGGGAAAATGGTTATTTGCGCCCCCGAATTTCTTCCGGGAAGGGCTCGCCGTCAGCCCACACCGCGCCGTCTTCAAAGTGCTCCTTCTTCCAGATGGGGACCGTCTTCTTCAGGCTGTCGATGAGCCAGCGGCAGGCCTCGAAGGCCGCTGCCCGGTGCGCTGCGGCCACCACCACCAGCACACTCGTCTCCCCGATCTCCAGCCGTCCCAGGCGATGCACCAAACGCACGTCGCGGATGGCGAAGCGCTCCCGTGCCGCCTGGGCCAGCCGCTGCATCTCGTTGAAGGCCATCGACTCATAAGCTTCGTAGTCCAGGTACTGGGTGCGCCGGCCGCGGCTGTTATCGCGAACAATGCCTTCAAAGACCGCCACCGCTCCGTCCGAGCCGGCCTTGATGCCGTCGGCTATCTCTTGCGTGGCGATGGTCTCGCGGACAATGGCGCACGTTGGCATCTGCAGTTCTTTAGTATCCGGCGTGCCCCCGCTGACCGGCGGCAGCAGGCCAACCTCGTCGCCGTCGCGGAGCACGGCCGTGGCGGAAGCGTATTCCTGGTTCACCGAGCAGGCGATAGATGCCGAAATAGGCTGGAATCCCGGGTACTTCTGCGCGTAGTGCGACATTACTTCCGATACTTTCGCGCCCGGAGCAAGTTCGAGAGAATCCTCCCGGCGTCCGATGATGTCTTTGAGCTGCCCGAAAAGTAGCACCCGCACCCGCATCAGGTAAGGATAGCAGGAAGGCGGCTGGAATCGCCTTGATCGGTATGATCCGAACGGCAAGCTCATTGGGGAAGATCTGGGACCCGAAACTCCCCGCCTTCCCAACAGCTAAGAACCCAAGGCCAATAGCCAAGAGTTAAAGTGCCAATGGTTTTCGGTCGATTAAGTTTTGTGTGCGCTAGCCGCGCAAGCTACCCGAGCGTGGTTTACGGCGTCTAATTGAGAGCAGCCACAGAGCTGCAAAAAACGCGCAGTTTACGATTCATCCGGAGTGGTCCCTACGTCGCAGCCACTCCGGCCTTTTTTTGTTTGAGCATTCGGTATCCAGCCAAAAACGGCTCTCTTTGGCGCCAGCGATCTTTGTGCCGCGCCTCGCCCGGGTCTTGCGCACCGGCAGCGGCTGCGCACATTTTTCCTGCCCGTCGCGGAGGCCTTGACCAAGAGTAAACTTAGCGGGGATAAGACTCGCTTACCTGCGTGCGGCCCTTTGCGCCGGCGTCTTACCGGGGAGCAAATCATGCGTGGACTCGTTGCCGCGAGTTTGATGCTACTTCTTTTAACCTTGGCTGCGGAAGCACAGGAGGCCGCCATCGGATTCTGCGCCCTGGACCAGACACTGGACTTCAAGACGGCTAAGGCAGGAAATACAGTCGCACTGCACCTCACGCGCGATCTTGAGGTCAATGGCAAGACTGTCATGCCGCGCGGCACCGCGTTGCTCGCCACGGTGGTGGAGGCAAGAGACGGGAACGCGGTTTCAATCGGGCTCGATAAGGCCAAACCGAAGAACGGACAGGAGGTTCCGCTGATGGGCATCATCGCAGCCGTGGCCACGCCGCCGCGCGATCTATCCGACGACCCGTTCTACTCGATGAGTCATTCCGTGGAGCCCACGCAGCGCACGGCAAACGCGCCGATGACCTCCAGCGCAAACTCAGGCGCGGCCGTGCAGACCGACCAACTTGAAACGCGAAAACGGTCCCAAGTCGAACCTGCAGGAGGACTCCAGCGGAGCCATCGGGATCGATGGACTCAAGCTGAGTTGGGTCCTCGACAAGGCTCCAGCGACCACTGTGATGACCGCCAGGAAGAAGAACTTCAAGCTGCAGAGCGGGACAGAGGTCCTGTTGCGCATGGCGCCGCCGCGCATGTAGCGCCGAGCCGTTGAAAACGACATCCGGAGCACCCTCACCGGTTTACAATCGGGGGACCATGAAAACGTCTTCCCAAGTGCCCCTGGTCTGTTTGATTGCCCTGGGCACAACTTCCGTATTTCTGATATCTTCGCGGCAGGCTGCGGCTGCCGCACCCGAGGAACAGGCCGTTCTTGCGCCGGTCACCGCGCTCTTTGATGGCATGGCCAAGCGCGACGCCGCGGCCATGAAGAAACCGTTGTTGGCCGGCGGAACTTTGGTCCTGATGCGCGACGGCAAGCCCGTGCAGATGACCTTTGAAGCCTTTACCGACCGGGTTGCCAGACCGGGCACCACCCAGATTGAAGAACGCATTCACGATCCAGTGGTGCGCATCGACAACGATCTGGCAGTGGTGTGGGCCCCGTTTGAGTTTCTGGTGGATGGCAAGGTGGACCACTGCGGGACCGACCTGTTCAATCTTGTCCGGAGCGACGGCAAGTGGTTGATTGCAAACATAGCCGACACCGCCCGGAACAATTGCCCCAACAAGCCCTAATCTTAGCGCCCCAAATGAGGTAACATTCAACGATCCAGACCCAGGTCTATTTGTCCGCGCCAATGAAAACCGGCCTTATCGCAATGATATTGCTGTTGCCTACCTTTGCAGCAGCCCAACACGAGACAGGGAGCGATCTGCTGCGGGACTGCTCCGTAGCCCTGAAGTTCTTCAATAACGAGGGTGTGTCCGGCGAGCAAGACTTCACCCGGATCGGAGACTGTATAGGATTTGTCAGCGGAGTCATGCAAACCGCGTCCTTGCGCGATGCCAGCCGAGGGAATCGCCCGGCGAGCGCGTCGGTCCCGCGCTTTTGTGCTCCACCCGATGTCTCGGTGGAGCAGGTGGTTCGAACGGCCGTCAAGCGGCTGAAGAGCAATCCGGACGAGTTGCGTGCGGATGCGGCGGTCACGGTTCTTCGCGTAATGAGCGAGGGCTTCCCCTCCGCAGCTTGCATTGGGAGTGCGGGCAAGCAGGGCGTGGGACTACGGTGGCCCGATCCCCCCCGGAAAGCGCACATGCGCGTGCGCCTGATTGCGGTAGCCTTAGCCGAGCCCCGCTCTTCTTTCTTCTCCAGCCATGAGGTGCTCATCGCCGAAACCGAGATTGCCAGCGAGGAGTGGAGTCTCATCAAGCTCGTCTTCGCCTACCTTCCCTATCAACCGCGGCTCTCGGAATCAGGCTTCGATTACTCGGTGGTTCATGAGGTTTCTGCCTGGCGCGATCCGGATTGCGACGAGACGGTCGCGGATCTAACCTCGCGCAGCCTACCCGATCGTCACGAGCCGCTGATCTATTCGCCTCACGTCCCGAGAGTGGATCTGGATCGCCGATACATCCCTCTACCCTGCTACGAAACCAAGGCGGATGATTACATCAAGTCCAGCCTGGAGCCGGTGGGCCCGCCCCCGGAGCCGTCGACCCCGGTGCTTACCGTGCGTTCACCCGTAGCCGCGGCGCCAAGTGGAACAGCCGATCAGACGCGTCAAACCCCCGCGCCGGACGGGGATAAACCTGTCCTCAGGGTGCGTCCCAAGCCGACGCCCGAGTGACGTGCCGGTGAGCGGCCGCTGCAGATAGAGTGGACCAGCGGAAAAAAAGGTACCACGCGGAGGTGGCGCACACTCTACGGACGGGGGCCTCCCCCGCGGCCGTCCGTCCACGACCCGAAATCCCGACGTAGCGACGCGGCCGAGTCTCCCGGCTCGACTAGCAGGCGATTTAATTCAAAAGCAAAAGCCCAGGCGCATTCGCTCCCAGGCTTTGTTCTTGTGAAGATTCCGATCTCGCGTTCTTCCGCGTTTGTCTGCGGCAAACGGTTCTGGTCTTCAGGTCACCGGATCACCCGATGACGGCGATTGAGTTAGTGCACGTCGGTGAGCACCCTCTCGCGCGTCTCTTCGTCCTGTCTCTCTTCCTGCTTCGACGTTGGCAGAGCAATGTCGAGCACTTCCTCGATGATGCCCACGTAGTGGATGTTCACGCCTTCCAGTTGTTCGGGCGTCAGGTCTTCCTCAACGTTCATGCGGTTTTCGGCGGGGAAGATGATGTCGCGCACGCCGGCCCGTTTGGCGGCCAGGAATTTTTCTTTCACGCCGCCGATGGGCAGCACGTTGCCGCTCAGCGTGATCTCGCCGGTCATGCCGGTCAGCGGACGCACCGGACGGTCGCGCAGCAGCGAGACGATGGCGGTCGCCATGGTCACGCCGGCTGACGGGCCGTCTTTCGGGATCGCGCCGGCAGGCACGTGGATGTGGATATCGTGATCTTTGAAGATATCCTCATCGATGAGCAGCTTAGCAGCGTTGGAGCGGACCCAGCTGTAGGCCACCTGGATGGACTCCTGCATCACCTGGCCGATCTGGCCGGTGAGCAGCGGAGGTCCGCCCTTGCCTTTCATTTTGTTGGCTTCGATGAACAGGATGTCGCCGCCCGCCGGGGTCCAGGCCAGCCCCACGGCCACGCCGGGACGCTTGGTGCGCTCGGCAATTTCCGTGTCGATGCGGATCTTGATCCCGCCCAGGAATTCCTGGACGATCTGCGGCGTCACCACCAGCTTTTCCGTCTTGCCCTCGGCAATGCGCCGCGCCTGCTTGCGGCACATGGTTCCGATGTTGCGCTCCAGGTTGCGCACACCGGCTTCGCGAGTGTAGTGCCGGCTGATGAAGCGCACGGCCTCTTCCGGAATCTCGATCTGCTCCGGCTTGAGCCCGTTCTCTTCAATCTGCTTGGGCACCAGATATTTCTCGGCAATGTGCACCTTGTCGTCCTCGGTGTAGCCCTGCAACTCGATGATCTCCATGCGGTCGCGCAGGGGCTCGGGAATGGTGTCGAGCATGTTGGCGGTGCAGATGAACAGCACCTTCGACAGGTCGAACGGCACGTCGAGATAGTTGTCGCGGAAGGTGGAGTTCTGCTCCGGATCGAGCGTCTCCAGCAGCGCCGATGAAGGATCGCCGCGAAAGTCGCGCCCCAGCTTGTCCACTTCGTCGAGCACGAAAACGGGATCGTTGGTCTCCGCGCGGCGGATACCCTGGATGATCTGTCCGGGCAGCGCCCCGATGTAGGTCCGGCGGTGGCCGCGAATCTCAGCTTCATCATGCACGCCGCCCAGCGAGAGGCGCACGAACTTGCGCTCCAGAGCGCGGGCGATGGAGCGACCCAGCGAAGTTTTGCCTACGCCCGGAGGTCCCACGAAGCACAGGATCGGCCCCTTCATGGTCGGCTTGAGCCGGCGCACGGAGAGGTAGTCGAGAATGCGGTCCTTGACCTTCTTAAGATCGTAGTGATCGGCGTCAAGAACTCCCTGGGCCTGGACGATGTCGGCTTCCTTGCCGCTCGACTTCGCCCACGGAAGTACTGCCAGCCACTCGATGTAGTTCCGCGTAACCGAGTAGTCGGCCGCCATCGGCGACATGCGCGAAAGGCGCGTCAGCTCTTTCAACGCTTCTTTCTTCACCTCTTCCGGCATGCCCGCGCCTTCGATCTTCTGGCGCAGCTCTTCCACGTCGCGCTGAGCTTCGTCCTGCTCGCCCAGCTCTTTCTGGATGGCCTTCAGCTGCTCGCGCAGGTAGTACTCGCGCTGCGACTGCTGCACGCTGTCCTGAACTTCCGTCTGTATCTTGTTGCGCAGCTGCTGGACTTCAAGCTCTTTGGCCAGGTGATGATTGATGGTTTCAAGCCGGCGGCGTATGTCGACCGTCTCGAGAATCTCCTGCTTGTCCTTGGTGGCCAGAAATGGCAGCGACGAGGCAATGAAATCCACCAGCCGCCCCGGCTCCTCGATGTTGATGGCCACGGTCTGCAGCTCGTCGGACAAGGTGGGCGAACCGGCTACGATCTGCTGGAACAGCGTCAGCACGTTGCGCTGCAGCGCTTCAATCTCCGGCGATTGCTCGGCTTCGCTGTCCGGCACCACGTCAGCGCGGGCGCGCATAAACGGCGTCCACTGGGTGAACTCGGCCAGCCGGCCGCGATTCAGGCCTTCGGTGAAGACGAACAGGCTCTGGTTGGGCATCTTGACCACCTTGTGTACGGTGGCAAGGGTCCCGATGCTGTACAGGTCGGTGGGCTGCGGGCTGTCCACACGCGCTTCCCGCTGCGCAACCACCAGGATGGTCTTCTCTTCACCTAATGAATTAATGAGTTGTATAGAGCTTTCCCGGCCCACGGTCAGAGGCAGCACCGCATGAGGAAACAGAACCGTATCCCGCACCGGCAGCACCGGGACATCGTTGGTTTTCTCCAGATCAACCGCTTTTGGCTCTTCGACAACCGCCGCTTCAGTCGTTTGTTTCTTTGGGTTAGACGGCATATATAATCCTTGATAAGAGTACGCTCACATTTGATGATAGCACCACTAGGAAAGATGCAGATCATCCTGCGCCGGGGCCGATGGATTGTACTCCCCATGCCCGTATGCAGCAACTATTTACCCTGGGGATAAACCCCCAGAACCTTCACAAATCCAGCCACTTCTTCCAGGTGCTCCAGGGCCAGATCCATCACCTTGTCATCACCACAGAGAACGTCGAGGAAAAACATGTATTCCCAGGGCTTCCCTCGCACCGGGCGGGACTCGATTTTGCTCAAATCCAGGTCGCGTAAGGCAAACACGCTCAGCGCTTTAAACAGCGCTCCCGGGACGTTTTGTAGAGAGAACACCAGCGAGGTCTTGCCCGACTTGATGACTTGCGGCCGTTTTCCTTTCTTTTTGATGAGGAAAAACCGGGTAAAGTTCTGGCGATCGTCCTCAATCCCGGAAAGCAAAACGCGTCCGCCGTACTCGCGCGCGGCCTGGCGGCTGGCGATGGCCGCGGTGTCGGCCAATTTGTTGGCCATTACGTACTTGACGGCTCCCGCAGTGTCATAGAAGCCGACCGAAGCTACTCCGCGATGCCGTTGAAAGAAATTGCGGCACTGGTCGAGCGCCACGGGATGCGACAGCACCTGGCGGATGGTCTTGATCTGTTTTCTCTTTCCTATCGTGTCGGGAGCGGCGATCAAGTTGTGCTCGATGCGCAGGTGCAGCTCGGCGTAAATAAAGACATCGCGCTCGCGCAGCAGGTCCAGATGTTCGCCCACCGGTCCGGCCAGGGTATTCTCCACCGGAATCACAGCGGCCGCGGCGCGTCCCGAATCTACAGCGTCAAAGACCTCCACCGAGCGCGCACACGCCACCACCCGAGCCCCCGGCACAAGCTCTATCGCCGCCTGGTGGCTGAACGATCCCCGCTCTCCCTGGATGGCAACTCTCATGCGTCGCGCCGGCGTGCTGCCAGCTCCTCTTCCCCTCAATCTTCGGCTAACAAATATATATCGTTTGGCGAATGGACAGTGGGGCGAGCCGGCTCGTCACCGCGGTTCGAGGTGGGAACGCGAGTTGTATCACGAATCGTATTCTGGCAACTGAATTTCCACAAAAATAGCGGAGAGGAGAGCCCGCTCCTTCGTGTGACTTTCTTAAGTTTGGGTCGATGGGTAAGGAAACGCTCTACTATAGAAACAAAAACAACAAACTTTGAGCTTTTAAATGACCGTGCGTCTATTTTAGTCTGCACATCGGTAGTTTTGACTGCAACTAACTATTTAGTGACCGCTCTTGTGATTACAACTAACTATTTAGTGGTAGAGTTGGCTTGCTAACTTTGCGTAGCGGTTACGTTGGAAACTGTTTAGCACTTTGGTCCATGGGCTCGCTGTAATCTTGAAGCTGAGCCCAACTCTGACATACCTTCCTGTCTGTTAACCCCATTTAGCCCAGAGAAGATTTTCCAGGAGCTGCCCAGGTGCGAAAAGCCTTCGTCCGCCCAGTCTCTGTCCTTGTCTGCCTATTCTTTGCAGTTGGCGCGCTTCAAAGCCAGCCGGCTCCAGGCGTCACGCCGCCCAACCAGCCGCAGCGCGCGCTGGTCAAGCTTCGCCCATCGCTGGCCAACGATGTGGAGGCCGATCTGCCCATGCAAGCCCTGACGTTAACGGGCGCCGCCGCTCACAGCGCACATGTACGTGGTTTCATGGGCCGCCATGACATTCAACGGTTAGCCCCGTTGTATTCGGACCTGGTGAGGGCGAAGAAGTCCACTGGGCAGAGCGAAGCGCAGATTACCGCCCGCATAAGACAAAGGTTCGCCCGGCGCGCGGCGCGCTTCGCTGCTATGGGTGCGCCTCCTGAAATTTCACGCACTTATGTGATGCAGCTGACCGTGAAATCACCGGCGGAAGCCAGGCGGGCTCTCGATCAGCTAAACGCTGATCCCGAAGTCGAGTTCGCCGAACCCGACCACATAGTCGCCACCAACCAGCTGCCTAACGATCCCTACTTAAGCAGCAGCGGAAGCTGGGGACAAAGCTACGCAGATCTTTGGGGCATCCTTGTTATAGGCTCGCCGGCAGCATGGGACGTTGGTACTGGCAGCGGCATAGTCGTCGCGGTTGTCGACACGGGAATCGATTACAACCATCCCGATATCGCCGCCAACATCTGGATCAATACTAAAGAGATCGCCAGCAACGGCATCGATGACGATGGCAACGGATTCATCGACGACGTGCGCGGTTGGGACTTTATCGGCTCGACCTATCAGAACCCGACCCAGAGCAACGATCCAATAGACCGCTTCGGACACGGGACGCACGTGGCCGGCACCGTGGCCGCGGCCGGCAACAACGGGATCGGCGTAATCGGCGTAGCCTGGAACGCCCAGGTGATGGCCGTCAAGGGACTCGACGACAGCGGCTTCGGTCTCGATTCCACCTTGTCTCCTGCGGTCATTTACGCGGCCAACAACGGCGCCGACGTAATCAGCAACTCGTGGGCCGGCCAGGGCAGCTCCCAAACCATCGCCGACGCCATCAGTTACGCTTACAACCTGGGCGCCGTGGTGGTGGCGGCAGCCGGCAACAGCCAGGAAGATGCTCTCAATTTCTTTCCCGCCAATCTGCCGCAGGTGATTACGGTAGCCGCCTCTGACGCGAATTCTTCTCTCGCGTTCTTCTCCAATTTTGGCAGCAAGATCGATGTGGCCGCGCCTGGAGTTGACATCCTCTCCCTGCGCGCCGCCGGCACCAGCCTGGGAAGGCCGCTGAACAGCGACTATACCCGGGCCGATGGCACCAGCATGGCGGCTCCTCACGTCTCGGGCGTGGCCGCGCTCATCCTGTCTCAACATCCTGAATTTTCCAACGAGCAGGTACGCCAGGTAATCCGCACCTCTGCTTCTGGTGGCGGATCGTTCACTCTCGACACCGGCTACGGGATCGTTGGTGCTTCTGCTGCGCTTGCTGTACCCAGCGCTCTAGCCGTAAAGATCCAGCAACCTTCGGGTGGCAGCCACATCGCGACTCCCGTAGTCATCTCTGGTACCGCTCAGGGCCCTGGCTTCGCGCAATACGTCGTGGAATACGGAACAGGAGAGCAGCCCAGCTCGTGGACGGTTTTCCAGAACAGCAGCACTCCCGTCGTCAACGGCCAGCTTGGCGTCTTTGATCCCAGCTCCCTGCCCGACGGTCCGTATACCATTCAGATCGTCGCCACCGACTCGTCGAATCACGTATTCGCCGATCGCATCAAGATCGTGGTCGACTACGTGAGCATCAGCAGTCCTGCACTTCCCGATGTTCCGGTCAAGGCCGGCGAGTTCAAACCGGGCGTGATAATTCCCATTGCGGGAACAGCAACCGGCCCAAGCTTCACCGATTACCGCATCGACTGGGCCGAGGGCATCAATCCTGCATCCGGCTGGACTTCCACGGGAATCACACTCGCCGGCGGAGGGTTATCTCCGGTGAGCAACGGGACGCTCGGCAATTGGGATACCTCGTCCGTCACCGCAGCCGATTACTATACGATTCGCGTTTCCGTCGACAACGCCGGGTTCGTCAGTCAGGCCATGACGTTGGTCTACCTGGAACCAAGCCTGCTCACCGCCAACTGGCCCAAGCTCCTGAACCAGGCTACGTTCCTGCATTCGGGAATTGTTCCGGTGCAGTCGGCCACGGGCGGTTTCCGTCTCTGGCTGGAAAATCCGCTCTACCTGGGCAGCTCGCTTCCTGCACAGCTGTGGAGCTTCCTCGCCGATGGCTCTGCGCAAAACATCTTCCCTCTTGACCATGGAAATATTTTCCAGCCGGCAGCGGGAAACTTTAACAACGATCTGGCGCTGCAGGTGTTGCAAGGCGAGGCGAACTGGCTGGATGTGTTCCAGCCCGATCTCACCTCTACAATGCTTTCTCCCCCTTTCAAAGCGAACTTCCAGCAGGCGCAGATCGTGCTTGCGGACCTCAATAATGACTCCAGGCCGGAAGTCGTTGCCCTGGGCGAGGACCATCTGGCCCACACCGCCAATCTGTTTGTCTGGACGCAAAACGGCCAGCAAATCGGGGCTAACTTCCCTGTCCCTGTTCCCAATCAAAACCTCACCCTGGAGCTACAGCCCAACAGTCCCAGGGTTCTGGTGGGAGATCTCCATGGCGACGGCAACAAAGAGATCGTGGTTCAGGCAGGAACATCGCCTTCCGGTTTCTCGCTGCTGACGTTCGCCGCCGACGGCACCCCACTGTCGTGGCTGGCGCCCAGCTTCGATGGAACGCCCGACCAGATGATCCTGGCCGACCTCGATAACAACGGGCAACTGCAAGTGATTTTCACCCAAGCCACACCGACCCAGAGGATCATGCACGTGCTCCAGCCCGACGGCAGCGAGAGAGCGGGGTGGCCTCTCACCCTGGCCAACAACTCTCTTACCTTCCTGGCCGTCGGAGACCTGGATCGGGATGGCCGCAAAGAGATTGTCGTCGCTGACGGAATCGACTTGTATGCCTTCGAGCCCGACGGGACGACGTTTTCCAATGCCTTCCCCATAGTCAACCCAAGATGGCTCGGTTTCGGGCCGATTGCCCTCGCTGACATCGATGATGATGGCTATCCGGAAATCCTGACCGTCGCCACTACCGTAGGCAATGCGCCCAGTCCTCTCTTTCCTGAAACCGCCGCCGCCAACCTGGCTCAGCCGGCAGCGCCCACCAGTATCAGCGAAGCCGCCGATGTAACGGCTAATTCCGATGGCACGCTTGTGTCCCAAGCTCACTCTGAGCTCAATGCACAGATAATTACCAGCAGCTCGTATAACGCTCCCGTACTCCTCGCCCTCCGTAGCGACGGTTCGCTCGAGCGCTCCTGGAACGTACTGGGTGGCGACGGCAGCCAGCCGGACGGACTCGTCAAAATCACGGTAGGCGACTTTGGCGTCGACGGCAAAACTAACATTGCTCTGACCTACTCCATCATTGAAGGTGGCGGCGTCAGCGGTACACTGCTGGAGGGCATCGCCACGGTTCTCACGACAGGCGCCCCATCCAATCCTGGGGCCAACGACTGGCCGATGCTCTACCAGAATCCGGCCAACACAACGATTCGTGCGGTGAATCCCAGCGCTCCCGCCATTGTGTTCACCGCTCCCGCGGCGAACTCGACCTTGCAGGGCGTTGTCAGCGTGAGTGCAGCAGGAAACGATTCCGCTACCATCAACGGCGTGCAATTCCAGCTCGATGGTCAGCCACTGGGCTCGAGCCAGAGCGTATCTCCTTACACCATCTCCTGGGATACCAGCACCGTTGCTGTCGGTAACCACATTTTGCGTGCGGCAATGAATGACGCCGCCGGCCACGTAACCGTCTCAACCCCGTTGCCGGTGACGGTGGCCGTATCGGTAACCGGCTCGGTTTCTGCATCTGCCCTAAGCTTCGCCGGCACCGCAATTGGTTCCACCAGCCCACCCCAGGCGGTCACTTTGACCAACACTGGAGTCATGCCGATCGCCATCTCGGCCATTCAGGTTACCGGCAACTTTGCCCAAACCAACAATTGTGGTTCCTCTGTGGCAGTTGGCGCCAATTGCATCATCAACGTGACCTACTCGCCTACGGCCGGCGGCAGCGCCAGTGGAAGCCTGGTTATCCAGGGCAATTTCCAGACTGCTCCGCCGACAGTGTTTTTGAGCGGAACCGGGCTGACCATCTCCGCCAGCCTCACACCGGCTGCGCTGAACTTGGGCGCCCAGCCGCAGAACACCACCAGCGCCTCGCAAGCGCTCACCTACCTGAATACCGGTGATTTGCCGGTCTCGATCTCCGGACTCGTCACCAGCGGCGACTTTGCCCAAACCAACAATTGCCCGGCATCGCTTGCTGTTTCCGCCAGCTGCACCATCAATGTGACCTTTACTCCCACCACGACCGGGCCTCGCAGTGGATCGGTTTCCGTCAACGGCAATGCTCCGGCCAGTTCTTCCTTGAGCGGCACCGGCGCTACCCCAATCGTTTCCCCCACGGCGCTCGATTTTGGCGATCAGACGGTCAGTACCAGCGCCACGCTGCCGGTCACCATCACCAATAGCACCAGCTCGTCATTTTTCATCAGCGGCTGGAGCTTTGGCTCGCCATACAGCGTCGTAGACAACTGCCCATTTACGATTCTGGCCGGGACGTCGTGTACCTTCAGCGTTACCTTCGCGCCTCAGTCACAGGGAAGATGGAATGGAACTTTTTCGATCTCGGGCAGCTTCCCGGGTTCGCCGGCCTCGGTTTCACTGACCGGCAATGCCATAGCCACGCGAGGATTGTTCAACCCGTCCTCACTGTCGTTCCCGGGCCAGCAGTTGAACTCGACCAGCGCCGGACAGACAGTGTTTTTCTTCAACGCCGGCAACACCGTGATCAACCTGACCGGATTTGTGGTCACCGGAGATTTCAGCCAGACCAACAACTGCCCTGCGTCGCTGGCAGCGAATGCTTCCTGCTCAGTTACGGTTACTTTCACGCCCGTGGCAGACGGGGCTCGCAGCGGGACGCTGACGGCCCAAGGCAATTTCACCGGCGGGTCGCCCAGCATGAGCCTTTCCGGAACAGGGATCAATCCTGCGGGCAGCCTGTCTCCGGCCTCCTTGACCTTCGTCGGACAATTGGTTGGAACCAGCAGCCCAGCGCAGGCCATCACGTTAACCAGCACCGGTGATGGCCCGTTGACTATCAGCCAGATCGGTATGACAGGCGATTTCAGCGAGACCAACAACTGCGGTAGCTCACTCGCTGCCGGCGCCAGCTGCAGTATCAACGTGGTGTTCAAGCCGCTGGGCATCGGGGGACGCAGTGGCTCCCTCACCGTCACGTCCAATAGCACTTCGGCAATGTCACCCATCAGCCTGTCCGGCACTGGCCTGGCACCCGTGGCGGCAGTTTCCCCGTCTTCACTCAACTTTGGCTCGCAACTGGTGTCCACGCCAAGCGCGGGTCAGACGCTGACGCTGAGCAACACCGGCTCGGCTACACTGACCGTCAGCGGATTCAGCATCGACAACACTTTCGAGTTCAGCCAAACGAATAATTGCGGAAGCACTCTGGCGGTGGGAGCCAGTTGTTCGATCAATGTCGTGTTCAGCCCCTCGGGCATAGGGAGCCGCAGCGGCACGCTCACTCTGAACAGCAACAGTGTCCCCGCCCTGCCCCCGGTGAGTCTCAGCGGTACAGGCGTTCAGCCCCAGCCGCAAATTTCCCCCGTCTCGTTGAATTTCGGCTCCCAGCCGGTCAACACCAACACAACCGCTCAGATCGTCACGTTGAGTAATACCGGGACCGCTCCGCTGAACGTTAACTTCATCAACATTTCCGGAGACTTCAGCCAGACCAACAACTGCGGAACCTCGATGGCGGCGGGCGCCAGTTGCGCGATCAACGTTATTTTCAGCCCGACTGCTACCGGCACCCGCGCCGGGACTATCACGGTGGGCAGCAATGTTTCGATCCCCACAGTGAGCCTTGCAGGCACGGGAACGGCGTCCATCGGAACTTTTTCTCCGGCTTCCCTGACTTACAGCTCGCAGCCGGTGGGAACATCAAGTGCCGCACAGGCGGTCACTTTGAGCAACACCGGCAACGTCGCGCTCTCCATCACCAGCCTCCCCGCCACGGGAGACTTCAGCCAAACCAATAACTGCGGTTCGTCTCTAGCCGCCGGCAGCAGCTGCACGATTAACGTTGTGTTCAGCCCGACGGCGGTTGGCAGCCGCACCGGGAACCTGTTTTTGAACAGCAACAGTCTCACCACCCCCGCGCCGGTCAGCCTGACCGGGACGGGCGTGGTTCCGGTGGCGGGATTCTCGTCTACCTCGCTGAGCTTTGCTGCGCAGCAGGTAGGAACTTCGACTCCGGCGCAGGCCATCACGCTTAGCAATACAGGAGGCGCGCCGCTTTCCATTACTTCATTGGCTGCAACCGGAGACTTCAGCCAGACCAACAACTGCGGAGCTACTCTGGCGGCCGGAGCAAACTGCACCGTCAACGTCGTCTTTACACCCACGGCGATGGGCAGCCGCGGCGGGTCGATCGTCCTCAACAGCAACAGCAGCCCTGCTCCGGCTGCGCCCGCTCTGAGCGGAAGCGGCATCGCCCCAGTAGCATCGATTTCTCCCACATCGCTCGCCTTCGCTTCGCAACTGGTGGGGACATCAAGCGCCACGCAAACCGTGATTATGACCAACACGGGAACCGCCAGCCTGGCTATCAGCGGCTTTAGCGTCACTGGCGACTACTCGCAGACCAGCAATTGCGGCTCGTCGCTGGCCGTCAACGCCAGTTGCCAGATAAACGTCTCGTTTGTTCCCACTGCTCGGGGCGCTCGCAGCGGCTCTCTGGTCCTGAGCAGCAACAGCTTTATCGCAGCCCCGGCAGTGGCCCTGAGCGGCACGGGCGTTGCGCCCGTGGCCGGCATGTCGCCATCATCGCTGAACTTTGCCGCCCAGATTGTGAACACCGCCAGCGCGGCACAAGCCGTCACTCTGAGCAACACCGGCGACGCAGCTCTCAGCATCTCCGGCATCTCGGTGAGCGGAGACTTCTCCCAGACGAACAACTGCCCGGCGACTTTGGCAACGGGCGCCGGCTGTACCATTCATGTGACCTTTACCCCACGAAGTTCAGGCTCGCGCAGCGGAACGTTGACCGTTACCGACAACGCCGCCGGCGGACAGCAGACAGCTGCGTTGAGCGGTGTTGGCCTTGATTACTCGCTCTCTGTGACGCCTTCGTCAACGACGATTAGCGCGGGACAAAGCGCGAGTTACACGGTGACCGCAGCTGCCCTGGGACCGAACTGGAGCACTGCGATCTCCCTGACCTGTTCGGGTTTGCCCGCTGCTTCAACCTGTTCGCTAACGCCCAACAACGTCACTCCGGGAAGCGGTTCGGCTTCATCGACGCTAAGCATCGTTACCACCGCCCGCCGCGGCACCAAGGGTACTCCGGCTGGAACTTACACCATCACCGTGAAGGGCACGTCAGCCGGCGTGCAGCACTCGGCCACCGTGTCGTTGACGGTGAACTAGAAAAGAAGGGAAGTTGTGGCAGAATGGCGAGGTGCTGCAAGCCCTGACAGCACGGAAGGAATGGCAGTTCTTCGCCATTTTGCCCAAGGCTGATCTGCCTCTGGCCGCCGTGTGGTGGATCGTTCTTGTGTTGCGGGGATGTTTGCCCGCGGCCTTCGCGATCGCCATGGGCGTGCTGGTGGGAGCTGTTCAGCGCGGCAGCTCTCTTGCAGGACCTCTGGCCTTTGTCGGTGTGATTTTCGTACTAATTCAGGTACTCAGTCCGATCCAGCAGGCGGCAAGCTACAATCTCGGCGATCGTGCTGCCGCATGGCTCTATGACCGGCTGACCGAAGCCTGTGTTCGCCCGCCCGGCATGGGACATCTGGAAGACCCCCGGCTCACCGGCGACCTGACCGTAGCGCGTGATTTTGATCTGGGAATCACCGGCCCGCCGCTATCCATCAACATGGAGTTCATGTCCGGCGGCATGGTGGAGGTGATCGGCGGTATCGCCTGTGCCGTGATTCTTGCCGGCTTCGCCTGGTGGGCTCCCTTCGTGCTCGTCGGCGCCTGGGCGGGGACGCACTGGTTTCTCCGCGAGAGCGCGATATGGCGCGACCGCAACACCGAAGAGGTGCGCAGCGCCCAGCGCGATGCCGACTACGCCTATCGCCTGGCCGTTGATCCGCCTGCCAGCAAAGAGCTGCGCCTCTTCGGCCTCGCCGGATGGACCATCGAGCGCTTCCTCGCCCGCCGCATCCGCCTGCATGAATTGCAATATGCCGCTACCCGTCTGCGTGAGCGTCCGGTGATCTGGAGCATCCTTCTGGTTGTCGCCGCCAATGTTCTCGTGTTCTGGTTGATGGCCAGCGCCGCCGCGCACGGCCGCATCACGTTGGGCGAAGCCGTGATCTACGTGCAGAGCGCTGTCGGCGTATCCACGATCGCCTTTGGTGGATTCAGCTGGGCCCTGGATGGCGCCTCGGCGCCGGTCGCAGCAGTTTTGCGTCTGGAACCGGCCATGCGTTCGGCCGGCGGCTTGCCTTCCGGCAGTCGCCCGGCAGCGGCGACTCCCGCCCGCGAGATTCGTCTTCGCGACGTCTGCTTCTCCTATCCGCAGACTGGGGATGCCGCGCCGGCGCCTCTTGTACTGGAGCACCTTGATCTCACCATTCCCGCCGGCTCATCGCTGGCCATTGTCGGGCAGAACGGCGCGGGCAAGACCACCATCGCCAAGTTGCTCTGCCGCCTCTACGATCCGCAGTCGGGCGCCATCGAGGTTGACGGCACCGACGTCCGCGAATTCGATCTGGCTTCGTGGCGTTCGCGGATTACCGCCGTCTTCCAGGACTTCATGCGCCTGGAGCTTTCCCTGCGCGATAACGTTGCTCCCAGCGGCGTTCCCGATGCTGTGGTCAACGCGGCGCTGGAGTCGGCGGGGGCGGCCAGGCTCGCCGCGCTCGATACCGTCCTGGCCCGCGGCTATACCGGGGGCACCGATCTCTCAGGCGGCCAGTGGCAGCGCGTGGCTCTGGCACGTGCCCTGGCGGCGGTTTCGCTTGGCGCCGGCGTCGTTTTGCTCGACGAGCCGACGGCGCAGCTCGACGTGCGTGGCGAAGCTGAAATCTTCGATCGCCTTCTCGCTGCCACCCGCCACTGCACCACCATTCTTATCTCGCACCGCTTCTCCACTGTCCGCCACGCCGACCGCATCTGCGTGCTGGAGCACGGCCGCGTGGTCGAGTTGGGCACACACGATGAGCTGATGGCCCTGGGCGGGCGCTATCGCACCATGTTTGATCTACAGGCCCAGCGCTTCAACGTTCCCGACGAGGAGGGTACAACGTATGACGTCCTCTCCTGATCGTCCGGGCCCGATCGAACCCCTCCCGCCGGCGCTTTCCTCCACCTGGCGGCTGTGCGTGCTGGGTTACCGTCACGAACCCCGCCTGATGCTGGCGGCTTTTGTGCTCTCGCAACTGGCCGCGCTGCCCGATGCTCTGCTCGCCCTGTGGCTCATGCTGCTGGGCAAAGGCGTGGTCGAGCATAGGATGCTGCTGGTGGAAGGCTCGGCCGTCGGACTCGCCGTCTCAGCCGCCGCCACCTGGTTTCTGCGCACCATCAGCGCGCGCGTGCAACGCCGCTTCCGCGACAAAGTCACCATCGCCCTCGAGGGGCACGTCGCACAACTGCAGGCATCGGTCGCCACCATCGCGCATCAGGAGCGCCCGGAGTATCTTGACCGGCTCTACATGCTTCGCAACCAGGTCTTCGTGCTCGACCACATGTACGTGTCCGTGTTTTCCACGCTGGGCTGGGTCCTGCGCCTGAGTGTGACCATGGCGCTGCTGGCCTCGATCCATCCCGCGCTCATTCTGTTGGCGGTGTTTGCCGTGCCCACGGTGCTGACCTCGACCTGGCGCCCTGCGGTGGAGAGAGTCGCCCAAGAGCGTGGCGCGCAGCCGGCGCGCTTGTCCCGCCACCTCTTCACCATGGCGACCACGGCCTCGCCAGGAAAGGAAGTGCGCGTTACCGGGATTGGCGAGCGGCTGATTCGCGAGCGCCGCGCAGCCTGGGAGCGCTGGTACGGCCCGATCGCCCGCGCGCGCTGGGGTTCGGCGTGGTGGCACTCGCTGGCCTGGGCCGTTTTCGGTTTGGCCTACCTGGGCGCAGTGGTATTCGTGACTTACGGTTTGAAAGCTCCGGCAGCGAGTGTGATCCTGGTGTTGGCAGCGGGAGCCCGGCTCTCCGCCTACATCGGCGCGACCGTTGGCGAGATCGGATTTCTGCGCGGCTTCTGGATGGATGGCGCGCGCCGCCTGGCCTGGCTTGAGGATTACGCGGCAGCGGTTGGCGCGGCCGGCGACTTGCCGGTGCCCATCGCGCTGCGCCGGGGGCTCCGTCTCGATCACGTCTCCTTTGCTTACCCGGGGACGTCGCGCCTGGTGCTCGAAGATATCTCGCTTACCTTGCCGGCGGGCGCGGTGGTGGCAATCGTCGGCGAAAACGGCGCCGGAAAAACCACTCTGGTCAAGCTGCTCTCCAAGATGTACGAGCCCTCATCCGGTGCGATCTTTGCCGACGATACTCCGCTGGCCTGCGTGGCTGCCGCCGAGTGGCGCGACCGCCTGGCCGGCGCCTTCCAGGATTTCTTTCGCTTCGAGTTTCGCGCCCGCCACACCGTCGGCCTGGGCGATGTTCCCCGGCTCGATTCCGAACCCGCGGTGTTAGCCGCGGTTGACCGCGCCGGAGCCGGCGACGTAATTCAGCATCTCCTCTCCGGACTGGAGACGCAGCTCGGTCCCACCTGGCCCGATGGAGTTGAACTCTCCTTCGGCCAGTGGCAGAAGCTCTCCCTGGCCCGCGGCTTCATGCGCGATGAGCCTCTGCTTCTGGTGCTCGACGAACCCACCGCCGCGCTCGATGCTGAAACCGAGCACGCGCTCTTTGAACGCTACGCGGCCGCCGCGCGCGGAACCGGCGAGAACAACCACGGCCGGATCACCGTTCTCGTCTCGCATCGCTTCTCTACCGTGCGCATGGCCGATCTGATCGTGGTACTCGATGGCGCGCGGCTGGTGGAAGTCGGAACGCACGAGGATCTGATGGCGAAACGCGGCCAGTACTCCGAGCTGTACAGCATCCAGGCTGCGGCTTACCGCTGACCGCGAAACCCTCGCATAAAGGCAGCTCGCACAATTTAAGCTCGGCCGAGAACAGCAGCTGTATGGGGGGAATACGGCACAGCACCGTACGCCGGCGCGCGATCGCGCGGTCAGAGGTTGCGCAAACCACGACTTCGGTCCTACTGCTGCACAGGAACGCCGTACTGTGCGGCGATGAGCTGCCACTGGCTGTTCGCGTTCTTCATCCACACATCGGTCAGCCGGTCGCGGTACTCATAGCGTTTGCCTCGTGATGTGCCCACCTCATGGTAGCTGCCGGTGACGATGGCTACGTTACCATGCATGTGCACGCGCAGGTCTGATTCTTCCGCCACTTCGACCTGGGTGGAAGAATCCGCGGTGTGGGCAACATAGCCAATCTTCCCGAAGGTGCGGCCGTCCTCCACGGTGATGATGAAGTCTTCCGCCAGCAACGAGGTCACGGTGTTAATACTGTGATCTTTATAGGCGTCGGTCCATTTCTTTTCGAGCCCCAGGATTTTGGCTTCCTCCGTAGCTGCCTGCTGGGCCACGGAGAGCGCAGGCAGGGAGGCAAGGAAACAACACAACAGCATCCGTCGTACGCGCATGGCTCGTTATGACATAGTTCCCCCATCGTGACAAGTCTCTCGCGGGGTGCGGTGGCGCCTCCCAGAGCGAGGGGAAGCAAGCACGTCCGTCCCACAGCTAGCTGGCCCGTCCTGCTCAATTTGCCTCTTTCCTGGCCCCAAAAACTTGAAATGTTTTGCCGCGCCTGCTCTTAACTCTACGAAGCGCCGACTGTCGTCGGGCTCTGACCATGAAACGGTCTGCACAAATTGAGCACCAATAGATCAAGAGCTGACTGGCCCCAGCCATTCGCAAGTGAAAAGTAAGGAGAAATGGTCAAAATGAAGTCGCAAGTCCGTAAGTTTCTTGCCAGATTTGTGGTACTCTCCGTCGCCGTAACCATGTGTTATTCTGCCCGGGCATTAGCGCAATTCGAGGTTTCACCGGACCACTTTGAGTCCAACCCACCCGCGAAAAAGCAGCAGGCGGCGAAGTCCGTGAAGCCGGCAACCAGAACGGCCGCCCATTCGGTGGCGTCCAAAGCAAACAGCAAGACAAAAACTCAGACCCTGGCTCAGGCCACCGTCGCGTCCGGCGGCAGCGGAGGCGCGACGCAAGGACAGCCGCAAGCAGGTTCCACCTCTGCGAAGCCCGGAACCAGGACTGCGCAGCGCACCCGCAAAAAGCGCGCGGCGGCCGCCAACGTAGTTCTGGCCAGGACCCCGTGAACGGCTAAGGGGGTTTGCATCGCATGACCACAAAGCGCGTGGGGGCGCTGCGTGAAAAGGAAATGGAAAGATCGGGCCGAACTAGGACTAAGCAATAACGGGCCGATCATGGGGGAGAAGAAAATGATAGTGACCAGGTATTTGCATTGCCTACGTTCCAGGCGTTTTTGGGCGATCTGCCTTGCCGGTGGGCTTGGCCTGACGCTCGCCCTTCGCGCGGGAACTTTCGATCCAAACTTGCAGGACTTTCCCGATCCAACGGGAGCAGTGCGCACCGTGAGCACCACAGGCTCGATTGATACCACGAATCCATTCTTTCAGAGCCTGGGCACCAACGGTCGCGCCTGCATCACCTGCCACCAGCCCGGCGATGCCTGGACGGTAACGCCGCCGCATATCCAGGAACGGTTCGCAGCCACGCACGGCGAAGATCCTATTTTCCGTCCCGTGGACGGCGCCGATTGTCCAAGTGCCGACGTATCGACCGAAGAGGCGCGCGCGCTGGCCTACAGCATGCTGCTGAACAAAGGACTGATTCGCGTCTCGCTGTCCGTTCCCGCGAACGCTCAATTCGAGATCACGCGCGTGAGCGACCCGCATCACTGCGCGGAGACCACCACACAGCAGCTGGCTTTGTTCCGCCGGCCCCTGCCCTCCACCAACCTCGAATTCCTGAGCACGGTGATGTGGGACGGCCGTGAGAATGCACCCGGGCAAACCATTCTTCAGGACCTAGCGAACCAATCCAACGATGCCACCCTGGGCCACGCCCAGGCCGCCAATCCGCTTACCATTCAGCAGAGATCGCAGATCGTGGCGTTTGAAACTGCGCTATACACGGCGCAGAGCCGGGACAATCAGGCGGGCCAGTTGGATGAGTTCGGCGCCCACGGCGGGCCGGAGAGCGTCTCCACGCAGCCGTTCTTCCTGGGCATCAACGATCCGCTGGGCGGCAACCCCACGCACGCGCCCTTCGACTCCAACATATTCAACATCTATGACAGCTGGGGCAGCCTCCCTGACAACGCCTCTCATGAAGATGCGCGCGAGTCGATTGCCCGCGGAGAGAAGATCTTCAACACCCTCTCGATCCCCATCACCGGTGTGGCCGGACTGAACGACGCGTTAAACGAGCCGGTGATCATGGGCTTCTGCGGCACTTGTCATGACACGCCCAACTCCGGCAACCACTCGCTCTCCGCTCCGCTGAACATCGGCGTCACCGACTTCCCCGCGCTCCCGCCGCTGAACACGCAGGGGCTTCCCATCTACACGCTGGTGTGCAAAGCCACGGGCCAAAAGTTCCGGGTAACCGATCCCGGGCGCGCCATGATCTCCGGCAAATGCGCTGACATCGGCAAAACCAAGGGACCGATCCTGCGTGGACTGGCGGCGCGCGCGCCTTATTTCCATAACGGCTCCGGCACCACGCTGATGGATGTGGTGAATTTTTACAACCGGCGCTTCAACCTCGGGCTGGCCGAGCAGCAGAAGATTGACCTGGTTGCGTTTCTCCGCTCCCTGTAGGGATTGAACGCGGCCAAATCCGCGCGCAGTCTGGGCCTGGGGTGAACGCATCATTCGGGGCATCTGGCTTCCGCAAAGATGAACAATAGGAAGGCCTGGCTGGGGCCGGGTTCTTTGGGGGTTCATCGCGGGGAGGCCGGTTGCCCCGGATTTTTTCTGGGCATGGTCATCGGCCTTCTGTCGCGGGTGGCGAGCAAACTCTTGCGACAACCTGTGCCGGCCGCTTGATCGAGCGCTTTTGCCGGCTTTCGCCAACAGCAAAAGTTTTTAGTATCATCCCTCTGCTTTGAGCGGACAACAGAAACTTCTTTCCGGAATCCGGGTGATCGACTGCGGCACCTACATCGCCGCACCGGCGGCGGCCACAGTGATGTCGGACTTCGGCGCTGAGGTCATCAAGATCGAGCGCCCGCCGCTTGGCGATCCTTACCGCTATCTCTCCATGATGCCGGGCATGCCCATCACCGAGCACCTGTTCTGCTGGATGCTCGACGCCCGCAACCGCAAGAGCCTGGCGCTCAATCTGGAAGACGACGCCGCGCGCGAGGTCCTGCTCAAGCTGGTGGCGACCGCCGACGTCTTCGTCACCAACTACCAGCCGGCGCTGGTACGCAAATTCCGCGTAAGCTACGACGAATTGCGGCCGGTAAACCCGCGGCTGGTCTACGCCCACGTCACCGGCTACGGCGAGAACGGCCCTGACGTTGACGAGCCCGGTTACGACCAGACAGCCTACTGGGCGCGCTCCGGCCTGATGCACAGCATGCACAACTCTGACGCCGAGCCGTGCCGCGCTCCCACCGGCTTCGGCGATCATCCTACGGCCATGACTCTGTTCGCGGCCATCATGCTCGGGCTCTATCGCCGGGCGACCACCGGCGAAGGCAGCAAGGTCTCTACGTCTCTGCTGGCCAACGGCGCATGGTCGAATGCCAACTTCATCCAGGCGGCGCTCGTCGGAGCCAAATTCCTGCCGCGCACGCGGCGCAAGACCGTCGCCAATCCGCTGGTCAATCACTACGTCACCAAGGACCAGAAGCGGTTCCTCACCTGCTGCCTGGACACAAAGAAAGACTGGCCCAACTTCTGCCGGGCGCTGAACCGCGAAGACCTGATCGAAGACGAGCGCTTCCGCACTCCCGAACTGCGCAAGCTGAACTCGATCGCGCTGGTGGAGATCATCGACTACATGATCTGCGGCAAGGACATGGCGGAATGGGACCAGATTTTCCGCCGCTACAGCCTGGTTTGGGCTCCGGTGCAGGGCAATGAAGAGACTCCGAACGACCCGCAGATGCAAGCCCACGGTCTTTTCGTCGAAATGACCAACGGCGTGGCGACCGTGGACAGCCCGCTCAAGGTTGCCGGGGTCGACAAGGTTCAGCCGGATGTTGCTCCGGCCGTAGGCCAGCATACCCGCGAGATTCTCTGCAGCCTGGGTTACAGCGAGGCCGAGGTCAACAATCTGCTGAAGCGCGGCGCGGCCATGGAGGGCAAGAAACAGAATTGACGCGAGTGAACACCTTCTCGATAGGTCAGTTTCGGGGGTAATCCATGTCTAACACTGTTGCGGTCGTCACCGGCGCAAGCCGCGGAGTCGGTAAAGGAATCGCCACCGAACTTTCTAACCTTGGTTTCAAGGTCTATATTACCGGCCGCAGCGCTGAGGATATGAAATACATCGCAGGGCAGGGCACAGCGCTCGTCTGCGACCACCGCGACGATCAGCAGGTGGAGAAGGCATTTCGCCTGGTTCTTCAAGAACAGAAAGGAATCGATGTACTCGTCAACAACGCCTGGGGCGGTTACGAGAACATGATGGAAAACGGGGAGTTCACCTGGCTTCGTCCATTTTGGCAGCAGCCTCTGTGGCGGTGGGACGCCATGTTTCAGGCAGGCGTGCGCGCCGCCTATGTATCCAGCCGTCTGGCTGCACCGGCCATGGTTGCCCAACGTAATGGACTGATCATCAACATCTCTTTCTGGGCGGCGCAGAAGCACGTGGGCAACGCGGCCTATGGAGTCGCCAAAGCTGCGACCGACAAAATGACATCGGACATGGCCTGCGAACTGCGCGCACACAATGTGGCAGCCGTTTCTCTCTATCCTGGACTGGTCCGCACGGAAAAGATCATGGCGGCAGCCGAGTGGCTGAATTTGAGTAACTCGGAATCGCCCGGGTTCATCGGACGTGCCGTAGCCGCCCTGGCCAAAGATCCGCAGGTAATGAGCAAGTCGGGAAAGGTACTGCTGGCTGCCGCTCTGGCGGAGGAGTATGGATTTACCGATGTTGACGGCAAGTCTCCCCGGCCGTTGACCCTGGCCGATGTGTAAACCAAGTCTTCATTGACGCGGCGATGAACTCTCCATATAGTGTTCCCCCGCAGGTGCTCAGCGAACGGCCGGGTTAAAATCAAAGACGGTTGTTATGGGTTGATTTTCCGGGAGAAAACATGCGAGAAGCAGTGGTAGTCGCCAGTTCGAGAACCGGGCTTGCCAAGTCGTTCCGCGGCTCTTTCAACATGACGCGCCCCGAGGTTCTTGCCGCACACTGTATTAAAGATGTTCTGCGCAAGACCCCCAAGCTGGATCCGAAGGAGATCGAAGACGTGGTCCTGGGCTGCGCGCAGCCGCACGGCCCGCAGGGGCACAACATCGCCCGCATCTCGGCCATGCTGGCCGGCCTGCCCACTTCGGTCGCCGGAACCACGATCAACCGCTTCTGTTCTTCCGGGTTGCAGGCCATCGCCCTGGCCGCGCACCAGATCATGAACGAAAACGTCGACGCCGCCGTGGGCGGCGGCGTGGAGAGCATCAGCCTGATCCCCCGCGACTGGAGCCCCAATCCTGACCTGCAGCAGCGCATGCCCGGCCTCTACATGGTCATGGGCGACACCGCCGAGGTGGTGGCCAAGCGCTACAACGTCAGCCGCCAGGTGCAGGACGAGTACTCGTTGCTGAGCCAGCAGCGCACGGCGCGGGCCCAGCAGGAAGGCTTCTTCCAGGATGAGATCGCGCCCATGAGAGTCACCATGGCGGTGCTGGACAAGAAGACCGGCGAGAAGGTCGGCGAGAAGGAAGTCTGCTGCGACCGCGACGAATGCAACCGTCCTGACACCACGATCGAAGGCCTGCTGGCACTGCAGCCTCATTTCGACAAGACCAGCGGCAAAGGTTCGGTAACCGCCGGCAACGCCTCGCAGCTTTCCGACGGCGCCTCCGCCACCTTATTGATGTCGCGCCAGCGCGCCGACCAGCTCGGCATTCCTTACCAGCTGATCTTCCGCGGCTTCCAGGTTGCCGGCTGCGATCCTGACGAGATGGGCATTGGCCCGGTTTTCGCCGTTCCCAAACTGCTCAAGCGTACAGGCGCGAAGCAGGACGACATCGACGTGTGGGAACTCAATGAAGCCTTCGCCGTGCAGGTGGTCTACTGCCGCGATCGTTTGCGCCTTGATCCGGAGAAGCTGAATCCCAACGGCGGCTCAATCGCCATCGGCCATCCCTTTGGCATGACCGGTTCGCGCATGGTGGGCACCATCGCCAGCGAGATGAAGCGCCGCAAGGCCCGGTATGGCGTAGTAACCATGTGCATCGGTGGTGGACAAGGGGCGGCGGGGCTGTTTGAGGCGGCTTATTAAGTCCCGACCCTGAGCTTCGCGAAGGGGAGATGATCCCGGCAGTCGTTCCGTGTTCTTCAGATTCACCGTCCAGAATTGAGAGTTGCTCCTGCGTTTTCGTGATATAAGGGCTCCTCGCTTCGCAGGCAATTTCGTTCGGCTAGCGATCAGATCGGGAATGCAGGTTGGGGACATGCAAGGAGTTCTCACACGAAGCTTATCGCGAGGGAACGCGATCGTTACTGAAGGAACCGAATAGAAGCGGGAACAAAAAACAAATGTCAGCCCAACCACAAGCCGTAATTCCCGCTCAGACGGAAGCGCAGCCCAGAAGCTCCACCTTCTACGTCTGGTACGTGGTCGCCGTGCTGATGGTGGCCTACGTCTTCTCGTTCATCGATCGCCAAATTTTCAGCATGGTGGTAGGGCCGCTGCGCCGCGACCTGCATATTACCGACACTCAGGTCAGTTACCTGCAGGGGCTGAGCTTCGTCGTCTTTTACACGTTCTTCGGCATTCTCATCGGGCGCCTGGTGGATATCTACAGCCGGCGCACCATCATCTGCATCGGCATGGTGCTGTGGAGCCTGTTCACCACCGGCTGCGGGATGGCCGGGACCTACTGGCAGATGCTGGCGCTGCGGATGGGAGTCGGAGTGGGCGAAGCCGCGCTGTCGCCCGCGGCCTACTCGCTGGTCACCGACTACGTGCCTCCGAAGCGGCTCTCAACGGCTATCGGGCTGTATGGCGCGGGAATCTATATCGGCTCAGGCCTCTCCTTCCTGCTGGGCGGATTGATCCGAGGTTACGCCGCCACCAAGGGAGCGTTGATCCTGCCGCTGGTGGGGCAGATACATCCCTGGCAGATTCTGTTCTTTGTGGTCGGCGTTCCGGGAATCCTGCTGGCGCCGCTGCTCTACACCATCCGCGAACCCCAGGCCCGGGGCGGCAGCACTCACCCCACCGTGCCCATCGGCCAGGTGTTCGGATACATCTTCCGCAACTGCAAGACCTTTCTGTTGCACAACATCGGCTTTGGGCTGCTCTCGCTGACCGCCTACGCCAGCTCCGCCTGGGTGCCGGAGTTCTACGTACGCACGTATCACTGGAACATCCGCAACGTAGGCGTAATCTACGGCGTGCTGGTCATGGTGCTGGGATCGCTGGGCATCGTGGGCGCGGGACGCGTCGCTGACTATCTGCGCGTGCGCGGCCACGCCAACGCCAATATCAAGGTGGGCATGTGGATCGGGATCATCTGGTTCCCGCTCAATTTCCTCATGCTGCTCTCGCCATCACCGGTCTGGGCGACAATCTGGCTGGCGCCGGCCTGTGTACTGGCCGCAGCTCCCTTCGGCGTGGCTCCTGCGGCTATCCAGCAGATGATGCCGGCCAACATGCGCGGCCAAGCCTCGGCCGTCTACTTGTTCATCCTCAACCTGGTGGGGCTGGGGCTGGGACCAACCGCAGTGGCCTGGGGCACACAGTATCTTTTCCACCGCGACGACGCGCTGCGTTACTCCATGCTGGTAGTGTTCTCCACCGCCTGCCTGCTCGGCGCCGGCTTGCTGTGGGCGTGTCTGAGACCGTTCCTCGGCAGCCTGGATTGCCTGGAACAGCACAAGGCTAAGCTGGCAGCCTGAGTTTGTTCTGCCAAATTCGCCGTCCTGGTTTATCCGCAAACCTGATCAAGGGCCCGGGGGACGTAATTGTGTCACGGACCGTTCCAGCCTTATCGCAATGATCGAAAGACAGAGCAGCACGAACTCGGGTATCAACAGTGGTGCGCTCGCCGTAGAGTGGTCCAACCAAAAACTGAGGATTCTGACGGCTGTTGCCAGGCTGTCCACAATCAGCACCATGTAAAGCCCGGCGAGCCGCCAGCGCTTGTAAATCAGAGATCCGAGGGCGAGAACGGCTAAGGCGAGTGGAAAAGCGCCGAAGCCGATGCGGGCGATGGTGATCCCGCTTTGCGATGTGAAGCTGATCCCGGCTTCCGCGGCGCTGCGAACTGTGTAAACAAGATTACGTAGCCCGATCATGGTGAAAATGGCGCCCATCATGACCAGCGGCGCCCGGCGAAAAATGCCTGCCAGACGCGACGATTTGCTTGTATTCGCGGAATATTCAGTAGCGGCGCTAGCCATTTTGTTCTCCTTAGTATTGCCGATTCTCGTTCCAACCATAAGACTGGACCGCATGCCCCCCGTGACTGTTCGCTGAACGAAATGCGTCACTCGCTCAACTGATTTGGAGAGCTTCGGCAGAGTTGCGTACCGCCTGCACAAACTGGTGCAGTGCATGGCCGATCTGATGAGGCGAGTCCTCCTGCAGGAAGTGCATTCCCTTGACCGTGACTTCATTCTGGTTCGGCCAAGTGCGGCAAAACTCGAGCGTACGCCCGCGGATGATGGCTCCAGGGTCGCCTGTGATCAGCAGCTTAGGAATCGCGCTTTGCGACATGAACTTTCCGTAGCTTTCGACGATCGCGGTGACATCGGCAGGTTCACCTTCGATCGGAATTTCGCGTGGCCACGCCAGAGTAGGAAGGCGGTCTTCGCGCTTCAGAAACGGCTGCCGGTATGCGGCCATTTCTCGGTCGCTGAGCTTGCGCAAGATGGCGCGAGGCAAGATTGTCTCCACAAAAAAGTTTTGGTCGAGAACCATCTGCTCGCCCCGGTTTGAGCGCAATGCCTCAAATATGCTCCGCGCTTCGCCGAAGTCCTCCCATCGTCTGGGCATGGCAATGGCCTCCATGTAGGCAATTGCGGCGATCTGTTGGGGAAGCCGGGCAGCGCGATGAAACCCCAAAGCCGAACCCCAATCATGGACTACCAAGATCACGCCCTTCGTGATTTTTAAGGCTTCGAACCAGGCATCCAGATAGCGTGCATGATCGACAAAGCGATAGCTGCTGGCCGATGTTTTGCCGGATTGGCCCATGCCGACCAGGTCGGGAGCCAGGCACCGGCCGAGATCGCGAACATGAGGAATAATGTTGCGCCAAAGATAAGACGAAGTCGGGTTGCCGTGCAGAAAGACGATAGGATCGCCGCTGCCGACATCCACGTAACTGATCTCGGTATCAAGCACCTCGACGCGACGTCGTGGATGCGGATCGATCGAATCAATACCCAACGCATTCTCAATAGACATCAGTTGCACTCCTCCCAATCCGGAACAGCCTTGATTTGAGTGGATCCGTAACGAAACCTGGGGCCGCTCCCCATTGACTTCCATCTCGCCTCGCGCGCTCCCCGGCAGGTGGGCGCTGGTGGAATTGTTTAATGGCTGCGGCCACGAAGTCAGGGGCGTCACACATAGGAAAGTGATTTCCTTTGGCTACTACCAGCTGCCGGGCATCAGGAAACAGTTGCTTCCATCGAGGCTGAAATCTCAACGGATCGTTGCGCTCGCCAAAGATAGTCAGCAGCGGAAGTCGGCGAAACGGTCCGGCTAGCGCCTGGTCGATCTCTTCGTAAATCTTCAGCGCCCTTCCCGCGTCTCGCATGTAGGCATGAAAGGTACGCACACCCTGGCGGCCGATGCCTGCGTAAAAGGCGTGGCGGCTGGCAGGCTCGAGATTTCGCCCAACGCCAAAAGCACTCGAGGTGATCCTGGGGATCAGCTGAGTAGCGACATCGAATTCACGCACGAGCGAATTGCCTGCCAGCGCCAGCATTCCTCGGAAAGCGGCGCCCTCGGGTTTCCAGGCGAATGCATTTACCGCGCAAAGCGCGCTGATTCGGGCAGGGGTGCGGCTGGCGCCCGCGATCCCCGAGGGTCCGCCCAGATCGTGGAAGACGAGCGTGATGTCCCGGAGTTCGAGCGCCTCAATAAGAGCGTTGAGAGTCTGTGCCGCTCTTTCCAGGGTAATCTCGCTGGCCGGAAAGCGATCGCTCTGGCCTGTCCCCGGCGCATCGAAGCAAACGCAGCGGAAATCGGCAGCCAGGCGCAAGATAACGTCGCGCCAGATAAATGACCAGAAGCCGGTATGGACAAACAGCAGGACGGGGCCTCGCCCGACATCTGTCACGGCGATGCTGGTTTTGCCGACCTGCAGAGCGGATGTCTGCCACGGCCACACAGTCTTCGAAAGCCATGCCGGCCGTCGAAGAGGCACCAGCTGTACGGCCGACTTGGGCTCGGCCAACCGGCCGCTGACGTCCGGGTCAGTTGTCTTTAGGAATGACGTTCGATTGCTCATAGGGTTTGGTCCCACAGATGCGTTCATCTGGCCTCCGTGGCAGTCCTGGTTCTTGCGGCTTCACTCCCAAGGGGTGAGACAAAGCCCCACAGCATCTCTCGATGCTGCAGCGCTGTGCCAAGCCAAATGAGACACAGAATGATCGCCGGTTGCACAATCGGCTGATCGTGCTGCAGGTGGGTCGCGATTGCTCCGCCCAGAAATGCCGAAACCAGCAGCAGTCCGATCGATCGGGTGAATGGAAGCAGAAAAAGCACCGCGCTCAGCACTTCCAGTAATGCGATGAAAACCAGCTTGTTGCCGTCGAAGCCCATAGCTCCGAGCTGGGAGACAAACTTGGGTATGTGCGCGAACTTGGCTGCCGCGCTCCCGAGTAACACAAGACTTCCCAGTGCGATCAGGATCCTGCCGGCCGTCTGTTTTTTACTGTTCATTGAACTTTTTGCCTCTTTTCTCCTGCGTCTTCGATTGCAGGGAAGTACACGTGCTTCGTTGCCGGGTTGCCATGCGCCGGATGGGAGCGAAGAAATTGATCAGATTGCCGTCCGGATCGCGAAATAGCATCGCGCGATTTCCCCAGGGCTGGTCCGTTGGCTCAATCACGAATCGATCAACAAACCGACCCACACGAAGCCGTTCGCTGTCGACATCGCCAACTTGAAAATCAAGGATTACGGAGCGATTGGCTGCCGGTTCAGCAGCGCTGCCGCTGAAGAGATCGATGCTGCGTTTGCTGGATATCGCGATGGTGCTTCCGGCGTCCGTAGGCAGCTCTACATAGTCATCGCTGCCGATGGGGTAACACCAAGAATTCTTTCGTAGAATTTTGCCAACCCGGCGACATCGTGTGTAACCAACCTTGCATTGACCAGCTTCATTGAATTGCTCCTTCTTGCCGTCGTCCGAAGAGCCAGGAAATCATCGTTCACAACTTAAGACCGGATGCTATGCAGGGTTGTGACAGGCGATGCGAACGAAAGGCGAACGATCTTCTGTCATCTCTGCTGAATCGTCTCCGCGAACTCTCGCGAAATGCTTCTTGAGCATTCGAATGGCGGGATCGGGCAAACAAGGGCGGATTCCCTCATTCGGCAAGACAATATTTAAACGGGCGGCGCAGGAAGGTTTGATATGGCAGCCAGCTTGTCGGGATTACGGATGATATAGATTCGCCGGATCTCTGCCTCTGTCGCATCGATCGTGAGTACTCCGAATACGCGACCTTCCGCATAAGCAACGATCCCTGGCTGACCATTGATCTCAGCAAAACGCCGCACAATGTCCCTGGGAAGGAATTTCTCACGGGAGCCAAACAAAAACCTGGCAACGCGATCAGCACCGTAAATCGGATTGGGGACTGCCGTCGCCTTGCCGCCGCCATCTGTGTAAAGCACGACATCTTCGGCAAGCAGTGCGAGCAGTCCGCTCATATCGCCGCTGGCGGTAGTATGGAGAAAACGTTGCAGCAATCTCTCTTGCTGCTTCCTGGATACATCAAAGCGCGGGCGCTTCTCGGCAACATGCTGCTTCGCGCGGCGGAGAATCTGCCTGCAATTGGCCTCCGTCTGCCCGAGCATCTCCGCAACTTCTGAATAGTCGTAGTCAAAAACCTCGCGCAGGAGGAACACCGCTCGCTCCATTGGTGCGAGCCTCTCCAGCAGCATCAGGAAGGCAATCGAGAGCGAGCCGTCAATTCCAGCCAGCTGTGGGGTGCCTGATGTTGCATCGGTCAGCAGAGGCTCAGGCAGCCACTGGCCAAAATACTGCTCCCGCTTCACCCTTGCCGATTGCAGTTCGTTAATGCAGGGTCTGGTAATTACTGTGGCCAGGAATGCACGTGGGTCCCGCACCTCCGTCTCAGTGGCTTTCTGCCAGCGCAGGAACGTTTCCTGCACCATGTCTTCGGCATCCGCCGCGCTTCCAAGCATCCGATACGCGATCGAGATCAACAGAGCACGGTGTTCATTGAATTTGTCGAGGCTTTCTTTGCTGATACTCACGGGTCGTCTGGGTCCAACCTCAAACTCTACAGCATTGTTCCCGTCGCTATCGTTTTCGCGGCGGTCATTTAGAACATGGAGGGGCATTCCAATTTATCCTCGCACCTGCCTCTTCGGCACCTCAAGTCAGTCGCTTGAATATATGACCGGCGGCGAACAGGTTTTGTGACAAAACGGCGAGCACACATATTCTAAGGGGCTTACGGGACTTAAAAGCGCCCTGGCCGGCAGCGCAAAACCCTGAGCCCGCTGGTTCGGTGTAACGGCCGTCAATGTTGTGGGTCGTCTACCTGCTTTGGCCGAGGCTGAATGCCCAGACTGGTTTTGCTGGAGCCCAAAGAAAATGAACGACCTGTTTTCTTTTTTCGAACTGATGTACATTATTGCCCGAAAAAAATAGTTTGCATCTCTTCCACCGCGACGACGCGCTGCGCTACTCCATGCTGGTAGTGTTCTCCATCGCCTGCCTGCTCGGCGCCGGCTTGCTGTGGGCGTGTCTGAGACCGTTCCTGGGAAGCCTGGATTGCCTGGAGCAGCACAAGAAGGCAGTACTCAGCGCTTAGCATTCAGCATTCCGCACTCGGCCAAAACCTAACACGGAGGCACAGAGGTCTCTGGCCACTCCACGACGGCGTTCCCCAGCCTTACGGCGAACTCTTTGTGATGAACGCCGATGGCCGGCCAGCGGCCGTTGACAGACAACCAATGGGAAGATGCCACGCCGGCCTCGCGCCCGAACCCGTTCCCTAGCTGAGCAAGCAATGGAGCTCAGCAGGCATTGGGGTTCCACAACCGTCTTCATTTGTCTTCAACAGTCTTCACTTGTCTTCAATCTTCTTCATTTGTCCATGTTGATGCGAATCTATGGTTTACGAGGATTTTTGAAACCGTCATTTTAGGCTGGTTCGGAGAAATATGTGGACAGGAATTCGGATTTGGAGGGAGGCTGGAGGAATCGGGTGATCGCCGTGATCGGGGGATCTGGTGATCGGGAAAACCAGAGCCCTTAACCACGAAGGACACGGGTAAGAATCGGGTGATCGCCGTGATCGCCGGAATCGCCGTGATCGGAAAAGCACTGGTGTCCATCTGGGCAGGGTTGGGATAGCGGAAAGTACAGTCCTCTTGGGACACCATGGGAGGAAGTAAGGGGGGCTTGAAGGAATCGCCGTGATCTGGTGATCGGGTGATCGCCGTGATCAGAGGATCTGGAACATCAAAAACCTTTTAACCACAGAGGGCGCGGAGGAGCACGGAGGGCGGATGGGAGACCTATCCGCGGGTGGGTCTCGAAGACGGCGGAATGCATGCCGCGCGGCAAAAACGAACAGCCTGCTTTATTTTTCGAACTGATGTACACTGTTGCCCGAAAAAATTTGCCCTGCCAGAGGACACACATGTGGATTCGTAAATTCCAGCGCGACCGCAAGAAAGGCGTCGATTCGCCAATGCCGACGCAAGTTTTGTCCAACGAAGAGTTCATCCCCCGCCCGCAGAGCCAGAAGCAGAAGCAAGTCGAGCACCTGATCGGGCAGATGGCTGACGAGAAATCCAGAAAGCTCGGCATGGACCGCCGCACCTTCATGGCCAGCAGCATGGGACTGGCCACGTGTTTCCTGGCCTCCAACAAAGTCTGGGGCAAGGTGTGGGAAGTGGACGAAGCGGAGACCATGGACCAGCAGGCGTACTCCGAACACCTGCCCAAGGGCGAATACTTCGTCATGGACGTGCAGACGCACTTCACCAACGGCGTTGCCATTCCCAACTTCCGGACCAACGAGTTCGTGAAGAACATGGGGTTCAACCTGAAGGACGACGTGGAGTCCTACAGCTTCCGCCAGTACCTGAAAGAACTTTACTTCGACTCCGAGACTGACGTATGCGTCATCTCCGGAGTGCCTGGCAAAGAAAACAATAAAGACGATAAGGGAGTGGTTCTGGAAGGCAAAGCGCGCGGCGGTGGCATTCTGCCCAGCTGGTTGATGGCGCAGTCACGCAACCAGATCAATGAATTCGCCAAATCCACCCGCGCGCTCAGCCAGGGCAACCTGGCGCCCAACCACTACTGGGACAAGACGGCCAATAAGCCGGACAAGGCCGCCACCATCGAACAGATGGAGCGGGAGCTGAAGCAGTACAAGATCAACTCCTGGAAGTGGTATTGCCACTCCGACCCTGGTCGTTCGGGCAACGGCTTTCAGCTCGACGACGAGAATGCCGCCTGGTTCTACGAAGAGTCGCGCAAGCGCGGGATGAAGACCTTCTCGGTACACAAGGGCTTCTCGTACCAGTCGCGCACGCTTGGGCACCTGGCCAATCCCAAGGACGTGGAGAAGGCTGCGCTCAACAACCCCGACCTCACTTTCATCATTTATCACTCAGCTCTGCAGCACGGCCCGAACGAGCCGGAGTACAAGGCTTCGATCGATCCGGTAACCGGCGACTTCGCCTGGCACGATATCCTGATGGACATCAAGCGTCGGAATCCGAAGATGAACAACGTCTATCCGGAAATCGGAAGCTTCTTCAACGTTCTGGCCATCGCCGATCCAGTCTCCTGCCAGCATGGCATGGCCAAGAACATCAAGACCTACGGCGCCGACCACGTGATCTGGGGCACGGATTGCCTGTGGTGGGGATCGCCGCAGTGGTCAATCGACGCCTTCAAGCGGTTCCAGATCTCCGACGAGATGTGCGAGAAGTTTGGTTATTCGAAGATCACGAAAGAAGACAAGGCCAAGATCTTCGGACTGAACGCCGCCAAGATCTACGGCGTCGACGTAAAAGCTAAACGCAACCCGCTCAATCCCGACATTATCAACGTAGCCAGAGCGGAATACCCCAAGACCGGCCTGCTGCGCGAAAACGCTGCTTACGGATGGGTCCGGGCCAACGACTAGGGCCGAAGGCAAACATGACAATTCCAGGGGCACGAGGCTGAATCGTGCCCCTGTGATCCCTTCGGCCGCTTCAGCGCGACCCATAATTTTGAATCAGACAAACCAGGGGCAAAGCCAGTTCGATGACTTCAACCAGGGCCCACCGCAACCATAGAAATGCAATTTTCCGTTTGATCGCCGGGTTTGTGCTCATGCTGCCCTGCATGGCCACGCTGCGGGCCCAGGGCTCCACCTCGCCGTATCCTCCCGCTCAGACCGCTGCCACGCGTCATGACCACATAGGGCAACCGGTTCCCGAATTCATGACCGGCGACCAGTGCCTGTTTTGCCATCGCAACGTGGTTGGACCAACCTGGGAGCAGGAGCCACATGCCTGGACCATTCGTCCCGTCGGCGTGCCGCCGAAAGTCGGCACCTTGCCCGCCGACGCAACGCACGTGATCGGCAGCCCCCAACACTTTCGCGCGCTCAAGCAGATCGGCTACGGCAAATTCGCTATCCTGGCCAACGACGGCAAGACCTGGCAACCCGAAGTCTTTGCCACCAGATGCGCCGGTTGCCACACCACCGGCGTAGACCCAGTGGCCCACACCTTCGCCGGCTACGCCTTCGATTGCTTCGCTTGCCACGGCGATCTGCAAACCGACCACACCACCAAGCCGGAAGTGGCGCCACTGGGCAAGAAGCGAAAAGACCCTAAAGAGATTGTCGCAATTTGCGGGCAGTGCCACCTGCGCGGGGGACACTCGCATTCCAGCGGTCTTCCCTACCCCAACAACTTCATCGCCGGCGACGATCTGTTTACCGACTTCAAGGTCGACCTGAGCCGCGATCACGATCCCAGCATGAATCCCGCCGACCGCCACACCTACACCTTTACCCGCAGCGTGATGGAAAAAGGATCAACGCAGACCTGCCTGGAGTGCCACCGCGTCCACGGACGCCCGGAACTCAAGCACGAGTACTGTGTAGATTGTGACGAGCTGCCGGCTTCAGCTAAGGCCGCGGGGAAGTTGAGAAGCGAAACTTGCCTGTATTAGCCAAAGTTCTGGCTGAAAAAAGAAGCACAGGCAAGAGTGCCTGTGCCACACGGTTACGGATGCTTTCCGAGAGATTACGCCGACTGACCCACCAGCATCGGACGGACGCGATCGCGATAGGCGATCGCCTGTTCGAGCACTCGGCGAAATTCACCTACGTCGACGTCGCGCTCGCAGCAGGTGATGAACAGGGCGCCATCGTCGCGGAAATCACCGCACCACTCGGTAACCTGCTCGTCAGTCCAGCTGGGCTGGTACTGGCGGATCTTTTCGTCCGGCATGCGGTCGAAATAAGCGCGCAGATTGATGCTGGTCTCGTCAGGACGCTCGTTGACGTACGGCTCTTGCTCAAAGTTCCAGATGGGCTGTTGCATAAGGGTGACAATTCTACCACTGATGACGGTGATTATTTGGGTTTGTGCTCCCTTGTCAGATTACGGCGATTACGTCTGATTTCGGCGATCTCGGGCCTGACTATCGGTGTCCCGTCAGTGGTGAGGGTTCTCCGCCTCTCCCTCCACCAGCTCAATCTTGATATGGTCCGGTCCTTCGATGAACGCGAACTTGAGCCCTACATTAGAGTGCGGGCCGTCGGTGATCTTCACGCCGTCTTTCTTCAGACGCTCCAGGGTCTGGTCAAGGTTATCCACGCTGAACGCGATGTGGTCGGTCACGTGGCCGGCGGTGGATTCGAAATCGTTGCGGTCCTTCCACAGTTCAGGCCACTGAGTCTTGGCGTATTCCATGGGAAAGAAAATGAAGTTCACGTTGTCCATCATGAGCGACATGCTGGGTCCGATCTGGAAACCGCGGTAGAAGCGCGCTTCGCGCGATGGCGGCCCGCTTCCGCGCCGCACCAGGCCAAACTCCTTCATGTACCACTCGCCGGCGGCAACCGGATCTTTGCTGAGCAGGTGAATGTGGCCGAAGTGATGATGATTTGCAGTATTCAGCTCGATCAGCTGGTGGTCGGGGCCGTCGACGTAGGCGAAGTAGAACAGGCCGGTGGCGTTGCCGCCGCCGATGTCGCTGATGTCGGTGATCGGCGTCGCAAACCTGGTGCCGCTATCGAGCTGCTTCTGGAAGGTGGCCTTCATGTCTTCCGCGCCCCAGCCGATGTGCCAGATGGTGGAGGTAATCTCGGCCTTCGGCGGTGTGCTTACCTTGGTGAACAGCAGCCACGATTTCTGCGCCCAGACCGCATCCATCATGCCGTTGAAGCGGGCCTTCTCGCAGTCAAACTTGGCGGTGTAGAAGGCGATCGCGCCGGCGGGATCAGTTGCGTTCAGATGCACATGATGAAAGTGCGCCAATGCGGGAGCCGCGGGTGCAGGCGTCGGCGAAGCCGCCTGACCTGCGGATTGGGCGATCCCGGCGCCGAGAAAAACCAGGGTCATGAATGTCCGTAACATGGGCAGGGATTATACAGAATCCTATTGCCGGCAAAGGTTTTAACTATGGTTGTTCAGGCGCTGAAAATTATTCATTGCCAAGGATTTGGCCCGCGAGTACGATATTAAGTGCGTTGTACGGTGGCGGCATTGTGTGCCTGCCCAGGCCTTCATTCATAACGGTAAATATCCATATTTACATGGGAGAATCTCAATCATGAAGGGACGCCTTTTGCAGGGATTGCTGGCAGTATTCGCGCTTTCTCTATGCGGTCTGCTGATGGGCGCGGCGGCCACTGACACCGCTCCTCCGCCTCCAGGCAAAACCACGTTCTACAAAGACGTGCTACCGATACTCCAAAGCAACTGCCAGAGCTGCCACCGTCCGGGAGAAGTGGCTCCCATGTCGTTGCTGACTTATGAAGACGCCCGGCCGTGGGCCATCGCCATGAAGATGGCGGTGCTGAGCCAGAAGATGCCGCCCTGGTACGCCGATCCGCAGTACGGTCACTTCTCCAACGAGCGCAAGCTGACGTCGCAGCAGATCAGGACTCTGGTCTCCTGGGTTGACGGCGGCGCCAAGCCCGGCGATCCAAAAGACGCGCCGGCTCCGGTGAAGTTCGTGGACGGCTGGAACATAGGCAAGCCGGATCGCGTGATCGAGATGCCGATTGCCTACAACGTCCCCCCGGAAGGCACGGTCGACTATCAATACATCGTAATACCCGGCAATTTCACCCAGGATACGTGGGTGAAAGCCGCGGAGATTCGTCCCGGCAACCGCGCGGTTGTGCACCACGTGATTGCTTTCATCCGCAGCCCCGAATCCAAGTGGATGCGCGACGCCAAGCCGGGCGAGTTCTTCGTCCCCAAGAAAGAAAAAGAGGACGACAAGCAGCAGGAAGGCGGGAACCAGCAGCAGGCCAACAACGACCAGCAGAACGGGAACCAGCAGCAGCGCGGACAGCGCCGCCGCGGTGAGATCGGCGAGCTGCTTGTTGGCTACGCTCCGGGACTGCAGCCCCTGGAGCTTAACGACCAGGCTAAACTGATCAAGGCGGGTTCGGACATCGTCCTCCAACTGCATTACACCGCCAACGGCACGGCCGGCTCGGACCAGACCAAGATCGGGCTGATCTATGCCAAGGAAGCGCCAAAGCTACGCAACGTCCAGCTGGCAGCTTCGAATCCGGGATTCAAGATTCCGCCCAATGACGGCAATTACGAAGTGAAATCGCAGGTGCTGCTGCAGGAAACGGTTACTCTGGCTGACCTGATGCCGCACATGCACTTCCGCGGAAAAGATTTCCTCTACCAGGTGATCTATCCTGACGGAAAGACGGAGACGCTGCTGTCGGTGCCGAAGTACGACTTCAACTGGCAGCTGGGATACCAACTGGCCAAGCCGATGGTGCTGCCGCGCGGAACGCGGATCGAGTGCACGGCCCATTTCGACAACTCCGTGAACAATCCTTACAACCCAGATCCCAACAAGGAAGTACGCTGGGGGGATCAGACCTGGGAAGAGATGATGATTGGCTGGTTCTCCGTCTCGGTGGACCCCAAGGCCAACATCGCCAACCTGGTCAAGTTTGAGAAACCGGGAACACGTACCCCAATCGACCAGCCTAAAGCGCAGCAGCCTAAACCTGCAGGCACCACCAGCTCGGACAGCACGAGCCAGTAGCAACTGTCCGCAACTCAGATCGGTTAACAAGGCTTCAGGTTTCGAGGAAGAATCAAAACCTGAAGCCTTTCCCGTTTTGCCTGTTCATTTTCGAACGCGTAATTCCACAAGCGCACGCTGCGCGCATCGATTTCCGCAGCGAATCCGCTTAGACTCTTGAAATCGCTTGGCCGCGATTTTCCCCGGCAGTGGCCAACAAGTTGCTGCTCACGAGAGCCACGGATTTGTGTCTATCACGCGGGAGGTGCGTATGGAACGGCTTTTTCAGGACCTTCGCTATGGAGTGCGGGCACTTCTGAAGAATCCCGGGTTCAGCCTGATCGCCATCATCACCCTGGCTTTGGGGATCGGCGCCAACACAGCGGTGTTCAGCATTGTGAATGCCCTGATCCTGCGCCCCTATCCCTTCCCTGACCTCGACCGCATCACTCTGCTGCGCGCCGCCGGTCCCAAGGTGACGAGTGAATACCGGATCGCCCCCGCTGACTTCCTGGATCTCCAGCGCGAGGGCGAGATATTCGACGAGCTCGCCGCATTCCAGCAAGGCGAAGCCAGCCTGACCGGAGCCGGCGACGCGGAATCCGTGGTGGATTGCGCCGTAACCCCAAACTTCTTTCAGGTTCTGGGAACCCAGCCCGCCAGCGGAAGACTGTTCGCCTCCGATGAAGCCGAACGCGGACGCGATCAGGTGGTCATCCTGAACCAGGGTTTCTGGAAACGCCGCTTTGCCGCCGATCCGGAGATTGTTGGCAAGACTATCGAAGTCGACGGCCAGAAGATGACCGTAGCGGGAATCATGCCGGCCGCTTTCAACTATCCACCAGCAACCGATTTCTGGCGTCCGCTGGCGCTCACTCCGGAACTCAAGGCTGAACGCAACGCGCAAGCCGTGAAGGGCTTCGCCTTTCAGGTGATCGGCCGCCTGCGGGGAAATGCGCCCATCGGCCAGGCCATGTCGCGGCTCCAGGCGTTTGCCGCCGGATTGCAGCAGCGCTTTCCCGACACGCATCAGGGCAGAACCTTCAATCTGCTTCGCCTGCGCGAAGAGCAACTCAACTTTACCGCTCCCATCTTCCTGCCGCTGCAGGTGGCGGCGATGTTTGTCCTTCTGCTAGCCGCGGCCAACCTTGTCAATCTCTTGTTTGCCCGCCTCGTGGGAAGGCAAAGAGAGCTTGCCGTGCGCAGCGCTCTCGGCGCCAGCGGACTGAGGATGGCCCTGCTCTTCGTCGGGGAGACGGTGCCTCTCGCCGGCCTGGCCGGAATGATTGCGCTGTTTTGCTCTGCGGGCACAGTCAGGCTGATTCGTGACAGCATTCCTGTCGACTACACCAAGTGGATCGCTGGCTGGAGCGCCATTCGCGTCGACTGGCGTGTAACCGGTTTTGCCATCGTCCTCACGGTTGCCGCTGGCGTGGCTTTTGCAGTCGGGGCGGCATTCCACGGCAAGCGTGCCAATCTGACCAGCGCTCTCAAGGAAGCCGGCGGGCGCGGCTCGGAAGGGTTCACGCGTCGCCGTCTGCGCAGTTCGCTTGTGGTTGTTCAGGTGGTCTTCGCCACCGTGTTGATGATCGGCGCCGGGCTGATGGTGCAGGGCTTCTACCGGCTGGCCAACGTTTACCGCAATTTCGATCCCAGCAACGTGCTCACCATGCGCATCAACCTGCCGCAGCAGAACTATTCTGACGATGCTCGCGTGCGCTCGTTCTACCAGCAGTTTCTCGCCAACGCGGCCGCCATGCCCGGAGTGCAGACCGCCGGGCTTGTTACCAATCCTCCGGCCAGCAACGTGGACAGCACCAAGACGCTGTTTGTGATCGAAGGCCGCGCCGTGCAGAGGCAGAGCGAGGCTCCCTCGGCGGATTTGCAGAGCGCCAGCGCCGATTTCTTCCGTACCCTGCACATCACCCTCTTCGAAGGACGCGCGCTGACCGATCAGGACGGTCCGGACTCGCAACGAATCGCAGTTATCAGCCGTACCATGGCCCGCCGCTTCTGGCCGGCAGGCTCGGCCGTCGGTCAGCGCATCAAGCTGGGAGCGCGAGAAGCCGTCGCGCCGTGGACAACGATCGTCGGCGTGGTAGATGACGTGAAGCAGAACTGGTGGGACAACCAGCCGCACGCCGCGATTTATCTTTCTTATCTGCAGGCGCCGCGACGTGCCTCTGAGTTCATGGTACGCACCTCAGCCGATAAACAAAGCATAATGACGGCGCTTCGTGCAGCTGCGCGATCGCTCGATTCCAGAATCTCGTTCGAAGGTTCGACCACCATGGAACAGTCTGTCTCTGACTCCCTGGCCCCGCTGCGAATCCTGGGAATCCTGATGCTGATATTCGGCGCCGCTGCCCTGGCGCTGGCTGCGCTCGGCATCTACGGGGTGCTCGCGCATTCGGTGGCGCAGCGCACGCAGGAATTCGGCATTCGCCTGGCTCTTGGGGCGCAGCGCCGCGATGTGCTCCGTCTCGTCATCGGACAGGCCTGGATGCTGGTGCTGGGCGGGCTGGCTATTGGCGCGCCGTTGAGTTACTTGCTGAGCCGGCTGATGGGCAGCCTGCTCTACGGAGTAGTGGCGTTCAACATCGTGTTGTTCGCCGGACTGGCGGCCATGCTGGTTGCCGTGGCGCTTTGCGCCGGAGTGGTTCCCGCGCGGCGAGCAACTGCGGTTGATCCCATGCTCGCCTTGCGTCAGGAATAAGCGTGCTTTTACTTGCCATCCACGGAGAATGCCAGCAGCACGTTGCCCGGCTGGCCGCCCCAGATTCCGTAACCTGAGCCCACAAAGAGCATGCCTCCGGAGATGGTCGGGCCGGCGCCATCCATCGCGCCGCCTTTGCCTTTGACTCCGTTTACGCCGGCAAACTCCTGGGCGGTGTCGAACTCCCAGATCACTTTGCCGTCGATCGTGGAATACCCGCGCAGCCGTCCGTCGACCGCGCCCGAGAAAACCACGCCGGGAATCACCGAGATCGCCGCCGACTGTGCCGGGCTGCAGGATGGACGATCGCCGCATACGCCCGGCGGGGCTGTCCAGACTTTTTCGCCGGTATCTGCCTTGAGCGCGACCAGCCCGCCGCCGGCCTTGGGATCGGCTACCATGTGCCCGATCCCGGCCATGGAGGTGTGCGCGATGTCGGAAACCGCGGCATACATGTTCTGCCCGTCGGAAGCCGAACCCCACTGGATTCCGCCCAGCCGCCCGCCGCGGGCCACCTTGGTCTGCCACAGAATCTTGCCCTCTTGATCAGGATCGATGGCAGTCGCCATGCCTGATTTCTGGCTGATCAGAAGTTCGCGCTTTCCATTGGGCAGATTGATGAGGATTGGGGACGCGCCGATGTCGACGTCCGGTCCCAAGTGCTCCCCGCAGCCTTCTCCAGCGCAGACGATGTTGAAGACATCGTGCTCGGTGATCTGCGTCGACCACAGCAGCTTGCCGGTCTCTATATCGAAAGCCAGCACGGCATCGCTGGTCTTGGTGTCGGGCTGGGAGAAATTGTCGCCGGTGCCGGCATAGAGCACCTTCTTCTTGACATCGACGGTGGGCGACGACCAGATGCTGGCGCCCGACGGTCCCCAGTTCTGCACGCCTGCCGCCGTCTTGGTTGTGGGATGTGGCTCCTCGGCGATGGAGTATGTCTTCCAGATCTGCTTTCCCGTTGCCGCGTCCAGGGCAACGATGCCGCCGCGCGAGGTGCAGCATTCATACTTGTCGCCCAGTCCAACTTCTTCGCCACCGGTCAGCGGAAAGAATACGCGGCCGTCGAAGTATGCGGGCGAACCGACAATCTTCGACCGAGGATGCGAGTCGATGTGGACCTTCCACAGCAACTGGCCGGTGACGGCGTCGATGGCATACGCGTTGGCTTTCTGGTCGCCGAAGAAGGCCGCGAACTTCTTGGGCTCGCCGGGAAGTTGTGCGACCATGATGGAGTTTCGCGCCGGGATATCCGCCTCAAATGTCCAGTACTGGCAGCCCGTGCTTGCGTCCAACGAATAGACCAGGCGGTTATAACTGGGCACAAAGATGCGCCCGCCCACGATCGTCGCCTGTCCCCAGGACATGGGCGCGCCAGGGAAAGCAAAGGCCCATTTGAGCTTCAGGCGCGGCACCTGATCGGCGCTGAGCTGCGCCCGGTCCGCCGGCTGAAACCGTGCGTTGTCGGAATTCGGGCTCCAGCCATTCCAGTCGTTGGCAGCCATGGCAAAGGCCGCTTTGGTTGCCGGACACAGCCCAGCCGGGGCGGTGGTCTGCGCCTGCTTCTCCTGGCCAAACTGTTTGCCGGTGACGAACTCCGCGATGGTCCGCTTCTGCGCCGCCGTCAGCAGCGCGCCCTGGTCTTTCATGCGTCCGGTCTCGAGCGCGCGCAGAACCGCTTCGGGGGCCATCATCTTCAGCGCAGCCGGCGCCGGCGCGCGCGTCATGGCCGAATTGTCGTGGCACAACGAACACTGCCGCTTGTAGATGGCGGCGCCTTCATTAGTTTGCGCGGCAGATGCCCGCAGCCCCAGGCACGCAATAATGATCAGCAGGGCAATCCACCGCTGGTTCGACCCGTTGGCGAGTTTCATCCATTTCCCCTAAATTGGCGTTGGTCAGCCAATATACCGAATGCTGCGCGATTACGTCGAGAAGTTAGTGGCATGGATCTGACGCAATGAGATTGAGGTTATATTCAGCCCCCACAGAGTGGCACATGCACTCCTTGCCGATGCGTTGTCCGCTAAAATAAGTGCGTGCGCCGGGTCCTTCTCTTTTCGAGCCTGTTGCTGGCAGTTGCCCTCCTGCTCCAGGGACACTCGTTTTACACCACCAGGATCACCTGGTCGGCTGACGTTTCCCGCGTGGTCTACCGCAACTGCGTGTCCTGCCATCATCCCGGAGGAACCCAGCCCTCGCTCATGACCTTCCGCGAAGCGCGCCCCTGGGCGGAAGACATCAAGCTGCAAGTGCTACAACGACGCATGCCGCCGTGGAACGCCGTGAAAGGCTTTGGCGACTTTAAAGATGACCACGGCCTGCCCCAGGAAGATCTGGAAATCATCGCCGAGTGGGTTGACGGCGGGGAACCTGAAGGCAATCCTGCCTACATGCCGCCGGCCCCGGAGTTCCCGTCGACGACCGGCGGCTCCTCCACCATTGCGGGTCCCGAGATTTCCATTCTCGGCGTGGGCACGATCAAAAGGGCAATCGAGGTCGAGGGCATCGGCGCCCTGCACATTCCTCCGGGCGGCGAGCTCCAGGCCATCGCTATCGAACCCAGCGGCGCCGTCGTGCCCCTGCTCTGGTTCCAGGAATTCAACTCCTCCTGGGGCTCTCAGATCTACTACTTCCGCGAGCCTCTGCTCTTTCCTGCCGGAACCAGGATCGAGGTCGCGCCGCGCTCCGGCCGAGTGCTGCTGCATTTGAAGAAATCTACCTCAGCTCGGTCACCGGTACATTGAACTCCGCGGTGTTGACCACGCCTTTGCGCTGGAACTGCACCCAGACCTTGTAAGTGCGGGCGCGAGGGAAGATCAAGTTGAACTGCATCTGCGGACCGCCGTCGGCGATTACAGGATGGTCGTGAATCATATCGATCAGATCGTCGCTCGCCGCCAGCATGTGGCTCCACGCGCCCAGGTATGGCTCCAGTCCGTCCCCAGGCTCGAGATTGAAGAACATCAGCGTCTTCATGCCGGCAATCGGCTGCTCCGGCTGCATGGTCAGCGAGACGCGCATGTTGGCCGTGTCTTTCGCTCCCAGATCGACGGCGAGCTTTGTCCCCGGCGTAATCGCCCGCCCGGGCAACACAATGCTCTTCACGATCAGCTGCGGCGTGCCTCCGGTAGGATAAAAATCGCTCAGCACGCGGTACATGCCCGGCTCAGGAAGCCTGGTCTTGAAGCGAAACACTCCGTCCTGTCCCTGCACCGGATGATCGTGCACGAAATATTTCAGGTCCTGGCTTACGATGAACAGGTGATAGAGCTTTTCGTGCATCACCTGGAAATCCGTCACCATCTGTCCCGTGCGCGGATCCGTCACCGTGAAGGCCATCTGCAGCTCCTTTCCCGGCAGCGGAGCGCGCGGCTCAAGCGCCAGCTTGAGCCTGTACTCCACGCGCTCAGGCAGGTTGGCCACCAGCTTCATACCGCAACGAGGGCACACTCCCGGCTGCGGCGAGCGCACGTCCGGATGCATGGGACAGACGAACTCCACTGGAGGAGCGGAGGGCGGACCGCCGAGCCCGGCCGCGGGCGAGGTCTGCGCCAGAAGGCGGATGGCCGGAAGAATGCCGAGAATGAAAGAGCGCCGTTGGATGCCCAGATTATAAATCGGAGGACCTAGACGAACTCTTGCGTAGAGACGCGGCACTGCCGCGTCTCACAACTCAACACCACCAAAAACCGAAGGGGGCTCACGGCGATCCCTATTACTCCTCCACCTCGCTAATCCCCTTCAACTGCTCCGGATAATGCTCCACCAGAATCCTCGGTGCTCGAACCCTTTTCCCTGACAGCATGCTCTTCAACTCCACCGCATTCACCGCCGCCTGGCCCTTGTAGTGATTGTTGGTGATGGCGAAAGTCTTCTCCGAATTCCGGCTGATGTGTGTGATCTTCTCCTGCCAGCCCTCGAGTTCGCGCGGCTTGTAGAGGTAGTTGTAGCGGTCGTTGCGGTTGTCCGACTGAAACCACTCCTGGTAGTTCCGGCCGTGCAGCCGGACGTAGCCCACTTTCGAAGTCACATAGCGCGTTGCGCGAATCGATTTCCCCAGCCGCGGCTGATCGATGTTGCAGAAGCCCACGCCCTGTTCCGCCAGCCGCTCCAGAATGTCAGGATCGTTCCAGCTCTCGTGCCGGATCTCCAGCACGAGCGGATAGGTTTTGAATTTCTCCAGCAACTGGAACAGGTAATCGCGCGTGTCGTCGGCATTCTTGAAGGAGATGGGAAACTGAATCAGCACTGCGCCCAGCTTTCCTTCCCGGGCGATCGAATCCAGCCCTTCGCGCGCCAGCTTCTCGTCTTCGGCGCTCACCGTAAGGTGAAATGGCGAAGGCGGCGGCGTGCCACGCGGCATGTGCGTGAATCCCTGAAACAGCTTGGCGGTAAATTGAAACTGCGGATTGACCGCGACCGCTTTTTCGCACCACGATTTGCCCACATTGGGTCGGATGTGCCCGTAAAAGCTGGTATTGATCTCGCAGCAATCGAAAAAACGGGCCAGGAATTCCAGGGGATGAATTTTTTGCCGTTTCAGGTCCCGGGGATAGACCACGCCTTCCCAATCCTGATAGGAGAATCCGGCCGTGCCGATAAGTATATTGGTGTTAATATACATGACTAACCACCAGAAAACTGCTACATTGAGATTAGGCTACCCCTTGGTTATGCCAAAGAGGGGAGGACTCTCAGTGCAGAAAGTCAGTGAATACAAGTTATATGAGTTGGCGATTGCGATACACCCGCTGACGGATCTGGCTGCGCCAGTAATGTATAAGGATGTGTGGATTAGCTGGTATAGCGCCCGCAACGTGCTATCTGCCATCTTCCAACAGCGACAGTTGGACTTCTGTTTAGACGCAGCAAACAAACTCTTCCAAGCGATCACCGCTGTAGTCCCGCAGCAATGGAATGATGGTGCCGCAAAAATGAAGGAACTTAAGGCAACAACGGAGCCGGGGGCCGATCCCGCCGACCCCGAAGTTCCGTATTACCAAATCTTTAACATCATAGAGGCCGCCAAAGAATTTGAAACAGTGCTCAAAACCGAATTGAACAATGCGGACACCTACTTTATCGATCCAAAGGGAACGCATAAGACTTCTATCTTACTCACTCAGGCAAGCCGCGAGATTCCGGCAGATGCTCTAAAGGACGTTCCTCCGCAAGTAGTGGAGGATTTTAATCAGGCTGGCCGCTGCATGTTGTTCGACAACTCTACCGCTGTCGGCTTTCACTTGATGCGCGCTGTTGAATCCGCGATTTATGCCTATTTAAGAAAACTGAGCGGGAAGGATATCCCGGTAAAATCGCGAAACTGGGGAGCATATGTGAAGGCGCTACAGAAGTGCTCCGGGGATGTCAAAGTAATCAGCGTAATCGAGCACATCAAAGATAACTATCGCAATCCGATATTGCATCCCGAGATCACTTTATCGGCTGACGACGCGCAGGTGCTATTTGGTTTGTCCGTGAGCGCAATTGTGCTCATAGTCACTGCCATGAAGGGATCAAAGGGTGCGACCATCGCGTTTCCGGTGGCGGGTGCTATTGCAGTCCCGTAATGGGATAAGAAAATTTTAATTGCCGTTTGGCAACCAAGAATCAGCCTTGTCAAGAATCAACTCAAGAATTAACCCTCTATGGTAGGGGCTGCACCATTAATGTTGAATGTACTAAATGGTTAATACACCATGCAGTTGCTAATGAAAAACAACAAGCTCTGGTATGGTGACAACCTAGAGATACTGGAAAAGAATCAGCCAAACGAAAGCGTTGATCTTTGCTACATAGACCCGCCGTTCAATTCTAAGCGCTCGTACAACCGGATTTACGATCAGGAAAAACGTCAGGACCGGGCTCAGGCGTGGGCATTCCTCGATACTTGGACTTGGAACGAGATGGCTAATGATGGATTCCATAGGATTCTTTCCAACCACAATGGACGTTTCACAGAGCAAGCAATCGAGCTGGTAAACGGCTTGACTTCGGTGCTTAAGAAAAATGGCCTTAATGCCTACATCGTGAACATGGCTTTGCGTATCGCGGAAATTCATCGCGTATTGAAGCCTACGGGCACTTTTTATCTGCATTGCAGCCCGACTGCTGGTCACTACTTGAAACTCGTAATGGATGCCATTTTCCTGCCGCAGGGCGGAGAATTTAGAAACGAGATTGCGTGGTGCTATCGTGGCGGCGGAGTCCCGCGCCAGGATTTCGCCAGAAAGCATCAGACCATTTTCAGATATAGCAAAGGTCGCACAGCGACATTTAACGTTGATGAAGTGCGAATCCCGTATTCCGAGGATGTTACCAATAGTCCTGCCAGTCGGTACGACAAGTCGTACCGTGACAATAAGGTGTATGAGGGATACAGGCCTAACCCCAAAGGAAAGCATCCCGAGGACTGGTGGCTTATACAACCCATCATGCCTTCGGACAAAAAAGAGCGTCTAGGGTATCCGACTCAAAAACCAAAAACGCTCATGGATCGCATCATTCGCTCATCAAGCAATCGCGGGGACACGATACTAGACGCTTATTGCGGTTGCTGAACTTCGATAGAGGTTGCCCACAGATGGCAGCGGAACTGGATCGGCATCGACATCACCTATCAGGCAATCGCAACTGTCATCAACAGGCTTGATGATGAGCTTGGCAAGGAGGCGCTGAGAACCGTCGCAATAAGCGGCCTACCGCGAGACGTGGAGTCGGCTCGTGCACTCGCTCACAAAAAGGATGACAGACTTCGCAAAGAATTCGAAAAATGGGCCATTCTCACTTATACAAATAACCGTGCCGCCATCCATCAAAAATTTGGGGCTGACGGCGGGATAGATGGCGTCGTTTATTTTCAGCAAGCCTCTGGATTAGGACTTGGGAAAATGGTGTTACAGGCCAAGTCTGGCCATGTCGAGCGTAAGGATATAGCGGCATTGCGTGGTGATCTGGACCAGCAAAGGGCAACGATTGCTGGATTGATTACGCTTGAAAAACCATCCAAGCCGATGGTGGATTACGCCAAGAGCGCCGGACGGTATACCAACACGTTCACCGGGCAGGCCGTAGACAATATCCAGATCATCGAAGTTGCCGACTTGATCGAGAAGCGTCCCCCGGTAAGATTTGAGATGCCCCTTGATTTGGCTGCTATCAAGCGCGAAGTGCTAGAAACCGAAGGCCAGTTGGATCTTGAGTTCGATGCCCCGAAAACAGAAGCGAAAAAACGCGCACGCAAGCCGCCCGACAACGTCACAGAATTTGATGAGACTCTATTCTCGCGCAAACGAAAGTAGACTAAATCCGGCATAATAGAGACATGAAGTCCAACCCAAAGGCGTCCAGTGAGTATGAGGTGTTTGAGAAGGCATTAAAAACTGTGCTCTCCGTTCCCCGTTCCGAGTTGCAGCGCAGAGAAGAGGAATACCAGAAGCAGCGCATGGTGGAAAAGAAAAAGCGGGCTAAGACTTTGCCCGCCTCCCGCGCTTCCCGCGATAAGGGCTAGAACGCCGTTTCTCCCACCTTGCCAGTCACCTCTGCGAAGGTTAACCGCTTTCCCGCAATTTGCGAAAGAGCTAGAGTGAAACGCTCCGAATCCGACAACGGTTTATTGTCGCTGCCTTTGCGATTGTTGAAACGAAATGCCTGCTCATCGACATAGCGGAACAGGTGGAATGGCTCGACTGCGACATAAGTTCCATTCAGGCCACGCTTGAGCAATGACCAAAAATTTTCGATTCCGTTTGTATGAACGTGACCTTGCACGTAAGTCTCAAGGTGATTAACCACTTCATGCTCGTACTCTTTGCGAAGGTCAAAATAAACCGGGTACTCATCGGTGATGAGATTCGAGCCTTGCGCGACATTCTCGTGGATCGGTGGAAGCAGATTCGGCTTTTTACGATCGCGGATTACCTGAGTTCTTACGTGGCCGCCACGCTCAAGCATTCCGAGTACAACGGTCTTGGCTTCACTGTGGGAGCGGACATTCATTTTTGCTCTGCGTGAACGGTGCATGTTGCGCGCTTTTCCGCCGATAAAAGTTTCATCAACTTCGACAGGGCTTCCGCTTCCGCCGATTTTCAAGAGGCTTTTTCTCTGCATGGCAAGACGGAGACGATGCAGAACGAACCATGCGGATTTCTGAGTAATGCCGATCGCGCGAGCAACTTCATACGAACTGATTCCGTTCCGGCAATTCGACAGCATCCAGAGCGCGACAAGCCATTTATTCAGCGGGATCGGGGAATCTTCAAAGATGGTCCCGAGTTTCACGGTGAACTGCTTATTGCATTCTTTGCACTTCCAGCGCTTCTGAGTCTTGAGATAGTAGTGCTCTTTATGGCCGCAAGCAGGACAGGACGGACCATCGGGCCAGCGCACAGCGGCAACGGTCTGAATGCAAACCTGCTCATCGCTAAAGTGTTGAGTGGCTTGCTGTAAGGTCTTAGGCTGTTCCATAGCAAGCTCAGATTACATGAAAGGGCATGGTTAGTCAAGTATATTATTGCCAGTATATTGCCCATGAAATCAGCTACTTAAAGATAATCTCTCAAACCCCGATTGACGCCTGCACAAGACTGTTTTAGTGTATTTCTCCTGATAGCGAACAAAAAGCGAAATACCTGCATCTCATTATATCCCCTATGGCCTCGCTGGCGGTAATCCGGGCACAAGTTGAAAGCCGTCTTCCCGGCGCGCTCACGGTTTACGAACGTGCCGCGCATGAGGTCTTCCCTACCGGCATCGCCGCGCTCGACCGGCATATTGGCGGCATCCCGCAGAGCGCGCTGACACAGTTCTGCACGCCGGCGGGCATGTCGTCAGGCAAGACATCACTGCTGGTTTCGCTGATGTCGCAAATGACCCGTCGCGAACAATTCTGCGCGCTGGTCGACGCCGGCGACTGCTTTGACCCTTCTTCGGCTGAGCCTGCCGGAGTAAACCTTGCTCGCCTGCTCTGGATACGCTGCGGCAATTCCGTCTGCGCCTCCATTCCGGAGCGCACCCCATCGGCGCGCTCCGGTGATCTCGCTGCCCGGCGTAAGCTGTCGCCGCTGGAGCAGGCCTTCAAGGCTGCCGACATCCTGGTGCAGAACGGAGGCTTCAGTCTGATCGCCGTGGACCTGGGGAACGTGGAAGAAAAACTGGTGCGCAAAGTTCCCCTGACCACCTGGTTCCGCTTTGCCCGCGTGATCGAGAAGATGCCCGCAGCCCTGCTCTTCCTGATGCCTTTTCCCGCGGCGCAGAGCTGCGCCGGCCTCACGTTGCATCTGGCCTGCGCCGAGCCTCGCTGGTCGGCGATGAAGAATCAGGAGACAAAACAAATTTCTCACGCGCAATTTTTTGCCGGGCTGCTTTGCGAAGCTGAGATCGGACGATCACGCCTGCGCAAGCCCATGCAGTCAGCCAACGGCGCACGATTCACTGCCATTCCGCGATGGGCCTGACCTCATGCTATTCGGCTGTATCCACGTCCCCGACTTCCCCGTGCAGGCGGCCCTGCACATGGAGATGGAAACAGAATCGGTTTCGTTCAAAAATAACGCCATCGCCGTGCTCGACGGCCCGGAATCGCTGCTGAAAATTTTTTCCTGCAATGAGCAGGCGCGCCAGGCGGGGATCGTCATCGGCATGACCAAACTGCAGGCCGAGGCCTGCCCCGGCGTGGTGTTGCGCCGGCGCATGGCGGAACTGGAAACCGCGGCGCAGAGCGATCTGCTTGCGTGTGCTTATGGCTTTTCCCCGCGCGTGGAATCCACCGCTCCCGGAACCGTGATCTTCGATCTCACCGGCGGCGAGCGGCTTCTGGGCTCGCAGCCTGAGATCGGCAAGCAGCTTGCCGCCAGCGCTGAGGAGTTCGGCTTCACTGCCAACACCGCCCTTGCCGCCAATGCCGATGCCGCCCTGCACGCCGCGCGCGGCTTCGCCGGCATCACCGTGATTGCCGATGGCCTGGAAGCGCTGCGGCTGGCCAGCCTGCCGGTCGAGGTCCTGGAGCCTGCGCCGGAAATTCTCGATACTCTGGATAGCTGGGGCATCCGCAACTTCAAATCCCTGGCTGCGCTGCCTTCCGTCCCTCTGACGCAGCGCCTGGGCCAGCCGGGCTTGCATTTGCAGCGGCTGGCGCGAGGTGAAGTCAGGCGTGAGCTGGTTCCCGCCGAGCCTCCGCCTTCATTTCAGGAAAGCGTGGAACTGGAAGAGTCAGTGGAGTTGCTGGAGCCGCTGGGATTCGTGATCAACCGTCTTCTGCACGAGCTGATCTCGCGCCTGCGCGAGCGCTCTCTGGCCACCGATCACTTGCAGCTCGATCTGATGCTCGAGATCCATTGCGACCACCAGCTGCATTCCCAAAACCCACAGGCCCCGGCCGCTGACCCGGCAGCGAGCCCGCTGCCGGCTTTACATCGGCGAACGTTGAAATTGCCGGTACCGACCCAGGACGGCAAAGTTCTTCTTAAGCTTCTGCAGCTTGATCTCGCCGGTCATCCTCCGCCGGCGCCGGTGAAGAAAGTCAGCGTGGAAGTCTTTCCGGCGCGGGTGCGAACCACGCAGTCCGGATTGTTTCAGCCGCTGGCCCCGGAACCGGCCCAGCTCGAGATCACGCTCGCCCGGCTGCGCGCCGCCGTTGGCGAAAAAGACGATCACGACCGCGACCGCGTGGGCTTCCCCACCAACACCGATTCCCATCGTCCCGACAGCTTTCAGGTTCTCGCGCGCGCCGAGGAGAGCACTGACGCAAAAAGAGGACGCAATCGCGGCGGACAGCAGAAGGAAATTCTCGAGTGCCTGCCCGCACCTCAACTGGTGCTGCGCCGCTTCCGTCCTCCCCTGGCGGCGTACGTGGAGTGCAGCCCGCCTGCCCCGGCGCCGTCGAAGAGCGAGATTCCGGCAGCGGTTATTTTCAACGGCGCCAGGGCCAAAGTCGTTCACGCCTGCGGCCCCTGGCGCAGCAGCGGATTGTGGTGGGACCAGTCCGGCCGCTGGCAGCACGATGAATGGGACGTAGCTCTCAGCCTGAACGGCGTCGCCGGGCTCTACCGCATTTTTCGCGATGCACAGTCCGGGCAATGGTTCGTGGAGGGGATGTATGACTAGGCAGTTGCTGGCTTCTAGCCGCTAGCTTCTAGCCAAAATCTAAACACCAAAAACACAAGAGCTAGCAGCCAGAAGCTACTAGCTAAAAGCTATGTACTCCGAACTTCACGCCCGCTCTGCCTTCTCTTTCCTTGAGGGTGGATCTCTGCCGGAAGCGCTGGCCGGTATCGCTTCCGCGCAGGGATTGCCGGGCATGGCCTTGCTCGACCGCAACGGGTTTTACGGTTCCCCGCGCTTTCACATGGGCGCACAGAAGGCCGGGATTCGTGCTCACGTCGGAGCCGAGGTCACCGTCGTCGACGCCGCCGGCTCGGGCAACTACCCGCTGCTGTGCGCCACGCAAGCCGGCTACCAGAACCTTTGCCGCCTTCTCACGCGCACCAAGCTCCGCGTTCCCAAACACACCGAATCGTCGGCCGGGATCGAAGAGCTGGAAGAACACGCCGCCGGATTAATCTGCCTTACCGGCGACGAGCATGGACCTCTGGCCCGGGCTTTGGCGAGCGGCGGAGCGGGAGCCGGACGGCAACTGCTCTCCCGGCTGATCTCAGCTTTTGGCCGGGATAATGTTTACGTCGAGCTGCAACGGCATTTTCATCGCGATCAGGAAGCGCGCAACCAGGCTGCGGTGGAGCTGGCGCGCGAGCTGAAGCTCCCCATCCTCGCCACTAACGGCGTGTGCTATGCCACCGCAGCCGAGCGCGAAATTTTTGACGTCTTCACCTGCATTAAGAACAAGCACCAGCTCGCGACCGCGGGGCGACTACTTTGCGCCAACGGCGAACGCCACATCCGCGCCCCGGAGCAGATGGCGCGGCTGTTCGCCGATCTTCCGGAAGCCATCGCCAACACCGTTGAGCTGGCCTCGCGGCTGGAATTTTCTCTGGAAAAGCTGGGCTATGAATTTCCCCGCTATCCCGTTCCCGAAGGCGGATCGCAAAATGAATTTCTGCGCGCGCAGACCATGAAGGGAGCGGTGGATCGCTACCGTCCGGTGAGCGAACGCGTGCGGCGGCAACTGGAAAAAGAGTTGAAGCTCATTGAGAAGCTCGACCTCGCCGGCTACTTCCTGATCGTGTGGGACATGATCCGCTTCTGCCGCGAGCAGGGCATTCTGGTGCAGGGACGCGGCTCGGCAGCCAACAGCGCCGTGTGCTATTCGCTGGGTATCACCGCGGTGGATCCCATCGGCATGGACCTGCTCTTCGAGCGCTTCCTCTCCGAGGAGCGAGGCGAGTGGCCGGACATCGATCTCGACCTGCCCAGCGGGGACGAACGCGAAAAAGCCATCCAGTATCTTTACCAGCGCTACGGCGAGCGCGGCGCCGCCATGACCGCCAACGTCTGCACCTATCGCGGACGCCTGGCCGCGCGCGAGGTCGGCAAAGTCTTTGGCTTCGATGTGGAGACGCTGAACCGCCTCTCGTCGCTGGTCGGGGGATGGGAGTGGCGCGGGCCTGACGATACTTTTGACCGTTACTTCACCAACGCCGGGCTTGATCTTACTCGCCACCGTATCGCCAAGTATCTTGACATCTGCGTGCGGCTGCAGGACCTGCCGCGGCACCTCAGCCAGCATTCCGGCGGCATGGTGATTTGCCAGGGCGCGCTCGATTCCGTGGTTCCCCTGGAGCCGGCCACCATGCCCGGCCGCGTGGTTGTGCAATGGGACAAAGACGATTGCGCCGACCTCGGCATCATCAAGATCGATCTGCTGGGTTTGGGGATGATGGCCGTGCTCAAGGATTCCATCGGACTGATCCGCGATCATTACCGCGAAGAGGTTGATCTCGCCCACCTGCCGCCCGACGCCGAAGATATCTACGAGGTCATCCGCGGCGCCGACACCATCGGCATGTTCCAGATCGAGAGCCGGGCGCAAATGGCGTCGCTGCCGCGCAACAGTCCGCGGAAATTTTACGACCTGGTCACGCAGGTGGCGCTGATCCGCCCCGGCCCCATCACCGGACAGATGACCAGTCCCTACTTGCGGCGGCGGCAGGGCAAGGAGCCGGTGACCTATCCTCATCCGTCGCTGGAGCCGGTGCTGGAGCGCACGCTGGGCGTGCCCCTGTTTCAGGAACAGCTGCTGCGCATGGCCATGATCTGCGCCAACTTCACCGGCGGTGAAGCTGAAGAGCTGCGCCGCGCACTGGGCCACAAACGGTCGCAGCAGCGTATGAAAGAGATAGAAATCAAGCTGCGCGCCGGCATGACGCAGAACGGAATCGAAGCCAAAGCTCAGGACGCGATCGTGCAGTTCATCTCTTCGTTCGCGCTCTACGGCTTCCCTGAATCGCACTCCGCCAGCTTCGCCCTGCTGGCCTATGCCAGCGCATTTCTGAAGGTCCGCTACCTCGCGGCCTTCACCGCAGCACTGCTGAACAACCAGCCCATGGGCTTCTACTCGCCGGCCACCATCGTGAAAGACGCGCAACGCCACGGGCTGAAGGTGAAGGTCATCGATGTAACCTGCTCGGAATGGAACTGTTCGCTGGAAGGCGAGATACCTGTCTTGCGTCTCGGCCTGCGCTACGTCCGCGGCCTGCAACAAGCCGCCGGCGAAGTGCTCGTTGCCCAACGCAAGCTAAAACCCTTCACCTCCACGGAAGACCTGGCCCGCCGCGTGCCCGAGCTCAGCCGCGCCAATCTTGCCATGCTGGCGCGTATCGGCGCGCTCAACCAGATCAGCACTCAAAACCAGCTCCACCGCCGTGACGCGCTCTGGCAGATCGAGAAAGCCGCACGCCAGCCGGGACCCCTGCTGGCCAGCGTGATCGAAGACGACGCCACCTCTCCTCTCTACCGCATGGAGGTCGAAGAACGCCTGATCGCCGACTATCACGGCACGGGCATGACTGTGGGGCCGCATCCCATGGCGTATCGCCGGACTTCACTGCGCCGATTGGGCATCTGCTCCGCCGCAGAGCTGCGCCAACTGCCGAATGGCAAGCCCGCCGTGGTAGCCGGATGCGTGATCACCCGCCAGCGCCCGGGCACGGCCAAGGGCCTGATCTTCCTGACGCTGGAAGACGAGACCGGCAACTCCAACATCATCGTCATGCCTGACGTTTACAGCCGCGATCCCATGTCCGTGCTGCGCGAGCGCTTCGTCAAGGTAAAAGGCACCGTACAAAACCAGGACGGAGTAGTCCACCTGAAGGCGGAGAAGATCCTGCCGCTGCACGTGACTGCGGCAGAGACGCAATCGCATGATTTCCACTGATACTGACCTTATGTTCGAACCGCGGAGAACGCGCCTCCGCGGTGAATACAATCCTTAAGCAATGATGTACATTTAATCCGGATGGCATCCACCAAACTCACTCCCAGCGAACGCCAATCTCTCCTTGCCGCCGCGCGCCAGGCGCTGAAGCGCGCCTACGCGCCATACTCCAACTTTCATGTGGGCGCGGCTGTGCTCACCGACCAGGGCGAGGTTTTCACCGGATGCAACGTGGAGAACGCCTCTTACGGCCTGACCAACTGCGCCGAGCGATCCGCGATCTTCACCGCTGTGCAGCAGACTAAGGGATCGAAGCTCAAGGTCCGCGCCGTGGCGGTCGTCAACGGCAATGACGTTCCCTGTTCACCTTGTGGCGCCTGCCGCCAGGTGATCGCCGAGTTCGGAGAAAACGCTGTCGTCATCTTCCGCGGGCAAAAAGACTACGTGGAAATGTCCATCCAGGATTTACTCCCGGAAAGTTTCCGTTTATCCTGAGCCGCATCCATGCATGTCACCGACCTGATCCGCCGCAAGCGCGATGGTGGAGAGCTACAGCGCAGCGAAATCGAATTTCTCATCAACGGTTACACCAGCGACACCATCCCCGACTACCAGATGTCGGCCTGGCTGATGGCCGTCCTGCTGCGCGGCATGACGCGCGCGGAACTGACGGCGCTGACCGAATCCATGCTGCATTCGGGGCAGGTGCTGGATTTTTCCGATCTGCCGGCGCCCAAGGTCGACAAGCACTCCACCGGCGGCGTGGGCGATAAGACCTCTCTGGTGCTGGCGCCGGTGGTGGCGGCCGGCGGCTTGTATGTTCCCATGATCAGCGGCCGCGGCCTGGGTCACACCGGAGGCACGCTGGACAAGCTGGAGTCGATTCCCGGATTCAACGTGAACCTCTCCGCCGATGATTTCCGCCGCGTGCTGAAGCAATGCGGCGCCGCCATGATCGGCCAGACCGCGGAGATCGCTCCCGCCGACAAGCGCCTCTACGCGCTGCGCGACGTCACCGGCACGGTCGAGAGCCCTTACCTGATTTGCGCTTCCATCATGAGCAAGAAGCTGGCCGAAGGCATCGATGGCCTGGTCCTGGACGTCAAGACCGGCAGCGGCGCGTTCATGAAATCGGAAAAAGACGCGATTTTCCTCGCCGAACTGATGGTGGAGACCGGGCAGCGCCTGGGCAAGCACATGATCGCCCTGATCACCAGCATGGACCAGCCGCTGGGGCACGCCGTGGGCAATGCCCTGGAGGTGGCCGAGTGCATCGAGGTGCTGAACGGCCGCGGCCCCGACGATCTGTGCGAGCTGTGCAACCTTCTTTCCGCCTGGATGTTTCTGGTGGGCAAGCGCGTCCCCGATCTCGAAGCCGGCCGCGAATTGGCGCAGCAGATGATCTCTTCCGGAAAAGCCAAAGCCAAGTTCAAGGAGATGGTCTCTTTGCAGCGCGGAAACGCAGCCGCGCTCGACGACCCCATCCTTCTTCCCCGCGCCAAACATCGCACTGACATACCCAGCCCCAGCTCCGGCTTCGTAAGTTCGATCATGGTGGAGCAGATCGGGACCGCCGGCGTCCTGCTGGGCGGCGGCAGGGAGAAGAAAGAGGACGCGGTCGATCCCGCTGTGGGAATGATGATCCACAAGAGGCCCGGCGACAAAGTCTCTTTGGGAGAGCCGCTGTGCACCGTGCACTACAACTCGGCGGAGCGCCTGGAACGCGCGCGGCCGCTGATTCTCGCCAGCTACAAGATTTCGGCTGAACGGCCTTCTGAGAAGCCTCCGCTGGTGCGGCGCCTGGTTGAAGAGAAGCGCTGAGGAGAAAACGCTCGAGGATCAGCCGGCCAGATCGCCGGCGATCGCCGGGATCACTTCGCGCAACAGCGCCTTGAAGTGCCCGGAGACTCGCTTCCCCGTCTCCAGCACTTCTTCGTGGTTCAAAGGCTTGTCGAGCACGCCCGCAGCCATGTTGGTCACGCAGGAGATGGCCAGCACCTTGATGCCCATCTGCCGCGCCACGATTGTTTCCGGCACTGTGGACATTCCCACCAGGTCGGCGCCGATGGTGCGCAGAAAGCGGATCTCCGCCGGAGTCTCGTAACTGGGACCTGCCAGCGCGACGTACACTCCCTCGCGCAGGTCGATCCCGACTTTCTTCGCCGCCTCACGGGCGTACTGCCGGTACGAGCGCGAGTAGGCCTCTGTCATATCGATGAAACGCGGCCCAAAGCGCTTGTCCTCGGCGCCGGTCAGCGGGTTCTGGCCCTGCAGGTTGATATGGTCCTTAATGGCCACCAGTCCGCCCTGGTCATACTCCAGATTGATTCCGCCGGCAGCGTTAGTAAGAATCGCAGCGCGTACTCCCAGACGCGAAAACACGCGCATGGGGAACCCCACCTCGCTTGCCGGATGCCCTTCATAAAGATGAATTCGTCCCTGCATCACCACCAACGGACAACCGCCGAGTCTGCCCAGCACCAGCCGTCCTGCATGACCAACGGCGGTGGAGCGGTGGAAATGCGGAATATCGCTATAGTCGATCCGCACCGCTTCCGTGAGCTCGTCGGCAAAATCGCCCAGTCCCGAGCCCAGCACGATGGCGATCAGCGGGCGCAGAGCTGTCCGCGATGAGATCAGGCGTGCGGCTTCCTCAACTTTTTGAAACTGGTCCATCGCATTTCCTGCCGACAAAGTAAAATCCTACGAGCACATCAAGAGTCAGACGGCAAACGAGGAAATTGTACATGCTGGCAAGCAGGTGGCTATGAACGGAACGAAGAAAACCTTGCGCGGCCTATGTGGATTTCTGGTGTTGGCGATCACTTCTCTGCCCGTGATGGCGCAGCAGCCTGCAACCAGCCCTGAACTCAAGACCTCGCGTTACTTCGAATCGGTTCGCCGCCAGCCCTCGCTGCTGATGGATTTTCTGCGGCGCATGCCCAAGGGCGGCGACCTGCATAATCATCTCTCGGGGGCCATTTACGCGGAGAGCTTCATCCGCTGGGCCGCTGAAGACGGTCTGTGCGTCGATCGTTCCAGCAACACGCTGGTTGGCCCGCCTTGCGATGCTTCCCGGCCACCGGCCAGCGCGGTCGCGCGCGACAACGGGCTCTATACCAGTCTGCTGGATGCGTTCTCCATGCGCGGCTGGAATCCGGGGCGCGAGTCCGGGCACGATCATTTCTTCGCCACCTTCGGCAAGTTCGGCGCCGCCAGCAACAACCACACGGCGGAGATGATTGCCGAAGTCAGGTCCACCGCAGCCGCCGAGAATGTGCAGTACCTGGAGCTGATGTTCAACCCTGATGGCGGGCAGGCAGCAAAGGTGGGAGCGGCGGCCGGCTGGAATGAAGACCTGGGCAAGCTGCGCGAGCAGCTTCTGTCCGGCGGTTTGCCGGAGATCGTGGCGACAGCCAGCCACAGCCTGGACCAGATCGAAGCAAAAGAATCGGAAGAGCTCCATTGCCAGACGCCACAGGCCGATCCCGGCTGCCGTGTACAGGCACGCTACCTCTACCAGGTGGCACGCGGGCTGCCCAAAGAGATGGTCTTCGCCCAGATTCTCTCTGGATTCGAAATGGCCGCGCGCGATCCTCGCGTTGTGGGCCTGAACCTGGTGATGGCCGAGGACTGGTATGTTCCCCTGCACGATTTCAACGCACATATGAAGATGCTGGATTTTCTGCACGGCGTTTATCCAAAGGTGCACATTACCCTGCACGCCGGCGAGTTGACGCGCGTGATCGCCCCGCCTGAAGACTTGTTTCATATCCGGGCCTCAATCGAGCGCGGCCACGCCGAGCGCATCGGGCACGGCGTGGACGTAATGGAGGAGGCCGATCCGCTGGCTTTGCTGCGCGATATGGCTAAGAAGAAAGTTCTGGTCGAGGTCTGCCTGACCAGCAATGACGTGATCCTGGGCGTCAGCGGTGATCGTCATCCACTGCCGATGTATCTGCGCTTTGGCGTGCCGGTGGCGCTGGCCACCGACGATCCCGGAGTCTCACGATCCAACTTGACCCATGAATACCAGCGCGCCGTTGAAACTTACAACCTGAGTTATGCGCAGCTTAAGCAGATCGTGCGCGCCGGCCTCAGCTACAGCTTTCTGCCCGGTGAGAGCCTGTGGAACGGCAAGTCCCGCAATGGAGCATGCGCCAGCGATAACCCCAAATCGGCCAAGCCTTCGCCTTCCTGCCGGGAGCTTTTGTCGAAGAGCGAAAAAGCCAAAGCGCAGTGGGAACTCGAGAAGGCCTTCTCGGAATTTGAAGCCAGCTTCTGAACGCCTTGACACATGCAGCTAGAATGGACGGGAATTCTCCGGCACAACTCTAACAAGCTCGCTCGCGGTGCGATGGGCGAGAAGGATGCAAATGTCGCGATTCACAGGCCTGCTCGGCATCATCGTCTTTCTCTTTCTCGCTTACCTCTTCTCCACCAACCGTCGCGCCATCCGCGTCAAGACCGTAGCCTGGGGCCTGGGTTTGCAGTTTGTTTTTGCCCTGGCCGTGATCTATTCGAATGTCGGACAGCAGATCATGAACGTGGCCGGCGCCAAGGTCAACCGCCTGTTGAATTATGCTTTTGCCGGATCGTTCTTCGTTTTTGGAAACCTCGGCCTGCCCGCCGATCCCAAGCACAGCCTGTGGTTTCTCCCTTCCGACTGGTCGAAGACCGGCTTCATCTTCGCCTTTCAGGTGCTGCCAACAATAATTTTCATCTCCGCGCTGTTTGCAGTGCTCTATTACTTCGGGATCATGCAGCTCATCATCCGCGGGATGGCATGGGTGATGAACCGGTTCATGGCAGTCAGCGGCGCTGAATCGCTGGAGGTGGCAGCATCGATCTTCATGGGACAGACGGAGGCGCCGCTCACTATCCGTCCTCTGCTCAACGACTGCACGAATTCGGAGCTGATGACCATCATGACCGCCGGCATGGCGCACGTCTCCGGGGGCATCATGGCGGCTTACATCGCCCAGGGAATCGAGGCCAAGCATCTGCTTTCGGCGGTCATCATGACGGCTCCGGGAACCATCCTGATGGCGAAGATGCTGGTACCGGAAACGGAAGAACCAAAGACCGCAGGTACAGTCAAGATCGCCGACGAAGAGATGCACAAGGACTCCAACTTGCTGGCCGCTATCGCTCGTGGCACCAGTGACGGCGGACGCCTGGCTTTCAACGTCGGCATCATGCTCATCTCGTTCATCGCGTTGATCGCCATGCTCAACGGTATGATGGGCGGCATCCACCACCTTAAATACATGAGCTGGTTTCCCGAGAGCATCGAGCAGGTTCTTGGCGTCGTTTTTTATCCCGTGGCCTGGCTGATCGGTATCCCCGTGAAGGATTGCCCGGCGATCGGCAACCTGCTGGGGACGCGGATGGTGATCAACGAGCTGGTAGCTTACAGCAAGCTGGGCGCGCAAAGAGCCATGCTCGATCCCCGATCGTTTACGATCGCGACCTTTGCTCTCTGCGGCTTTGCCAACTTCAGCTCCATCGGAATCCAGATCGGCGGCATCGGCGCGCTGGCGCCTAACAAGCGCGATCAGCTGGCCAAGCTCGGATTCCGAGCCATGATCGCCGGCACCCTGGCCAATCTCATGTCGGCTTCCATCGTCGGGCTGCTGATGAAAAGCTAGGACAATGTCCTCGACCCTATCGCAGCCGCCGGAGAGTCGTCCTCAGTTAGTCCGCGGCCTTACGTTGTTTCCTGCAACCGCCCTGAACATGGTGGACATGGTGGGCGTGGGGCCATTTATCACTCTGCCTTTAATCGTCGCCGCCATGGGTGGCGCGCAGGCAATTTTCGGATGGATTGCCGGCGCAGTGCTGGCCATGTCCGACGGCCTGATCTGGGCGGAGCTCGGCGCGGCTATGCCCCGGGCCGGCGGCTCGTACGAATACCTGGACGAAATCTACGGCCGCAAAAAGCTGGGACGGATGTTATCGTTTCTTTTCGTCTTTCAACTGGTCTTCAGCGCTCCGGTCTCGATGGCCACCGGATGTCTCGGCCTGGCCAACTATGCTTCGTACCTGCCGGTATTCCGTCCGCTTCTCGGCCACGTTTTTTTTTCGTCGACGCTGCACCTGCGCGTGATCGGGGATGTTGACCTGCCGATCGAATTCTCCGCCGGCACAATTCTGGCTATGGCTGCGGCCCTGCTGGCAACGTTTCTTGTCTACCGAGGAATTGCGGGATTAGGCAGAATTTCAAAGTTTCTCTGGGTGGGAGTGATGGCGGCACTGGCGTTTGTGATCTTCACCGGTCTCACCCATTTCCATCTGAGCCTGGCTTTTCCCCCGGGTTGGACGAACGCCCCGCCCTCCGGCTTCTGGGCGGGATTCTCCGCAGCACTCCTGATCGCGGCCTATGACTACTGGGGCTACTACAACGTCTGCTTTCTCGGCGAAGAGGTTGTAGAACCGCAGAGGACTATCCCGCGATCGATGCTTCTCTCCATCGTGCTGGTCGCAATCCTCTACATCGCGATGAACGTCAGCCTGCTGGGAGTGCTGCCGGCGAAGGAAATGGCTGCCATGGCGGGCGGAGCATCAGGAAACTTCCCGGCTGCGCGCGCCGCAGAGGTGGTTTACGGCTCCTGGGGCGGCACCGTGGTCTCGATCCTGGTGATGTGGACGGCATTCGCTTCGGTTTTCTCCCTGCTCGCCGGATACTCGCGCATTCCTTTTGCCGCCGCGCGCGACGGCAACTTCTTTTCGTTTTTCCGGAAGATCCATCCGGAACACAAATTTCCGGTAGTAAGCGTGCTTCTGCTCGGCGGCATGGCCGGATTGCTCTGCGTGTTTCAGTTGAAGGACCTGGTCAGCGCGCTGGTGGTAATCCGAATCATGCTGCTCTTCGCCGTTCAGGCAGTGGGAGCCGTAGTGTGGCGCTATACCAATCCTGATCAGCCCCGGCCGTTTCGCATGTGGCTGTATCCGCTGCCCGTCGTCATCACCTTGGCGGGGTTTGCCCTCATCCTGGTCGACAAGCGGGCGCTCTTCCTGCGCGGGCTGCTCTTTGCAGGCGTGGGAATCGCGCTGTATCTGTTGCGCTCGGCGAAGAAGAAAGAGTGGCCCTTTTCACCCAGCATCACGATGAAATGAAGCTTCAGGGCCCGCCGGCAGCATTTGCGCGCGTCAGCTCGAATCGCTTCCGTTTAGCGTTATTTCCGCACCGGCTTCTTATTCTCAGCGCGCGATGGAAGAGACAAATGTCCCCTCCGGCGTTAGAATGAACCGCCATTCAGAATCGAGAGGGCTCCATGGGATTTGTGGCAAATCAGGGAGCGAAAATTTACTGGGACGAGCAGGGGCAGGGCGAGCCTCTGCTGCTCATCATGGGACTGGGCTATCCCTCCGACGCGTGGTACCGCACACGCCCGGTGCTGGCCGCGAAATACCGGACCATTGCGCTGGATAATCGCGGCGTAGGCCGCAGCGAGATGCCGCCGGGGCCGTATCCCATCGCGGTGATGGCCTCCGACGCTGCCGCCGTCCTAGATGCAGCAGGCGTGGAGAACGCTCACGTCTTCGGCATCTCCATGGGAGGAATGATTGCCCAGGAGTTTACGCTGCTATACCCGCAGCGCGTGCGCTCGCTGATTCTGGGCTGCACCGCTTCCGGCGGGCCGCATGCCGTGCGCTCTGATCCGGAGGCTACCGCCATGCTCATGGCGCGGGGCAACATGACGCGCGAACAGGCGGCGGAAGCCGCCGTTCCCTTCATCTACGATCGCGGGACACCGCGGGCGCTGATTGACGAGGACATCGCCCACCGCCGCCCCTGGTTTCCCGCTCCAGAAGCCTACAATGCCCAGCTGCAGGGTATCCTCGCCTGGGAAGCCTACAGCCGGCTCGACAAAATCGATGTGCCTACGCTGGTGATTCACGGCGAAAGCGACCGCCTGGTGCCTCCCGGCAACGGAAAGTTGATCGCCGAGAAGATTCGTGGCTCGAAACTGGTGATACTGAAGAACGCCAGCCACATCTTCACCACTGATCAGGCCGAGGAAGCGCATCGCGCCATCCTGAATTTCCTGGCCGGCGTCAGCGACCGCGCGGTGGTTTCGAGGAAATAAAAAGAAGCAATCAGCGCGCGACCTGAACCAGCGCATGCTGCAGCAAGGTCAGCGCAATCGACCATCGCTTGCGGCACTCCGCTTCGTCCTCGCCGAATCCCGAGACATACACGGTAAACGCAAAGCCGTCTGCCGACTTTTCAGGATCATCAATGGCATGGAAATAGCAGCGGCGGATGACCAGCTCCGCCGAGGCCGCCATTTCCGGGGCGCGCTTCAGCAGTTCACACAGAGTTTTTGCGAAGGCTTCATGTTTTGCGAGAGACACGCGGGGTTCGTCACCGGTGAAGACCATATCCACGTAAGAAACAAATTTGGTGGATGCGCCGAAGTCCTCATCTTCTGCCGATAATTCCCGCGTGTGCCAGGCATCGCACTTGGCGGTCTGCAGAGGAAATCCGCGGGCGTTGATGCGAGTAAGAAAGGCGCTCAATTCCGGGAAGCCGGCCGCTTCTGGAATTTGGCCGACCATTTCCGGATGACTCTTGAGATCGTAATAGACTGCCGAGCCGTTGTCAGACCGCCAGGGCAGTTCGAGCGCAGGATCGTCGCGACCGAGCTCCACGGCATAGTCGGCCTGCACTAGTTCATCCCGTGATGCAGAAAGAAGCGGATCATCTGCCGCTCAGCCCAGCGTCCGTCGTAGCCGTTGGCCCGGGCCAGGAAGGCGCAGTGGCCGCCGTGCTCGGTTTCGAGGAGCGTAATGCTGGGATTGGCGACGATCTTGGCGCGCGTCTCCGGCAAAAGGCGAATGAAAGGATCGTCGAGGGCGTTGATGATCAGCGCGGGCACTGCAATCTTGTCGAGCACGCGCGCGGCGGCGGCGCGATAATAATAATCGTCGGCGCCGGTGAAGCCGCAGTAACGCGCGGTGACCTCATGGTCCCATTCGCGAATGGTGCGCGGCCAGCGCACCGGCATGCGGTAGCGTCCGGGGAAAAGCGCGGTCTTGCGGCGGAGGCGACGCATCAGGCTGACCAGGAATTTGTATTCGTACATGATGTTGCCCGGCGAGTGCATGGCGTCGGCCGACGGGCCAAGATCTGCGGCGGGCGATACCGCGGCCACAGCTTTGAGTTCCGCGGGCGCGGCACCTCCCCAGTCGCCGGCCAGTTTCAACACCAGATTGCCGCCCATGGAGTAGCCCACCAGGCCCACGCGGCGCAGGCTTTTTTCTTCCACCAGCGTTCGCAGCACCGCGCCCACATCGGCCGAGAGCCCGGAGTGGTAGAGCGTGGGCGCGAGCTTTTCCGTGCCGCCGCAATTACGCATGTTCATGCGCACCACGTTCATACCCGCGGCCCACGCCTTGCTGCCGGTGCCGATCACATACTGCGACTGGCTCGAGCCCTCAAGGCCGTGGACAATGATCACGGTCGCCGCCCGTGACGGCTCCGCCTGCCAGTGGCAGTGGCACAGCACCTGCACCTCGGGCTCAACCTGGAAGAGCTGCTCTTCAGCTTCAGGCAGGCTGCTCTTGCGAGGAAGAAAGTTACCGGCCAGAGTCATGGCGTGGCGGTTGCGCAGCAATCGCCGGGGCACAAAGGGCTCGAATTGAAGCGACTGGTTCTTCTCAACCATCATTTCATTTATCAGGACCGCGCACCGGACAGCCGGGACAGAGTGGTATCTGGCACGCTCCCAGGACTTCGGTCTTATAATTAAAGACAGCTCCTATATAAATTCTAACCGAGCAGGTTTGTATGCCTATCTTCGAATACGTTTGCCGCGAATGCGACCACCACTTTGAAGCCATCGTACTGGGATCGAAGGCCGCGCATTGTCCTAAATGCGAGAGCAAGAAGCTGGAACAGCAACTTTCGCGCTTCGCCGTGCAGGGCAAGTCTTCGTCAGAGTCGTTTGGTGACTCCTGCAGCACCGGCGGCCCGTGCGGCACCTGCGGCGACCCCGACGGGCCCGGAGCCTGCACCGCCGAAGATCTGGATTGATCGACATCGAGTTTGGCCTTTTCGATCACTGGATCAGCCGATCCCCGGATCACCCGACGTTAAGGGCTGTTCGTGTAAAATGAGGCTCTACACCCGTGGTGGGTATAGTTCAGTGGCAGAACGCCAGACTGTGGCTCTGGATGTCGTGGGTTCGACCCCCACTACCCACCCCAATTTCCATTTTTTCTAAACTGGCTAGTGCTGCAACCGTTAGGCAGACCAATGCTGGATAAGACCTACGAGCTCGTCTGCAGGTTATCCTCCGACACGGCTTTGGAGCGAATCAAAACTCTCCTATCAAAGGAATGGGTCAAATACAGAGCTGACAATCACTCCATTACGTCCATCAAGACACCGCTTGTTCTGGCGGGGTTTGATCCGCGAGGATACAGTCACGCCAACTGGGTTGGTGTGAACCCTTTCGGGTACGTCAGTGGCGTCGAAGTGCGATGCGAGCCAGGCGATAACGGGCTTACAAAAGTTATCGTTCGCATCGACCGGTGCCGGGCATTTGTTTTGGCGGCATCATCAGTCGCGCTCGGCGCCCTCGTGGCCTCCGCTCTGCCACCGCTGGGAGGCGCAATTTTCATCATTGCATTCAGCTGTGCCGCTTGGTTCGGAACCGTGTCCTTCCTGGGCGGTTCCCTGATCAAGAGGGAGATTGCTGATCATTTGAACGAAGCCCCGCGACAGCGTCGCTGGTATGTCCTGGAGTGAGCGAGATCGTGGCAGTTGCCGCTCCGGATTAGCTTTGCGCTGCGCTCACTCGCCGTTTCCGCCGGGTGCAATTAAGCTCGCCACTCATTTTCCCAGCACATCCCGGTACCACGCGTCCAACGTCTTCTTCATCTCATTGATCGCGGTAGCGTCGTTATAGACCATGTGGCCGCCTTTGTAGTTGGCGAAGGAGATATTTTTGCGCAGCTCCGGTGTCAGTCGCAGATGCTGGAAGGTGTAGGCGCTGGCGTAGAACGGAGTCGCGAGGTCGTACATGCCCTCCATCACCAGCACCTTCAGGTACTTGTTCTTGGCCATGGCCGACTGCAGTTGGGTGGCGGTCTGTGGGTAGCCGTCCATGCCCGAGCCCCAGTCCCAGGCGCGGTTGATGCCTTCAAAGTTCCAGATCACGTAAGGCACATCGGACTTGTAGCCCAGTTCGGAGCCGGCGTAGTCGTTCATAGCGGCGTTGAAGGCGGGAAACATGGCGGCCATGGCGGGATCGAAGAAGGGCTCGTGCGCCGATGTCTGCGGCATGGGCGAGGCGAAGCGGCCGTCGACGCGGCCGACCTCCAGCTTCTGGTCCTTGAGCAGGTTGTGCATGAAGACATGCGGCTCGATGCGCAGGTTGTATTCCTCAATCAACTCCGGCTTCAGCCCGGTATAGGCGGCAAGCTGGGCTACGATCTGTTTGCGCTTCTCCGCGGGCAGCGCCTCGCCTTCCGCCAGCGCCTGGGCGTAGTCGGTGGCGCACCATTGCTCCACGCGCTGGATGGTCGCGTCAAGGTCGCGCGTCAGTTCCGGCGCCAGCTTCTTGTGGTACGCAGCGATCATGGTGTAGCTGGGGACGATTACCTGGTGGGGCAGGTCGTTCATGTTGCTGGGCGCCAGGGTCTGAAAGTCGAGGCCGACGGAGAGCAGGGCCACGCCGTTGATGGGAATGTAGCCGTCCACCAGGTGATTGGCCAGCGCGGCGGCGCGGGTGGTGCCGTAACTTTCGCCGAACAGAAACAGCGGCGAGCGCCAGCGCTGGTAGCGAGTGAGGTAAAGACGGATGAAGCGGTAGAAGGCATCGGCGTCGCCGTTGACGTTGTAAAACTTCTTGTTCAGGTCGGGGCGAATCCGGCTATAGCCGATGCCGGGCGCGTCGATAAAGACTAGGTCCGTGCGATCGAGCATGGTCTCAGGGTTATCCACAGTGACGTAAGGCGGAGCGGGTACGCCACCATCGGGCTCCAGCTTGATTTTCTTCGGGCCCAGCGCTCCCATGTGCAGCCACGCTGTGCCTGTCCCCGGGCCCCCGTTGAAGACAAATGTAAGCGGGCGGGAGTGCACGTCGGTCCCGTCGAGCGTGTATGCGGTAAAGAAGATGGCGGCTTCGGCGGGACCGCTCTCCGGCTTCAGCACCAGGCGGCCGGCGGTGGCCGTGTACTTCAGCTCTTTTCCCGCCACACTGATCTGGTGATGAGTGATGACCGGCGCAATTTCAGAGAACTGGTCCTCAGCTGGCCGGGCCGCAATAGCTGAGACCGGGGAAGCGGTGTCTTGCGCGATCGCCGGCAGTGCGCACAGGGAAAGCAGTAGAAGAAAAAAGATGACGGGCATGGGGTCTCCCGGGCTTGCTCGGAATTTTGGAGAATCATTATAGGGTACGCCGCGCGACGGCTCGACGTTGCTACGCTGAGTCTTCGCGCGTCGGACTGCAGCGTTCGAGTCAAAGGCAGTTCCAACGTTGGCTGAGGCTCGATTTCGCGGCTGCGCCGCTTTCCCACTTGCGTTTCTTCTTACTTAAGTTCAGTGATGATCGCCCTCTGCGCGCCTTTGACCAGGGTCTCGGCGTGCGTGCGGTTGCGGGTACTGAAGCGGATGGTGCCGGCGGCGTACTCGTTCACCGTCGACTGGCCATCGGGCGTGGTTGACTTCAGGTCGCCGTCTTCCAGGAAAAGCACCACCACATCCTTGTCGTGGAAGTGCATGGGCGTGGGCACGCCCGGCTGCCAGGTGTAATCCCAGACTACAACCCGCGCGTTCTCCAGGAGCTTTTTAGCTCCCGGCCGAGGAAATCCTAGCGGATAACCGCTGGTGTTCTCGATAGGCGGCAGCGGATGATCCTTGAGATTGATGACCAGCGAGTGCCCGGTGATCTTCACCGGCGAGCCTTTGGGCAAGAACTCGGCGCTCCCGGCGAATGAGACCACGACGGAATCAAGCGCCTGCGCCGCCACAGGTCCGCTGACGTCCCACACCGTGACCCGTTCGTTGTCAATAGCCGGCTTGGCAGATGGTTGCGACGCCGCCTGAAACAGCATGGCGCAGAGCAGCAGGATGTGAATCATAGAAGTTTCTCCGTTAAGACTTCCGGAAACAGGTGAATGATTTCGATACACAAACAGAATGGCCGCACGTGAAGGCAAACAATAGACGAGAAGAGGTCATGGCGCGGCCGCCTCCAGCGTAATCTTCTGCCGGACTCGTTCAATCAGATCCTGTTCAAGAGCCGGCCAGCGGTCGTGGGCCTTGCCATCGGGAGCCAGGTCGGCCGCGGCGAATCCCGCGGGCGCCAAGTCTTCGCCGTAGATAATCATCAGCTCGCGGCGCTTCTGCTCATTGAGCAGGTGAACCAGGCGCACGTACATCATTCCCGCCGGCGTTTTGTATCCTTTGGCTCTTGCCAGCGATTGCACGTGCTCGCGGTCCGAACCTGGGCGCACTGGGGCATCGTGGGGCCGGACCCAGGTGTCGACAAAGAAATCCAGTCCGCCGATGCTGGTGTGCCGGGGCGAATCGTACTGGTACTTGAGTTCCGGTTTTGCCGGGATGAAGCCTTCAAACTGCACCCAGTAGAGCCGCTGAACATTCTTGTTCTGATCGGCCTCAACGAAAACATGCAGCTCGCAATCGGCAATGTCATACAACACCCACCGATCGGCGCCGGCATACTGGACTGGTTTGGGCAGGCGAATCCGGACCTTGGGGTCATGATCGGAGACGATCTCGCTTCCCTGCACGCGGCGCTCCGGCCCCTGAGCCTGACCAGCCAGCAGGCCGCAGAAAAAAATGCAGAAAACTATTCGTTGAGTCCCAATCATGATCGCTACCTGGCCTTGCCGGCTTTTATCTTCGCTTGCGCCACTCGCCCCTTCACCAGCTTCTTGATGAGGAGGACGGGCACGGGTTTGTCGAGCGGGAAATGAATCGTCCCTTTAGACAGCGTGTAGCCTTTGAGTTCGTTCTTGAATCCTTCGATCACCGCCGCTGTGGGAAAGAGGCTGCAGTGATCGCTAAACGCGGCGTACCACACCAGCACCCGCTCGTGCTTAAACGCGGGAATTCGGTAGCTGATGACTTCTACGGCCTCGGCGGGCACCGCTGAGCGGATGGCGGCGCGCATGGTGAGAAGAGCTGCGCGCGCGGGCTGCGGCACCCGGGCCAGGTACCCTGTGACGGTCTCTATCGAGCCGCTGCTTTTCGCACGAGCCTTGCGGGGTTTCGCCTTCTTCACGCGCGTCATGCTACAGGACCATGCACTTCAAGTCCATGTCGCGGTTTTCCATTTCACGCCGTTGGGCGATGTTTCTTCTGTTTAGCGCATCCTATAATCAAGGGTGCTAAGGTACGAAATCCCCCGAGGTCGTCATGCCCTTCATTCGGAAATGCAAAGGTTGTGGACGCAAGAATCGCGTTCCGGCATCGCATCTCGCCGATAGCGGACGCTGCGGCGACTGTCACCAGCCGCTATCCGCTGTCGACGAACCGCTGGAAGCCGATCCTGAGCTGTTCGACGAAACCGTGGCATCGTCGCGGGTCCCGGTGCTGGTGGATTTCTGGGCAGCCTGGTGCGGGCCGTGCCGCATGGCGGCGCCTGAAGTCGAGCGGGTGGCTGCCGACATGGCGGGCAAAGCCGTGGTACTGAAAGTCGATACCGACGCTTATCCTGAGCTGGCGGCGCGCTTCAATGTTCGTGGAATTCCCAACTTCGCCGTTTTCTTCGGCGGCCGGCTGGTAAAGCAACAGCCCGGCCTGGTCAAGCATAGCAAGATGGAAGAATGGCTGCGCGCGGCGAATCCTGTCGCGACGACGTAAAAAAGCAACACTCAGTAAAGACAAAGACCAAGCCGCAGAATCGACCTGATAATCCTACAACGGGAGCGCGGGATTCCGCCCAAAAACCCGTGTGTTACACTATTTATTTCAAGAAGATACGGCATAAATCGCAATGCTCTTTTCCAAGGAATATGTCGGGTATCTGGCCCGGCAAGTAACCCAAAAACTGATCGCAGCCGACTTCATCGCGACCAAGGATGTGGCGGGAGTCTCGGCAGCGCTGAACACAGCCATGCTGGAAGAGCTGCAGCTCGAAGACCGCATCAACGACGAAGTGCGCCTGATCCTGGAGCAATATGACGACGAGCTGCGGAAGGCCGGCGCCAGCTACCAGGAGATGTTCAAGAAGGTGAAGGGCGCGTTGGTGAGCAAGTACAAGGCGGTGCTGTGAGACTCTCTCGCGACAAGGTCAACAAGCTGGCGCATACCATCGCGGACGCATTGGCCGAGATGGAACAGGTTGATTTCGTCGAAGACCGCAACACCATCCGCATGGAAGCCCGCAAGATCCTGGAAGAGCTGCTGGCCGCAGAGGCCAAGATTGATCTCTCCGCGCGGCAGAAGATCGAGAGCCAGCGGCGGACCATCACCGAAGGCACCCAGGAGTGGGACATCCTTTACCGGAAGTACTACAACGAGGAAGTCAAAAAGCTGGGAATCTAAAGAGGAATCAGCGCGCGATCTGGTTGCGCTCCTGGGGGCTCATCTGCGCCCAGAGCTGGTCAAGGTTGGTCTGGATCCAGGGATTGGCGGGATCCAGTTCATGCGCGGAGTTGAACCAGCGATAAGCCATCACCCGGTCCTGCTGTACGCAATGCCCGCTGGCGTAAAGCGCTCCCATCTGCACTGCTGCCGCGGGATCATTCTTCTCGGTCGCCGCTTTGAGGTAAATCAAACCCTGATCGCAATCCTGGCGAACGCCGCCCCTGCCCTGCAAGTAGTTTTGCGCCTGAATCAGTGCAGCACTGGGTTTGCGCTTGGCGGGTGGGGGCATCTCTTTGGCGGCTTTTGCCGGCGCCCCCGCCGCATCGCTCGCAGGAGTGTTGTCAGGGGCGTCGGCCGAGCTGCTCTCGTCAGACGCGCTGGCAGCGGGTTGGTCCGTTTTGGGCTGCCCGGGAAGCGGAGGAATCGAAGATGCTGCAGCAGAAGCTTCAGGAGATGCCTCCGGAGTTGGAGACGCAGCCGCCTGGACATCAGGGGACGCCAGAGGAGTGGGTACAGGCGCGGGCACTGCCTGTTTTTTAGAAGCGGTCGCGGCTTGCAGGCTGGAGAAGTAGCCGGATCGGTAACCCATGTAGCCCAGACCGCCGAGGATAATGAGAATAACCAGAAAGACCATGCCGCGGCCTGCGCCGGAGGGTGCTTCGTCCTCGAGCAGATACTGGCTCGGCCCAATCTCGGTGTCGTTGCTCAGCCCGAGAAATGACGGACCGCCTATTGTCGTTTGCGGCGGAGACGGGCGGCTGTGAAAGATCGCTTCCGCTGCGCGTCGCGCTTCCAGTTCATCCGCCGGAGGTGGAGCGAGCACATCCAGCGATGCGACCGGAGTGGGAGTCCGCTGACCAGGTATATCCGGCGTGGGCAACTGGGCATTGGCGATGGCCTGGGCCCGGACATCAGGCGTCGTACTTATGCGCCGCTCACCGGAACGACGATCCACACGGACACCGCACATGCCGCAAAACTTGGTTTGAGTGTCATTAACATGGCCGCAGGCCTGACAGGTGACGTTGCCGGAAATCTGCCTTCCCCGCCTCTGCTCTTTGCGGCGCTCCAGGCGAACTCCACACATGCCGCAGAACTTGTGCTCCGGACGGTTCTCCGTTCCACAGAATGTGCAAAGCATGAGCGCGATCCCCTGAGATTCCAGCCGGAAGACAGACGAATCCTGTCATCCAGCAGTTCTGTTATTTAGATGTCTTCCGGCTCGGTTTGGCTGCTAGTTCCGATCAAGCCAGTTTTCCTGGCCCAAAAATGCATTATAGCTCCGCTCAGGAGAGGGCAAAGATCGAGGAACAACGAGCATAATGACTAAAGTGATGACTCGGGAGCAATTGTCGCAGGAGGTAAGACAAGCAGCCAGTGCGGCCGGCTTTGATCTCGCCGGCATCGCCCCGGTGCGCGAAGAAGATTTTCCTGAGATCGCCGCGTTCGTGGAATGGATCGAGGCGGGCTATGCGGGCGAGATGAAGTACCTGGGAAAGCGCACCGAGTCAGGGCATCTGCGGCGCGCGTCGGCCGGAAATGCCGCTCCGTGGGCGAAATCCGTGGTGGTGTGCGCGATGAACTACAACACCGCCCATCCGCGCTCGACGGAGGTCAGCGATCCCGCGCGGGGATGGATCTCACGCTATGCCTGGGGCAGCAAGGATTACCACGATGCGCTGATGCCGCGCCTGGAGCAGGTGGAAGCCGCTCTCCGTGCGCTGGCTCACAAAAATGGCTGCGAGATCACGACCCGCCGCTATGTGGATACCGGCCCAATCCTGGAGCGGGTCTACGCGCGCTACGCGGGAATCGGGTGGATCGGCAAAAATACATGCATCATCAACCAGCAGCTTGGCTCCTGGCTTTTTCTTGGTGTAATCCTTACTTCACTGGAGTTCGCGGCCGATCTTCCCGCACCGGACCGCTGCGGGAGCTGCACCCGCTGTCTTGACGCTTGCCCGACCCAGGCGTTCGTCGCCGCGGGCAAGCTAGATGCTTCGCGCTGCATCGCTTACCTGACCATCGAAAAACGGGGAGCGATCACGGAGGAATTGCGCGCCGGCATGGGACACCAGCTTTTTGGCTGCGACATCTGCCAGGATGTTTGCCCGTGGAACAGGAAGCCAGGTAATGCCCGGGCGAGCAATGCACCTGAGTTTCAGCCCCAGGAAGGATTTTTCCATCCCGATCTGCGGTGGCTCGCAGGCATGAAGGAAGAGGATTTCCGGGGGACGTTTCGCGGGTCTCCCATCAAACGCACGAAGTTTTCCGGCCTGCGACGCAATCTGGCTGTGGCCATGGGCAACAGCGGCAATCGCGAGTTTCTGCCGGTGCTGGAAGCCATGTCCGGCGAAGACGATCCTGTGGTGGCTGAACATGCGCGCTGGGCCATCGCACAGCTTACGAAAGACTGAGGACCGGCACAAAATCAGGCTGGAACCTGGGCAGCATGGTCTCCCATCGCGCGTATTTGCGAAGGTTGTGGTATGTTTTCGGGTCGCGATGCCGACTCCTCACAAGACATCCTGGGCACAACCTCGTGGTTTTCCGCGCCACCTCATGGACCAGCGTCTGCTCCTCCGCTCAGGAGCCACGCTGCACGGGCGCACCAAAGACATCAGCGAAGGAGGATTGGGCGCAACCGTGGCCGGTGAACTCAACCGCAATGCGCCGGTGGAGCTGGAATTCAACCTGCCGGGTTCTTCAACGCCGTTGAGAATTATGGCTGAGATTCGCTACCACCAGGGCTTCCAGTATGGATTTCGTTTTCTCCACATCACGGAGAAGCAGCGGGAGCAGATCAGGGAGGCGATACGGACCCTGGAGCCAGCACCCTGATCGCGTCGAATAACTGCGCGGGAACCATCACGTAAACTGGCTCCGAAAAACCGCCTTGATGTGTTCCAGGCGCTTGTCCAGCGCCTGGGCGTGATCCTTGAGCCCGAGCTTGTTGGCGAGAGAGATGGCGTCGATGAACGCATCCTTGGCGTTACTGTAGAGCCCGGTGGGGCCGAGGCGGCTGTCATACATCTGGTCGTAATACTTCTCGCCCAGCGACGCGCATTTGCGCAGGCTGCTGAGCTGGCGGTCGCGTTCGCTGAGCTCGGGCACTTGGTCATGAGGGGCAAACTTAACCGGCAGAGTGGTGAGAATGGCGCCCCCGCCGCTGAGCCGGGCTTTGCGAAATTCACCGGGCAGGTCGGCCAACTCAGTGGTTTCTGGAAGCAGAAAAAGATCGGGATAATAAGGATGGCGCAGCAGCGATTTCCAGTCTTCATCGAGCAGCCAGGGATCGGCAACAGGAAAGGCGCAGAACTGCGCTTTCGCGGCCTGGTGAAGACTCAGCAAGACGCGCGCCAGACTCATGCAGGCGGCGGCGTTGCTCATCTGTTCGTTATAAGCGGCGTCGCGCTCATGCAGGAGAATGCAGGCCTCGCCGCGTCCTCTGAGCCGGAACTCCAGATGAAAGCGCTGTGGGCCGGAAAATGCGGCCACACATCCATCCCACCGAGAAGCCGCCGTGGCAATGTGCGCGCCGGCGGGATCGTTCGCGGGCTCCCCCCATTTCCACCAGCGCTGGCCGCGATCATAGTTGAGCTCCACGGAATTCAAGCCGCCCATCATCCGGAAACCCTGATCCATAACGCAATGCAGGCAGGCTTCAATAAACTGGCTGGGCGGCGTTTCCAGCCCCCAGAAGACGGTGGTCCACTGCTGAGTGGACTTCGAGAGCACGAATTGAACGGCGTCGGCAGGGACAGTGAGATTGCACGCAGCGCCGGCCGCGTAATACCTGATCTCGACCTCGCGCACATTCCCCTGCTCATCGCCGATTGTGGCCGCAACGGCGCATTCTTTCCCTTGCGCCAACCCGGCTTCTGGAAAATCACGCAGGAGGCGAACCGTATCGTCCGGATGAAGCAAAGGTTCTCCTTTTGTCAGCAGATTACTTTGAGAGCGGGATGGCGGCAACGGAATTCCGATCATGGGCGCCGGTGTGCCATGGCCTGCGCGCGGGAGCCTGCCCATGCCTAATGGAGGACCGGACAATTGCGGGACCTGTGGGTTCAACCGCCGCAATCGCGGGATCTGGCGTAATCCCGAACCTGACGAGCAACAGTTATCGTTCTGCGAAATCCGCGGACTCTCCGTGCCCTTCGACCTTTTTACCTATTGCCAGAACTGGCACACGCGCACCCGCAAGCCCATTGGGCCGGTCTACTCTTCAGGACTCTACGAGAATGGCTACCGGCGCGTTCCCTGGCACGGCAACGTGGAACCCGAGATCTGCAACAACGGCGTGTGCAGTGAATGCCATGAGACATTCGCAGAAGGAATTACCTTACCGGGAGTTGAAAGCAGTCCCGTAAGTTTCTGCAGCAACCTGCATTACCTGCAGTGGTGGAGGCGGCAACATCCCGACGACGAAGCGCCCATGAGCGAGGATATTCGGGAACACTGAGATTAGCCTTTAGCGAATCGGCAACGGAGAGAGCTAATAGAGTTATGCGCATGAAAACACTTTTCCTGATTTGGGTATTGACCGTGGCGATGGGCAGTGCTGGCCAGAATTCAACGCCGCAAGCGCCGTCGCAGGCGGCTCCGGCTGCGCAACCAGCGCGCCCCGGAGATGTCGATAGCATCGACCACATCATCAGCGCGGTTTATGACGTAATCTCCAGGCCGGCGGGTCCGCGCGACTGGAATCGCTTCAATTCCCTCTTCTATAGCGGAGCGCGCCTGATCCCTAGCCGCAAGGACGCTGCGGGAAAAGTTTCGGCCAATATCCTGTCGCCCGAAGATTACGCCCGGCGCGGCGCGGACTACTTCAGCAAGGAAGGATTCTTCGAGAATGCTGTAGCCAACCGGGTGGAAACCTGGGACCGCCTGGCGCACGTGTGGAGCACTTACGAATCGCGGCACGCCAAGGGAGAGGCTCCGTTCGCGCGCGGCATCAACAGCTTTCAGCTGTTCAACGACGGAGCGCGCTGGTGGATCCTCACCATCTACTGGGAAGGCGAGGACCCTGCGCATCCATTGCCTGACAAGTATCTGAAATAAACCTGCGACTCCGATCTAGGTTTAGCGTGGCCGGGCGGCGCTCTACTTCCGCTCCATCACCAGCAGCGTGAACGAGCCCGGCTTCATGGTCCGCCGCGGCCGCGTCTGGCCTTCAGCGGGCGGTTGCTCGTCGAATTCGGCGGTTACGAGATAGACGTCGTGGGTGCTCGTGTCCAGCGCCATCGTGCGCGCGCCGCGCTGCGTCTCCGCATTCTGCACAACCTTGAACTTATTGGCTGAATCCTCGTGCACCACCGTGAGCGTACCGTCGCCGTTGGAGCTGAAAGCGAGTTCGGTGCCAGGATCGAAAGCATTTGCATCCACACCCTGTCCGATGGGAACTGTGGTGATGACCTTGCCGTCCTCGGCATTCACAACCGCCATCACTTTGTTGTGACATCCGGCAAACAAGCGATGATGCTTTTGATCGATCGCGAGCCCGGAAGGCTCTTCGCATCCGGTCAAGGGCCAGGTGCTGATCACGGCACCTTTTTTGGCGTCGATGGCCACCAGTTCGCTCTTGTCCTCGATGTTGACGAAAACCGTTCCCTTGCCGTCAGATGCAGCGAATTCCGGCTTACCGTCGAGAGGAATGGTAAGCACCTGCGCTCCGTTTTCGGCATCAATGACTGTTGCGTTCTTGCTTCGACCGTTAAAGGTAAAGACGCGTTTGGAAGCGGGATCGTAAAGAATCGCGTCAGGATTCTCGCCGCCCTCAATTTTGATCTTCGAGGTTTCCTTGAGCGATTTCAAATCAAAAACGGTAACAGTATTCTCACGCCCGTTGCTGGTGAAGCCCTTGCCCAGATCATGCGCCAGGGCGATGCCATGCACGCCCGCGGTATCGGGGATTTCTGCAATAACGGTTCCCTTGGCCGGATCAACCACCTGCACGCGCGTGCCGCGGGAAATGAAGAGCCTCTTGCCGGCGGCATCGTAGGTCAGATAGTCCCAGCCGCCGTCGCCGCCAATCACGAATTTCTGTTTAAGCTGATACTGCGGTTCAGCCGCGGACAAGGACATCGTGAAAACTGTTGCCACGCACACCAACCCGGCTGCTAAGAGAATCTGCCTGCGCATCTTAATCACCTCGTTTGGGATTTACGCCGAACAGCAGAGCGACCATTGTAAATCGTCTCAGTCGCGCATGCGCAAACCAGCGGCAGGGTGCGGACATCAAAAAGCGAGCGGAGGAGGAAACCTTCCTCCTCCACAAGAGTTCAGGCAGCGACCGGCTGAAGCAAACCAGCAGAATGGCTTGGTCAACGCATCACGACCGGGCGAACTTCCACGCATCCCAGGCGCGCGGAAGGAATACGAGCGGCGATGGCCAGCGCCTCATCACGGTCCTTGGCTTCGACCAGGTAGTAGCCGCCCAATTGCTCCTTGGTCTCGGCGAAGGGGCCGTCGGTGATGGTCTTTTTGCCATCGCGAATACGTACAGTGGCAGCCGAGGCAATCGGCTGCAACTGATTTCCGGATTTGTATTTTCCGTTCTTCTGCAGATCCTGGGTAAGATCCATGTACTGGCCATACATCTTCTGCCGCTCGGCCTCGCTTACGGCGTTCCAGTTTGCTTCAGCATCGTAGATCAACAAGAGATATTGCATCGCATTCCGCTCCTTAAATTTGATATTTCATCAGTACGTCGATAGAAGACGCAAAATTCGACAAAAGGTTGACAAAAATCGTTTTCCCTAAAAACATAAGGTAATCCCTTCTGGCCGAGGCTCGTGGTTGGCAAAGACCGGTTTTCCAGCATCAAAAGAAAACTATGCGTTACATTGCTCTAGCCACCGACTACGACGGCACCCTCGCGCACCACGGGACCGTAGAGGAAAGGTCCGTGCAGGTGCTGGAGCGAGTTAAGGCGTCAGGGCGCAAGTTGTTGCTGGTCACGGGCCGCCACCTGCCAGACCTGAAGAATGTCTTCCCCCGCATAGGCCTATTCGACTACGTGGTGGTGGAGAACGGCGCGCTGCTCTATTGCCCCGCTACGCGGGAGACCACGCTGCTCTGCGAGCCGCCGCCGCCGGCCTTTCTGGCCGAGTTGCAGCGGCGCAAGGTTCCTTTTGAAACCGGCCGCGCGATCGTCTCCACTTGGACGCCGCACCAGAATGAAGTGCTGGAGGCAATCCGGGAACTGGCCCTGGATCTGCAGGTAGTGTTCAACAAGGGCGCAGTGATGGTTCTTCCTTCGGGCGTGAACAAGGCTACGGGGCTCCACGCCGCGCTGGAGGAATTGGACTTGTCCTTCCACAATACGGTGGCGCTGGGCGACGCCGAGAACGACCACGCCTTTCTTTCGGCAGCCGAATGCGGCGTTGCCGTGGCCAACGCAGTGCCCGCTTTGCTGGATCGCGCCGACGTCCACACAGAGAACCGCAATGGAGCGGGCGTAACCGAGATTGCCGAGCAACTGCTGCGCGACGATCTTGCGCAATACGACGATCGGCTTCGCCGCCACTCGATCACTTTGGGGACATATCGCGGCCCAGCCGCGGATGAGGACGAACCCGAAAAAGAACTTCGCATCCACGCGCAACGCAACGGTATCCTGATCGCGGGCCCTTCAGCCAGCGGAAAGTCCACGACGGTGGCCGGAATCCTGGAGCAGCTGGCCGAACAGAAGTACCAGTTCTGCCTGATCGATCCGGAAGGCGATTACGAATACTTTGCCGGAGCTCTCAGCTTCGGAACAGCGAAAGAGAAACCGGATCCGGAGGCAATCAACAAGGCACTGGCGTCGCCCGACCGGAGCGTCATCGTCAACCTGATGGCCCTGCCGGTAGCTGAGCGTCCGGAATACTTCGCCGCTCTGCTACCGCGGATTCTGGAATGGCGAACGCGCACCGCGCGGCCGCACTGGCTGGTGATCGACGAGGCGCATCATCTGCTGCCCATCTCGTGGACGCCGGCCGCCACCACGATTCCTCCCGCTCTCAAGGGGATCATGCTGATTACGGTTCATCCGGAGCACGTGTCACCTCCGATTCTGAAGTTCATCGACGCCGCCGTAGTCACCGGCAACTCCGCGCCAGAGACATTGGCGGCCTTCGCCAAGGCCGCCGGGTTCAGAGTTCCACAGACATCGGAGAAGCCGGCCGAGACGGGCCAGGCGCTGGTATGGTTCACGAATTCGCCGTCGGCGACTCTGGTGAATGTTCACGCCTCAAAGGCGGAGCGGCGCCGGCACCGTCGTAACTACGCCGAAGGCGAGCTCTCTCCCGACCAGAGTTTTTATTTCCGCGGCCCGGACTTGAAGCTGAACCTGCGCGCGCAAAACCTGATGACCTTCCTGCAAATCGCCGACGGCGTTGACGACGAGACGTGGCTTTATCACCTTGGCCACAGCGATTACTCGCACTGGTTCGAAGCCGTGATCAAGGATTCCGACCTGGCGCGTGCAGCCAAGGCGGTCGAACACAATGGGAAACTGTCAGCTGCGGAGAGCCGCGCAAAGATTAAGAATGCAATTGAGAGCCGCTACACGGCCGCAGTGTAGAAGAGAATCTCTACGATCAGCGCATCACGCAGCTTTGCGATGGGCTGGTAACGAGTTCCTGATCGGGGAAGCTGAAAGCGCCGGCCAGGGAAGCTGAAATTCCTTGCCGCGTGAACCAAGGCAGGAGCACCTGGGTTTGGGGATGGTAGGTCACGCCGTCAATGGTGACGGGATAGGCCGCATTAGGCAGCGTGGCCACAGGGTCCGCGGTTTCCAGATTGTTCTGGCATCCGCCCGGAGCACCCAGCGGCTGCCACGCGGGAACTACGTTGGTTCCGAAGGGATTGTTCATCCACTCGGAAATCTCGTGGCTGATAGGCGTGATGTCGGCGACGTTGCTGCCCAGCAATCCGGGGTCAATCCAGCTGGCCCAGACCAGAGTCTGCACCTGCGGGACATCTCGGGAATCGCCGACGACGAACGAGGTGTGGAATCCGAGAACGCAGCACTGTTTAATCTCGGCTTGCGGGGCCAGAAAGACATTGTTGGTGAGGACAAGCGCCAGCGAATCCGGCCGCAGGTTCTCCAACTGGACCACGGTGTTGAGCTGGGAGATAAAAAAATTAGTGTCTACCACGGCAAAGGTGTCGCCCATGATGCGGTTGCGATAGACGTGGGCCATGCCGCGCGGTACTTCGATGGTCACCGGCTTCAGCAATTCAGGAGCAGTCAGAAGCGTGTGCCAGTCAGGCGCCATGGCACGGAAGAATTGCGCGCGCTGCACCGCGTCGGCGAACTGCGTCAAGCCTACACTCTGATAGTTGGCGTTGCGGAAGATGGGTGAGGCCTGCACGCTGGGAACGATCGCCTCGGCGTCGAGAACAATGGGATCGCCACGTTCGTCGACAAAACCTTCGAACAACATGGAGACGGCAACGATCTGGGTTGGAATCTCCGTGACGCCGCCGGTCTGGGGACGCTTACCCACCGCCGTGAAAGGAAATGTCCGGCCTTCGAAGGCAAAGGAACTTGAGAAATAAGGAACGCTGGCGACGCGTTGCTGGGCGAGTGGCGTCAGAGCCTCGCCGGAAATCTTGCCTGCAGACTGGAAACGCGGAATTGCTCCACGGCTCTGCAGAAACCCGGTTTCGGCTTCGATGGGCGCGGTGACATCGGCGATCACAGTCTGTGATCGAGCGGAGTTGGGCAGCAAAATGACCGCCGCTACCAGACAACCGGCACACAGCAACCTCAGCCGAGACCGACTTGGACGCAGTTCTACCATCAACTTCGAAAAATGCCAGCCGTCATTCTCTTATCTAAGCCGCCGTTATGTCGAATTAAATCTTGCAAGTTATTGAAACTAGTACGATTCGAAGGTTCGTGTCCGCCCAGTTCAAATCTTTAGGGGTGTGGGGCAAGGGTCAGCCACTCTGGAAACTATGATCCCAGAGACGATTTCAGGGATGCCGCAGACATCGTCAGGATCTGGAGAAAACCCTCAGCGACCAATATGAAACAGGAAAAGGGCCACCTTGCCGGCGGCCCTTTTTTCCGCAGACCTGCCTTCAGTTCCCTGCTACAGCAAAGTTTTCGCCCAGGAGGAAATGGCGAATGAACATTACCGTGGCGTAGAACTGGAAGTCCTGATTCTTCTTCTTGGCGTAGCCATGTCCTTCATCGTTGGCCATGAGGAACCAGGTGGTGATGCCGTCGCCTTTGAGCTTATCCAGCATCTGGCGGGATTCGGTCCAGGGCACGCGCGGATCGTTCTTGCCGACCACGGCGAACACCGGCTTGCGAATCTTCTCTGAGTTGTTGAGGGGCGCGGTGCGCTCCAGGTAGTCGTGGATCTCGGGGACGCGCTCGTCGCCGTACTCAACGCGACGCAAGTCGCGGCGGTAGGCCTCCGTGTTCTGCAAAAGGGTCACGAGGTTCGAAGGCCCCACAACCGGCAGGGTGCAGCAGATCTTGTCGCTGAACTCATAGGCAACGGCCCAGGTCATGTAGCCGCCGTAGCTGCCGCCGGTCACCATGATCTTGTCGCCGTCGAGATTTGGGTTCTGCTTGATCCAATCCAGCAGGGCCCCGATGTCCTTGTGAGTGTGGTCACGCTTGATGCCGTTATCCAGCTTGAGAAAAGTCTTGCCGTAACCGGCTGACCCACGGACGTTGGGAAATACCAGGGCCACGCCCAGCTCGTTGAGATAGTAATTGTTGCGGGCCAGGAAGCCGGGACGGAACTGGCCTTCCGGCCCCCCGTGGATGTTCACGATAACCGGCCGCTTGCCGGGAAACTTTTTGGGATCGGGAGCGTAGAGGAAGCCGGATATGGTCTTGCCGTCAAAGGTCTGCCACTTGATCAGCTGGGGCTCGGAGAAAGTTGACGGATTCAAGCCTCCGACCTCGCTAAAGGTCCAGCGTTCGAGCTTGCCGCTGGCTATGTCCAGTGAATAGGCATCCGATGGCGATCTTGCGGTGTTGACCACGAAGCCAAGATCCCGGTTGTTCTTGTGAAATGTGACGCCACCGATCAAGCCGCTGGGAATGCCGGCCACAGGGTGGTATTTGCGTGTTCCCGTGTTCATGAGATAGAGGCGGGCAATTCCGTCTTCATTGGTTACGAAGGCCAGGTTTTTTCCGTCATCGCTCAAGGCATAATCGTCGACATCCCACTTGATATCCGAGGTCAGGTACGTAGGCTGCATGGTGGCCAGGTCGAAGTAGGCCAGGCGCTGAAACTCAGAATCGCGGTCCGTGGTCGCGTAGAAACCCCTGCCATCTTTACTGAACGTGCCTCCGCCATAGGCGACTTCTTCCTTGTCGTTCTTAGGGGTGAGCAGCTTTTTCTCTCCGCTGGCGGCGTCCACCAGCCAGAAGTAGCTCTGGTTGGCGGAAATCTCCTGGCTGACCAGCAGTTTTTTGTTGTCGGGCGACCAGTCAGCGGCTCCCCAGCCGCCGCCTTCCACCTGGAGAAGCATGTGGTCAGACTTGGGATCGGTCGGGTCCATGATCCAGACGTCCGTATCCTGACCGGTGCGGCGAGTGGAGCTGTAGGCAAAGCGCCGGTCATCGTGGGCGAAAGCGCCGCCGGTGTTGCGCGACTTGCCATCGGTGAGCAGCGTGATTTTGCCGTCGAAGAGATCGTAGCGGTAGAACTGGAACCACTCGCCACCGCCTACATCTTTGACAAACACAAAGTAGTTCGTTCCCCCGGGTCCATAGTGGGCTCGGGCGACGCGATCCGGGAAGAAAGTGAGCTGGGTGCGCGCGCCACCGGGCATTTTGACAAGGTGAATCTGCGGCACGTCGGCAAAGCGCGTGACGATCAGCATCTCGCGGCGGGCCGGATCCCAGTCTTCGAAAGCGGCCGAGCGGGTTTCACTGTATTGCGCGACCTGTTCCGCAATAGAGGCGGGAATCGGCGGGATGTTCTCCAGAACCAGGTTTTCGCCGGGGCGAACGACGTTGAGAGCAGCATTTTTTTGGGCAAACGACGGCAGGGCCGCCAATAATAGAACCGCAACTGCAAGACGTTTCATCATGGTTTTCCCTCGAGGCAGAGAAAGGCTATTCGCCCTTGTTAGACGAGGTCAAGCCGGAACCGTTTGGGAAGCCAGGTCAACAATCTCTTTGTAGTGATAGACAAAAACGCCGGGGCCTTGATTGCGTGCGGCGACAGTCATGGCCTTGCCCACATTTTCCGCGGAGATCGCGCGATAGCGGCGAAGCCCGCCGATCAAAGGAAGGTTCAGCAACGGAGCCAGAACGATCATCACTCGCTCGCCCAGGCGAAACTCTTGTCTCCGGCCCAGCAACAAGCTGGGACGAAAGATATGAAGCGTGGTGAATCCCAGCGCGCCCAACTGCTGCTCCAACTCTCCTTTGGTGCGCAGGTAGAAGTTGCCCGACCGGGGATCGGCGCCTACGGAAGAGACAAGAATAAATTCCCGGACTCGGGCCAGGCGCGCTGCTTTGGCCGCAGCCAGCGGATACTCGAGGTCGACACGGCGAAACGCCTCTTTGGATCCCGCCTTTTGCATGGTGGTGCCCAATGCGCAGAAGACTGAGTCAGCGCCGGTAAAATCAGCAGCCGATAGTTCTTCAAAATTGACGATTTTTTGCGTAAGGCGTGGATCGACGGCAATCGCGAGTTCGCGCCGATTCAAAAGCGTGACACGCGCGACTGATGCGTCAGCCAGCACCGCCTGGAGGCAGAAGCCTCCGACCAGGCCGGAGGCTCCCAACAGCACCGTATTGCGAGGTACGGTCATCTTCGCGTTTCTTAGTCATCGCCGGCTACGGCAACGATCCGGCGGACTGATCAGAATTGAAATACTAAGCCTGCGGTCGGGGTGATGGGTAATCCTTTGTCGGTTACTCCAAAAGCCTGACCGTTGGCTTGAAACGAAGTAAAGATAAAGCGCGGGTTGTTGTGATTAGTGACGTTAAGTATTTCGGAATACAAAGTAAGCTTCCAGCGGGCGTAGGCCCACGATTTGTCGAGGCGCAAGTCCAAGCGCTGGTAATCCCCCAGGCGAGTCTGGTTGGCCACCGTGACAAATGTGTTCCCGACGGTAAAGTTGGAAAAGCCGGGAACGGGAAACCCCGAACCGTAGACCCATTTCCCGCTCACACTGATGCTGGGAGATATGCGATAGTTCGCAAAAGCGTTAACCGTATGACGCTGGTCTTCCGTGGTGGGTTCGGTGATCAAAGGTCCGATAGCGAAAAACGGCGGGGTAAACGACTGGATTTGCTCTGCTGCGCGTTCGCGGGCATAGTCCAGCGTGTATCCCATCCAGCCGGACAAGCGGTTGGCGCTGCGCCGCTGAATCAGGATCTGCACACCGCGCGAGTAATCGCGGATGGGGCCAGGCAGCGGAAAGTGGCTCGCAGTCTCAACCACGCGGCCGCAGCCGGTGTCGGAAAAAATTCGCGAGCCTACAAGCTGATGGTTCTCACGGTCGAAGGCTGCCACCCTGATGCGCGTGAACTCGCCGAGAGAGCGCTCCACCGCCAAGGACAGATGGTCAGAACGTTCGTAGACGTCGCGTGGCAGCGCAGTTGGTTTCGGGAAAGGAAGAGACGAACACGGCTCCGCCAGTTCCTGGAAGGTCGGAAACTGAGCATACCTGCCCAGGCCGAATGGTACCTGCGTGCGCGGGGTAATCTGAACCGCGGCCGAGAGTTGTGCCGAGACCGGGCGCGCGTCCACCTGCTCCACGCGGTCCCAGCGGATTCCGGCCATCAGGTGTATGCGATTGGAATGCAGGTTGGTGATCTGCTGAGCGTAGCCGCTGAGGCGCAATCCGGTGGCATCCGAGGGGGCGAACACTAAAGGAACTGGCTGCAGCGTAACCGGATTAAGGAAGCTGAAATCCTGCGAGAAGCCGGAATCTCGCAAACGGCGACCGGAGAAGCCGGCTTCCAGTATCTGGTTCGCAGCCCAGCTCCACGATGTTCGCGTTTGACCGACCCACTCCCCATAGTTGTCCGTGGCAAGGATCTGCCCGGTGAGATTGCGGACGTCATAGCGCTGGCCGATGTTAGCGCCTTCCGTATCGAAGAGTAGTCGCGGTGACGAGGTGAACCGCCACCCCAAACGGGCCACGGTCATATCATTTCCGCCGGTGTCCAGGTCATTCAGGGTCACTGCCGAGTTGTCCTTGACGCCGGTATGGCCATCGAGAAAATAGAAGCTGAAGCTATGCCGGGAGGTCAGGTCGTAACTCAATCGGGCGCTGCCATCTTCAAACGCGCCGTCGCTCAGGGTGGTGTCTCCGATGCTGTCAATGAGCCAGTTCAGGTAGCTCTTCCGCACCGATACCAGCCAGGATCCCTTTTTCGCGGAACCAAGTTCTCCTTCGCCGATGACACTGCTGTCGGCGATCCCGGCGGAGACTGTGAACGCGGGCCGGCTGCGGCTTCCTTCACGCGTCCGCAAGGATAAAGCTGCCCCAATGGAATCGGCGTAACGCTCAGGGTAGGCCACCGGCATCAAGTCCAGCGACTGGAGGGTCTCACTGCTGAAAAGGCTGAGAGAGGCGCCGTTATTGAAATTGGGAAGGCCGTGAAACGGCGCAGGAATGAGGATGTCGTCTACGTAGACGCTGACGTCGCGAAAAAGCGCACCAAGCACGGAAAACTGGCCGAAGAGGTCGTTGTTCTCTCCCGGCGACACTCCGGGCAAAGCCTGCACCGAGCGAAAGGGATCGTCGACCAGCACTGTGGCGGACTCCGTCATCTCGGTGGCGGTCAGATCAAACTGGCTGGGGATCGCGGGATTGTCTCTATGGAACACATCGCCCTTGACTACAACAACATCGGTGCGCCGGAAGTCGGGAACCAGCGAGATAGAAATTACCTGGTCCTGATCATCGCGGCCGACTTCGATGGCTACGGTCAGCAGGCGGAAACCCACAGCGCTGGCGCGCACCGTGTATTTGCCGACAGGCACAGCGGAAATTCGGAAGGTCCCGTCTCGATTCGTAATAACCGTGCGCTTGAGTTCAAGGATTGAGATCTGCACCTGGCGCAGCGGCTCTCCGCCGTTCGCGTTGGCAACGTTGCCGCGAACTTCCGCAGCATGAGTTTGAAGTGCGGTGAACAGGAAAGAAAGACCCAGAAGGAACAACGCAGGGGCAGGCTTCACGAGCTCTCCTTGCCGTTGGTATGTTACAGGTCCTGCCGAAGAACGCCATCGGAGTTAGGTTTTTGCACAAAACAAGCAGACGGTAAAAACGGTCGAATGTCTACTCAGAAAGCCTGACCGTCAACGCTTCAAGATAGCGGCCGAGTTCGCGTGCCAGACGAATTGCCGTGCAGCGCATCCTCTATAAACCTGGCGGATTGATCTGGCCAAAGGCCGCTCCCGACCAGGGCGCGACTTTTTACTTCACCATCGGCCAAACACAGACGCTTGCAATCGCACCCTCGCCCACGACATCTCTCCCTATTGCTTTCCAATAGAAATAATAGTAGGCTCCAGAAGTTAACCAATAGGAGAAGCATGGGCGACAGGACCGAAGTTTGGCAGGGCACGCTGGCGCTTATGGTGCTGCGCACTCTGGATACCATGGGGCCGCTGCACGGATACGGCATCGCCAGGCGCATCGAGCAAATCAGCGGCGACTCGCTGGTGGTTCAATATGGAACGCTCTATCCCGCGCTGCTCAAACTAGAACAGGAAGGCTACATCGCCGCCGCATGGGGGCTTTCCGAGAACAACCGCAAGGCGCGCTATTACCGCCTGACTCGCGCCGGCCGGCGGCATCTGCAGCGGGAAGCCAGGGACTGGCAGAAAACGACGGCCATCCTTGCCCGTTTTCTCCCGCGTGAGGAGGAATCATGAAAGCGCTGCGGCAATTCTTCCGGCGCATAAAGGGATTCCTCGGCGAGAGGCGCTCTGAGTCTGATCTGGCAGCCGAACTCGAGAGTCACCTGAGAATGCAAGCGGAAGAAAATGAGCGGCGCGGTATGACACCCGGAGAAGCGCGTCGCCATGCCCTGGTTAGCTCCGGCGGAATCGAGCAAGCCAGACAAAACTATCGCCAACAGGAAACCCTGCCCTTCCTGGAGACTTTGTTTCAGGATGCGCGCTATGGTGTGCGCATGCTACGTAAAAATCCCGGGTTCACTGCAGTGGCAGCGGTAACTCTGGCGCTGGGCATCGGCGCCAACTCTGCTATTTTCAGCGTGGTCAACGGCGTGCTACTGCGGCCGCTGCCCTACCCGGAACCGTCGCGGCTGATCAGTATCTCCAACACCGCTCCGAGCAAGGGCCTCGACAAGTTTGGCGCTTCACCACCCGACTTCCGCAGGTTGCGCTCCCAGAATCACACTTTGGCTAGTCTCTCCGCTTTCTATCACGCGACTTTCAATCTGACCGGCGGCGACAAACCGGAACGTTTGCTTGCTGCCGTCGTAACCCCGGAGTATTTCAGCACTCTTGGCGTCAAACCGCGGTTCGGGCGAGCATTTCTCGCCGGCGAAGAGACATTTGGCGCACACCGGGTAATGGTGGTGAGCCATAGCTTCTGGCGCAGCCACCTCAATTCCGACCCGGATATCTCCGGCAAGACCTTCAGCCTGGACGGAGATCCCTACCTGATCGTCGGAGTCATGCCGCCGGAGTTCTATACTTCGGCCTTCAAGGTTGAAGCCTGGGTTCCGATGGCGTGGAAGTCTGGCGACAACATGGACACGCACAATAACTACTTCGTGAACATGGTAGGCAGGCTGAGGCCCGGAATCACCCAGGCCCAGGCGGCGAGCGACTTGAACGCCATCATGCTGCAGATCGCGGAGCAGTTTCCGGAGAATAGAGACATCGGCGTGGGATTGAAGTCTCTGGCTGAGGATTGGCTGGGGGATTCACGTCCCGCGCTACTGGTGCTGCTGTGCGCTGTAGGATTGGTGCTTTTAATCGCCTGCGCTAATCTGGCCAATCTGCTGCTGGCGCGCTTTTCAGGAAGAGAAAAGGAGATCGGGATTCGCTCCGCGCTGGGAGCTTCCCGCGGCCGTCTCGTGCGCCAATTCATAACCGAGAGCCTGGTGCTGGCGTTGATCAGCGGGGCCATTGGCCTGGCTCTGGCCTACTTTTCGCTTGGCCTGCTGCCGATGGCAGGCAGCGTGCTCCCCCGCATTGACCAGGTACGAGTGGATGGGTGGGTATTGCTTCTCACCGGAGCAGTTTCAGTTGTGACCGGACTGCTCTTCAGCCTTATTCCAGCGCTGCAGAGTTCGCGTTCCGTAAAATTGAACGAATCACTTAAAGAAGGCGGAAGGACCGGACACGGGGTGGGCAACGGTCGGCTGCGCGGCGGGCTGGTGATCAGCGAGGTAGCGCTGGCGCTGGTGTTGCTGATTGCTTCCGGCCTGGCGATTCGCAGTCTGCAAAAGCTGTTCGACGTCGATAGCGGATTCTCCCGCGGACAGATGTTGACCTTCGACGTGAGCCTTCCCGATGCTTACGATCCTCAGCCCGATCCGGCCCGGCTCGGTTCCCCGCCGCGGGTAGCCGAGTTCTTCCGTGAAACGGTGGAGGGAATTGAACATCTCCCGGGAGTCAAAGCAGCGGGGATCATCTCCAACCTGCCTTTAAATGGAGAGAATTGGTCCAAGTTCTTTGTGGCTCTGGACCGGCCTCTTCCCTCGTCGCTTGACGCAACCGATCATGTGCAATACCGCGCAGTGTATGGCCACACCTTCGGCGCTCTCGGCGTTCACTTGGTCAACGGCCGCTTCCTGGACGAACACGACCAAGCCACAACTACTCCGTCGGTTGTAATTAATGAAACCCTGGCGCGCAAGTACTGGCCCAATGCCGATCCGGTTGGAAGGCTGATCATGCTCAATCCGCCGGTGAACCTGATTCCGAAAGAGTTAATTCCTCGCGGAGCTGTTCTTCGCAGGTTCGCAGTTGTGGGAGTTGTCAGCGACGTGCACTATGGCGGCCTGGATCAAAAGCCAGAACCGCTGGTCTATGCTTCCGCCCTGCAGGAGGATTCCACCATGAGTCCCGCGTTCGCCGTGCGGACTGAGGGCGATCCCAAAGCTCTCGTCGGCTCGATCCGGTCGATCATCTCCCGGTTCGACAAGAACCTGCCCATGGCCAACGTGCTCACCATGAATGAAATCGTGTCCACATCGGTAGCGCAGCCGAAGCTGGAAGCGGTTCTGCTGGGATTCTTCGGAGGCCTGGCGATGGTTCTGGCCGCTGTAGGGATCTACGGCGTCATTTCTTATTCCGTCAGTCAGCGGAAAGGTGAGATCGGCATTCGCATGGCTCTTGGCGCCAGCCGCGGAAACGTTCTGGCTTTGATCTGCAAACAGGGTCTGATGCTGGCGGCTGTCGGCGTGGCAGCGGGCGTAGCCTTGGCACTGGCCGCTACGCGGCTGATGGCGAAAGTCTTGTTCGGAGTGACTCCCACCGATCCTGCAACATTCATCTGGATCATCTTGTTAGTGGCGGCGGTGACGTTGCTGGCATGCTACATTCCGGCGCGCCGCGCGACCAGAGTCGATCCCATAGTCGCGCTGCGACACGAATAGACTGCCACCACACCATGCGATAGGAAAGGGGCCTGGGAGCAGGCCCCTAGTCACATGCTCATCCGTCGATAAGAGCTAGTGAGGTGTGCAGTCCTGTGCCGGGGGCGCAGCGGCGCCCACCGCTGTATTCAATGACGGTGAACTTTCGAAGTCAAACATATCTTCGAGAGTATTGGCGTGCAGGTCACGCAGAGTGAGGTGCTGGCGGCCACCGGCGTCACCGTCGTGGTCCGCGTCCGAGCTCAGGAAGATCTTCTCAATCAGCGCGAGCATGGAGGTGTGATCGCCCACGGTATGGGACACATAATGGGGCTTGGAGAACGGTGAAATCGCCAGGAAAGGGACGCGGAAGCCGAGTTGATCGAAGCTGGCGCACTGGTCCGGGAACGGCCCGGCAGGGTTGGCGGCAAAGGCTGCACAGAAGCTCTTCTCGATGCCGAGGCTGATTGTGCACTCCGCCCCGCCGCCGGGCTGCTGGCTGGCTGGAGGGTTGGAGGCATCGGCACAGCGCCCGGGATCGATGCCGTCAGGCGTGCGGGCGTGGCCCTGGCGTGCGCGAGGAGGAGCTACGTGATCGTAAAAGCCGCCGTGCTCGTCATAGGTGATAAAGATGATGGAGTCCTTCCAGAACGGCCCGCTGCGGACAGCGTTGACCACCTGTGACACGAAGGCCTGACCGCGCTGAATGTCGGTAGGCGGGTGCTCGTCGTTTTCCTTGCCGAAGACTCCGAAGTCGGGATCGACAAAAGAGATCGAAGGCAGAGGCCCGGCGCCAGGTGTGCCTGCAGCCTGGGCCAGGAATAGCGCCAGAGGCAGGAAGTGGGGATCGCCGGGAAACGGACGGAAGCTGCCGCCCTGGGGAACATCCTGGAAGTAGTCCGCCCAGCTTACCTGGTTCTTGTCGAGGAGATCGAAGATGGTGCCGGTGATCGGCTTGTACCCGCCCGGCGGAGGAAAGATCTCTGAGGTGGTGAGATGGCCGAATGCGGTAGCGGCCATGAAGAAGGAACGGTTGGGGAATGTTGGACCAAGCGCGGGACAGAAATAGCGGTCGTTCATGGCGAACTTCCCGGCCAGGTCGTAATAGAAAGGGATCTCATCCTGGTTGTAGAAGTTCATGGTCTGGTCTTCGGTAAAGTTTTCAACCGAGTTGTCGTGCTGCTCGGTAGCGTCGTTCTGGCGGACAAACCCGTCGCTGAAGCTGAAGCGTAGCGTGTCATTGGGATGATTGAAGTTGGCCTCATTGTGGGTGCCGGCCCAGCCATGGTCCAGGTCCGGGGCGACGCATCGCCGCGAATCGTGGAAGGCAAGGACGGTGTGGCCGTCATCGTCGATATTGGAATTAAGGCAGGTAAGATTCCCGGAGCTATCCACGGTGCAGGTGAGGCCATCAACGCAGCGGTGGTCGTTCCTGGCGCAGCCTTGGCGATCGTCGCGATCGCGGTCGCCGTCCTCGCTGGGCCGCGGCGAGTGGTACGGGCTACCCGGCGCATAAGCCAGCGCGCCGAAATAATTGTCGAAAGAATGGTTTTCCTGCATAACGATGATGATGTGTTTGGCGTTTTGGGGATTCCCTTCGCCCAGCAGCGGACGAACGCCGAAAGTAACAAACGCCGGCAGCAGCCAGGCCAGGCAACGCCGAGGAGACAGATTCATGGGGACTTTTCCTTTCAGGCAGGCATTACACAGGAATCACAAGAAAAAACGAACAAAATGAAATGAAGGTCGTGTGAAATTTGCGTTATAGAGACAAATCGACCGCGCTGATAGCAGGCAACGTGAGATCCCTTTCTATTACGACCTGGCCGGGAAGTTCGCCATGAACGACCGCTATTTTCATCCTGGTTATAGAAGTTCATGGTCTGGTCTTCGGTAGCGTTTTCAACCGAGTTGATCAATAAAAAAGAGCGCCTTTTGTGGGCGCTCTCTTTTGTGAGATGGGCCTTGTCTGTCCCTTGTGTTACATCCCCCGACTTCGGGGTAGCAGAGCCCGGCTGTTTTTCCTGTGCTCCTGAACTTTCAACCCTGTGTTCGTCCCTAAACCTTGTGTTCGACCCTAAACCTTGTGTTCGACCCTAAACCCTGTGTTCGACCCTTACAACTTTGTATTCGTCCCTAAACCTTTACTTTTGTGTTCGACCCTAAAACTCTATGTTCGGCCTATTTGCTTCCCGAGGCATCGATGCTGGCGACGGTAAACACCACTTCCTTGCATTTGAAGCGGCCGTCTGTCAGCTCCGTGCAATGTTTGGGATCGTAATTGATCCTGGTCACCGACTTGGGCGTGAAGTGATAACTTCTCTGCGCGCCACACCCGCTGATGAGAACTGCTGCTACCGCAACCAACGTCACCGCGATTTGCTTCTGGGGCCCGGCTAACTTTGTGAACTTCGTCATGTTGCGCTCGCCGGTCGAGATTTCAACCGTGTTATTGAGCATGATCGGTCCGATTACATTTGAATCCAAGGTACACAAGTCCGCAGAGCTTCATAGTCCTTTGGTTTCTGCCCGCTTTTGGTGCATCGAACGACGCTTCCGCGGGCTCGGCTGTCCGCCGTCAACAGTGCGAGTTGCTCTTGCTATACTCAGCATCCATGCTGAAGGAAACCCTTGAGCAGGGCCAGCAGATGATCGATCAGGCCCTGGACAAACTGCTGCCTTCGCCGAACGAGCGTCCGGAATCCATCCATCAGGCCATGCGCCACAGTGTCTTTGCCGGCGGCAAAAGGCTGCGGCCTGTCCTGTGCCTGGAAGCCGCGCGCCTGATCTCGGGCCGCCTGCCCGCGGGCATTGAAGACCTGGGCAGCGCCCTGGAGATGCTGCACACTTACTCGCTGATCCATGACGATCTTCCCGCCCTCGACAATGACGATCTGCGCCGCGGCAAGCCCACCTGCCATGTGGTTTACGGTGAAGCTCTGGCCATCCTCGCCGGCGACGCGCTGCAGACCCGCGCTTACGAAGTTCTCGCCGGACTGAGAGTCGCCGCCGAAGCTCGCGTGCGCATCATCGCCGAAATCTCGCACGGCACCGGCACTGTCGAAGGCATGATCGGAGGCCAGGTGAAAGACCTGGAAGCCGAGCGTCAGGCTCCCGATCCCGCCACGTTGGAATATATTCATCGTTCCAAGACCGGCGCGCTGATCACCGCCAGCCTGGTCAGCGGCGCCATCTACGCCGGCGCGTCGCCTGCGGAAATCCGGAGCCTGCGCGACTTCGGCCGGGCCATCGGCCTGGCCTTCCAGATCGCCGACGACATTCTTGACGTCACCCAGTCCTCCGAGCAGCTGGGCAAGACCGCGGGCAAGGACACTGCGTCGGAGAAAGCCACCTACCCTGCTCTGTTCGGGATCGAAGAGTCGCGCAGAAAGGCCGATGCGCTGATCGACTCCGGCTGCCGCGCTCTCAATCAGTTCGGTCTGCGTGCGGCCACGCTGGAGGAGCTGGCGCGATATCTCGTGCAGCGCAATAACTGACTTTCCTCATTTCCTTCAACCGCAACGGCCTCGAACTAAGGGTTTTTACGTTCTAACATCCGGTGCAATCGGGTTTTGAGGGACGAATCACATTCTTTCGTGTTACCATTTCCCCCGCTCAATCGCTTCGCGATTTGGGCATCGGGTCCGAAGAACGCCGGCTTGCCGGTTGCGGAGAGCTGGTGCGTGCCGTCGGACAATGTTTGCAGAAATAAGACCCGGACTTGAGGATGACAATCAGTTGCGGATGCCAATCCAAAAGCCCGGATAAAAGCGTACTGGAGAGGACAACGAAAGGAGCTTTACCCTCATGACGAAATCCATGCGAGCACTGCTCATGGGCGCTGCCCTGTCGGGATTTGTTGCCGGAAGCACAATGGGTGCTATGGCGCAGAACACCGGTGGCGATAAAGACAAAGCTGCCGCGTCCGGCAAGAAAGCCACCAAGAGCAAGAAAGACAAACACGCCTGTAAGGGCCAAAACTCCTGCAAAGGCAAGGGTGGTTGCGGAGCTACCAAGGGCAAGAACGACTGCAAAGGCAAAGGCGAGTGCCGGACCGACGGCAAGCCCATGGCCAAAGAGTAACCCGGTTTCCCTGCTTTAGGGAGGACCGGGGTCAACAAGCTACTGGTCCTCCATTCTTCATCTTCGCTTTGATACCCTGTTTTTATGCCCGCAAATCGTTTTAATGGATACTCGGATTACGGCGTGGGCATCGGCCTGAGGATCCCCCACTACCAGCACATCTTCGACAAGAAGCCGGTCGTCGACTGGTTTGAAATCATCTCGGAAAACTTCATGGTCGATGGCGGCCGTCCGCTCAAGGTCCTCGACCAGATCCTGGATCGCTACCGCGTCGTCCAGCACGGCGTCTCCATGTACTTTGGCTCCGCCGAGGATCTGAACCGCGAGCACCTGCGCCGCCTGAAAACGCTGGTCAAGCGCACCAAAACTCCCTGGCTCACCGACCACCTCTGCTGGGGAAGCGTGGACGGCACTTATTCCCATGACCTGCTGCCCATGCCTTACACTTTCGAAGCCGCCAAGCGCACTGCCCAGAAGATTCGCGAGGCGCGCGACTTCCTGGAAGTTCCCATCGCGGTGGAGAATGTGAGCAGCTACGCCGAATTCCACGTGTCGGAAATGACGGAGTGGGAATTCCTGACCGAAGTTGCCGAAGACGCCGACTGTGGCATCCTGCTCGACGTCAACAACATTTACGTCTCCTCGCGGAACCACAACTTCAATCCGCTGGATTACGTGGAGAACGTTCCCCACAACCGTGTGGCCCAGATTCACATTGCCGGCCACTCCAAGTACGAGAAATATATTCTCGATACGCACGATCATCCGGTGATCGATCCTGTTTGGCGGCTTTACAAGCGCGCCATCGAACTGGTCGGGCCGACCGCCACGCTGCTGGAGTGGGACGATCGCATCCCGTCCTTCGAGGAAGTTCACGCCGAGGCGCTGAAAGCCAAAAAGCATCTGCCCCAGAACGCGGCGGTGGCCTCATGAGCAACACCAATCTCGACCAGCTGCAGCGCGACATGTTTGAAGTGATTCGCCAGCCGCTCACCGCCGATGAGCGGATGCGCAAGCGCACCCTCGACGGCCGCCCCACCAAGGAAATCGTCGAGCGCATCATCAAGCCCAACGATCGCCTCACCTCCGTGGAGCGCCTGGAAATCTACAACCGCGTCTACTGGTTCCGCATTCTGTCGTCGCTGGCCGATGACTTCCCCGGACTCCGCGCCGTGATCGGACAGCGCCGGTTCGACAAGCTGATCACCGGCTATCTGACCGACCGCCCGTCACAGTCGTTCACGCTGCGTAATCTGGGGTCGCGACTGGAATCGTGGCTGCGCGAGCATCCCGAGCTCACGCCTAAGACCGAACGCATCGCCCTCGACATGGTGCGGCTGGAGTGGGCCGACATCGACGTCTTCGACAGCGCCGAGCTTCCCACGATGGCCGAAGCCGATCTCGGAAAGCTGGGTGAAGACCCCGTCCTGCACCTTCAGCCTTATCTGCGGCTGCTCGATCTCAAATATCCGGTTGACGACTTGCTGCTCAGCATTCGCGGCCACCTTGAACCGGAGACCGATATCGCCAGCAACGTGGTGATCATGGAGCACTCGGACCGCCGTCGTGAAAAGCGCGTCTCCCTGCCCAAGCCGAAAAAGATTTATCTCGCTGTCCATCGCCAGGAGAACGAAGTCTACTTCAAGCGGCTGCAGCCGGAAGCCTTTGCCCTGCTCCGCGCCATCCAGGAAGGCAAACCGCTTTCGGCGGCGATTGAAGTCACCGTCAACTGGACAAATCAAAAGGTCGAACACATCACCGTGCACCTCCATGACTGGTTCGCCAACTGGGCGGCGCTGGGATGGTTCTGCCATCCCGAAAGTTAATAGCCGGGTGAGATCGCTGATCAAGACCGCCGACCGTCTCTACGCGCTCTTCCTGAAAGTCGCGAACAGCCTGCAGTCGCCGCTGCTGCTGGCCATACGGGTTTATTGGGGCTGGCAATTCTGGCAGTCAGGCTCGGGCAAACTCTCCGACATATCCAAGACCGTCGACTATTTCACCAGCCTGGGAGTTCCCGCGCCTTCACTCAACGCCCACTTCATCGCCTGGCTGGAAGCAGTGGGCGGAATCCTGCTTATTCTCGGACTGGCATCGCGGCTGATCGCGCTGCCGTTGCTGATCGACATGATCATGGCCTACGTTATCGCCGACCGCGAAGCGCTCAGCTCCATCATCTCCGATCCTGACAAGTTCTATGCGGCTGCGCCCTACACCCTGTTGTTCGCATCGCTGATCATTCTCGCTTTCGGTCCGGGAATGTTCTCACTCGACACTCTGATCAAACGTTACCGCGCAAAAGCTAAAACAGAGTCAGCGCCGGCGACGTAATGCGTTCTTCGACCCTCTTGCGTCACCGCCTCCGCTCCTTTTGCCGGGAACTTCTGTTTCTTGTACTGCTCTGCGCTGCACTTGTCGCCGACTGCTTCAGCCAGCAGAGCCCACCAATGGAAGCCAACACAACAACTCTCACGGTTCCTGGCGCGACCATCGATGTCACTTTGCCGGCCGAAGCCATGAAGCTCTCTTCCCGCGATCTGCTGAACTGGGTCAAGGGATCTGCCGGCGCGGTCGCGCAGTATTACGGACACTTCCCGGTTCCGCATCTGACCTTGCGCATCCGTTCCGGCAATGGCGCTGGCGTAGGACACGGAGTCACCTATCCGCGCGGCGGCGGCCTGATCCTGGTCTCTGTGGGCCGCGATGCCACCGTCGACGCCCTTAACGACGACTGGGTGCTCACGCACGAGATGATCCATCTGGCCTTTCCCAACATGGCGGAGAACCACCACTGGATCGAAGAAGGCATCTCCACTTACGTCGAGCCGGTGGCGCGTGCCGCTGCTGGCCAGATCCCCTTGGCTGAGATGTGGCGTGTCTTCATCCGCGATATGCCCAAGGGCGAGCCCGAGCCCGGCGACGAAGGTCTGGATCGCACGCCCACCTGGGGACGCACCTACTGGGGCGGCGCCATGTTCTGCCTGTTCGCCGATGTCGCTATCCGCGAGCAGAGTCACGATCGCTACGGCCTGCGCGACGCCCTGCGCGCCATCATGGATCACGGCGGCGTCATCACTGAGGATTGGGATATCGAACAGGCGCTGGCCGTCGGCGACAAAGGCACGGGCACCCGCGTTCTCGAAACTTTGTACGCAAAGATGCGCGATCGGCCTTCGCCAATGGACCTTGATAGCCTTTGGAAAAACCTCGGCCTGGCGATCAATGATGGTCACGTGGTCTTCAACGATCATGCCCCTGAAGCCGCGATCAGAAAGGCCATTACCTCGCCGCGATAATTCCTGCTCCCGCTGCAGCATTCACGCCCAAATCAGCTATTAAGCCTAGAGCGCAGTCAACACCAGGCTCTCTTTCCTTCGATCAATAATGGAACCTGTACTTCACCTGCAAGGCGATCATCCGTGGATCGCCAAAGTGCGATCCGCCGAACGTATTGCTCAGATCGACGAAGTAATGTTTGTTCGCCAAATTGGTGCCGGTCAGCTTGACCGCCCAGCTCTCGCCAAACGACTTTTCGGCAGCAAGGTCGAACGTCGCGTATTGCGGAAGATGGTCCGGACCATCGCCATTCAGAAATCCCGAGCCATAGCTCATGTTGCCCGAAATCCACGCACTCCGCGGAAGCGAAGCCGTGAACCCCATGCTCAGAGTGTTTCGCTGGTCATGATCCAGAAAGAAGAATCCCGCCGCCGGCGGCGTAACGCTGGTCAAACCGCCCGTAACCCCGCCCGAGCCTTCCGCGGACTGATGCGAGTACGCCAGATGAACGTTAATCTTCTTGAACAGCTTCGGAGCGCGCACCGTAACTTCCGTTCCTGTCACCCGGACCGCCGCGATCGTCAGCGGGAAAAACAGGTTGGAATTGCCGATCACATCGTGGTCGAAGTAGTTGTGCGCCCCGGTGCGGAAGTTGTCGGCATCGATAGCGCAGCCATCGATGGGAATTGTGATTCCCACTTCGTGCTGCTCGTCGCGCTCCCCGCGCAGGAGAATAAAACCGTCGCCCGCCGGGTTCAGGACCGTCTTCTGCAGAGTGTTGGAAATAGTATCCAGCGGCGGCGCCTGATAGAAACGGCTGTAAGATCCTCGCAGCACCCACTTCAGGCGCGGAATCTGAATCGCTACACCGCCTCGCGGGCTGGCTGCGGTTTCCGTCACCAGTCCTGCGAAACGTGTGAGTCGTACGCCGCCGTTGATGCTCAGCCACTCCGCTACTTTGAGCTGGTCTTCGACGAAAATCGCTTCCAGGTCGCCGTTCACGACCTGCCGCGACGGCCCAAAGTCCACCGGGATTGGTGGCAGTGTTGGATCCGAGGCTGGTTGGTTCCCGATGAGCCTCAGCAAAGTATTGTCGTGCTGGGCAAAACCATAGAGTCCCAGCTTGGCGTTGTGCCGGCCCTTGACCACGGTCAGCGAAGCTTGCCCGCCCAGGTATGACGATGCGCGATGATCGGTGGTGACCACGCGATCAGCAGCGTCGCCAAGCCCATCGAACGCCGCGCGGTTGTAGTGGTACGAAGGCGCCAGCTGAAACACCAGTCCCGGACCGAGCGTGTGAAGCCACGAGAAGTTTCCGAAGATGTCTTGCTCGTGCTCGCGATCGCGAATGCCCAGCTGGTTCTGCGCCGCCGGATCGTTGGGCACCTGATAGAAGTCGCCTCGCGCCGCGCCCACAAAGCGCAGCTGATCGTTCGGCGTCTTGTTCAGGATCAGCGACGTGAACACCCCGCCTCCCGCGCCCATATCGTGCAGCACCGCGCTGGCAGGCGTCGACAGGCCGTGATCGGTCCGGTTGCCGTTCACGCTGACGTAGTAGGCCGAACGGTCGTTGTGGTCGCCAAAGCTCAACTGGTCGTCCGTGGAATTGAAGTTGCCGTAGCTGGTAACCAGTTCGGCTTCATGCGAGCGCTCGAAACCGTTGCGCGTGGCCACGTTGAACACGCCATAAGAGCGGTCGCCGTATTCCGCGCTCAATCCGCCGCGCTGTTCTTCCACGTAATCCACGTCTTTGGGATCGAACTGCGGACCCACGTTGCTGGCAATGTTGGTGTTGGGCACAACCACGCCGTCGATCGCCCACGTCACCTGGTGCCCGCCGCGCACGTGCAGCTGATCGTGGACGACGGTCGCTCCCGGCGTGAAAGCCGTGATCATGGCTACGCTGTTGGTGCGATCGGCGCCCGGCGTCCGCTCGATCTCCGCCCGCGCCACGACCGTGTCCGCGGTTGATGATGTCGGATTCACCAGCTCCGGCGCTCCCGAAACTTCCACCGTTTCCTGATGCGCGGCCATCGCCAACGCGAAGTGCAGCTCCTGCACGCGGTCGGAATTCACCAGCGCTGCCTGCTCCGCCGGAGCAAATCCCCTGGAAACCACTTTTACCCGGTACTCGCCTACGGGAACGTTGAGGATCGTCGCCCCTCCCTCTTCGTCGGTGGTTCCGCTCTGTTTGAACGCCGAGGTGCTGCTCTCCACCGTTACCTGCGCGCCTTTCACCGGGCGGTGCTGCGGATCATGCACGATCACCTTCACCGCCCCGAACACCGACGCGTAACTGCGATTTTCCGGCCACAACAAAAGCAAGACAAGAACGCTTAACAACGTTTTGTATTTCACACCCACGATCGCTTCCTTTCATCGCGCCCAAAAAACCTGAGAACATTGGAATCGAGCCGTCTAGACAACGGGATGACTGCAGTTCAAGCTGGCGGATGAAGCCGCGCGACGAACCAGTGACGGTGCTCTTGCGAGCGCCGGCCGGCTGGCGCGCGATCAGGCCGTGGGCGGCCCGCGATCGGTGTGGGAAGAAAATCCCGGCGTAGAAAAAACTATCGGAACTGGAAGAAGGTTCTGTTCCGATGCTGCGAACTGCGTGACCTCGAAGCTCGCTGTTACCGCGATGGAGCCGGTACGCTGGCTCGCCGAGCAGCAATCCATCGGGCAGTCCTGAGATGCCGAACTGCCGGCGATCACGCGATTTTCGGATTCAGATTCAGCCGCCTGGACGCTCGCGTCATCATCCATCGTCTCGCAATGATGAACGTGCGCGTGCTCGGTGCGGTGACACGCCGTCGCCATCCGCGCGTGCGGGCAGGACGCCGCAACCAGCGGCGCGGCCGGCAGGGCGAGCAAAGCACAAATAGCCGAAATGGAAATCAGGCGGCGCATTCGCGACGCGGACTATATGTCCGCCATCCTAATAAATCAACCGGATTCTCTTAGCCAATCCGGCGGGCCCAGTAACTGCTGGTAAATCTACTATTTTCAAATCGAAGGATATTTTACAGTAAGGCGCTCTAGGCGCTGACTGCCGGCCTTTTCTTTCTCCCCAGGTAATAGAAAACCGCCGGAGTAACAATCAGTGACAGCACCATAGAAACCAGTACGCCGCCGATCACCGCGATCGCCAGCGGCTTGAGCATCTCCGATCCCGATCCCAGCCCCAGTGCCAGCGGCGCCATTCCCGCCACAGTCGCCAGCGCCGTCATGAAGATCGGGCGCAGTCGTCGTCTTCCTGCCTGGATCATGGCCTCTTCCGGCTCGAAACCCGCGTGCGCGAACTTCTGGTTGGCGTCCAGCAGCAGAATGCCGTTCTTGGCCACAATGCCGATCACCATGATCACTCCCATGTATGACGCCACGTTTACCGTGGTGCCCGTGATCGCCAGCGCCAGAAACACGCCTGAAGTCGACAACAGCGCCGAGGTCAGGATGGCCACCGGCGCCGAGAAGCTGCGGAACTCAAACAGCAGCACGGTGAATACCAGCACCACCGCCAGCAGGAAGATAATCTCCAAGTCGCGGTAGTCGCGCTGCTGCTGCTCGTACAGCCCGCCATACACTACGCGAATAGACGAAGGCAGCTTCAGGCCGTCAACCGCCGCCTGGACTTTTTTCATTCCGTCGCCCAGGCTCATGTTTTCCAGCCGCGCTGTGATCTCAACTTTGCGCTGCAGGTTTTCCCTGCGGATTTCCGTCTGACCGGGGAGTTCGGCGATTGACGCCAGCGCCCCCAGCGTCGCCGTCTTCCCCGTCGAGCTGGTGAGCAGCGTGTTGTTCATCGCCGCGAACGACGACCTGTTCTGCTCCGGAAAACGCACGCGGATGGTGTAGGCGCGGTTATTCGCGATCAAGGGCGCCGCCGCCGGGACACCCTGCAGCAGCGCCTGGGCATCGGTGGAAACTTCCTCGGTAGTAAAGCCCGCGCGCGAGGCCACTGTGGGATTCACGTTGAACTGCGACGCCGGGCCGCTGATGGTGTTCTCGATCCCGTTCTTGATATCGACAATGTGCTTCTTGCCGCCGGTGGTCCCCGCTTTTTCGATCGCATCCGCCACCTTGGGCGCCGTCTGCTCCAGCAGTTTCTCGTCTTCAGAGAAAAGTTTGATCACCACCGGCTCCGGCTCGCCCGTCAGGTCGCCGATCATGTCCTGCAGCATCTGGGGAAACTCCACCGTCAGCGCCGGCTCCTGGCGTTCGATTTGGGTGCGCACATCGTCGATGACCTCATCAACGCCGCGGCTGCGCTTGGCTTTCAGCTTCACTGTCAGGTCGCCGCGATTGGCCTCCGTGACCGCCGAGAGCCCCAGCTCCAGCCCCGTCCGCCGCGAAGTTTTATCCACCTCGGGCGTATTGCGCAGAATCTGCTCCACGTGTGAAATGACACGGTCCGTCTCCTGCAGCGAGCTTCCCGCCGGCATCCAGTAATCCAGAATGAACCCGCCTTCGTCCATCGCCGGCAGGTCTTCCGAGCCCAGCGTCTTGTAGCCGACGTACGACAGAATGATCAGAACCACGCACCCGCCCGCCAGCCATAGCGGACGCTCCAGCGCCCTGCGCAGCCAGCGCTCGTAAAATTCGATGATTCGCCTGAAGAATCCCTGGATGGTGGCTTCCTCGGCTGCCATCAGCTTGCGCATCTCCTGATCCAGGTCGGGATCGGGCGGTCCGGCGGCCGGCACTACGGCATGGCGGCGGATCAGGTAGCGGCCCAGCGTCGGAGTCCAGGTCAGCGCCAGCACCAGCGAAGTCAGCAGCGCCGCGCACATGGTCACCGCCAGGGCGCTGAAGAAAGTTCCCAGCACCCCGCTCACTGTGATCAGCGGCAGGAACACGACGATCGGCGTCAGTGTGGACCCGATCAGCGGAACTGTGATCTCTGACAGCGCGCTCCGGATCGCCTCCATCCGGTCTTCACCGGCATCGCGGTGCAGCACTATGTTCTCCACCACCACGATGGCATCGTCGATCACCAATCCAACCGCAGCCGCCAACCCGCCTAGCGTCATCAGGTTGAACGTCTGCCCCAGCATCTTGAGCACGATGAAGGTCACCAGAATCGTGACCGGGATCACCAGCCCCGCCACCAGCGAACTGCCCCAGTCGCGCAGGAACAGCACCAGCACCAGCGCGGAAAGAATTAGGCCCAGCAGGATGGCATCGCGTACGCTGCTGATGGAGTCGCGCACGATTCCCGATTGATCGTAGAAATTATCCAGGTGAACGCCCGGCGGCAGCGTCTTAAGAATGTTCTTGACCTCCGCCTGTACCTCGTCGGCCACTTCCACCGTGTTGCTGTCCGGCTGGCGATTGATGCTCAGCAGCACTGCCTGCTTCCCGTCCGCCCGCACCATGGTATAAAGCGGCTTCACCGCTCGATCCACCCGCGCCACGTCGCCGATGCGTACCGGAATCCCCGCCGCCGTGTTCTTGATCACCGCTTGCGCCAGCTGTTCCGGCTTCTGCGCCTGGCCGCTGACCAGTCCCAGCACCAGTTGATGGTTGCGCTCAAAGAGTCCCGGTGAGTCAATCAGGTTGGTCTTGCGCACCGTGTCCAGAATGTCGGTCACGGTGATCGAGGTCTGCAGCAGCTTTGCCGGATCGGGCGTGATCTGGATCTCCGGCTCCTGCCCGCCCTGCACCAGCACCGTCGCCACGCCATTCAGGCGATTCAGTCGAGGGGCCAGGTCATAGGTCGCCATCTCCCATAGTTGCGTCTGGGGAACGTTGTCGGAGGTCAGGCTGTAACCGAGAATTGGAAATGAAGCAAACGTCAGCCGGTGGCTCTGAATCCTGGTTCCCGGCGGAAGCTCGGGCTCTACTTTCGAGAGCGCCGCGTCCACCAGCTGGAGAGTGCGATACATGTCCACTCCCCAGTTGAAGTAGAGGTCCACCTCGGCCTCGCCGCGGCTGGTGATCGACCGCACTGACTCCAGCCCCTGCACGCTGTTGACCGCCTGCTCCACCGGACGCGTGATCGTCACCATCATCTGGTCGATGGGCATCACCCCGTTATCGATGCCGATCACCACCCGCGGAAAATCAGTGGAAGGAAAAACCGAAACCGGGATGGTCCGGGCCAGGTAAATCCCGACCAGCGAAATCACGATGATGATAAAGATGACCGACTTGGCATCGTTTACGAACCAGCGGTTCCGTTCGGGAGCCGCGCCGGCTGCGATGCCGTTCTTGATGGAAGGTCCTTCTGCCATGCAGGCTAGTCGTTTCCTTTATCCGCCTTGCCCGCATCGCCGGCCGCCTCGCCCGCTCCCGGTTTCTCGACCTTGACTTTGGTTTTGTCGGGTAGGCCGTATGCTCCCTGGGTCACTACCTGATCGCCCGGCTTCAGCCCCTCCACGATTTGCACGTTCTGGTCGTTCTGGATTCCCGTCTTCACGTCGCGGCTCTGCGCCACGCTCTGCGCGTCAATCACCATCACCTGCGCCGTGTCGCCGTTGGCGTTGAGCAGCGCCGCCGCGGGAATCACCAGCGCGCCGGGCACCGTTTGCGCGTTCATGGAAAGCTTGACTGTGGTTCCCGGGCGCAACTGCTGCTTCGGATTCGCCGCCTGCACCCAGATCTCAACCGTCGTGCTGCTGGGATCGAGCGCCGGGCTCACCAGCGTAACCGTGCCCGCGATCTTGTCTTCCCCGCCGGTCACTTCGATCGCGGCCTTGTCGCCCTTGCGCAGCAGCATCGCGTCGGATTGCGGAATGTGCGCCTTGGCGATGATCTTCGACGTATCCATCACCGTCAGCAGCGGCGTGCTGGTTGAAGCCATCTCTCCTGGATACAGCGGGCGGTCGGTGATGTAGCCCTCGATCGGGCTGCGGATTTCCGAATAGCTGAGCGATGCCTGCGCGCCCATCAGCTTGCCCTTCGCTGATTGCAGTTGCCCGCTCGCCGACCTCATCGCCTGCTGCTTACCTCCCGCGTTGAGCGCGTCCAGGTGCTGCTTCGCCAGGTTGTAGGCGCTGCGCGCCTGGGTCAGCGAAACCTTGGCCTGGTCCAGGTCCTTGCGCGGGAGCGCTCCCTGCTTGAACAGGTCTTCGCGGCTGGCGTAGAGCTTTTCCTGGGCGTCCAGTTCCTGCCCGGCGGTGTCAAAGTCCAGCTGCGCTTTTTCGAAGTCCCCGGGCAGCGTGCTCTTCACGCTGGTTTCATACGTAGCCTGCGCCTGATCGAATGCGCCCTGGTTGTCCACCGCTGCCGCCGAGAGGTCGCGGTTCTCCAGTACCGCCAGCAGCTGCCCCTTCTGGACTTTTTGTCCGCGATTCACCAAAAACCGTTTTACCGGCGCGTTGATCTTGGGCGTGATCGCCGATTGCTGAATGGGAAAAACGACGGCTTCCGCGGTTATCACCCGGGAAATATCGCTCTTCTGCGCCACAGACGCCTGTACGGAAACCTCCGCTGTCGGCTCTTTTTCGCCTTTGCTGCAGCCCGAGAACGAGCAGCAGGCAGCGGCCGCCAGGCAGAGTCCGGCCACCGGAGACAGCTTCCTAAATCTGTGGCAGTCGATAGCCATGGGAGCGCTTTACATTGTACCTGTCATGGTCTGCAGATTGGCCAGCGCCGTCCGGTAGCGTAACTGGCCGTCGCTGAAGGCGTTACGGGCCCCCGTCAGGGTATTCTGAGCGTCCACCACTTCCAGCACCGTGGCCTCGCCGCCCTGGTAGCGCAGATTAGTTAGACGCAAACTTTCGGCCGCCAGCTCAGCCGAACTTTGCAGGAGTTCGAGTTCCGCGCGTGCCGCCTCCGCCTCGCTGTATAGGGAACGGATCTCGGCTAGCAACTTGCGCTGGGCCAGCGAGAGCTCGCGTTTCGCCTGCGCGCGCCGCAGGTCCGCCTGCACCGCCTTGCTGTGCGTTGCCCCCCAGTTCCAGACCGGGATACTCACCGTCGCTGTAGCTGCATAGCCCAGGTTGCGAACCCCGTCCGTATGCACGGCAAAGTGGGTGGCGTCGATCCCGTAGAAGTAGTCCAGGGTCAGGCTGGGCAGGTATCCGCCTCGCGCCGATGACAGCTCAAAACTTGCCGCCTGGAATTGCGCGTTGGCCGCGTGCAGCTCCGGGTTCTTTTCCTCCGCCGCGCGCGAGAAGTCCTCAAAGCTCATCAGCGGCGGCGCCAGTTGCGCGTCATCGACCAGGGTGAAGTTCTGGTTGAAGTCCGGGAAGAGAAGAACCGCCAGGTCCAGCCGCGCCTTCTCCATGGCTAGCTGAGCTTCGCGCAGGTCCTGCTGCCGTCCCTGGTATTGAATCTGCGCTTTGATTACGTCGGCGTGCGCCACTTCGCCGCCGTTTTCCAGCTTCTGGCTGAGGTGCAGAAAGTTCTCCGCCTCGGTCGCGGCCTGCTGAATGCTCGAATACTTGCGTTGCGCGGCGATCAAGCCGTAGTAACTTTGCACTACCGTCACTACCAGCCCGCGCGCTGCGATCTCCGCCTTGGCCCGCGCCACCGCCTCCAGCGCCTGCGAGCGCCGGTAATTGGCGTACTGCGAATAACTGACTACCTCATGGGCGTTGCCCTGGCTCTGATATTCGTGCACCGCGTTGTTGGAGATAAACCGTCCCGAAGGCGTGCCGTTGCCCTCGGTATAGAGGTATGCGGTGTTGTAGTTCAGGCTGGGCAGCAGCGCCGCCCGCGTCTGCACCTTGTCCTGGCGGGCTACACCCTGGTCGGTGAGCGCCGCCTGAAATTGCACGCTGTTGCTTCGCGCCCGCGTTAACGCGTCTTGTAAAGTAAGCGTCAGCGGCGGCTGAGTAGACGTCTGTGCTGCCGCCCACAACGAACTGCATAAGATCACGACCGCTATATGAATTCGTCTAAACAAGACCGCCTCCTTTGCAACCGTCGAACAGTATATGAGAATTACAAGGTAGACCCATGAATCGTCCACTGGCTCTTTGTGTCTGGTTTCTTCTCGCCGCGGTTGGCTTGCGCGCGCCGGCGCAAACCGCTTCTCCGGAAGCTCCCTCGCCGCCCTTTCTTGACGAAATACTCCTTCACTCCCTCTCCGGAACCTCGGCGGAGCCAAATTCTGTCGATCATCCCATGATCATGCTGGAGAAAGGCGGCTGGATGCTGATGTTTCACGGCGCCGCCTTCATCAACGCCGAACAGCAGAGCGGTCCCCGCGGTTACGACAAAGTTTTCTCCACCAATTGGTTCATGCCCATGGCCCAGCGGCAGCTCGGCCGCGGCCGGTCACCCTGCGCGCCATGCTGAGCCTGGAGCCGGGAACCGTCACCGGAGAGCGCTATCCGGAGCTTTTCCAGCAGGGCGAGACGGCGTACGGCAAGCCCATCAATGACGGCCAGCATCCTCACGACTTCTTCATGGAGCTGGCCGCGATCTACGATCTGCGCCTCGGAAAGAACGCGCTTCTTTCCTTCTACGCAGCTCCCATGGGCGATCCCGCCATGGGTCCCACGGCCTACGCTCATCGCGAATCAGCCTCGGAAGACCCGCTGGCCTCGCTTGGCCACCACCTCCAGGACTCCACCCACATCGCCGATGACGTCGTCACCGCCGGCCTGGCCTGGAAGTTGATGCGCATTGAAGCCTCCGGCTTTCACGGCCGCGAGCCCGACGAGTTTCGCTGGGACCTCGACTCCGGCAAGATCGATTCCTGGTCCACCCGCCTCACCGTTCAGCCCGGACAGAACTGGAGCGCGCAGTATTCCTTCGCTCATCTCGTCAGCCCTGAAGCTCTCCATCCCGCGGAAGACATGCGGCGCATGACCGCCTCGCTCATGTACAACCGCCCGCTGGCTCGCGGCAATTGGACCAGCACGCTCATCTGGGGACGCAATCACATCCTGCCCACCGTCGAGAACTTCAACGGCTACCTGGCCGAGTCCACCTTGCACTTTGCCGATCGCGAACGCGTCTGGGGGCGGATTGAAAACGTGGACCGCACCAACGAATTGCTGCTCGGAATCGCGTCCGAACCGCCGGGCTTCGACGAACGCTTTCTCACCCGCATCCAGGCCTACACCCTGGGCTACGACCACGAGTTTCAGTTCGTCCGTGGACTGGCCACCGCCCTCGGCGGCCAGGCGACGTTCTATGACGCGCCCGGCTTTCTCCGCCCTGTTTACGGCAGCCATCCCGCCGGAGCAATATTGTTCGTGCGCTTTCGCCCTGCCGGAAACATGCATCAACACTAACGAAAGGAGAACCATGGACGCTCCCGGACGTAGATTCCTCTGAGGACAGACATCTATACGTACGCTTGTTATATCTATAACATTAGATGGTGCTCCCATCAGGTAACCGGACTCGCATTGGAAAGGAACCATGAGGAATTACGTATCTCGTCATGTACTGCCGTTATTTCTGCTGACCTCTTTCGTCACGGGACAAACGCCCACGCCCGATCCCTGGAAAAACGTCGAACAAGCCATGGGACGCTCCGGGCAGGCGCAGCCCGATGGCGCTTACAAGTTCTCTATGCCGCGCAAAGACCTCTCTGTCACCGTAGCCGGCGTGCAGGTGAAGCCCGGGCTGGCTCTGGGATCCTGGGCCGCGTTCAACAATCCCGGCAAGCACGCATTGGTCATGGGCGACCTGGTGCTCACCGAAGATGAAGTCCCGGCGGTAATGAGCAAGCTGCAGGCCGGCGGCATCGACATCACCGCGCTGCACAATCACGTTCTTCACGAATCCCCGCGCGTGATGTACATGCACATCCACGGCATGGGCGACGCCGCCTCCCTCGCTAAAGCAATTCACGATGGCGTGGCCGAAACCAAGACTCCCGGCCCGGACAGTGCCCCTGCTTCTGCGCCCCAGCAGGACATTGGGATCGACGTTGCCCAGGTCGAGCAGGCTCTCGGCCGCAAGGGAAAGGTAAACGGAGGAATCCTTCAGTTCGGCGTGCCCCGCGCGGAGCAAGTCACGGAAGGAGGCGAGCCCATTCCCGGTTCCATGGGCCTTGCCACTTCGCTCAATTTCCAGCCTACCGGCGGAGGCAAGGCCGCGATTACCGGCGACTTCGTTCTCATCGGCAGTGAAGTCAACCACGTGATTAAGGCTTTGGCGGGCAACGGCATCGCTGTCACCGCCGTGCACAGCCACATGCTCCACGAGCAGCCACGCCTGTTCTTCATGCACTTCTGGGCCAATGACGACGCCGTCAAGCTCGCCCAAGGCCTGCGCGCGGCCCTCGATCAGACCAACTCGAAGAAACCGTAGCGGCCGGAATAATGGAGGACCTTCAATGCGCGTTCTGAAATTGTCTGCCGCTTCTCTGCTGGTGGCAGCCGCGTTCATCGCCGCCCTCGGCTGGCGACAGCACACGATCACTGCCGCTGCTGCGTCCGGCGCCACCCTCAGGCAAGTCGCGACCCTCGATCTCCCCGGCCCGCCCGGCAAGCGCTTTGACTACCTCACCATCGACTACGACGATGGCTACCTGCTCTCCGCCCATCTCGGCGCCGGCATCCTCTACGTGATCGATCTCAAGACCAACAAGCTGGTGCAGGCCATCCCTGACGTCCCCGGCGTGGAAGGCGTGGAGTACGTCTCCGATCTTCACAAGGTCTACACCTCGGACTGGCATGAGAACAAAATCGGCGTGATCGACCTGCGCCAGATGAAGGTGACCGCCAAAATTCCCACCGAAGACAAGCCGGACGGCAGCGCCTACGCTCCGCCCTTCCACAAGCTTTACGTCTCCGACGAGCGCGGCAAGGCCGAGGCCGTGATCGATGTCCGCGATGACAAGGTCGTCAAGACTCTGCGCTTCGAGAGCGAAACCGGCATGCCGCAGTTCGACCCCGTAGGCAAACTCGTTTACCTGAATCTTCAGGACCAGAACATTTTCGCCGCTATCGATCCCGCCACTGACACCGTGGTCGCCCGCTATCCGGTCAAACCCTGTAAGGGAAATCACGGCATGGCGCTCGACGTGGAACACCGCCGCGCCTTTCTCTCCTGCGAGGAAAACAACCTGATGACCGTCTTCGATCTGGAGAAGCAAACGGTCGTCGCCTCTCTTCCTATGGCTGGCGGCCCCGATGTAATCAAGTTCGATCCCGGCTTGAAGCGAATCTATGTGGCCTGCTACAGCGGCGCCATCTCCGTCTTCCAGCAGGATGATCCCGACCACTACCGCAAGCTGGAGGACTTCCCCGTACAGCGCAGGGTCCACAGCCTGGCCGTCGACGAGCGCACCCACCGCGTCTACGCGCCCGAAGAGCAGGAAGACGGCAAGCCGGTGGCGCGCATGATCGTCTATGAGGCAGTAACCCGCTGATTGGCGCCTGTAATTGCTCTGAAGTTCCTTCGCCGCATCCGCGCTGCGGCGTCCCGCTCCTATTTCCCAAAAACGCGCTTTCGGGTTACGCTGGTGATTCCCTGAAACTGAAGTAGGACACCGAGCAAAGCCCATGGACTTTGATCAGCTCCGAACTTTTCTTGAAGTGGCCAAGCTGGGAAACTTCTCCCGGGCCGCAGAAAAGGTGTTGCGTTCGCAGCCCGCCGTGAGCGCGCAGATTCGCCAGCTGGAGCAGGAGTATGGGCAGAAGCTCTTCGACCGCAGCGCCAAGCGCGTTCGCCTGACCCCGGCCGGCCAAGTCGTGCAGCAGTACGCACAGCAGATGCTGGCCCTGCGCAATAACTCTCTGCACGCCGTCACCGACCATCACGGCACGCCCACCGGCACGCTCTCCATCGGCGCCAACGAAGGCACGTTTCTCTACGTGCTCCCCGACGTCTTCAAGAAGTACCATCGTGCCTTTCCCAAGGTCCGCATCAGCGTCTACCGCAGCTTCACCCACAAGGTGACGGAAAAAGTGGAAGAAGGCGCGGTCGATCTGGGCGTGGTCACGCTTCCCGTGAAGTCGCCCAGCCTGGAGTCTGTTCCCGTGTTTCGCGACCGCATCCTGCTGATGGTTGGCCCGGGCAGCCCGCTGGTCAAGCGCAAGTCGGTCACGCTGGAAGAGTTCGCGCAGCAGCCGCTGATCGTGCCTAAAACCGGTTCCATCCGCCGCCTGATCGAGAAGAACCTGCGGCCTTATCGCGAAGACCTCAACATCACTATGGAGCTGACCAGCGTCATCATGATCAAGCGTTTCGTAGCCTCAGGGCTGGGCGTGTCGCTCATCTGCGCCAGCTTTGCCCGCGACCGCGTGCGCACCGGCGAATGCCGCCTGCTAAGCATCGAAGGCCTGGACCTGTGGCGCGAGCTGGCCCTGGTCTACCGCAAGGACCGCAGCCTACCCCGGGTGGCGTCGTCATTTGTCGACATGGCGCGCCGCGAATTGCCGCATAAGATGCATAATTGAAGAAGAACTTTCAGGAAGAGTTATGTGCAGAAATATCAAAACGCTTTTCAATTTTGACCCGCCGGTTACCGACGAAGAAGTCCGCTCCGCCTCGCTGCAGTTCGTGAGGAAGATCAGCGGCTTCAACAAACCCTCAAAAGCCAACGAAGACCCCTTCAATCGCGCTATCGACGAAGTGGCTGAAGTCGCCAGCCGCCTGCTGCATGCGCTGCAAACCACGGCGCCGCCCCGCAATCGCGAAGAGGAGGCCGCCAGGGCCAAGGCGCGTGCAGCGGAGCGATTCGGCACTTAGGAATGCTTCGGCCGATTAGTCCTCAGCGGGTTTCTTGTCTTTGCCAATATGCTCGATGGCGATATAAGTCACTGAATCCCAGGAATTGCGTATCCCCGCAAAGAGCAGCAGGAGCGTCACGCCGGCAACAGTGAATAAGGCGATCCCTGCGTAGCGAACCAGAAATAGCGCTGCCCATGCCAGTCCCACATACGCGGCCAAAGGGAACCATACATACCAGAACCAGTCCACGGCCTCGGGCTTATAGCCGGTCTGCCGCCGCGCGTGCCGGATCACTGTGAACACGTAAACCACGCCGGCAGCGCCGCAGATTCCCAATGCTATGGCGATGCCGGTGAGCGAATCCCACGGGGCACTGGCAATCGCCGAGATCAGCAGCGCCGCGCAAAAGTGAACGACTGTAGGCGTGCCGAAAGCGCGAATCTCCAGCATGCTGCGCGCCACCTGCGCCTCGGCGACCAGCGCGATCACCACGAACTGCAATCCTGTCAGCGCCCCCGCCGAAGAGCCGACTATTACGTAGAAGTTCTCCCATCGCCCCAGCACTGAAGTAGCGGCCTCTTCAATGAACACAATTTCTCCTAGGAAAATCACAATCGCGAGCGCCGGCAAGAAATCGTCGCCGCGCTCCAATCGAGATGAAAACAGTTAAACCATTTCTTGCTGGATTTGCAATTCTGTGCCTGGAGCATGGGACCCGATCACCCGATCACCCGATCACCCGATCACCCGATCACCCGATCACCCGATCGGCTAGTGCTGCAGATTTCCGAATCCGTTCTATCCAAATTCTCTATTTCCCTTTTCCTCGTCAGCCGGATATCAAGAAGTATGATGCGCTCATACTCTGCGCAAGGCCATCCCGACCACGACGCTTGCGGCACCGGCTTCATCGTGCGGCTCGACGGCCGTGGCTCGCACGAGGCGGTGGAGCGCGCGCTCAGTGCGCTCAAGAAGTTGACGCATCGCGGCGGTGTGGATGCCGACGGCTCCAGCGGTGACGGCGCCGGCCTCCTTACGGCGATTCCCCGGAAATTCATTCGCAGCGCCGCCGGCGAACTGGGAGTCGCTCTCCCTGAGCATTTCGGCCTGGGCATGCTCTTCATTCGTCCCGGGGAAGAAAGCCGTGTCCGCCGCGGTCTGGAAACTCTAAGCTCGGAGATGCAGCTGCGCGTGCCTGGCTGGCGCGAGGTTCCTGTCAACACCTCGGTTCCCGGCTCGCGCGCCGCAGAAACCTTGCCCGCCGTCTGGCAGTGCTTTGTCGCCGCCAACGACGGCTGCGACCAGAACGCTCTGGAATCGCGGCTCTTCCTGCTGCGCAAGCGCGCAGAAAGCGCTCTGCGCCAAAGTGCGTATTTTGTTTCGCTTTCCTCGCGGACGGTAGTCTATAAGGGCCTGCTATCGCCGTGGCAGCTGCCTTTGTTTTATCCCGACCTGCTCTCGCGCGACTTCGAGAGCCCGTTTGCCATCTTTCACCAGCGCTTCTCCACCAACACCCGGCCTTCATGGTCGCTGGCGCAACCCTTTCGTTTTCTCGCCCACAATGGCGAGATCAACACCATCGTCGGCAACCGCCGCTGGATGCGCGCCCGCGAGCACGAAATTCAGAAGACTTTCGACGCCGGTGATTGGTTCCAGGCTCTGGAAGAGAACGTCAGTGACTCGGCCAGTCTCGACAATGCGCTGGAAATCCGTGTTCGCCAGGGGCAAAGCCCGGACGCGGCCATGCTGGCCATGACGCCGCCAGCTTTTGAAAACAATCCCCGAGTGGACGGCAGAATTCGCGCCTACCTCGATTCGGTTGCGTCCGCCCACGAGCCCTGGGATGGTCCTGCCGCGCTGGTATTCAGCGACGGCTGCATGGTTGGCGCCAAGCTCGACCGTAACGGCCTTCGTCCCATGCGTTACACCCGCACCGCCGATGGCTGGCTGGTCGCGGGATCGGAAACCGGGATCGCCGACTTCGATGTAGCAAAAGTTGTCGAACGCCAGCGGCTGGGCCCGGGCGAGATGATGATGGTCGATATCTCTTCCGGCAAGATCTTCCGTAATCGTGAACTTCTGCGCCGTCTGGCCAGCCGCGCTGCAATCACTTCCCGAATTCGACAGCAACCACTGGCGGCCTCATCTACCCCCGCACAGTCTATCGCTGAACCGGAACGAATCGCCGCCGCAGCCGGCTGGAGCGAAGACCAGGTACGCTACCTGCTTGAGCCGCTGGCTGAAGGCAAAGAAGCCATCTGGAGCATGGGCGATGATGCTCCGCCCGCCTTCATGTCGCGCCTGAAGCGGCCCATCTGGGACTACTGCAAGCAGCGCTTTGCCCAGGTCACCAATCCTCCTATCGATCCTTTGCGCGAAGCGCACGTGATGTCGCTCAAGACTTCGATCGGTCCGGAGTTGGTTTGCGATTCGCCCCTGTTGACGGCACAGCAATTGGACTCGCTGCAAAATTGCGCTTCGCCTTGCCAGGTTATCGATTTGACGTTTGCAGCTTCCGGGTCCGCTCTCCCTGCCGCTTACAGCGCCCTCGATCGCATCCGGCGTGAAGCCCGATGGAGCACTGGCGCCAGGCCAGGGCTCGTAATCCTCAGTGATCGCGCTTGCAGCAAGGATCGCGCCGCACTTCCCGCCCTTCTGGCTGCCGCCGCGGTCTGGCAGGAGATGGCCGGCGCCGGCAACTTCCATATTCCGTTGATCGTCGAAACCGCCCAGGCGCTCGACACCCATCACATCGCTCTCTTGCTCGCGGTGGGCGCGACCGCCGTCTGCCCTTATCTCGCTCTGCAGATCGCTGCCGGGAAAAATGAGCGCGGCGAAGCCAACTACTGCACCGCGATCAACGCCGGTCTCAGAAAAGTTCTCTCGCGCATGGGAATCTCCACCCTGGCCAGCTACCGTAACGCGCAGTTGTTCGAAGTGATCGGCCTGGATTCGCGTCTCTGCCGTGAGTTCTTCGAAGACGCGCCGAAATTCGCCGAGGCCGCGTCGCTAGACGACATTCTGGAAGACTACCTCCACAACCACGCGCTGGCCTTCGCCGACGCCGCGCCTGCCGCCAAGGTCCTCAAAGACGCAGGCTACTTCCGCTTCCGCAGAGACGGCGAGGGCCACGGAACTTCGCCCGAACTAATGCGCAAGCTGCACGCTGCGGTGAAGAGCGGCGATCCTGAAGCTCATCACCAGTACGAGGAGCTGGCCTCCGGCCGCGAGCCGCTCGCAGTTCGCGATCTGCTGGCCATCGATTTTCCCGGCGGCGCCGAGATCTCCAGCGTTGAGCCGGAACAGGAATTGCTTCGCCGATTCAGTACGCAGGCAATGTCGGTGGGTGCCGTAAGTCCTGAAGTTCATCGCACGCTGGCGCTGGCGATGAACCGCCTGGGCGCGCGCAGCAACACCGGGGAAGGGGGTGAGGACCCAGAGTTGTACTCCAAGGAACCTGAGGCCGCTTGCCGGATCAAGCAGGTGGCCTCAGGAAGGTTCGGCGTCACCGCCGGATACCTGGTGCACGCGCAGGAAATTGAAATCAAGATGGCTCAGGGTTCCAAGCCCGGCGAAGGCGGCCAGCTTCCCGCCATGAAGGTTACGCCCTATATCGCGCGGCTGCGTCGCGCCGTGCCGGGAATGTCGCTGATCTCGCCGCCTCCTCACCACGATATCTATAGCATTGAGGACTTGGAGCAGCTTATCCATGACCTGCGCGAGGTCAATCCTGAGGCCCGCATCGGCGTGAAGCTGGTCTCCGGCGCCGGTGTCGGCATCATCGCCGCCGGCGTGGCCAAGGCCGGAGCCGATGTGATCACCATCAGCGGGCACGACGGCGGCACCGGCGCCTCGCCCCTCAGCTCCATCAAGAACACCGGCCTGCCCTGGGAGTTCGGACTGCGTGACGCCCACCGCACGCTGGTGGAAGCCGGCCTGCGCCGCCACGTGCGCCTGCGCGTGGACGGCGGCCTGAAGTTTGCCCGCGACGTCATCGTCGCCGCCCTCCTCGGCGCCGATGAGTTTGGCTTCGGCACAGCCGCGCTTCTGGCCATTGGCTGCGTCATGGCCCGGCAATGTCATCTGAACACCTGCCCGGTCGGAATCGCTACGCAGGACGAAGCTCTTCGTGCCCGCTTCGCCGGCAAGCCGGAGATGGTGGAAGCTTTCTTCCGCGGCATGGCCGCCGAAGTTCGGGCGCTGCTGGCGCGGCTGGGAGCGCACTCCATCGACGAAGTTGTCGGCCAGGCTTCCTTGCTGCGCGTGCGCGAGGATGAAAACTCAGGCTGGATCGACGACCTTCTACGCCCGCCAGCGAAATCGCCGGAAGGTCCGGGCATTACTCGCACCGCTTACGGGTTGGCTCGCGATCTCTCGCATCTGCTGCATCACGGCACCGTGCCGCTGCAGGGGACGTTCCCCATCGTGAACTCCGATCGCAGCATCGGAGCGCGCCTGAGCGGCGAGGTGCTCACTGAACTGGGTGCAGCGGCGCTGGAGTCGGCGCCGATCAATCTGAATTTCCATGGCGTGGCTGGGCCAAGCTTCGGCGCGTTTCTGACTTCCGGCATCGCCTTCGCTCTGGCGGGGGAGGCCAACGACTACGTCGGCAAGGGCTTGAGCGGAGGCGTTATCTCCATCGACGCCGGGACTCACGCCGCTCTCCGCGGTGACGTGCTGGCCGGCAACACCGTCCTCTACGGCGCTACTTCCGGCGAACTCTACGTTGCCGGCTGCGCCGGAGAGCGCTTTGGCGTCCGCAACAGCGGCGCACTGGCCGTGGTCGAAGGCGTTGGCGAGCACGGCTGCGAATACATGACGGGTGGCATCGCCGTGGTGCTGGGCGCGACAGGAATCAATTTCGGTTCGGGGATGACCGGAGGCCTGGCCTACCTGCTTCAGGAGCATGCTCTGCCCTCGGCCTGCAACGCCGACTTCGTGGAAATGGCGGCCTGCACTGAAGAAGAAAATGAGTGCCTGCGCCGCGTGCTTATCAGGCACAGCGTGTTGACTGGCAGCCCCGTCGCATCCCTGTTGCTGAACTCCGGCGGGCCGCTTCCCATGGTGCGGGTTCAGCCCAAACGGCTGCCCTGTTCAATTGAACAAACCTGGATGCCAATCCTGCGCCGGCTCGGTCCACTCGTGCCAGTCGAAGACGGCACGCTCCTGCATATGAACGTGCCTCTGGAGGATGGCGTTGAGACCGATCAGCCGCCATTGACGCTGGGTGATTCCCGCATCCCTGGCGACCGCCCGCGCTTCGGGGGAATCGGTGGCGCCGACTGAGAGCGCTCATTGTTTGGCACAGGCACTTCTGCCTGTTCCTGCAATCTTCGTACTTAGAAAGTGCTGAAGATTCGCCGCTGTCCCTCTCGATCCCAACGCCGCTGACATATACTGCTCTTTCGTGCAAAGCGAAGCCATTCTTACCCGGAAGCCGCCGCCAGCCGATCTTCGTTTCGCCTACGGCCCCGCTGTCAGCCAGTTTGTCGACGTCCGCCTTCCGCCAGGCAAGGGCCTGCATCCCGTCGTCTTTTTCATTCACGGCGGCTACTGGCGAGCCGGCTATGACCTTACCCACGCCGCGCACCTCTGCCATAGTTTGCGCCAGGCCGGTATCGCCACCTGGAACGTCGAATACCGCCGCGTCGGTCAGCCCCGGGGAGGCTGGCCGGGAACTTTTGAAGACCTGCGCGCGGCCTTTCGCGCTCTTCACGGCCAGCATGACTCCCAGCAGCTTGATCTCAGCCGCTTGTGCGTCGCCGGCCACTCCGCCGGCGGTCAACTGGCGCTGTGCCTGGCTGCGCACGAGAAGTCGATCACCCGTGCCGTATCTCTGGCGGGAATCCTCGACCTCCGGCGCGCCTGGGAACTCCATTTGAGCAACGACGCCGTCGTCCACTTTCTAGGCGGCTCGCCCCAGCAGGCTCCCGAGCATTACCGCGAAGCCTCGCCCGCGGAGCAAGAGATTGAGGCGGTGCAGAAGCTGGTCCACGGCACCGCCGATGACTCGGTCCCCTACGAAATAGGCAAGGGCTACGCGGACCGCAAGAAGAGCTCCGGCGAGCGAGTTGAGTTGTTCTCGCTCCCCGATGTCGGACACTTTGAGATCATCGATCCTGAATCAACGGTGTGGAGCACTGTGCTGGAAGTCTTCACTTCCCTGCTCCGCTGAAGCTAGCCAGGATCTCCGCGACCACCTTACTGCTCAGAGTTGGCGATTTCTCGCCCGCGCTCAACGCGGGAAGACCGGTGACTGGGTCGGTCACTAACTTGGTCTTGAGGGGGCGGCTTTTCTGCGGAGTCAGGACAATTCGACCTGCCTCGATCCTGGCTTCGAGTGGGTCTCCGGGTCGAATCCCCAACTTCCTGCGCAACGGCCCCGGCAGCAACACTTGCCCCTTAGTCGAACGCCAGGTTCGCATGGCAAGATAATCTTGCCACATATTTTTACTTCTTCGCGTAAAGCTCCACGTTTTGCGGGCTGGGGAACGAGAACGAAAGCGGTTTCCCGGCGAACGATTTGCTCGGGCTGTGGGTGAAAAAGCTGGCCGACTTGGGAACATCCAGTTTCCACATGCCTGATGGCGAAACAGCACCGGGCAGAATCAGCGCAACGTGTCCGCCCGTGTCGGAGGCCAGCACAGCGATTACCGCCTTGCCGCAGTTGGCGCTCGACTGCGCCGTCTTCAGCGCGTTCTGGTCTGATGCGTTGCCCACATGCTCCCAGCTTGTATCACCCGAGACCTTCTTTGTGATCTCGGCCGGTGTCATGTACCTGGAGCCCGATCCAAAGTCTTTCACTCCATAGATCTGCTCCATCGCCTGGGCCAGGGTGATGCGGCAGCCGTCGTCCAGCGGCAGGCCGCAGGAGGCAAATTTCTGCACCGCGTCATCCAAGTATTTCTGCTGCTCGGCGCTGTATTCCGTTTTCTTGCACTCCTGAGCGTAATTCGCGCCCAGCCAGCACACCAGGCAAGCGGCGCAAAGTAAAAAGCTCTTCATCGCTGATCTCCTTCTTGAAAGTTTTTGCGAGGGGCTGGTGTTGATTCAGATTGTAACCGGATTCAGCGCCGTGCGAGGTTACACAGGTACAAGGACTTTTTCTGAGATCCCGAGCGTAGCGAGGACAGCAGCTGGTGAAGCCGTGCTCAGCCCTGCGCAGCGGCTCTTCGCGGTACCAGGATTGCGATCAGCGATGACACCACAATCAGCGAAATGATGCCCAGCGAGCTGACGCAGTAGATACACCACACCTGAAGAATGCTGGCTTCAATGCGCGTCAGGTAGAGTGAGAACAGTAGCCCAAGGAATGCCGCCGCCAGCAGGTATTTCCACGCTCTCGCGAAAGCCAGCCCGCCCAGAAGCAGGTAGCCTCCGATCCCGATCAGCGCCACCGGAATCCTGTGGAAGACTGCGTACGAGCTGTGGTTGACGACCCCGCAATCCCACTTGTCGTCGATGCGGCAGGGCGAGGCCCCGGTGTTGTAATGCTCGCGCAGGGCCAGCGAGGCCACAATGACTCCCAGCAGGGCCAGGGTGATGATCAGCCATTTCATGTTTGTCCCCATTATTCCAAGGGCGGCGCCGTCTGGCTAGTGGCAGCCGCTTCCACTATTTCCCAAACGCCTGTGCCTGGAACTTGAGCGACTCCAGCAGGTGCTGCGCCACAAACTGCCAGTCGTGCTGGCCGGGATAAATATGGACGAGGTGCGCCACGCGCCGCGCCGTGAGCAGTTTGTCCAGCGCGCGCGCTCCGCCGTCGAAGCCATAGTTGTCTTGATCCCCGCAATCGACGTAAATCTTCAGGCCCGCCAGATTGGCCGTCCGCGCATAAACAAACGGCGTGTTCGCCTTCCAGAAGGCTTCATCCACCGGCGAGCCGAACGCAGTCCCGAAGAATGCGGTGAACCCGGCGTTCTGCGAGCCCCGCGGCAGCTGTTCCAGCAGTGCCGGCATCACTCCCGCCACCGAGGAAAACATCTGCGGGTATTTGAAGGCAAAACGCAGCGCTCCGTAACCGCCCATGGAGACGCCGCTTATAGCCCTTCCTTTGCGCGTCGCCTGCAGCCGGAATTTCTTTTCCATCGCCGGCACGAACTCGCGGATGAAGAAATCCTCGTACCTCACCTGCCCCGATTTGGCATTGATATAGAACGAAGTATCGGCGTTGGGAGTAATAAGCACGAACTCGGGAAAATGCTTCTGCTCCCAGGCATCTTCAATCATCGTCCAGCCGCCGCTGGAAACAAGGAATGACTGATCGCCTCCCAGGCCGTGCAGGAAATAAAGTACGGGAAACCTTGTGCCTGGCTGGGCGTCATAGCTGGGCGGCAGCATGGCGCAGTAGCCGACCGGCTTGGCCAGGATCCGGCTCTTCAACGAAGCGCACTGCACGCGCTCAGCCGCGAAGCACGACGTGGCGAAGATCACCAGCGGGAATAGAAGAAACACCAATCGTTTCGGCAGCTGCAGCGGAGCTGTCAGCATTGAGCACTCAGGGCCAGTCGCGGGGACGCGCTGAATTCTGCCGACTTCAGATCACCCGATTCCCCGATGATCCGCTCACCCGATCCAGCATCACTCATGCCGCAGCGCCTCAACCGGGTTGAGTCGGGCCGCGCGTGAAGCCGGGTAAAGCCCTGCGAACAGGCTCACCACGACCGAAAAGACCAACGCAGTAATCACCAGCCACAGGGGGACATACCAGAAATCCTGCGGCTTGAAATCATGCCGGCTCATGTAGACATTCGTGCCCAAGTTGATGACCCGTCCGATCACCCATCCCAGGCCGGCGCCGAGCGCTCCACCCAGGATTCCCATGGTTCCGGCTTCGACAAAGAAAATTCGTTTTACATCGCTGTCGCTGGCGCCCAGCGCCTTCATGATGCCGATCTCGCGCCGCCGCTCCAGGATGGCCATCACCAGCGTGTTCACGATTCCCAGCGACGCCACCGCCAGGGCCAGGCTGCCGAAGATCGCCAGGAACGTATCCAGAAAGAAAAACGCCCGGCTCAGGTTTTGTGACGCATCCATGATGGAGAAGGCGTTGAATCCCAGTTTCTTGATCTGGTCCTCAACCGCGGAGACATCCTTGCTCTTCGAAACCCGCACTACGATGTTGTTGTAGGTCTTTCCCATGCCGGGGCGGATCAGGCTGCGCACGTCGCCGGGCTGGATCATGTTCAGCATTTCCGCAAAACCCACAGGCAGGAGCACTGACGTCCGTCCCTGGCGCATTCCCCGATAAGGTTCGCTGCTCACAATGCCCACGATTTTCAGGTCCTGCTGCTTGCGTATGACGTTGAAGGCCGAACTGTCGGAGTCATCATCGCTGGATTCGTCCTTCTGACTCTTGGGCGACGGCGTAGGTTGCGGAGCCGCATCTGCGGCCCGCTGCGCGTAACGCAGGACCAGCGTCTTGCCTAGAAGCTGCTGCGCCTGCTCGGCCGTCAGCTTCTGCTCGGCGTTTTGCGGCTGCGGAGGCAAGCCCAGCAGCACGCGGGCGAAGTCGGAGAGAATGATCGCTTCCGGCGCCTCGCCCGAAGAATAGAACTCGCCCTGGAAATCGTCGAAAGCTTCCGAACCCCGCGCCGAGGCCGGCAGGCCGCCGATCACGCTGAAGTGCGAATCCTCGGGCTTGGACCTTTCCAGCCGAAACTCACCCACGGCGCTGACATACGGATAAACCTCATCGACTCCGGAAACTTTTTCAAAGGATCGCCGGGCAGCATCGTCGAGCGGCTTCGGGGGCGTCAAATCGACTTGCTGGGCTCGAGGTCCGCGGAACTCCGAGCGCTGGGCAACGAAAATGGAATCGAAAAGTCCGGAGCGTCCCAATTGGCGGTTGAAGAACTGCTGCAGTCCGATCCCCAAGGAGAGCATGGCCACCAGCGACGCCACGCCCACGGAAATCCCGACGGTAGTCAGCGAGTTGCGCAAGCCGGCTTCGCGCAGATTGCGGCCGGCGAGTTCCACCATGTCGTAAAGTTTCACCGCGCCGCTCCCAGCTTATGATTGGCCGTCTCGTTCTGCACCTTGCCGTCGCTCAGAAAGATCATGCGCGCGGCATAGCGCTCGGCCAGCTGGCGCTCGTGCGTCACCATGATCACCGTCATGTTGAGCGCGCGATTCAGCTCCTGAATCAGGTCCATGATCTCAATGCCGGTTTTCGAATCAAGGTTGCCGGTTGGCTCATCGGCCAGTAATACTTTCGGCCGGTTGACCAGCGCTCGCGCCAGCGCCGCCCGCTGCTGCTCGCCGCCAGACAGCTCGCTCGGGCGGTGCCGCATGCGGTCTGTGAGGCCGACCTTTTCCAGCGCCTCCAGGGCGCGGGCCTTGCGTTCCCGCCGGCGAGTCTCGGCAAAGCGCATGGGCAGCTCCACGTTTTCGTAGAGTGTCATCTTGGGCACCAGATTGAACGCCTGGAAGACCATGCCCACCGTATGCCGGCGGTAGCGCGCCAAACTCAGTGAATCGAACGTGGCCAGATCCTGGCCTTCCACCACGATGGCGCCCGAATCCGGGCGGTCCAGCCCGGCAATCAGGTTTAGCAGCGTGGACTTCCCCGATCCTGAAGCCCCCAGCAGGGCGATGAACTCGCCGTGGTCCGCCGCCAGGCTAACACCATCCACGGCCGGAATAAGCGAGCCGCCCAGCTTGTAATGCCGGACCAGAGAAACTGCCCTGACTGCTTCGGTGCCGTTGAATTCCAAGTTCTCGGAGTCTCCCGGTGATTCTCTGATGTTACTACGCCCGGCGTGATTCATCAGGGTCGCAGGCGGCCAACGACGCAAGGTTCCCGAGGTCATGTCTATTTGACGAACGAAAGCCTGCAACCTTTCAGATTGATATAGATTTTTGACAGTGAATCGGCGGGCAAGGCCTTTCAGTCGCCGGGACGCATAATTCTTTTGCGACCAACACAGAACTTTTTCCGGGATCCGGGTTTGCGATAACGGTGCTGCCTCGGTTCTGGTCTTATTGAAGGGCGCCGTTGATGCTCATCTGCGCGGCATGGCAATCAGCGCTGCCCATGGAAACAGTCATCACCCTACCCAGTTTCTTGAGGAGTGGCCCTGCGTCGGTGGCTTGCTGCGAGTTGAGATCTTCATCGTCATTCGTGCTTCGACCGGGAACATAACTGGCATTATGCAATCCTGGGCTGCGCCCATCAGGCGATGCGCGTTCGTCCACACGCTGGCTTTCGCCGGGAATCTCTGTGATTCGTGCGGCAGAGGGTGATGGGCTGGCCGGCATTTCTTTTGTGAAATCTTCGGCGCACTCGTAGTGGTAGACGCCGCGGTTCTGCGTCCCCTTCTTATCCAGCTCTTCCGGGAATCTGGCGTGATGCACCATGCCCCAGAGATTCCTGGATTCGGCGAAAGTTTCCAGCGACAGCGTGTCGCACCGCATGTCAACAGGTGGCACTGCGGCGCGCATCACGATGCTGATCCCGTTGTCTTTGACGTCGATCGCGCGGCGGGCGCGCGGTCTCGCCGGATCCGGTATGTTGGAAGTCACCGACGCCGGAGACTGGGTGACCTGATAGTGAAGCACCATCCAGATGGTGTACTCTCGGGGCGGCGCCGATGGCATGATGTGCTTGCCGCTCACCTTGGACTCGGCCAGCCCCAGGCCGTACTGACCAACGTAAGTCGTAAAGTAATCCGGTTCAGGCAGCGAGATGGCCAGCCGGCTGGCGCCTTGATAAAGGACAGCCTCGATCTTGGCCGGATCCACAGGTGGTGTTTGGTAGACCATGGGCGGCAGATCGTCGGCGGCTTGCGATCCGGCAAAGGTTCGATTGTCGAAATCGAGGTAATACAGCCCGGAGTCGACCTTTCCCACGTCACCGCTCCTGGCATCTACACCGGCGTACACAAAACCCTGATGGCTGGCGCCCAGGGGAGCTACCACCACCACGCGCTTGTGCTTGTCCGCGTTGGGGTTGGGGTCGCGGCTGGGATTGGGATCGGCCACGTAGGCCCAGGGCCCGTTCACCATGATCTGGAATTCGACTGGCTTTGCCTTGGAGGGCTGCTGGGCAGGCGAGTACAGGGTGCCGAACAAAAATAAGATTAAAGAAATAAGAACAGGTTTGAGCCGAGACCATAGGGAGTAAAGCCTGGGGTGCTTCATCTCAATGTCTCCTTAAAAGACCGGGGTCAGGTTGCGCCGAACGCGGAAAAAGCCGACCAGAAGTAAGGATGTGAGGTGCCGGGGCGAGAACGCAGTTCGATCTCTGCGCGCCGTATCGATTCGCTAACCGATTTTCCATCGAGCAATGACTGGTAAAACAACTTCATGAACTCCAGCGTCGTGACCGAGTCCACATTCCACCGGCTGGCGATCACATGGGGTACGCCGGCTTTCAGAAAAGTGCGGACCAGACCGTCAGGATCGTAATTGCCCGCCGGACCGTCTTGTGTGTCACACGCGGAAAGAACCGCAAGCTGAAGCCTTGGGAAACGGCCTCGCTGTAGCGAGGCCGGTCCCAAAGGGGCATCGGAAAGAAGCAGAACCGTGCCCAGTCGCAGATTGAAGGCGTGACCCGCAAAATGAAAGACCTGAACATGGGCCAGCCGCGAAAGTACGGACGCTGTGGTGGCTTCCTTCCCACGCAGCATCTGTGAAAGCTGGAAGTGCTGTTGCACCATTTCGCCTTCCGCAATCGCGTCGGGCAAGGTGCTCAGAGATCCTAGCGCCAAGGCCTGGGATTCCGGCACGGCCACAACCAGCGCCGCAGCACGATTGGTAATCGGGACGGAACTCCGCAGGCCCGCTCGATCATAGAGCGGAGGTGCAACCACAACCGGAGCAACCTCGCCCAGGAACCGGCCTCTCCCGTCCACCAAAGCTTCAAATGGAACGCGTCCCAGTTCATCGTCCGCTTCGAAAAGCAGCGCACGCTGCCCAGACAGCCTCGGCTCGATCGGAGCCAGAAGAATGTCATAAAGCTTACCCGCGCTGCGCCGGATGTCCGCCTCGGCGGAGCCGGGATCGGCGCAAAGGCTTCGGAAGCGCTCGATGCGATCCACCAGGCTTGCGGGATCAGTTTCGACCCACTTTCCGTCGATGCCTCGGCTGTCGTAAATCCAAACCGCGACTCCTTTTGGCAGGAGTGCCAGAGAAATGTACGAACCCTGCTGAAGTGACGGCAACTGGTCTGCCACCTCATGCAGCCTGTTCAACTGGGCACCTATGGTTGAGAAAGTCGCACCATAGCTGGAGTCTTGGTTCGCGGCGCGTTGAGCGGCCCCTCGGTACCACTCCCACAACTCGAGTGAGCCCCGCACGTCGCCCTGGCGCAGGCGCAGTTGAACCAGATTCCGGTAGGCCGCGGAAGACTGCTGGATCCACTGCAGCCGGGCCTTCTCTCCCGGCAGTGATCGGATTTGCCTTTCCGAAAAAGAAATGGCGGAAAGCAAAGCCGCCTCTGATTCGTGTCCGTGGCCCGCTTCGGCTTGCGCTGCGCCCAGAGTTGTGTAGAAGAGCACAGGCAGGGCGGTATCGGAAAGTTCCTCCAATTCCGGGGCCAGCTTCTGCAGAAGTTCCAGGGCCTCGCGCGCATCACCCTGGGCGGCATGAACCGATGCAAGACGAGTTTCTGCATCAATGCGAGCAATGCGCGTGGACTTGATCTGCGGTGACGCACCAAAAAGAGCGCCGGCCTTCCTGAACTCGACTTCGGCCACCGCAGGTTCTTGCGCGGATATGGCGGCATCGCCCATGACAGAATGCGCCATGGCCCGCAGTATGTTGTCGGGGAAAGACTCGCTCAGCGCCAGGCCGTCACGCCAGGCCGCCATCTCGAGATGGGGCTGCCGGGTGAAACGGGAGAATTCGTAAAGGTTGTAGTACAGGTTGTAGCCGCGCATCGGGGGATAAGTTCCCGACCAGAAGCGCGAGAGCGCTCCTTCGGTTCGCTCCCAGCTCGCCGAGAGATTTCCGGCCGCGCCGTTCAAACCGGAAAGGTGGTCTTGGGTGCGCAGAAAGATCACCGGATAACGATGTGTCTCGGCTTCGCCCGCCGCCTGACGATACAGTTCTTCCGCTTGTCCCAGGTTGCCGCTCAGCCCGTAACAGGTTCCCTCCTCGAGGTGAAATTGCGTTTGCAACCAGCCATACGGTTTAGCCCGTAAGTCGTCTTCCAGGCCGCGAGCGGCCTGGAGGCAGGGAATGCCCTGCTGAGCATCATGCAAACCAAAGAGGTATTCCACTCGTGCGCGAAGCGCGCCAGCGGGATTGCCCGCTCGCCGAAAAAAACGTTCCGCTTCTCCAGCGTCGCGGCGCGCCGCCATGTTGTCTCCGCGATCGTTGTCGCGAATAGCGCTCGCCAGTGCGTCGAGCGCGGCAGGGAAACTGGATGACGACGATGCCTCCAGCAGGTCCTTGAGCCACACGTCGTTGTGCTCTGCGCTGGCCAGGGTCGCCAGAAAACCAAGCGCATTTCGATAATTCGACGAGCCCTCCTCTGCCCGCGCATCGGCGGGATAGGCGCGCGGCAGCCAGTCAGTCAACGCAACGAGCATATATTCTTCCAGGCGATCGTTGACCTGGCGCTTAACTTCGTCATTCAGGCCGGACTTTGCCAGCTCGGAAGGCGACAGCAAAGGCGCAGCCAGGCTCTGCTTGCGCTTTTCCATTCTTTGTTGCAAGTCAGCCAGACGCCTCCGCGCGTCGTCTGCCCATGGCCCGTTGGGATCCAGGCGCAGATAGCGTTGCCAGTCATCTTGCGCCTGCGTGTAGAGAAAGAACCGCTCGCAGATCACCGCTCGATTGAACAGCGCCACTGCGTCGTCCGGCGTGCGCGCCAGGGCCGTGCCCAGCAGTTCTATAGCTTTCCCGTCATCTTCGGGGTGATGCGTGGTGCGGGCTCGTTGCGCATAGGCGGTCGCCAGGTCGGTAAGCAACTGAGGAGCGCCCGGGTCGCTTTCCAGCGCGCGTTGCAGTGATTCCATCGCGGCTTCATAGTGCCCGTCGAGCAGGTCGGCGCGCGCTTTGGCGTGCAGCCAGTAAGCATCGAACGGGCGGGCAGCCAGTTTCGCAGCAATCAACTCCTCCGCGCGAAGCAGTGACGCGGGACGGCTAAGCAGGGATCGGGACTGAGCGCCTCCAGCGGGGCCACGCTCAACGCGCATCGGGGCAAAACCGGCATCCGCGATCCTCAGCTCCTCCGTCCTCTGCTCCGTGTAAGCCTGGGCCAGCAGATGATTGACATCGGGCTCTCTGGTCCTGAACCACACCGTCGCGGCGATCGCCACAATAGCCGCCAGGCCGGCCGCGGCCACGGCTCGCGGCCACCACGCGAAGTTTCGGCCGGTCTCAGGTTTCAGTGTGCGCGCCGGCAACGGCGTTGGGACCACCGTCGGATTCTGCGGCGCCGTCTCCCGTTGGCCCGATGGAAGCACGCTTTCGTCAACACTCCCGCCGGCCAGCTTTTTCGCCAGCTGCCGTTGCCAGGCGGCGCCTGCACTCGGCAGACGAGCAAGGGCTGCTTGTTCTTCCGGCGCGATTTCCTGCTTCAAGTCTTCCATCGCTTCTCGCAAAAGCGGGCCACAATATGCGCATTGGGCAGCGTGGGCGACCAGCAGCGACGCGGCGGCCTGGTCCAACAGACCTGTCGCCAGGCGCAGCCACGTTTCCTCTGCGGGACATTCCGCGGACGGCACAGCCACCCTGACTGGATTCAAGCTCTGAGCGCGCAGACTCGCGAGCGTTGCATCGACCTTAAAATACTTCGTGGCCATTTCCTGACAGACAGCACACCCGTCCAGGTGTTGCTGCGCCTCGCGCTCGGCCCCGCGTTCAGCGCTGCTGAGATCGTCCCGATCGGTTGCCTCCAAGAGCAACGATGCGAGTTCCGACGGAGAAAGATGAGCATCCGGCGGTCTCACGACTGCCCTTCTCCCTCTAAGAACGCAGCCGATCTTTTAATCCCTTCGCTCGGCCGTTTGATATTCAGCTTTTCCGGGTAACCTTCGGTGGGGGTTCCGCCATGGCCATTTACCAGAGCCAGTCGCACCGCTTTCTTCAGCCGGTGCAGGATGCTTTCCACGCCCTTGACGGTCAAGCCGAAAATGCTGATAGCAGCAATGGCTTCGGCCGTTAGACCTCTTTGGTAGTACAACCAGAAGATCCGGCGGTCGCGATCGGCTGTAGGAGAAGATGAAGCAGCAAGCCATTCGTCAATTTGACGGATGAGGATCTCCGTCTCAATTTGCTTCGATCCGGTAGCATGACTATCGCAAACGAAGTTTTCGACCTCGGCCACATCTTCCTGGCGGTGGCCTGATCCCCGTTTGCTGGAGCGCAAAGCACGGTAATAATCACGAGCGGCATTGGCTGCCGTAACCCGCAGGAGGTTCTGAAAGGACTCAGGATGCTGCGGCTGAAAATCGCGAAGCAGGCGTTTCTGGTCGGCGCACACCTTAAGGTAGGTTTCCTGAATGAGATCGTCGATCACTGACTCGCTGGTTTCTCCGCACCGCCGCGCTACGCGGGTAACCGTTGAGCCTATAACACTATGGAACCGGCGTACGAACTCCTCCCACGCCTCATCATTCCCTTTTTCAGCACAGAGACGTACCAGTTCCTCCGCCGATAGAGATGCGTACAACATCATTCTTTCTAAGCAGATTGGAAAGATTTATATCAGCATTTCTGTAATAAATCTAATGCAAAAGGAGGCTCTGACTTAACAAAAGACCAAAATTGCACTTGGGGAGATAGGCCCGTGTGGGAAGCCTGTTCTTAATGGGGACGGTTTTGCTGTATCCTCCTCTTTCTAATTTTAAGGAGGACCAGCGTGGATCGACTTCTAGCCCGGTTCGGCTGTCCCACGTTCAACATAGCTCTTTTGATCCTTGCACTTATCCATGCAAGGGGCTCGGCGCAGTCCAACCCGCAAACGCAAAGGCCATTGTCGCCGGAAGCTGCCAGGACGCTGGACGTCAATCGCCAGGCCCAGCCTGCCCCCCTCGCCCAGTTGAATCCGGCTCTTCTCCAGTCACTGCACTGGCGCGGAATCGGCCCCTACCGTGGTGGCAGGACGCGTGCCCTTTCTGGAGTGCCCAGCCAGCCAAATGTTTTCTATATCGGGGTATGCAACGGCGGAGTATGGAAGACTGATGATTACGGCCGGACCTGGAAGCCGATCTTTGACGATCAGCCCACCGGCTCAATCGGCGCTGTGGCCGTTGCCCCCTCCGATCCCAACATTGTTTATGTCGGTAGCGGCGAGGGATTGCACCGACCTGATCTCTCGGTGGGCGATGGCGTTTATCGCTCCGCGGATGGCGGCAAGACCTGGACGCACATGGGCATGCGCGATGCCCAGCAGATTCCCCAGATCGCCGTCGATCCCCGCGATCCCAACCGGCTCTTCGTCGCCGCCGCCGGTCATCCTTACGGCCCCAATCTGGAGCGCGGCGTCTACCGCTCCGTGGACGGCGGCAAATACTTTCAGCCCATGCTGCGCAAAGATGAAAACACCGGCGCCGACGACGTGCTGATCGATCCCAGCGATTCCAAGGTTATCTACGCCACGCTGTGGGAGGGGCGCGAAGGCCCATGGGAGAACGGATCGTGGAACGGCGCCAGCGGCGGCATCTACAAATCCACAGATAACGGAGAAAGCTTTCAGCAGCTCAGCGGCGGTCTGCCTCAGGGAATCATTCAGGCGCACATCGCCATCTCCCAGAGCAATCCCAGAATTCTGGTGGCTTCAGTTGCCACCAAGGAAGGAGTGAAACTCTTCCGCACCGAGGACGCCGGGGCCAATTGGGCCGTCATGACCGACGATTCTCGTCCTGCGGGACGAATAGGTGGCGGCGACCTTCCCGTTCCCATCATCGACCCTAAGGACCCCAGCACGATCATCGTGACCAGCACGGTAACGTGGAAATCCACCGACGCCGGCAAGACCTGGACCGGGTTCCGCGGCGCGCCCGGCGGCGACGATTACCAGAACATCTGGATGAATCCCAACAACCCGCAGATCATCGCCATCACCAGCGATCAAGGCGCCATCATCACCGTGAATGGCGGGCAGTCATGGAGTTCCTGGTATAACCAGCCCACGGCGCAGATGTATCACGTCAGCGCCGACAACGCCTTTCCCTACCGCCTTTGCGGAGGCCAGCAGGAAAGCGGCTCCGCCTGTGTCTCCAGCCGCGGCGACGACGGCGAGATCACATTTCGCGACTGGCATCCGGTGGCAGCGGAGGAGTATGGCTACGTGACCGCCGACCCGCTTGATCCCGACCTGGTTTACGGCGGCAAGCTCACTCGTTATGACCGGCGCACCGGTCAGGCGCAGAACATCATGCCCAAGCCGTTCCGCGGGCAGGATTTTCGCGTCCTGCGCACCGAGCCGGTGATCTTTTCACCGATGGATCCCCACACGCTGTATTTCGCCAGCAATACTCTTTGGAAAACGCGCGACGGTGGCCAGAGCTGGCAGCAAATCAGCCCCGACCTCACTCGCAAAACTTTCGAAGTGCCGGCCAGCGTCGGCAAGTATCGCAATGAAGCCACGGCGCAGCCCACGCAGCGCGGCGTGATCTATACGGTTGCGCCCTCGCCGCTCGATATCAATCGCATCTGGGCAGGGACTGACGATGGCCTCATCCACCTCACCACCGATGGCGGCGCGCACTGGACTGAGATCACGCCGCCGGACATGAAGCCGTTCCAGAAGGTTTCGCTGATCGAAGCCAGTCATTTTGACGCGCATACGGCTTATGCCGCCATCAACACGCTGCGGCTCGACGATCTTCGCCCGCACATTCTCCGCACCCGCGATTCCGGCAAGACCTGGACGGAGATTGTTGCCGGCATTCCCACGAACGAAAACGTGAACGCCGTGCGCGAGGATCCCAAGCGCCGTGGATTGCTCTTTGCCGGAACCGAGCGAGCCGTCTACGTCTCCTTCGATGACGGCGATCACTGGCAGTCGCTCCGCCTCAACATGCCCGCCAGTTCCGTACGCGATGTGATCATCAAAGACGATGATCTGGCCGCCGCCACCCATGGCCGCGGCTTCTGGATTCTCGATGACATCACTCCTCTGCGGCAGATCGAGCAGAAGGTGGTTTCCGCCGATGCCTTCCTATTTCAACCGCAGACTGCCATCCGCGTACGCTGGGACATGAATACCGACACGCCTTTCCCACCGGACTTCGCCGCCGGAGAGAATCCTCCGGATGGAGCCGTAATCGACTACTACCTTGCATCGGCTTCTTCCAGTCCGGTGACCCTGGAGATCAAGGACAGCGCCGGAGCGACTGTTCGCAAATACTCGAGCGCCGACAAGCCGGAACCCGTCGATCCCATGCTCAGCATTCCCACCTATTGGGTGCGGCCCCCGCAAACTCTTTCCGCTTCGGCCGGCACGCATCGCTTCCTGTGGGACATGCATTACGCGCCGCTGAAGGGGGTAGAAGCGGAATATCCCATCGCCGCCGTCCCCCACAATACGGCTCCCCAGCCTACCTCGCCCTGGGCCATGCCAGGAAAGTACACGGTGGTCCTTACGGCGAACGGCAAGTCATACCCGCAGCCGCTTACCGTGAAAATGGATCCGCGGGTGAAGACCTCGGCGGCAGCGCTCGCCAGCCAGTTCAAGCTTTCCATGGCTCTCTACAAGCAACTACAGACACTGGCGCCCGCCGTGGAAGAGGCCAACAGCGCACGCAAGCAACTCAAAGAGATTCGCAAGAAGCTGAGTGAGGGCACGCTGGCTGCCGCGGTCGATCAGCTTGACCAGAAGATTCAGGCGGTCGTAGGCGGTACGCCGCGGCGTCCCGGCGCCGGGACTGAACCGCCGACTCTGGGCATGATGCGCACGCGCTATCTGGCTCTGTTCAATGTCTTCCAGGAAGCCGATGTAGCACCCAGCACTCAGGCCACCGCCGGCGTCAGCGAGCTGGAGAAAGATCTGCCCCCAATTATGGCCCACTGGGAGGCGATCAAGAATCAGGATATTCCGGCGCTCAATACACAGCTGAAACAGTCGAACCAGCCGGAGATCAAGCTTGAGGCGGGCCTTCTTACAGCCCGCGGAACTGTGCGTTCGCAGAATAAAGATGAAGAGTAATCATCAGTCTCGTCTCTAGTAAAACAAAGCCTCGCCCGTGCCATGCCGGGGTGGTTGGCGGGTCTGATTGACACTCATGCCCACCCCAGCTAATCTTCGTTCGAGGTCTTCATACCGTGAGACTACGCTCATTTGTTCTTGCCCTGATTGCTGTTTTTTATTCGCTTAACCTTCTCGCTGATGACGTCCACCATCACGATTCACACGATACCGGCGAAAAGCTGGGCACAGTCAACTTCCCCATCTCCTGCCCGGCTGCCGCGCAGAAGCCTTTCGAGCGAGGACTGGCTCTGCTCTACTCTTTCGAATACGAAGAGGCGGACAACCAGTTCAAAGCAGTAGCGGCCGCCGATTCAAAATGCGCCATGGCCTACTGGGGCCAGGCGATGACCCGGTTTCACCAGCTGTGGGGCCGGCCCAATAAAGAAGACCTCCAGAGCGGGCACGACCTGCTGGAGAAAGCGCGGCAGCTCAAGCCGGCTACCCAGCGCGAGCGCGACTACATCGCCGCCATCGCGCTTTTCTATCGCCAATCTTCTCAGCTGGACCATAAGCGCCGGGTTGCCGATTACGCCCGCGCCATGGGAAGGATCCATGATCGCTATCCCCAGGACCGCGAGGCCAGCGTGCTCTATGCCCTGGCGCTGCTTTCCTCCGCTCCCGACCGCGATCCGCATCAGGTGAATGAACGGAAGGCAGTAGCCATCCTCAACCAGATTTTTGCCGAACAACCGGACCATCCCGGAGTCGCTCATTACATCATTCACGCCTGCGATAATCCATCCATGGCCGCTCTCGGCCTTGACGCGGCGCGCAAGTACGCAGCCATCGCGCCCTCTTCTCCGCATGCCGTGCACATGCCTTCGCACATCTTTGCCCGGCTGGGACTGTGGCAAGAGAGCATCCACTCCAACCTGGCCGCGATCGCTGCCGCCGACAAGATGGAAGCCGAGCACCTGCACGTTTTTCATCACAAGCTGCACTCCATGGATTTCCTGCAGTACGCTTACCTGCAGATTGGAGACGACGCCAAAGCCAAAGCCGTTGTCGAAAGCGTGGCCGCAATTCCGCGCGCGCAGCTGATGCCTGACTTCTACGACTACTACGACGACATGATGGCCAACTTCCCGGCCAACTACGCGATCGAGACGCGGCGATGGGAAGACGCCATCAAGTTGCAACCGGCGACATCCGCCGCCCCGTACGTGCAAGTGGTCACGTGGTGGGCGCGCGCCGTGGCCGCCGGGCATCTCCATGACGCTGCGGTCGCCGCCGATGCCCTGGAACACTACGACCAGCTCCTCGAAACCATCCGCAAGGGGCCCAAACCCTATATGGCGAATGGGATGAAGCACGAGCGGGACATCGTGCAATCCTGGACGTTTTACGCGCAGGGAAAGAACGAGGATGCGGTGAGGCTCATGCGCTCGGTTGCCGACGAACAGGACCAGGTTGGAAAACGTGAGACCGAGCTTCCCGCGCGGGAGATGCTGGCCGACATGCTGCTGGACATGAATCGTCCCGCTGAATCTCTGGCCGAGTATGAGACCTCCCTCAAGACCGATCCCAATCGCTTCAATGGCCTCTACGGCGCAGCGCACGCAGCCGAACTGGCGCAGCAAAAAGAAAAGGCGGCGGGCTACTACGCCCAGCTCATCAAGAACTGCGCCGGCAGCAACTCTGACCGTCCGGAACTGGAGCGGGCGCGCACGCTTGTGGCGCAGAAATGAGACGGCACTAACGCATCGGGCGCGACGAAATGCTTCTGAACAGAAGCGAAGGGACGCAACACCAGTTGCGTCCCTTCGCATTGTGCTTGCGTACAGTTCCTAAAGCGCGATCTCTTTGTGTTCCAGCTTCTCCAGCCGCGACGCAGCCACGGTGTAGAGGCGGGCCGGCTTGCGTCCGGTGCGCCGCCACTCCGGCAGCGCCCGCAGCACACCAAGAGAACTCATCTTCTTGCGGAAATTCCTCTTGTCCAGGTCCCGGTCCAGGATAGCTTCGTACATCTGCTGCAGTTCGGGCAGGGTGAATTTTCTGGCCAGCAGACGAAAGCCGGCAGTGTTGTGTTCAACGCGTTTGCGCAGCCGTCTAACCGCATGGTCCACGATACGCTGCTGTGTTGAACCGAGCGTAGAGAGATTTCGCAAGCCACGCCATGATGTTGAGCTCATCGCGCGGGCTTTGTCCGCCGGCAGGAGCGCAAAGTAGGCCACGCTGAAGCCGCGTCCGCCACCACCGTTTCTCCTGGCATTCACCGAACAGTGGAGCTGTTCCAGATGGATTTCATCGGCGCCCACACTGCTCTTAAGAGTCCGCTTTGCCGCGTCCTCAAACGATTCCCCCTGGTGAAGCAAGGTGCCCGGGATCCCCATGCCATTCTTGAGTGTCTTGCCTTGCCGCTTGGCCAGCAACACCTGCAGGGCCGAGTCGCGAATCGCAAAGACGACAAGCTGGACAGTGACTTTTATTGCCATAACCGAATTTTTCTTCCTCAATTTTGTTTCCCTGTTTTGCTAATGCTTTTTCTTTTTTAGATGCGGGCAAAGCGTCTGGCAAACGCTTATCGAGGAAAACAAACCAAAGCATCCCTTGCAGAAAATTGTGAATCGCGATCACGGAAGAAAAAACTGCCGTCGGCTAGCAACCCGTGGCCGCATTGCGCGCGGCTTCCGTGTGGAGATTAGGAATTGTGTTTCATCGGGAGCGAGAATTCTGGTTAGAGTCTCCTAACGACTACTCGCGCAGCTGCCTGGTGGTTCTAAGGATAATGCTGTTGCCAAAACCTTTTCGCCTTTTCGATCTTGCCACCAAATTGCGCGAAATGGTGGTCCGGCCATCCACCGGCTCCGAAAACGTGAAGCGTGATCGCGCTGCGGGCTAAGTGCTGGTCAACTGCTTTGCCTGCCTGAACACATCGAGCAGCATCTTTTCCGTCAGCTTGCCGGTATTGGTGTTCTGCAGCGAAGGATGATAGGCACAAAGCATGATTCGTCCGCCGGGCAGAGGATAGCGTGCGGCGTGGGCGAAGACGAAACCCGACTTGCCAGCGATCGCTCCGGCGCGTTTCAGATAGTTCAGGTATGCGTCAAAAGCAATCTTGCCCAGCGCCACCACCACTTTGACCTGGTTCAGGATGGCAAACTCGCGGTCCAAAAACGGAGCGCAGCGGGCAATTTCTTTGGGCGTAGGCTTGTTCTGCGGAGGAGCGCAGCGCACGGCCGCGGTGATGTAAGCGTCAATCAATCGCAGGCCGTCGTCGCGGTGAGTGGCCGTAGGCTGGGAGGCAAACCCGGCCTGATGCAAGACGCGATACAGGAAATGTCCCGAGCCGTCACCGGTGAAGGGCCTTCCTGTCCGGTTCGATCCGTGGGCGCCCGGCGCCAATCCCAGAATCAGTACGCGTGCCTGCGGGTCGCCAAATCCGGGAACCGGTTTGGCCCAATATTGCCAGTCCATGTAGGCACGGCGTTTTTCCCGGCCGATCTTGCGGCAGTGCGCGATCAGCCGCGGACAACTGGTGCAGGCGACGATCTCTTCACGCAACTGGAGCAGGTCAGCGGGAATCAGAGGCTGGGATCGGGCTGCTGCAGAAGACATCCACCACAGTTTAACAACTTCTCAGCCGAGGCACATTTGATGCTCACGCCGCACGGTAGCTGCGAGTACTTTGAGGAAGGCGTCAGGGCCGTCGAGGGGGTTGAAGTAAACCTCGTGCTCCTGGGTCGAGTTGAGCTGTCCGTAAGAATCCAGGACCACCGACGCGACGCCGCGCCTCTTGCCTTCCAAACACAGCATTTGCCGCTCTTTGCGGGGAACCGAGCTGGCAATGACCATGGCGCAAACGTGGCGGCGCCGCAGTATCTTGAGGGCGGACTTGGCGGTCGGGACGGGGATCACGCCATAGCCGGCATGGGCCAGTACGGTGTTGCGGATGGGTCCGATGACACGTTCCTCCGAGATGGACAGCACTGCGGGCCGCATCCTGCTCCGTTTCAGTTTTCCTGGTTTCCAACAGTATTTGCCCGGCGATGACGGAATGCAACATGAAAGAAGAACAATGCCCGTCAACGTTCGTTTCGGGAAAATTGCCTCATTTGCGGAGCAATTCTGCAGGCCGAGCAATTTCTGCCATATAGCTCGATTCGCCGGCGCTGCAGGCGTTTGACCCATTGCAGCAACGTCCCATAAACTGAGCGTTTGGGGGTTGTGCGAGGAAATCTTCAGTTGCGCCAGTCCGGCGCCGCATTCAAAGGAAACCTGCTTGGACGCCGAAAAAGAGACCACAGAGACAACCGAGACTGCTGCGGTAAGCGAAGAATCCGCCAAGCCCGCCGGTCAAGCAGGGGACGTGGCTGACAGCATGGAAGAGGCCTGCCGGCGCGAGGTCAGCGTAGAGATACCAGCCGATGTCGTAAGCAAAGAACAAGACGCGGTGGTGAAGGCTTATTCCCGGCAAGCGCGCGTCCCCGGCTTTCGCAAAGGCAAAGTCCCGGCCAGCGTGGTGCGCAACCGCTTCTCCAGCGAGATCAGCAGCGAAGTTCTGGAAACCCTGGTTCCCCAATACTTTCGCCAGGCAGTGATCGATGCCGGGCTGCGTCCCGTCTCTCAACCTTTCATTTATGACCTCAAAACCGGCGCCGGAGAGGCCGTTCGCTTCAAAGCAGTCTTTGAAGTCTTGCCGGATTTCGAGCTGGCCGGCTATCGCGATATAAAGGTCGAAAAACCCGATACCAAAGTTTCCGACGAGGAAGTGGACGCCGAGCTTAAGCACCTGCAGGAGCGGCAAGCAAGCTTTGACCCGGTGAACGAAGAACGTGGCGCCGAAGACGGAGAGTTCGCGCAGGTTTCGTTCACTGCCACCGCAAAGGAAGAAGGTAAGACCGCGACCGAACCGTCGGGAGCCGGCAAAGAAGGCGAGTCCGCCTCGCCCGAGGCAGCATCGCCCGCAGCCCAGCCGGTAGAGATGAACGATGTCATGGTCGAAATCGGGGCCGCCAATACTCTTCCTGAATTCTCGCAAAACCTGCGCGGCGTAAAGCCTGGCGGGGAGCGCAGCTTTGAAGTCGCTTACCCGGCCGACTTTCACGATCAGCGGCTGGCCGGCAAGGTGTTCAACTACCACGTGAAGGTCAACGCGATAAAGAAGAAGGTCTTGCCCGACCTGAACGACGCTTTCGCCCGGGAGCTCAACCAGGAGTTCGAGACCCTGGACCTGCTCAAACAGCGCATGCGGGAAAACATGGAGACCCAAAAGTCGGTCCAGGCGGAGCAGGCGGCCAAAGAACAACTGGTGGAAAAACTCCTGGAGAAGCACGACTTCGCCGTGCCCAGGGCGCTGGTGGAGCACCAGATTGACCTGCGCCTGGAGCGGGGCCTGCGAGCTCTGGCCGCGCAGGGCATGCGAACCGAAGACATGAAACGCATGGATTTCGGCCGACTGCGCGCCGGCCAGCGCGAAGCCGCGGTCAAGGAAGTGAAGTCCAGCCTGCTGCTGGGGAGAATCGCGGAAGCCGAGGATATTCAGGTGAGCAACGAGGAACTGGAACACGAGATCTCCCACCTGGCCGAGCAGCTGAAACAAACCCCCGAAGAAGTGCGGCAGCGTCTTGCCAAAGAAGGTGCTCTGGAGCGGATCCGCGGCCGCATGCGCAGCGAAAAAGCGTTAGACTTTCTGTACGGCAAGACTGGGTGATGGTCGCATCCCGGGGCGCAACGAACTCTGTGGGAGGGTGAGGCAGTATGGCACTGGTACCGATGGTGGTTGAGCAGACGAGCCGCGGAGAGCGCGCTTACGACATCTACTCCCGGCTGCTGCGGGACAACATTATTTTCATTGGCACGCCGATCGATGACACGATTGCCAACCTGGTGATCGCGCAGCTTCTCTTCCTGGAAGCCGAGGATCCGGAGAAAGATATTCAGCTCTACATCAACTCTCCCGGCGGTTCCATCACCGCGGGCATGGCGATTTACGACACCATGCAGTTCGTCCGCCCCGATGTCATGACTATCTGCTGCGGTCAGGCCGCCAGCATGGCCGCCCTGCTGCTCTGTGCGGGCGCGCCCAATAAGCGTTTCGCCTTACCTACTTCTAGGATACTTATTCACCAGCCGCTAATGTCCGGCCTCAGTGGTCAAGCGACCGATATTGATATACATGCAAGGGAGATCCTGCGCATGCGGGAGATCACCAATCAGCTGATTGCGAAGCATTCCGGGCAGAAATTAGAAAAGGTTGAGAAGGACGTTGAACGCGACTTTATTATGACCGCCCAGCAGTCGAAGGAATACGGGATAATTGACGATATTATCTACAAGCACAAATGAGTACCAACGTCACTTGGGATGGACCTCTGGCCGTCGTATGAATAAGTAAGGATGTTTTAGGTCCAGCCGAAGACAAGGAGTATGGATGTGAAGCCTCGGTCGCCGGAAGAAACGCTTCGTTGTTCGTTCTGCCACAAGTCGCAGGATGCGGTCGCCAAACTGATCTCCTCGCCCAGCGATTATCCGCGGGCCTACATCTGCGACGAGTGCGTAGCCGTTTGCAACTCCATCCTGGAAGACGACCGGACTGAATCGCACGCCGCCGCCGCGCCGAACCATCTGCCCAAGCCGCAAGAGGTCAAGACCTTCCTTGACGAATATGTGATCGGGCAGGAGCAGACCAAGAAGAAGCTTTCCGTCGCCGTTTATAACCACTACAAACGCATTCATCTGAATCGCACCAAGACCGGCGAAGTCGAACTCACCAAATCCAACATTCTTCTGATCGGCCCCACTGGCACCGGCAAGACTCTTCTGGCGCAGACCCTGGCGCGCATGCTTGACGTTCCTTTTGCGATTGTCGACGCCACCACGCTGACCGAAGCCGGCTACGTGGGCGAAGACGTGGAAAACATCGTCCTCAAGCTGCTGCAGTCCGCCGACGGGGATGTGGGACGCACCCAGACCGGCATCATCTATATCGATGAGATCGACAAGATCGGACGCAAAGACGAGAATCCCTCCATCACCCGCGACGTCAGCGGCGAAGGCGTCCAGCAGGCTCTGCTCAAGATTCTGGAAGGCACGATCGCCAACGTTCCTCCCCAGGGTGGACGCAAGCACCCTCATCAGGAATTCACGCCCGTCGATACCACCAACATCCTCTTCATCTGCGGCGGAGCGTTCGTCGGACTGGAAAAAATTATTGGCCGCCGCGTCGGCAAGAAATCCATGGGCTTCCGCACCAGCGAGGAGAAGGAGCGCGAATTTACCGAAGCCAACAAGCGCGATACTGAATTACTCTCCCGCGCCGAGCCCCAGGACCTGGTCCGCTTCGGCCTGATTCCCGAATTTGTCGGCCGCCTGCCCGTGGTGGGAATTCTCAACGATCTCGACGAAGCCGCGCTGATCGAAATCCTGACCCGTCCGCGCAATGCCATCGTCAAGCAGTACCAGCGGATGTTCGAATTCGAAAACGTGAAGCTCAAGTTCTCTGACGGTTCACTCCAGGCCATCGCCAAGGAAGCCATGCAGCGCAAAGTGGGCGCGCGCGGCCTGCGCATGATCCTTGAAGAACTCATGCTCGACCTCATGTACCACCTGCCCAGCCAGAAGAAAATCAAGGATTTTGAGGTCAGCAAGGAAATGGTCGAGCGGCGCGACGTATCGCTGCAGGCCATGGAAAAAGCCGGTTAGGGATCAGCTCTTGCTGACCCTAACCGAGTATCAGCGTCTAGCGATCCCGGCGCGGCATCGCGGGCCGACGTGAGCGAAGCCAATCACTCTAAAAGCCCCTCCCGCAAATCATTGAGAACACGCCCGCTTTCCCAAGGGGCTACGTTCTTCGTGTCGGTAAATTTTCCATCCCTTCTGCACACTCCTAGAAACTTTTGTAAGCTGTCTGTGGGTTACCTTCGTGTTATTCTTTGTTCATAGTGAGGCTATAGGACTCAACTTCCTCCCGGCTGCATAAAACGAGGCAATCAGTGACCCAAAATAAGGAAAAATTCGAGACCCGCAAGCTGCCCATGATGCCCATCCGGGATGTCGTCATCTTCCCCTACATGATGACGCCGTTCATCGTCGGCCGTGAGTCCAGCGTGCGCGCCCTGGAAGAAGCCCTGGCCGCGGACCGCAAGATCTTTCTGGCCACGCAGCACGATGCCAGCATTGATGAGCCTAAGCCCCACGAAATCTATCAGGTCGGCACCATCGCCAACATCGTCCAGAACCTGAAGCTGCCCGACGGCAATATCAAGGTCCTGGTGGAAGGCGTGGAGCGGGGAAAGATCCTGCAGCTCACCAACGACGAAGGCTATTTTCAGGCCACGGTGCGCACCGTCAAGTACGCTCCCGAAGCCTCGCCCGTGCTGGACACCGCCATGCAGCGCGTCCACGGGCTCTTTGATCAGTACGTCAAGCTCTGCCAATCTTTAAATCTCGAACCGGTCATCATCAGCGGCATGCAGGACCCGGCCAAGCTGAGTGACACCATCGCCCAGAACCTGCAGCTCTCCATCGAAGAGAAACAGGAGCTGCTGGAAATTTTCGAGCCGGTGGAGCGGCTAAACCGCATCGCCGACGTCCTCGATATCGAGATCGAAAAGCTCAACATGGACCGCACCATCCAGACCCGCGTGAAGCGGCAGATGGAGCGGGCGCAGAAAGAGTACTACCTTAACGAGAAAATCAAGGCCATCCAGAAAGAGCTGGGCCGCGGCGAGAAGAGCGAGTTTGACGAGCTCAAGAAGAAGATTGACGCCGCCGGCATGCCCAAGGAAGTCCAGGAAAAAGCCGTCCAGGAACTCAAGAAGCTGGAAGCCATGCCGCCCATGTCGGCTGAGTCCACGGTTTCACGCAATTATCTCGACTGGCTGCTGGCCGTGCCCTGGAAGAAGAAATCGAAAGAGATCCGCAACATCGACCATGCGGAAAAGATTCTCAACGCCGATCACTACGGCCTGGAAAAAATCAAAGAGCGCATCCTGGAATTTCTCGCCGTGCGCCAGCTGGTCAAGAATCCCAAGGGCTCCATTCTCTGCTTCGTCGGACCTCCGGGAGTAGGCAAGACCTCGCTGGGCATGTCCATCGCCAGGGCTACTGGGCGCAAGTTCGTGCGCATGTCGCTGGGCGGCGTGCGCGATGAGGCAGAGATTCGCGGCCATCGCCGCACGTACATCGGCGCTCTGCCCGGCCAGATCATCCAGATGATGAAAAAGGCCGGCACCAAGAATCCCGTGGTCATGCTCGACGAAGTCGACAAGCTGGCCTCCGACTTCCGCGGCGACCCTTCGGCGGCGCTGCTTGAGGTCCTTGATCCCGAACAGAACTGGATGTTCCAGGACCACTACCTCGACGTGGAATACGATCTTTCGCAGGTCTTCTTCGTAGCTACGGCTAACGTCCTGCACACCATCCCTCCGGCGCTGCAGGACCGCATGGAAGTGCTTCGCCTCCACGGCTACACCGAACTGGAAAAGGTGGAGATCGCGCGGCAGTTTCTGGTGCGCAAGCAGCGCGATGCCGCCGGCCTGACGGAAAAACAGATTCAATTCAACGACGACGCCATCCGCGAGATCATCCGCAGCTATACCCGCGAAGCCGGCGTACGCAACCTGGAGCGCGAGATCGGCAACGTCTGCCGCAAGGTCGCGCGCCGCGTGGTGAAAGAAGGCGCGGAATACACCATCCCCCTCACCGGCGAGAACGTCAACGAGTTTCTGGGCGTCACCAAGTTCCGCGACACGCTGGTGCACGAGAAGAGCGAGATCGGCCTGGTCACCGGCCTGGCCTGGACGGAAGTTGGCGGCTCCATCCTCACCACGGAAGTGGCCATCGTCGACGGCAAAGGCAAGCTCACCCTCACCGGCCAGCTGGGCGACGTGATGCAGGAATCGGCGCAGGCCGCCATGTCTTACGTTCGTTCCCGCGCCGCGCGCCTGGGAGCGCCCAAGGATTTCTACCGCAACGTCGACATTCACATTCACGTGCCCGAGGGCGCCATTCCCAAGGACGGACCGTCCGCCGGCATCACCATGGCGACTGCCATCTCCAGCGCGTTGAGCAAGATTGCCGTGCGCCGCGATGTCGCCATGACCGGCGAGATCACGCTGCGCGGCAAAGTGCTGCCTATCGGCGGTCTGAAAGAGAAACTCCTGGCCGCTCTGCGCGCCGGAATCAGCGAAACCATCATCCCCAAAGAGAACGAAAAAGATCTGCCTGAAGTGCCGGACAACATCCGCACCCAGATGAAGATCCATCTGGTGGAGAACATGGACCAGGTGCTGAAGGTCGCCCTGGAAAAGCCGCTGCCCGAATTCCCCGAAGAAGCTGTCCAGCCGCTCCCGGCCGCAACACCGAAAGATCTGCCGGTGGAAAGGTATTCATAGACAGCCCGAGCATTCAACCGCTGCAGAGCCCGCCGCAAAGGCGGGCTTTGTATTTTCGCGATATATTGTTGCCATGAAAATCGCCCTCGCACTCGCCTTCGTGGCCGGACTAGCCGCCTCTCCCGCCATCCAGGCCCAGAAGCTCGATCCCGACGGCAAGGAAGCTATTCCCTACGTCAGAGAAGCCGTCGATATCGCCGGCAACGTCCAGCAAGGTTCGTTGAACAATTTTCTGGCCGTGTTCGTTACCTATCGGGACTCTGACCAGGCCGCCAAAGACGGTGATCTCGGCCCGTTTATGAAGGTCAAAGAGGCCATACCGATCGGGGGGCGCACCACTGTCTGTCTGTTTTCTCCAAAAAAAGACGACGCCATCTGCGTGTATTTTGACGACAAGAAGCCCTTCGGACTGGTGGCGGTAAAGGCCGGTACTGACGGCAAGTTCGGCGACGCGAATGATGCGTATCGACGCGTCACCAGGGAAATGCTGCAGAAGCCCAGCCGGCAATTCAAGTTCACCGAACAGACCGTTACCACCGATTACGGCGCCGGCCTGACCGGCTTTCAAATCACCACTCAGTAATCGCAGGCAACCATGGCTGTATAGTGTTGGGAATGAGATCAGCCCTCATCTTTCTGTTCGCGGTGCTTCTTGCTCCGGTTGCGTCGACCGGCCAGGCCGCACAAAACAATGACAGCGCGGAAAAAGATAGGGCGCTTACCTTGGTGAAGATCGCCGCCGATGTCGCCGACAACGTGCGCCATCGGCCGCTGAATAACTACATTGGCATTTTTGTTGCGTTAAACAATTTTGGCGCAGCCGCAAAAGACGGCGATCTGGGACCGTTCTTTCAGATGAAGGATGCCCGAGCCAAGCCGGGCCGCAGCGCCGCCTGCGTAATCTCTCCCGACAAAGAAATCGGGCTGTGCGTCTATTTCGACGGCGACTCGCCTTACGGTGTAGCTACGGCCAAGGCAGGGGTGAGCGGCAAGATCGATCCTCACCGCGTCGAGCTCTCGTACCAGGGCGCGTCGAAAGACTTGCTGAAGAAAACCAGGCAGAAGCTGGATTTCCTGCCCGGTGACGTTGCCACCGATGACGGCCAGGTGCTGCCCGCCTTCTCCATCCGGGCAAAACAAGAAAACAATTAAACGCAGGCGGTCGAAAGCGGCGAGATCGGCTTTACTTTTTTCTCTACGCTCCGTACTCTTGCGGGAAGCCGACCGTGAAACCCATCATCGCCAAATTCCTGACCGCGGCCGGCAGCCCCAGCGCTTTTCCTCCTGAAGGCCCGCCGGAATTTGCCTTCCTGGGCCGCTCCAACGTCGGCAAATCCAGCCTGATCAATTCCCTGCTGGGACAAAAACTGGCCCACGTGAGTTCCACGCCAGGACGTACGCGCACCATCAATTTCATCGGCATTTACGGGAAAGCGGCGCAGCCGGCGCCGGAACTGGTGCTGGTGGACCTGCCAGGCTACGGTTACGCCAAAATCTCGCGTTCCATCACCGCCGAGTGGCCCAAGTTCATCGAGCCCTACCTGAAAGAACGCGGAATACTGAAGCTGGCAGTGGTATTGATCGATGTCAACGTTCCCGCCCAGGCTCCTGACGCCCAGCTGATTCATTTCCTGCGCGAAACCGGACGCCAGTTCCTCGTCGTCGGAACAAAAAGTGACAAGCTTTCCGCCAACAAACTGCGCTCAACCCTGGCAGCCCTGGCGCGCGATCACGAGGTAGAAAGCATTGTGCCGTATTCGGCGAGCACCGGCGCGGGCAGAATGGAACTTTGGCGGGAAATACGCGAGCGCGCGGCTTAATGAAAAAGCCGATGGACCCATTCGCGCGCAAGATGATCCTCAGCACCCTGGCCTTCATGGCCGCCATGTTGCTGATGCTGGGGGCGCTCAGCCTGGTCTACCTGCACACTCACCCCACGTGCACGGAAGAGCTGCTGGCCCAGGTTGATAGCCCGGATGGACGATGGACGGCAGCGGTCATGCGCCGGCGCTGTGGGGAAGAGTCGCCATTCTTCGTTCACGTCAACCTTCGCTCCGCCGGGACTGGGCTGCGCTACGGGTTCTTTTCCGGACGCGCGAGCGCCGAAGAGGTCTTTGTCGCTGAGCAAGACTCACCGGAAATCGCGCCTGAGCTCACCTGGGCATCGTCCACGGAGTTGAGAATACGCTGCGCGGGTTGTCGCGACACGCACCAGGAGACGCGGTGGGGCCCCGTAGAGGTGCGGTAATTTTACCGGGCCGCCGATGTCCCTGCGGCGTGCTGCTGCAGCCATCCGGCCAGGTCCCCCTGCTGGTGGGCGCGATAGTTGATGCACGCGTCAATCCGCTCCAGTGACTGCTGCAGCAGGCGCTCATTGCCCTGCATGCGTCCGGCGAAGAACTGCTGCATATCCGCCCTGGCGGCGGGATCGCACAGGTAGCCCGCGCTTTCGATCACGCCGAGCAGCGCGGCATCCGGCAGTTTCTTCTGCAGGTCAGGCCAATGCTCCTTGATCCACGGCCACGCGGTAGCGGAGGCTGCCGGTCTGTTCAGCACCGAGATCACCAGCTCCATGGAATCCTGGCTGCGCACCGCCGGAGAGAGGCTGAACTGCAGGACGCGCTCGATCAGCTGCGGATCGCGAAACGCGCTCAGGCTCAGGCCCACGTTAAACAACTGCTCCGGCGATTTCATGTTCTCGAGCGAAGCGGTGTACTCCTGCAACAGATCGGCGTTGCCGAAGCGCGCCGCAACCGCCAGCAGAGGTCTCGCCAGTGTGGGATCCACTGAGGCTGGAGACTGCAGATATTGGCGCGCGCGCCGGGTGGACTCGCCGATGATCTCGGGGTCCTCGCCGATCGCGCCCAGGATCTCGATGAGATTGGCGCGCAGCTGATGCATATCGTCAGTCTCGGCGGCCGCCGGAGTCCAGCCCACTTTGTCGAACATGGGCCGGAAGGTGGTCCGTACCCAGGCGTGAAAGAGATCGCGGTCGGCGTCGGTGAGCAGGTAATCGTTGATGCGGCGCAAGGCGGGAAGATAGCTTTCGGCGACAGAATGCTCCTGATCGGAGTTCAGCTTGCCCACCAGTTCAAGGAATGAGCCCATCTTCTCGCGGCCCGATTGCGCCAACGCGGACTCGTCGTTCACCAGGGTAACGCGCTCGGCGGTGGTGAGCCCGGTGGTGATCGCCTGGGTGACCTTGCGGAAATCGTCGGCGTCATACTGCGTCCGGTAGTAGCCGAAGGCGCCGGCATTGGTGAAGACCCAGGGCGAACAGCCGACCACCGGAACAACCTGCTTGCGGTCGCCCGCCAGTTGGCAAAAGGGCTTGTTGTCGCTGGTCTTGATGCAGACCGGAACCAGAAAGAGCGGGTCTTTCTCGGAGCCGGTGGAACCATCGGCGGTAAAACGCTGCTGGGTAAGCGTGACCTCCGTCTTGGGGTGAGGCTGAATGGGTTTGCGCGCGCGCCGGCCTTTGCGTCTTGGCGCAGGCTGCGGCGGCGGAGTCACGCAGGCCGTCTTCACCTGGATCAGCGGCACTCCGGGCTGGTCGATGAACGCCTTCATGATCCGGTCCACCGGGCGGCCTGAAGCCATAGTCAGTGCGGTCCAGAAATCCTCAGCCGTGGCATTGCCGTAAGCAAATTTGCGCAGGTACGCATTCACGCCGCGCCGGAAGACCTCCGGGCTCACGTAAGACTCCGCCATGCGCAGGATGGCGGCAGCCTTTTCGTAGGAGATGGGATCGAACATCTCCTCGATCTGGTCGCGGGTATCGGCGTGGGCGCGGATGGCACGGGTACTCTTCACGGCATCCAGCTCCATGGCCTTGTTGTTGGCCTTCACCGCGTCCACAGCCGCGTTCCATTCCGGGTGCTGCGACTGCGAAGGCTTCAGCTCCATCCAGGTGGCGAAACCTTCATTGAGCCAGGTATTGTCCCACCACTTCATGGTGACCAGATCGCCAAACCACTGATGCGCCATCTCGTGGGCCAGCACCTCAAACACCGCCTGGCGGCTGCCCACAGAAGCATTGCTGTCGTCGATGAAGAGCAGCGACTCACGATAAAAAATGGCCGCCGTATTCTCCATGGCGCCGGCCTCAAAATCGGGCAGGCCGAGGACATCGAGCTTGGTAAAGGGATAAGGAATACCGTAATACTGATCGTAGAACTTCAGGATCTCGCCGGCGTAGCGCAGCGCGGCTGCTTGCAGGGGCTGCTTGTCGGGCGTGCCGCATACGCGAATCGGAATATTGTCGGCGGTCGATTCGCTGCATTTGAAATCGCCCACGGCCATGGCCACCAGGTAGCTGGACATCCTGGCGGTGGTCGAGAACTTGATGGTGTGCTTGTCCGGGCCCGGACCGGAAACGTCGGCGATGATGCGGCCGTTGGAAATAGCGGTATCGTCTTTGTCGACGATCAGCGTAATGTCAAACTTCGCTTTGAACAGGGGCTCGTCGAAAGAGGGAAAGGCGCGGCGGGCATCGGTGGACTCAAATTGCGTGGTGGCGTAGTTGCGCAGCTTAGTCTTGGAGAGGTAAAAGCCGCGCAGCTTGTCGTTGAGAATGCCGCTGAACTTGATGTGGACAGTGGCCGGGCCCGGCTCCAGGGGTGCAGGCAGCGCCAGCGTGACCTGTTCCTTCTCCGGCTGAAAGCTGACTTGTGCGATCTGGGGCTTGTCGCCCTGCGTGACCTCGGCCTGCTGGATCTCCAGTTCCAGCGCGTTCAGCACCACCACTAAACTGCGGCTGGCAACCTGGACCTCGATGGTCTCCTCGCCGGTGAAGGTGGCCTTCTGCAGATCGGGAGTGAAACTCAGGTCGTAGTGCTGGGGAACGATGGTTTCGGGGAGCCGCTGCGCGCCGGCGACGACCGGCAGAAGAAATAAAACAGTCCACATCCACTTATTAGCGACAGTCATGCCTCTCCTAAAGACTGCGAATGATGTCTTTCGTATGCAACTTTCGCCGTGCCTCACCAGATCAAGCCTGCTGCGATTTTACGGGAAGATCGCGCAAGGCCGACCACCTACAGGTTGCTCTAAAAGGTCCGGGGCATTGCTGCATTCGGGCACAATCGTGCCCGGCAGCCACAGCTCGCCGCGCGGCCCTACCACCACGGAGTTGGCCCCAAAGTCAGCGCGGGAAAGCGAACGCAGTATGGGAACAATACTCAGCGACGCATCCAGCCTGGGACCTCCCGGCTTTTCCTGTTTCACCGGATAGACCTGACCCCGCAGGAATGTACCGTCGGGCAGGATGTGGGCCTCCAGCACCAGGGAAAGGCCGTTCTCAGCGCTGAGATTGAAGGGGCCGTAGGTGGCGAAGTTGCCCAGCGAGTAGGCGATGAGCTTGCCCTGGTAAATCTCCATACCGCGCACCACGTGCGGGCCCGAGCCCACAACCAGTTGCGCGCCGGCATCGATGGCGGCATGGGTAAAGTGGCGCAGGTCGCCGCGATCTTCGCCGAGAAATGTCTCGTCGCCGGCCAGGACATGCTGGTGGGTCGCGCCCTCGGCGCCTCCATGAAAGGAGACGATCACCAGCTCGGCTTCGCTGCGCGCCTGGCGGATGGTGTTCAAAGCATCGTCGAGCTCAAGCAGGTTGTAGGAGTTGGGATAGGTAGCGAAGGCGATGACCTCAACCTTGCGGCCTTTGATGGTGAGATGAGCGATGTCGCCGACCTCGCCGCTGTGAGCGATTCCCTGCTCATCAAGCACGTGACGCGAGCTTTCGCGGCCTTCGGCCCCGAAATCCATGGCGTGATTGTTGGCCAGGCCCATCACGGTAAAGCCGGCCGCTTTCAAATGAGCGCCGTAGCGGGTGGGCACGCGGAAAGCGAAACACCTACCGACCTTCTTGCCGTGACACTTGACCGACTCGCCGCCGTCTGCCAGCGGCCCTTCCAGGTTGCCGAAGACGATGTCGCCGTGCTTGAGAATCGGGGTGACCTCATCGAGCAGAGCGGCGCCGTCATTCGGAGGAAGATCGCCGCCGGTATCGTCGGGGAAGGTGGTGCCAAGCATGACGTCGCCCACGGCGGTGACCACGATCTCATCGTAAGAAGGCGGAACGAAGGCCGGGGTAAGGTCTGCGGGCGGCGGAGTTCGCGATGGCGAGGCTTCCCGGGTCGGCGACGGCGACGCTCCCGCAGTTGGCGCCGCCTGCGCGGTGGGTGAAGGTTGCGGGGTTGGCAGGCTCGCGGGTGCGTGGCCTTCCTGGGCGGGCAGGGCGATGCTCAGGACGCCAACCAGCGCAACCACCACCAGCTTCGCTCCGGCCGGGATCGCGAGCCCAAAGTTGTTCAGGCGTTTCCCCACTCTTTTTCCAGCCTTTGGCCGGAAATTACCATTTCAACACAGCGGTTCCACGCAAACCAATAAGCGATTTCCCTGTGGTCAGCAATATCGAACAAGGCCAGATCGGCGTCCTTGCCGGGGGCGATGCTTCCCTTACGGCCTTCCAGGCGCAAGGCGCAGGCGGCGTTGATGGTCGAGGCGGCGATGGCCTCGGCGGGCGTCATGCTGAGGTGAGTGCAGGCCAGGGAGATGATGAAAGGCAGGTTGGGGGTGGGCGAGCTGCCGGGGTTGTAGTCGGTGGCCAGAGCCACGGCGACACCGGATTCGATCAACCGCCGCGCTGCCGGAAAATCCTTGTGCCCAAGAAAGTAATTCACCCCCGGCAGCAGCACGGCGACGGTCCGGCTGCGAGCCAGCGCCGTGAGGTCTTCATCGGCGAGATGGTCCAGGTGGTCGAGCGAAGCCGGTTGATGCTCCAGCAGCGGCTGCAGCCGCGACTGCGTAAACTGCCCCACGTGAGCGCGGGTGCTCAGCCCGTGCCGGCGCGCGGCCGCCAGAATGCGATCGGATTGTCCGAGAGTGAATGCGCCGCGCTCGCAAAATACGTCAACGAACGCAGCCAGCTTCTTTTTGGCCGCGGCGGGAATGATCTGCTCGCAGACCAGCTTTACGTATTCTTCTTTGCGACCGGCAAACTCTTTCGGGACAACGTGCGCGGCCAGCAGCGTGGGAACAATCGTTCCCGGCCAGAGCTGTGCCGCGTCGGCGATTGCGTGGAGCGACTTGATTTCGTCCTCCACCGTCAGCCCGTAGCCGGATTTCGCTTCTACTGTAGCCGTGCCGCGTCGCAGCATGGCCTGAAGCCCGGCGAGCACTCGCGCGCTTAATTGCTCGCGCGTCGCCCGCCGCACCGCCTCGACGCTGGAGCGAATTCCGCCGCCGGCTGCGGCGATCTGCTCATAGCCGGCTCCGGCGATACGCTTTTCGAAATCAACCAGCCGCGGCGCGACAAACGCCGGGTGAATGTGGCAATCCACCAGGCCGGGGAGCACTACACCACCACGACAGTCCATCTCCTCCACTTTGCGCCGATGTTTCCTGAGCCAGGGATGTTGCAGAATCTCGCGCTGATTGCCGGCGGCAATGATTCTTCCGCCGCCACAGAAGACCGCCGCATCGTCAATGACTCCGATTTCTTTGAGGGCAGCTCCGCGCCGCGGAGCGTTCTCGCCGCGCACGGTCACGAGCTGGCCGATGTTAGCCAGCAGCAGGTAAGGTGATGAGCGTTTCGATGGCAACACTAGAACCTACCACGGAGACACGGAGGCACAGAGGAAAATTGCGGCACCAGATGGCGCGGAATTGCGCCGGCTCCTGGCAAATGTAGAGTTTTTTGATCGCCGGACCCGTCAACGTCCCTGTGTCTCGGTCGCGACCTTGGGAATCTTGATCCCTTTGCGGCCGGCGAACTCAGTTGCCTCCTGGTATCCGGCATCCGCATGGCGGGCCACGCCGATTCCCGGATCGTTGGTCAGAACGCGCTCGATGCGGCGGGCCATGGCGTCAGTCCCGTCGGCGACGGTAACCTGGCCGGCGTGCAGCGAATAGCCAATGCCCACGCCGCCGCCGTTGTGAATTGAAACCCAACTCGCTCCGCTGGCGGTGTTAAGCAGTGCGTTCAACAGCGGCCAGTCGGCAACGGCATCGCTGCCGTCTTTCATGGACTCGGTCTCGCGGTAGGGCGAGGCCACCGAGCCGCAATCGAGGTGATCGCGCCCCATCACGATGGGAGCCTTGATCTTCCCTTTTTTTACCAGGTCGTTGATGGCCAGGCCGAACTGGGCGCGTTCGCCATAGCCCAGCCAGCAGATGCGCGCCGGCAGGCCCTGAAACTTAATACGCTTGCGCGCCAGATCGATCCAGCGGCTCAGGATGCGGTTGTTGGGGAAGAGTTCGAGCACCAGGCCGTCAGTCACGGCGATATCGGCAGGGTCGCCGGAGAGCGCCACCCAGCGGAAGGGGCCGCGGCCTTCGCAGAAGAGCGGCCGGATATAGGCGGGCACGAATCCGGGAAAATCGTAAGCATTTTTCACGCCGCGCTGGTGGGCGAAGGTGCGGATGTTGTTGCCATAGTCAAAAGTCACGCTGCCCATTTTCTGCAGGCGCAGCATGCCCTCCACATGGCGGGCAATTGAATCTAGCGAGCGCTCGGTGTAGCCCTGAGGATCGCGACGCCGCATCTCCAGAGCCTGCTCCGGAGGCATGCCGCGAGGCACGTAGCCATTCAGCGGATCGTGGGCCGAGGTCTGGTCGGTCAGGATGTCGGGCAGCACGCCGCGGTCGGCCAGTTCGGGAACCACATCGGCACAGTTGCCGATCAGTCCGACGGAGACAGCTTCCTTCTTGCGCACGGCGTTCTTCAGGATGCGCAAGGCCTCGTCGAGGTGGTTGACCATGAAGTCGCAGTAGCCGGTCTTCAGGCGTTTCTTGATGCGCTCCGGGTCCACCTCAATTCCCAAAAAGCAGGCGCCGGCCATGGTGGCCGCCAGCGGCTGCGCGCCGCCCATGCCACCCATGCCGCCGCTCACGATCAGCCTGCCTGCCAGATCGCCGCCAAAATGTTTTTCGCCGGCCGCGGAAAACGTCTCAAATGTCCCCTGGATGATCCCCTGCGAGCCAATGTAGATCCACGATCCGGCAGTCATCTGGCCGTACATCATCAGGCCGGCGCGCTCCAGCTGGTTGAACTTCTCCCAGTTTGACCAGTGTCCCACCAGATTGGAGTTGGCGATCAGCACGCGCGGCGAGTACTCGTGGGTCCGGAAAATTCCTACCGGCTTCCCCGACTGCACCAGCAGCGTCTCGTCATTCTCGAGCGATTTGAGCGAACTCAGGATGGCTTGCAGGCTGGGCAGATTGCGCGCGGCCTTGCCGGTGCCGCCATACACCACCAGGTCGCGCGGGCGTTCCGCGACCTCTTCATCCAGGTTGTTCATGAGCATGCGCATGGCCGCTTCCTGCGGCCACGCTTTGCAGGTTAATTCTTTGCCGCGCGGCGCTTTCAGGGGCGGCAACTGCGTTGTCTGGATATCAGTGTCGACCGGCATAACAGGAATGGTAGCAAATCCCGGCGGCTGATTCTTAACAGCCTACCAGGTGTTATAAGCGGTGCCGTCGGAAGCCGTCAGGTTCGAGCCGCTGTGGACGTCGGTAATTCCCGGCTGGGTCTGATCGAGGGATTGCATCACGTCTTCCTGCACTACCTGCCAGGTCTCGCCGGAATCGGTGAATGGGTCTTTAGGGATGGCGCGAAGATAGCCGGCATCAACCAGGTCGCTGAGGGCCTGCGGAGCCTTGTTTTTGTCCTGGGTGTACTGGTCGATGCTCATGCGCATGCTGTAAAGATCCTGGCGCAAGACGGCCTCGTGGGCGTGGAGCAGGTGCATCTTGTACACGGGCACGGCGATGCCCAGCAGGATGGCCATGATGGCGACCACGATGATCATCTCGATCAGTGTGAACCCGCGCGCGCGCGATTTGAGTGCAACGCTCATTGCTTACCAGTCTTTATACTTGGTGCCGTTCAGGGCCGTGCCGTTGGATTTGGAATAAACGTCGAACACGTTCTGACCGCCCCAGGAGTCCGAAGTGGGATCGTCCTGCATGGAACGCACACCCCAGTCTTTGTTGCCGGTCATCGGATCGATGGGAATGCGGCGCAGGAAGCGCAGCTTCTTGCCGCCCTGAGCATCAACCCCGTTCACCAGCGTGTCCAGGTCCGGGGGATAGCCCTCGGTTCCCAGCTTGATCTGGAAAGCATTCTTTTCGGCTGCGTCCTTATAGCGGTCGATGGCCGAGCGCATTTCCCAGAGGTCGCGGCGCAGTTCGGTTTCACGCTCGCGGCGGACAGCGAGCCGGGTAATGGGCACGGCCGCGGTCATCAGGATGAGGATAATGGTGATGACCACGATCATCTCCAACAGCGTCATCCCGCGTTGCAATCGAAGCTGCATGCTACTAGGTTCCCGTCTCTAGTTTATCGTGACCGAAGCCTGCGAACCCTGAACCTGCAAGGGTTGCTTCTGGCTGTTGCCGGCCTCAGAAACAGCGATGGAAACCGTACTCGATCCCTTAGCTTTCGCTAAGAAAGTAAGGTTGAAAACCGTGCCGTCGCCGGATATTCCGGGGCTTCCCGGGGGGCGCACGGCGCTGATCACAACGCGGCCGTTGGCGGGGTCACTACGCTGCTGGAGCGGGGCGGGCCTGCCATCCCGACCCAGGAATCCCCCGTCGGTGACGCTCATTAGCTGCATGACTTTGGGATCGTAGGCGATCTCGGTGCGAACCGCACTTACGTCCTGCCCGTGTGCCATCACTACATTCAACGCGAACACGCTGCCCTGAGGCTGGGCCAGAGTTCCGGGATCAAGACGCAGGCTGATCTGTCCCGGCGCACCGCCGCTATCCGGCGCTGCCGGATTGCCGGACGCAGGCGGCATAGCCGCGGCTCCCGGAGGAGTGCCTGGCGCGGCCGCAGGCGGCTGAGGACTTACCGTTGGCGCCGGTGCAGGCGCTGCTGCCGGAACCGGGGCCGCCGACTCAGGCGAACGCGCGGCCATGTGCAGATCGATGGAGGTTCCCGTACCCACGTCAAACGCGCGCCGGTTCATGTCGCTCAACTCCTGACCCCGCACCACGTGCGGGATCAGCAGGAAGACGATCTCGTTGGTGGTGACCTGTTTGGTCTCCTGCGAGAAGATGTATTTCAGGATGGGGATCGATCCCAGGAAGGGCGTGCCGCTGGTGGTCGTGGTGACCTGGTTCTCATAGATGCCGCCCAGCATGTTGATCTCGCCGTCTTTCAGGCGCATCACCGATTCTTCCTTGCGCTGGCTGATGATGGGCTGGGTGACGCCGCCAATACTCTCCGATCCGTTGAGGTTAGAAATTTCCAGGGAAGTCTTGAGCGTCACCTGTCCATCGGGATGAACGGTAGGCGTGATGTCCATGATCACGCCGACGTCAGTGTAGGTGAACTGAGTGTTCACGCCGACCGCGCCGATGGCGGTCCCGATTCCGGTAGGAGTACCGAACGAACCGGTGGCGATAGGAATTCTGTCGGCCACTTTCAGCGTGGCCTTTTCACCGTTGGTAGCGCGGATGCGCGGGCTCTGCAGGATCTTGGCATCGGTATCGTTAAACAGCGCCTCGGCCTGCACCGGGCTGATGGTGAGCGCGTAGCTGGTGGAATTCAGGTGCTGGATGTTATTAAAGTTCAGGCCGATGGACGTTGTAGTTCCGCCGGGGCTGGGCGAGGCCACAGCAACCGCGTTGGGCGGCTGCAGAGCCACGCTGGCGTTCTGCGGCGGCAGGATGCCGAGGCTGCGCACCTTGTCACGGCGCACCTGGGCAACGATCACGTCCACCACCACTTCCGGCCGCGACTTGTCGATGTCATCCACCATTTTCTGCGCCAGCGCCAGCTGGTCGGGAGTGCCTTTGATGACGATGGCGTTCTGCGACGGGATCTGCTGGATGCGCTGCACCTCCAGCACGGTGCGGATGGCATTCACGATGTCCTGCAGGTCGGTGGCCGTGGAGACGTTGCCGAGATAGAAAGTTTTGATGACGTTTTGTTCCAGCTCGCGGCGCTTGGCCTGAGTATCAGCGGCTACAAAAATGGTGTTCGGCGTCACCGGACGCCAGAAGGTGCGCGAATCCAGCGCCAGAATATCCAGCGCCTCCTGCAGCGTGACGTTGCGCAGGCTGATGGAGAGCCGGCGCGGCGTGTAGTCCGGATCAAACAATACGTTGAGGTTGGCCAGCTTGCATATGGTTTCGTACTCCACCTTGGAGTCGTTGGTCATTTCCAGCGCCGGCAGCGGAGTGTTGGGAACGGAATTGAGCCGCACCGGCCCGGTGGCGTCATCCAGCCGCTTGCGCAGAGAATCGTCTTCGCTCCGGGGCGGCGCGGGCGCCGGACCCTGCTGCTTCAGGATCATCTGCTGCGTGCGCCGGATTTCCTGGCCGGCAAGATCGTTGCTGGGATCGATGGAGGCCGCCTGCTGGAACAGGGCCAGCGCTTCCTGCAGCTTTCCGTCGTCGCGCAGCCTTTGCGCGCGATGAACTTTTGATGCCGCCGCCTGAAAACGCAAACGCTCAAAGGGCACGCGGTATTTGAGTTCGCTCGGCTTGAGCTGGTAGGCCTGCCGGTAATAGTCGTACGCGGCTTCGTAGTCCTGCCGCGTCTCCGCCTGCACACCTTGCTTGAACAGAGACTTGGCCGAATCTCCGGCCGTGAGCAACGCCGAACACAACAGCACAAAGGGGAGGACTGTGGCTACTCTCCGCATAAAACTCCTGCTTTTTCGGGTCAGTCTAACTCTTTTTTTTTCAGGCCAATAGGGGGCCATCGACCGAAATTGGACTTTTTCAGAAGGCCCGATTATATCACTGCCTTCTTCGCTGTAGCTAAGAACGGTTCCCGAAGCGGTGCTTGCGCTGTGGTAGCATAAAAATTTTGCTGCAAGCAGCAGAAAGCTGCCATGGCCCGCCAGAGCATTCAAACTGAACCAAACAAGCCTAAGCACGTTAAGCGCGACCCGATCGCTTCGGGCGAGCGCGACGCTACCGTCAATCGCGCAGCCGGCCACAATTACTTTCTTGAAGAACGCATGGAAGCGGGCATGGTGCTGACCGGCTCGGAAGTGAAGTCGGTGCGCGCCGGCCGGGCGAATCTGAAAGATGCTTACGCGCTGGTGAAAGACGGCGAGCTGTGGCTCTTGAACGCGCACATCGGCGCCTACGAGAACGCAGGCTACGCCGGCCACACGCCGCTGCGGACGCGCAAGCTGCTGGTCCACGCCGACGAGTTGCGCAAACTTCTGGGCAAGAGCCAGCAGCGCGGCTATACGCTGGTGCCCACGCGCATGTATTTTAAGAATGGAAAGATCAAAGTTGAGATCGCGCTGGCCAAGGGCAAGCAATCCTGGGACAAGCGGGAAACCGAGCGCCGGCGCACCGCTGACCGCGAGGCCCGCGAGGCCGTCGCCCGCTCGAGAAAGCAATAAAAACTAGGAGCCGGAACGTAATCATGGATCTGCGTCTTATCTCCGCAAATGCGGCCGAAGTTGATAGTGAATGCCTGGTGGTCATCGCGCTGGATCATGGCGACAAACAGAAGAACGAACCTCGTCTCACCGTGAGCGATGCGGCGCTGGAGAAAGCCGTGGCCGACCTGGCGGGATCGGGCGAGCTTACCGGCAAAGCTATGGAAACCACGCTGCTGCATCGCCCGCAGGGAGTCAATGCAAAGCGGCTGCTGATCATCGGCGGCGGGAAGGCCAAGAGTTTCAGTCAGGTCGAGTTGCGCAAAGCGGCTGGAGCCGCTGTACGTTATCTCAAGCCAAGATCCATCAAGAGCTGCGCTTTGGTTCTGCCCACGGGATCGATCGCCGCGGAGGATGCAGTGCGGGCTATGGGTGAGGGAGCCATTGTTGCCGACTTCGATCCCGATACCTATCGCAGCGAGCGCAAAGACCAGCGCATGAAGGAAGTCAGCATCGTCGCTGCCGCCGGCTCCGATCAGTCAAAGCTGCAGCGAGCGCTGGAGCAGGCGCGCATCATCGGCGAATCGCAGAACTTCACCCGCGAGCTGGTCAACGAACCCAGCAACCGCCTTACGCCCACCATGTTCGCCGATCGCGCGCGCAAGATGTGCGAGAGCGTTGGCCTGAAGTGCGAGATCATGGGTCCGGACAAAATCAAGGAGCTCAAGATGGGCGCGTTCTGGAGCGTGGCCCAGGGTTCGGACGAAGAGCCGCGGCTGATCGTGATGCGCTACGAACCGCAGGGCGCGCCGGAGAAGCCGGTGCTCGGCCTGGTGGGCAAAGGCATCACCTTTGACACCGGCGGAATTTCCATCAAGCCCGCGGACGGCATGGAGAAGATGAAGTACGACATGGCCGGCGGCGCGGCCATGATCGGGGCCATGCGCGCCATCGCCCTGCTCAAACCTAAAGTCAAAGTTATCTCCATCGTCTGCGCCACGGAAAACATGCCCAGCGGCAAAGCGCAGAAGCCGGGCGACGTGCAGATCGCCATGTCGGGCAAGGCCATCGAGATCATCAACACTGACGCCGAAGGCCGCCTGGTGCTGGCCGATGGCCTGCACTACGCGCGCACTCTCGGCTGCACCCACCTGATCGACGCCGCCACTCTGACCGGCGCCTGCGTGGTGGCGCTGGGCATGGTGAATGCGGGCGTCTTCGCCAACGATGACGACATCTATAAGCACTTCGCGCGCGCACTCGATCGCGCCGGCGAGAAGTTCTGGCGCATGCCCCTGGACGCCGAATACTTCGAGTCCATCCGCTCCAGCATCGCCGATATCATGAATACCGGCGGCCGCTACGGCGGCGCGATTACCGCAGCCATGTTCCTCAAAGAGTTCGTGGACGACACTCCCTGGATTCACCTCGACATTGCCGGCACCGCGTGGATTGACGACAACAAGAGCTGGATCGCTAAAGGGCCGTCGGGAATCGCGGTGCGCAGCCTGGTGGAGTTCGTGAGGAGCTACGAGGGGTAATCGCCCTGTCATGAAGACATGGCTCCGCGCCTACGCTCGTACCGGCATTTTCACGAGGCGCGAATCGCGAAAGTTCGTGTAAGCTCGTAGGACTCTTTCGCTGCGATCGGGACGACAACGATGGCCAACGATGAAAATTACCTACCTTTCATGGCGGGCATGGACCTTGCTCATCCCGAGATGAGCTTTGACCAGCACACGGACAGCAAGCTGCTGGAGTGGATTGAGACTGTCACCGAAGACTGGCCGGAAGCCGCGGGAGATTTGCGCAACACGCTCGGCGACAATCCCGGACGCATCTCACGCGCCTACCGCAGCCTGCTGGCGGGATACTCCATGCATCCTCGCGAGATTCTGAAGATCACCATCGAGACGCCGCATGACGGCCATCACGGGCTGGTCTCGTCCGATAAAATTCCTTTCCTCGCCTTCTGCGCTCATCACTTTTTGCCCTTCTTTGGGCAGGTGGACATCGTGTACGAACCAGGCACCTACATCATCGGCATCGGCAAGATGCCGCGCCTGGTCAACTGCCGCGCCAAGCGCTTTCAGCTTCAGGAGCTGCTGGTCAAGCAGATCGCGGAAGACATGATGCAGCACGCGCAAGCCAAAGGCGTTTATGTGCGCTCAGCGGCCCATCACATGTGCGTCTGCTATCGCGGCCCCGATTTCGCGACGGTCAAGAACGTGACCACTTACGCTCTGGGAACGCTGGAGCAACCGGGACGCGAAACTGAGATTGTCGCCGCCATGTCCGCGGCAGCGGGCGACTAAAAGAGAGAGACGCGGCAATGCCGCGTCTCTACGTTGAGATCTTCTTACCGAATCGCCTTTATTTCACCCGAGAAGCCGCCGTCTCCAACGCGCGCCGGCCATAGACCTGCGCCAGATGTTTGCGGTACTCGCCGCTGGCGAACAGGTCCGTATTGGCGTGGTCGAGGTCGGCCACGTGTTCGGCGGCCGCAGCCAGGGTCCGTGCATCCAGCGCTTTTCCTTTCAACGCGTCCTCCGCGGCCCTGGCCCGATACGGCGCCGCCGCAACTCCAGTCACGCCGATCCCCGCGCTCTGGCACTTTCCGGATCCGTCGACACTCAGGCTGACGGCGATGCCCACCACCGCAAATCCCGAGGCCGGATGGCGGAACTTCATATAAGCCTGCCCGGTATTTCCCCTGGGCACGGCGAAGCGGACTTCTTTCAACACTTCGTTGGATTTCAGCGCCGTAGTGAACAGCGAGACAAAAAATTTATCGGACTTGATCACGCGCTCGCCCTTGGGTCCTGCGGCGACGATCTCCGCGCCCAGCGCCAGCACCGCTGCGGGCCAGTCGGCTGCGGGATCGGCGTGGGCCAGGCTTCCGCCGATGGTTCCCTTGTTGCGGACCTGCATGTCGCCCAGATTCACCGCGGTCTCCGGCAGCAGCGGGCAGACGCGATGCAGCAGGTCGGAAGTCTCGATCTGAAAGTGCGTGGTAGTGGCGCCGATGTGAATCTTCCCACCCTTTTCGCGAATGTACGACAGGTCCTTGATCCGGGCGATATCGATCAGCACGCTGGGCTGGGCCAGGCGCAGCTTCATCGCCGGCAGCAGGCTGTGTCCGCCGGCCAGGATCTTGGAGTCCTTATGTTTCTTGAGCAGACGCAGTGCTTCGCCCAGGCTCTTGGCAGCGACGTAATCAAATTGTGCCGGAATCATGTGTGCTCCTTTATGCGGCCCCTGCTTTGGCCTTGCTGATGATCTGCCAGAGATTCTCCGGCTTGATGGGCATATCCAGATGGCGCACGCCCAGCGGCGCCATGGCATCCACCACCGCGGCCACGATCGCCGGCGTCGCGCCAATGCTGCCCGCCTCGCCCACGCCCTTCACACCCATGGGATTCACCGGCGACGGCGTCACCGTGCTGTCCAGCTCAAACCACGGCACGTGCGAGGCGCGCGGCACCGCGTAATCCATCAGGCTGCCGCTGGTAAGCTGGCCCTGATCGTCATACACCACTTCTTCATACAGCGCCTGGCCCAGGGACTGCACAATCCCGCCGTGCACCTGGCCGTGCACCAGCATGGGATTGATGACGTTACCGCAGTCGTCCACCGCCACGTAGCGCTGGAAGTGAATCTCGCCGGTCTCGCGATCCACCTCCACCACGCAGATGTGCGTGCCGAAGGGGAAGGTAAAATTCTTGGGCTCAAAGAACGAGGTCGCGGAAAGCCCGGGCTCCATGTCTGCGGGAATGTTCTTGGCCAGGTGCGCACCCAGCGCGACCTCCTGGATGGTCACGCTTTTGCCGCCGCCGGTGAACTTGCCGTCGGCGAACTTGACCTGCGCCGCGTCCACGCCCAGCAGGTGCGCCGCCATCTTCCTGGCCTTCTCTTTCAGTTTCTGCAGTGACATATACACCGCAGTGCCGCCCACCGCGGTGCCGCGGCTGCCGAAAGTGCCGATGCCGTACTGCACGATAGCCGTGTCGCCGTGGATTACGGTGACGTCGCTCACCTGCAAGCCCAGTTCGTCGGCGGCGATCTGCGCGAAAGAAGTCTCCTGACCCTGGCCGTGCGGCGACGCGCCGGTAAGGATGGTGACCTTGCAGGTGGGCTCGACGCGGACGGTCGCGCTCTCCCAGCCGCCCGCAGGCAGCGCCGGCGACGGGCCCATGGCGCAGATCTCCACGTAGGTAGAGACGCCGATGCCGAACAGCCGCCCCTCGCTGCGGGCTCTCTTCTGCTCATCGCGCAGCTTGGTGTAGTCGACCATTTTCAGCGCCTTGTCCAGCGCGCCCTGGTAATTGCCGCTATCGTAGAAGAGTCCGGTTGCGGTTTTGAAAGGCTGATCGCCGCCGAAGGGCGCGGGGAAATTCCTCCGCCGGAGTTCTACCGGATCCATCTTCAGGTCCGCCGCCACCAGGTCCATCGCGCGCTCGATCACGTAGGTGGCTTCCGGACGTCCCGCGCCGCGATACGCGTCGGTAGACATCTTGTTGGTGAAGGTCGCGGTCACGTTCATCTGGATGGCGGGAATCTTGTAGCAGCCGGAAAGCATGAGTCCGGTCAGCGTGGGAATGGCCGGCGTGAGCAGCTGGAAGTACGAACCCATATCGGCAAACACGTTGTAGCGAAAGCCGGTGATGGTGCCGTCTTTCTTGCAGCCGATCTCGATGTATCCGGTCTGGCCGCGTCCGTGGATGGTGGCCTGAATGTTCTCGCGCCGGCCTTCAATCCATTTCACCGGGCGGCCGGTCTGCATTGACGCCCAGCCCAGCAGCGCCTCTTCGGCGTAGACGTTGAGCTTGGAGCCGAAGCCGCCGCCGACTTCGGGCGCGATCAGCCGCAGCTTGTTCTCCGGAATACCCAGCATGAGCGAGACCTGCGTGCGCGCCAGGTGGGGAATCTGCGTTGAGGTCCACAGCGTCAACTCCTGCTCGCCGGGATAGTAGCGCGCCAGAACGCCGCGCGGCTCCATGGCAATCGGCGCCAGCCGGCGATGAAGAATCTTGTGCTTGATGACCTTGTCGGCCGACTTCAGCGCCGCTTCAATGTCGCCTTCGCCGGCCGTCAGTTTGTAGGCAATGTTGCTGCCGATCTTGTCGTGGATCACCGGGGATTTCGGATTGGCAGCCTTTTCTTCGTCGGTAACCGCAGGCAGCTCGTCGTAATCGATCTCGATCAGGTCGGCGGCATCGCGCGCAATGTACTTGGTCTCCGCCACTATCATCACCACCGGATGTCCGACCCAGTAGACCTTGTTCGTGGCCAGCACACGGTGCTCAGGGACCTTCATATCGGGAATGGCCGCGCCGCAGGGCACCGGACCGATCTTGCCGACGTCCCTGGACGTGTACACACCCACCACGCCCTTCAGCCGCTCGGCCCTGGCCGTATCGATCTTCTTGACCTTGGCGTGGGCGTGGATGGAGCGCACAAAAACGGCGTGCAGAGTGTCGGGCAGCTTGATGTCGTCCACATAGTGGGCCAGCCCCTGAATCAACCGGGGATCTTCCGTGCGCTTTACGCTGCTACCTACGAACTTGGGCATAAATTCTTCTCCCGCAAGCTTCAACTGGTCACGAAACGTATTTGAGCGAACGACTTTTGGTACTTAGTATTCAGTACTTAGTTTTTAGCAACATCCAAAAACATCTGCGTTCATTTGCTGCAAAACAGCTCCTGCTTTCTTGCTCCAATTTCTCCGTGCCTCCGCGTCTCCGTGCCTCCGTGGTGGTCTTATCTGGTGGCCAACGACTTCGACTTCATCTTCTTGGCCGCGCATTGTACCGATTGCACGATGTGCTGGTAGCCGGTGCAGCGGCACAAGTTCCCTTCCAGCCCGTGGCGAATCTCTTCCGCCGTGGGATCGGGATTACGCTGCAGAATCTGCGTGGCCGCCATAATCATGCCCGGGGTGCAGTAGCCGCACTGCAGACCGTGATGCTCCCAGAATGCGGACTGAACAGGATGCAGTTCCCCGCTCTGCGCCAGGCCCTCGATGGTGGTCACCGTGGCGCCGTCGGCCTGCGCGGCCAGCACGGTGCACGACTTCACCGCCTGACCGTCCATCAGCACCGTGCAGGCGCCGCACAGTGAGGTCTCGCACCCCACGTGGGTTCCAGTAAGGTTCAGGACGTCGCGCAGGTAGTGGACCAGCAGCATCCGCGGCTCAACCTCGCTCTTGTGCGTGGTTCCGTTCACGGTGACGGAAATCTTCATGGCGTTAACCCCTTTATCCAGCTCGGCATTCCGAGCGCACAACATATTACAGGTCTTGGCTTCGTGCCGCTAGCTTTGGCTCTCGGAGGCAAAAGCTCACCACTGATTACGCTGATAACACTGATCTCGTTGATTGAACAGGAGCGTGAGCCAGGAGCAAGCACCAAAGCCAAAAGCCGACGGCCCAGGGGCGGCTTTCCTCCGTGTTTCTTCGTGTTCTCTGTGGTGAGAAATCCTAGTTCGCCGCCTTCGCGCTGATTCGCAGCGGTACCTCGAGCGACCCAATACGGTCGGTCGCAATATCGTGGACCGCAAGCCGCAGCCATACTTGGCCCTCGGGAAGATCGATGGCATCGTGCACGGGATATCCGGATTGCAACACTTCGTCGTACTTGGACGGCGGAATGCCCAGCTTCAGCGCGCGGCGGCTGGCATTCACCAGCTTGCCGTTCTGGTTGTACGCAATCACCATGAATTCAATGTTCGATCGATAAAACCCTTCCGCGTTAATCTCCGCGCTCACCTGATGCAAATCCACGTTGTACTCGATCCAGCAGCGCCTGATCGGCGGTTTCAACTTGCCCGCCAGATCGCCAGCCGGTCCCACCGACTGCAGTCCTTCAGTTCCCGGCTCTCCATCGGCGAGTATTCTGGCGCGGAACAGAATCTGCGAGTACGCCGGTGCGTCCGGCTGCAACGCCGGCGAGCTCAGCGCCAGCAAAGCATTCGTGCTGTGGGCCGACGGCCCGTCGGCGAAATAGCCCCGCCGGTAGGTCAAGGTGTAGTTGTGCCCGGAAAGTTTGACGTGAATCTTGCGGAACTTCCCGTCGAACTTCCTATCCTCGGGAGAATACGTGAGCGTGTAGTAGCTAGAGCCGTTGTCGATGGCCCGCGCCAGAGCCTGCTTCAGCCCGTTGTTGTTATACGAAGCGATGCCGCCAGTCTCTTCGGCCAGCTGCAGCATTGTGGCCAGCTCGGCATTGTTTCGGTCGCCCGACTGCGAAGGATCCGAGGGAAACGCATTGGGATCGATCATTCCTGTACGGCCCGCGCCAACCGGCACGGCCGCAGGACGATTCTGCCTCACCGGCATAGGCGCCGTGATCAGGCCTCGGGCATCGATTGGATAGACTGCAACGCGGCTTGCCGTCAGCAAATCGCTCACCTGCTGCAACTGAGGGCCGTAGGCATGGAGCGACTTGAAAGGATCGAACGCCATCCCCGGGCTGAGGCTGAGCGGGAAAGACGCCGAAAACCAGATCACGTTCTTGCGTCCGGGCAAAGCACCTAGATACAGCGCCAGTTGTTTCAAGGCGTCCAGCGTGATCTGCACCCGGCGATCGATCAGGTTGGCCTGCTCGTCGGCTTCAAACTCGTGCAGGCTCTGGATTACCTGATCCATGCCGCTCAACCCGGCAAGGTTGTTCTGCATGTTGGGCAGAGCCGAGAATCGATCGGCAGCACTTTCGCCCTGAGGTCCGGGCAGAGCCAGCGATTGCGTCGGCATCACCTTGGTGACCGCCGCCAGCAGGACGGTTGAATCAGTGGTGAAACCCTGGACCAGCCGCAGCCGCGAAGCCAGCGTAAAGACGCCAATTCGCGTCCCCGCCGGGACAGTCTGCAGATACTCGAGAATCTTGCGACGCGCGTAAGCCTGGTCGGAGATAGGCGTATTGATGGAGTCGAGCAGAAGAACATTGATCGCATTGGCAGGCGATTCGGGAACGTTGCTGTAGGTATTCGGGGGCAGCTCGGACTTGGCCCCGGAGCCGGCATTGTCGGGACCGTGTTCCTCAAAGCTCTTGACCTCTTGCTCCTGGCTGTCTTCCACAACCCTGAACGCCTCCTTGGGCAGGCCTTTCACGAAACGACCGTTGTGGCTCACAATCACATCCACCACCACGAGGTTCGTCGTGCTGCGGACAAGCGGGGCCGCCAGGCTCGCCTTCTCAGCCTGGCTGGCGCCAGGAGTGCTTGCGGATGATGGTCGATTATCCTGGCCGTTCACGACAGGAACCCAGGCGAACCCTGTAGTCAGCAATACCGCGGATAGACGAAAGAGTTTCATGGTCCAGCTCGCTTTCCTGGCAACTACCACGAATTACAGCGCACAGTATAGATTGAATCTCGCAAAAGCTAGCCGCCTATAGCTGGTTAAGGACGTAAAAAACCCTTTCACCACAGAGGGGCACCAAGGAGCACAGAGGGGTGGCAGAAGTACCCTTTAAAATCCATGCTGTCAGTCTCGCTATTCTTTGCTTTTCCGATTACGGCGATTGCGCGCAACTATGACAATTCTTTTGTCTCGCGTTCATCTGCGTTTATCTGCGGCCACCGCTTTTGCTAGCTTCGGTTTGGCTGAGGGCTGACCGCTGAGTGCTGATTGCTTTACTCCAAGCTGGTCAACGTCCTCGAAGAGCGGAATATCCGTCCGCAGCGTGGCCAGCTTGCGGAAGAGCAACGCCCGCTCAAAGTTGTCGCGCAGAGTCGCGGCCAGCGAGCCGGCGCTGCTGGCGTTCACGTGCCAGTCGCCCGCATCGTGCGGGATAGCCTCCAGATGCAGGAACTTGGCCAGCACCGCCGCCGACGACTTCGCGCCCCAGCCCTTGAGCCCCGGGTACCCATCGGCCGAGTCGCCCACCAAAGCCAGGTAGTCGGGGATGGATTCGGGCGTGACGCCGAACTTGGCCACCACCGCGCGTTCGTCGAGAATGGCGCCGGTCCGGCGATTGAGCTGGACGATCCGTTCCCCGCTCACCATTTGCGCCAGGTCTTTGTCGGGCGTGCAGATGACCACCTGCTCTACGCGCGGGTCCTGGGCAGCGGCCTTTGCTGCCGCCGCCAGCGCGTCGTCGGCTTCAAACTCCACCATGGGCCACACCACCACCCCGGTTGCCGCCAGCGCTTCTTCCAGGAGGGGAAACTGCGCCCACAGATCGGGCTCAATGCCCTCGCCCGTCTTGTATCCCGCCCACAGCTGGTTGCGGAAGGACTCGATGATGTGGTCAGTGGCCACGGCCACGTGCGTCGCCCCACTCTTGATCATGGCCAGCACTGAGTTCACCACCCCGTGCACCGCGGCGATCTCGCGCCCGTCTTTGTCCCTGGCCGACGGCAGCGCGTAGTAGTGGCGGAAGAGTTCGTAAGTGCCGTCGATGAGGTGGATCTTCATTCTGTAAACAGGACAGCCGAACGGTCGGGATCCCTCCCTTCGTTCCGGATTACCCGCGCCAGTCTCCAAGTTCCTTGATCTTCTGCTCGATGAATGCCGAGGCAGGTTCCATGTCAAGCTCCAGATCTCTCATCTATCTTAGATGGCCATCAGCGTCCAGCGGTCCCCTCGCGAACCGCGGGTCCCCACCGCGCCAGGTACTGGCGCGGTAGGAGTACGAGCGGGCCTTCAGGCAGACTTTGACTGCTCGGGCGTTTCCGCGGCGAACTGCCGGGCGTACTCGGCACTCAACCGCTGCCAGCCCTCGACCTTCATGGCCGCGGGGCCAACGGTGCGTCCGATGGGAGTTCCGCTGAGCAGACGATCCAGAACGTCGAAGCAGATGTGCCAGCCCGCGGCGCCCCACGCGATGTAGCGGCGATCGATGTTGTGCCACAGCGTCAGGCGCGTCCCGCCACCCAGAGCTTCGAGTTCCCAGCGCATATCGAAACCGCCCCAGTTGTACTCAAGCACCCGGGGAGGCTCGGCGCGCGTGACCGTGGTTTCGGTAACGTGCGGCGTGGGCGCTCCCACGGTGGTGAGCTTCACCATGGCGCCGGCCGTCCCCAGGCTGCCATCGGCGTCAAAGGGCGCCCACTCGCGCAGGTGCTCCGGCTGGGTGAGCGCCTGCCAGACTTTTTCCGCCGGGTGATGGAACTCCCGCACGAGAACAAGCGTCCAGTTCTCTCCATCTTTCTTTTGTATCCGCGCCCCGCCGGCGGGACCCGGTGCGTACTGCTCGCGATCGGTCATCTATCTTCTCCTTCTTCTCATTTTCGTAGATTTGGTTTGATCCATGCGGTCGAGGTGGCGTTCGAGAGCATCCAGGTGAGCGGACCAGAGCCGTCGGAACGGAGCCAGCCAGGCTTCCATCTCCTGAAAAGGTTCAGGCTTCAGCCGGTAGAGGCGGCGCTGCGCGTCCACCGAGGATTCCACGAAACCGGCCTCGCGCAGCACGCGCAGGTGCTTGGACACGGTCGGCTGCGGCATGCGCAGCCGGCGCTCGATCTCTCCCACCGACTGTTGTGACGAGACCAGGAGGCCCAGGATCGCGCGGCGGTTGGGCTCGGCAATGATGTTGAATACGGATTCCACGCTCTACATATACTCCACAGGGAATATACGTGTCAAGGTATATATAGCACCTCGGCGGAAATCTTTTGTGTCGCCCTTCCGGGGCTCACTCGATTTTGTCCTCGTACCCAGGGCTCACGCCCTGGGCTACTTCATGTCGCGCCTACGGCGCTCGCGCTTTCCGGTTCCATGCTAGCTCCGGGCTGCGACGTCCCTTCGGGACTCAACGATTTCTTTAGCCTCCCGGCATTGCCGTGCCGGGTTACAGGTTGTAACGTCCCTTCGGGACTGGCGCCGCGGACAAACCGATCCGCTTCCTCGGGTCGGGGATGCACGAACCGGACGACGCCCCGCGGGGAACTCGGTCGCGCAGAATATTTTTTTTCCTTGACAATACTGTAGCGATTATATACCGTAGCTGCTGCTATGAAGCTTGCCTCGTCGTGGTCCAGTAGCGATTCATCAAGCGTTTTTACGGTTTGGCTTTACACGGCGAAAGTTGGGTTGCGCTGGATTGAAGTGGATTGAAATGGATTGAAACCGGGGGGAGGGGGTGGCAGGGAGCGATTTTGCCGATCTGTCACCAGGTGATCTGAAAGCAAAAGAGTTACGAATTTTTCGGTAGCTGAAACAGGGGTAATTCCAAGGCAGTTTGAGCCGCAAAATGCGGACAATTGAGAAGCTCTTTGAAAACTTAAATTGTAAAGCGGCAAGGTCTTGCGGCATGGCGAACATGCGAAAGCAACCGGCGACCCAGGGGTCATTCCCGCGGGCTGCCGGCTGCCCTTGCGGCGGGCGCCGCAGGAAGCCAAAGCTTCAGCATTCGGCAATCAGCATTCGGCAATCAGCCAAGACGGATTCTGAGCCGGCTTCGGCGCCTGAATCCGGCCGCACTTGGCATCGCGCACGCGATCCACGGTATGCGGGCTCCGGCGACGGCGTGCTGCATTTCGCCGCCGGCGTTGGAGCCGCGCGCGGTGCCTACGTCGTTCCCCTTAGGATTCCAATAGGGTCAGTTGCTCGCGGATTAAGGCGGGAATCCTGCTCCAGCTACTCTGGATTGTGAGTAGAATCCGCAGCAACCATCGCGCCACTCAGAAGAGTTCCTCTGGAGGAATCAACTGAGACCACGGAAGCAGTCAGTCGTCCTGAGTATCGCTTTGTTGTCTGTAACCCTGGTGTTCTGGAGCCTGGTGGGCTGCGGAAGAGGCAGCTTGTCCAGCTCCAGCTCAAGCCTCGCTCCGCCGGCCACGCCGACGCCTTCGCCGGCGGGATCGCCCGTGCCGACGCCCTCGCCCGTGCCTTCGCCCTCGCCTTCGCCGACACCGAACTCCACCACTGTCTCCGAGATCCAGCAGCACAGTGGATGGGGAGTATGCACGGGATCGTGCGCCGGCACCGGCACCGCGGTCTACAGCATGACGCAGGGCATGGCCTTGCCTTCGCTCAGCGGATCTTCGGCAAGGTTTCAATTGCTGGCCGGAACCCAGCCTTACAGCGGCGCGCTCTGGTTCAACTACGTGGGCAGCTTTGACAGCGCGACCCATTTTGTTTACGACCTGTCTTTCTACGTCGACAACCCCGCGGCCGCGCAGGCGCTGGAGTTCGGCGTGGGCCAGAGCGCCGGCGGCAACCGCTACCGTTTCTACACGCAGTGCCTGCTGGTCGGGGGACAGGTGTGGCGGGTGTGGAACCCGGCGACCTCGGCCTGGGTGGCTTCGAGCGTCCCGTGCGCCGTGCCTGCGGCCAACACCTGGACCCACCTGGTGTGGGAATTTGAACGCGATTCATCCGGCAACGTGGTCTTCACCGCCGTCACCGTCGACGGCGCACGCGCGCCGGTCAATCTGACCATGCCTCACGACTCGGACAGCACCAGCGGCGTGGACGTTTCTTTCCAGCCCGATGCCGACGTCGTCGCCACCCCATATTCCGTGTGGCTTGACAACGTGACTCTGACCTTCTGGTGAGAACGCGGCATCGCGCCGGCCGGCTCTGCCTCCCGGCGAAGCACGCAGTCCGGGATGTGTGACCGCGGTCATAGCCGCGCACACGGCCGCGGTTTCGCATAAAAGCAGGAGATGTTTTATGCGATCCCCCACAAAGCGCAAAATATTGCGGACCATTCTGTCCTTGGTCCCTGTGTCGCTGGCAGCGGCCGCAGGGGCCATGGTCTATTCCCGTTACCGTCGCGAGCTGCGCGCGGCTGAGGCGCGGGTTTCTTCAGGAAGCTGGCTGATCAGCACTCCGTCCGGCCCGCTTGAATACGCCGCCAGCGGAACCGGCGCCCCGGTGCTGGTAATTCATGGAGCCGGCGGCGGCTTCGATCAGGCCCTTGAATTTGCCCATCCTCTGCTTGACAACGGCTTCAGGATCATCGCTCCATCGCGATTTGGTTATCTGCGGACGCCACTGCAGGCGGACTCTTCTCCCGCGGCCCAGGCCGACGCCTACACCTGGCTGCTCGATGCCCTGCATGTGGACAAGGTCGCGGTAATCGGCGTCTCGGCAGGCGCGCCTTCGGCCATGCAATTCTGCCTGCGCCATCCCGAGCGCTGCGTGGCGATGGTCCTGGGAGTGCCTCTCGCCTACAGCGCCGGCCGGGCCGATGCACCGGCCAAAAAGCAACCGGCCTACAGGGAGGCACTGCTGAATACCATGCTCAGCTCTGATTTCGTTTTCTGGAGCATGACGAAGCTGGCGCCGGGCGCGATGTTCAAGACCATTCTCGGCACGCCGCCGGAGGACGTGGAAGAAGCCGGGGCTGATGAACAGGCACGCCTCACGGCGTTCTTGACCCACATCGAACCGATCAGCCGCCGCAAGAAGGGTCTGCAGAACGAGGCCGCCATCGCCCAATCTCTGCCGCGCTTCGATCTGGAACGCATTAACGTTCCTACCCTGGTATTCGGCGTTGAGAATTGCCTGTACAAGACCTACCCCGGAGCTCGATACACGGCAAAGAACATTCGCGGGGCGCGGAGCTACCGCACAGGCGGCCATCTCTGCGTAGGACATCAGACAGAGTTGTGGTCCAAGGTGAGCAGCTTTCTGAACACCGCAGCTGTCGCAGGCCAAAAGAAGCAAATAGCGGTGAGTACTTAGGGAAGGCACTAACCGCCCCTTTTGGGCTGTTTTGTTGCCCTGGCGATCACCTGAGATGCGGATGCCCGTCTATCATCTGTTAGTAAAATGAACTCGGGTATGAACGGTCAGGGTTCGTTGAACAGGCGATGGCGGCGGTTCATTCACGGCCAGACCGTGCCCGACTCGCGCATTCTCCTGGGATCGATCGTCGTCCATTGCCTGGTGCTGGCGGCGCTGACCGTGGTGCAGCTGGTCGCGCGCCAGGCGCCGGTGATCGTTTTTCCGGAAACGCGAACCGCCCGTGGACGGCCGGCTGCAGTCTATCTTCCACCAGCCGCGCGCCGCTCACCGCTGCAGATGGCTCAAAAAAATGCACGCCCGCGCAGCAAGCCGCGCAACCCGGGCGCGGAAGTCACGGACGAGGGCCTGACCGGCGAGCGGCTGCGGGAACGCGCACGCCTGGAGACGAAAGCGCTCATCCAGAATTTCAAATTCCGCACCACTTTTGGCTTCTCTCCCTTTCCCCGGTATGAACTGCCGTTCCAGATGTCGGGGCAGGTTCCCTCGTTCCCTGCCGACCAGTTTCCACCGCACTTTGAGCAGTATGTAGTGGTCGAGATCACCATCGATACCAGCGGCCACGTGGCCGACGCCAGAATCACCGCGGGCGACGTCGCGCCCACGATCCAGCAGTCTTTGCTCTCCGCCATCCGCGAATTCAAGTATCGTCCGGCAACCCGCGAGGGCATACCGGTACCTTCGCAGGTCGACGTGGTGGTCCACATCCCGACATAGGCAATCGGCAATGCACGCAGATACGGTCCCATCCGCGTCCGACTGCGCTTTCTCCGCACCCGGGCAAGACTCTTTACCGTGGCTACAATTGTGGTATCGGAGTAACGCAAGATGAGCAAGGTCAGAGTCGCGGCATTCTCAGTCTCCATCGACGGCTTCGGCGCCGGGCCGCGCCAGGATCTGAACAATCCTCTGGGAGTGCGCGGCCTCGAGTTGCACGGCTGGTTTCAGGACACTGAGGCCTTCAGGAAGATGCACGGGCAGGACGGCGGCACACGCGGCATCGACAACGATTTTGCGCTGCGGTCTTTCGAGAACGTCGGCGCGTGGATTCTCGGCCGCAACATGTTCGGGCCGGTGCGGGGCGCATGGAAAGACGAGTCATGGAAAGGATGGTGGGGGGCGAATCCACCGTACCACACAGAGGTCTTCGTCCTCACGCACTATCCGCGCGCGCCGCTGGTGATGGAAGGCGGCACCACCTTCCACTTTGTCATCGACGGCCTGGCCTCGGCCTTGAAGAAAGCCAGAGAAGCAGCGCCGGGCAAGGACGTGCGCATCGGCGGCGGCGTCTCCGTGATTCGCAACTACCTGACCGCCGGCATGATTGACGAGATGCACCTTGCCATCTCGCCGGTCTTCCTGGGCGAAGGCGAGTCTCTCTTTTCCGGGCTCAATCTGCCTAAGCTGGGCTTCACGCCGTTCAAGATTGTGGCCGGGGAAAAAGCCACGCACATTCTTCTCAGAAAAAACGCTTAACCGGCCCGGCCTCCCCTGGGACGTCCATTCCCTGCTCACCAAGTCTTCCTGGGCACGTCTGACTAAACGGCGTTCCTCTTGACAATCTAGAGAAGGCGCATATGATTCCACTTGTTTGTCTAAAGGAGACGGCGTTGGGCGATAAAACAGGGGGCGATAAGACTATGGATCTGGTGCAGGGCAAGCTGGACATGCTGATCCTGAAGACGCTGGCGCTGGAACCGATGCACGGCTACGGGATCGGAACCAGGATCGCGCAGATCAGCAAAGGCGTCTTCCAGGTGAACCCCGGCTCGCTCTTCCCCGCTTTTCGCCGGCTGGAGCGCTCGGGGTGGATCAGGAGCGAGTGGCGTGAGACCGAGAACAACCGCCGCGCCAAGTACTACCTGCTGACCGAAAGCGGCCGCAAGAGGCTCAGAGCAGAAACCAAGGAGTGGAGCCGCCAGATCGCTGCGATCACGAGAATTCTGGAGGCTTGAAAGGCCGGGTTATGGCATTGCTGCGGAAATTCGTGCATGGAATACGCGGGCTGTTCGGGAAGCAGAAGGTGAATGACGAACTGCAAGCGGAGTTCAACAGCTTCATCGAAACCGCGGCGGCGGAAAAGATTCGGGCCGGCATGCCGCGCACAGAAGCCATGCGCATGGCGCGCGCGGAAGCCGGCAGCGCCACCGCCGTCCGCGACCAGGTCAGCGAAGCAGGCTGGGAATCGATCGTGGAAGGCATCTGGCAGGACGCGCGCTTTGGCTGGCGCTTCCTGCTCAAGAGTCCGGGCTTTACTTCAGTCGCCATTTTGACGCTGGCCCTGGGCGTCGGCGCCAACACCGCGATCTTCAGCATCGTGAACGCAGTGTTGCTGCGCTCTCTTCCTTTCCGCGATCCCGACCGCCTGGTAAGAATTTACTTCAACAATCCCGGCGTGGGCATGCGCGACGTTGTCTTTTCCGTGCCCGAACTCGACGATGTCAGAACACGCTCCGGCGTTTTCGAAGATGTGAGCACCATCGGCGGAGGCAGCGTGAACCTGACCGGCGCCGAGCATCCGGAGCGCCTGGAGTTCACCGTCACCCATCCCAACTACTTCTCCATGCTCGGCGCGACGCCGCAAATTGGCCGGTTGTTCGGCCCTGAGGACTTCGCGCTCGGCTTCGCTCCGGTTGCGGTGATCAGCGATGGCCTGTGGCGCCGCTCTTATGGCGCCGATCCCAGCGTTCTTGGACGGGTCCTGCGGCTGGACAACGATCCCTACACCATCGTCGGAGTTCTTCCTCCCGCATTCCGCTATCTAGGTCCCTCGCTATCGGAAAACGCGGAAGTGTTCCTTACTGCCGGATTCAGCGCCGATCCGGCTCCCAAGCCGGGACGGAGCGTCCGCATCATGCCCGCCGCGATAGGTCGCCTCAAGCCGGGCATCACGCTGCGGCAGGCGCAGGATCGGCTGAGTGCCATGGCCGCCGAACTCCGCCGCGAATTTCCCACCGACTACCCGCCACAAAGCCAGTGGACGATAGAGATTCAGTCGCTGCAGGAGTCGCTGGTAGGCCCGGTTCGTCCCATGCTGCTGGTGCTGCTGGGCGCGGTGATGCTGATCGTGTTCATTGTGTCGTTGAACATTGCCAATCTCCTGCTGGCGCGGGCTTCGGGACGGCAACAGGAGATGGCGGTGCGCATGGCGCTGGGCGCCAGCCGGCGTCGCGTGATCCGCCAGATGCTGACCGAGTCCCTGCTGCTCTCCGGGCTGGGAGGCCTGGCCGGACTGGTAACCGCGTTCGGCACGCTGGGGCTGATCCTGCGCCTGATGCCGACCGGCATTCCGCGGCTGAGCGAAGTTCGCATTGACTGGCCGGTGCTGGGCTTCGCGTTGCTTGTTTCGCTTTTTACCGGCCTGCTGTTCGGGCTGGCGCCGGCGATCGAAGCCGCGAAATCGGCGTTGTCGGCGGCTATTCGCGAGGGCGTGCGCGGAGCCGGCTACAGCGTCAGGACCGGCCGCATGCGCGATCTCCTCATCGTCGCGGAGCTGGCATTCGCCGTTCTGCTGATGGTGGGCGCAGGCTTGTTGCTGCGCACTCTGCGCACCCTGTTGCAGGAACAACCGGGATTCAATCCCGCTCACGTGGTCACCGCCAGCATCTGGCTTCCCATTCCCAACGATCCCAAGGCCGATCCGTATCTTGGCCCGGCTCCCCGAAACGTTTTTAATCGCGAGTTGCTGCGGCGGGTGAGAGCTTTTCCCGGCGTCGAGATGGCGGCCATCACCTCCGAGCTGCCGTCGGCGGTGCATGACGACGCCACGGCGCGCGGCCGCGTCGTGATCGAGGACCGCCCGCTGGAATCGTCACAGGATCTGCGGGCCGAACAGATTCGCGTCAGCCCGGACTATTTCCGCCTGATGCAGGCTGCGCTCTCCCGCGGGCGTTTCTTCACCGAAGATGACGAAGACGGAAAGCCTCCGGTGGTGATCCTTGATGAGTGGACGGCGCGCCGCTACTGGCCAGGCCGCGAGGCCCTGGGCCGGCGCCTGCGCTTTGGAACGGATCCGAAACAGCCATGGATGACGGTGGTCGGCGTCGTAAACAACATCAAGCACGATGGCCTGGACGTAGACGGCGCTCCCCACATCTATATCTCCCTGTATCAGCGACCGGGCCGATCGCTCAGCCTGGCCTTGCGCACTACTCTTCCGGCAAGCGCGCTGGAGCCGCAGATTCGGGAAGCAGTCCAGAGCATCGATCCCGGCCTGCCGGTCTTCGGCGTCTCCACCATGAACCAGGTGCTCGATGCCTCGCTCGCGCCGCGCCGCTTTTCCGCCGACCTGGTTAGCGGCTTCGCCGGTGTGGCCCTGCTGCTGGCTTCGATCGGCATTTACGGGCTGTTGAGCTATATGGTCGGCCAGCGCTCGCGGGAGATCGGCCTGCGCATGGCGCTGGGCGCGACCCGCGCCGATGTCCTGAAACTGTTTTTGCAAAAAGGCGCGCTTCTGGCCGCGGTGGGAATTATCGTCGGCGTGATCCTTTCGGCGTCGACGGCGTCGATCATGGCGACACTGCTGTACGGAGTTCGTCCGCACGATCCCACGGTATTCCTGGTCGCACCCGGAATTCTGATGGCGGTGGCTGTGCTGGCCAGCTATCTGCCGGCGCGGCGCGCCACCAGGGTTGACCCCATGTCGGCTCTGCGCGAGACATAGGAAAACATGAAGCGTTACGGAGCTTTTGTTATGCCGATGCTCAGAAGATTCGCTGCCGGATTCAGATCTCTATTTCGCAAACAGCGTGAAGAGTGGGATCTGAGTGAGGAGATGGGTGGCTACATCGAGGCAGCCGCCGAAGAGAAGATGCGTGACGGCCTCAGCCGCGAGGAAGCCACGCGAGCGGCGCGAGCGGAAGCCGGCAGCGCCACCGCCGTCCGGGACCAGGTCAGCGAAGCCGGCTGGGAGTCCGCCTTCGCGGCGATCTGGCAGGATCTCCGCTATGCGCTGCGCCTGCTGCGCAAGAGCCCGGGATTCACGATCGTCGCGATTCTTACGCTGGCCCTGGGAATCGGCGCGACTACGGCGATCTTCAGCGTGGTCGACGCCGCCTTGTTGCACCCGCTGCCCTACCCGCACGCCGAGCAGCTCGTAGCCCTCCAGGATGATCTGCCCGGAGTCGGCGCGCGCGATGTTGGCCTGTCGACGCCGGAGTGGTGGGACCTGGAGCGCTCCGGGGTTTTCGAGTATGTCTCGCCGGTCTGGTTTGACGACAACAATCTCACCGGCTCGTCGCAGCCGGCGCGCGTCCGCCTGATGTCGGTGGCGGTGAACTACTTTGCGCTGCTGGGCGTGAAGCCGCAACTGGGAAGCACCTTCGATCCTCACGATCCCACGCCCGGCTACAACCTGCAGGTCGTCATCAGCGACGGTCTGTGGAAGCGCGCCTTCGCCGCTGACCCAGAGATTGTGGGCCAGACCGTATGGGCCGACACGGACCCTTATCGCGTGATCGGCGTAATGCCGCCGGGTTTTCATGCCCCCGGCCGGACACCGGAAGAAAGAAACGTGGAGGTGTGGGCAGCCATGGGCTTCGCGGCCACACCGCTCTCCACCTTCCGGCAGCGCAACAAGCACATTCCCGGCGCCATCGCCCGCCTGAAACCGGGGCTGACGCTGGCCGACGCGCAGCGCCGCATCGATGCCCTGGTGGCTTCGCTGCAGAAGCAATACCCGGTCGACTATCCCGAGCGGCTGGCCTGGACCATCCGGCTGGTGCCGTTGAGAGACACCGTGGTCGGCAATATCCGCTGGTCGTTGTATTTTCTCCTGGGCGCAGTAGGGCTGGTGCTGCTGATCGCTTGCGTCAACATCGCCAATCTTCTGCTGGCGCGGGCCAGTGCTCGCGGACGCGAGATGGCCATCCGCCAGGCGCTGGGCGCTCGCCGGGCCCGGCTGACGCGCCAGTTGCTGACCGAAAGCCTGTTCCTTTCCCTGCTTGGCGGCCTGATTGGTCTGCTGATTCTTTTTTTCACCAGGGAATTTCTGCTGCAGCTGGTGCCGGAGAGCCTGCCCCGGCTAAGCGAAATATCCATCAACTGGGAAGTGCTGCTCTTCGCCCTGGGAGCGTCTCTGCTTGCGGGAACATTTTTTGGCCTGGCGCCGGCCTTGCACGCCGGGCGGCTAGACCTGATGCACACGCTCAAGCAGGAGGGGCGCGGTTCAGCCGGCTCGCGAGCCCAGGCGCGCACTCGACGCCTGCTGGTGGTCACCGAGTTTGCTCTTTCCCTCATCCTGATGATCGCTGCCAGCCTGCTGCTGCGCAGCTTCTGGGACGTGCTGAAAGTGCGGCCCGGATTTGATCATCAGGGTGTAACCATGATTCGTACCCGGCTTCCCTACCCCAACGATCCCACCACGGATATCTACGGCACCTCGGCCCAGGAAGCGCCGTTCCTGCGCGAAGTTCTGCGTCGCTGCCGCGCGCTTCCGGGCGTGCAGGAAGCCGCCCTGGGCAACAGCACCTCCGTCCCCTTTGACCACCATCACAAGGACCAGAACCAGTTTCCCTTGATCATCGAAGGGCGCAGCACGCCAAGCGACGACGTTTCCTGGGTGGACGGCACGGTGGTCACGCCGGAATATTTTCACCTGTTGAGAATGACCCTGCTGCGCGGGCGTTTGTTCACCGACTCCGACCATGAAAAAGCACCGCCGGTTGCCGTCATCAATGAGGCGATGGCGCGGAACTTCTGGCCGAAGGAAGATCCTCTGGGACAGCATGTAAAGCTGTCGCGGAAACCGGGTGATTGGATCACCGTGGTAGGCGTTGTCGCCGATACTCGCGCCGACTCGCTGGAGAACGAGGGAACTCCCCAGATTTATGCCAGCTTGTACCAGAAGGGTGAAAAACATCTGGCCATATTTCTGCGGGGGAACCCCGACCCGGCTCAGATTTCCGCCCAGGTTCGAACCCAGGTTCACGCGGTCAATCCCGATCTTCCTGTTTTTGGGGCCGAAACCCTCACCGATGCTCTGGCCGACTCGCTCGCAGTGCGGCGATTCTTACTGGAGACCATCGGGCTGTTCGCTCTCGCCGCATTGTTTCTTGCCGGGCTGGGGATCTACGGCGTGATTTCCTATCTGGTCAGCGAGCGCACCCACGAGATCGGCATTCACCTGGCTCTGGGCGCGCAGCGCGGTCACATCATGCAGATGGTTTTGCGCCAGGGGCTCGGCCTGGCTATGGCCGGCGCCGCGGCTGGGCTAGTGGGCGGCCTCATTGTCTCGCAAGCGATCGGCGGCTTGCTTTACGGCGTGAGGCCGACCGATCCTTTGACATTCATTGCCGTCACTGCGGTCCTTACTTTTGTTGCGCTCGCGGCTTGTTTCATCCCAGCCCGCCGCGCCACCAGAGTGGACCCCATGATTGCCCTGCGCGCATCGTAACTGATGTCCAAAAACAGTCTCTTCGATCGGCAACGACAACGACCGAAGAGACTGTTGTTCCTTAATCCCGGGCACATCTCAATTGTTGGTTGCGCCGGAGAACGCCTCGCAGGAAACGTTGGGATGCCAGTTCACGAACGCGCCATTGGGATTCTCTTTCCACGCCCACACGTGCAGCGTGTAGAAGGGATCCAGCCGGAACCGGTTGGGGCTGTCGAATAGATGGAACAGTTGCCCCATAAGCTGCGGCGGATCCTGGTGCGCCTGGTCCCAATCCTTGGCTAAAACCAGGAAGTCGGCGCCGATCAGGTGCAGCTTTCCGTCCGTCCCCGGCTCGTAGATCACGATCTGCGGATTTCTGGGATCGATAATGCCGCCGGTAACCAGCGAGAAGTTCACATAGTGCAGCCCCATGGCCCCGGAATCGGGCCCGCTGACGCAACCGAAGGCCAGCGAATACCCGGCGCGCTCGGCGACAGCTACATCCTTGAAGCGCTCGGTAGCGTCGCGCACGATCTGCAACAGGGCGGCCGCCTGGCTGCTCTGCGACGCAGTCATCGTGGTCTGCTGGTCAGCGGCGTGGGAGTGCGGTGTCTGGGCCAGTACGCGCGCCGAACATACGCTGATCAGCGCCAGAGCCACCAGGGAATACTGGAATTGGTTTGCCACATTTCTGATTCTCATATCGAACCTCGTGATGGAAATTGGGTTGGCGGTCCGGAGTACCCCTGCACCGGTCCCGCTTTTCATCGCCAAGGTATTACCGGCGCCGGAGAGCGTCATGATGTGGAAATGAAAAGAGAATGAAAAGCGGCCGGGCCGGTTCGTGGAGTCTCTTAAGGCAATCCGGGAGCGAAGTCGGCAGAAGCCTTCTGCCGTGTCTCCAGCAGCGCAGCAATCTGCGGCGAAGCCGGATAGCGCGCCGCTTCCCGCGCGGGATTGAAATGCGTTTCCCCGAAATACAGCGCCACCACGCTGCCGGCAATGAAGGGATGCAGGTAGGCCAGCGGTACCAGGTATTTCTTGGATCGCACCACGGCTTCGGTGACGCTATCCACCGGGTGGCTGTGACGCCGGCTGCCCGGAACCTGGGGAATCACAAAGCTCGTGAATTCCAACTCGGTGTGCCGGTGAGCGTACTTCACCAGCGACTTGGCCACCTGCTTGGGAGTGGTGATTCCCAGATCGGCGATAAGGTTCCGGCGGACCGAATGGGGATAGTAAAAATCAAGGATGCTGCGCGCGAAGTCCGCGCAATTGCGCGACACCAGGAACGTAGCCAGGTTACGACGGATCCTCTTGTTGGGGCGCTGGTTCAGAAACTGAATCAGTTCATCATCCTGCTCTTCCGTGGTTTCAATCTGGAAACCGTAGATCTTGCGGTCGAAGGCCACTCCCACCAACTGCGGCCACTCTCCCCCCGGAGTTGCTCCGTTCGCCCGGTCGGGGGCAAGCGCTTCCAGATAACGCCGCCGGTAGTTATCGCGCAGGTCGTTGACCAGCTTTACATCGGCACGGTCGGGGATATCGGCGGGGTTGTCGATGGCATAAAGATACGCGGTGAGGGGTATGGCCACCCAGTCGTATCCTGCTACCTTGTAGTAGCGGCTGATGACGACTCCGCTCTCGTCGGGCGCGCACCGGCGCAAGACCAGAGGCGTAACCGCACAAACTCGTGGGAGATAGACGGCCGCGTGTCCGGTGGGATTCACCTGTCCGAAACCGCCGTATGGCTCCTCCAGGAGCAATGCAGCGTCACCGCGGGCCCAAATAGCAGCGGTCAATATAAAAAAGCACAGAACCCAGAGCCTCTTGCAGGTCATCTTCATTGCACTTAAAAGGGGATCGATTCCGTACTGCTGGATATTAAGAACTCGTTTCCAGGATCAAAGTTGCTTGCACCTTTCCACAGACGCGCTTCCCACAGACACCAAAGGACAGCGTCTGCGGGTGACTACGCCGTGCCTCCGCTCTTAGTTCAAGGGAGCTAGTCCGCTTTGACTAGGGGTTTTAAAATCCCGCATCAACTCTGGATCTCTATAGAATCCGCAGGAATGTTTGTGCAACTCACACCCCCAGGAGAAGAAGAGCTGAAACCAAAAAATCTGTTCTTAGCTGTGTTTGTGGCTTTACTCGTCTCAACCTTTGTCGACGGATGCGGCGGGAAAGGCGCTTTAACCAACGCGTCCATGCCCGTGCCGGCGAGTCCATCACCTACGCCCCCGTCCGGCGGACCTACGCCGTCCCCGACACCGTCAGCAACGCCGTCCCCGACGCCCAATTCGACTACGATCTCCGGCGTGCAAAAACTGAGCGGCTGGCAGAGTTGCACCGGCAGCTGCACCAACACGCCCACCGCGGTCTATTCTTTGACCCAGGACGTTACTTCCCCGTCGCTGAGTGGCGCTGCGGCCAGATTTGAGCTGCTGGCCGGGACTAATCCTTACGGGGGCGTGATGTGGTTCAAGTACCTCGGCAGCTTCGACAGTGCCACCCATTTTGTTTACGACGCGTTCTTTTATGTCGATAACCCCTCGGCGGCGCAGGGCCTGGAGTTCACCGTGAGCCAGAGCACGAACGGCAGCCGCTACAACTTCTCCACGCAGTGCCTGTTCGCTGGACAAAACCTGTGGCGGGTATGGGACCCGAACACACACGGCTGGGCCGCCTCCAGCGCGCCTTGCGCTCAGCCCGCGCCGAACACCTGGAACCACGTGATCTGGGAGTTTGAGCGCGATTCCGGGGGCAACGCCATCTTCACCGCGGTCACAGTGAACGGCAACCGCGCCGTTGTGAACATGAGCATGCCACACGTAGGCGACAACACCAGCGGCCTGGATGTGGCCTTCCAGCCCGATGCGGACGTCAACGCGACTCTGTATTCCGTCTGGCTGGACAATGTGAGCTTGACGTATTGGTAGGAAGAACTGTCAAAATCAAATAGCGGCTGCATCAGCGTAGACGCTGGCAGCCGCTAAACTTTCACAAAGATTCGCTTGCGATAGAAGCCCCACGCCACCGCGGTCCACAATGCGGTGTACAAAATCGCAAAAGCCAGTGAGGCGTTATTCGGCTGCGCAAAAGGCGCGAACCAGTGGAGGTAGATCCACGCCTGCACGCCGATTCGCCGCGCGCCGTCGGCCACTCTGATGATTGCCGCTTCCTTGGCAAAAAAAACAGACAGCGCGTAGGCCAGGATGGCGTTTGATCCCAGCCACAAGAACGGGCGTTCCCACACGCGCCACCCGCGTGCATCGATCAGCCAGAGGCACAGCGCCAGCAACAGGCAGCCCGCGCCCGCCGTAAACAAAACGTAGGAACTCGACCACAGCGGCTTGGAGATAGGAAAGAAGGGATGCCACGCGTAGCCGGCCACCGCGCTCAGCACGCCGGCCAGAGCCAGGCCGCGAATCTTCTGCGAGAGACTCGCCGCGCTGCGCAGAAAATCTCCTACCAGTGTGCCTAGCAATGTCGTGGCGATCGCGGGTAGCGTGCTCAGCAAACCTTCAGGATCGAAGTCCGGGCGGTAGAGATGTCCCAGCATCAGTTTGCGGTCGACCCATCCGGCCAGGCTGCAATGCTCGGTGGCCCACGCTGCCTGATCGCATCCCGGAACCGGGATCAGACGCAATGCCAGGTAGTATCCAATGAGCAGTCCGGCAATCCATAAAATTCGCGCCCGCCGCGCGCTCCACAGCGCGATCAACGATGCAAAAAGGTAGACCACGGCGATGCGCGGCAGCACGCCCGGCCAGCGCATGTGGGTGAAATCAAAAAATGGTTGCAGGCGGATCAGCCAGCCGATAGCAAAGATCACCGCGCTGCGGCGCCCTGCGTGCAGCATGAGCTTCTGCCGCGAGTCGCCCGACTCCTGCCGCTTGCTGAATGACAGCACCATGGACACGCCCACGATGAGCAGGAAGAACGGGAATACAAGATCGGTGGGCGTCCAGCGGTTAGCCTCAATCCACCACTTCCCGGGATACCAGCCTGACGGATGCGCCGTCATCCACTCATCGGCATGGTCCAGCGGCCAGTACATCGCGCTCGCTGTGCCGGGGTCGTTGACCAGGATCATGGCGGCAATGGTCAGCCCGCGGAATACGTCGAGCGCTTCCAGCCGTTGCGATCCGTTCTTCATCGGGATCGCCGCCGCCGGCTTCGCCTCGGTCGCATTCGCCGTGTCAATCGCTGTGGACATGCCGTTATATCCGTGACTCTACATCAGTTGGGTGAGCTCGCTGCATGGTTTTTGGGGCCTCAGTCACTCACAAGGCAGGGGCCGTAAGTTGCTCTTTCGTGCGTCATCGTCAGGTCCGGAATCGGATGCGAAGGCTCCTTCGTCGCGCGACTATTTTCTAGCGTGCGGGTTCGAAGAAATGCCACTTCGGATTTTGGTTTTTACAATATCCGGCTGTTACAACAAGGAGAAGGAAAAGAATGAAGAGAGCATCCTCAATCGTGCTGGCGGTTTTTCTGGCGACGGGCCTGGCCCTGGCGCAAACCGGCGGTGACAAGAGCAAGACAGAGTTGAACCCGCAACCTCTGCCTCCGGGACAGAAAGTCCAGGCAGAAAAGACCAACAAGGCTGGGAAGAAAGGCCACAAGGGCGGCAAGAAGAGCAAGAAAGGCGCATCCAGCTCAACCTCGACCAGCACACCCAAATAAGTACCAAAGCACGAAGGCCCCTGAGTAAAGCTGTGGTAAATGCCGGCATCAGGGGCCGAGTTGTTTTTGCGCCCGGTTACCACTGACCTTCCCGATCCACGGGCCAAAAAATGTTCGAAGGCGAACAGCGGCCGTCCGATTCCGCACAGACGCTTACCCATCGTTTTCACGCCTGTCTAACTAAGTGCCGCATTTTGAACGGCGGCGCAGGAACAAGTGTTGGAAGCCGAGTTGCTCGTTTTCTCTGACCGCATAAAACCGTTTTGCCGGCGCGAGCAAACAGGAGAAACCCATATGACTTTGTGGCAGGACGTTCGTTTTGCCGGACGGGCGCTGACCAAGGCTCGCGGCCTCACTGCAGTAGCTCTGATGACATTGGCGCTGGGGATCGGCGCCAACACTGCCATCTTCAGCATCGTAAACGCCGTCCTGCTCCGGCCTCTGCCTTTCCATGATGCCGGCCAGTTGGTGCAGATTCGCGCCGAGCAGCGCGGCCTGGGCCTGCTGAATATTGGCTTCTCCGTTCCCGAGATGGAAGATCTGCGTGACCGGGCAGGCATTTTTCAGATGGTCTCCGGCGTCTGGCCGGCGCCGGCCAATCTGACCGGCGGCGAGCGCCCCGAACGCATCGACATTCTGGGAGTAAGCCCCAACTATTTCACCCTGCTGGGAGCACGTCCGCAGCTCGGACGGCTGTTTGATTCGCGCGACATCGCCGATGGCTTTGCTGAAGCTGCCGTGATCAGTGACGGCTTGTGGCAGCGCGAGTTCGGCGGCGATCGCAGCATCCTGGGCCGCCAGGTAAGGATCGATAACGATCTGTACACCATCGTCGGCGTATTGCCGCCCGATTTCCGTCATCCCGGGCCGGCCACCGCCAGGGCCGTGGACCTGTGGGCGACGGCGGGCTTCCGCGCCGATCCCTTCCCGCCCTCCAAACGCAACATCCACCTCATCCCGGAAATGGTTGCCCGGCTCAAACCCGGGGTAAAGGTAGAAGACGCGCAATCCCGGTTGCAGGTTTTTTTCGCGACACTGCGCAACGAATTTGCCGGCGATTATCCCGCCCAGGCGGGGTGGATGCTGAAACTCGCCCCGCTGAAAGACACTGTGGTTGGCGGATCGCACAGCCTGCTGGTAACCCTGCTGTTGGCCGTGGGCGCGATTCTGTTGATCGCCTGCGTCAACGTAGCCAGCCTGCTGCTGGCCAGCGGTTCGGCCCGCCAGCGTGAGATCGCCGTGCGCATGGCGCTGGGAGCGCGCCGCAGCCGCATCGTCCGCCAGATGCTGACAGAATCGGCGGTGCTCGGACTCTCCGCCGCCGTGGTCGGCGTTATTGCCGCAGTCGCCACCGAGAATGCGCTGCTGGCCATGCTGCCCGCGCAGGTCTCGCGCGTGAACGCCATTGGAATTGACGGCCCCGTGCTGCTGTTCACCCTGGGCGTTGCGGTTGCTACCAGCTTCCTCTTCGGTCTGGCGCCCGCGGCGCAGGCGGCAAAGGCCGGCCTCGAGGGCTTGCGTGAAGGCGGCCGCGCCGGTTCCGGCATGCGCTCCGCCCGCACGCGAAAGATTCTTGTGGCCGCCGAGACCGCTCTTTCTCTCATGCTGGTGGTTGGGGCCGGCCTGCTGCTGCGCACCTTCCTCGACCTGCTCCAGGTCAGGCCTGGCTTCAACTCCCAGAACGTGCTGGCGGCCAGCATGTGGTTGCCCGTCCCCAACGACCCCAAGACCGATGTCTACGCCAGCACCACCCAGCGCACCACTTTCGTGCGCGAGATAGTCCGCCGCCTGCACTCGGTTTCCGGAGTAACGGATGCCGCGCTATCCAGCGTTCTGCCCCTGCGCGATGCCATCGCGCCCGGCGGCTTCCGTGTCGAAGGGCGGCCCGAGCAGGGCGATACTCCCAGCGCCGCAGGCGCGTTGGTCACGCCTGATTTCATGCGCACCCTGGGCGTAACCCTGGTAAGCGGACGCATGCTCCAGCAGTCGGACGACGAGCACGCACCGCAAGTTGTTCTGGTGGACCAGGCAGCAGTGCGGCAACTGTGGAGCGGGCAGAATCCGCTGGGAAAGCGCCTCCGCTTCGCCACCGATATCCTGGTCAACGGCAAACTTCAGCCTGCGCCGTGGATGACGGTGGTCGGCGTAGTGAACAACATCAAGTTTGCTCGCCTTGACGAGCAGGAGACGGCTCACGTCTATCTCAGCATGTATCAACGCTCGGGAAGGCTCTACAACATCGTGGTGCGGGCCACAGGCGATCCCGCCGCAGTGGGACAACAGATCCAGCAACAGGTGCGCTCGGTCGATCCAAATCTGCCCGTGTCGGACGTATCGGCCATGCGCGTTGTGGTGGCCTCGTCGCTCGCCGATCGCCGATTCGCGGCCATGCTGATAGGGATCTTTGCTGTGGTCGCGCTGGCTCTGGCCAGCGTAGGTGTGTATGGCCTGACCTCCTATAGCGTGTCGCAACGCAGCCGCGAGCTGGGCATTCGCGCGGCGCTGGGCGCCAGCCGTAGGAATCTGGTGCGGCTGATGCTGCAGCAGGGAATGCTTCCCGTGGCCATCGGCCTCGCCGCCGGTTGCGCCGGCGCGCTCGTGATGGGGAGATGGCTCTCCGGAATGCTGTTCGGCGTGAAGGCCACGGATCCGCTGGTCTTCCTTGCCGCCTTTGTCGCGCTGGCTCTTTTCGGGCTGGGGGCGAACTATCTTCCCGCGCGCCGCGCGGGAAGAGTGGATCCCAACCAGGCGTTGCGCGCGGAATAGCCCGGGCTAAGCTTCAGGATGAGTCCACTTCCACTCGCGGTAGCGTGTCCTCAGCTCCGTCTTGAGCAGTTTTCCCGTGGACGTGTGCGGCAGTTCGGCGACGAAGACAAAATCATCCGGTAGTTGCCACTTGGCGAACTTGGCGCCGAGGAACTGCCGCAGCTCTTCCGGAGTGGTCTTCGCGCCTTCCTTCAGCGCCACCACCGCCAGCGGCCGCTCTTGCCACTTGGGATGCATCACCCCGATGACGCCCGCCTCGCGCACCGCAGGATGGCCCATCAGCGCGTTCTCCACGTCGACCGAGCTGATCCACTCGCCGCCGGATTTGATCATGTCCTTGCTGCGGTCCACCAGCTTGATGCACCCGTCAGGATCGACATAAGCGACGTCGCCGGTGCGGAACCAGCCGTCGTCGCTCCAGCGGTTCTCGGTGCCGGGAGCCTCGTAATACTTGCCGGCAATCCACGGGCCGCGGACTTCTAGTTCCCCCATGGTCTTGCTGTCCCACGGAGCGGCCACGCCGTCGCTGTCGCGAACCCGCATCTCCACGAAAGGCGAAGGATAACCTTGCTTGCAGCGCTGCACGTATTGGCGATCTTCCGGCCAGGCCAGCATCTGCGGCTTGAGCGCGGTAATGGTCCCCAGCGGCGAAGTCTCCGTCATGCCCCAGGCGTGCAGGAGATGAAAACCATGGCGCTCCAGGCCACGCATCAGCGACTCCGGTGGTGCGGTGCCGCCGCAAAGGATGCGAACGTCGTGCGGAGGCTTCCAGTCCGGCCCACGCTTATCCAAGGCTGCCAGCACCGGCAGCCACACCGTGGGCACCGCACAGCTCAGGGTCACGCCTTCGCGATCGATCAGCTCCATCACGCTGTCGGCGTCCACATTCGGACCGGGCATTACGAACTTGGCGCCAACCAGGGCGGCGGTGTACGGCATGCCCCAGCCGTTGGCGTGAAACATCGGCGAGCAGAGCAGAACCACGTCGCCGCGCGACATGGCGCAGGAATCGGCCATGGCCTGCGCAAAACTGTGCAGCACCTGCGAACGGTGCGAATAGATCACGCCCTTGGGATTGCCGGTGGTGCCGGAGGTGTAGCACATGCCCGCCCCATCGGTCTCGTTGATCTCGGGATATTCAAATTTGCCGCTCGCCGTCTCCAACCAGTGTTCGTAGTTTTCGTATTCCCCGGCCACTTGCGTTCCGCAATGGGGGACGACAAAAATGCGCTCGAACCTCACCTGCGATCTGAATTTGTCCAGAACCGGCAGCAGCACGTCATCGACAAGCAGGAAGCGGTCCTGGGCGTGGTTGGCGATGTAGGCGATCTCGTCGGGATGCAGGCGCAGGTTGAGCGCGTGGAGAATGCCTCCGGCCGCGGGAATGCCGTAATGGCACTCCAGGTGAGCGTAGTGGTTCCACATCAGGGTGGCTATGCGGTCGCCTTTCTTCAAGCCGGCGGCTTGCAGGCATTCCGCCAATTGGCGCGCGCGCTGGTAGACCTGTCCCCAGGTGGAGCGGTGAATGGTCTTGTTGGGAAGCCGCGAGATGACCTCGATATCAGGGAAATATGTGCCCGCGCGCTCGAGGATGGCCACGAGCGTCAGGGGAAAATTCATCATGGTATGCATGGGATTGGTATGGGCGTGCAGGCATTCTATTACAAGAACCCAGACGTAGAGACGCGCCCTCTGCGGCAGCCATGGCCTGCCTGGGACACGAAGTCGACCCCTACGCCTTGGCGTAGGGTACGGCGCTCATTTCGTCTTCCGGGATCACATGCAGTTCGATAAATCCCTGTTCGGGCAAAGCATCGACCGGCAAAGTGTCGCGCATCAGGGTAAAGCGAACGCCGAGCAGCGCGCTGGGCGGGGCTTGCAGGAGCTGCAACGGCAACTTGCATTCGAAGATGGCATCGAGCGCGACCTCTATCCCCAGGTCCCCGACGTCTCCGGTTCGGGCCATTTCATGACCGGCAATCTGGCTGAATTCCTCGCTGGCCGGCGGGGAATCTCTTCCGCGCACCTGGCGGGCGAGCGACCAGCCGCCGATTCGGCCGCCGGAGAGATCGGCTTCCAGCCGGTAGATGACGCCCGGCGACCCGGCCTCAATGGTCACCAGCAGATGCGTGTCGCCGCTGGCCCAGACCGTTGCCGGTTCCAGGAAGTCGATCCTGCAATAGAGGCTGGTCTCATCGATGCCGGCGTATCCGGTATCAAGCACAAACGTCTTGCCGTGCATGGCTGACGCGTGGTGTTCGGCCACGAAACTAGCCGCACCCAGCCAGTCGAAGTAGCCGATGTCTTTGCCGTCAATCGTCGGGTGGACGTACGCGCTCTGCGGTGTGAACCGGGACTCAACCGGCACCGTGGCGATCGGCTGCGACAGGACAAACGGCGGCGAAGCTCCCAGCGACTGGTACACGTTGCTCAGGTGCTTGCGATAAAGCTCGTCGAACTCGGCATCGTTGGCCGAGTGGTGCTCCGGGCCGTACCACCAGTTCCAATCGCTGCCTTCGGCGATCAGAAGCTCTTCGTAAGCCAGACCTTTCTGTTGTTGGGTGGCCCGGCTCACGCGCTCGTCGTAGAAGTCGCGCGCCGCCGAGAGGTAGTCCCAGGCCAGGTTGTCTTCGCGCGCGCCGATCCACACGTCGAAATTGGCGTTGATCCACGAGCCGGGAGCGATCGACTCCAGCCGCGCCGGCGCCGGCTCGCGGGCGATGGTTTCTGAAACCGTCAGGGCCTCGAATGCGGAATCTTTCTCGATCCCGTCATAAAGCAGGCGCAGGAACTCGCGGCCCGACTCAGGGTAAAACTCCCAGGCATTCTCGCCATCGAGAATGATAGGCACCACCGCGTTCTTTCCTTTTTTCAGCACCGGAGCCGCGGATTGCTTCACCCGGCGAATCAGGTCCTGCGCCGCCTCGCGCGCAGGCATACCGGAATAGACAAAGCCGATCAGGTCGGAGAGAGAGTGATCGCGGAACAGCACGTTCATGGCGGCGCCCTCCCGCTCCCAGCGAAACAGCCGGTAAAGGTTTTCCGCGCCGGAATCGTCCAGGAACCCGCCGGAATCGCGGAAGAACGAAGTAGAGAGCGAGCGCCCCAGCACGCCCTCGTCGCTGGCCATCCACTCGATGCCCGCGCCGTGTGCCACCGCCAGCGCCTCGTTGGAGACGCTGCCCTCGGACGGCCACATGCCTTTCGGGCGCAGGCCGAACGCCTGCTCGTGCAGCAGGAGTCCGCGCACGATCTGTTCGCGCGCGTCTTCAGGATGGCGGAACCGCTTCTCCGGCAGCCGAAGACCTGGGTGTGAGAGCGCGCCGGCATCCGTATCGCAAACCAGCGGCAGAATGGGATGGTAGTAAGGCGAAGTCGAAATCTCGATCAGCCCGCGTTCGGCCGCCGACTTGTACACCGGCAGCACTCGCTCCAGAAACTCCCTCTCTTTGGCGACCACCAGGTGCTGGTCGGCGTGGGAGAAATCGTGACCTTTGGCGATCAGGTCGCGAATCTCGGGTTCGGTGAGAAAGAATTCGTCCATCCAGGCGATCTGCGAGAGCACCTGCAGGTCAGTGATGTCGCGCTCGTGCAGGCGGAAGGCGATCCGCCGCAATTCTTCTGGCGGAAGCTTAGGTTCAGGGCGGAACTGCTGCCACAGCTCGCGATAACGCGGGTAGCGGCCTATCAGGCGATCGGGATTGGCCTGGAACAGATACTGAATGGCGAATGCTCTCTCCGCCAGGTTCAAGTCACCAGCCGGCCTGGAGGCGATCTCCCGAAAAGGATCGCGGGCCGTCCCCGCGACATAGTCCTGAATCTGGGCTATGAGGGACGGCACCAGGTTGAACGTCTGGTGGACGCCGGGAAACTCATCCAACAGCTTGACCATGCCGTAATAGTCTTTAAGGGCGTGCAGGCGGACCCAGGGCAGGCGGTATTCGCCCGTCACCAGGTCCTTGTAGTAGGGCTGATGCATGTGCCAGAGAAAGACAATCCGAATCGCGGGCATAGAGCGGGCAATCCATTAATAACACAAGACAAGCGTCTGCTAGACTGCTATTCAGAACCGCGTGCGCATCTTTACCCGATATATCCTGAAGGAAGTCCTCGCTCACGGGCTCATCGGGGCCTCAGTCTTCACCTTTGTCGTTTTTGTGCGGCTGGTCAGCCGCATCATGGAGCTGGTGGTGCGCAACAGCGCGCCGGTGCCCAGCGTAGCCCAGTTGTTCTTCTTCACCCTGCCCCAGGCGCTCACTATCACCATCCCCATGGGCGTGCTGGTGGGGATCCTGCTCGGCCTGAGCCGCATGGCCGCCGACAGCGAGGTCACCGCCATGCGCGCCAGCGGCGTAAGCGTCCGCAAATTCCTGAAGATCGTCTCCATCTTCGGTGTTTCCGCGTGGCTCTTGGCGCTGGGCAATACGGTGTACCTGGCTCCGCGATCGCAGGCCGCGCTGGCCAAACTTGAGAGCAACTTGATCTCGTCTGAGATCACCATCGAGCTCCAGCCGCGGGTCTTCTACGAAGACATTCCCAACATGGTGCTGTACGTTGATGACGTCAGCTCCGCATCGCGCACGGCCGTGTGGAAGAACGTCTTCCTGGCCGACTTCAGCAACCGCGATTCGCTGAAGATCACTATCGCCAAGGAAGCGGTAGCCGCGGCGGGCGAAGGCAACAACATCCAGATCCACCTGATCAACGGCGAAGTTCACGAGAGCGACGCGCGCGCTCCCAACCAGTACAACATCACCACCTTCAACGAGACGGATATGGTGCTGAGCCGTCCTGCGCCCGCCCGTCCCGCGGCCGAAGCCGCTCCAGTGGCGCAAATGAGCGGCGCCGAATTGCTGCGCCAGAGCCGCAACTCCAAGCCCGACCTGGCCCGCTGGTACTGGATCGAGTTCAACCGCCGCCTGGCCCTGCCCACCGCCTGCCTGGTGCTGGTGCTGATCGGCATACCACTCGGGCTGTCGGCCAAAAAAGGCGGAAAGGGCGCGGGCTTCGTTCTGACCATCGTTCTGGTCTTCATTTATTACTTCCTCTCCATTATCGGGGTGTCCATGGCGCGCGGCGGGAAGGCCTCGCCAGTGCTTGGCGTGTGGATGGCCAACATCATCTTCGCCGTGGCCGGGACGCTGCTTCTGTGGCGGACGGACCGCATTCCCATCGAGATCGGCCTGGGACAGGCGCTGGTGACGCAGTTCAAGAGCTGGACTCGCAACTGGCTCAAGGGCCGCGATGAGCAGCCGCTGGCTTCGTCCGGACGGCGCTTCTTCCGCCCCGGACTTACACGAGCGCTGGCGGTGGCGCTGGGCGTTGCCTTCGTGCTCCTTGGAATCTTTGGACCGCGGTCCCGCTGGGGTGGGGTAGGCTTCTCCCTGGGCGACGAATATTTCTACCCGCTGCTGTTTCTGTTCGTACTGGGCGTGGTCATCCTCCTGGCGCAGCGCTTCATGCTGATCCTCGACGACTACGTCATGCGGCGGTTCATCAGCCTGCTGCTGCTCATCCTGTTCAGCTTTCTCGCCGTCTCCCTGGTCTTCTCTTTCTTTGAGCTGCTCAACGACATTGTGCGCAACAAAGTGGCGCCGCTTACCGTGGGCGATTACCTGCTCAATCAGGTGCCGTCGCTTCTCTACCAGGTGGTCGCACCCATGAGCGTTCTGCTGGCCGTACTGGTGACCTTCGGCCTGATGCAGAAATCGAACGAGATTACCGCCATGAAGGCCAGCGGCGTCAGCATTTACCGTACGCTGGTCCCGATCCTGGTCATTGCCGGCGCGCTCGCGGGCGGTCTGTTCCTGATGGACCAGTGGTATCTGCCGTACGCCAATAAGCGTGTGGAGATGTTGCGCAACTCCATCAAGGGCAAAACGGCGCAGACCTACCTGCGTCCCAGCAAGTGGATTTTCGGCAATAGTGACGGCCAGACCGGCCATGACGGCACTCGCCGCGTGTACTACTACCAGTTCTACGAGCCGGAGCGCAACGAGTTCGCCGGAATATCCTCTTTCGAACTCGATCCCAGGACTTTTCAGATCAGCAAACGCATCTACGCCGCCCGCGCCACCTGGCGTGAGAACCTGCAGCGATGGGTCTTCGAAAAAGGATGGGAGCGGACGTTCAACGGCGACACTGTAACCGATTACCGCCAGTTCGAGGTCGATACTTTCCCCGAGGTCAACGAACCGCCCAGCTACTTCAAGAAGGAAGTGCGCCAGTCGTCGGAGATGAATTACGACGAGCTGCGCAACTACATCCACGACCTGCAGCAGAGCGGCTTTGACGTAGTGCGCCTGCGCGTGCAATTGCAGAAGAAGCTGGCCTTCCCTCTGATCACGCTGGTCATGGCGGTGCTGGCTATCCCCTTCGGCCTCTCCGGCGGGCGTCGCGGCGCGCTCGGCGGCGTTACGGTCGCACTGTTAATTGCCGTGGTGTATTGGGTGATCGCCGGACTGTTTGAGGCCATGGGCAATGTCAGCCAGTTGCCGCCGCTGGTCGCTGCCTGGATGCCCGACCTGATCTTCGGCCTGGTCGGCGGCTATAGGATCTTGAAGACGCCTTCTTAGAATTGCCCTGGGGCATCAGCCGGGCTGTTTCCTGCTGAACGATCTGGCCGGGTCGGCCAGGACCTTGTGGCACTGGCACTCTTGCCTGCGCTGAGCACCGGCAACAGCACGCCGTCCGAATACGCAAAAATCCCGAGCCCCGGTCCCTGCTAAAATCATCCATGAAACTGCATGCTTAAAAACCTGCGGCCTCTTTTTCCTTACCTGTACAAGTACCGCTGGACGCTGTTCTGGGGAGGGCTGACCGTCTTCGCCAACAACGGAATCTGGGTGCTGTTCCCGCAGGTAGTCAGCCGCGCCATTCACGATCTCAATCAGCAGGCCACGCGGCAGAAGTTCGTGATCTACGCGCTGTTGCTGGTTGCCATTGCCGGGACCAAGGGAATCTTTCAATTTCTGACGCGCTGGCTGATGATCGGCGTCTCGCGCGAGATCGAATACGACTTGCGCAACGATCTCTTCGCGCGCCTGGAGAGCCTTCCCTACGGCTACTACCAGAAGACACGAACGGGCGACATCATGGCTCGTGCCACCAACGATCTCAACGCCGTGCGTATGCTGCTGGGGCCGGCGATCATGTACACCGCCAACACCGTGGTCTTCACCGTGGCGGCACTGGCCTTCATGCTGAAGATCAGCCCTAAGCTCACCTTGTTTGCTTTTGCGCCGTTGCCCCTGGCCAGCATCACCATTCAATACTTCGGCAAGCAGATTCATGAGCGCTTCGAAAAAATTCAGGCGCAGTTCTCCGACATCTCTGCCCGCGCCCAGGAGAACTTTTCCGGCGCGCGGCTGATCCGGGCTTACGTCCAGGAGCAGCCGGAGATTGCTCTGTTCGAGAAATCCAACCAGGAATATGTCAGGCGCAGCCTGCCGCTGGCGCGTCTGATGGGCATGCTCTGGCCGGCTCTGGAGTTGCTTTTGGGTCTGGCCATCGTCCTGGTCCTGTGGCTGGGTGGGCGCGAGGTGCTGCAACAACGCATCCGCCTCGAGGATTTTGTTGCCTTCAACCTCTATATCATCATGCTCACCTGGCCGGTGATCGCGCTCGGCTGGGTAGTCAACATTTTTCAGCGCGGCACCGCGTCCATGGGACGTATCCAGGAAGTCCTGTCGGCGCGCCCGGATATCGCGGATTATGACGTTGCCCCCGATCTCGCCGCAGCAAGCGCGATCGCCGGCAACCTGGAATTCCGCCATCTGAACTTCAGCTACGGCAGCGTCCCCGTTCTCAAGGACATCAATCTCAATATTCCCGCCGGCACCAGCCTGGCGATCGTTGGCCCCACCGGCTCGGGAAAAACTACGCTGGTGAGCCTGATTCCACGCATCTTCGACTATGCGCACGCCGAAAAATCTGTGGCTCCGGATGGCAACGGCAACGCTCCCTACACGGGGGAGCTGCTGCTCGATGGCCGGCCGGTGCGCCAGTATCCGCTGGCGGCTCTGCGCCGCAATATCGGGTTCGTGCCTCAGGAGACCTTCCTTTTCAGCTCCACGGTGCGCGACAACATCGCCTTCGGCGTCCCCGACGCCACAGACGAGCAGGTGCGCTCCGCGGCGGAAGCGGCCAATATCGCCGCCGACATCGAGAGCTTCCCTGAGCAGTACCAGACTGTGGTAGGCGAGCGCGGCATCACGCTCTCGGGCGGCCAGAAGCAGCGTACCGCGATAGCGCGCGCCATCATTCGCGATCCGCGCATCCTGATCCTCGACGACGCCCTTGCCAGCGTAGACACCTATACTGAGGAAAAAATTCTCAACCACCTGCGCGAGGTCATGCACGGGCGCACTACTATCTTCATCTCGCACCGTGTCTCCACCGTGCGCAACGCCGACCGTATTGCGGTGCTGCACGAAGGGCGCATCGTGGAGCTGGGCACACACGAAGAGCTGCTGGCGCGCAACGGCTACTACACCGATCTCTACAACAAGCAGCTTTTGGAAGAAGAGCTGGAGCAGGTCTGATCCATGCGCCGCGTGGTGGTGCCCGAACTGCTCGACAGTGACAGCGGCACGCCGCAGGAAGTAGAAGGCTCGCTCGCCGATCTGCGCATGTTCAACCGCCGCTTCGGCGGCGCGCGCGCCATGATCGCCCTGTTGCGCGAGATCGGAGAGAAGCGCAGGCTCACAAACATTGACTGGCTCGACGTGGCCGGCGGGGCCGGCGACCTGGTCGCTCTCACGCAGCAATCGCTGCGCCGCTTCGCCATCACCGTCAGCCCGGTGATCATGGACCGGGCGCAAAGCCATCTCAACGGCTCACATCAGAACATCTGCGGCGATGCCCTGGCGCTTCCCTTCCGTGACAACAGCTTTGACGTGGTCAGCAGTTCCCTCTTCGTTCACCATCTGGAACGCGAAGAACTGGTTCGCTTCGCGCGCGAGGGGCTGCGCGTGGCGCGGCATGCGTTCGTCATCAACGACCTGATTCGCCATCCCATCCATCTGGCGCTGGCCGTAGCCGGCAAGCCGATCTATCGCAGCCGCATCACCCGGCATGACGCGGTAGCCTCGGTGCGCCGCGCTTACACGGTTGACGAAATCCGTAGGATTCTGGGCGACCCGTCAACCGGCGCCACGGAAATCTCTGTCCGAACCTTTTATCTCTACCGCATGGGAGTGATCGCCTGGAAAGCCAAGCTCAGTACGATCTGATCGTCGCCGGCGGAGGCCCGGCCGGCTCGGCGTGCGCTATCACCGCGGCGCGCGCAGGCGCGAAGGTTCTGCTGCTGGAGAAAGACCATCTTCCCCGGCATAGAGTATGCGGCGAGTTTGTTTCCGCCGAGTCGCTCGACTTGCTGGCATCCTTGCTCGTCCGCGATGCGTTCGCACAGAAGCCGGAAATTCCTTCAGCAAGGGTCTTTCTGGGAAGCAGCGCGATTTCCCTTCCCGTCTCGCCGGCTGCTCGAAGCATTCCTCGCTACGAGCTGGACGAAGCCCTGCTGCAAGCCACCCGCGAATCGGGCGTGCACGTAATCGAGGGCTGTGCCGTGCTGCAGGTTGAGGCTGCTGCGGGCGGGAATTTTGTGGTCAGGACCGGAACTGGGGCTTTCGCCGCAAGAACCGCGGTCAACGCGGCCGGACGCTGGTCGCAGCTCACCGAATACCGGCCTGAGACACACACCAAGTGGATAGGCGTAAAAGCACACTTCCGCGAACCTGAGCCGTCGCGATCGGTTGATCTGTATTTTTTCGCGGGCGGCTATTGCGGAGTACAGCCAATCGGTGGTGACACCGTCAACGCCGCGGCCATGGTGCGCGCCGAAACCGCTTCGTCACTCGAACAGGTCCTGGCCTCGACTCCCGAACTGTGGCGGCGCAGCCGCAACTGGGAGCAACTCTTTCCTACCATCACCACTTCTCCGTTGTATTTTCGAACTCCCCAGACTGACCAACTAGGCGTGATGCAGGTGGGCGATGCGGCTGCCTTCATCGATCCTTTTGCCGGCGACGGAATCTCGCTGGCGTTGCACAGCGGCCGGCTGGCCTCCGAGTCGCTCTCGGGCGTGTGGAAGCGAACATACTCGCTGGAAGAGGCTCTGCGGCGCTACCGCGAGGATTACAAAAAGAGATTTGCGCCGGCCTTCCGCAATGCCTCGCGGCTGCGCGCTTTCCTCACGGCGCCGGCGTGGATCAGGTCAGGGCTGTTGGGCCTGCTCAGCAAGCCCATGGTTGCGGCCTTTGTTGTGGGAAGAACCCGTGCGCGCTAGTCGATGAACCAACCTACTGCGAGGTGGCAACCGCCTTCACGCGGCGCAGCACTCGGCGGCTGACCGCCAGCAGATCTGACACCTCAAAGGGCTTCACCAGGCACAGGATGTGCGTGGCCTCCACGAACTTGCGCACGGAAGGATCGGAAACGTTGGACAGCACCAGCACGGTACGGGTCAGCAGTGAGGTCCGCTCCTGCGCGATCCAGCGATAGACGTCCTCGCTGGACCACTCGCCGGGAATCTTGCTGTCAAGCAGGATGGCGTCGAACTCTTCCTCCTGCATCAGCCGGATAGCTTCGGCGCCAGTGGTCACCGCGGTCACATCAAGCCCCGCGGCCTTGAGCACCTCGCGCTCGAAGTCGAGTACTGCCTCTTCATCGTCGAGCAGCAGAACGCGCCCCTCCAGCCTGGACTCGCGGCGGGCAACGATGCGGTCGCGCTCGCTGACCGGCTTCTCGCCCACTGCAGCGGGCAGGCGCACCTGCAGCACCGCGCCTCCCGAGGGATGGTTGCTCGCGGAGATTTCTCCGCCATGCTCTTTCACGATGCCGTAGCAGATGCTCAGTCCCAGGCCGGTTCCCTTGCCGACTACCTTGGTGGTGTAGAACGGATCGAAGACGTGCTTGGGATCGTCGATGCCGGAGCCGGAATCGTGAAATTCGCTCACTACATGGCCATTTTCGGGAAAGACGCGCACGCGAAGCAGGCCCCCGCGGGCGCCGTCGAGCATGGCATCGGCCGCATTGTTGATGATGTTGAGATAGACCTGTTCGAGCTGATGAGGATCGGCGATCACCGAAGGCAGCAGGGGATCGAACTCGCGGTCCACCACAATGTTGTTGACCTTGAGATCGTAGTCGCGCAGCGCGATGCTGTCTTCGATCACCGTGCGCAGGTCCACATGCACGCGCTTGGGCTTGTGCTGGCGCGCGAACGACAACAGGTTCTGCACGATCTTCTGCGTGCGTTGCGCCTGCTTCTGTAGCTTCTGGATGAACTCCTTGACCCGCTTGTCCAGAGGCTCGGTTTCCAGCAACTGGGTATAGCCAAGAATGGCAGTGAGCGGGTTGTTCAGCTCGTGGGCCACGCCGGAAATCAGCTGCCCCACCGCGGACATCTTTTCGCTCTGCAGCAACTGTTCCTGGGTGCGGCGCAGATCTTCGTAGGCGCGCTTGGTCTCGTGGTAGAGCTGAATCTTTTCGATAGTCGTTGCCAGTTGCCGGCCCACGGCAATCAGCACGCTCTCCTCTGAAGCATTGAAATGCCGCGAAGTCCGGCTGCTGGTGGCGAGCACCCCCAGCAACTTCTCTTTGCGCCATAACATCACCCAGATCCAGGAATTCAGCCCTTCGGCCTCAACCATGCGCTTCACGATGTCCGGCATGCGTTGCAGGTGCTCATGATCGATGATCTCCGCGTGCTCGAGCTTGATGGCGTCGACAAAATCGGCAGGCAGCGGAAACCTCTCACTTTCCTTCAGCCACGAACTGCGGTGGCCATAGGCGCCTTTCTTGCCCAAGCTCGAGCTGTCTTCGTCGAACAGGTAGAGCGCCGCCGTGTCGGTAGAGAGCAACTCCACGATTTGCAGCAGGGTAAGCTGCAGGATTTCATCCAGGTCAAAAGACTGGTTGAAGGTGACCGCGATGTTGTTCAGCACATAGAGCTCGCGGTTGCGGCGCCGGATCTCTTCCTCCGCGCGCTTCATCTCGGAAACATCCAGCAGAATGCCCTGGTAGCGCTCGATCTCTCCCGATGGCGACCGGGTGGCAAAGCTGCTTTCGATCACTTGGATCTGTTTCCCGTCGCGGCGGCGCAGCCGGAACTCGAAATTTCTGACATATCCCTGCTCGGCCATCAGGCGCAAAAATTTCTCGCGGTGCTCGGGATTTACGTACAGCGACTCCACCACGTCGAGTTTCAGGATTTCCTCTTTGCTGGAGTATCCGAGCATGTTCACGAAAGCGCGATTGCAATCCAGTATCTTGCCTTCGGGAGCAGATACAAAAACGCCCTCGTGCATGTGGTCGAAGATGGAGGCGTAGCGCTCCTCCGCGGCCTTGGCTTCCGTGATGTCCTTGATAATGTGGACGGCACCGGCGCGGGACGGGCCCTCGCCGGAATAGGTGGAAGTGGAAACAATGGAGTAGCCCCCGAAACAGAGGTCAACGCGGTCCGTGGAATCCTCCCCGCTGCAATAGGGGCAGAGCTTCCAGCGCTCTCCCGCGCCCGGAAGCACCGCGTCGCAGGTTTTGCCCTCCACCTGCCCCGAAGCCAGCCGCAGTCGTTCCAGCAATGCCCGATTGGCGCGCAGGATGCGATATTCCGGGTCGTGCACCAGAACGGAGTCAGTGAGGGAATCGAACGTGTTCGCCCACTCATTGCGCGATTGCAAGACCTGTTCCACCAGCGTGCGATTCTCCGCCGCCAGGCCCAGCTGCCGAGCTACCGCCCGGAAAAACCGCTTTTCGTTGTCCGTGTGCTCGCGGAATCCAGGTACCCCCAGCACCAGCACTCCCACTCGGGAAGTCTCGCCCCGCACGGGAACTATAACGATGTGGTGAATCCCTTCCTTCCTGAAGGACTGCCGCAATGTGGGCTCGGCCTCGCGTTGCATCACAACTTCGCCCACGTCCAGCGCGTAGGTAGTTGTCAGGCTGAGCGGCATCGAGCGGACTGCGGCGATGAAATCATCGGAGAGGCCGTGATGGGCGGTCAGCACCAGGGTGTCGCCCTGGAGTATGCGGAACCACCCCGCTTTGGAGCGCGTCACATCTACCAGTTCGCGCAGGACCGCCTTTACGGTCGCGGAAAAATCTCCGGAGAATTCCTGGGTGATGGTGTTCAGTACCTTGAGGCGCTGAATCCTGACTCGGGAATCGTCCAGCACCATGGTCATCATGCCGATGCCGAGAAGCAGATCAGCCCCAATGTCGTAGCTGGGAATGGAGTGCACGCCCTGGCCCAGATCATGGCGAAGGGCGAGCAACATGACCGCCAGAACCCATCGCCCGATGTTCCTGCGACCCCAGGCGAAACGGACCATTTGTACGGAGGCGATGAGCATCCCCAAACGCCATGTGATTTCGTAAGCCCAGCGCAGCCAGACGGCCGAGGGCTGCCAGAGGTCGCGACTGAGGCCAAGCACCGCGGCGATGGCAATAATCACGGTCACAGGCAGGACAAGCCTTTTGCGGGAAACGTAGATCAGGACTGTCGCTGCGAAGAGCCCTACCCCGACAAGGAAAAAGAGATCGCCCAGAACGGTCCAGATTCGGGAAGAATGAGAAAGCGAAAGGATGGTGAAGAAGCGGCTGGCGCTGTAAGCGGTCCAACCCGCCATCCAGGGCACCAGATACCGTTCGCGGAAGCTCCAGAAAAGGAGAATCGCACCTGCAAGAAGGATTAGCAGTGTTGAGGCTTCTGCCAAAAATGCAGGTTGCAGCACCAATTCCAATGGTCACCGGGCTAAAGAATTTTTGACGGAGTGGGGAATCCTGTGCACTTTATACACCAGAACTCAGCCTTTCACGAGCCATTTCAAGACCATGATCCCATGCAATTGGCGCAAAATGGCGGTTACTTTCGAGTACCGGGGATTGTATTTGTGAGTACTCTGGGGTAGATTTGGCTCTCCCCCGTTAAGGTGAACCTCCAAAAATGAGCACAGAGCGGATCTTGGTCGTCGATGACGAAGAGCCCATACGGGAAATCATTTCTTCCATGCTCAGCGCCGCCGGCTACAAGACCCGGCAGGCCTGTTCCGGCATGGAAGCTCTGGCCCTTCTCAACTCGACGGGCGAATTCGAACTCATGCTCTCCGATCTGATGATGGCCGAACTGGACGGCATCGCCCTGCTCGAGCGTGCCAAGGAAAAATATCCCGACATGCCGGTAATCATGGTTACCGCCGTGCATGACATTTCTGTAGCGCTGGCGGCGATCCGCAACGGCGCGTACGACTATCTGCTCAAGCCCTTCGAAAGGGAGCAATTGCTGGCCATGGTCCGCCGGGCCCTGGAGCACCGCCGCCTGAAGCTGGAAAATCGAGCTTACCAGTCAAACCTGGAATCGCTGGTGGCGGCACGCACCGAGCAACTGCGCCAGGCCATGACCGACCTGGAACGTTCGTACGACATCACTCTCGAAGCCTTGGGCGATGCCCTCGACCTGAAAGATGCCGAAACTGAGGGCCACTCCAAGCGCGTGACGGCGTTCACCATTGCCATCGCCCGCGCCATGGGCCTCTCCGGCGACAAGATTCGCGTGATCGCCCGCGGCGCCTTCCTGCACGACATCGGCAAGATGGCCATTCCCGATCAGATCCTGCGCAAGCCGGGAGCGCTAACTCCGGAAGAGACGCAGATCATGCGCGAGCACTGTTTCCGCGGCTACCAGATGCTCAAGAAGATCCCCTTCCTGGCCGAGGCCTCAGAGATTGTCTACGCCCACCAGGAGCGCTTTGACGGCACCGGCTACCCGCGCGGCCTCAAAGGGTCGGAGATTCCGCTGGGGGCGCGCATCTTCTCAGTGGCCGACACACTTGATGCCATTACTTCCGACCGCCCTTATCGCGCGGCCCAGACCATTTCCGTCGCTCGCGACGAAGTGGAGCGTTTCTCCGGCCGCCAATTTGATCCCGACGTGGTGCGCATCTTCCTGCAGATGCCGGACACCATCTGGGAGGACCTGCGCAAGGAAATCAACTCCCAGATCTACCGCTTCACCTATCCCATCAAGGCTGTCCCGGTACTCAGCGATACCACGCAGTAAAGCAGTCAGTCCTCAGCAGTCAGCGCCTGCTATTACAGTTCTGCAAAGTCATTCACCGCTTCCCTACTCGAAGATTCATCCGTGGCGGGGCGATGGGCGCTCTTCGGCGTTAGAATTTCCGTTTGCAGCAGCGCATGCTCGGCTGAGGGCCAAATACTGAATGCTAAAACCTACCATTTAAGGAAGGGGCGAAATCGATGGCAGTCCTTACTGACCCACAAATCAAGCAGGAGATAACCAAGCTAGCCGGCTGGAAGCACGACAAAACCATTTATCGGACCTTCGAGTTTCCCGATTTCAAGGGGGCCATCCGCTTCGTAAACCGGGTAGCGGAGGCGGCGGAGGAGGCCAACCATCATCCGGACATCGATATCCGTTACAACAAGGTAACCATGTCACTGATCTCGCACGACTCCGGAGGGATCACGCAAAGGGATGTGCGGATGGCAGGAAAGATCAATCAGATCGCCGCGGATTAGGCGCGCTGCTCCAGGGCTTCCGCCAGGTGGTCCAGCGTCCTCTGGATGGCCGTGAGCTGCTCGTCCAGGAAGTTGTTGAATTCCTTCAGCGGATCGCCGTCCCCGCTCAAATGTTCAAACAGCTCCTGCAGCTTGGCTTGGCCCGGCTGGCTGGCACAAAACAGCCCCAGGCCGCTAAGGCTTAATACTGCGATCGGTATGTACCAGTTTTTCATTACAATAAACAAATCGGCAGATGCTTGCTTCTTTGATGCTTTAAGCCTGAGCTATCGGCGAACCGATGTACAGTTACGCCGGTAATCGGCTTGATGCTGGAAAGAGCCCCGCTGAAAAGCAGCTCTTTAGCAATTAGGAGGCATCATACAGCGGAGCATCTCCATAATTTCAAGTATTAGCAGGTGACATCATGCAGCTGAAGCGGATCACCCCCATTTGCATTTTGATGCTCAGTCTGGCCGTCGCTGTTGTAGCCCAGGGCTCCCAGGATGCACCAGTTTTAAAGACCCGTCCTCATACGCAGTCTCTTCCCAACCAACAGTCTTTGCCGGCCACTCCGCCGGAACAGGATTATTCGCAGCCTTCGGACACCTATCACGGCCAGCAACCGCGTGAAGCCTCCGGCAATGCAGTCCCTCAGGGCACGCGCTTTCTTGTGACCTTGATGGAGCCTCTGGATACGCGGAGCCTGGCCGCCGGTCAGCACTTCCGGGCGGCGCTGCGCGAAGACCTGGTCACGCCCAGCGGGCTGGTCGTCTCCCACGGACGCGAGGTCAGGGCACATGTGGCTACCTTCGAGCGCGGTTATATGGGCGCGCGCATGATGCTGGCTTTTGACGAAGTGGACACGGCAGGTGGCTGGGTACCTCTGATTGCCACCCTTACCGGCGTTCCTGGCGATCCCTCCATCAAACCTACCAGCAACGAGGGCGAGATCACGCAAAGGGGGCCGGATAAGCGGCGCCTGATCATGAACGCCGCCATCGGCGCGGCCGTAGGAGCAGCCAGTGGTGCCGCCGCCGGGGGCGGCAAGGGAGCGGCCGCCGGAGCCGCGGCCGGAGCCGGGCTGGGAACTACCGCCAGCTTCCTGATGCAGGGCAGCGACCTGAAGCTTGACCAGGGCGCCAACCTGGAGCTCAGGCTGGATCGCGATCTGGCAGTTCCGGTTCAGTAAACCAGTTTTCAGCGGCGTCAACCAGCAGCGGCCCTGGTGGCTCGTTATGGGTGCCGCATCTTTACTGATGCCACAATCGCTGCCGTCAGCTTGTGATCGTCATCGCTGTAATAGGTGGTGATAAAGACCAGTGAATATCCCTTGACGATATTGACGTAGTACTTCTGATAGACGTCCTGCTCCTGAACTTTTCCCTTCACGTCAAGGACGGAGAATTCCACTCCATCCACGGTCTCAGCATGGATCTCCCCCACTGGCGCCAGCGTCAGGCTGGACCCTTTGAGACCATCACCGACCAGGGCAGCGTAGTCGCGGCTCTTGATGCCGGCGGCGGCATCGGGCAGCCGCTCCACCAGGCAAACGAGCGATGGATTGGTCTGCGCGTTGGGTTTGTTGATCTCGAACCTGGATATGGTCAGAAGCTGGGTAGTGCGATTCACCGATTCGTCGATGCCCTGCTGGCTGGCGGCGTCCGGGCTTTTGATCAACTCTTTGCCCTTCTCTATCAGCTGTTTTTTCGCTGCTTCTCCGGCAACCGACCAGCCGGCCGGAATGCTGATGTGCAATCCGAAGAATTCGTTGCTGTAAACGCTGCCGTCGATGTGCCCGTAATCGGGCTTGGCGGGCGGCGGGGCGGCGGCGGCCTGAGCCCCAGACAGTGAAGATATTGTGAACAGAACACCCAATACGGCCGCAATTCCCCATCGCAGCCTTTTTATTCGAAGTTGCGCCATGGCTCTTCAACTCGCTAAATGGATTTTGGGGGCTGGCGACACTGTAGCACCAATCAGAGCTTCGGCGATTGCCCTTTTTCCGGCAGCCAGCTAAACTCACTTGTTTTTTCCCACTCACTCTGCGCCCAGGAGAAACCTGAATGAATCCGCACCGCGCGCTGTTCGTTGTTTCTTTTTGTCTGCTGCTGTCGTCGCTGGCCGGAGGATTGCAACGAAACCGCTCGGAAGGCCCCGCGCCGGCTGCTTCCCCATCGGCCGCGCCAAATGACTCCGGCGCCAAGCCAGGCCCATCGCCCAGCCCTGAGGGGAAAAAGGAGGCGCTCGAGACGCCGCCGGTGGTCACGCATCATGAGACCCACGTGGGCGGAAGAGTTCTTCACTACACAGTGACCGCAGGCATGATGCCTCTCAAGAACAACGAAACCGGTGAAATCGAAGCGCACATGTTCTACATGGCCTACACCCTCGACGGGCAGGCGCCCGAGCACCGTCCGCTGACGTTTTCGTTCAACGGCGGGCCGGGATCGGCGTCGGTCTGGCTGCACCTGGGTGCAATCGGCCCCAAGCGCGTGCGCATGCAGCCCAACGGCATGATGCCGGCTCCCCCATACCAACTCATCGACAACGAATACACCTGGCTGGACCAGACCGACCTGGTGTTCATCGATACGGTAGGCACGGGTTACAGCCGGGCCGTCAAAAAGGAGTTTGCCAAGAATTTTCTCGGGCTGCGCAATGACATTGCGTCGGTGGGCGAGTTCATCCGCCTCTATCTCGGCCGCGCACAGCGCTGGTCGTCACCGCTGTTTCTGGTCGGAGAAAGCTACGGCACTACGCGCGCTGCCGGACTCTCCGGCTATCTGGTCGAGCACGGCGTCGCCTTCAATGGCATCATCCTGATCTCCAGCATCCTCAATTTCCAGACTACCGACTCCTCGCCCGGCAACGATCTTCCTTACGTCCTCTTTCTGCCCACGTACGCTTCAGCTGCGTGGTATCACAAAAAGCTGGGCAATGATTTTCCCGATCTCGACAAACTGCACGCTGAAGTCGAACAGTGGGCCGCCAATGGCTACGCGCAGGCGCTGGCCAAGGGCGATCGCCTGACGCCGCAGGAACGTCAGGATATGATCGATCATCTGGCGCGCTACACCGGACTCAACAAGACCTACATCGACCAGAGCAATCTCCGCGTTGACGAGCCGCATTTCACGCAGGAGTTGCTGCGGGATCAGAAGAAAGTTGTCGGACGGCTGGACAGCCGGTTCACCGGCACCATGCGCTCCGATGTCGCCGAGCGCGCTGATTACGATCCCAGCATGAGCGCGATCCGACCACCGTACACGGCCATGTTCAATCAGTACGTGCGCACAGAACTCGGCTACAAGTCAGACCTAGAGTATTACGTGCTGGGCGGCGGCTTCCGCTTTGACGAGTGGGACTGGGGGATCCGCCGCGGCGGTTATCCTGATACCGCAGAAGCTCTGAAAGACGCCTTCGACAGGAATCCCTTTATGAAACTCTTCGTGGGCTCGGGATATTACGATCTCGCCACGCCTTACTTCGCCACTCAATACACGCTGAACCACATGGGACTCGACTCCGACCAGCACAAGCGCGTCAGCCTCGGCTACTACGGCGCCGGCCACATGATGTACATACAGGACCAGAGCCTGGGGGAACTGAAGAAGGACGTGAGCGCGTTCATGTCGAATGCGCTTAAATAGTCGATCGGCGCTTCGCCAGCGGTCTGCCCGATTACGCACGATTACGGCGATGTCGGCGATTAAGAGCTTTTCCCAAACGGCTGCTCGATCGACGGGCTTTGCGGCGTAAACAGTTCCGCGCCGTGCTCGGTGATGTGCATATCGTCTTCCAGGCGCACGCCGAATTCGCCGCGGATGTAGATACCGGGCTCGTCGCTGAAGCACATATTGGGCGCGAGCGGCAGCGTGTTGCCGCGGACCAGGTAGGGCCACTCGTGGCCGTCCATGCCGATGCCGTGACCCAGGCGGTGGGTGAAGTGCTTGTAGTCCGGACCGTAGCCGGCATCGGTGATGACTTTCCGCGCGGCGGCGTCGACCGACTGCGCCTCCACGCCTGGCTTGGCCGCGGCCAGCGCGGCAGCCTGAGCGCGATGCACGATCTCCCAGACTTTTTTCATCTTGTCGGTGGGCTTGCCCAGCACCACTGTACGGCTGATGTCGGATTCGTACCCTTCCACGCCGCAGCCGCCGTCCATCAGCAGAATAGTTCCTTCGCGGATGACCTGCGGCTTGGCCGAGCCGTGGGGCAATGCCGAGTTTTCGCCCACCTGGATGCTGGCGCCGCCGGTAAAGCCCTGGCGCTCGTGCGCGGCTGAGACCATCTGCGCGAAGTCGTGCTGCGTCATGCCCTCCTTGGTGGAAAGATAGGCAGCTTCATAGGCGGCCAGCGTCACCTGGTTGGCCAGCGTCATCAATTGCAGTTCATGCGTGCTTTTGATCATGCGGCAGCTGGCGGTGACAGGCGTAGCGCTGACGATGTGCACCGCGGGCGCGGCCTTGGCGATGCCTTCAGTGAAGACGTAGCGCACGGTCTCTTCTGCGCCGATGCGGCCCCCAGACAGGCCGCGGTTCTTCAGTCCTTCGGCCACGCGCTGGTAGGGGCTCTCGTCTTCCTGCCACAAGCGGACTTCCGCGTCGGTCGCGCCCAGGCCGGCGCTGATCTGTTCACGGGCGCGGTCTTCCTCAAATGCCGGACACACGTAGAACGGCTCGCCCTTGGCGAGAACGATCACGGAGAAGAAGCGCTCGCTCTGGAACCAGCGAATGCCGGCGAAGTACATCAGCGAGGTGCCGCTCATGATCAGGATGGCGTCGAGCTTGTTGGCAGCCATGAGTTCGCGCGCGCGTGCCATCCGCTGGCGGCGCTCGTCAGGCGAGATGGGCGTGGCTTCGGCGCGGCGCGACTTGAGACCAGCGATGGCCTCGGGCAGCTTGGGCGCCGAATCAGCCTGTTCGGCCATCAGGCTCTTGGGTCCGGTTAACGCGGCGGCTGCTGCAATTCCACCTGTTTCGAGAAAATGGCGGCGAGAGAATCTCATGGGGGCGGGGCTCCTTGGAAGACTGGATAGAGTACACCAGCTGGATTGACGGGGAAACTGCGCAAGATTGGAACGGCCGCGCGTTCTCTGCGCTCCACTTTGCCGAACTCAGCATCGGGATGATGTCTTGCTCGGCTTGAGCCCCGTGAATCCCTCAGGGTTGCTGTTTTGTTCCCGCCGCCGGCGCGACCGGCTTAGCCGGTTCGGCTGGAGTCGCCGGGGCAGCCGTTTGCGTCTGGGCGGCTGCGGGTGCTCCCGGCTGGCCGGATTCAGGCGCAGGCTTGGACGGCATTTCGGCGGCGGTGAAGCGGGGCAGCGTGTCGTCACGCATGGCCAGCTGATAGACCGCGGCGGCAACCACGATAGCCGACTTCTTGGCGTCTTCCTCGATGATGCGTTCGTAGGTATCGAGGTTGGTGTGCCAGGTGTCGTTGAAATACTCGATCGGATCCTGACCCAGGCCGATTCCCGGCAAGCCGGCCTGAGCGAACGAAGCGCTGTCGGTCCCACCCAGGCGGCGGCTCTTGGTGGAGATGGCGCCGGCAATGCCCAGATCCGCGAACGGCATGATGATCTGGCGAAGAAGGTCGGCGTCCTGCGGCGGTCCGAAGACGCTGGCGCCGCGAATGCGCCCAGTGCCGGAATCCACGTTGAAGTAGGCCACCAGCTTGTTGAAGTCCGGCTTGGGATCCTCAAAAGAGCCGAAGTGTGCTTTCACGTAGGCCTGCGAGCCGAGCAGCCCTTGCTCTTCGCCGCTCCACAGCGCCACGCGGATGGTGCGCCGCGGCTTCACGCCCAGTGACTTCAGGATGCGCGCCGCTTCCATCATGACCGCGCAGCCGATGGCGTTGTCGGTGGCGCCGGTGGCGGAATGCCAGGAGTCCAGATGCCCGCCCAGCATGATGACTTCATCTTTGCGGTCGGTGCCGGGAATTTCGGCGATGGTGTTGTACGACGTCTTGCCTTCGGGAAAGATGCGGTTGGTGATCTTGAACTCCAGCTCCACGTGACTGCCATCGGCCAGGATGCGGGCGAGGCGCCCGAAATCTTCATTGCGCAACACCACCGTGGGCACGGCCTTGGCGATATCGTAAGCGCGGTTCTGGAAGGCGCGGATGTGGCCGTTGCCCATGCGCGAGTCGTTCAAGCGCATAAGGGCGTGGTTCTCGACCAGAAATTTGTCGAGCCGCTCGTTGACCTGCGCTGCAGTCATCACGCCCGGCTCTGGAGGAGTCTGGCCGCCCGCGGGACCACGGCCGAACTGCCCGGCGTTGGGGTTCTTGGGATCGTAACGGTCGGCGGCAGCCTTGTCGTCAAGGCGGCGCGGCGGCACGTCGATCACCACCGGCACGAACTCGGCTTTGCCGATCATCACCATCTTGCCTTTGACTTTGTCCTTCACCGTCGTCAGGTAAGCTTCCAGCGCATCCGGCTTGGGCTTGTCCGGCGGGATGATCTGCAGCACGTCGCCCTTCACCGTCCCCTTGGTGCCCGGAGTCCAGGCCCACACGCGGAAGGTGAGCTGGTCATGGATGGGAGAGATCACGTAGCCGCTGGCCTCCTCGTTCATCCACCCGGGGTGGCCGAAGTCCCAGGGCTCAAGGTGCGCGTTTTCAAAACCCCATCCGGTCATCTCCTTGACTGCCCAGTCGGCCGCCGCTTTGTGGTTCGGCGAGCCGGTGAGCCGCGGGCCGTAAATGTCGGTCAGAAAATGCATGGTGTGCATGATCTGCGAGTGCTCGGCCTCTTCGGCACGGATTTTCTGGTTGATGTCGGGATCAATGGCCGACTGCGCGGCGGCGGGAATTCCGGACATCAGTGAGACAGTTAAGAAAAAAGAAGCAAGAGCTTTGAGCATGATTTCCAATCTCCGGCGCCGGGTTCGACAAAGACGGCATTGTACCGGAGGTTGCGATCAGGGGCGACAAAAACTCTGCGCCCGGAGCCACGGCTAAACAGGGGAGGAACCATCGGGTAATCGCCGTGGCCCCCCGCGATAGGGGATCGGGAAACACCTGCCATCACGCTCGCGGGGTTGTTATTATTAAATAACGCTCGTTGTACAAGTCTGCTCTACAAAAAATGAAGATCACCAAGCGGAAAATCACCGTCCTGATCCTGTTGCTCGCCGGAGTGGGAATCTTTACCGCCTTCGAGATGCGCAGCCGGGGGCCGGTGCAGTACTACACGGCCAAGGTAGAAAGCGGCGAGATCAAGCAGGTGGTCGAAGCTACAGGGACCATCAACGCCGTAATCACGGTGCAGGTGGGCTCGCAGGTTTCCGGGACCATCAACAAGCTGTATGTGGACTTCAATTCCAAGGTCAAGAGGGGACAACTGATCGCGCAGATCGATCCCGCGCTGTTCGAAGGCGCGCTCTCGCAGGCCAAGGCCGATCTGGAGAACGCCAAAGCCAATCTTGCCGTGTCTCTCGCCAACACGGCCAAGGCCAAGGCCAACGAGGTGCAGACCAAGGCCGATTACGCGCGCGCGCAGGGTCTGTATCGCGATGGCGTGGTCAGCCCGCAGGCGCTGGATCTCGCGCGAGCCAACGCTGAGAGCGGTGTGGCGCAGGTCTCAGGCGCGTTAGCCTCCGAGCAGCAGGCGCGGGCACAGGTGCTGCAGAAAGAAGCCGCAGTGCAGGTGGCGCAGACCAACCTGGACTACACCACCATCCGCGCGCCGATCGACGGCACAGTGGTCGCGCGCAGTGTGGACGTTGGCCAGACGGTGGCGGCATCGCTGCAGGCGCCGACTCTCTTCACTATCGCCCAGGACCTGACCAAGATGCAGGTCTACGCCAAGACTGACGAATCCGACGTGGGGCAGATTCGCGCTGGGCAAAAAGTTGCTTTCAAGGTCGACGCTTACCCACGCGATACCTTCAGCGGCACGGTCTCGCAGGTGAGGATGAACTCCACCATCGTGCAGAATGTGGTGACGTACGACACCATCATCGATTTCGACAACCCCGAGCTGAAGCTCTTCCCCGGCATGACTGCCTACGTGACCATTCCCGTGGCCACAGCGGCCAACGTGATCAAGGTCCCCAACGGCGCATTGCGCTACAAGCCGGATCTGGCCGCCGACGAGATCAGGGCCCTGATGCAGAAGTACGGCATTCCCGAGAACGCGCAACGCAGTGCCAAGCCTGAAGAAGTACCTTCAGCGGCGCCCGGGCCTGGTTCACCGGCGAGCAAGAAGGCCGCAACGCGGCCGCAGGCGCAGCAGTCGCGCGGCGATGCCCAGATTGTGTGGAAACTGCTGCCGGATTCCTCGCTGGAACCGGTGAGGATCCGCACCGGCATCACCGACCATACCTTCACTGAGCTGGTGCAACCGGTGAACGGCAATCTCGCCGACGGCGACAACCTGGTCACAGGACTCGCCCAGGGACGCAGCTCCACCGCGCCGCGTATGAGCGGCCCCGGCGTTCCTAAGCGATAGCGCGATGACCCCGCAAGATTCCAAATCGTTGTCACTGCCGGAACTGGACCGCTCCCTCTCCGCTCGCGATGACGTCGTTATCCAGGTTGATGACGTCCACAAGATCTACCAGCTGGGCGAGACTCAGGTTCACGCCCTGCGCGGAGTGAGCACGCGGATCCGGCGCGGCGAATTTGTGGCCATTATGGGCGCCAGCGGCAGCGGAAAATCAACCTTCATGAACATCATCGGCTGCCTCGACAAGCCTACTTCCGGACAGTACCTGCTCGAAGGCGCCGATGTCTCCAGCCTCGACAAAAAACAGTTGGCGGGCATCCGCAACCGCAAGATCGGATTTGTCTTCCAGGGCTTCAACCTGCTGGCCCGAACTACGGCGCTGGAAAACACGGAGCTGCCGACTCTGTACGCGGGGATTGATAAAGCTGAACGCCAGCGCCGCGCACTGGGCGCGCTGAAGATGGTCGGCCTGGGCGAGCGCATGGACCACTTCCCTTCCCAGCTCTCCGGAGGCCAGCAGCAGCGTGTGGCCATTGCGCGGGCGCTGGTGAACGGGCCGTCTATCCTCCTGGCAGACGAACCGACTGGCAATCTCGACAGCCGAACCTCGGTCGAGGTAATGGAGATTTTTCAATCTCTCAACGAAAAGGGACTGACCATCGTTCTGGTGACGCACGAGCACGACATCGCGCAGTTCACGCGACGAAGCCTGGTGTTTCGCGATGGGAAGATCAGGCGCGATGAGTTGATCAAGGACCGTGCGATCGCGGCTGAGGTTTTTAAAACTCTGCCGGCGCTCGAGGATTAGCCATGGATTTCGCCTCCACATTGCGTGTAGCCATGCGCGCGCTGGCGCGCAACAAGATGCGCACCGCTCTGACCATGCTGGGGATCATCATCGGCGTGGGCGCCGTAATCGCGCTGGTGGGCATCGGCCGCGGCGCCGACGACGCCATGCAGAAGCAGATCTCCAACCTCGGCTCCAACATGCTGTTCATCAGCTCGGGCTCAATGCGCATCGGCGGCCTTAACCTGGGATGGGGCGCTACCAAAACGCTGGTGCGCTCCGACGTCTTGGCGATTTTGAAAGAATGTCCCGATGTGGTGGCCGCGGCCGGTGGCGCGCAGAGCTCGGCCCAGGTGGTTTACGAAGGCGACAACTGGGGCACGCGCATTATCGGCAGCACGCCGGAGTATTTCGAGATCCGGACGTGGAGCTTCGCCCGCGGCGCCGGCTTTACCGACGAAGACGTAACCATGGCAGCCAACGTCGCCGTCATCGGCGAGACTGTGCGCAAAAACCTGTTCGCATTCGCCGACCCGGTCGGCAAGACCATCCGCATCGGCACTCTTCCCTTTACAGTTTCCGGCGTACTGGAGGCCAAAGGACAATCGGCGGCGATGACAGACGATCAGGATGACGTCATCATCGTTCCCCTCACCACGCTGCAGAAGAAGATCACCGGACAGCCGTGGCTGCGCTTTGTCATGGCCTCGGCCAAGTCGCGCGCCGCCAGCTATGCCGCGCAGCAGCAGATTCAATCCTTGTTGCGCGACCGGCATCGCATTCGCGCCGATCAGCCCGACGACTTCACGGTGCGCAACCTGGCCGACATGGCCGACCTGGCTTCGGAAACCAGCAAGGTGATGACGCTGCTGCTGGCCTCGATTGCCGGGATCTCGCTGGCAGTCGGCGGGTTGGGCATCATGAACATCATGCTGGTTTCGGTTACGGAACGCACGCGCGAGATCGGCGTGCGGCTGGCTATCGGCGCCACGGAGACCGATGTGCAACTGCAATTCCTGACCGAAGCCGTGGTGATGAGCCTGATCGGAGGCGCGATAGGAATTCTTGTGGGATTGATCGCTGCGCTGGTGCTGGCGGTCGCGGCCGGCTGGCCGATTCTGGTCTCGCCCGGGGCAATCGCCGGAGCCACGGCTGTGGCCATTGCAGTTGGAGTTTTCTTTGGCTTTTATCCCGCGCAGAAAGCGGCGCGCCTGGACCCGATTGAGGCGCTGCGGTATGAGTGAGGGATCGGGAGATCGGGTCATCCGGTGATCGCTCCCTTTCGCAAAGTCGGGCGAACGACTGGGCCAACCGAGGAATGAAAGCGAAATGTATTTGAGCACCATCATTCGCGAAGCACTGAAAGCGCTGGGGCGCAACCGCATCCGCAGCGTGCTGACGATGCTGGGGATCATCATGGGCGTGGCCGCGTTCATCTGCGTGGTGGGCGTGGGCAGCGCGGGATCGAGCCGCGTGGAAGACCAGCTCCACAAGGTCGGTGACAACCTGATCTGGCTGGAGGCCGGCAGCCGGGCGCGCAATGGCGTGCGCATTGGCACGCGCGGGACCAAGACCTTGATGATCGGCGACGGCCGCGCGGTCCTCGAGCAGGTCCCGGGAATCAAGAGCGCTTCGCCCAACGTGGACGGCCGCATCCAGGTGGTGTATGGAAACCTGAACTGGGGCACGCAGTATCGCGGCGTGAGCCCGGAGTATTTCGATATCCGCAAGTGGGACCTGGCACGCGGCGCCGAGTTTACCCAGGATGACATGGACCACAACTCCGCCGTCTGCGTGCTGGGCCAGACCGTGGCCACGAATCTTTTTGAGGAGGAAGATCCGATTGGCAAGACCATCAACGTGAACCAGGTGCCGTTCAAGGTTCTCGGGGTGCTGCAGGGCAAGGGATTTTCCGCCAGCGGATACGACCAGGATGATTTCGTGGTCATGCCGATCACCACGGCGCAAAAGCGAATTACCGGACAGGAGTGGCTGGACGACATTTTTTTTGCCGCAGCCTCGCGCGAAGCCATCCCCGAGGCCACGCGGGAGATCATCGCCCTGGTTCGCGAGCGGCATCATTTGCGCGCGGGCGACGATGACGACTTCAACATCCGCACGCCGGAGGAGTTGATCCGCGCGCAACTGGCGGCGGCCAACATCTTCACGCTGCTGCTGGGCAGCGCGGCATCGCTGTCACTGCTGGTGGGCGGCATCGGCATCATGAACATCATGCTGATCTCGGTCACCGAGCGTACGCGGGAGATCGGGATACGGCTGGCCGTCGGAGCTACTGAGCGCGACGTGCAGATGCAGTTCCTGAGCGAAGCCGTGGTCATGAGCCTGATCGGCGGAGCGCTGGGCGTGATGGCGGGAATTCTCGGTGGTTTTCTTCTAGAGACCACTCTGCAGTGGACGGTGCAAATCTCGCCGCAGGTCATGATTGTGGCGGGACTGACGTCGGCGGCGATCGGAATATTTTTCGGCTACTATCCCGCGCGTAAGGCCTCGCGGCTGGACCCGATTGAGGGGCTGAGGTATGAGTGATGAAGGATCGGGTGATCTGGCGATCGGGAGATCGGGAGATCTGAAAACGGAAGGCGTCTGCCCGCGGCCTCTTTAGACAAAAGGCCAAATGATAACCAGTGGCGAAAAAAGCAAAGATAGCAAGCGGCCACGATGGGCGTATGTATTTCCCTTGCCCATATGGTGAACCTGACTGAAATGAGGCCTTCGCAACTGATGAGGCCTCGCACCCAAAGCCCATGGGATGCGGCACGGACAACTCATTATTCTCAATGAGTTGCGAACCGATTCCAAATCAGGGTGTTGGGGGGCACGAATTTCGAGTGACTTTAGTTACCTAAGTCAGCTTGACGGCCGACAGTTGACTCATTACGCTTTGGCACCCCCCAAAAATCCAGCGTTGAGGAGTTTACTAGAATGCCCAAATCGAATAGTGAACCGAAAAACGCCGCCAGCCCCAAGCTTAATCGGCGCACAATGATCGGTAGCGCTCTGGCAGTGGGTGGGTTATCCGCGCTCGGCGTAGGGATGTCCAAAGCAGACGCGGCGGCGAACTCAGCAGCCGTCGTTGCAGAGAGAGAATGGGCCAGAGCCTTGGCCAGACACGTGGCCAACCAGCTGCCGGAAGCGGCGCGCCAGCTTCCCAACCTGTGCCTGAACTCCGACCAGCTCGAAGAGCTGCGAAAAACCTTCGAGAACACGCTGATCACCAACATGGGCTGCGAAGTTCCTCGCGACTAAGCGCTCGCGGCGCGGAGATGCCGACGTTTTGTCATTAGTCTTGCGGCGGTGTCTCAATTCCCTGCAGTTCGCAATCTAGTCTTTGACAGCCATGAAGATCTGCCTCATCAGTGCGCCCACAGCCAGCCAGTTCGAACACCGGCCTGTGGGCGAAGATGAGGCCGCTCGCATCACGGGCGAGCTTGCCCCTCTGGGGATCCTAAGCCTCGCCGGCGTGCTCGAAGCCAGGGGGCTCAAACCCGAAGTGGTGGACCTCAATCGCGTTTACTACAAGTGGTTACAAGAAGGGGGCCGAAAGAAGACTGATTTCTGCGCGTTTGCGGGATCCTATTTCGCCGGCCGCGACTTTGATTTCTTTGGCTTCAGTACAGTGTGCAGCAGCTACCCGCTGACCCTTCGCATCACCGCGGAGGTCAAGCGAGCGCATCCCAAATCCGTTGTTGTACTGGGCGGCCCACAGGCATCGGTGGTGGATATCGCCACGCTGAAAGCTTACCCATTCATTGACCTTGTGGTCCGCGGCGAGGCCGAGCAAACGCTTCCTGACCTGGTAGATGCTCTAGCCGGCCAGGTTTCTCTGGCAGAAATACCGGGCATCACATTTCGCCGGACGGACGGGGAGATCGCGCGCAACCCGGACGCACCTCTGATTCTCGACCTTGACAGCCTGCCATTTCCCGCGTTTCATCTTTTTCCCGACGTGGGGTTTTCGCGTCATTTTCCACTGGAGCTCGGGCGCGGGTGCCCTTTCGCCTGCAGGTTTTGCTCGACCAACGATTTTTTCCGCCGACGCTTCCGGCTGAAGACTCCGGCGCGCATGATTGCCGAGATGCGCCGGGTCAAACAGACCTACGGCATCAGCTCCTTCGAGCTGGTCCACGACATGTTCACCGTGGACCGCAAACGGGTGGAAGCATTTTGTGAAGCCCTCATCGCGAGCCAGGAGGAGTTCACCTGGGGCTGCAGCGCACGCACTGACTGCATTGACGAAGAGCTGATCGCCCTCATGGCCCGTGCCGGCTGCCGCGGAATCTTCTTTGGCATTGAATCAGGCTCGCCGCGGATACAGAAGATCATCGATAAGGGGCTGGCGTTAGATGATTCGGCGGAGCGGGTGGGCTCCTGCGACAAGTTCAAAATCAACACCGCGGTGTCATTGATGGCGGGCTTTCCCGAAGAAACCATGAATGACCTGCGCGCCACCGCGGCGTTCTTCGTGGATTCTCTGCGCTATGACTACGCCGACCCTCAGCTTAGCATTCTGGCACCGCTGGCTGATACTCCCATCCAGAAGCAGCACCGGAGTTCGCTGGTCCTCGACGATGGTGTCGCCGATATGTCGTATCGCGGATGGCCGCAGGAAGCGGAAGATCATGCGATGATTGCCGGCCATCCGGAGATTTTTTCCAGCTTCTATTCCGTTCCTCTGCCCCATCTCGAACGCGAATTCCTGAAAGAGCTGCGCGACTTTCTCCTGAACGGCATGAGGGCATTTCGGCGCCTTCTGCTGGGGTTGCACCAGGATAGCGGGGACGTGGTAGACGTATTTCAGCAATGGCAGAGATGGCGCATCAGGAACGGCGTCAATTTTGCAAATGGCGATCGCACTGCATACTACGCGCAAGCCGGCTTTCCCACAGACTTTTTCCGATTCACGCGCCTGCACTATATTCCTGCGGCGAGCAACGCGCCGCTGGCGATCACTGCGCTGGTGGATTACGAAGCTGCGCTGCTGGAGCGTCGTCATAACTCGGTTGATCCTGCCTCTCATCGAGAGCAAGCCTCCGGGCACCAGGTCGTCGAGAGCGATGAAGAGCTGCTCTCCTCGGGTAGCCGCCCCCAGTTGCTGCCGGGAGTCAACATCATTCAGCTTCCCGCTGATTATCAGGAAATTGTCCGCCGGCTGCGCCAGAGAGGCCCATTGCATGACATAGCCGGGCAGCCGGTGAAGATGGCGATCCGGAGAACCGCGATGGGACCCCAGGTTCGTCAGCTCTCCAGGCTCTCGGCCGAATTACTTGACTTTTGTGAAGCTGGGCTGACCGTTAAAGAGATGGCGGCAGAGCTCAACCAGATCAAAGTTGCAGGGCTTCCTTCCGACAAGGTGTGTTTGGCCGGGCTGGAGATCCTGCGCCAGCAGCGCCTCATCGGCCTGGGCCAATAAGAAACCCATAGAGTGTCTCATCACCATTGGACTGGACTTGGGGACGGGTCATCGCCGCCCGCCTTCGGGGCAGGCTAGACTGTTCCGCGCCTCCGGCGCTGGAATAGTCGGTCGTCGGGGATTTCATTTCTCACCTTGAATCCGGCTTGCATCCACAGAGAACAACGAAAAAACCAAGGAGCAGGAAACGGAGCTGTGACGCGGGTCACAGTTTGACCCTGCCGCTCTCTCGTTTGATAATGGAGGGTTTGCCCTTCCTGGCTGACACCGTAAGGGTGAGCCCGAAAAAGCTATGGCAGGCGTTGCTACACCCATCGCGCGCGGCGTGCCCCCGATTCGAGCGGGACAGGGACGTTCCTTTTTGTTGAGGAAGCTGCACTCGCTCAGCGGGATCGTTCCCATTGGGGTGTTTCTGCTCGAGCACTTCGTTTCCAACGCCTTCGCCACCAATGGTCCGCGAGCTTACGGCGACCAGGTAAAGTTTCTCACCGGCTTGCCTTTTGTGCTGGTGCTGGAGATTGTGGGCATCTATATTCCCCTGCTCTATCACTCGCTCTACGGCTTCTACATCTGGTTCAACGGCCAGAGCAACGTGAGCGACTATCCGTGGGCGGGGAACATCATGTACTCCGCGCAGCGCTGGACCGGCGCGATCGCCTTTGCATATATCGGCTGGCATACCTACACCATGCGTTTTACCGGAACGCATCTGCTGACGCATCCGAACCTGGCTTTCGATAAGGTGCAGGCAGAACTGCAGCATCCCTGGGCCGTAGCGTTTTACGTGATCGGCATCACCGCGGCGTCGTGGCACTTTGCCTATGGTTTGTATCTGTTTTGCGCCAAGTGGGGAATCACGGTGAGCGAGCGCTCGCGCCGGGCCATGGGCTGGGTGTGCGCGGCGATCGCGGTGGCTCTGATTGCCGTGGGCATCGCCACCCTCGCGGCGTTCTTTCAGAACTGGCCGCTTGCTCAGGAAGGTCCTTCAACAGGCTCATCGACTTTTCATGCTGCAGCAAAGCATTAGTTCACCGGGGAGGCGCAGAGACGCGGAGGAGAAGAGAGTTTGGTAGTGGAGCACGCGCGACATTGAAGATTGGAACCACAGAGGACACGAAGGAATAAGAGATCGGGCGATCGGAAGATCAGAAATACTGGCGTTGCGCGCTTTGGCCGTGATCGCAAAACAAGAATCGTTTAATTCCTTTGTGATCCTTCGTGTCCTTTGTGGTTAAAGAAACTCTGAATGGCAACGAGTCCAAAAATCATCGTGGTAGGCGGCGGGCTGGCGGGTCTGGCGGCGGTGATCAAGATCGCCGAGGCCGGGGGCCACATCGACCTCTTCTCCATCGTTCCCGTTAAGCGCTCGCACTCGGTCTGCGCGCAGGGGGGCATCAACGCCGCCAAGAACCTGAAGGGCGAGGGCGACACTACCTGGCAGCACTTCGACGACACCATCTACGGCGGCGACTTCCTGGCCAACCAGCCGCCGGTGAAAGCCATGTGCGAGGCGGCGCCAGGGATCATCGACCTGCTCGACCGCATGGGTGTTCCCTTCAACCGCACGCCTGAAGGCCTGCTGGATTTTCGGCGCTTCGGCGGCACGCTCTACAACCGCACGGCGTTTGCCGGCGCGACCACCGGACAGCAGCTCCTCTACGCGCTCGATGAGCAGGTCCGCCGCTACGAATCCGAAGGGCGCGTGACCAAGTACGAGCACTGGGAGTTTCTGAGCGCGGTGCTGGACGGCGAGCGCGCGTGCCGTGGTATCTGCGCCATGGACCTGCATACCATGGAGGTGCGCACCTTCCCCGCCGATGCCTTGATCGTGGCGACGGGCGGAATCGGGGCCATCTTTGGCAAGTCAACGAACTCGGTGGTGTGCACCGGGTCGGCACAGTCCGCGCTTTACCAGCAGGGCTGTTACTACGCCAACGGCGAGTTCATCCAGGTGCATCCGACCTCGATCCCCGGCGACGACAAGCTGCGGCTGATGTCGGAGTCGGCACGCGGCGAGGGCGGGCGCGTCTGGGTGCCGAAGAAGAAGGGCGACAAGCGCAACTGGAAAGATATTCCCGCTTCCGACCGCTGGTACTTCCTGGAAGAGTGGTATCCCAAGTACGGCAACCTGGTGCCGCGCGACGTGGCGACGCGTGCGATCCACAAGGTGGTCTACGAATACGACCTGGGTATCGACGGCCAGCCCATGGTCTATCTCGACCTCACGCATATCGATCGCGAAACGCTGAACCGCAAGCTGGAAGGAATTCTCGAGATCTACGAGAAGTTTGTCGGTGACGATCCCCGCGACGTGCCCATGAAGATATTTCCGGGAATGCACTACACCATGGGCGGCCTGTGGGTGGACTTCAAGCAGGCCACCAATATCAAAGGCATCTTCGCCGCCGGCGAATGCGAGTACGGCTACCACGGAGCCAACCGCTTGGGAGCGAACTCGCTGGTGTCCTGCATTCATGGCGGCTTCGTCGCCGGGCCGCAGGCCATGCTCTACTCCAAAAATGCGAAATCCACGGACGGCGCGAGCAGCGCGGTCTTCGAGGCGGAAAAGAAGCGCCAGGATGCAGCCAACGCCGTCCTGATCAAGAACCAGGGCAACGAGAACCCGTTCCGCCTGTGGCGCGAGTTGGGTGAGCTGATGACCAAGAACTGCACCGTCATCCGCTATAACAAGAATCTTCAAGAGACGGATGCCAAGCTGCTCCAGCTGCTGGAGCGTTTCAACAACGTGAACCTCAGCGACAAGAGCCAGTGGGCGAACACGTCATTCGCCTTCACGCGCCAGCTGTACAACATGCTGCAGCTTTCGCGGGTGATCGCGCAGGGCGCGGCCATGAGGGACGAATCGCGCGGCGCGCACTACAAGCCGGATTTTCCCGATCGCGACGACAAGAACTGGCTGAAGACGACCAAGGCTTACTTTGCGCCCGATGTCGATGAGCCGCGGTTTGAGTTCGAGCCGGTGGATATTTCGCTGATTCCGCCTCGGCCGCGGCGCTACGACATGGCGACTTAGCCAAGGCAGAAATCACAGAGTCCACGAAGTTACGCTAAAGAAAGAAAGCCAAGAAGAGTGCAGCAACCGGCAAAGCAACCGAAGCCAAATTTTTATAAACTGATGGCGGGACTGTTCTTGGTCATCGGCATCGGGGTGATTTGGATGGCGGTGGTGCGCCACGAGTGGGTGTTCTGGGCGCTCGGCATCCTGACGTTGATTAATGCCGGCATGTCGTGGCTGAAATCGCTGGTTCCGGGGGAGACAAAAAGGTAATGGCCAAGATCGTCGTCCTGAAGATCAAGCGCCAGGAGAATCCTGGAACCGCGGCGCGATGGGAAGAGTTTGAGCTTACCTGGAAGCCGGGGATGAACGTGATCTCAGCCATGATGGAGATTGCGACCAACCCGGTGACTCGCGCCGGCGTGACCACCACGCCGATTGCCTACGACTCCAACTGCCTGGAGGAAGTCTGCGGCTCGTGTGCCATGCTGATCAATGGCCGCGCGCGCATGGCTTGCTCCGCGCTGGTGGACAAGCTCGAGCAGCCAATCACGGTCGAGCCGCTCAAGAAATTTCCCGTAGTCCGGGACCTCGCGGTCGACCGCAGCGTAATCTTTGAGAATCTCAAACGAGTGAAAGCGTGGGTTCCGGTTGATGGAACCTACGATCTCGGCGCCGGTCCGCGCGTGCAGCCGGTGGAGCAGGAGCAGGCTTATCCCGTTTCACGCTGCATTTCCTGCTGCTGCTGCATGGAGGCCTGCCCGCAATTCAACGAGAGGACCGGATTCGTGGGCGCCGCGACTATCGCCCAGGTGCGGCTGTTCAATCAGCATCCCACCGGCAAGGCGCTGAAGCACGAGCGCCTGCAGGCGCTGATGGGCGACGGCGGGATCCAGGAGTGCGGCTTCGCGCAGAATTGCGTCGAGGTCTGCCCCAAGGAAATCCCACTGACCAAGGCCATCGCCGATACCGGGCGCGAAGTGATGAAACAGGCCATCAAAGATTTCTTCCGCGGCTGATCACGATCACGTAACCCGTTGCCATCTACCTGCCCTGTACAATAAAAGTTTTTATGACCGAGAGTTCACAGCACGGCCACAAGGCCGATTCGTTCGATGTGCTGGTGATCGGCGCCGGGCCGACAGGGCTGGCCTGCGCCATCGAAGCGCACCGAGTGGGCTTTTCCGCCGTTTCCATCGACAAGGGATGCCTGGTGAACTCGCTCTTTCACTATCCGGCAAACCTGGTTTTCTTCACCACGCCCGAGCTGCTGGAGATAGGGGATATTCCCTTCACCACGGCCAATCAGAAGCCCAACCGCCAGGAAGCTCTGGAATATTACCGCAACGTGGCGCAGCATTACCGGCTTGATGTGCGCCAGTACCAGCAGGTGCTTGAAGTCGCCGGGCACGACGGTGAATTTCGCGTTCGCACTCGCGATCGCAATGACAAGCTGCACGACTATCGTGCGCGTAAGATCGTAGTCGCCACCGGATATTACGACCGGCCGAACTACATGGGAATTCCCGGCGAAGATCTGCCCAAGGTAATGCATTACTACCGCGAGCCGCATCCGTATTTTGATAATGACGTGCTGGTGATTGGCGCCAAGAATTCAGCTGCGATTGCCGCGCTGGAGCTGTGGCGGCGCGGCGCGCGCGTCACGCTGGTGCATCGCGGTCCGGGCATGCACAAGAACGTGAAGTACTGGATTAAGCCGGACATCGAGAACCGCATCGCCAGAGGAGAAATCGCTGCGCATTTCGGATCCTGTGTGGAAGAGATTCTGCCGGAGTCGGTGCGGATCAGCATGCCCGACGGCAAGCGCGTCCTGAAGAACGATTTTGTCTTCGCGCTTACCGGCTATCATCCCGACTATCAGTTTCTGGAATCGCTGGGAATCGAGCTTACGCATCCGGAGATGCGCCCGGTTTGCAATCCGGAAACCTTCGAGAGCAACGTGCCCGGAATTTATGTAGCGGGCGTGATCGTCTCCGGCTCAAGGACCAGCGAGATATTTATAGAGAATGGACGCTTCCACGGACGGCAGATCGCCGCTGACTTGAAAGCCAGGCTGGCGCCGACTCAAATGTCTTCTTCGAGATAATCCATCACCGCGTGCAGATTGTTCTCTTCCAGAAAGACGTCGGAGAGACGCGTGCGTCCCTCGGCCTGAACCGCCTGCGTCGCCGATTCCGCGATCGGCAGGTCCACGCGCATCTCCTGGTGCAGGAAAGTAAGGAGTTCGTCGCTGTCCACGCGGGCCACAAAAGTTCCGCCCGGATTCTGCTCGAACATGATCTGGTAGCTGGCCGGCTGGCCCTCAAGCTTCATGATGTCCAGAGTGCCTTGGGGCATAGGTCCTCCGCCCGAGCTTGCGGCTGAGCAAGTCGCACCCGCAAACTGATTGGCAAAGCAAAGTGTAAACGCCTGCCAAGAAGAGCGCAAATCTCCGGAAGCAACAGCGTGGCTCCGCGCCATTTATCATTCATTGAGCGATTGACCACGGATTGAGCAATTGAGCCCGCGGAGCCAAGTTGCAACCGCAAAGGAGCGAAAATGGACATTGTCGCGCGCCTGGAAGCAACAAGGGATCAGACGTTAAAGTATTTTGACTTGAGCGGCGCGCAACTCGAGCGAAGTTACGGTACTGGCAAGTGGACGGTTCGATTTCTCCTGCATCATCTGGCTGATGCCGAGAGTGTCCTCTTCGACCGCATACGCCGGGTGCTCAGCGAGCGCAGACAGGTACTCTGGGCGTTTGACCAGGACGCGTGGGCCAACGCTCTGGACTATTCGCGCCTGCCGCTCGGACTTTCGCGAGGCATCTACGAGGCTGTGCGTGGGGGAATGATTTATCTGGCGCAAATCCACTATGAGAAGAACGGCCACCTCGAGTTCGTTCACAGCGAGACTGGTGTTCGAACCTTGAAGGTCGAGTTCGACAAGGTCGCCGCCCACAACCAGCATCATTTGGACCAGATCGCATTAGCGCTGAAGTGATTCGGCGCACTGGCGCCTGAATGGCACCCCTCATCAGGCGTTTTCGGCCCACTGCCCCAGCCGGATAGGTTGAACCATCCGGAATTCGGGGTTCATGGCTGTGACATGCTAACCTAATTTATTCGCAATTATCAGGTCGCGAGTCGTTCCCTGTTTGGGCAGGCTACAGCTGCGCCTGCGATTAACAAATTCTAGACTGGAGACACCTGACACTATGAATCGTCTTGCCCTGCTGTTCGCGGCCATGTTGCTGGTGGCAGCACCACTGAGCTGGGGACAAATCTCGCCTCCGCCGGGCAGCGAGCAGCATCGCGAGCATGGCAATATGGGTGTATTTCTTGACTACACGCGCTTCCAGCCGCAGAGCCTGAACCTGCTTGGCTTGGGCGGACGAATAGGCTTCAACGTCCAGCGCCATGTGGTGCTGGAGGCGGAAATGGCCTACGACTTCAGCCGCCCCGTGACCCAGAACCTCTCCTCCGGCGGCGCCAACAACACCATCACCACCGACGTCCGGATGTGGCACGCGCTGTTTGGACCGAAGATTCAGACCACCGGCAAGATTCGCTACTTCGGCTTCTTCAAGGCCGGCATCGTGAACTTTGGGGTCAGCGGCCCCACGCCTGCCGGTGGAGTCAACAATCAGCTTGGCAACGTTCTCAATGGCAACATCGACAAGGTTTACTATCCGGGCGGCGGCGTGGAATTCAAGATCGGTCGGGTGACCATGCGCGCCGAAGCCGGTGACGAGCTGATCTACTACGAGAGCACTCCAACCTCGTTTACCACCAGCCCTCATGGAAATTTGCGCGCGACCATCGGCCCGCAGATTCACTTCTGAGGGCGATGGTCCTGGATTTTCTTACGGACCATGATCCATCCGGGGCTGATTTTACGCATCATAATGATTACGAGCAGTTGACCCCACGGTTTGATCGATCCAATGGCAGACTCTTCGGTTCCGTTCCCTTCGGCGGTTGAAAACAGCCCACAACTTTCCGATCCGGCTCTGGCAAAAGCCAAGCGCCAGGCTTTATTGGAATCGACGATCGGCTTCACCCTCATCATGGCCACGGTGTGGACAGCCAGGCTGGAGCAGCGCAGCTTCTTCTGGATCTCCGCCGGCTGGTTTCTGTGCTTCGCTCTGGCGGCCCTATGGCGTCATCGGAGCAGATTAGCTCTTCCTCCCGTCGAGTTTTCGTTGATCATCATCACCAGCGGCGTTGCGGTGGCCGCGACCATCATCGCCATCGCCGCCGGACTCGGCACCCTGCACCCATTGTTCGGAATCAAGAATCCTCTTGAGCACGCCGGGATGTATCTTCTCTGGGCCGTGATCCAGCAGTGGATGCAGCAGCGTTATTTCCTCTCGCGGTTCGAACAGCTCACCAGCCGCGGGCTGCTGGCCAGCTTCACCGCCGCGACACTGTTCGCGGTTGTTCACCTGCCCAACCCGGTATTGGTTCCCATCACCTTTCTCGGCGGCTGGATTTTGAGCGAAATTTATCGCCGCTACCGTTACGTGTTGCCTCTGGGCATCGCGCACGGCCTAGTGGGAATCGCCATCGCTCTTGCCGTGCCCGACAGCATTCAGCATCACATGCGCGTCGGCCTGGGCTACCTGACCTATCCGCACTAGATGTTATGATTGAGAGGCGTGGGCGCGTAGCTCAGTTGGTAGAGCAACGCCCTTTTAAGGCGTGGGTCGCTGGTTCGAATCCAGCCGCGCTCACCAATTCCGCCTCGAAATTCTGCTTTGTAGACGGTCCTTCACTCGCTGCATGTGGGCGCCGCCAGGTGAAGTGCCGCCCTGAACGCGATTGAGAAATTGCCCTAACCGCGGGGCAAGAGACAGGTGATGGTGCTGCGGAGTTCCAACGCTGCCTCAATCTCGGCTTCCGTCCATGGCGCGGCCTTGCCCTCTACTTTTTCCTTCCAGAGCTCAAAAGACTTGCGCGGACTGAGGCGCGAGCCTCCGCTCGACGAGACAGGCTTCTTCGGGTCGCCTGCCCAGCTCACGGTTTGCGCTTGCTCGGGACGAAACCAGAGAACGTAAGTGTTCTGGTCCCGATTCAGGGTCAGGGCCATGAGCCCACTGGCTACGTCTTTATATGCCGCAGCTTCAGAGAAGACCGTGGAGAGCGCATCGCTCACGAAGACTGGGCTGGTCAACCGCTTGAGTTTACGAGTGAGTTGCGCTATCTGCTCCGGTGACGGCGTTTTTCCCATGGTCAGGCAATCGTTCTTGCGGCAGATCGCCGCTCCGCCGCAGCTCATGTAGTCCTGAATATTGGGCGTGTTGTCGATGAGCGCGTTCTTGAGGTCTTTGCTCTCGGCCAACGCGCCGAGAAAGCGCGACTGGAAAATATTCGTGCGCGTCTTGGTCTCCGTTTTCAGCTCGTTTTCCAGCAATTCAATGCGGCTGGAAACAACCTGCCCCAGCAGTTCGCACGCTGCCCGCATCTCATACGGGACAAAGCGGGGCGAGTAGTTGTGGCAGGCGATCAAACCCCATAAAGATGAGTCGCGGATCAGGGAAATGCTGATCGAGGCCTTCACCCCCATGTTGCGGAGGTACTCCAGATGAATGGGCGAGACACTGCGCAAGACAGCATGGCTCAGGTCGGTCAACTCTTTAGTGGCCGGAAAGATCAAGGGCACGAGGCTCACCGGAGTGTAAGTGGCATCGGGTATATGACGAATACCATTGACGGTGTAGAGCCGGCGGGCCTGCTGGGGAATATCGCTGGCGGGATAGTGGAGACCCTTGTATAGCTCAAAGCCGGAGGAGACCCTCTCTTCGATCACTTCACCATTGTTAGCGCGGTCGAATTTATAGACCAGCACGCGATCATAGCCCAGGATGGCCTTTACGTCTTCGGCCACTACCGCCCACAGCTCCCGAGGAGAGCTTGCTTCCTGAATGCGCAACAAAGCGTGTTGCAGCATCTGATATGTCCGCACGGCGGAGTCCGGCGCTTCCCCCAAAGGTTCCAACTCGAGAAACGCGCTGCCTTTGTAACGATGAAGAATTCCGTTCACCAGGCGTTCTTTACCTTTCTCGCCCACCCGCAGCTTGGAAGGATTCGTCGCGCGCAGGTTGCCGCCCGACAAAGTCTGTTTCACGAATTCCGCCTGGTGAGTACCCAGAACCGCGCTGAGTCTTGAACCAAGGACTGCATCGGTTTCAATTCCCAGGAATTCCTCGCAGTTCAGGCTGGCCTGAAGGATGACATCATCGTCTTCGTCGAAGGCAAGAAGAAGGCCGTGCGGCTGCACCGCGCCCGGAACATGGATGGGCTCAAGTCCGCAGTTCGTCAGATCGATTTTTTCTGCGTTAATGGCGCTATCAATCAGCTTAGTCATGATCTTGTTTTCCCACCCACCGTTCGAAATCTGTGAAAGTCTTTGTGGCGGCGGTTACAAAGCGATCCTGATCGTCCTGGCTAACCACACGTTTTCTTACAACCTCACCAAACTTGTGCCAGCGCTCCCCAACTTCGGCGCCATAGCTCGTGAAGAACGCGCATCCCGTCTTCCGATCCAGCCCCAGTTGCAGCGCCACCATCCGGGAAATGAATTGTCCGCCCAGGGTGGCGCCTTCCATCACATACATGGCGCCCAAAGCTTCCGGCACTGAGAGATGCCTGGCCGCGGAAAACTCGGGAAGTTCTTGCAACTGTTCATCATTGAATCCCAGGGTGCGCAAATCGTTCTCGATGAGGCTCATTTTGCGCCTTTGCGCCAGGTCGAGGTCATTCGGCAGGTCAGCTACTCGAGACAGCTCTGCTTCGAGGGGCTTATACATCCCATAAAACTTCTTCAGCACCCCGACATATTGTTCACGGGAAAAAGTCTCGCGCCCCAGGGGCATGATCGATTCCAGACGCTCATGGCTTTGGCGCGTTTCTCGTTTAACCCGCGCCAGAATGTCATCCTGGGCAGAGATATGATGCACGCCCGACGTGTTAAGTGACAAAAGAGGACCCTCAAATGGCTGTCTATCGGTTAATTCGTGCTTTGACTCGCGGCAGCGGATGGCAGTCTAACGATTACGCATGTACCCGAACCTGTTGGTGTAGTGATGCTGCGCAGCCGAATGGTGCCGCCATACTTGTTCACTATTGCTCGTGCCGCCCATAATCCCAGGCCGCTGGCCTTCTCGGATTTAGTCGAAAAGAACGGCTCAAATAGCCGCTGACGGTGCTCCACCGGAATCCCAGGGCCATTGTTGGCGATGAGCAAACGGACACCGGCAATTTCCTTGTTGACGGCCGAGGAGCCTCCGTAAAGCCGGACTTTTAGGATGCCTTCGCTCTGCTCCAGGGCATTTTCCAATAACACGGCCAGGAGCCGGCGCAGATCGGTTTCGATTCCCGTGAATTTGCACTGTTCCAGCCGCTTTTCCAGGCGCAAGCCTTTGCCGCGGATACGGGATTCCAGGCTGGCCAGCGTGTCTTCCACCAGTTCATGCACAGGAAACCGGCGCGGCTCCATATTTGCCTGATACAAACCGGTCATCTGGCGGGTGATTCTGGCAATCCGCGATAGGGCCTCCTGGGAAGCGTTGATCAGGTCGCCCGTGGATATCGGGCTGCTATTTCCGTGGCGCAGAAGAAACAACGCATTGGTGATCGCTTCCAGAGGATTATTGATCTCATGAGCCAGGGCATGCGCCATGCGCGCGCCGGCAGAATTCAATTCGCTCGAAGCCAGTGCTTGCTGCACTCTCTTCAGTTCGGTTACGTCGCGGGAAATCCCCACCACGCCAATGACTTCTCCCTGGGCGTCACGACAGACGTTCTTAGAGGTCTGCAGCTCCACCATCTGCCCGTTCAGGGGGCGCGTTTCTTCATAAACTTCCGCCGTATGGCCGGCCATAAGCTCGCGGTCTTTCTCTACTACTTCGCGAGCATGATCCGCCGGGAACACGTAAAAGTCATTTTTGCCCAGGACATCCTTGGCCCGGCGGTCCAATATACTTGCCGCCGAAGAGTTAATGAACACATAGCGGCCCTCAGAGTCTTTCATGTAAATGTAATCAGTAGTGCTATTGATCAGAGTGTCGAGAATGAGTTTCTGCTGCCGCAGTTCTCGTTCGGCTTCGCGCCGCTCGGTGATGTCGGTGGCGGTGCAGGTACTGCCCTCAATTTCGCCGCGGCAGTTGCGCATGGGCTCGATCGCGAGATCGTAGGCTCTCGCTATTCCCCGCCCCTGCAAGATAACTTCCTCGCGCCGGCCAGTGCCCGTTTTCAGGACATTGCGCTTCAGTCCCTCGAGCAGTTCGACCTCTTCTTTGATATCAAAGAGGTCAGAATCACGTTTCCCCAGAACCTCTTCCTCCCCGTAACCCAGCGCGGGATTGTAGATCCAGGTGTAGCGAAGATCTTTGTCCTGGCAGAAGACAACCACCGGCGAGTTCTTCAAAGCGGTGCGGAAACGTTCTTCACTTTTGCGTAAGTTCTCTTCGGCAGCCTTGTACCGCGTGATGTCCTTGGTGACAAAGGTGAATCGCGGATTGCCCGTGGGAGCCGTGTCCAGGGGCGCAATGGTCTCGCGTTGCCAGTGGGGCTCGCCATCAATCAAGCGCAGGTATTCTGTAACAACAGGATTGCCCGTGTCGCGGCATTGCTGGTAGGCGCGCAGCATCGCCTGGACCTCATCGGCTGTGCCCAATGAGCGGATGGTATAGCCGGCAACGGCCCCGGGATTGAGACCATACGAGCGGCAAGTGGAGGGATTACCGTACACGATGAGGACATCGTTGCCCAGGAATTCCGTGATGCCCATGCAGAATGGAGAATGCTCGTAGAAATTGCGGAGGGTAGCCTCGCGGTCACGCAAGGCCTGCATGGCCATCTTCTGATCGTGAATGTCAGTGCAGGTTCCGAACCACTTTTCTGTCTTGCCATCCTCGGCCAGCCCGGGCACGGCCCTGGCCAGTTGCCAGCGGTATTCGCCCGACGCGGTTCGCACTCTGTATTCGACATCGAATGGCTGATGGAAAGTCACCGCCATTTGCCATCGCAGCTGGGTCATCTTGGCATCTTCAGGATGAATGGCGGCCAGCCATCCGGTGCCCAATGACTGCTCCATGGTGAACCCCGTCAAAGAGAGCCAGCGCTGGTTGCTATATTCTGCGGACCCCTCTGCGGAAGCTATCCAGACGGAGTGAGGGATGGCTTCCGCCAGCTTCTTGAAGCGATTCTCGCTGGCGCGCAGCGCAGCCTCGGTTTCCTTCTGCAGATGCACGTCGCTCCCGATGCCGACCCACCTCTGCACGTCCACCTTTGCGTTGCGGATCGGGATGGCTCGTGAGCGGAACCAGCGGTATTTGCCGTCGCGACCTCGAAAACGGTGTTCGGTCTCGAATGGGTTGCCGCTTTTGACCGCGGCCATCCACCTGGTCGCGGCTTTCTCGCGGTCTTCCGGATGGAGGTACTCGGTCCAATTCAACCCGTCCGCCCCACCCTGTTCGGCCCCGGTGTGATCGTAAAACTTCTGACTCACCCAGTCAGTCCAGCCATCGGAACGGGTCGTAAAAAAGAAATCGGGACACACCTGGGCCAGGCCGCGCAGAGTCTGATCTGTCTGGCGGAGCGCCAGTTCAGCCAGCTTATGTTCAGTGATGTCCTGGGACAGTCCTAGCAGCCCCACGGGATTCGAATCCGAGTCCCGCAGCAAAGTTAGCGTCAGATGGATGTGAATCTCGGCGCCCGACTTCGTTCGATTCCGCATTTCGGTGCTGACCTGCCCTTGTTCGAGAACTGCTGCAAACACTGAGGCGCGCGTCGGGTCCTGGTCCTGCTCGGGATAGAGGATGTTTACATTCTTGCCGATTAACTCCTGCGGCATATAGCCGAACATTAGGCATGCCGCTGCGTTACAACCGGTGATATTTCCCTCAAGATCAGTGACGATAACCGAATCATGAAGCTGGTCAAGGATGGCAGGCTGCAGGAAGAGCCAATCAACCGGCGTGCGCGGCTCTAAGCCGTGTTGCGTGCGCTCAGCGTGAGTTTCAAAATCGTTGGGAGGTGACGGCTTTGAAGACATATCACAACCTTGTCTTTTTTCTTTGGGGCCTATTTTTTGGGCTTATGCGACAGGCGGGAGCAATGGGTCCCAACTATTGTCACAGAGTATATCAATACGCAAACCGATTTGTAACACCGGAGCGTGACAAATGAATGCACAATTTGATGGGCAGATTGCGCGGAAATCTCACAACCTTAGAACTCGCGGCGCTTCAGGTCTGTCTCCTTTCCAAGAAAGTCGGCGTGAAACGTGCCGGCTCTTTGTGGTTGTTCTGAAGGGAATAAGGTTGAAAATTTAGCGGTTTCTGCCGCCTTAGCTCGAACGGCTTCCGGGCTCCAATCCAGCTCGAACCTTAACTACATCACAGGATTACCGGCCGTACTGCTCGATGAGCTCCTGGCAGGCAATGCAGTATTGAGTCCAGGGAATTGCATTCAGGCGCTTTAGTCCGACCTCGCCTCCGCAATGCTGGCATTCGCCAAAGGTTTCCTCGCGGATCCGCGTCAGCGCGGCATCGATCAATCCCAGCAGTCCACGTTCCTGCGCTGACAGGAGCCAATTCATCTCCTTGGCCTGTGACGCCACCGCGCGGTCTCCCTCATCGCGGCCGTATTCCGGATTGGGATCCTCGTCAGCGTTTTCGCGATTTGCGGTCATCATGCGCCGTTTTTCCATAAGCTGGCGCTCGAATGCCTTCAACTGCTCCTTGGTCATGTGTAAGCCTCGGAAATGACGATTATATTTCCCAGATGGTAGACTGCGCTTATGCCAGCCAAAAAAAGTAGAAATAAAAAGAAGGCGTCCGGCAGGAAGTCAACCGCCCGGAAGAAACCTAGCGTAAAAAACAAGAAGCGGACCGCACCCGGAAAGAAGGCTACCAGCAAAGGCCGTTCCGGGGCCAGCAAGCGCAGAACCCGCCGGTCCTCAAGCACAGCGGGACGGATCAGCACTCAAGTCTCGTCCGGCGAGCTGTCAGGCGATCTGCAGGGACTGTCACGAACTGCGCGCGCCGATTCCGAGAGCGTAGACGAGCTCCTGGAAGAAGGAAACGCTTTTGAAGCCGGCGTGATAGAGGGCGTAGAGGACGCTGGAGCCAGGAGCGAAAGAGAAGTCCATACGCGCGAAGTGCCGGAAGATGATGTTCCCGGCGAGTATCTCGACCAGGACTAGTAAGCCGCGAAACCCATTCTTGCCTGCTGGAGGCTTCCTTGGGCGGTTCTCCCGGAATTTCTGCCGCGCTCAGAAAGCGCGCTGCGCAGATCAAAGTGCTGTTGATGGACGTGGACGGCACCATGACCGATGGCAGCGTCACTCTGCTTTCGCAGCCTGACGGCACCGCGCTGGAAATCAAGACCTTTGACGCTCACGACGGCCAGGGCCTCACTCTCGCCCAGGCCGCCGGCCTTCGCACCGGCTGCATCACCGGACGCGAAAGCGCCGCCCTCCTGCGCCGCGCCCACGAAATGAAAATGGAATTCATCTATATGAAGCAGCCAGTCAAAATGCCGGCGTATGAAGAGATCCTCAAAAAAGCCGGCATTGCTGACTCGGCCGTTGCCTACATTGGTGACGATCTACCCGATATTCCCTTGATGCGCCGGGCCGGCTTGGCGATCGCCGTGGGTGACGCTGTGCCTGAAGTGAAACGCGTCGCCCATTACACCACCAAGGCGAATGCCGGCGATGGCGCGGTCCGCGAAGCTGTCGAACTCATCCTGAAATCTCAGCACCTTTGGGGTGCGATGATTGGCAAAGCCCGCGCCTGATCTCCTTCCCGCTATTTGCGAGCTCCGTCTCGATCCGCCCTGCGTTTGACGACCAGCAGCCAAGCAGCTTACGATTTCTCCTCTTGAGGAGGCCCCCAATGAACGCCGTACCCTCTCTTTTTTCCTTTTCCTTTTTGCAGTCGTCACAGAAATCAATCATTGCCGCATTTGTGATCCTGGCGCTTTACGGCAGCGCGTGTAATCTCGTCTCTCAGCCGATCCCCGCGCCGGGACTTGTCATCGGATCTGCCAACACTGCCACTGCTGATCCTCCGGTACCGCGGCCTGCCACCTCTCCCTGCGTGGTCCAGCTTTTCAATAATCTCGCTTTCGCAAACTTCTCGCCCAAGCTGTTTACGTTTGTTCCCCCCGCCGGATGCGCCGGTCCCTGGGCCATGGTCGTCTTGAATGCAGATTTTTCTATACAAGCAGGGCGCCAGTTCGATCGCACCGCAGAAATCTGGATTGGCGGCGTGAATGTTTATTTCGGTACCACTTCGGAGCCATCGCGAACGGTCGCGCGCTCCTGGCATATCGAGCGGGATCTGACCGACTATTCCGCGCTCTTCAATAGTACGCAAACGGGCCGGGTGGATCTGGGCAATGTAGTCAATTCCACTTTCACCAGCACCTTGTTCGGCACGGCTGAAATCCAGTTTTATCCTCTGGCCAACCAGAACGCGCCTTTGTCGGCCGATATGGTCTTGCCGCTCGCATCGGACCCCACCGGCGGCACAGCGTTTCTTTCCACAAGCAACAGCGCGCTATCCCGGACGTTCACCTTGCCCACCAACGTGGAGCGCGCATTCCTTGACGTGGTCGCGCAGAGCCAGGCTGGCGATGAGTTCTGGTACACCTGCGTTCCCGACGATGTCGCCAATGAACTCCAAAGCTGCGGTGGCACCGGCTTCCGCGAGACCCAAGTGAGCATTGACGGTCAGCCCGCCGGTGTTGCTCCCGTATATCCGTGGATTTACACCGGGGGCATCGATCCCTTTCTGTGGCGGCCAATCCCTGGCGTGCAGACCCTCAACTTCTCGCCCTACCGCGTGGACCTGACGCCGTTCGCAGGCTCCCTCAGCGATGGTCAGCCCCACACCGTCTCCGTCAATGTATTTAATGCCAACAGCGGCTTTTCCACGACAGCCACTCTTCTGGTCTTTCAGGATCACGGATCGAGGACTGTGAGCGGCCAAGTCATCGAAAATAATCTCGGATCGGGACCTTCGCCCAATGTGGTTGAGAACCTGACTACCGATGCCAGCGGAAACATCACCGGCACCGTGACGGTGACCTCATCGCGGCACTTTACTGTAGCCGGTGTCATCAACACATCGCACGGCCGCGTGCAGACTGAGGTCGATCAGGACATCGAGTTCTCCAACGTCCAGAGCTTCGACGTCACCAACACCGCTTTCATCCAGAACATCACCCAGCGAACCAACATCTTTTCGACCACCAAGACACAGGGTGGTGGCATTGAGAATGCTCGCGCACTTCAACAGACCTTCGCCTGGCCACTCGATCTGGGATTCTCGTTCATCATTAATCCTGACGGCACGGGCTCACAAACCACCACCATCAAACAGCAATTCAATGCCACGGAGTCCGGTCACGGAGGCGCTAACGGAGATACTTTCCGCACGGTATCCAATACCGTCGCGCCCAGCGACACGCTGCTGTTTGACGCGAACTTCAACATCACCGGCAACACCGGCCAGCAAAACGCACAGACGTTCTTTTCCAGGGATTCAACGCAAGGATGTTTCAGCCGCACGATCACCGCGGCCGCGGGATTGCTGACCAGCATTACCGATGGAAACGGCTGCTCGAGTAAATAACCGGAGACTTGGCTCTATAGCCCGACCGAATATCGTCGCTTTTTCTCAGTGGAGACTGCCTGCTAGAGCCGGCAGTTTCCATTTCTTCTGAACACGCCGGTATTGCTGCTTCGGCATTTGCACCAGCAAAGGCTTTCGTGCGGGATCCAGCCACTCGAGAAGCGATTCGATTGCCTCCTGGGACATGGCCGTGCACCCCACCGTTCCCTGGCCGGGTCCGCGCCAGATGTGCATGAAGATGCAGGAGCCCGCCCCCGCCTTAGCGGGGTTGGCGTTGTGGTCCACCACAACGCCCCAGTGGTAAAGCTCGTCGGAGCGCAGCACGTGCTCGGAGCTGTTCCAGTCCGGCGCGACGGTCCCGCGATCGACCACCCGGTTGTAGAATTTGGAACTGGTATCATCAACGCACTCAATCGATGTGGTCAGTGGCTGATACGGCAACCTCGTTCCCTGCCTGGCCTGCGCCGCGTAGCCAAAGGTCTCGCCGAGCGAGAACACGCCCGCGGGCGCTTTGCCGTCGCCTTCCTTCTTCACCGGATCGGAACTTTCTCGAAACTCGTCGTCGGAGAGAACACCTACTCCCCATCCAAGACCGGTCTTTCCCACCACCACCTGCACCGGCGTGCCGACTGGCGCCCACTTCGCCCCGGCATGCGCGCGTTGAAAACGCTGCAGGGTGCCTCCAACGGCGTCCCAATCCGCGGTTGTGACTACAATGATTTCGCTTGAAGTCTCAAGCGCGGTCTTCGCATGCGTACCGGCCTGAGTTGTGCTGAATGTCAACACCGTACATGTAACGAGCAGAATAAGACGCGCGCCAATTTTCATTTGGGGTCCGGGGACTTTTCTTGATTTGGATCTACAGTGTATGAGGCGGAACGTGGAACTCGCAAATAAGAGTTTTACCTGCGCTTCCGCACCTCCACGAGTCTCAACCAGAAATTCACATCAGAACCTGCAAGTTATCGAAGCCACGGAGTAGTCCACGTCTTTCCCGGGGGGAGCCTGTCTGAAAAATGCTCCGGTTAAGAAATGGGAATAGGCCAGGTTGGAGGTCACGTGGGCGGAGAAGTGATACTCCACCTGCATGCCCGGCTGCATACCCACATAGCGTGCCGAGGAGAGATCGCCGCGGCGCACCGGAATTCCTGCGAATGAATAGAGTCCGTCGTGCGTTGATGAGCGCCAATAGCTGGGCGAATCCAGGGTAATCGTTGCTCGCTGGCTCACCGTCAATCGCAGAGTCGGCCCAAAATCCGTGAGATTGGCGGGACCAAGCAGCGCATTGCGCCCGGAGTACACAGGGTTCGGAAACAGCGCGTCGAAGGTATGCAAGGTCTGGCCCGTGGTCGAGCCGCCGCTGACGATATCCAGCTTCACCCCGATGCGCGGACGGAGCGCCGCCTTCTCCCAGTTCCAGGCCAGTTCCTGGGCAGTCGCCCCGGCCACGATCTGTTGTCCATTGAAAGTTCCAAACTGTCCGATAAATTCCGAATCGTAATCCCACGCGCCCACGCTGCCCCACCAGCGGTTCCCGGCAGTGTGCCGCAATTCGTGGCCACGCTGCGAGCCGTAGAAGGCGATCTTCTTATCCAGGCCGAAGTAGTAAAACGCTACCTGGCTTTTCTTCGCGCGTGGCCGCTGCGCGCCGGAGCCCCACTCCAGTTGTGTGTGATCGGCAACGTCGTCGAATATGTCGCGGCTAAGCAAGACCGGGCGCAGCACGGTGGAATTGAACGTCCATTTGCCAAAGTTGAACATCATGCGCCACCGTCAAACGCCCGGCGCGGGTTAAGACCTTCACTGGCTCCGATCAGCCGGCCCGCTCCGAACTCTACCTCTTGCCGTCCGATCCTCAGCGCCAGCCGGGAATTTGTGTCTTTGAGCAGGACAAGTTCACCAAAAGCCTGATGAAGGTCCAGGATGTCTTCATCCGTCAATCGCGGCCCGCCATTGCGGCCGTCTTCCAAACCGCTCTGAAGCTGCACGAAGAAGCGAAAGCGCTCACCGAAATGAACGTCGGCGTGAAGAAGGTAGCGCTGCAGCAGGTATCCGTTCTCATCCGCGGGATCGCTGCCGAAAGCCGGATTCTGATAGTTCTCGTATCGGAGGCGCGTTTCGCCTCCCGCACTCAAAAACCATCCTTCCCTGCCGAGCGGGACATATTTGATGTTGTCCAGAGGCTCGCTCCTGCACTCAGCATTGGCAAGGAACGACCAGTCTTCGTCATAGCGGAGTTGCTGTAATACTGGCCTCGCCGGACAAGTCTCGGAACCGCTCGCATGCTCAACTGCGCTTACCAGGATGAATGAGATAAAGAAAACAGCTAAACCAATGCGCATGATCGTCACCTTGCCTTGGGACTTGTTTCTGTCAGACTCTCAGGAGAGGTCGTGTAGCGAAAAGAAGGTACTCCGGGGTTCTTAGGAACCATGCAGTGCCCTCTTGTCGCCATGACGCTTTCCTGCAAGCATCGCCGTTATGCCCCCAACTACCCCCGAAACGTCCACACGGGCAATCACTCTCGAGGTCAACGGCAAGCAGCGCACTGTGCATGTTGATCCGGCCAAGCCGCTGCTCTGGGTGTTGCGCGAAGACCTGCAACTGACCGGCACTAAGTTCGGCTGTGGGATGGCCCAGTGCGGCGCCTGCACGGTAAATCTGAACGGCGATGCCGTTCGTTCCTGCGTTGTGCCGATGACGCGTGCGGCCGGCCAGAAGGTCACAACGATTGAAGGCCTGTCGCCCGACCGAAGCCATCCCCTGCAGAAGGCCTGGATCGCCGAGCAGGTTCCGCAATGCGGTTACTGCCAGCCGGGGCAGATCATGGCCGCTTCCGTGCTTCTGGCGCACGTCCCGAAGCCGACTGACGCCGATATTGATGACGCTATGTCGGGGAACATCTGCCGCTGCGGGACCTACGAGCGCATTCGCCGCGCGATTCACCGCGCCGCCAACTCGACGCACAAAGGCGGTGGCCAGTGAGTTTTTCGTGGATTGGTACCCTCATTCTCGCGCTGCTGGCGGCCGCCTACGGCGCACAGACAGCACGAACCTCTGCAGCGCAACCTCCTGCGCAACCGGAAAGCCTGGCCGCATTCCAGCAGGTGTTGCAGGTGCTCCGCCATCCCCGTTGCATGAACTGCCATGTGCCCGGCAACCAGCCTTTGCAGGGAGATGACAGACACGCTCACACCATGAACGTGAAGCGCGGCGTGGATGGCAAGGGCACCGTCGCCATGCGCTGCAGCAACTGTCATCAGCTGGAAAACTCCACCACTCTGCATGCGCCGCCGGGAGCAACCGACTGGCAGATGCCTCCCGCGAAAACACCCATGGCATGGAGCGGCCTGAGCGATGGAGATCTGTGCCGCGCCATCAAAGACCCGGAGAAGAACGGCCACCGCACCTTGCCTGCGCTGATTCCCCACATGGATACGTCCTTGGTCACGTGGGCATGGAATCCCGGGCCGGGCAGGACCTCGCCTCCCTTGAGTCATGACGAATTTGTGAATCAGCTCAAACGTTGGATCCATACAGGAGCCGCATGTCCGCAATAAAATCTGCAGCAGTCAACGACGTCAGCCGTCGCGACTTTATCCGTATCTCATTGCTTGCGGGCGGCGGCTTCGTCCTGAGCGCGAGCCTTCCCTCCGGTGCGGCTGAGGCTTTAACGGCTGCCGCGCAGCGGTCGGGCGATGTCATCATGAATGCCTGGCTGAGAATCGCCGGCGACAACACGGTCACCATCATCGTTTCGCAGGCGGAGATGGGTCAGGGAGTCCAGACGACTCTACCCGCGGTGCTGGCCAATGAACTGGGCGCCGATTGGAACGGGGTAAAGCTCGAGAATTCGCCCGCCGATCCGGCTTATCGCAATCCGAGAATCAACTGGCAGTTCACCGGCAACAGTGAAAGCACAACGTCGTTCTTCGATCTCTTGCGGCGCATGGGCGCCAGCGCGCGGGAAATGTTGGTTCAGGCCGCGGCCAAGAGGTGGACCGTCAGCGCCGGCGAATGTGACTCCCGCGAGAGCAAAATCATTCATAAGCCCAGCGGGAAAACAGTGACTTTTGGCGAGATTGCCGCGGAGGCCGCAAAGATTGGGCCACCGCAATCGCCGCGCCTCCGGGGCCAGAAGGAGTGGACTCTCATCGGCAAGCCTCTCCCTCGCGTGGAGGTACCGGCCAAAGTGGATGGCAGCGCGGTCTTCGGCATGGATTTCATCCTGCCCAACATGGCTTATGCCGCCGTGAAGCAATCGCCCGTCTTCGGGGGAACGGTCGAGAGTTTCGATGACAGCGCGGTCAAGTCCATGCCGGGAGTCATCGGCGTGGTCCCGATCCCCAATGGGATCGCCGTGGCTGCGTCTTCTTTTTGGCTGGCCCAGCGCGCCCTCGAGGCCTTGCCGGTAAAGTTCTCCGACGGCGCCAATGCCGGCATCTCCACGAAATCCTTGCTGGCCCAATATCGCGCCACGCTTGACGCAAAAGAGTGGCTGCTGGTCGATGCCGAAGGCAATCCTGATGCGCTTCCCCACGATTACCCGAACAACTATCTGGCCAAGGACAAAGCCGCTCCGGCCCGGGATCCGGAGATTCTGCCGACGATCTATACCCAGGAATACGAATCGCCGTTCATGGCCCACGCCACCATGGAGCCGATGAACTGTACCGCCTCGGTCACTGCCGATGGCGTCGACATCTGGGCGCCCACCCAGGGGCAGGAAATGACGCAGATTGTTATTTGCGGCGCGTTCAACCTCCCCAAAGATAAGGTGCGCGTCAACCGCACGCTGGTCGGTGGCGGCTTCGGCCGCCGCCTGGTGGCCGACTTCGCCCTGCAGGCTGCGTTGGTCTCAAAACAGATTGGACGCCCCGCGAAAGTTATCTGGTCGCGCGACGAGGACATTCAGCACGATATCTATCGCCCTGCGGTGCTCAACCGAATCACTGCGGGGATCGATGCCCGGGGCAAGCTGCAGGCTATTGCTCACCGCGTGGTCTCGCCGTCGATTCTGCAATACGTCTCTCCACCCTCGGTTACCGATAAGTACGACCCCAGTTGCCTGGAAGGCCTGGTGGAGACGCACTACCAGGTTCCCAACATCCGCGTGGATTTCAATCTGCTGAAGATCGGCGTCCCGACCTCGGTCCTGCGGACAACCGGCTACGGGCCGAACACTTTTGCCTTCGAGAGCTTCATCGACGAGCTCGCCTACAACAAGGGACAGGACCCGCTCGATTACCGCCTTGAATTGCTTGCCGGCAACGCCCGCGCTCTCAAGCTCCTTGGGGTGCTGGAAACAAAATCCGACTGGCGGCAGCCGCTCAAGCCCGGGCACGCGCGCGGCATCGCTTTCACCGAGGCCTTCCGAACTTTCATTGCCCACGTGGTCGAGCTCTCCGTGGACGCGAACAAGAGAGTCACCATCCACAAGGTGACGTGCGTGGCCGATCCGGGGATCACGCTTGATCCGGGAATCACGACTAATTCCATGGAGGGAGGAATCGCCTGGGGCCTGACCTGCGCTTTCAAGTCGGAGATCAATTTTGAAAACGGGCGCACCGTGCAACGCAATTTCAACGACTATCCGCTACTGAAGATGTTTGAGATGCCGAAGATTGAAGTCCATTTGATCGATAGCGGCGTGATTCCCCTGGGCGGCACCGGTGAAGTCGGTCCGGTTACGGTGCTACCGGCTGTCACCAACGCCATCTTTGCAGCTACCAACCAGCGCGCGCGAAGCCTTCCGCTATCCAGGCATGGTTACACCTTGTCGTGAACGGGGAGAAGGTTAAGCTGATGCGCGCCGGTGCGTGAGAGTGCGGCGATAGGCGGTTTCGATTTCTTCCTGATGTTCCTCCGCCCAGTGGCACAAGGTCCGCAGGGGTTCCAGAAACTCCCTGCCCGCTTCCGTAAGCGAATAGATCGAGATGTACGGAGCCTTGCTCCCGATGACCTCGCGCCATACCAGTCCGGCCGCTTCCAGATTGCGCAGCGTACTGGTGAGCACCTTTTGCGAGATCGGTGTCAGCTTGCGGCGAAGCTGCCCATGCCGCATCGGTCCCGTGCCAAGGCAGTGGACCACCCTGACTGCCCATTTATTGATAAATAGACCGAGCACCTTCTCCGCACCCGACAGCAGGTGCACGGGCGGAAGACCGTGATTCGAATTCTTTCGACTTTCCATCCTCGCCTGGCTACAGCAGCCGCGCATGGTTATCCGCTGACTATACAGAATCGCCGCGCAGAAGAACTACTGCCCAATCGGCTAGGTAGGGACGTCCCTTGCGGCCGCGGCATCAGCTGACGGCTAACTGCCGGTCTGCTAATTTTCCCGCGTTCAGATTGCTTTAGACGTGGCGTGACTCAAAAAGTTTATCGGAGAGGATCATTTTCGGATTCACGTCATGGCAGATTGCCGACTCTGGGCGCCAGCCGGGCTCCAGCGTTTTTGGAGTGCACTTTGCTTCAAATCAAAGAATCCCCTGCACTATGGCGGCAGAATCGTCGATTGCCGTCACAGCGCAGAGGAATGAAATTGACGTCCACAGCGATATATTGCTTTGTGGACGCGCCGATCGTCCTCTTCTACTTCAGCGGAAACGAGCAGACACCGCTGGCGCATTGCGGCAGCGGATCGGGACAGCCTGTACCAACACAAGTCGTAATCGTCGGATCCAGGGCCTTTCGTCCATCCGGCAGCAACAGCATTTTGAGCGTTTCCTTGAGCAAAGCCTGATTCGTCAGCACGGTCTGCTGAAGTACGTCGAGCTTGTGATTGATCAGGTTCAGGTCAGGCGTCAGAGTCGTATCGATGTAGAGTGCGATGGCATCGACCTTGGCTCGGATCTCGGCCGTGTCACCCGCTGCCTGCTCCACGATGGCGCCGGTCTGGTTGCCTACGTCAACCGCGTTCTGCGCGTTGATGTAACCGCCCTTGGCGTTCCAGTAGAGAAGATCGGCGTCCGCGAACTCCATCATCTCCACCGTGGCTTTCAGCGCCGCATTGGCCAGGGCCAGAGGCAGGCAGGCTATCGGCACGTCGCCGCCTTCACCTAAGACGACAAGGACTTCATTGCACGGCTTTTCCGCAGCCTGGTCGACGAATTCCAGCGCATTGGAAGCCAGCTTGATGGAAAACAGGGCTGGAATCCATACGTGCTCGTCCAGGTGGGGGTGCAGCCAGGCAGGAAAGGCGTCGTCATTCCTGAAGTCATAGACTTCGGCGGGATGAAACGGCGGAACGATCTCTGTGGTGGGCGTACTGGCCAGGTTGCTGCTGGCATCGTCCAGCGCGCTGTTGGCGTCGTCCAGCTGATCACTGATGGTTTGCCCCACGCTTCCAGATCCCGTGGTGTCATAGTTTGTGTCCACAGTGTCAGGAGGCGTTCCCCCGCCGCCGTTTCCGCCGTGGCGATTGCTGTTGCGGTTGTAACTTGGAGCCAGCGTCAGCTGGTTGTAGTTGTTGGCGCTGGTATGACCGTGCGCGTTTGAAGCGCGCGTCTGCGCATTCTGGGCACGTGCGAGATGCTTGTTTAGGGCCTGGCACCTTGCGTCAGTCGACGGGGTGCACGACCCAAAATGACTCTGCAGCTTGTTGATCACATCTGCGTTTTTTGACAGCAGGTTGCCCATCCGGCACTGGATGGCTTCACCTGATCCGGGGGTGGTTGTTGAGCAATCTGTTTGTGCATTTCCTCTGGGAGCAAAGATGGCCAGTGCAACAAACAGCAAAGTAGTGACACACAGACGCCTGGGAGTGGCTCGCATAGCTTCCTCTTGTTCTCGTTGCGTTGGAAAATAGGGGAGACAAATGGTGCTCTGCGAACTGTCTTTTGTCAACAGATTTTAGTGACAAATTGGTGCTGGATTGGAATTTTCCATTAACGACTGCGGTCTATCCAAATACTATCGAGTCGATTCCTGACTCAAGAGGCTCAGTGCCTTTCCTTGAGAAATCCGGGCTGGCAGCTGGAGTTTTTGCCGGGCTTTTACCCTTCCAGTTAATCAGTTACTTCGGCTGAGTAATGCCCGTGCCCGGCAGTTTAGGACCGGAGGTGCTAGCCGTGCTTTCCTTCAAACTATCCAGAATGGGCTGAAGAAACCGTCCATATTTCTCAAGCGCAGCATCGTTTTTGGCTGACAATGCTGCAGCAACGGCTTTCTTTGTATCCGGGCTGATCAACTCCAGGCGTCCCACGAAGACTCGCGTCATCTCCGCCGGCGCGGGCGCGATGCTCAACGGCAGGATAGTATTCACGAACGAGGGCGGCACGATGTAGAACAGCCGGCTGCCTTCCTCGAACCACGAGTCCCGCCAAGTCTGAATCATGGCGTGGGCTTCTTCGCGAAACAAGCCGTGGCTGACCAACATTTCTTCTAAATCTCCGCGGAGCGCATCGATGGTTGAAGTCATCTCTGGCGGATCCATGACCGTTTGGCCGGTAAACTCGCCGCCGATTCGGTAGCCTACCTGATCGCCACGGCGCCGGAACCAGATGACGTTGGGAATCGCGTCTGTCAGCGTGCTCCCGACAGCCAATTTCCCCTCCGCTGTAAACCGGGCTGTGAGCGGCACGGAGTACAGCGAAACTCCGCGGTAAAACAGAAACTTTTCATACTGGCCTCCCTTGACTCCACCGGCGCGCAGCGGTGTCGACGAAGTGTCTCGTGCCGAGTAGTACCGGTTGCCGTCGTCGGCTGTATCGCGAGCCAGGCTCGCGTGCGAACCGGGTTGAAGCGTTACCACCCAGGCAATGCTGCCGGCTGTGTCGCGTTGCGAATATCGGCGGACTTGCTCGTAAGCAGCCTGGCCGGCAGGCGCTGCGGCGTGGGGATACCACTCGGTAATGATTCCCTGAGCAAATCTGACCCTAACATCAAGGGTGACTGGCTGCCGTGAATAGAAATACAGTACCGGCGTCTCCATGCGGATGGTGGCGGGCAGGGCTGCTTTGAGCGAAGTCCACTGGCGCTCAACGAAATTGGGCAGCTCGTTGACCACGCCCGGGGAGTTCAGAGGCAACCACTCGACCGCTCTGCCACTGTTTCCAGCGATGGACGTAAATGTTCCCCACTCGTGTGCCACCAGATCTGAATCCACTGACCCGTTTTGCCCAAGCAGCGCGCTCGTGAACAACAGGATGATGGCAGAGTATTTCGCGGTTCCCACGAAGAGTCGGTTGATTAGCATACGACCTCCACTCGAATCTCAGTCAGCCTGAGTGAGGCAAATCACCTCTCAAGCAGATGCATCGCCTCATGATGGCTTTCAAGACGGCGAGAGGCCGGCAACTGTTAACAGCTCAGGATAAACGCGATAGGAGGACGCTTTTAGTTTTGCACATCGTTCTGCGGCCAGGAGCGCTCCCAGTGACGCCACAACGAGATGTCCCCCAGATCAAGAGCATTCCACCAGAGATCGAGCATCTGCCGGTCGAGGTGAAGTATTCCCTGCCGGGTCACGCCGGCCGGAGGAGGTGCGAACTGGGCGAGCCTGTCATACACGCGCTCGCGATCCGATTCGGGAACACGGGGAAGAAGGTGCCACAAGGTGAGCGCATCCTGCGGACGCGCTTCTTCGAGCACCGCCTGGAGAGCCGCAGAGTACTCTTTGGCATTGCTTCCCTGCACATCGAGTACTGTTAGAAAGTCGCGAAAGGATTGCGCAGTGTCTTCGAAATAAGGCGTGCCCGGCCCGGTCTTCTTTCGTGTAGCACAGGCAGCGCCCGCCGGAATAAACGATTCACGGTCGCCGAGCTTGAAGCCGACCCATCCCATCGAGGTACGTAAAAGCCCGTCGCCTGCATCGTTCACCTGCAGTGTATAAACACACCCAAGATCCACAGCCACTGCCGACGGCGTATCCACCACGAACTCGCCCGGCTCCGCCCAAATCCTGACATTGATAGCTCCGCGCTCAAGTTGGAAACGGTTCAGCCCTGATTTGCTGCTTAAAACACGCAAGCGCGTTTGCGGCTCGACTTGTATTTCGCCGGTTGCTTCGGCGCGAATACTCGCTCGCGATCTGCTGTCGGTCTCCAGTAATTGTCCGATGCCAAGATTCTTCGCGCGGCCTGCGATGGAAATCGTGCTCGATCCCAGCCGCGTGCCGCCATCCACATTAGTCACGGTCCACTCACTGGGTGCGACCTGCAACTTTGGCCGCAAGACCAGAAATCCCCCGATTACAGCCACCGCGGCACACGCTGCGGCAACAGCTACACGCGCGAACCAACCATGAAGCCAACGCACCTGCCGCGGTTGGTGCTTGTCGGCTGCAATTACTGGAAACTCCGGAGCCGGACCGTTATGGCGGAGACTGCGCAGCGCGTTCTCGAGTCTTTGAATTTCAGGGTCGGGTTCACCCGACGCATCCCACAAATAGTCATCTCTCATAGAACACCTTGTTTCTGACGCCGGCGATTCCTGCGCTTCTCCTCACTTCGAACGTCCTGAAGAACGTGGCCGGCTGGCCAGCTTTTCGCGCAATTGATTCATGCCCCGGTGCAGGTTGACGCGCACTGATCCCGGCGTCAGCCCGGTCCGTGCCGCGATTTCCGGGCCGGTCATACCTTCCACCAGTCGCAAAAGAAGCGGCTCGCGATAGGTTTCAGGCAGCTCGCGGACCACCGCCAAAAGAAAGATAGCTTCATCATCGCTCGCTGAATGAGTTCCACTTGTAGCGCCAGCCGCTACCTGCTCTGCTGACAAGCTATCCGGCAACTCAACTTCATCTATCGAGCGTCGGTGGAAGTCGCTGGCGCGGTTACGGGTGATGGCCGCCAGCCATCCGCCAAATCGCGTGGGGTCGCGAAGAGTATGGAGTTGGCGAAGCGCGAGTAGAAACACGTCGTGGACCAGGTCGTCCACTTCGCTCAGCGGCACCCGCGCCAGCAGGATGCCGTGAACCATCCGCGCGTAGTCGTCGTACAGTTGTCCGAACGCTGCCCGGTCGCCCTGCCGCGCAGCCTCCACCAGTCGGGCGTTGTCGCCTTCGTCATAACCGGCTGGTTCGCGGCTCACGGCCGCCGCTTCCGAGCCTTCTTTGGCGCCCTCAACTCGTTCTCGCTCCAGAGCCAACCTCACCTGGAGATCATAGACGCGAATCAGCCGCCAACTGTTAACAGTGCGAACGGCGCCGGGCGGCTATTTTTTGGCCGCACAGGTGAAGTTGGTTTCGTCATTGGTATCGCCTGTACCTTTGAACTTTGCCGTCTTGGGAAAGGCGCAGAGCGGGCGGGTAAGCTTGCCGCCGCGGCCTGTGGCAATGAGTTTGTCGGGTGCGATTCCCTTCTCCACCCACTGCTCCAGGGCCGAATAAATATTACGCTGCGCATCAGCCTGGGGACCGCCCGGCCCCAACTGGCCGAATGAATTCACGCCCGGCCCGCCGAAGCAGTGCTGCATCCCGGGGACCATGAACACGCGCACAAACTGTTCGGTCTGGTTTGCGCCCATCGCGGCACTCACGCTGTTGTAGTAGTCAATGGTATTGAGCGCCGAGATAGCGCCATCACTCCACCCGTGGTAAATGATCAGCTTCCCGCCCCGGGCCTTGAATGCCTTCATGTCCGGACTAGTCGCATTGAGATTCTTTGCCTGCTTCTCATCCGCGAGCTTCAAGCCGCTATCGAAATTGAAGGTCATGAAGTCCCACTTGGGATCGTCGAAGACCATGTCAGAAAAGAAGCCGGTAGTGAATGCGTACATCAAGCTTCCGCCGGGCGCCGACCCGGTGATCCACGTAGGCCAGCCACCAGGCCCCTCCTCGCCGCCCGTTATGCGGCCGGGGAAGATCTTCTCCCCCTTCGAATTCTTTGGTCCTGCATAGAGCTTCTTGAGCGCGGTCACCTGCGGCGCCGTCAGACAATTCTCGGAGTCGTCGTCTTTGCACGCCATCGTCGCGGGATCGAATCGGCAATCACGCGGATCGTTCACGATTCCATCGGTTACTCCGTCCTCCGCGTCGCAGGCTTTCAATACGGCGGCGCTGAGCGCAGGAATCTTTGCTGCCGGGATGTAGCTGGCGGGATCAGCCATGGTGGCCTGTGTGTCCCACGCGCCGGCGGCAAGAAGGTGGGTCCAGTAATTCGCCGGAGCTCCGGCGATGATGCCGTCATAGTCTTCGGGGTAACGCTGTGCTTCCATCAGTGCTTGTCTTCCGCCGTTGGAGCAGCTGCCGAAATAAGAATGCTTCGGGTCGTCGCCATAGAACGCTTTGACGATGGCCTTGGCCTTCAGTGTCATGTCGTGTATCGCACGATAACCGAAGTCAACAATCTTGTCAGGATGCCCCAGCGCCCACTTGGCGTCCGTTGGCCCTCCGGTATGGCCGGTATCGGTGGAGGCCGCGGCATAACCGGCCTTGATGGCGTTGGCCAGCCCCGCGTAGGTGATGCTGCCCGCAAACCCGCCGTTTCCCACCCCCTGGTACTTTCCGTTCCATCCGCTGCCCGGCAACCAGACTTCCATCTTTATGTCGGAGTCTTTGGCTGGCTTGAGCTCCATGATGACGCGGCAGAAGGCGGGAAGATCTTTGATCGCGGGCGCGCCCGGCATGCCGCCCGGCGCTTCAAATCCGCCCGCCGCGACCGATTGCGCCGACGTGATGGTGGTATCCGGCAGCTTCAGGCTGCTCAGGCTCTCGCACGACGCGGCGAAGGCCGAAGAGCTCAGCGCGACAGCCGTCGCTGTAATCAGCAATAACAGCAACATTCTCGTGAACATCCGGCCTCGACTGGCAATGCCACACTCGCGCATACAAACTCCTCCTGAAGATCAGCTTCCAGATTGCAAAAGCGAGCCATCGTAAATGATGTCCTCAAGCCAGGCAATCCTCAACAGCGGCTTGCCTTTTCCGCATGTGCGATGCTATCGTGCGCGGCATGAAGAAAGTTTCTGCAACGCTGTTCACTCTTGTTGTGTTGGCGGCACTGGCGTTCGCCGCCGATATATCCGGGACCTGGACTGCCACCGTCGATCTTGGCGGCGGCCAGGGCGGCACACCTTCCTTCGTCCTGAAGCAGGACGGCGAAAAGCTGACCGGGACTTATTCCGGCGCACTGGGCGAATCGCCCCTCCACGGCACCATCAAAGGCAGCGACGTAGTCTTCGATTTTGAAGCGGCCGGCGCCGCGGTGCATTATGCCGGAAAGCTGGAAGCCGATGGCAAGACCATCAAGGGCACCGTGGACTACGGCGGGCAGGCCAGCGGTACTTTCACCGCGACCAGAGAAGCTCCCAAAGAGAAGAAATAGTTTTGTAATCCCCCCACCGCGAAGGATTCTTTACGAGTCCTTCGCGAAGCTGCCATGCCGTCCGGCGCCGGCAGAGAAACGCGCCGCGCCGGCCATCGACTCTCCGGAAGCCATCGCCGCCAGACCGCGCTTCAACTCGTTGCGGCGGGCTTCATCCCATTCAAGTGACCATTGCTCGTAGGCGGACATGCGGTCGCCGCGCAGGCCGCCCTGCGGAAATGCCGCCAATGCCTGTGCCAGTTCCAGCGCCGCATCCAGGGCTTTGCCTGGTTGAGTCATACGATTTACCAATCCCATCTTCAAAGCTTCTTCGGCGGTGACGCTGCGGCCAGTCATGATCAGCTCGAGAGCGCGTCCCTGCCCGACGATGCGCGGCAAGCGCACGGTCCCCAGGTCAATCAGCGGGACGCCCCAGCGTCGATTGAAGACCCCCATTGCCGCATTGCGCGCGGCCACCCGTAGATCGCACCACAGAGCCAGTTCCAGCCCGCCTGCCACGGCATGGCCCTCGATGGCCGCGATCACCGGTTTGCTGAGCAGCAACCAGGTTGGCCCCATGGGCCCCGTACCCGCTGGATCGACCGGGCCACGCCTGCCTTCAGCGATCTCGCGCAGGTCGGCGCCGGCACAGAACGTCCCCGCCGCGCCGGTGAGGATCGCTGCGTGCAGCGCCTCATCGCGATCGAACGCCTGAAAGGTCTCGCTCAGCACGCGCGCGGTAGCCTGATCAACCGCGTTCCGGGCGCGCGGGCGATTGATGGTCACAATCAACACCTTACCTTCACGGCGCGCCAACACCGTCTTTGCCGCTTCCATAAGCTTCTCCTTGGTCTTGGGTCTTGCCGCCAAAAGCTAGCTAGCGGCGGGCCAGAGTTTCCGAGGCGAGTTCGGCCACCGCTGGGCCGATTCGCTCCAGCGCAGCGCGCAGCTTTTCCGGCCGGTAGCCAACGGCGAGGCGCAAATGGTTCTCCGTCCCCAGATAGGAGCCCGGCGCCACCAGCACCGAAGCGCGACGCCGGATGTGATCGGCAACCTCCACGGACGGCACGTCAAAGTTGTATTTCACGAAAGCGACCGATGTGGCCGGCGGCTGCGTCCAGGAAAACCTGCCGTCCTGTGCGCGCACCCAGTCCTGGAGCAGGCGGTGCCCGCTGCGCGAAAGATTCCGTTGCCGCTCCAGCAGGGTCGGGCGTCGATCCGGACGCAATGCCAGTTCAGCCAGAAGCATGCTCGCTCCCGCAGCAGCAATAACTGCGTACTCGTGCCGCCGCCACAGAGCTTCGATCATATCCGGGGCAGCCAGCGCCCAACCAATGCGCAGACCGGCCAGCCCATAGGCCTTGGAAAAGCTGTTGACGCAGATCAGCCGGTCGTATTGCCCCCAGAAGCTAGGTGTTTCCTGGCCGGAGAACTCCGTGCCCCGATAAACCTCGTCGGCGTGCAGCCATGCGCCGGTCTTCGCGCAGATGGTGACCACGCGCCCCATCTCCGCCGCCGACAGAATCGATCCCGTGGGATTGTTGGGATTGACGACCGATATCAGCTTCGTCTTGCGGCTGGTCAGCGCCTCCAGCCGATCAAGGTCCGCCCGCCAATCGTTCTCCGGATCGAGCGCCAGTTCCTTGACCGTGCATCCAGCGTTGCGCGCCAACCCCCAGACCTGGCGATACCCAGGAGAGACGACGATCACCTCATCGCCCGGCTGAAGGAGTGTGCTGCAAACCATGGCGTTGGCTTGCGAAGCCCCCACCGTGACCAGAACGTTGGCGGCGGTCGCGTCCGGGTAGAGCGCGGCGATCCGCTCGCGCAGCAGCTTGGTGCCGTTGACCTCGGGATAGTAGAGGGGAAGCTCCCTGAGCGCTTGCATCTCGTTGGCGGCAACCAGTTCTCCCAACTCAAGACACTGCACCGAGCTATCGGCCAGGTTGTAATCGACGGTGCGTTCGTGCTGCGACTGGAAGTACTCGAGATCGAAATTCTGAAAGTCCATATTTGAACTCTCCGTCAAGGCGCCGATGGTACTATCGAAACCTGTTCCTGCCGCTTCTGCCGGCGCCAGTAAAAATAAAACGGAACGCCCACCAGCACAATGATGATTCCGAAGAGGGCATCCTTGGGCTTCTCGAACAGAGCGTTGATGGCCCAGGCGCCGCCTAGAACCAGATACAGCCCGGGAAGCCAGGGGTAGCCGGGACAGCGGTAGGGGCGCGGGGCGTCGGGCATCTTGCGACGCAGGATAAACAGCGCCGCCACACTCAGCACGTAACTCAGCACCATCATGAAAATCACGTAGGAGATCAGGTCGCTGTAGGTCCCGCTGAGGGCCAGCGCCCCAGCCCAGATTCCCTGCAGCACCAGGCTCCAGACCGGCGTGTGCCACCGCGGATGCACGCGGGCCAGTGCCTTGAAAAAAATTCCGTCTTCGGCCATCGCGTAATACACTCGCGCGCCTGACAGGATGCAACTGGCCATGGCGCCGAAGCAAGAGACTGCTATCAGCAAAGCCAGCCACCGGCCGACCGCGGGATGAAACATCTGCACCGCGGCCGCCTGGGCCACGGTGGATGTTTCGGCAATCCCGCTCATGGGCAGCGCATAAAGATAAACCGCATTGATGGCCACATAAATCACGCCCACCAGCAGCATCCCTCCGATCAGAGCTCGCGGCAGAGTGCGCTGTGGATCTTTCACCTCACCGGCCACCCAGGAGATGTAAACCCAGCCGTCGTAAGCAAAGAAGACGGCGATCAGGGCCACGCCGATGCCGCTCAACATGGCGCCTGTTCCTGAAGTCCCCGGCAGTGACGACCTGTAATGGCCCCAGGAGCCGTGTCCGATAGCAAGCCCCAGCACGACAAACGCACCGATCGCGCCAAACTTCAGCCAGGTTGCGATGTTCTGCAGAATCGCGCCCTGATGAACTCCAAACATGTTGATGACAGTCTGCAGAGTGATCGCCGCCAGCGCCACCAGGTGACCGCGCGTCAGCACGAAATGCCCGATGGCGAGGACACCTTGATCCGCGGCAAGCGCGGGAAAGACTTTGCCCAGGTATTGCGAGAATCCGGCCGCCAAGGCCGCGTTCGTCCCCCCGATACTGACGGTAAAGATCATCCATCCGTAGAGAAACCCCACGAACTCCCCGTAGGCCTCGCGCATGTAGATGTACTGGCCGCCGGCATCGGGAAACATCGCACCCATCTCGGCGAAAGCAAAACAGGCGAGCATGGTGATCACCATCCCGATCACCCATACCAGAATAAAAAGCAGCGGGGTACGGGTGCTGGTGGCGACATCCTGCGCGGTCAGAAAGATTCCGGAGCCGATGATACCGCCCGCCAGTAGAAGGACAGAGTCAAGAAGAGATAGCTGGCGGACGAGTTTTGGTTGAGAAGCCAAAGCCGTGGCTAAATATACGCTATCCGCTTATCGACGGGCTATGACATCGAACCGCGCAGCATCTTCAACTCCGTGCGGGCGACTTAACCTTGCGATCTTCCAGCTTCATGGCGTTGAACTCAGCCGTCTTCCCCCTGGGGATACTCAGCGTCTTCCAGTCGGATCCGCGCAAGTGTTTCGCCAGAAAGACGATCTGGCCGATGTGGTGGGCCATGTGCGTTACGCTGCGGCTGATGGCCTGCAGCACGGTGTGCGGCTCGGCGCGGATCGTCACAGTCTTTAGAAGATCCTGGGGCTTGAGGCTCTGGATGGAATTGAAAGTGATCTCCCAGCCGCGCTCCCAGCGCCGCATCAGGTCCTCCCGCGTATCGCCGGATGTCAGCTCGAACTCCTGGTCGCGGTGGCGATCGGGCTTTTCTCCGTCGCTGGTCAGAAAATCCGTCCACCGCGAGCGCAGGTTCCCGGCCATGTGTTTGACAATCAGGGCAAGGCTGTTCGATTCCGGATCGAGCAGACGAAAGAACTCCTCGTTGCTGATTTGCGCCAGGGCGGCATCGGCCATACGCTTATAGCCGCGAAAGGTGCGAAAGGACTCGTCCAAATAGGCTTTGGCGGTAGAAGTCTCGTCAGCCATGGGTTTTCTCCCGACTAGTTTAGCAGCCATCAGCGACCGCCTACCCGCGCCGGGGCAGTAAAAATTGTTGCATTCCTTTCGCTTTTCTCTGCGTATTACTTATTCAGAAAGGGACGTTTTGCCAACGGACCGTGAACATCAGATCGAAGCGGCGCTCCGCCAAGCGGCACGGGGCGACTCTGACGCTTTCGCCGATCTGGTCCGCGAGCATCAGGGCATGGTGTTCAGTATTGCCTGGCATTTCCTTCAGGACCGATCGGTGGCCGAAGACGTGGCCCAGGAGGTCTTTCTGGAACTCTACCGCAGGCTGGCGGATATCCAGTCGCCCGCTCACCTGACGTTCTGGCTGCGGCGCGTGGCCACGCATCGCTCCTTTGACCACGGACGGCGCTTTAAGAGCCGACGTGAACAGACTCTGGAGGGACTGCCCGAACCCGCGAGCGAGAAGGCTGAGAGCGATCCCCTGCTCCACCGGCAGCTTCGGCAAACCCTGATGTCGCTGCCGGAAAAACAACGCATGGTAGTCCTGCTGCGTTACCAGGAAGGCCTGGGACCGGCGGAGATCGCTGAGATTCTGGAGATGCCGGTGAACACCGTGAAAAGCACGCTTCACCGCTGTCTCGAGGAGCTTCGCGGCAAGCTGACACGAAGACTTGGAGAGGTACGATATGCATTTTTCTGAAGACGATCTGGCTGCAGCGCTGCGGCGAAAGGATCCCGGCCCGGATTTTGCGCAACGCGTTATAAAGGCAGTCGGCGAAGACCGGCAGCAGTCGCCGCGTGCTGCACTCGGACGGAAATTCACACCAGGATGGTGGCCGTTCCGCTTCTCTCCGGTCCTGGGCGGAGCGCTCGCTGCCGTGCTCGTATTCGCCTGCTGGTTCGGCGTGGCGTGGTACCGCGCTCGTCAGGTGGAGATTGCGCGCGGGGAAAAAGCCCGGCAGGAAGCCATCCTGGCCCTGCGTATTACCAGTGCCAAGCTGCATCATGTTTTTCGCCATGTGAACCAGCAGGAGGCACCGCAACCCAAAATCAGGAGACAAAGTTTATGAGGGAATTATTCAAGAGAACATGGAATTGCAAGGCCTGGGCGGGCGCATTGCTCTGCACTTTCCTGATGGCCACGGCGTGTGCGGCACAAAACGGCCGGCTGGAGTTGAAGAACCTGGACAAGCTCAGCAGCAAGGCGGCCGACGTCAATGACATCACGCTCGATGGCGCTATGCTGGAATTGGCGGGAAACTTCATGGGGGCCTCTCATGAGCCCGATGCCGAGATGAAGAATGTCCTTAAGGGTCTCAAGGGCATTTACATCAAGAATTTTGAGTTCGACGAGCCGAACCAGTATTCGCAAGAAGACGTGGAGGCTATTCGCGCGCAGCTTACCGGGCCCGGCTGGACGCGGATCGTGGAGAGCCGCAGCAGGCGCTCGAAAGAACACGACGAAATCTACATTTTGAAGCAGGGCGACAAAGTCGCGGGTCTGGTGATTCTGGTGGCGGAGCCGAAAGAGCTTACGGTGGTCAACATCGTTGGCTTCATCGACGTCAACAAACTGGGAACGCTGGAAGGACATTTCGGAATCCCCGGCGACGAAAGCCGCCATCGCGAGAAGAAGCAGAAGCCGGATCAAGCCAACCCGCCGGCAAACAAGGCGTCCCCAGACAACAAAGGAAACGACGATGACGCTGAAGCCTAGATCCAAAACGCTAGTGGCCGCCGTTACCGCTGCCGTGCTTTTTGCCTTGTGGCCGGCGCCGGCCTTCGCCGACGATTTCGGCGAGATCGTGCACCACATTGAGGTCCGCTATCATGCGCACCGCAATTACCGTTTCCTGATGGCTTTCGCCGGTTGGTCTGTGAAGCTGTGGCCCGGCATCGGGGTAAGAGAGGTGAAGATCGCTTTCTTTGAAAACCAGAACTTGTTTCCCTCGGATCCCGACAAAGACCTCGACGAGATTCTGCGGCAGACTGGCAAAGCCGGCTGGCAGCAGATGGTGAAGAGCCACTCGCGGCGGAGAGGTGAGATTTCCTACGTCTATGTGCAGCCTTCCGGCAAAGATCTCAAGCTGCTGGTCGTGAATCTGGAGCATAACGAGGCCGAGGTGATCGAGGTGAAGATCGATCCCGACAAGCTGGAAAAATTCATCGCCGTACAGGAGCATCACGGCCATGAAGACGTGATGTAAAGGCATGGGACGAATCAACTGCTCACAGCCGCAGCCAGCCGGCGCTTTGCGGCTTCGGTAAGCGCGATCATCAGGTCCTCGAGGTGGCGGTGGCCGGTGAGATAGCTGATCACCATCATGCGGATCACCGGCTTTCCATTGACCACGGTGCTGGAGATCCAGCGCCGGCCGTCGCGCGTAACTTCCTGGACCGTGGCTTCATTCGCATCGCGCAGGCGTTCGTCACTTGCGCCACGCAACTTTACCCGAAAGTTGACAATCGGCAGAACCTGGGGAACAGCCAGTTCAAAATATCCAGAAGCCTCGATCCAGGCGGCGAATGACGCTGCCAGCTTAAGCTGGCAATCGATCAGCTCTTCATATGCCTGGCGTCCATGCACGCGCAAAGTGAGCCACAACTTCAGAGAATTCATCCGCCGCGACCACTGCGCGCTGATCAGGAAGTTGTCCGTGGGAGTCGGCACAGCCGCCTTGGGCATGTACGGCGTAGGAACTCCAAAAGCCTGGCGCAGCGTTTCCGGATGACAAGTGAGAATCAGGCCGGCGGCGAAGGGCATGGCCAGCCACTTGTGGGGATCGATGGTGACCGAATCGCACAGCTCGATGCCGCGCACCAGCTCCCGGTGACGGTCGGAGAAAATGGCGGCGGCTCCGTATGCGCCGTCCAGGTGCAGCCAGAGCTTGTGCCGCCGGCAGATCTCGGCCATTGCGGTGATATCGTCAACCACTCCGGAACTGGTAGTACCGGCAGTGGCCACCACGCAAAACGGTTGGAGTCCGGCCGCGCGATCGGCAGCGATTTGCGTCTCAAGCGCCGTTGGATCAAGCTGAATCTTGTCATTAACAGGAACGCGACGCAGCGCCTTCCGCCCCAGTCCCAGCAGCCCTACAGACTTATCGAGCGAATGGTGCGCTTCGCTGGAAGTGTAGAGCACCGGGCGCGCCTTGAGCGCAGCCAAGCCTTCCTCCGCGGCACGCGGGAAGTGAGCGGCAAGCGCCAGGGCCAGCGCGCTGAAGTTGGCTTCATTGCCGCCGCTGGTGAAGGTGCCGTCAAACGCGGCCTTCCAGCCAACGCGTTCACCGATCCAGCGCACCGTCTCTTTCTCGACCCGCGCCGCCAGTTGTGAGCGCGCCAGGCTGGCCAACTGCGGGTTGAGTGCCGCCACCAGCGCCTCTGCCAGCACTGCGACGTAGGTCGGCGTGCAGTTCATCAGCCCAAAGTAGTTCGCACTGGGAACGTGAAAGCCTTGCGCGACGAGATCCGAGCAGGCTTCATCGAGCACCTTGCCGGCTTCTTCTCCGATTTCTGGAATCGAGTCTTTCAGATCCTCAAAAACACGGAGCTCAAGTGGGAGCTGGACCGGCCGGTCGGGCAGGCTGGAGAAGTACTCGTCGATGCGATCTATCAACTTGTAGCCGAGGCGTCGGCGCGTTGCGGAATCAAACTCAAAGGACATGATAATAAAGACGATCGAGTGCGCTTTACGATAGGCAATGACAGGTCATCCCGCCGCCGCAACTCGCGGCTTCCCGTAGTCATCCATGCGCTTTTTGTAGAGCAGAAGCACGCTCGGACCGAAGCAGAGCAACATGATCGCAATGCCCGTTGCAATCCCAAATGACGTTGCCACCGGCGCCGAGCAATCATTACGGCGGCGGGCCAGCACATGCGACGGCACAGCGATCAGGAGTTCCAGCACACTGCCGCGGAGCAACCGGGTAGTTATCCGCGTGAGCGACGCGTTGGATCCTCGCAGGTAATTAAGGAATATGAGTCCCCAAGCCAGCCACAGCCCAGCCCAGGAGGCAAACACTGGGAGGCTGGTGTCGAAAAAGTGCCGCCCGAAGCGGTCGCCAAAAACCCCAAAGCCCAGTGAAAGAATGGCGCTTCCGCAAAGCAGGGCGGCCATAGCAGCCGTGACCATGCACGAGAGCAGGATGTGCGAACGCGGCTTAAGCCGCTGGCGAGAAACGTCCACCGACAGAAACAGCAATAATGCCTGACACGCAGCCATAATTCCTGTCAGAAGCCAGACTCCTCCTCCCTGGTAGACTTTTGTGACTTCCAAGACAAACGTATGGCTACCTTTGTCCAGGTTGATCAGCACCGTCAGGGGAGCCACAAAGACAAGAAGGATGACGGCATAGGAAAGTGTCATGACCAATCCCCATCGGCGCATAAATTCCTCCAATGACGGGTCCCATCCGGTGACGCTAGAAGCTGCTATTTAGCTTCTTCCGGCCTTTGCGTCGCCGCGGCACCGTTATCGGCCTGCGGTCTGAGCAGCGGGAAAAGAATCACGTCGCGTATCGACCGCGAGTCTGTCAGCAGCATGGTCAGCCGGTCAATGCCAATCCCTTCTCCACCGGTCGGCGGCAGACCATACGAGAGCGCCCGGATGTAATCTTCATCCATCACATGCGCCTCATCGTCGCCGCGTTCTTTCTCCCTGAGCTGCTGCTCGAAGCGGCGGCGCTGCTCTTCCGGATCGTTCAGCTCGCTGAAGGCATTGCCGATCTCCAGTCCGCCGACGAACACTTCAAAGCGTTCGACCCATGCCTCGGGCTCGTCGCGCTTGTTTTTTGACAACGGCGAGATGGCCAGCGGGAAGTCGTAAATCAAGGTCGGCTGAATCAGATGCTCTTCCGCCACCGCCTCAAACATGGCGGCGATGGTCTTTCCCGCAGGGTCCTGCGGATCATACGGCATGTGCGGCGTATGTTTTGCGTTCAGCCTTTTCACCAGTGCTTCCACCGACGCGTGCGTGGCGAAATCCTCCATTTGCGGCTTCGGCTCCGCGGCCTCCGGCCAGTACTTCATGATGGCCTCGCGCATGGAGAGCCGCTGCCATTTGGCGAAATCGATTTCCTGTGCGTTAAAGCTCGCGACCGTAGTCCCGTTCACATCGCGCGCCACCTGAGCCAGCATCTCTTCGGTGAGCTGCATCATGTCACGGTAATCGGCGTAGGCCTGGTAGAACTCCAGCATCGTGAACTCAGGATTGTGCTGCGTGGAGATGCCTTCATTGCGGAAGTTGCGGTTGATCTCGTATACGCGGTCCAGGCCGCCTACCACCAGCCGCTTGAGATAAAGCTCAGGGGCAATGCGCAGGTAGAGATCGATGTCCAGCGTATTGTGGTGCGTGGTGAACGGGCGCGCCACGGCGCCGCCGGGGATAGGCTGCATCATCGGCGTCTCCACCTCGATGTAGCCGCGCGCGTCAAGGAACTTCCTGATCGACTGCACTACCTTGCTGCGCTTAACGAAGACCTCACGCACCTCCTGATTCATAATCAGGTCAACGTAGCGCTGGCGGTACCGCAGCTCCACGTCGCTCAGCCCATGCCACTTCTCCGGCAGCGGGAGAAAATCCTTGGCCAGGAAGGTGAGCTCTTCCACGTGAATGGTCAGCTCGCCGGTGCGAGTGCGAAAGAGATAGCCGGTGACGCCGATGTAGTCGCCCAGGTCGAGCAGCTTGTACAACGCAAAACCTTTTTCGCCCACGAAGTCCAGCTTCACGTAGATCTGCAGGCGCTGGCCGCCCTGCTGCAGGTGAGCAAAGCCGGCCTTGCCCTGAAGACGCAGCGAGATGATGCGCCCGGCCACTCGGACGTTGACCCGCGGATTCGCCAGCTCCTCCGCCGTGCTACGGCTGAACGACGAGAGAATCTCCGGAACGGTGTGCGTGGCCCCAAAGCTGTAAGGGAACGCCGGCTGGCCCAGCGCTTCTATCTCGCGCAGCTTCTGCCGCCGCAGTTGATATGTGTTTTCTTCGAAAGACAAGTGTTTGCTCGCGTAAAACCTTTGATTATAAATGATGCGATTTTCACCGCATGATCGCTCCCATGATCCGATGGACCGATGATCCGATTCTTCTCCGTGTCTCCGTGTCCCGGTGATGGGTGTTATATTGCTGGCCATGGCGAAGAAGCGCATCGCCGTCGTTCCCGGCGACGGCATTGGCAAAGAAGTAATTCCCGCGGCGATCAGAGTCGTTGAGGCCACCGGGGTCGCGGTCGAGTTCACCACCTTTGACTGGTCGGCCGATCGTTATTTGAAAGACGGCACCACGATTCCCTCAGACGGCTTCGCCATGCTGGCCCGCGACTTCGATGCCATTTTTGTGGGCGCGCTTGGGGATCCGCGCGTGCCTTCGAACATTCACGCCAAAGAAATTCTGCTGGGCATGCGCTTCAAGATGGATCTCTACGCCAACGTCCGCCCGGTGAAGCTGTTCGACGAATCACTCTGCCCGCTCAAGAACGTCAAGCCGGAAGACGTGGATTTCGTGGTCATTCGTGAAAATACCGAAGGTCCGTACGTTGATGCCGGCGGCGTGCTGAAACAAGGCACGCCTGACGAGATCGCAACCCAGGAGGATTTCAACACCCGCAAAGGCGTGGAGCGTGTAATCCGCTACGCCTTCGAACTGGCGCGACGGCAAAAGCGCAAAAAGGTGCTCATGTCGGACAAGTCGAACGTGATGACTTACGCCGGCGGGCTCTGGCAACGAGTATTCAAGCTGGTTGCCGCCGAATACTCTGATATTCAGGCCTCGCACATGTATGTGGACGCTCTCTGCATGCACATGGCGCGCGATCCGAAGCAATTTGACGTGATTGTGACCAACAACATGTTCGGCGACATCATCACCGATCTGGCCGCGGCGCTGCAGGGTGGGTTGGGCATGGCCGCCAGCGGCAACATTCATCCCGGCAAGACGTCGATGTTCGAGCCGGTGCACGGCTCCGCGCCGCCGTTCGCGGGAAAGAATATCGCCAATCCTATCGGCGCTGTCTCAACGGCAGCCATGATGCTGGACCATCTCGGTTTGAGTAAAGAAGCGGCTCAAATCAACCAGGCAGTACGGGAAGCCGTTCGCCAGAAGAAAACGACCTCGGACATCGGTGGAACTCTGGGAACAAGAGAATCGGCTGAGTGGATTGCGAATTCTATGTCCCGAACGAAGTGAGGGAGCCCAGTCGTTGTCGAAGAGTCCTCAAACCGGCCGATATTCAATAGCATCCACGAATAAAATTCAGTAGTTCACTGTGCTAAATTTTCTTTTCACAAATAATTTTCTGCAATTCCGAATTTTACCCATTCACGCGAAACTAATCGTTTGGTATCGTGTCTAATGCGTAGGAGAAACGCCCAATGAAATGCATCACCCACATCTCGGTGCGGAGGCTGAAGGAACCAGTCCCTGGTTCTGATAGCCTGCGGACGTTTAACTATCTCCTTAGCTAACCCCAGGCGCTTCAGTCCTACGCAATCAATCATCAACTAGACCGCTGGGTAATGCCGCAACTGTTTGCGGCCGAAGCTTCGGCTGCTTCGCTGATAACAATCATCGTAGCTGCTTGTTGGCCCGGCACTTAATAGCGCTTTCAACTTCGGTCAGTGGCGTAGATTGCGGCTACTTCTGGTGGGTCCCTAACCGGGGCCAGGTGGTTCGACTCCACCATTCAAACCGCAGTCGCTGGTTCCCTGACCATTGATTTCCAGTCGTTTTGCCGGTGGCGATAGATCACGGTTGCTTCACTTTCAACGAACGCGGCTCTGCCGCAAACCGTGAATGGTGGTTTCCCCGGCAGTGAGTTACCGGTGGTGAAGATCAGAGTTACTTCTTAAGCCGTGGGTTGCAGGTTCAAGTCCTGCCGGCATCTTCGGCCGGGGATGAATAAACGTAGCTTGAGGTCCTTCGCGCTTCGCGCTCAGGGTTTGCCTGCGGGCTCAGACGCCCGCAAAACGGCTCAAGTTCGAATCCAGCCGGCGCCGAAAGGATGCTGTAGCTCAACCGGACAGAGCAACGGAAACACTTTGGTCGGCTGTTCCCCGGTATGAATTTTTGCCGGCACTGCAGGCCCGGGTATTCGCGGGAAGCGAGTGGCTTGGAGAGGCCTAGACCTGCCCGGGTCTGCTGTGCCGGCAACGGACTTATCACAGTTTTTACAAGATGGGAGCTGAGATCCGTTGCAACACTCGGCTCCTTAGCGGCAGTTTACGTTGGAAGCAAGCTTCAACCGGTGGTGGAGATCAGAGTTACTTCTCAGTTCGTAGATGCAGGTGCAAGTCCTGCCGGCTTCTCGAGAGCCGTAGTTCAACCTACCAGAACGACGAACCTTTACACTCGGATCGAATGTTCCCCGTTTGAGTCTTGGTTCCAGCGCTACTGCCCGGTTTTGTGAAAATGTGAGGCTTGGCGGTGCGGACGTCTCACATCTCTAAGCTGATGAAATTTTGCCGGTGGTGAAGATTCGGGTTACTTCGCCTGATACGCAGGAGGTCGCAGGTTCGATTCCTGCCGCCGGATGATATGCCGGCGTAGCTCAGTGGATAGAGCGCCTTGCCTGGATCGCTGGTTCCCCGGCATTTTTATTGTTCGTCGGTGGCGAAGATGAGGGGCTACTTCGGGCCTCGCCAGCGTGAACGCGTGTCCCACGCTGTCAAGGTGCTAACTCTCATCGCAAGTTCCCCGACGCTTTTCGGACATGCAGATCGCAGAGTGGGGTTTATGGATTTACGTAAGATCTACGGCGGCACCGCGGTGGGGCAGGCATCGCAGTGTGATACCTGCGTCTATGCGCGTATCATCCGCGGATATTCAGAGAGCGAAAAGATCACGATGTGTGACCGGATCTTTGAGCCTATCCGGATACCGTTCCCGGTACGCGAATGCAGCGATTACCTCGACAAGCGGCTGCCGTGTGTTGAAGACCTGGAGGAGATCGCGTGGATACTGAGGAGCAAGAATGCGGGAAAATCCGCAGGCTTCATTAGTGCTGCCGCACTTTGCTAACTCCGGGTCGTTGGAAGAAGAACCACAAACTGAACAGCCGCCGGAAGTTCCCGCGGCTGCCCGTGACAACGAATAAAGAGAGGACCCAACATCATGGCCCGTATGAACCTGTTTCCCTGGATGAAGACCGGCACTGAGCGCACTCACGAGGGCGCTCCGGCCCGCCACATCTCCCATGAACTGCAGCTCCGGCGTTCGGTGCTGGCCTGCATGCTGTGGGAGGACCAGTTCTATGAGGATGGTGTGGCCATCGCCGGCCGCATCCACGAACTGGTGGCCAAGGTCCAGGCGGAGAAGGTGGCTGCGCTGGCCGTGGAGGCGCGCGAGAAGATGAAGCTGCGCCACGCACCGCTGCTGCTGGTCCGGGAGATGGCGCGCCTGGCGACTCACCGTCACCTGGTGGCTGAGACGCTGATGCGGGTGATCCAGCGTGCCGACGAGCTCTCCGAGTTCGTGGCCCTGTACTGGAGCGACGGCAAGCAACCGCTCTCGGCGCAGGTGAAGAAGGGTCTGGCCGCGGCTTTCACCAAGTTCGACGAGTACGCGCTGGCCAAGTACCACCGCGCGGCTCCGGTGAAGCTGCGTGACGTACTCTTCCTTTGCCACGCCCACCCGGTGGACGACGCGCAGGGTGAGTTGTGGAAGCGCCTGGTGGAGGGCAAGCTGGCCACCCCCGATACCTGGGAGGTGGCTCTCTCTTCGGGCGCGGAGAAGCGCCAGGCGTGGGAGCGTCTGCTGGCAGAGAACAAGCTGGGAGCGCTGGCCCTGCTGCGTAACCTGCGCAATATGGCTGAGGCCCAGGTGGACGAGCAGGCCGTCCGCGACGGTCTGGCACGAATGAAGACCGAGCGCGTGCTGCCCTTCCGCTTCATCGCTGCGGCGCGCTACGCGCCGAAGTGGGAGACGGAGCTGGAGCACGCAATGTTCCGCTCGCTGGAGGGCGCGCCGCGGCTGCCGGGTAAGACTGTGCTGCTGGTGGACGTGTCCGGGTCGATGGATGCCCAGCTTTCGCGGCGTTCTGAGATGCGCCGCAACGACGCCGGCTACGGCCTGGCGGTGTTGCTGCGAGAGATCGCCGAAAAGGTCAGCATCTACAGCTTCTCCGACCAGCTGGTTGAGGTGCCGTCGCGCCGCGGCTTTGCTCTGCGCGACGCCATCAACGCCAGCCAGCGCCACAACGGGACGTATCTCGGCAAGGCGCTGAACGGCATCACCGAGACGTACGACCGCTTGATCGTGATCACGGACGAGCAGTCGCACGATCCGGTTCCCAACCCCCGCGCGCGGGGCTACATGATCAACGTGGCCAGCTACCAGAACGGCGTAGGCTACGGCAAGTGGACGCACATCGACGGCTGGAGCGATTCGGTCATCGAGTACATCCGTTCTGCCGAGGCGGTGCTGGAATAAAGTAAGCGCGCACCCATGATCCGGACGGCTTCCTCGCGGGAGCCGCCCGGAATCATGCTCATCTTCGATTCGCTGCTACCTTTTCCGCCCTTCCCCCCATCCAATAGAGGCACGCAAAGCGTAGAATAAGCGATCTGGCGGCCACCGACTGCGAAACGTCTCAACTGAAGGACAATCAGCTCAACTTCCAATGAAGAAATCATCGGCAATCTTTTCCCTGATCCTGATTCTTGTTTTTTCGTTCACAGCAGTCCCCTGGGTCGCGGGCCTGCAGAGCTCGCCAACCGCTCAGCCGCAAACGTCTCCCTCGGGGGCATCGCCCGCGCCGGCGCAGTCCCCGACTGTCTCTCCCGAGGCGTCTCCACAGCCTTCGGCCACGCCGGAGCACAAGCTCACGCCTGCAGAAGAAAAAGACCTGCTGGCCTCGGTGGACGAGATTCTTCATTTCGCCGGCACCGATACCTTGCTTCCGGTAAAGCACAACGTGAAGCGGGCCATCGTCAGCCGCGAGCACGTGGCCAGGTACCTCGACGAGAAAATGGAATCTGACGTCGACCGCATCCGCTTCGAACGCTCAGAGCTGGTGTTGAAGAAGTTCGGCCTGCTTCCCCGCACCTTTGACCTGCACAGTTTTCTCCTCAAGCTGCTCACCGAACAGGTAGCCGGCTACTACGACGAAAAAACCAAGACCATGAACCTGCTTGACTGGAATGAAGCGGAGATGCAGAAGCCGGTGATGGCCCATGAGCTCACTCACGCGCTTCAGGACCAGAGCTACAACCTGGAGAAGATGAGCAAGCACGAAGAGGAGATCGAGAAGCACGGCCTGGAGGATCTCGATGCTCTGCTGCGCAATGACGAAGCCTCCAGCGCCCGCAGCGCGGTCCTGGAGGGCCAGGCCATGATCGTCATGCTGGATTATGTGCTGGCGCCGATGGGACACAGTGTCCAGGAGCGGCCGGAGACGGTGGACGTCATGCAGGCTGCGTCGATGGACAAGAGCAAAGACAGCCCGGTCTTTGACAGCGCGCCTCCTCTTCTGCAAGAGGAGCTTATCTTTCCTTATCGCGAAGGGATGACCTTTATCAAGGAGCTTCTGGTCAACGGCGGCAAGAAAGCGGCGTTCGCCGGCGCCCTGGACCGCATGCCGCAGACCACTCGCGAAATCATGGAGCCAAAAGAGTATCTTGCCGGACGCCGGGTACCACCGCTGCTGCTACCCGATATGGGCTTCCTGAAGAAAGAATACGAAGGCTACGATGCTGGCGCGGTCGGCGAACTGGACGTGAAGATCCTGCTGAAGATCTACGCTGACGAAAAAGTCGCCGCGCGCCTGACCCCGGAGTGGCGTGGAGGCGCCTATTACGCCGCCGGACGCAAGGGCGCAAAGCCGCCGGACAAGAATTCTTCGGCGCACGTCGGCCTCTACTACATTTCCAAATGGGCCACCGACGGAGCGGCCCAGGAATTCGCCAAAGTCTACTCCGCCGCCTTGAAGCAACGGTACAACGGATTGCAGCGTGCAGCAGGATCAGCCGCGAAGCCGGGGCTGGCCCAGTTCGCCAGCACTGACGGCCCGATTTTTATCCAGCAGACCGGCAGCACCGTGGTCGCGACGGAGAGCTTCGATCCAGAATCCGCGGACCAGCTTATTCAGGCCGGGTTGAAGCATGGGCAGCAGGAGCCACAACCCGCCGCAGGCAGCGTGCGCTAGATCATTTCGCGTTCGCTATAATCACGGGTTTGGCAGATAGCTTTTCCTGGGAGATCCCTCTTTGCAACAGGCAGAAATCGGCATCATCGGCGGAAGCGGTCTGTATTCCATGCCGGGGCTGACCGATGCTCACGAAGCAACCATACAAACACCTTTTGGCGAACCGTCGGACGCGTTCGTGCTGGGCAATCTTGAGGGCCGCAAGGTCGCCTTTCTCGCGCGCCACGGGCGCGGACATCGAATCCTTCCCAGCGAGCTGAACTTTCGCGCCAACATCTACGCCATGAAAAAACTGGGCGTGGAGCGGATCGTTTCCGTCTCGGCTGTCGGTTCCCTCAAGGAAGAGCACAAGCCGACTGACTTCGTTATTCCCGACCAGTTCATCGACCGCACGTATCATCGCGCCTCCACCTTCTTCGGCCATGGGATCGTGGCGCATGTGGGCTTCGGGGACCCGGTCTGCGCAGAAGTCAGCAGCGCGATTACACAGGCGTGCAAGGGCGCCGGCGTGGCAGGCAACGCCGGGGGCACTTACATCTGCATCGAAGGTCCGCAGTTTTCCACCAAAGCGGAATCGAATCTTTACCGCAGCTGGGGAGCCGACGTGATCGGCATGACCAACCTGCAGGAGGCCAAGCTGGCTCGCGAAGCCGAGATCTGTTACGCCACCATGGCCATGGTCACAGACTACGACTGTTGGCATCCCGGGCACGACTCGGTGACGGTGGAGCAGATTGTCAGAGTCCTGAATACCAACGCGGCGCATGCGGCGGAAGTCGTAAAGCGTACGGTCGCCTCGATGCCGCGCGAACGCAAATGCTCCTGCGGTTCGGCGCTGCAGTTCGCCATCCTGACCGATCCGGCCAAGATTCCAGCGGCCACCCGGCAGAAGCTTTCCCTGCTGCTCGACAAATACCTGAACAAGGGCCAGGAGGCCAAAGTCTAAGTGTCATTGCTGGTTGTTGGTTCTGTCGCTTTCGACGCCATCAAAACCCCCTACGGTAAAACCGACAAGATTCTTGGCGGCGCCGCTACCTACTTCTCGCTGGCGGCCAGTTTCTTTACCCATGTGCGCGTAGTTGCGGTCGTGGGCGACGATTTCACTGAAAAAGAAAAGCACGTCTTTCATGCCCGCGGCATCGATACCAGCGGCATCGTTCACCAGAGGGGAAAGAGCTTTTTCTGGTCGGGCGAGTATGGCGACAACGTGAATGACGCCAAAAGCCTGGATACGCAACTCGGCGTCTTCGCCAATTTCAACCCGCAAATTCCGGCGAAGTTCAAGGACACAGAATATCTCTTTCTGGCTAACATCGATCCACGGCTGCAGCTCAACGTCCGACGGCAGCTCAATGGCGCGAAGTTTGTCGCCGGCGACACCATGAATTATTGGATCAACGGCTCGCGTCCGCAGCTGGAAGAGATGCTGAAGGCCGTCGACGCGCTGTTGATCAACGACACCGAAGCCAAGATGCTGGCCGGCGACACCAGCCTGGCGAGGGCGGCAAGCAAAATCTTGAAAATGGGGCCTAAGGCGCTGGTCATCAAGCACGGTGAGTACGGCGCGACCGTGTTCTTCGGGCACAACGCGTTTGGCATCGGCCGCCATCCCTTTCGCGCTCCCACACTGCCCCTGGAAGCTGTGGTTGATCCCACCGGCGCCGGCGACACCTTTGCCGGCGGCTTCATGGGATATATTGCCTCCCGCGGCGAACTCACGCGCGACGTGTTCAAGCGCGCCATGTTTTACGGCGGCGTGATGGGCTCGTTCACCGTGGAGGCTTTTGGCACCGAGCGGCTGCAGAAGCTCACGCGTAAAGAGATTGACGAGCGCTACAACGTCTTTCGCGAACTCACGCACATCGAATGAGCACCGCCGGCGCGCCGACCCCCGATCTCGAAACGCGCCGCGACGGCCGCCTTCTTGCCCTGCTGAGCGCTGTGATCTCCGCATCTGCGCTGTGGTTCTGCTACAGACGCGGTATTCTCTTTCTCGACGGCGATGCTCCCGCGCACATCAACATCGCGCGCCGGGTCTTCGATTCGCGGACGCCCGGGCTTCTTCAACTCGGCACTGTCTGGCTGCCCCTGCCGCATCTGCTCGATATCCCGTTCATCGCCAATGACTGGCTGTGGCGCACCGGGCTGGGTGGGTCGATTCCTTCCATGCTCGCCTACATTGCCGGCACCCTTGGCATCTTCCGCCTGGTGCGCGGGCTGGCATCGCGGGCCGCAGCATGGATTGCAGGACTAATCTATGCCCTGAATCCCAACCTTATTTTTATTCAGTCGACGGCGATGACCGAATCGCTGTATCTGTGCCTGTTTGTGTGGGCGACAGTCTTTTTTGCCGAGTTCGTGCGCGACGCAGCAAGTCCTGAAAAACCGCCGGGCAGATCGCTGGAAAAGTGCGGCCTGGTTCTGGCGGCGGCGGTTCTGACGCGTTATGACGGCTGGTTCTTGTCAACGGTGCTGGTCGCGGCGTTGATCCTTTATGCGGTGATTGCTCCCCGGTTCAGCGGAGGGCTGCGCAGATCGGCAGTCAAATTCGCCCTGCTGCCGTTCCTGACCGCGTGCCTGTGGCTGGCGTACAACCATGCAAGTTATGGTAATGCGCTGGAGTTTGCCAATGGCCCGTACTCGGCCGGCGCCATTCAGCAGCGCAGCCGCACGCCCAGCATGCCCACCTATCCCGGAGAGCATTTCCCGCGCACCGCCGAGCTTTACTTTCTGAAGGCTGCGCGTCTTGACCTGGGCGAAGGGCGCGCGGAGTATCTGTTGTCTTCAGCCGCTTTTATCGGGCTGCTCAGCGTAATTTACTTTGCGCGCGGTTTCTGGCCGTGGATCCCTTTGTGGTGTCCGGTCGTACTGTATGCGGTCAGCATTGCCTGGGGCAGCGTACCCATTTACGTCCCTGGATGGTGGCCGTTCAGTTATTACAACCTGCGGTACGGGCTGCAGTTGCTGCCGGCCGTCGCGGTATTCGTGGCCGTCGGATATGAATTGCTGAGCAAGTTGGTTCCACGGCGGATGGTGGCACTGGCTGCGGCGGTCCTGATCGCTGTCAGCTACGGTTCGCTATGGTTGCACACGCCGCCTTGTCTACGAGAGGCTCAGGCCAACGGAAACGCACGGGTGCAGTTTGAGCAGCAGCTTGCGCGGCTTCTCGATCAACTTCCGCCAAGCGCAACCATCATGATGGATTGCGGGGCGCATTCAGGAGCAGTGGAGATGGCAGGCATTCCGTTCAAGCGAGTTTTGCGCGAAAGCAATCCCGGATACTGGGAGATCGCGCTCACGCAGCCGGCGAAATCCGCGGACTACGTCGTCGCCATCGACGGCGACGACGTCTGGGGGGCAACCCGGCTATTCCCCCAGAACCTTCACAATGTCGCCCTGATCACAGTTCGCAACTACACGGCAGTTATCTACAAATCGACTCCCTGAGGACGGTGCTACAATCGGGCCAGTTCTCGCGCATGGAACACGCACTGACATCGCTCTGGTCGTCGTGGATCGCTCAGCCCGCTCTGGGCCAGCTCTTTTCCCGAATCATGGTGGAGCTGCTGGTGGCGGCGGTTCTGGGCGGCGCCATCGGCCTGGAGCGCGAACTGAAACATCGTCCCGCTGGGCTGAGAACCCACATGTTCATCTGCATCGGCGCCGCGATGTTTACGGTTCTCTCGCTGGAGCTGGGCGGCGCCACGGAAGGCACGCGCATTGCCTCGCAGATCATTCCCGGCATCGGTTTCATCGGCGCGGGATCCATCCTGCGCGGCAAAACCGGCGTGACCGGGCTGACTACCGCGGCCACCATTTTTGTCGCCGCATCCATCGGCATGGCCTGCGGTGCAGGATTTTACTGGCTGGCGGTTTTTGCCACTTTGCTGATCCTGCTTGCGCTGCGGGTGCTCGGGTGGATGGAAGGGCGGCTTGACTGGAAACCCCTGCAAGTAGACTACAGCGTGGTCACGGACAAAACCGCGCAGGAAGCTATCGAAGAGGTCAACCACGTTCTCGAAGCCCAGGACAAGGAGCTGAGCCGCTTGCGTCTCAGCAAAGTCGACGGAAAAGACCACGTGACCTTCAGCGTCGCGGCCACACGCAGCGAGCGCCAGGAGCTGCTCGATGCCTTCCGCCAGTGTGAGGGCCTCCGGAATGTCCAGTCGACATCCGGACCCGAGATCGAATAGATCATGGTGCCCTTCACCAAAGCTTCAGCCTGCGGCAACGATTTTCTGATCATTGAAGGCGCGTATGCCCCCGCGGAGTTGGGACCGCTCAGCCGCCGTCTCTGCGATCGCCACAACGGAGTCGGGGCCGACGGTGTGGAGTGGTTGTTTCCGGCAGAAGGCGCTGACGCGCAGGCGCACCTCATCAACGCCGACGGCAGCGAGGCCGAAATCTCCGGCAATGGAACGCGCTGCGTTGCGGCGTACTTAGTCGCCGCCGGAAAGCATGGCCAATTGCTCATCCACACCGGCGCCGGCGTGAAGCACTGCAATCTCGTCTCGCGCAATGAAATGGTTTTCGAGTTCGAAATGGACATGGGCAAGCCGGAAGTTGGCGCAGAGTTTTCGGTGACAGTCGCGTCCGGCAAGGCAAAGGGCACGCCGGTATCGATGGGCAACCCGCATTTCGTGGTGTTCGTCAGCGAATTTCCAGCCTTATGGCAGGCATTGGGAGCGGAGATCGGACGCGATCGAAGCTTTCCACAGGGCGTGAACGTAGAATTTGTGCGCTTGAAAAGCAACAATGACATCGACGTCCGCTTCTACGAGCGCGGCGTGGGCGAGACGCAATCTTCCGGCACCGGCTCATGCGCGGCTGCGGTGGCCTCGATCGCGGGCGGTCTCGCGAAATCGCCTCTGACGGTGCACGCTCCGGGCGGCGCCCAGACGGTTCATTGGTCGGACGAAGAAGTTTCGCTGCGGGGACCGGCCCAGCTCATCTGCCGGGGTGAATTCCTTGGCTAAGCCGGCAGTCATCAAGCCTCGCGCGCTCAAATCGGGCGATAAGATCGGCATCATCGCGCCGGCCAGCAGCTTCAATCGTGAAGCGTTTCTCGCCGGCTGCGAGCGGCTGCGGCAGATGGGGTACGTGCCCGTGTACTCGGAAAATATCTTTGACCGCGACCTTTACTTTGCCGGCACAGGGGAACGCCGGTTGCACGAGTTGGAAAGCATGATGGTCCGGGACGACATCGCAGCGGTGATCGGCGTCCGCGGCGGCTATGGCAGCAATTACCTCCTGCCCGGCCTGAAGTTTGATCTGTTCGCTAAACATCCCAAGATTCTTCTCGGCTGCAGTGATCTGACGTCCCTTTTCACGGCTATCTATCACCGCAACAATCTGGTCACGTTTCACGGTCCCATGGCTGCCAAAGACATTGCCGGCGGGACTTTTGAAGCTTCGAGCTGGACGAATGCCTTCCAGGCAGCTGCCGGGTGGGACATTCCCATGGATCGCGTCGAGACGATACGCACCGGCCGGGCCCGCGGGCGGCTCTACGGCGGCTGCCTCTCGCTGCTGGCAGCGTCGCTTGGCACTCCGTTTGAAATCCAGACGGACGATACGATTCTATTTGTCGAGGACGTCGGCGAGAAGCCCTACCAGATCGACCGCATGCTGATGCACCTGAAGCTTGCCGGCAAACTGGAAGCGGTGCGCGGCTTTATCTTCGGAGAGATGCTCGACTGCGTTCAGCCGGGGAAACAGGAGTACACGCTGCAGCAGGTGATCGCGAGATTACTGTCGGAGTATCGCGTGCCCATCGTCTACGGACTGAGATCGGGCCACGTCTCCGGAGGCAACATCACGCTGCCCATGGGCGTGGAAGCCGAGCTGATCGCGGAGGAATCGACGGCCCAACTGAAGATATTGGAAGCCGCCACACAAATCCGTTAATCTCTTGATGTGGCGGACCAGCAACACGTACATCTGATTGGAATCTGCGGCACGGCGATGGCTTCGCTGGCAGGATTGCTGCGACAACGGGGCTTCAAAGTCACCGGCTCAGACGCTGCCGCGTATCCGCCCATGTCCGATTTTCTGGCCTCCATGGCGATCCCGGTGTCGCAGCCGTACTCAGAGGCCAATCTGAAGCCACGCCCGGACTGGGTGGTGGTGGGCAATGCCATCTCGCGCGGTAATGTTGAGCTGGAGCACGTTCTCGACGAACGCATCTCCTTCCGCTCACTGCCCGACACTCTCTACGATTTTTTTCTGCGGACGCGCGAGCCGATCGTGGTGGCCGGTACGCATGGGAAGACCACAACGACCTCTATGCTGGCGTGGATCTTCCAGGCCGCGGGCAAGGACCCGTCATTCCTGATCGGCGGCATGGCGGAGAACTTCGGCAGCAGCTTCGCCCTGCGCCAGGGCAAGCACTTTATCCTCGAGGGCGACGAGTACGACACCGCGTTCTTCGATAAAGGCCCCAAGTTCCTCCACTATTTTCCTCAAGCCATCATTCTTACCTCCGTCGAGTTCGATCACGCCGACATTTATGCCGATCTGGACGCGGTGAAGCTCGCCTTCCAGCGCCTGGTGAACCTGGTTCCGCGACGGGGCAAGATCGTGGCTTACGATGCTGATCCAAATGTTGACGAGTGCCTGACCAAAGCCTTCACGCCGGTCGAGCGCTACGGCATGAAGGACGGCTCGGAATGGAGGATCGCGGATCTGCACTTTGACTCCGGCCGCACCAGCTGGTCGGTGATGCATCAGGGCAAAGCCTGGGGCGAATTCGAGTTTCAACTGGCCGGAGAGTACAACGTGCTCAACGCGACGGCAGCCGCCGCCGTTGCCGCTCACTACGGTATCGACGCCTCGGTGGTCGCTGAGGCACTCAGGACCTTCAAGAGCGTGAAACGCAGGCTGGAAGTGAAGGCGGAGATCGATGGCATCACCATCATCGACGACTTCGCTCACCACCCGACTGCCGTCGCGGCCACACTGCGGGCGCTGCGCGGGCGTTATCCAGCGGCCAGGCTGTGGGCGCTTTTTGAACCTCGCTCCAACACTCTGCGCCGCAAGGTCCTGCAGAAGGAGTTGGCTACCAGCCTCTCGCTAGCCGACCAGGTGGTCATCGCGAGCATCTTCAAGCCGGAAGCGGTGCCGGAGAACGACCGGCTGAACGTTGGCAGCGTGATCAACGCCATCAAACGAAATGGCTCAAAAGCTCGCGAGCTGGCCGATGCCGATGCCATTGTCGAAGCAGTCGTTCCCGAACTGGAAAGCGGCGACGTGGTGGCCATCCTCTCCAACGGAGGCTTCGGCGGAATCTACGAGAAGCTGCCGCGGAGAATTGAAGAGCTGCGCGGCGCGCGGCGCTCATAATGCGGTCGGCCATCGGACTGGCGCGCACGCTTATCGCCCTTTTGTTCTGGATCATCACTGTTCCCATTGCCGCGCTGTTCGTCTTTCCGTGGACCTTCATCGCAGGCAACGCCAACCTGCTGTATCCCGTGGGCATGGGGCTGGCGCACCTGGGCGTGAGAATCGCGGGGGTCCGCATCAAGACCGTGGGCCTGGACCGATTGGATCCCTCGGGAACCTACATCTTCATGTCGAACCACGTCTCCAATCTCGATCCACCGACTTTGTGTCCGATCATTCCAAGACGAACTTCGGTGCTGGCCAAGAAAGTGATCTGGCGAATACCCATCCTGGGGAAGGCGTTGGACCTGGCGGAGATTGTGCCGGTGGAGCGCGAGAACCGCGAAGCGGCCATTCAAAGTATCCACCGCGCGGGCGAGGTCATGCGCCACGGGATCAATATGACGCTGTATCCGGAAGGCACTCGCTCAGCCGACGGCAAGATGCGTCCATTCAAGAAAGGACCATTTCATCTGGCGGCGGAGACCGGCTTTCCCATCGTGCCGGTAACGATTCTGGGGACCTTCGAGATGATGCCCAAGGGAAGCAACATTGTCCGCGGGGGAACGGCAACGCTGGTGTTTCATCCGCCGATTGATCCGGGGAAATATCCTTCACGGGAACAGCTGATGCAGGTGGTGTGGGATACCATCCACGACGCTCTTCCTGAAGAAAGAAAATAGCCTCAGATTTACGCCGATGAACGCGGATCAAATTCTAGTCATGGCTCGTTTGATCAGCGTCCCTCTGCCTTCATCTGCGGCGATTTGGCTGTCTCTAGACCACGGCGATCTTCTGCCGCAGCTCTCCGGTAAACAGGCTCTTGGGGATCATGGCGTGCACGCCGCGCACGATGTCCACTACCTGGGTTACGCGGAAGCTGACCGCGATACTGCACAGACCGTAAGCATCCAGCTCGGTTAATCCGGCCCGTGTATTCAGGAACTTGATGGCGTTGCGTGCGGCCATCTGCATGGCTACGTTCAGGTCCTTGTCCATGCCCAGGATGATCCAATGCGTTGAGGTCTCGGCAATGGGCCAGGCAAAATTCTTCTGTTTGTGGAGCACGACCTGGATGCGCAACTCGTCAAACCGGGTCTCCAGCGCAGTGAGGCTGATCTCGCCGTCGCCCTGAACCGCGTGTGCGTCGCCGGTGTAAATCAGCGCGCCCGCTTTCCATACCGGAATGAAGAGCGTGGCGCCTTCGCAAATCTCGCTCAGGTCCACGTTGCCGGCATGCGGTCCGGGTGGTACGGAGGTAGTCACGCCGGGACTGAGCGGAGGATAGTATCCGTCAGGCGGAGCTACCCCCAGCGTTCCCGGAAATGGCTTAAGGGGAACACTGATGTTGGGGGCGAACGCCGCCGTCATCTTTTTGAAATCTAGATCTATGTACTTGACCTGGCCCTGTGGATAGTCGGCAGCCAGCAGTCCGGTTCCGAGCGCGCCGGGATTGTTGAAGACCGCGCCCCACGTGGTGGGCTGGATGCGTTTGTAGCGGACTTCCAGGACATCGCCGGGCTCGGCTCCGTTGACGAACACCGGGCCAATGATGGAATGCGGCCCTTTGCCGGGATTGTCCTTGCGCATCTGCGCAATCTTCTCGATGGGAACGCCCGGCTCCATCTGGTTAAGGAAATGCGACCAGGTTTTGATGTAGCTCAGCGTGTCGCCGGAATCGATCTTGGCGATCGGCTCGAGATTGGTGTCGTAAACGCCAAGGTGCACCGTGTCTTTATTGGACTCCACGACATGAACGTGACCCTCGTCAGCCTTCTCTTTGCTCCCGGAAGGATGCTTGCCTTTCTGCAATGAGGCAATCTCGCCGGCGGCAGCAAGCTTGCCAAACCACGGTCCGACAGCAGCCAACGCGCCCATGAAGGTGCTGGCGCGGAGCAACGAGCGGCGGGAGCGTCCGCGGACATCGAGGTAAGCATCGAGCGATTCCTGGCTGATCTCATCCATGTGCAGAAGGCGGTCGGCCGTTCGCGGAGCCAAGGCGGCGTCTTTGATATCTTCACGCAGAATTCCAGTGCCCTTCTCCTCGCCGCAGCCAAACAGATTGCCGCAGTCGTGATGAGGTGCATTGGATTGTGTTTCCTGCGCACTTTCGGGGGCATCAATATGCCCCGATGTATTGCGATCAGACGTTGGATCCGGATGCACACCACGATCGTCTTCGGTTGCCATAGTCTCTCCTTCGCAGGCTGAGTTGCAGCGGCACGCTGCGGTAACGCCGATATCTTGTTTTCGGGCGGATTCTACTCTTCTCAAAAGCGGCAGGACAATGAGAAATTTGAATACTAAAGAAGCTTTCATCTATTTCGGACAGGTGAGAGGCGACGCTCTGAATCATTGCCCCGCGCCCAAAGGCATAAGTTGGCGGTGGCGGCTTCAGTGCAAGTCAGGATGCATGGTGGCTGAATCCTGGGTGAAGTTGATCTCCAGACTTCCCTCCTGATTCTTCCTGAGCGATGGCCCGGCCACGGTGTGGGTGACTCCCTGAATGTTCGTGAATTGGACTTTCAGTGGTCCGTTATCGAGAGCCTTGAGTCTGTAGAGGAAAGTTTTGCCGGGCAGGAGCGCGTTGTCGCCAAAGGTGCCTCCGGGGTAATCCACAATGATGGTGGAAACCGGCTGTGCGCTATCGTTTATCAACTTGACCATGATCACACGGGACCGGCAACCGATCAGCAAGATAAACGCAGCGAAGCCGAGAATGAAGACGAAACGCTTCATTTTTTTTCGATCACGCGCGCGCTGAGCACGGCGCCGTTGCGGTTATCGTGCAGCTTCAAGGGAAAGACCAGAATGTTCCAGTTCCAGCGGTTTTTCTTGGTAGGAATATGAGGCAGGCCGCGGAAGCTGCGGTCCACGTAGGTTTCGCGCGTGTCGGCGACGGTACGGATCACGTCCTTCCACTCCGCGCCCAGCTCGGGAAACTCGTCAAAACGGTTTTTGCCGATGAACCAAGCTGGTTTCTTGTCGTAGAGCCGGGCGCAGTAAAGATTCACGTACTGCCAGGTGCCGTCGCGATCGAGTATCTCCAGAAGCACATCATCGCCCATGGCCATGGCGATTCGCGAGTAGAAGAAGTCGCGGGCATCCACTACCACCGGCTTGCCGCGGCGCTTGGCTTCAAAGGAGCGGAGCGCGGCCAGAAGATCGTCGACCGAACTGTAGCCTTTGAGCAGGTGCATGTCCTCCACGCCGCCGAACTTTCTCTCCAGGGTGGCGGAAAGAATAATGATGGGCACTTCCGGGCGCAGGTCGCGCAGCGATTGCGCCACCTCGGTGCCGAACTTGCCCGCCCCAAGATGGTAGTCAAGCACAGCAATATCGATGGCGTTGAGGTGGGCTTCCGCCTGTTCTACGGAGGCTGAGGTAACGGCCTCATAGCCGTTGTTGCGCAGGATGGCCGCGCGCAGAATGAGATTGTCCTGGCGGTCGTCGAGCAACAAGACTCGGATCGGCTTTTTCTCGGGCTTTCCGGATTCCGTACGGTTTTCGCTCATGACTCTAACTTAGAAACTAACGCCTCATTCCCGTTCACGATTCTCAGGTTTTGCGCCGCGCATGGCCTTTACCAGTTCCGGCAATTTGGCAAACAACGCGACGCTGCGGCGCCACTGTTTGTGATCGAAGGCCGGCGATCCGCTGATCATGGCACCGGGCGCAATGTCGCCATGGGTGCCGCTCTGCGCGGTCACGACCACGCCGTCGCCGATCTTGCAGTGCCCGGCCACGCCGACTTGCCCGGCGAGGATGACGTTATTGCCGATGACGGTCGAGCCTGCAAGCCCCACCTGCGCGCACAGCATGGCATTCTCGCCGATGGTGCAGTTGTGGCCAATGTGAGTCAGATTATCGATCTTGGTATTGCGGCCGATGCGGGTTTCACCCAGGCTGGCGCGGTCGATGCAGCAGTTGGCCTGGATCTCGACATCGTCGTCGATCACCACCTTACCGGATTGTGGAATCTTGTGCCAAAGTCCCTGGTCGTTTTTGGCGAAGCCAAAGCCGTCAGAACCGATGACCACTCCGTTATGCAGCAGAACGTTGTTGCCGATCTCACAATTCTCGCGGATGGAGACGTTAGCATGAGCGAAGAAATTTCTGCCGATCTTCACATTGCGATAGATCACCACATGCGGCAGCAGAGTGCAGTTCGCGCCAATTTCGACGCCGGCATCGATCACCACGCCAGCCGCAATGGAAGCATTCGCGCCGATCCGCGCCGAGGAATGAATCACCGCTGCGGGGTGGATGCCCCGCTCGTACTGCGGCGGATGATGAAACATCTCCGCCACGCGCGCGTACGCATAGTGGGGATTCCGGGTGCGCAGCGTGGGTGTGCCCAGAGCAGGAAAAGCTTCTTCTACGATCAGCGCGGAAGCCTGCGTGCTCCGGGCCGCTCCCGCGTACCTGGGATTGGCAATAAAGCTGATCTGTCCCAGGCCCGCCGCTTCGATCGGCGCGACTCCGGTGATTTCCACCTGCGCGCCCAGGGGATCCAGCCGGGCGCCCAGCTTGTTGGCAATGTCTTGGAGTTTCATGAGAAATTGATTCCTGACCGCCGCATTTCAGCCGCTAAAGCTCGACCCGCGATTGTAAATGGACAGCCACCGGGAGGGAGCGAGCAACTTTACTGCTCGGAAAACAGCCTCTCCTGACCGGTCTCCGCCACGGGCTTGCGGCGAGCTTCGGGCCGCCCGATCACGGCAAGCACGGTCATCTCTTCTAAAGAAGATCTGGGAACAAAAATTCGCTGCACATTGCCGCGGGTATCCGGGGGAGTGATGAGGTAGCCTTCGGGGACGACTTGCGTCAGGTCGTTGGCCATCATCCCTTCCACTATGTCCTTGTCGATGAACCTGAGACGCACCCAGAGGCCCTCAGTCCGCGGCCGGTTGGTGAAAGTCTTGCGCCCGGTCGAGGCCACCTCATTGAAATCGCGCACGAAATCCACGTTCTTGATCTCGGCCAGTTCGATCATCACAACTTTTCCTGCAGGATTGAGGAGCTCCAGCTTGCCCTCGACCAGAAAATGCGGCGCGACGTAACCGCTGAGTGAATCGCGGCTCAGCTTGCGAACAATCACTTTCTTGTGCGTGGAGGGCATGCCGAACTTTGATTCTCGCACCGAAACCCGGAGGCATCAAAGGCGCTATCAGTGATTCCCGCATAGCCAGTAGCCAAACCGTTAACCTTTATGATATTGTTTGCTGCTTGTTCATCTCTCTACTCATACCGTCTAAGTCTTGGATAAAGAGTAACTTACAAAGATCGCAGGCTATGGAGGACTGGTTCGGCGGGAATTCCGGGCCGGTCGTGGTGCGTGTGTCCCTGGCTCCGTTCTAAACGATGGCAGACTTTATTTACTTGATGGAGACCCGGCTCTCGCCGGACCAGCAGCGCGCGTTGACGCTGGTCACCGATGTTGCGCGCTCTCATGAGATGAACGTGTTCCTCACCGGGGGCGCGGTACGCGACATTATCAGCGGGTTCGTCATTCGCGATCTCGATTTCTCCGTGCAGGGAAACGCGCTCAAGCTGCAAAAGGATTTTGAAAAGGCCGGCGCCATCACCGAGGGCGTGGACGAAACCACGCGCACAGTGATGTTGCTGCTCCCGGGCAACGTTCGCGCGGAAGTTACCAGCGCGCGTTCGGAGCGTTATGACAAGCCGGGCAAGCCCGCGGAGATCGTTCCCGGCACCATCTACGACGATATGCGCCGGCGGGACTTCACGGTTAATGCCATGGCCTTGTCACTGAACCCCGGTTCGCGCGGCCTGCTTACCGATCCCTTCAACGGCGTTGCGGATATCGAGTTGAAGGTGCTGCGCGTCCTGCACAACTATGCTTTTTACGAAGAACCGTCGCGGCTGATCCGGGCTACACGGCTGGCGGCCCGATTCCACTGGACACTGGAAGAGCGGACGCAAGCCCGCTACGATGCGGCCAAGGAAAACAACTACATCGAGAACCTCTCCGAGCGCGCGCGCGGGCACGAGGTAGAGCAGCTCGCGCACGAAGAGGGTCCGGTCGAGATTTTAAAAGCGCTGGAAAAAGAAGGCTGGCTGACGGTGCTGGTGCCACACCTTTCGCTGGCCAAAGTAGACTCCGCCGGGCTGGCGCAGATGTTCAAGGTCAAGCAGCAGATTCAAGAGCTGGGGCTGAATCCCGACGCCAGCCCCATCGTCATGTACTTCCTCACCCGCAAGCTGGGCGACAAAGATGCGTCCAGCATACAGAAGCTGATTCCCAACAAAGGCTTTGTGGAGCGCTGGCGCAATCTGGAAGACGATACCAAAGACTTCGCCAAGCGGCTGGTGGCCAAGGAACTGAACCAGCCGTCGGCGACGTGGAAGTTCCTGATGCAAAGCCGGCCGGAAACAATTCTGTTCGCCGCCATCACTTCGCGTCCTGCGGCAGTTCAGCAAAAGATCAAGAACTTCCTGACCAAGTGGCCGCAGGTTCGGCAGAAACTTCCCTTTGTGGAGATGCCGGAGTTGCGGATCACACCCGAACATCCGGAGTACAAAAAGATCCTGGATGAAGCTTTCCTGCTGCTCATCGACGGCAAGTTGCGCTCGCACAATGAAATCGTAAAATTCCTTACGCCGTATTCACCGCCGGAGCCTCCGCCTCCGCCACCGCCGCCCCGGCGGGGACGAGCCGCCAAGAAAGAAGGAGCAGCAGAAGCCGCGGGAGAGCACGTCCCGAAAAAACGGGGACGCAAGCCGAAGTCGGCGCTGACCGGGACCGTTCCGGCAACTGAAGCGGCCGCATCGGTACAGGCCACGGCTCCGCCGGCAGAGGCGGGAAAGGGTAAGCCTGCAGCTCCAGCCGCCAAGGCCGCACCGGCCACGCCAGCCAAGCACGCCGCGCCGGCAAAGCCTGCGAAGCCCGCGCCAAAGCCATCGGCGAAGAAAGCAGCCAAGCCCGCAGGAAAACACGCGAAGAAGCCTGCTACCAAGACGCAAGCGAAGAAGAAGTAATGGCGGCGCCCGGCCCTCAACTTGTCATCGTCGACTAAACTGCCAACCGGTTTTGTTTTGCCTCGCGCGCTGCAGATCACACCAACGTCGTGCCGAAATTAATCGAAAGGTAATCCATGAACGAGCAAGACATTCAGATTCGCGCCGCCGATGGCGTCACGGATGCTGTCTTCCTTCATCCCGACGGCGGCGGACCATGTCCTGGAGTTCTGTTTTATACCGATATCGGCGGCATTCGCGATGCTTGCCGCCAGTCCGCCCGACGCCTGGCGGATGCAGGTTATGCCGTGCTCATGCCCAACGTGTTCTATCGCACGGGGAGACCGCCGATATTGTCTTTCCGTCTCAACTTCGCTGAAGAGAGGAGCCGGAAACGCTACGCTGAACTCACCGGGCCGCTCACTCCTGAAGCTATGGAGCGCGACGCTTCCGCTTACGTCGACGAACTGGCAGCGCGGAAAGAAGTTCGCCAGGGCGCGATGGCAGTCGTGGGTTACTGCTTCACGGGCGCTATGGCCGTGCGTACAGCAGCGGCACGACCGGACAAGATAGCAGTGGCGGCGTCCTTCCACGGCGGCGGGCTCTTTACCGACAAGCCCCACAGCCCGCACCTGGTCCTGCCAAGGGTAAAATCCCGGCTTTATTTCGGGCATGCTATGGAAGACCGCAGCATGCCGCAAGAAGCGGTCAATCACTTGAACGAATCACTCAAGGCCTGGGGCGGAAAATATGAAAGTGAAGTCTACGACGGCGCCCACCACGGATGGACGACATTAGATTCAGCTGCCTACAACCAGCCGCAGGCGGAGCGGGCGTTCATGAAGTTGACTCTGCTGTTGCGGGAGGCGACCTGACGAAAGTTAGCGCAATGGGAAGCGGCCCCAAACTACTGACATAAGCACAAGTTCCAGCGTTGCAAGCAGATAGAACGTTATGCGCAAGTTTTTTACGATGGTCATAGCGAGGGAACGGGCTGGGGAAGAATTCTTGCGCTAAGAAGAGCAAAGACCCAAGCAGCCACTTTTGGTCCCCGACGAACGGGCTCTGCCGCACACCATGGTCAATTATCTCCATTTCCTGGGGTTTTCTCCCTAGATTCATCAGGATTTGCCCGATTGATGGGGGTATGGAACCGTCATATAATCGCTTTTCTCTGGCAGTTCTCAAGATCAGGCGGGAAAAGGTGTTGGACCTTCGGTGAGGTAGCGAAGGCCGCGGAAACCTGTTTGACTAGAGGCTAACGCGATGAAGAAGCAGCACCTTCGTACTGTCCTGATTTGCGCCACGACGATGGTTGCCAGCTACCCAGTCCAGGCACAGAATATGGTGCCAACACGCGATGCTTCCGGGCACCGCGTCTGGATGGAAAGCGACCAGGTTGAGGCCACTGCACCTCAGGCTCCCGCCGGCACCAAGCCAAGCTCCGTTCCAGGAGCAGTAAGCCCCGTGGATTCATCGCGTTACAGCGGCCTAGTTTACTGGAGCAGCAAAGACCACCGCTGGAAACCCGTTCCCGTCAGCAGCTCATCTACCATGAGAGCAGCTCGCCAGGCGGCCCGGGAGGTAACGACGTCGTTACCGCCCAACGCCAAGGTTAGCTCACAGCCGGTAATACTGGGTGAGGCGGTTCCTGCACGCGCGCCAAGCCCGCAAACTGTGGACTCGGCCATTGACGCCGCAGCCCAGCGTCACGGCGTGGATCCGAACCTGGTACGAGCAGTGGTCAAGGTGGAATCGAATTTCAACCCGCATGCGGTTTCGCGCAAAGGGGCCATGGGGCTCATGCAGCTCATGCCCTACACCGCCAAATCGCTGAAGGTTGATAACGCGTTCGACCCCGACCAGAACGTTGACGCCGGGGTGCGCCACCTGAAGAGCCTGCTGGAGAACTACAACGGCAACCTGGAATTGTCGCTGGCGGCCTATAACGCCGGCAGCGGCGCCGTAAACCGCAGCCGGGGCGTGCCCAAATACCGGGAGACGCGCGACTACGTTAAGAAAATCACGGACTTGTACTGGAACAGCGGCTTCAAACCGCGAATCCAGGAATCGCGCGACACGGAAGGCCACCGCTACTTTTCCAACATCGAGTAGCGGAACAGCGGGTTATTCTAAGAAGGTGCTGTAAAGCGGCAGTGAATGAAAATCGGGACCAGCCTCCAAAAGCGGATTGCTATCTGCGCCGCAACGGTTTGTCTTCTGGCGCCTCTGGCCGAGGCTCGCCGCACCGTCAAGGAAAAGAAACAGGCCGCACTGGCCCAATTTGACGCGGCGGAAAAGCTGCACTCCGCGCTGGAGGGCAAGGCTGAACCGCGGCGCACGCGTGCGGATTACGAAAAGGTGCTGGAAGCCTATCGCAAGGTTTATCACACCGCACCGAACTCGGTTAAAGCGGACACCTCGATCGTCACCGTGGCCGAACTGCTGGATGAGCAGGGCCGCGTTCTCCACGATCCCAAAAGCTATAGCGATTCCATTGGCCAGCTGGTCTTTCTGCGCCGCGAGTATCCGGGAAGCAAGTACCGGGTTGCGGCGCTGTTCACTATCGGTGAGATCTATCGCGACGACCTGCGCGATCCGGTGCAGGCCAAAGCGACGTTTGAGGACTACCTCAAACACTATCCCCGCAGCAGTCTGGCCTCTGAAGCTCGCAAAGCACTGGCGGAGATGACCGAAGCCACAGGCCGCGATTCTTTCAAGAAGAAGCCGGCGCGGACGAAGGAGGATGACGCGATCAAAGCCGTCTGGGCGGAGATGCCGCCGCCGCGGGGCGATCAGATTGCCGATTCGGCGCAGGTCGCAGACACAAGCAAGGATTTGGATTCCGCGGCGTCATCCGGCCGCGGTGCGCGGAAGAAGGCGTCTGAAGCCCAGACCGCCGCAGTGAAACCGGCGAATTCGAACGATCGTGATGGCGACGCCACCGTTGGGGCGCCGCAGCCGATCGATACGGCCCTGGACAAACTCGAATCTCCGCCGCAGCCACGACGGATCGCGCACCTGACGGGGATACGCCACTGGTCCACGCCGGATTACACGCGCGTGGCCATCGACCTGGAGCAGGAAGTTGAATACCAGGCCGGTCGCGTGCCCCATCCCGACCGCATCTTCTTCGATCTGTACAACACCAAACTGACTTCAGATCTGATCGGGAAGTCGTTTGACGTGGGTTCAGGATTCCTGCACCGCATTCGCGTGGCCCAGAACAAGGCGGGCATGGCGCGAGTGGTGCTTGATGTGGACGATGTCGCGGAGTACTCGGCGTTTCTGCTGCCCAACCCTTACCGCTTGATCATCGATATTCACGGCAAGCTGCCGGCGCAGCAAACGGCTTCCGTCGATCGCAAACCAGCGTTGGTAACGAAAGACTCTGATGCCTCTCCGACCGTAAAGAACGCAACGGCGACGAAAGCAATGGCCGACGACCCGTCCGTACCCGATGTCACCGTGACGCATATTGCTCCCGCCGCAGATGTAACCGTGACCCACCTAATTCCTGCCGATAGCAAGCCGCAAGAAGGGGCGGTGGCGGCAGCAATCGATCGCGGAGACAAAGCTTCCGGACCGAATAAGAAACGCGACGCAAAAGCCCACGATACGACAGTCCGGACGACAAAAACAGACGACGCACCGGTCAGCGACAAGGTTCCCGCGTCAGGCGCCAAAGGGGTGCAGCTAGCCAGCGCGGAACCGAAGAAGCTACTCGGGGACGACGCGGCGCTCGATGAATCTGCCGCCACAACCAGCAAGCCTACAACCGGACCGACGTTCCAATCGGTAGCGCCGCAGGAACCTGTTCGCAAACGCCGGACACCTCCTGCGACGGCAGCGCACCAATCTTCTGCCGCTGTCGCATCGTCGAAAGTGGCGGAGCCGACGGCTTCAGGAAACCGCTCGCTGATCCGCGCCCTGGGACTGAAGATCGGCAAGATTGTGATCGACGCGGGACACGGCGGCCACGATACCGGAACCATCGGTCCGAACGGACTTATGGAAAAGGACCTGGTGCTGGAAGTAGCGCGAAAGCTCGGGAAACTGCTGGAGAGCCGTCTCGGGGCAGAAGTGGTTTACACGCGCGACGATGACACGTTCATCCCGCTGGAAACGCGGACGGCTATCGCCAACAAAGAGCAGGCTGACCTGTTTGTTTCAATTCATGCCAATTCCAGCAGTGATTCTTCTGCGCGAGGCGTGGAAACGTATTACCTGAATTTCACCTCGTCGCGCGACGCGCTGGAAGTGGCAGCCCGCGAGAATTCCGTCTCGGAGAAATCGATCCATGAGTTGCAGGATCTGGTAAAGAAAATCGCACTCAAAGAGAAGATTGAAGAATCGCGCGAGCTGGCTGCTGACGTGCAGAAGTCGCTCTACGCCGGACTGAGCGCCAAAAGCCCGGCGATCCACAATCGCGGAGTCAAGAAGGCGCCGTTCATCGTGCTGATTGGCGCTAATATGCCGTCGATCCTGGCGGAGATTTCTTTCGTGAGCAATCCCTCTGACGAAAAAAAGTTGAAGACCAGCGAATACCGCCAACGTGTGGCTGAGTCGCTGTACAAAGGAATTCACCGCTACATCAGCAGCCTGAGCGGAATCAAGGTGGCTGCAAAGGCCCAGCCCGCCTCCGGCGACACTTCCGCTATAGCGGCGAAATAGATCCGAGCCGTTCAGTTCTCATTCTCCGCGAAGCCTGTCCGACTGAACCCAGCTTGCTTTAGCTTGCGAAGAAGCGAGCGCCTCCTTGCTGGCCGAGACAGTTCGCGCACGAACGCCTTTTGGATTCAGAGTCTTCCCGCATCGTTCCAGCGACGAACTTCGTCCGCGACTGAGAACACCTTGCTCGGGTCGTCACTGAAGCGGGATTCGAGCTGGTATGCGTTCCTCTCCAGCGGAATGGACTCGTAGCTTCCACCCTGAATGAATCCGTTGACGTAAAGCGATGAGAACTTTGCGGGTCCCAATTGCGAATACTGCACGACATGAACCATCTCGTGAAACAGCAACGAGGGAGTGAACCTCTCGTGCGAGACAATCACATCCACGAAGGTCACCGCGGCAACATCGGAGAAACTGGGCAGATTCTGGATTCCCATGATCCGCGCCATTGAATAAAACGATGGGTCCATGATTCTGGAGCCTTCGAGCACAAGCGTCCGGGCGCGCTGCAAATCCTCCGCGGAGAAAAATGGAGCGAGTAGCGATCGTTGTTCCGCGGTCAATGCGGACGCGCGTGGAAAATATTTTTCGCGATTCTTGAGAATGTAATCTTCCACAGCTTTTGTAAGCTGTGCTACCACGTTCTGGGGAAGGTTGGAAAGGTCCATGTCTTCTTGCAGCAAAAACCCGGAAGGCAACATATTCCCGTCTCAACCTTCCGGGATTCAGATTTCGCTGTAACTTACCCACGGCATATCAAAATCCGATAGCTGCTAGGCAACTCCAATCTCGGCAGCAATTCGCTCGGTGACGAAGGCCTCGATCACATCGCCTCGCTTCACGTCATTGAAGTTGCTGATGGCGATGCCGCACTCCATGCCGTTGCGCACCTCGCTGGCATCGTCCTTGAAGCGCCTGAGCGATCCGATTTTGCCCTTGTACACCTGCACGCCGTCGCGCACCAGGCGCACTTCGGAATCACGCTTGATAATGCCGTCGAGCACGTAGCATCCGGCCACTGTTCCCACTTTGGGCACGCGGAAGGTTTCGCGGACTTCGGCTCGACCCTGGTAGTTCTCCTTGATGATTGGCTCCAGCAGGCCGGCCATGGCTTTCTTGATCTCGTCCTGCAGTTCGTAGATGATCGAGTGCAGGCGGATGTCGACCTTCTCCATCTCCGCCAGCTCCTGCGCCTTGCGTTCCGGACGCACACTGAAGCCGATGATCACCGCGTTCGACGCCGACGCCAGCAGAACGTCGTTCTCGGTAATCGCGCCCACGCCACTGTGCAGAATCCTGATCTTCACCTTGTCGTTGGAGAGCTTGGTGAGGGTATCGGCCAGCACTTCCGCCGACCCCTGCACGTCGGTCTTGAGAATGATGGGCAGCTCTTTCACGCCTGCCGTCTTCATCTGCTCCGCAAAGCCTTCCAGCGAAAGCTTGGAAGTCTTGGCCAGCGCAGCTTCGCGCGCCTTCTGCTCGCGATACTCGGAAACCTGGCGCGCTTTTTCTCTCTCCGCGACCACCAGCAGCTGGTCACCGGCCTGCGGCAAGCCTTCAAGACCCAGCACCTCGACCGGAGTTGAAGGCGGAGCTTCATCCACAGCGCTTCCACGATCGTCAAACATGGCGCGGACTTTGCCGAAGGTGTTGCCCACGATGAAATTGTCGCCCACGCGCATGGTGCCGTTCTGTACCAGCACGCTAGCCACCGCGCCGCGACCACGATCGATCTTGGCCTCCACCACCGTTCCGCTGGCAGAGCGTTCGGGGTTGGCCTTGAGTTCCTGCAGGTCGGCCACCAGGCAGATCATCTCCATCAGCAGGTTCAGGTTGGTGCGCTTCTTGGCGGAGACGTCCACGAATACCGTGGTCCCGCCCCAATCTTCCGGCATCAAGCCGCGATCGGCGAGCTGCTTCTTCACGCGGTCGGGCATGGCTTCCGGCTTGTCGATCTTGTTGACCGCAACGATGATGGGAACCTTGGCCGCTTGCGCGTGGTCCATGGCTTCCAGTGTCTGCGGCATCACGCCATCGTCTGCTGCGACCACCAGCACCACGATGTCGGTGACCTTGGCGCCGCGGGCGCGCATGCGCGTGAACGCTTCGTGACCCGGAGTATCCAGGAACACGATCTGGCGCCCGAACGCCGGTGAATCTTCTTTGGTGATTTTCACCTTGTAGGCGCCGATGTGCTGGGTAATGCCTCCAGCTTCGCCGCCGGCGACATTGGTTTCGCGAATCGCGTCCAGCAGCGACGTTTTGCCGTGATCCACGTGGCCCATGATCGTAACCACGGGAGGACGGGTTACCGCGGCGGCGGCGGCAGTTTCGTCGGAAATGCCGGTCATTTGCGCCATCTCCTGCGCAGCCTGCTCTTCAAAGCTGATCACGCCGGTTTCGGCGCCGAAGTGACGGGCCAGGTCCTTGGCCAGATCGGCATCAAGAGTCTGGTTCACGGTCGCCAGCGCGCCCTTCATCATCAAACGGGCGATAAGATCTTTCGCGCGGACTTCAAGCTTCTCCGCCAGGTCCTTCACGCTGATGCCTTCCGTGATGGTGATGGTGCGCGTGATGGGCAGCGGCTCGTTCGACACCGCCAGGCGCGGCGGCGGAACGAAGCCCTTCATCGGCCCTTCTTTTTCGCGCGGAATGTACGGCTGTCCCGGACGTCGCGGCGGTGCCCCGGCGCGTCCCGGCGGACGGCCAGTGCCCGGCGGTGGCGCCGTTCCCGGTCCTGAACCCATTCCCGGGCGAGGCGGAAATCCTCCACGCGTAGCACTGGTGGGATGCGGGCCGCGGCGTTGCTCGCCCGGCCGGTTGAATTGCGGACGCGATCCCGGGCCCGCCCCCTGGCTTTGCGGGCGAGGCCGCTGAAAGATTGGCTGACCGCGAACCAACCCCGGACGCGTCGCGGAAGAAGCCTGCATGGGCCGTGTAGCCTGGCCCTGTCCCTGCGCTGCCGGACGTTCCTGAACTGGAGCTAGATATACCGGACGCGGGCCGGTTTGCGGCGTGATCATGCGCCGTTGCGGGACAATCGGCTGCTGCGAAGCCGGTTTGGCCGGAGGCTGCGCGGGCGGGGCCGTGGTCGCGGCAGGCTGTGCCGGCGCGGCCGGTTTGGCTGCGACCGGTGGAGCGGCTGCCGCAGGCTGAGCAGGCGGCGTTACCACCACTGCGGGAGGTGCGGCTGGTTTTTCCGGGGCCGCTGCTGGAGGCGCGGTGGCCACCGGAGCAGCCGGCTTGGCGACCGGAGGCGTAACCACTACTGCAGGCGCTGCCGGCTTGGCGACAACGGGCGCGGGTTTCTCGGCAACGGGAGCCGCCGGCTTGGCGGCCGGTGGCGCCGCTACCGGACGAGCCGCAGGCACTGCTGCCGGCTTGGCCGGCGCGGTCGGCTGATGCAGTTGCTGCTCGCGCTCTTTGAGCAGCTTGAGAACGTCGCCGGGCTTGGAGATGCGGGAGAGATCGAGCTTGGGCTTGATCTCGGCCTGGCCTGCCCTGTCTCTCGCGGCAGGCCCCGACTTCGCCGAAAAATGCTTGCGAATCCTTTCGGCTTCGTCTTCCTCTACAGAGCTCGAGTGCGTCTTCTTCTCAGTAACGCCAACTTCTTCCAGAATGTCCAGAATGGCTTTACTTTTTACCTCAAGCTCTCTGGCCAGATCATTGATTCGAATTTTCATCCGTTCTGTCTTCCCTCCGGTGCCGGTTACGCGCTCATATCGACCTCACGGTTGTGGCTCTTCCAGCAACATACAAACTTCTTTTACGAACTCGACTCTTCTTTGTTACCGGCCTGATCTGCGTCGGGCGCGGCCTCTTCCGCTTGTCCCTCCGCCGCTTTTTCAGCAGCGGCTTCAACCGCCGGCGCCGGCTCTGCCGGTTCGGCTGCTGACACAGCCTCGCCTTCAGTCTCAGGCGGCGCTGCTTCCGCGCCCCCGGCTGCAGGTTCGCTGACTTCCTCTTGCGCGACGGTTGCACCTTCGGCGGCTGCGGCTTCACCCTCGGCGGGCGGCCCCGCTTCCAGGCTGGTGAAGTAATTATTCACCGCAATGCTGATCTTTTCCACCGTTTTAGGGCCGACACCGGGCAGCTCTTCCAGCTGTTCCGGAGTCATGTTGCCCAGCGCCTCCACCGTGGTAATCCCGGCTTCTTGCAGCTTGGCGATCAGCGCCTCGCCCAGCTCGGTCACGTTCTCCAGCGGAGTCGCCGACGGCGTGACCAGCGAAGCCATCTGCTGTTCCACTTCCTGCCGCTTCTCTTCCTCGCTCTTGATATCGATCTTCCAGCCCAGCAGCTTGGCGGCCAGGCGGACGTTCTGCCCCTTCTTGCCGATGGCCAGCGACAACTGGCTGTCATCCACCACGACTTCCAGGTGCTTATCGGCTTGGTCGACAATGGTCACGCGGCTGACCTTGGCCGGCTGCAGCGCCTTTTCGGCAAAGACCACCGGGTCTTCGTGGTACTCGATGATGTCGATCTTCTCTCCCCGCAGCTCGCGGATGATCGACTGCACGCGCATGCCTTTCATGCCCACGCAGGCGCCCACCGCGTCAACGTCTTTGTCTTTCGACATCACCGCGATCTTGGTGCGCTCGCCGGCTTCGCGAGCGATGGCCCGGATGGCCACCGTGTTGTCGTAAATCTCCGGCACTTCAGTCTGGAACAGGTTCTGCACCAGCTCCGGCGCCGCGCGGGAAACCGTCACCGCCGGACCTTTGGCGTTCTTGTCCACGCGGGCCAGCACCACGCGCACGCGCTCCCCGATGGCAAACGACTCCAGCCGCGACTGCTCCTTCTTCGACATCTTGGCTTCCGCCTTGCCGATGTCGAAAATCACGTCCGGGCCTTCCAGCCGTTTCACCGTGGCGTTCAATACCTCGCCCACTCGGCCGATGTACTCGTTGTAAACCGTGTCGCGCTCGGCTTCGCGCACCTTCTGGAAGATGATCTGCTTGGCAATCTGCGCCGAGATGCGTCCCAGCCCTTCCGTGGACTTGAGAAAACGCACCTCGCCGCCGACCTCGGCGTTCGGATCGATGGCCTTCGCCTCTTCCAGGGAAATCTCCAGTTGCGGATCTTCGATATCGTCTTCGGTCGGCAGAATGCTCTTCACCGCGTACACGCGGATATTGCCGGTCTCTTTATCGAGCTCGCCGCGCAGGTTTTCCTGGCTCTTGTCCTTCTTGCGAGTAGCGGCAACAATAGCGTCTTCCACCGCACTCACTACAATTTGCGGATCGATGCCCTTCTCCCGGCTTAGCGCGTCAATGACGTTGTAGATCTCGCTTGCCATGCTCGTTCCTTCGATAACTGCGAAAATAACTGCGAAAAATTAAACTTCCGGTACCAGGTTCGCCCGTTCGACATTGGTGACGTCGATTTCCACCATCTGTCCCGGGTGGGCGTGTCCCGGCTTGGGCTTCTTGCTCCCTGTCAACGTTTCCAGCAACAACTTGCCTGCTGCAAAACTTTTCAAACGTCCATCAAAATGGCGGTTGCCGTTCACCGGTTCCCGCGTCACCAGCTTCATCCGGCTGCCGGCAAAACGCGTGTAATCTTCGGGCTTGAGCAGCTTGCGGTCGAGCCCCGGTGAAGAAACTTCCAGCGTGTACGATCCGCCGCCCACCGCGTCTTCAACATCCAGAATCACCGAAAGCTCGCGGCTGACGTTGGCGCAATCTTCGTGCGTCACGCCTTGCGGCTTGTCGATCGCTACTTTCAGCGTGCGCGCCTTGCCGCCGCCGCGCAACTCCGCCTCCACCAGCTCAACACCCTGTCTGGCCGCTACTCGTCCGGCAATCTCCCTGATTTTCTCTGCGTCCGCTGCCATCTTTGGCTTCTTTCATCTTCCTCGTCCCGGCTCGCCAACCCGAAGAAGTTTCCGCCAAAAATAAAGTGGGCCTTTCGCCCACTGGTACGTTCGCCACGGATTGGAGAGTTCCAAACAGTACCCAGGCTTGACCGTCCCCCGCCTGGGGTGTGACCAGCTACCACTGTTCTCCACTATGATACCCCGCTTTGCGGTAAAAGACAAACCGCTCTGCCCAAACGTAAGTTGATGATCGGGAAACGTTTACCTGCCAGCTCCACGGTTCCCCGCTTTGCCTTTTTCGCTCACTTCTCCTCTGCATTTCCGATCACCCGATCACCGGATCACCAGATCACCCGATCTTGAACAACCCCCTGCCCCCCTTGGGATGGATCCCACTTCATTCCCGCTGATCCCCGGGGATCCAGTTTCCGCCTCCGGCTGTTCCGATCACCGGATCACCAGATCACCCGATTTGCACATTCCTCCGTGTTCCTTCGCGTCCTCTGTGGTTAAGCGGTTTTGCTTTTCCGCTGCCGGCGATGCCGGCCATGACGGCGATATCGGCGATCTTCTACCCCCGGACTCCGACCTCGTTGTCCGGCGTACAGCCCTTTCGTTGTGGCTAGCAGCTAGAAGCCAGCAGCTAGCAGCCTTTTTTTTCCCGATCACCGGATCACCGGATCACCCGATCTTGAACACCCCCCTGCCCCCCTTGGGATAGATCCCACTTCATTCCCGCTGATCCCCGGGGATTCAGTTTCCGCCTCCGGCTGTTCCGATCACCCGATCACCCGATCACACGATCACGGCGATCTCTTTCGTCCCTCCAGGGTGTCCCAAGGCAACCACGTTCATCTATGATTCCAAAGGACTTAGCTGGACCGATACAACATATTGGGATGGTTTATCAACTAGTAACTAGCTCACCCCAATATGTTGTGGTCTCTCCGTTTTCATGTTGTCAAAAAGCGCCAAAAGCCGCCCCTGGGGCGGCTCGCAAAACTCTTCGGTTGTTGCCAGGTCCTGAATAGCTACCAGGCACTGGCCAGTCTCTTATTCTCCGTCACAATACTTGCACAATAACGTGCGCTTGTCAATCGAGAATTGGTCCATGCCGCACCCCTGAACTTCTTTCTCCCCCACATCGTCCTTCTTCCTGAAAGTTCGGCCGCGGCCGTTACGACATTGTCCTCTAGGGCTTCGGGGGTGATCTGACTAGCGGCTAGAAGCCAGCAGCCAGGAGCTTCGTTCGGGGCTTATTTGAACTAGCAGCCAGAAGCCAGCAGCCAGGAGCCTCGTTCGGCTTCAGCCCCTGCCGGTAACAGGGCACCGGCTTCAGCAGTGCCGTAAAGGTCGCTCCAAAAGACATTGGGCTTCAGCCCCTGCGTCAGAACCCCGGTGGAAGAGCGGCCCTTTAGGGCCGCGTAACCGTCTTCGAAATCTCCTGGGCTTCAGCCCCTGCCGGTAACAGGGCACGGCTTCAGCCGTGCCGTACAGGTCGCTCCAAAGACATTGGGCTTAGCCCCAGCGTCAGAACCCCGGTGGAAGAGCGGCCCTTTAGGGCCGCGCAACCATCTTCCAAAATTCTCCTGGGCTTCAGCCCCTGCCGGTAACAGGGCACGGCTTCAGCCGTGCCGTAAGGTCGCTCCAAAGACATTGGGCTTTAGCCCCTGCGGCTTTCTCTTAGGGCGTTGTGCGCGCGCCTTCGGCAAATCGGTGTCAATCCCTTTTTCTTCCCTCGTGGGACCGCGGCTGTTTTCGTCTAGGGCTTCCGATCTCTGAAAAACAACGGAGCCTCCGCCGAAAACGCATCGGCGAACTTCCCCAATAAGATCTCCGGGCGATCCGAACTCTCCGGGCGTCGCCTAAGCGACGCCCGGAACGGTTATCGACTGTAGTAGCTTCTATTCGCGCCGTCGTAGCGGCCCGATTTCAGGCAGCATTTTTTGAAATTTGCGTCCTGAGCCGCAGGGGCAGAGATCGTTCCTCCCCAGCTTCTCCATCAATTCCTTGCTGCCGCCTCGGAGTGTCTGGAAAACCGCGCTTAACGTGTGTTTCAGAGTTGAAACCCGCGCCGGCGCTTGCTGCTGCGAACATAGCTTGCGTCGTCAATTTGAGGTTGCATGGCATTGCTCCTTCGCTTTGAATTTGGCGCCCGCCACATCCCGCGAGGAACGAAGCCTATTCGATTGTATCCGAGATCATCGCGTCCCCACCCTTAGCAAAAACCGCAAAGAGCCTGTCCCGAGCGGAGCCGAGGGAATGGGGCAGCCCCGGTATCGTGAGGGACAGAAAAGGCGAGAAGCCCGGGGCGCCCGGCAAAAGCCCCACCACCGATGATACTGATTGCACTGATTGATCATCGCTTGGCCGACAGCCTTCTGCCTCCGTGCCTGATCTAAAGAGTTTCGGAACGGCTAGCGGTGATCGTGGTCGCGATCATCCCAGTCGTGATCATTGTGCCAGCGACGCTCATGCTCATTCCACCATGAATGCCGTTCTCTCCAGCAGCGCTCCCGGGCCTCGTGCAATTCATGACGCTGGTGGTTGGCCTGCCGGCTGTTGTAGCCGTGGTGCTCAATGGCCTCATGAAGCTTGTGCTCGGCGCGAGCCGTGCGCTCACGGCAGTCATCGTCGTCAGCAGCCGCGCGTGGCACGGCAAACAGGAACCCTGCAGCCAGTGCGACCACGCTCAGTACCTTGATCTTGCCATGGAAGAACGTGCTCTTCGTGTCCATTCTCATTCTCTCTCTCCTTAACTTCCATGCCGCAATTCCCGGCATGATATTTCGACGCTATTGAGAGAACACGCGCTGCTATCAAAAGTTTGCGGAGCAGAACGACGATCATCGCTGCAAAGTAAATAAATTGTGGAGGGGCCGGGCAACCCGGTGAAGAGGCACTAAGCAGTCAGCAATGAGCATTCAGCCAAACAAAAGACATACCACTGGTGACAGGCGTCTAAGAATGGGGATCGTTCCGTCTGTCCCCGAAAATGCCCGTCTGTCCCCCGATTTTCCCGACGACCTCAGCGGATGAAAACCGCTACCTGGCGGACATGATCAGCAGCTTTCATCCCGGCCGCGCCACCTACACCGAGTTTGCCGGCATGGGACACGGGTTGGACCTATGGCCATCCCAACGCGCGTGGCTTGAGGGTATCCACAAGAAACTACCCACTCAGTTCGACACCGAGTTTCTGGAGCGGGTGGAAAAGTGGATGACGCAGAACGTTGCGGGCTTCAAGGCATCCGGTTAATGGCGCGACGTCGCTTCGAACCCACCAAGCGCCGGACGGCGCGACTACAAGGTAGCCCCGGGTGAAGCCCTGGGGTTAGGTTGACACCTTTCCCTTCCAAATAGCGAGTGTGGTCACTACGGCTCAGACGTTCGCCCTCCCTCTGACTATTCTGGTGAATGTGCAGTGTTCTCTCCAACACCAAGAGGCGTCAGCGAAGTTCAGATTGTCTGTCGTCGGATTCAGATTGCTGGCGGCTGCCTTTTGCGTCTTCGCCCTGGCCGGTTGCGGAGGACAGGTAGCGAAGACCCCGCCGCCGCCGTCCAGTCCGAGCGTGCGGCTCGGCCATGTCTTCATCATCGTCGAGGAAAACGCCAGCTACGCCGATGTAATCGCTAATCCCTCGATGCCCTACTTGAACAGCCTCGCCGGCCAGTACGGCCTGGCGACAAACTACTTCGCCAACGCGCATCCCTCGAATCCTGACTATTTTGAGCTCACCACCGGACAGACTCTCGGGCCTCTCTCGTTCAGCGACCTGGTCACGCCGAGCAACTTTCCCGTCGACGGAGACAACGTGGTCCGCGACCTCCTCGCCGCGGGCAAAACCTGGAAGTCGTACGCCGAAGATATTCCCTCGGTCGGCTATACCGGCGACGACGTCGGTCTCTACTCCGTCCGCCACAATCCGGCCGCCTATTTTACTGACGTGCAGAACGATGCCAGGCAAGCGCAGAACCTTGTGCCCTTCACTCAGCTCGCCGCCGATCTGAAAGCCGGCAGCCTCGCCGACTATTCCTTTATCGTCCCCAATCTTTGCAGCGACGCACATGACTGCCCGGCCAGTACCGCCGATACCTGGCTCAAGACCAACATCGACCCGCTCATTCAAAGCCCGCAGTTTCAGAAAGACGGCCTTCTCGTCATTGTCTTCGACGAAGCCAACACCCTCGACGTGACTTCCGGAGGCGGGCATGTAGCCGCCGTCATCGTTAGCCCCCTGGCCAAGCGCGGGTACAAATCCATAGCCTTCTACCAGCATCAAAGCGTCCTCCGTCTCATGCTCGAAGGCCTCGGCGTAACCCGGCTCCCCGGAGACGCCGCTACCGCCCCCGTCATGTGGGAGTTCTTCAACGCCCCATAGCGCCCCGTGCAGGGAAAAAGGGGACAGCCTGAACTGCGCTATTTTCTTCTGCAGAGAAAAAAATCGTTCAGTTCAGGCTGTCCCCTCTTCTACAGGAACCGGCGCTGCTCCTCCTGGCTGGTGAGCGCTAAGTAGAACCGGGATGTTGTCTCAGGGGAACGTTCCGTCTGGTCCCCGAATTTCATGCCCCAAGTCGAGCCGCTGAATGAAAGCGAGCAGGCGTGAATCAACGTTCGCCCTTGACTCTTCGTTCCCTTCGCTCTTCAAGTTCCCGAATTTCAAACATCAGCACTTCAGAAAAACTCTTGGCAACATCCTCAACTTCGGTCGGGGTTTCGTGTCTCCAAATGACGATCTTCTGGTCCAGCGTGAAGCAGTAAGGGTCGGGATCGCCTATGACTTTCAGGAACGGAACGAATTGAGGAGAGCCGGCATTGCACATGCTTTGCCATGCAGGGCCCATCTGAAGCCAATCCGGAGCTTGCGAGGAAAGCCCATAGACCATAAATCCATAAAGGAATGACCAAAACGGTCCAACCTCATAGGCGCGAGGGCGTGGCCAGATTTCCTCCTTCACCGCCATATACAGCCCCCCAAGCGGGTGAATGGCAAACTCTCGAAACTCAACGGGAAAACGGAACCCAACACGCGACTCGAACGCGAGGACATCAGCTGTGCTCGGCTCCGCGCCCTGTTGCGAGAATACTTCGTAACTCTTTCTGTCGTAATTCCTGAAATAGCTGTCTATCTGGTCGAGAGACATGGTCCTTACTAAGCTACCCTAAACTCGTACTTTCGAGCGTCTGACGGCTCGTCGCGAGTGCATCCGGAGAAAGACAGAATATCCCGTCCTTTTTTGTTTTTAGCCGAGTGCCCCAGGCTTTTCTTTGGCCTTCGCTGTCCCCCCTCGACAATGAGGGTGCCCCTCGGTATCGCTGGTACCGACAAAGGGCGGGGCGCCCGCGCTGGGACAAGCGGCGTTTACATCCCTTGACGCTGTTCCACAATAAACTTAGCGCGATGAAACAGCTCATCAAAACTGATAATTTCCGGTCGGTGAAGATGGGATCTAAAGAGCTCAAAGGAGTTCCGGTGGTCAGCGTCAACCAGCTGCTTTGTGTGGCCGAAAACTAGAATCGACCGTGGTGCAATAGTATAAGTGCTCTTTGCATGCAATGTTTCCTGGTCAGCTTCCCTGCGGCTACCCTGTAAAGCCCAGGTTCGCGCATTCACTTGGACTTGAGACACGGCATTTACAAAGCCGGCCTCAAATCCAGGTACGCCGCTTCGATACGGCCTTTCATCCGACTTTGTTGCAAAAATCTGTGAATCTGGACGTTTGATCTCAACTAGCACCGTAAATCGTTGCCATGCTTCAGTACTCATAAGGAACTCACCACGTTGAGTTCCCCTTCCGGTAAGAGAGACTCCGCCGTAATTGGCTTGGTTTTGAACCAGACCCAAGAATTGATAGCGTAGTCCGTATCCAAAAATCCATTGGTTATCATTGAAGAAACGCTCCCATGCCGGTTCGTTCCAGTCCAGTGCATCTAGATGTTGCTGGAACGTCTCAAGCGCTCTACGCCTGTTTCGCTGAATCTCGGCATCAGCGAGGTGGGCCGCCAAATCAGGATGCAACTTCGTCAAAGTGTCCCAAAACTCAGGCGCCCTGTGCTCCTTTATAAGATCCTCGATTATTGATTTGTATTTTTGCGGAACCTGCACCAGTTCTTCGGGCCGACCAACTAGCAGCTTCGCGCTCCTATTCCCAACTCCTACAATTTCTGCTACATCATTGAGCGCTGTAAGCCCTTGAAAGAGTTTCCTAACGTGCTCGGTCCTGAGTTCCAGCTTCAGCAATTCCCCGGCACCCATCTCAGAAATCTTTTTTGCATCGTCTGCCGGCCGCCACCCGTTACGACCGCGCTTTTCGAGGAGAATCCAGCCGCGGATGCCCCACTGGCCATCCGTTCCCTTAGCTACTTGGCCGTGGAAGATCCGCCTTGTGTTTCTTTTCTCTTCCAAGATCAAAGGCTGATCTAATTCAAAGAGTGTGTCCGAGATTTTCCGAGCCTGGATCTTTTTCACGTCATTTCTCACCCTAAATAGCCAAAGAACGTCTTCCCACTAGATACGGGCTAGTATCAAAGCCACCACAATGATGCCAGCCACTTCGATTAGGAAGAGTTTCGTTTTCGCGGCCCAGTCGGATACTTCACGGTTTGCTCCTTAAATCAGAAAGCAACCCGACAACACCGTAGGCGAGGACTTTGCCTGAGCGCAATAGGGTTGTCGCACTTTTGGGGCGATTTCAGTGGAAAACCGTGTGGAAATCGGTGAAATGTGTGGAAGTCAAGGGAAAAAGTCTAAGGAGTTTTGCGATAAAGGGGGGATTGGCTTCCATCTGCCGGAGTAAAAGGGTCAGCCTGACCTGAACGATTTTTTCTCTGCAAAATGAAGATAGCGCAGTTCAGACAGTCCTCTTCTTTTCCCCAGCGCATGCACGGCCAACAAACCCAAATCGGGACCACCTGCCAGAGTGGTATAGTGCAGCGGTTATGGGTTACGCAGAGATCCTCTATGACGTCGGCGACCGTATCGCCACCCTCACCCTGAACCGTCCCGAGAAACTCAATGCCTGGACCAACCAGATGGGCGCGGAGGTCTGCGCCGCCCTGCTGGCGGCTGAAGAAGATGCCGGTGTCCGCGTCATTATTCTTACCGGCGCGGGGCGTGGCTTCTGTGCCGGCGCCGACATGGGAATGCTGCAGTCGGCGGCCGCTTCCGGGGTGGATCGCCGGATTATGCCGCCACAACCAGAGCCCAAAAGAAACGGCGCGAATCCCGAATTTCAGAACCCCGGATTTCAGCGGCGCTACAGCTACTTTCCTTCGATCAGGAAGCCGATCATTGCTGCCATCAACGGCCCGTGCGCGGGGCTGGGGTTTGTCCTCTCTTTATATTGTGATCTGCGCTTCGCCTCCGACACGGCGCGTTTTGGAACGGCCTTCGCCCGCCGCGGCCTGATCGCCGAGCACGGCATTTCCTGGATGCTGCCGCGGCTGATCGGTCCCGCCCAGGCTTTAGACCTGCTGCTTTCCGCTCGGATGATTGATGCCGCGGAAGCCGCGCGTATGGGTTTGGTCAACCGCGTGGTTCCCGCCGGCCAGTTACTCCCCGAGGTCCGGGCCTACGCCGGAGAGCTGGCAACCATGGTGTCACCGCATTCGATGAGCGTGATCAAGCAGCAAGTCTACAACGCTCTGATGGAGACGCTGGAAGAAGCAACCGTCGCCGCCGATAAAGCCATGCTCGAGAGTTTTGACTCGCAAGACTTCAAGGAAGGCGTGGCGCACTTCGTGGAAAAACGCGCGCCGGCATTCACGGGAAAATAGAATCTACCGCATTTTCCGAGAAGGCCCGCACGGTCCTTGTCTTCGACATCGATCCTGAGCCCCTTATGCTGCCGGTGGACATTCGCGCGCACGACATCGGCGAGCGCCGCACCGCGGTCAAGAGCCGGGAGCGGCTCGCAACCGACAAGAAGAGCGATTAGGGATTCGCTCACTGATGGGCCCTCTTCCAACCGAGCGTATAATGCCGCTTAGAGGGCCCCTGAATGAATCTTCCTCGTACCCTGGGCGAGCTGCGGAAGAGCCAGTTCTCCGAGCAGCGCCTGCGTGCGCGCAAAGTCAAAGACGAGCTTCGCGACAACCTGATTCAAAAGCTCCGCTCCGGCGAGTCCATTTTTCCCGGCATCATCGGCTATGACGATACCGTGGTTCCGCAGCTGGTCAACGCCATCCTGTCGCGCCACAATTTCATACTGCTGGGATTGCGCGGCCAGGCCAAGAGCCGCATACTCCGCGCTTTGACCGCCCTGCTCGACCCGCAAACGCCCTACGTGGGCGGCTGCGAGATTCATGACAATCCTTACGCCCCCATCTGCCGCCGCTGCCGCGCCCTGATCGCCGAACAGGGCGACAATGCGCCCATCGCCTGGCTTACGCCCGACGACCGCTACGTGGAAAAGCTGGCCACGCCCGATGTCACCATCGCCGACCTCATCGGCGACGTCGATCCCATCAAGGCCGCTCGCGGCGGGCACGATCTCTCCAGCGAATTTACCGTGCATTACGGCCTTCTGCCCCGCGCCAACCGCGGCCTCTTCGCCATCAACGAGCTGCCCGACCTCGCCGGCAAAATTCAGGTGGGACTGTTCAACATCATGCAGGAAGGCGATGTGCAGATTAAGGGCTACCCGGTGCGGATGCCGCTCGACGTCGCGCTGGTCTTCAGCGCCAACCCCGAGGACTACACCGCGCGCGGCAAGATCGTCACCCCGCTCAAGGACCGCATCGGCTCGGAGATCCGCACGCATTACCCCGGCACCGTGGAAGAAGGCATCACCATCACCGAGCAGGAAGCCTGGGCGCGGCGCGACGGCCTCGATCTCCATGTGCCCCGGTACGTCCGCGAGGTAATCGAGCGCATCGCCTTTCTCGCCCGCGAAGACAAGAAGATCGACAAGCGTTCGGGCGTGAGCCAGCGGCTGCCCATCAGCGTGCTCGAGAATGTGATCTCCAACGCCGAGCGGCGCGCCCTGCGCAACAGCGAGAAGGTTATCGTGCCCCGCATCGGCGACATCTACGCCGCCCTGCCCTCCATCACCGGCAAGCTGGAGCTGGAATATGAGGGCGAGATGCGCGGCGCCGACGCCGTTGCCCGCGAGCTGATCCGCATGTCTGTGGCCAGGGCCTACGACGGTTACTTCAAAGACCTCAACATGCAGCAGGTGGTGCAGTGGTTCGAACTGGGCGGCGAGATCAAGCTGGCTGATACTGCCGGCTCGCGCGAGATTCTCGACGGCATCCAGAACATCCAGGGCCTCACCGAGAAGCTGGCGCCCCTGGGCATCAAACAGAACGAGCGTCCGGAAACGCTGGTGTCCGCCGCCGAGTTCGTGCTGGAAGGCCTGCACGCGCACCGCAAGATCGGCCGCACCGAGGAGCGTGTCTTCGTCGCCGACAAACAGCCCAAGCGTCCGGAAAGGCCGTTTGAGAGAAGTGAGGACGAGCCGCCGCCGTTGCGAAATCGCCGTCCTTACAACTAGCCAAAAAATCCACCACGGAGGCACGGAGAAGAGCAATAGTAGGTTTGCTTTTACTAGTAGCTAGAGGCTAGTAGCTCAACCACGGCAGAGATCATGAAGTACACCAAATACTCCAAATACGTCGGCGACCTGGCCGATGAGATGAGCCTGGAAGATCTGCTCAGCGCTCTCTCCGACTACCTGCTGGAATCCGGCTTTCAAAGCCAGTACATGTATTTCCAGCAGATGGACGAGCACTCGCTCGACGCCCTGCGCCAGGCCATCCAGCAGGCGCTCGAGGCCGGCGACTTCATGAGCGACGAGATGCGCGAGCGCCTGGAGCAGATGCAGATGGATGGCTCGCTCGACCAGTTGATTGATCGGCTGATGCAGCGCATGCAGCAGGAAGATTACATCTCCGTGGATCAGCCGTCCGATGCCGAGCAGCAGTCCGCCGGCCCCGGCCAGACCGGCGACGCCCAATCCCAGGTCAAGTTTGAGATCACCGACAAGAGCCTGGATTTTCTCGGCTTCAAGACCCTGCGCGACCTGCTCGGCTCGCTGGGACGCTCCAGTTTCGGCCGCCACGACACCCGCGACCTGGCCACCGGCATCGAGTCCAGCGGAGCCTCGAAGCAGTATGAATTCGGCGACACGCTCAACCTCGACATCACCGAAACTCTCTCTTCCGCCATTCAGCGCGAAGGCCTGAAGCTGCCGCTCAATCTCGAGTATTCCGACCTGCGCGTGCATCAGTGTGAGTACCAGTCGTCGTGCGCCACCGTGGTCATGCTGGACTGCTCGCACAGCATGATCCTCTACGGCGAAGACCGCTTCACGCCCGCCAAGAAAGTCGCCATGGCGCTCTCCCATCTCATCCGCACCCAGTACCCCGGCGACTCGCTCTCGCTGGTGCTCTTCCACGACTCCGCGGAAGAGATGCCGATCACGCAACTGGCGCGGGTCAAGGTGGGACCGTACTACACCAACACGCGCGAAGGCCTCCGCCTGGCGCAGCGCATCCTGCAGCGCCAAAAGAAAGACATGAAGCAGATCGTCATGATCACTGACGGCAAGCCCTCAGCGCTCACCCTGGAAGATGGCCGGATCTACAAGAATGCTTTCGGCCTGGATCCCCTGGTCGTCAGCCAGACGCTGGAAGAAGTCTCGCGCTGCAAACGCGCAGGCGTGATGATTAATACGTTTATGCTCGCTTCAGATTTCGGTCTGGTGCAGTTTGTCCAGAAAGTGACCCAGATGTGCCGAGGTAAAGCTTACTTCACAACGCCTCAGACGCTGGGCCAGTACCTGCTGATGGATTACATGTCGCGGAAGATGAAGACCATCCATTAGATGTGCCATTCTGTTATCTACCGATCTTCATACAGAGCGCTTTCGGGACATTCCCTCGCAACCACAGCCTATGGGCGCCATGGTCAGGTTTGATATTGGATAGCGGTTGCGTGAAATCAACTGAAATAGTTCCAGCGCAGCAAACTTTTTCAAATTTACCCAGAGCCGGCTCCCCGCTGAGATGGTCTGGATGGCCTACAGGAATGCTCGTCGCACAATTCACGGACAGTTGGGTGCAGAGGATTCTGGCCTGAGGCAGAGCGGAGCGAATCGCGCTGACAATATCCGGGCGTGGATTAAGAAATCGCGCAGTCCGACCGATGGAAAAAATTATCGTGTTCGGCCTAACCAGCTCGCAAAGTTGACGAGCAAAAACTACCGGATCACCTCTTCCCGGTCGGCCACCATGATGAGGGAAAACCAGGGTGTCCGCTTCTACATTTCGGCCGGTTCGTAGCCACTCATCCACGACAAGCTGGTCGATATCAGCAGCGAGAAGAATGAGGGGACGCCTATCTTTTATGAGTCGAATCACGGCGCTAAGGGTATTGGGGCGCAGACGATTCCCCCTGAGATCGCGGCCAAGAGCTGCCCATTGCTGGGCAGGAGCCAGAATTTCAATGTCTATATCCGCGAATCTTAACTTCGATGGTTGTTTTGAAGTGATTTCAAGATGGGAATTGGTATTCTCTCCCATTGTATATACCAGGATTTCCCAGCGTTTTGTATTCTTTGCCCGATCAGGATTGACATACAAATCTCCGATTGGGACTTTCGTGGAGGCGGCAAAAAGACTTGTCAAGCCGTCGATATGATCGGAATCAGCATGTGAAACAAGTACATAGCGTATTTCGGTAATGCCATGCGCTTCGAGAAAATCGAGAAGAGTGCGGCCGCGGCCCGCATCAATCACAACTGCTGACTGTTTCTCAACCAGAACTGCACAATTTCCATGGCCTACATCGAGAATATGAAGGCTTGCCAAATGTAGTCCTCTGTCAAGGATATTCTGAAGAAACTTTTGGAAGGTATTCTACCAGCGAAGTTAATTAGGCAGGCTGTTTCTTTGGCAGGATTCCGCCTGATTCAAAAGCAGTCATGGACTTCACAAGTTCCTCTGGCGAGGACGCATTCAGGTCTGCCTGGGCGTAAAAGAGATAATCTACTGCAAGGTTATCTTGAATCGGCTTGGGAAGATCATCTTTCTCCAAAGTGACGCGTTTACGAGACTTCCACCCGGGAACAACCACTCGGACATTCTTCTCTGAAATTGCGATCACGTGGAAAAGGGTGCGGAATGTCTTGGACGCAGGTGCAACAGCCTCGTTAGCCCGCCCGACAGCTTCGGTAGCCATAGCAGTATTGTCAACAGAGCGTTTCGGTAAGATTAGTATATGTCGAGATCCGGTCATTCTCAACGCCTTTCGACGGGAAAATGCGAGAGCGGTCAGACACCACTCACTTCGAGATAAGACGCAAGCTGTTTCTCTAAGGTTTTCTTAATAAGGCCCCTATTTGTGCTAGTACTTTGGTACCGGAGGCCCCAGCTCTGACTGATCCTTCCTCGAAGGAGAGCAATTACATCTTGGTTCCCATCGGCCCCTTCTGCTCATCTGCCCGTACCGCTTCTTCGGCACCCTGGAAGCCAATCTTGGAATGTGTACCATCGCAAAATGGCTTATTGACTGATCCGCCGCAACGGCACAAGGCGACAGCCTGCTTGCCGCCGAGGTCGTAAGGGCGGCCTTCAGCATCAGTCAGGGCAAGCTGGCTCAAGTCTCCAGTAACCAGATAAGGACCGTTCTTTTTTGCGGTGATATTGATGGGCATGAAAGCTCCTCCAGGATTATTGAACCAACAAAACAAGGTAAATGTTCGCCAGATAAATGACAAATGGCAAATAACAAGTACACAACTTGCTGGAAAACAAAACCAGCCCCCTCAGCGCGCATGCGTGCCGGCCGCCGCAGCCGAGAGCGACTGCGCTCCCTCTTTCGATCCTCAGGGTTTGGTTGACTACTTGTACTAGCGACTGGCTTTTTTGAACGCCACGTTCACCATCAGCTTGTCGCCTTCCACATCCACGACGTTGCAAAATGTTCTGCTACCGCGGCGGGTAAAGTCCAGACCCACGCGGCTGCCGCCAACATGCAGATTGCGGATGTTCAGATAATCCAGCCAATCCGGCAGGCTCGGATTCACGATTGTGAGCTCTTTGCGCGGAGCACTGGGACGAATTCCCAGCACAGAGGTCAGCAGCAGGAAGATTGCGCCGGATGCCCATGCCTGAGGCGAGCAGGAAACCGGGTATTGCACCGGCTCGTCCTGGTCCCGCCGCTGGATGCCGCAGAACAATTCAGGCAACCGATAGTCGCGAAAATTCGATGCCGCCTGCACCAACCCGGTGAACACCATGAGAGCAGCGTCGCGAAATTCGTACAAGGCCATGCCATGCGCGGCGAGGGAATTATCATGCGGCCAGACTGAACCGCGGTGATAGCTGAGCGGATTAAAGACTCTTTCATCCCGAGACATAGTGCGGCAACCCCATCCGGTGAACATGTCCGGCTGCATGAAGCGGTGAGCAATCGCGCGGGCGCGCTCCTGCGGCAAAATGCGCGTGAACAAAAGATGTCCGGGATTTGACGAGATCACCTGAAGCTGTTTTTTCTCGCGATCCAGTGCCATGGCATAAAATCCGCGCTGTGGCATCCAGAAGGACTGGTCGAAGCGCCGGGCCAGTTCAGATGCATCTCTCTTCAACTTGTCCGCTCTGCGTGTTTCGCCGAAGGCGCGCATGACCGATGCCATTCGATACTTGGCTTCATAGACGTAGCCTTGCACTTCGCACAGCGCAATGGGCGGCTCGGCCACCTTGCCATCACGGTGTAAATTGGCGTCCCATGAGTCCTTCCATCCCTGATTGACCAGCCCTTTGGGCGACCGGCGGAGGAACTCCACGAAGCCGTCACCATCCACATCGCCGTAGTTATCAATCCAGTCCAGGGCGCGATGCGCATGCGGCAGCATGTCCCGGACGAGTTGCTCATCGGCTGTCCAGTTGAACGTCTCACTCAGCAGAATGAGCCAGAGAGGCGTCGCGTCCACAGACCCATAGTAGGGGCCGAACGGCATCTCCCCCGCACGCGTCATCTCGCCTTCACGATGTTCATGCAGGATTTTTCCCGGTTCCTCGTCGCGCCAGTCATCTTTTTCCCTTCCCTGATAGCGCGCGAGCACGCGCAAGGTCTCACAGGCAAGCCTGGGATTGAGCAAGAGCGATTGATAAGCGGCAATGATGGAATCGCGCCCGAACATGGTAGCAAACCACGGGATTCCCGCAGCGATGATGTGTTCCCGGCCGTCCGGGATCTGCAGAGCGTGTAAATCCCCCATACAGGTATTCACCATCTGATCGAAGATGCGATTACTGGATTCAAAGCGCGCGGAATGCGACTCCCATTGCGCGAACGCATCCCGCCGCACGCGGAAACTGTGGGCAAAATCCACTCTCCCGGTTATCTGGCGCTTGGCTTCTATCAAAGTGCTGATGGTGGCCTGGATTTGGAAACGCTTGAAAGGCGGGAGTTTCACCTTCCACAGCGCCGTGGCGCCGATCACACTTTCCGGATTGGGAGAAAGATGGACGAGCGTCTCCCGCGCAATTCCATCCCGGCCGCAATAGTGGAAAATCACAGACTCGCGATTGGCCACTGGCAGGTAGTAGTGGCCGAGCTTTTCCCGTGCCACGCCGCGCACCTGAAAGACATCCATGAAGTCGGCTTCGTAGACCAGTTCAATCAGCAATTCCAGCTCAGTGAAATTGAAATTCTCAAATGTCAGAAAGTCATAAAGAATGTTTTCACTCAGCAACTGCTCGCGGCGAATGTGGACGGTATTTTCCGGAATCTCATAGCTATCCCGTAGCGTGTTCTTTCCGGTTGTAAGCTCGATTTGCGAGGCAAAAGTCTGTTCCGTGCTGGAAGAGAGCACTACCGTCCGATAGCCGCCGACACGCAATTCCAGGCGGCTGAGAAAACGGGTGTCATCATGGAAGAATCCCACATCCGGCGCTCCCGGAGGCATGATGTCGCCGGAAAAGGTGGTAGAAAGAAAGGTCTTACCGTCAATGAGAGTAAGGTTGTTGACTTTGCGCGGCTCGGCATTCCGGTAGGCAACTCGCGGCTCTGGATATGGCGCCGGAACTTCTACCAGTTCATGCGATGGAACGATCAGTTTCGCGCTCAAAAATCAGGCTCCTCCGCTCATGCTACAACCCTCTCCGGTTCGGCCTTGCTTGAATTTTCAGAAATGATTTCAGAATAAAGCTGGATGTAGTCCTTCACCATGCGCTCGGTGGAAAAGTTTTCTTCCGCGTAGGCGCGAACCTGGCGAGGATCAAGATTCAAGTTTTTTGCCAGTTCAGCTAGCTCCTGAACTCGCCCGCGGATATGGCCGCTCACGCCTTCCTTCACAATCTCTGCGACCGAACCTCCGGGCATCGCCAGTACGGGGGTACCGTACGCCATGGCTTCAATCTGCACGAGGCCAAATGGTTCATCCCATTGGATGGGAAAAAGCAAAGCCTTTGCATTCCCCAGCAAGTCTTGTTTGTCACCGCCTCCAACGTCGCCGATGTATTCAATAAACTTCCCATCCACGTGAGGCTTCACTTTTTCTTCCCAATATTTTTCGTAGACGGGTTGGATTTCTCCGGCAATCTTCAATGGAATGCCGGATTCCTTGGCAATTTCGATAGCCAGATGGGTTCCCTTGGACGGAGCAATGCGCCCCAGAAATGCGAGGTGAGAACGGTTTTTGGCCTGAACGGTGATGGAGCTGAGATCAATCCCGTGGTGGATGGTCCGCAAACGCTGCGGAGATAGCTGCTGGCGCTGGAAATCACTGATGGTGACATAGTTGATATCCGGTAAGCTCTTGTAGAATTTTGCAAAAGTGTTATCGAGAGGATGGTGGACTGTATAAACGAATGGCGCTGAAACAAAATGCGAAAAAGTCAGCCCATGCGCGCTATTCAAGTGAATCACATCCGCCTCGCCGGAGGCATCTTTCACCGCCCACGCAGAATGCATGAGTCCTTTGAGTGTGGCTTCCACCTCTCCCGCCAGGGGCCACTCTTCTGACTCGAAGATCCAGCGCGTCTCCACCGGTACAGTTGACGCACCGTTGGCATACAAGACTACTTTAATGCCCTTTTCTTTGAGCCCCTTTGCCAGTTCTGCTATAAACAGCTCTGTTCCACCGTACTTTTTGGGAGGGACAGCAATAAAAGGCGGTGAGATGAGGGCTATTTTCATGGAAAATAAGAACGATCTTTATGTAAAGATGCGCGAATTGCCATTGATGTTGGAAGCTCGGCTGTTCTCCCTGGGGTCAATGCTATGTTCGGAATGAACTCAAAACTCCTGCAGGCGCATATTTCTTCACCGCCCAAAGTACAAACTCAACAAAGTCTTCAGGCCGCTTTGGCGGACTGGTGTAATGAGGGACCATTCCCAGGTGCTCAGGGGTAAAACACAAGGTCAGGGTAGTGGCGAAAGGATCCATTGCCTGCATCTGTGTATCGAACCATGCCTCCGCATGGGGACGAAAAGAATCCGCCCAGCTGATGCCGGTTCGCACGTACTCGACGCCCAGTTTTTTGAGCCACTGCACTGCGTGCTCCAGCCTGTGGTCTTCAAAGTGAAACCATTGGCAGATGCCCATACCTTTGGGAAACAATTCCGCCGCAGCTTTGGGGGAGCCATCCTCCCGCAGCAGTCCCATGTAATAGTGACGGTAATAAGAACTGCCTTCGGCTTCCTTATGACGCGTGGTGGCAGTCCATGTCGCGGGCAGGTCCATCAGGCTGTACCAGTGCACGCGCTGTACGATTGGCAATAACAGTTCAGCCGTGCGTTGGAGGCCAAAACACTGGACTTCTTCTGCCCCGAACGATGAAACGCCCGCTTCAGACACCCAAATCGGTTTGCGAGTTACTGCCCGGATTTCATCAATCTTTCTGGGCCATTCGTTGATTTGCCAGTGGTTCCAATCCAGCGGGAACCCATGCACGGCCACTACATCCACGGCATCCAGCACGCCGTAAGTGCCCAGCAGTTCGATAAAGTGCGGATCAATCGGAGAGATGCCGCCCAGGACAATAGGTAGCTCCGAATTTTCGTTGCGAATGGCCCGGCTTGCATGGACCACCATCTCGGCAAATATTTTCCAATCAGGATCAACCTTGAAATCCCAATGGGAGAGGTTATTGGGTTCGTTCCACAGCATCACTGCTTCAACCATTTTGCTCTCACCCTGCAGAAAAGCTGCGCGGACTACAATGTGCCCGCAAGTTCATGTTCCAGAATGTGCTTGCCGTCGCGCTGTGTATTCACAGGGATGCAGGCCCAGGTCTCAGGTTCGGGATGGGACACAATCTCCAGTCCGGAGCTGCGCAGCATGGCCTCCATGGCGCCATGATTAGGAATCCACCAGTTGGTTGGATCACCCGCATACTGCTTCTCAATAAAGTACATGCAGGGAAAATCAGGATCATTGAACACTTCTTTGTTCCAAAAATGATAGTTCTCCTGCACGATGGGACTATTCAGAGAGCCGCGAATCATGGTTTGGAAGACCAGCGTACCTTTGACTTTCTTGATGACTTTGTCCAGCGCGTACAAGGGATAACGAAGGTGGTAGAAGACGCCCATAAAGAGGACATAATCGAACTGACCGTGAATGCGGTCCGTGTCATAGACCGAGCGCTTCTCAAACTCGATATCGAACCCCAGGGTGCTTGCCGCGAAGCGCGCCTGGTTCAGATAGCGGTCGTCCACATCCACGGCCAGGACGCGATCGGCGCCCCTCTTTTTCATTTCAATCGAATAAAATCCGCCATTACAACCCAGATCCAGGACGCTCGCGCCACGCATGTCCCGAGGGAATATGGAGGAAATCGATTTCCACTTAACTGCCGGGTAATCGCCCAGGAAATGGTTGGGTGCAGTCTGGACTCCATTCAGATCAATGTTGTGGAACCACTCTCCCAGAGAGGCAATGCGCTGGGCCAGTTCTCCCTGCTGAACTGCGTGATCTGCGGCGTAGCCGGTTAATACCTTCGTTTCAGTGCTTGCCATCTCAAAAACCAAAATGTGCTGAATGATTCACTTAGAAGGCAGAGAAGCTGTTCAGGATGTCTTTTATGTCTTCAACAAGGTTCCGCAGTCAGAATGTTTTTTTCCGCCGGCGAAATTTGGCATTTCAAGCCGCGGAGGATGCGAACGCCCCAGACTTGCATTTGGCGTTCGCGTACCGCAGCACAAAACAGTTACCGACTGTAGCTGGAACCCTGGCAAGCTATGTAGCAGTTGCTGGCGCAGCAGTCCTAAACAACAGTCCTTCGTCCGCTGATCAGGTTAATCAGCGCCACCACTAGAGCAATTACAAGCAGTAAATGGATCAGAGACCCGGCAACGTGGAACCCCCATCCCAGTAGCCAGAGAATGATCAGAATCGCAAAGATTGTCCAAAGCATATCGAGTCACCTACCCCAGAACATTCAAAATCAACGTATCTATTTGTGAGAGGCAGCAGGCGCGCGCGGAGTTGTCCCGCTTTGGTTAAATCCTGTGAACGGATCGTGTTTCTGAATCGCGTGCGCAGGCAGAAATTTTCCTGCTCAGGGCGGTTACCCTGTTTCGCGTTGCCCTGTTTCCGCCATGGACCAACGATCTGTGATCCCATATTCCTTGAGCTTGCGATAAAGCGTGGTTTTGCCAATGCCGAGCATTTTGGCGGTGGTCAATTTGTCTCCATCTAATTGGCTCAAAGCGGTAACAATAGCTTGCTTTTCCAATTCCGCCAGAGTCATGATTCTGGCTTTGACACCTGCAGCAATGGAAACCACTTGCAGGCTTGAATTCCGGATTTGTGGCGGCAGATCGCTCACGTTCAAGAGCTGGCTGGAACTCATTGCGGCCGCCCGCTCCAGGCAGTTTTCCAGTTCGCGCACGTTACCCGGCCAATCGTATGCCAGCAACAACTTCATGGCTTCAGTGCTGATCGAGCGTCGCACGCCGGTGGAGCGGGAGACCTTCTCTAAGAAATAGTCCACCAACAGGTGGATGTCCTCTTTCCGCTCATGCAAGGCCGGCAACTCCAGGCTCACAACATTCAAGCGAAAGTAGAGGTCGCGGCGGAAGGTCCCCTGCTGGATGGCGACTTCCAAATCACGATTTGTAGCCGCAACAATGCGGACGTCAAACGGCACCGCTTTGGTGCTGCCTGTCGGGTGGATTTCCTTTTCTTGCATGGCCCGCAGCAGCTTGGCTTGCAGGTCTATCGGCATTTCACCAATTTCATCCAGAAAGATCGTGCCGCCATTCGCAATCGAGAGCAGCCCTTCCTTGGACCGGACGGCGCCCGTAAATGCGCCTTTCACATATCCAAATAACTCGCCCTCCATGAGCACAGGGGATAGCGACCCGCAATCCACCGGAATAAATGGCTTATCGTGAAACGGGCCGGTGAAGTGAATGGCGCGTGCCACCATTTCCTTCCCGGTGCCGCTTTCACCCCGGATCAGCACCGGATGCCGGCTGGAAGCGACCTTGGCCACGATCCGGTAGAGTTTTTCCATCCTCGAGGAGCGGCCCACCATTCCGGCAAAACCAGGATTGGTCTTGAGGTGCTCGCGCGTGATGCGGTTCTCCAAAGAAAAACGCAGATGGTCGGTGACCCGCTCCAACAGGCGTTTCAGGTCGGCCAAATTGAACGGCTTCCGCAGATAGTCATAGGCCCCGCTCTTCATGGCGGTGAGCACGGAATCCACTGTGGCGTGTCCGGTAATCATGATCACTTCTGTTTCCGGTTGCTGCTCCTTGATTTTGAGCAGCAAGCCCAATCCATCATGTCCCGGCAATTTGATGTCGAGAAGCACTACGTCAATAGAGTGGCTCTCCAGTTGACGAGTGGCAGAGCTGGCGCTGTCCGCGATGAAAACCTTGAATCCCATCTCTTCTGCTATTTCTTTGCATGAGTCCCGGATCCATCGCTCGTCGTCCACAACCAGCAGCGATAGATAGTGGGGGGCTTGTGGCGTTCCGTTTTGAGGTATTCCCGGCGTAGAAGTTGACATTTCTGTTCTCCCTGCCCGCCTGCATCACCTGGAGGGCCCGTTGAGGACTTCTTCAATCCTGTGGATCAACACTGATGGCATAAACGGCTTGTTAACGAAATGGCATCTGGGGCCAGCAGATTTTTGCGGACCACGTTCCTGTCCGCGCAATTTATTACCGGTCAAAAGATCGTTTGCGTCCAATGATCGCTGGACCATCTATTCACCTTTTACGAGCAACAAAGTAGCTTTATTGGCGGCTTGCGGCGTCACGGCGCATGTTGCCGGCAGCATGATTTTGAAGGTGGTTCCCTTTCCAGGTTCACTCTCAACACTGATCCGGCCTTGATAATGATCAATAATCGTCCGGGTTGTAAACAGTCCCAGGCCCGTCCCTTTACCTTTTCCCTTCGTGCTGAAAAAAGGTTTAAAAATATTGGCGCAGGTCTCGTTATCCATTCCCGTTCCGCTGTCCTTCACCTCCATTAACACGTAGCTTTCCGGCCCTGACAAACATGTCTCCGTTATCGGGGCCTTCTGGTTGGAAAGCCGGATCAGAAAATTCCCGCCTTTGGGCATTGCGTCCTTCGCATTGATGCCCAGATTTAAGAGCACCTGCTGGATTCGCCCTTCATGCACTCTGACTTTGTGCAGGTTCGGTTCAATCGCGGTGCTTAAAAGTACGTCTTCGCCCAAGACCCGCTTCAGCAGGTCGCTGGTCTGCGCGACAAGTTCGCCCAGGTCCAGCAGTGCCGGCTCGGCTGCATCCTCGCGTCCCAGGTTCATCAATTCGGCCACCACTTGCGCGCCGCGCTCCGCTGCCCCCCGAATCTCTTCCATGTAGCGTTCGAGTTGTGCATTGTTCTTCAGTTTGGGAGCCATCAAGCCGGAATAAACCAAAATAGCGGTCAGAAGATTATTGAAGTCGTGGGCCAGTCCGCTGACCAGGTGGCTGGTGGACTCGCGCCTTTGAGCCAGCACGAATCGATTTTCAATCTCTCTTTGCTGTGTCACATCCGCATGGACCTGCACGGAATAGAGCTTCCTTCCCATACGGCACTTGCTCTCGGTAATTCTGTCTTGGAAACGGGTCCCATCTTTCCGGCAAAGAACTGCCTCTCGGGACAGACGCTCGCCGCCCGCCGCAGACAGCAACCGGTGCAGACTCGCGCTTTCCGGGCTATGCAGCACTGCCGAGTCCTGTCCCCTTAAATCCTCCAGGGAATAGCCGGTCAATTGCTCAAAGGCCTGATTCAGAAAGATGATTGTCTCTGAACCATCTTCAACCTCTGCCAGCAGGACTGCTTCGGGCAGAAGCTGCACTGCCGAAGCCAGAATTTCCGTGATCTCCGGTGTCACCCTTGCTTCCTGATTCAAAACCTTCCCCCAAATCGGGAAATTTCCCGGCCAATCGGGCGCCTGACTAACAGTTGTGAAGGTCAACAGCCCGGTTAACCACAGGAACCGGTAGTGTATTCCCGAAATGGAACGTTTTGGACCAATTTTCTCAAATTTTACAATTCCCGAAACGGGCGGTTTGGGGGGAGGGGCAAGTTCCGACTGGCTTGACTTCAGTCCGGGGCCCCCTGTACCTTCTGCCATGGAGCGCCTGTGCCCGGACAAAGGATCGTCACTCTAACCACCGATTTCGGCTCGGTAGAACCCTATGTTGGTGTAATGAAAGGGGTTATGTGCACTATCAACCCCTCAGTCCAAATGGTGGATATTACCCATTCGGTGCAATCCTTTGATATTTTGGATGGCGCTTTGGCCATTTCCCAGGCCTACAACTACTTTCCTCCGGATACGGTCCACTTGGTGGTAGTGGATCCAGGGGTGGGCAGTTCCAGGCGTCCCATTGTTGCTAAGGCCGGACTGCACATATTTGTTGCTCCGGACAATGGCGTCCTTTCCCTGGTCTATGAGCGGGAGGAGGCCCTTTCTGTCCACCATATAACCTCCGAACACTACTTCAGGCAGCCGGTCAGCAACACCTTTCATGGCCGCGACATCTTTGCGCCGGTGGCAGGCTACCTGAGCAAAGGCGTCGAGTTGGCCAAATTTGGCGAACAAGTCACTGATTTTGTTCGGTTTGTGGCCCCCAAACCCAAGCCAGCAGGCCCCAATAGCTGGAAAGGCGTGGTTCTGAAAACCGAAAAATTCGGCAATCTCATCACCAACGTAACTCCCAGGGACATTCCACAGCTCTTCCAGGCTTCTCCGCCGGCGTTTCGGATTAATGTAGGCAAAGCGGAGGTCACAAAGATTTGCCCGAACTATGCTTCCGGGGGACAAGGCGAGCTTTTCGGTCTACTCGGCAGCACCGGGTTCCTGGAAATTTCCATGAACCGGGGCTCGGCCGCTCGCACCGCCGCCGCCGATCGAGGCGCTGAGGTGCTGGTCACGCTGGCGTAAGCACCTCTCATTTCTCCTTAAGTAGTATTGAGCGATTCGCAACCATGCCCTCGGGTTAGTTAAGCTAAAGACAGGTCAGGAGCTTTCCCCCATGCCGTTCCAACCTTTCGAACTCGAACATTTCCAATCGCGATTTGAGCGGACCGTAGAGTACAACCTTGCGGACAGCTCGGTTCAATGCATAAACACGCGCGAACTGGTCAATGATGGCGAAGCACAGGAGCTTCTCAACCTCACTTTGTACTATCCGGAAGTGAATGGGACACGACTCCTGCGCGAGCGAATTGTCTCTTTATATCCGGATGCCGATGCCGGCAACATTCTTGTCACTGTCGGCGCCGCGCAGGCCAACAGCATGGTTTGCAGCGCGCTGCTTGAACCCGGCGATGAGGTCGTTGTGATCTCTCCCGGCTACCGGCAAGTGTGGGGGCTGGCCCAGAATCTCTGTTGCCGGATCCATGAGGTTGAACTCACTCCGGAGGATGGCTGGAAACTCAATCTCGATCGCCTCGAATCCCTGTGCAGCAGTTCCACCAAGATGGTATCCATCGTGAATCCGAATAATCCGACGGGAACCATTCTCTCGCCGGACCAGATGAGACGCATTGTTCAGATCTGCGAACGGCATGATTCCTGGCTTCATGCTGATGAGGTTTATCGCGGCACGGAATTCCACCAGGATGAGACACCCACATTCTGGGGCAAATATAACAAGGTCGTCTGCGTCAACAGTTTGTCCAAAGCCTACGGCCTGGCAGGCCTGCGGATCGGATGGGCTGTTGCTTCAAGCGATGTTATTGAATCACTGTGGCGCAGGCATGAATATGCGGTCATCGCCGCCAGCGGGCCGAGTATGACGCTGGCCGAAATCGCCTTGCAGGGCACAAAAAGAAAAATGCTGCTCGACCGGCAGAAGAGACTCTCTCAAGCCGGCCACCGGATTCTCAAACACTGGATCCAGGAACAGAATGGGGCCTTTTCCATGGTCGAGCCAGCCGCTACTTCCGTTGCGTTTGTGCGGTATCACTTTGATGTCCCTTCGTGTGAGCTGGCTGATCATATTCGCAAAAGGAGTTCCGTGCTGGTGTCACCGGGAGCGCTTCTGGGAGCAGAACATCATTTGCGCGTGGCTGTGGGTATTGATCCGGACCAACTTAAGACTGCACTGGGCAGAATCGGCGCATCCGTGGGCGAGCTGTTCTCCGCAACTCCGGCCCGCCCGGCTCTCTCTGTTTTGCGGTAAACCTCTTTTCTGCCGATTGGTTCCTACTATACATATCTTCTAGAAGCAGAGGTACATGGACATGACCAAAACCAGAATTGCTTTACTGATTCTCTGTCTCGGCGCACTGGCCTGGGCACAAACCGCCGCAGACACATCACAGGGCAAGACAGACGAAGCCAGCGGCATGAACACTTCCGAGCTGCAGAGAGCCACGGAGATAGTGCAGAATTTGACTACCCTGCCGGCGGATAAAGGCGTTCCCAGGGAAGTACTCAGCGGCGCCAAATGCGTTGCCGTTATTCCCAAGCTGGTTAAAGGCGCCTTTGTAGTGGGCGGCGAGCACGGCAAAGGAGTCGCTACTTGCCGGACCGCTTCCGAATGGAGCGCTCCCGCTCCATTTTCAGTCTCCGGCATCAGTTGGGGTCCGCAGATCGGTGGTAAGAGTACCGACCTCATGATGTTCATTATGAACGACCAGGGCATGCAGGACCTGATGTCTGGCCACTTCAAGGTAGGCGCTAATGTTTCTGCAGTGGCGGGACCGGTTGGACGGCAGGCCTCAGCAGAAGCAGGATGGAAGGCCGGCATCCTGACCTATTCCAGCAGCAAGGGCGCATTCATTGGCGCATCCCTGAATGGAGCTGAGATCCATCAAGACAACAAGGCGACCCAGGACTGGTACGGCAGCAAGGTTTCCTTCAAAGACATCCTGACAGGACAAGCGAAAACGCCGAATGCGGCAGCTAGAGCGTTTGTGAATGCTGTTCAGAATGCAAAAGAGAGCGCGCAGAACAGGTAAGATAAACCGCTTTCAGTGGCAAGAAACTCCAAGGGCAGATAAGGTATATTCCTTCTCTGCCCTCTTTCAGGTTCATACCAGCTTGTGGTTTGCGAAAAAACCTGAGTTCCTGGTTGGCCTGACGCCTGCTGGAAATAATTGGGCGTTGATAGGCGTCCTTCCCGAAAACGCCATTCTGCAGGCATGCAACCACAACCCGGTCAACCAGATATAATTTCCCGTTCCGTCCCATAGGTTCCTGAAACTTTGAGTCTCGAATGACTAAAGAAAATGATTCTGTCCTCATTGAACGCGATGGCAATCTCGCTATAGTCACCATCAACCGTCCACAAGCGCGCAACGCTGTGAATTCGGCTACAGCTCAACAATTGGCACAGGCTTTTGAAGCTTTTGACCGGGACGACTCGCTTAGAGTCGCCATTCTCACCGGCTCCGGAAACACATTTTGTGCCGGCTTTGACCTCAAGGAGGTCGCCACAGGAGAGGGCCGGCAGCTCAAGGAGAACGAAACTCGCGGGCCGATGGGCCCCACATGGATGTTTCTTAGCAAACCTGTCCTGGCCGCAGTGGAAGGCTATGCCGTTGCGGGAGGCTTCGAACTGGCATTATGGTGCGACCTGCGCATCGCCGCTCGCGATGCGATTTTTGGCGTGTTCAACCGCCGTTTTGGCGTTCCGCTCATTGATCTGGGAACCGTCCGTTTGCCGCGTCTGATCGGGCAGAGCCACGCTCTCGATCTGATTCTCACCGGGCGCGGTGTCTCCGGCGAAGAGGCGCTGCGCATGGGAGTGGCAAACCGCCTGGTTGAACCAGGCAAAGCTCTTGAAGCCTCGTTGCGGTTGGCTTACACGCTGGCCGAATTTCCGCAACAGGGTTTGCAAGGCGACCGCATGTCCGCTTACGAGCAGTGGCCGCTCTCCTGGAAGGATGCTTGCCACAACGAACTCCGCCACGGACTGGCCGCCCTGAATTCCGGCGAAGCTGTTTCCGGCGCCTCCCGGTTCGCTTCCGGAGCCGGCCGTCATGGCCAGTTCAGCGAGGAAAAATCTTAGGAGCCCATCATGCCGACACTTGGATTCATTGAGTACGAAAACGCAAGCCCCGCAGTGCGCGCCGTTTACGATGACATCATGGCCACGCGCAAGATCGATCACGTTACCAATTTCTGGAAGGCGATTGCCCATGATCCGGCAAACCTGAAACGTACATGGGAAGCCACCAAAGAGATCATGGCAGCAGGCGCACTGGATGCCTTGACCAAGGAGTTGATCTACGTGGCCATCAGCGCCGGCAATCTGTGCGACTATTGCATTGCCGCGCACAGTGCTTCCGCCCGCAAAAAGGGAATGACGGACGCCATGTTCAATGAGATGATGGCGGTCGTCGGTCTCGCCAACAGCAACAATCGCCTGGTCGCTGGATATCAGGTAGAGATTGATGAGCAGTACAAAACCAATCGATGACCGGCCATCTCACTCCTTGGGCTTGGCCGCGGGTTCTATAACCGTGAGACCAACGCCGGATTCATCTCCTGCAGCATGCTCAGGTCTTCCTGAGCTAAGGCATGTCGCGCCACGACCGTCATCGGATACGCGCAGGTTTTGCGTGGCATCAACGCAAAAAGCTTTTCCACTCTTACCCGGCATCGGCTCAACAGCAAACTGAAAGCTGCCTGCCGGTTTGCCCGGACAGCCTGTCAAGCTGATTTTGTAGCCTTTGTAGCTGCCGGTTGCGATTTGCGGATCCAATCCGTAAGCGCTCGCTCCCTCCGCCAAGTCTGCAAGTGAGCAGGTAAACCCGACGTCGGCATGCTCGCGGGCAAAGGACTGCTCGGCAAAACCAATCATCACGGCCAACTGATTGGGCGTCATCTCAGGACGCTGCACCGTTTCACCTGCCTGAATGCTGGTGTGGGCCTCCGGACCAATCCCGCCGCCCACCATGTTAATTCCGGCAGCCTGGGACTTGAGATAAGTCTTTTTCAGGAATTCAGGATCCCCGACCGCCAATTCAACACCAACCCCAATCTTGCTTAAGCGCCAGAGGTTTTGCTGCCGGACCATGGTTACAGTGAAATGAGACACAAACGTTTGCCACGCTTCATCTTGCTCCACTCGCTCCGCTCCATCGTGAAAGGAATGAATAGAGAGTTCGATGGTGTCTTGATCGCCGCTCATGTCATCGTTGTCTATGTGGATTTCAATCTTGCGGTGCGTCCCGGGCTGGTTCAGGGACGCCAATACGGGGCCGCTGTCAAAAATCTGGACATCCTGGCCCAACTCGCTCTTCAAAGAAGAGGTCATACCCAGGGCCAGCAGGGCCTGTTTATTTTCCGCTTGATTGAGAAGCTGCTGGACTTCGACGGTCAGGTGCTTCACCACCTGGCCATTGGCCATTTCAATCAACGCCTGACGCGGGCTCTGAACTGGCGCCGGTGGCGTCTGCTGTTGTTGTGCGCTGGAAAAAACTGCGAAACCGCCAAGGACGAGAAGGGCAAAAAAGGACTTACGCATACGTTCACCGCCATGGTACTTAGCTTACTCTTGTCCAAAAACATGTGCAATCTTCATGCAGCCCTATGGCAGACCTGTCCTTGTTATCTTCATGATGAACAGCTGAGTTATAATTTTGCAGGTTTTCAGCCGTGTCATTTTGGAATCGTCGATTGTTCTCCTCTGCCGCAATTTTCTGTGGACTCTTTGCCTGCGCGTTCGCCCAGGCTGTTGATCCAACTGCATCGCTGGAAGGATCAGTCCTTAATAAAATCACGGGGGCTCCCGTCAGGCACGCGCACGTTATGTATATCAAGGTGCCTGGGCCAGGTTCCCTGCCTGTCAGCACGGACACAGATGCCGATGGCCGATTTGCCGTCGCGCTTGAGCCAGGATCGTACCGGTTGTGGGTGGAGCGGCCCGGATTTGCCCATCAAGCCTATGGATCGCGAACTCCCGACGGTACGGGAACGCTGCTGACTGTCGCCTCCGGACAACAGATGCGCGACGTCAATTTGCGCATCGTGCCGCTTGGGGCAATCTCGGGACGCGTATTGGATGAAGACGGCGAACCTCTCCAGGGCGCCGGCATCCAGGTGCTGCGGTTCAGCTTCGCCACCGGCAAGCGGCAGTTGATTCCAGTTACGGGCGTCGGCTCGAATGACCGCGGGGAGTATCGTGCGTATGGCCTTCCTGCGGGACGATATTTCCTCATGGCAACACTGCGGGGAGCGCCGAGTTCGCTCCCTCCGGAAGCCGATGCGCTCCTGCCGGAAATGCAGCAGTCTTTTGCCTCGGTTTACTACCCCGGTGTCCTTGATTTCACCTCCGCTTCCCAGATTTCGTTGCCGGAAGGAGGTGAAATCACTGATGCGGATTTCCATCTGCAGAAGACTGGCGCCATTATGGTCACAGGGCGTCTCTTCAGCCCGATTCAGGATTTTACCAGGAGCCGGCTTCAGGTGGCGCTCACCCATAGCGATCGTAATACTGGTTCATTTCTGAATCCCATTACGGCAACTGTTGACGAAAACACCGGCCGATTTGAATTTCACGGCATCGCGCCAGGCTCCTATTTGCTGGTTGCTTCACAACTTCACAATGGCGCTTTATTGAGCGGGCGCCTCCCGGTTGAGGTAAACGCCGGCGCCAATCCACAGACCGTAAACGTCACCCTGGCGCCGGCGTTCGACATTACCGGGAGCGTTGAAATAGAAGGCGGCTCATCCGCGAAGGTTCCCCCTATTACGGTCCAACTGGCGGAGTCCGAAGGTCTGGCTTTTGGCCGGCATCCATCCGCCAAAGTTGCTCCAGATGGAACCTTCCGGCTCACTGGAGTGGCCTCCGGAATCTGGGACTTCACGCTGAGTCCGCTGCCTGAAGACCTGTGGATCAAGACGGCCACTCTGGGCGATCTGGATGTATTGAGTGGACAATTCAATGTTGCCTCGGCGACGAAAGGGCCGCTTCGCATTGTGCTTGCTGGAAATGGCGCTCAAATTTCCGGGTCGGTAACTCAAGATGGGCAACCGAGCCGTGCCGTGGTGGTTCTGGCGCCGGCCGCAAGCGAGTTGCAGGGCTTTTTCCAAATGTATCGCTCAATCACAACCCAGGAAAATGGCTCATTCCTCTTGAAAGGGGTGCGGCCAGGAGCTTACAAGTTATTTGCCTTTGAGGACATAGAGGCCTTCTCCTGGCTTGATCCGGACTTTCTGAAACCGGTTGAGGCCCTGGGTGAATCCATCTCAGTGGGCGAAGGCGAGAAGGCGACGCGCCAGCTCACTCCCATCTCTCCAGACCTGCTACTGCCTGGGCGCTAGAAATTAGCAATCTGGGATAAGACACGCCTGTCTTCCGCTGTTCTAATTCCAGGCAATTCTCCCCGAAAACTCAATTGAAGGAGTGTTGCTCAATGCAGCGCCTGCTATTGCACCGTTTGTTTGCCATCTCTGCGGCTGCCCTGCTGTTCAGCGTGCCGCTCGCGTCGGCCCAAAAGGCCGGCTATGACCTTCTACAAACTATGCCTGGAACTGCGGTTGATCTGAGATATATGCACCTGGGAGTGGTGCCTCTGAAAGGGCTTCTGATCGAAGCCTGTACCGGAAACACTGACACGATCATGCACCGGACTGAAGATGTTCCCGCCAACGGCAAAGTGCCGGTCGAGGTTTATGCTTTATTCCTCAAAAGCACCAAGCCCATAATCTTTCACAAGCAAAAAACTGACGTATACGTAACTATCAACAATTCCGGTAAATCCGGCCTGGTACCACAACCGGATACCCTCAAGCAATCCACTGGCACGCTGACAATTCTCCGCAACCACACTTTTACTTCTATTCTTACCGTGGAAGGTGACCTCATTTTCGTCAAAGCTGGGGCCGATGTGAAAGACCCCGCAAATTACCTGGCTCACCAGCCTGCCCACCCGGTTAAGCTCACTTCTGCGCATTCAACCTGGTCTCCCAAACCCTTCCGCGGCTATCCGGATTGTAAGGAGTACCCTTCGGGCGGTTTTTATGCCAGACCACGTCACGTAGGACCTCACCCGGTCAATCCAGGCACCGCCTCGCCTCCTGCACGGCAGACGCCGAAAAGCTAACTTACTGCCAGACTATGGCGGCCGCGAGCTCCGTCCGCCATACTTATCTGAGAATATCTTAATACCATTTTGGGAACGCCTGAATACTCTTGGCAAAGTGTCGCAGTAAACGGCAAAGTTCGGTAGTTTTCACCATGAAACTCAGCCACGAGGAGCTTATACCTCCTCGTGGCTATAATTGTGCCCTCCTTTTTCGCAATCCCGGAGAAGACTGGCCGCCTCTGGGTCATTTCTAATTTCTAGTGGCATAAATTTGCGTGAAGGAGTGTGTTCCGTGAAACGTCTTCTCCAATTGACTATCCTGGGAATCTTGATTTCGTGTTGTGCCCTGCCCGTGCTCGCCCAAAATGCCGGGTTCGATTTGCTCCAGACCGGATCTGGAGCCTCTGTTGATCTCACCAGCATGAATCTTGGAGTGGTACCGCTCCACGGCATGGCCATCACGGGTTCTCTGGGCAACACCGATACCATCATTCAGCGCACCGCGAATGGCCCCGGACAAGTACCCATACATGTATACGCATTGTTCATGAAGAGTACCAACCCGGTCACGTTCCAAAGCCAATCTTGCGATGTGTACGTCACCATTAACAATTCAGGCGGCAATATTTCCACCAGTGTGCTGCCGCAGCCGGATACGCTCTCCGGATCGACGGGCACTGTCACCATTACTTCTAACGGAAGTTCGGGCGGGACCTTTAATTCCAGCTTTACCGTGAACGCCGATCTCATTTTTGTGAAAGCTGGAACCAGCGTGACTAATTCTGGTAACTGGGTGGGGCACAAGGCGGCGCCTTCGAATTCCATGTCTTCAACCAACTCTACCTGGACAACAACTGCGCCCCCCGGCTATCCATCCTCCTCCAGCTATCCTTCCGGCGGCTTCTATCCAAAGCCGGTCCACACGGGACCGCATCCGGTGGTTCCTGCATCTTGCGGTAGTGGTATACAACCTTCATCCGCCAGCCCATCTGCGGCAATTGCAGTCCAGCAGTGTATAGCGGTTGCGCAATAGCGGAGAAGAAATTTAACTTCATGGGTTACTACGTGCGTGGCGGCAACAGAGCATTCATGCTTTGTTGCCGCTGAGTAATCTGTATTAATCTCACGCCTCTTCTCTCGGCTCTTCTTACTGCCCCACCAGTGGTGCAAAAGTGCAAAGAACTGTTCCATTCTGGGAAAATAAAATAAATTTTGTATTTTTAGTCGAGTTTTTTATTGCGAACACCTTAGACGCGGTATACTTTGTTTACCGCAAGCCATTTTAGGCTGCATAAAACTTGTTCTTGTAGGCGATTTATCGATTTTCCGGCTCATCCGGCAATCAGACAGCAGCTTCTTGAAGGCCTGCAAAGTTGTTTGCTCGAGAATGGCAGACGCCGCTCGCAACGCGCCACATTGATCTATGAACTCAGGTTGTTGGCGAACCTGATCTATCTATCTCCCAAAGTGGTTAAGGTCACATCAACTCTGTAAGTGACGGGGCGAAGCTACGGCTGTATGACTGAAAAACATCCAACTTCTGGCCTGGGAGACGCATTCGTGCTCGCTAACTCCCTGCCCTTTTACCTGTTGCACCCGCAATGGTTTGTGCTGTTTGTTCGCTGCAATCAGGAGAAGACGACGGTCCGCCGGCTCGCGGACCAGGAAATTGAGCATTTCCTTCCTTGCTGCCGTTCCGTGAGACAGTGGAAAGATCGTCGCGTTACTCTGGAAATGCCATTGTTCCCCGGATATGTCTTTGTCCGAATGCCGTTTTCCGAACGCGCGCGGGTGCTCGCCCTGCCCAATGTGGTATCGCTGATAGGATCCAAGGCTTCTCCTTCAGTGATTTCGGAGGAGGAAATCGGCTGGATCAGGCAAGGCGTGAAGCACGGGAACGCCATGCCCCATCCCCATTTCACGGCAGGGCAGCGGGTCAGGATTATTTCCGGACCTCTCTCCGGCATGCGAGGCGTTCTGGTTCGCAAGCAAAACAGCACCCGGGTTGTAGTATGCCTGGATTCAATCTCCCGTGGGTTTGTCGTAGAGGTTGATCTGGACTATCTGGAACCAATTATGCCGGTGCAGAGTTACAAGAAAGCTGGATAACTCCAACCTCGTACTGCAGGCCTTTATAAGGCAAATACTCCCCCTGATGTCTAGACTTGTCCACCGCTTGCTGAGGATTGATCCCCGTGAAACGCAGTTGGAACGGCGTGGATTCATCTGCTCCAAACCAGGCGTCAAGGAACGCCTGCAGCATGTAGGAAGCACTTTTCTTGACGGCTATCATGCTGCGCTTCAGGAAGGCGCTCAGGAAAAACTAGCCCATCGTTTGGAACAGATTGAAACCGGCTATCGGGGGTTTGCCTTTGAAGGCGCCGCCATGGCGCTGACGCTTCTTGATGGCCTGAGTCCCTGGAACAAAGAACGATTCAGCCGTTTTGCCGCCGGCCCGGGCAAACAGCACGTCTATATGCTCCATGTTGGAGCTGGATGGGCACTCGCCAGGCTCCCGTGGCTGCGCTTCCGCATAGAATCCGCTATGCGCAGGTTTCATCCGGTTCTCCGTTGGCTGGTGCTCGACGGATACGGATTTCATGAAGGCTTCTTTCATTGGCAAACTGACCTTCAGCCGAAAATCGAGCGGCTCTCTCAGGATGCCCGCCATGTTTTCCATCAAGGTTTGGGCAGAAGCTTGTGGTTCGTAAATGGCGCTGACGCGCGCCTGATCGCCCAGACCATTGCCACCTTTGCACCGCAGTTTCACGGCGACGCCTGGAGCGGCATTGGTTTGGCTTGTGCTTATGCCGGCGGAATGAACCGTCCTGAACTCGAAGAACTCCGCTGGCGCGCTGCTTCCCATGGTCCGGCTCTGGCCCAGGGAGCAGCATTTGCCGCCAAAGCGCGCGCGTTAGCAGGTATTCCCGCTGGCCACACCGAACTCGCCTGCACAGCGCTGTGCGGAATCAGTACGGAAGCGGCATCCGGATTGTGCGACGAGACTCTACGTCAACTCGATGTGCTTCATACCTGCCCTTATCAGCAGTGGCGCGCTTTACTGCAACAAACCCTGCCTTTGCATGGAGTATTGGACCGGCCGCCGGCCTGGGTCGCTCAACTGGACCTGAACCACCGTGCTTTTTAAGTTCCGCAACGAACTACCTTTAGCCAAATGAGGTGATTAGTCATGCATGCTTCAACCGCTCTTCAAGCAGTCACAACTACCAAGCCAGGTTTCTACGAAAAGATCAATACGCGTTGGCACAAATCCGCCCTCTGGATGTTCATGGTCATCGTGCTGGGGCACTGGGCTGAGCACATTGCGCAGGCGTGGCAAATCTATGTTCTTGGATGGCCTGCCCATCATGCTGGAGGGTTCCTTGGTTTGTACTTTCCCTGGCTTATCCATTCGGAAGTGCTGCACTACAGCTATGCATTAGCCATGTTGATTGGTATTTGGGTGCTGCGCAAAGGATTCACGGGAGTTTCGCGCAAGTGGTGGACGATTGCGCTGCTAATTCAGTTCTGGCACCATTTTGAACATTTATTGCTGATAGGCCAGGCTACCTTCCATCACAATCTATTCGGTTCGCCTGCGCCAACCAGCATCATTCAGTTGCTCATTCCCCGCGTAGAGCTTCATCTCTTCTACAACAGCATTGTCTTCATTCCCATGGTCATCGGCATGTACTACCACATGTTTCCGGCAAAGGGAGAAACACATTCCGCTGGATGCACCTGCGCCTGGCGGCGGCAGCAACTAGCTGCCAGCTCCTAGCTGCCAACTTCTAGCTTTTGCAACTTTTGCTTTGGGCTTCTTAGCGCGAAGGCCTGCTCAGTTACGAAACAGAACCAACACTCAAGAACGTCGCTACAACTCATTCTGAACTGTTCCTGTGGACGAATCGAGAAGAATATCGAAGGGCCAGGAACCGAACCTCACGTCCCTGGAGACAAAAGCTGGCCGCTAGTAGCTAGCAGCCAGAAGCTGCGTTATGCCTTCCATCGCAATCATCGGCATGGCTTGCCGTTATCCGGACGCGCGTTCGCCGCGCCAGTTGTGGGAGAACACGCTTGCGCAACGGCGTTCCTTCCGGCGCATACCCCAGGTCCGCCTCTGCCTGGACGACTACTCCTCCAGTAGCCAGGCTGAGGACCGCATCTACCTGCGAACGGCCGCAGTGCTGGAGGACTATGAGTTTGATCGTGTTCGTTTCCAGGTATCGAAGGAGACGTTCGCATCTACTGATCTGGTGCACTGGCTGGCCTTGGACGTGGCCTCGCAAGCTCTGGCCGATGCCAAGCTGCTCGATGCCGGCGAGAGCCAACGTGAGCGCATCGGCGTCTTCATTGGCAACTCGCTGACCGGAGAATTCTCACGCGCCAACCTGCTGCGGCTGCGCTGGCCTTATCTGCGCCGTGTATTGACGGCGACTCTGCAAAAAGGCACTCAAAACGGCGAGTTGCACAAGCTGTTAGACGAAATTGAGACGCTCTACAAAGCGCCGTTTCCACCCACCACGGAAGAATCTCTGGCCGGCGGTCTTTCCAATACCATTGCCGGGCGAATTTGTAACTATTTCAACCTGAAGGGCGGCGGCTACACCGTTGACGGCGCCTGCGCCTCCAGTCTTCTGGCGGTAACCAATGCCTGCTCCGCGCTGGAGAGCGGTGACATTGACATTGCCATCGCCGGAGGCGTTGACCTCAGCCTCGATCCCTTCGAACTCGCCGGATTCTCCAGGCTTGGAGCGCTCGCCACCAGGCAGATGCGCGTGTTTGATGCGCACTCTGAAGGCTTTTGGCCCGGAGAAGGGTGTGGGATGGTGGTTCTGATGCGCCATGAGGAGGCAATCGCGGACCATCATTCTCCCTATGCCATCGTGCGCGGCTGGGGCATTTCCTCTGATGGCAGCGGTGGCATCACTCGTCCGGAAGTTTCCGGACAATTGCTGGCGCTGCGTCGCGCCTACCAGCGCGCAGGATATGGAATTGACTCCGTTTCCTACATCGAAGGCCACGGCACAGGAACGACTGTGGGCGATGCCGTAGAGTTGCAAGCTCTTTCTCACGCCCGGCGTGAGGCGCGCTCACAAGCGCGACCCGCAGCCATCGGATCAATCAAAGCTAATATCGGACACGCCAAAGCAGCCGCCGGAGTTGCCGGCCTGATCAAAGCCGCGACGGCAGTACACGCCAGGGTCATGCCTCCCACCACCGGCTGTGATACTCCCCACTCCGAATTAACGGTGGAAAAACCGGCGTTGCGCATCCTTCGAACGGGTGAGCTGTGGCCGGAGGATGCGCCGGTTCGCGCCAGTGTAAGCGCTATGGGCTTCGGCGGAATTAATACTCATGTCACGCTGGAAACCTGCAATGCAGCCTGTCGAAAATCTTTCACCGCTTTTGAACAAACCCTGGTTTCCTCCCGGCAGGATTGCGAACTCTTCCTGTTTCAGGCTCCGGATGTGAACCTGCTTTCCGCCCGGCTGAAGGAAATCCTTGAGCTTGCCGGCGAAATCTCTTTCTCGGAGATGTCCGACCTGGCCGCGGTTCTGGCTGGTGAAATCAATCCTGCGCTTGAAAATTCCGCTCGCGCAGCCTGCGTTGCTTCAACTCCAGACGAACTGGAAGCCGGCATCCAGAAATTGCAGTCCTATTGCGCGGCCCAGGCTGAAGAACTCATTGACTCATCAGCGCAATATATTGACGCTGCTCAGGGAATATTTCTCAGTTCGAAGAAGAGCCCGCCACGCATTGCTTTTTTGTTTCCGGGCCAGGGGTCGCCCGTTCACATTGATGCCGGCATCTGGTCGCGTCGGTTTTCTGGCATCCGCGATCTCTACCGGCGCGCGAATCTGCCTTCAACACAAAGCATCGCTACAGAAATTGCGCAGCCGTGTGTGGTAACAGCTTCGCTGGCCGGCCTGCATGCGCTGGCACTCTTGGGCATAGAAGCCTCAGTAGCCCTGGGCCACAGCCTGGGTGAGATCACCGCACTCTATTGGGCGGGCGCGTCTCAGGAAGATGAACTGCTCAACGTCGTACGCCAGCGCGGCCGCATCATGGCGCAAATGGGCGCTCCTTCGGGCGCCATGGCTTCCATTCGCGCCGGCGTGCAAGAGGTAAAGCAAAGATTGAACGGCGATCTGCTGTCCATCGCCGCCCATAACGCTCCCCTGCAAACGGTAGTTTCCGGACGCGCGGAAGCAGTCGAGCGATTCGCTGCCCGCATCAGTTCCAGCGGCATCACTGCGACCATGCTTCCGGTGTCGCATGCGTTTCATTCGCCTCTGGTGGCGGAAGTGGCCACAGGATTTTCCCAATATCTCAGCCAAAAGCGGTTTGCGCCGCTGCGCCGGCGCGTCGTCTCGACTGTGACCGGATCAGTCCTCGAACCGGATCACGATTTGCATGAACTCCTGACGCGGCAGATCACTCTGCCGGTGCAATTCGCTGGGGCCCTCTCCGTCGCGGCCACGGAGAGTGATCTGCTCATAGAAGTTGGGCCCGGCGCGGTGCTGTCCGGGCTGGCGGCGGAATGCACGAATAAGCCGGTCATTGCGCTGAATGTTGCCGGAGAATCTTTGCGCGGCCTGCTGCTGGCAACCGGCGCTGCTTTTGCCCTAGGCGCAAACATCCGCACTTCAGCATTGTTCGCGAACCGCTTTGTCCGTCCGTTCAATGTAAAGCGCAGGCATTCATTTCTCCAGAATCCGTGCGAAACAACTCTCAAGCCTGTGCCGGTCTCAACCCGGCATTCTGCTCCCATGGTTTCTGAAAGAGAGATTTTTTTGCCCTCTCCGCAAAGCACCGTGGACGTGATCAGGAATCTTGTGGCGCAGCGAACTGAGTTGCCGCTTGCTGGCATCAAGGCTGGGAGCCGCTTCCTGGATGATCTGCATCTCAACTCCATCACTGTCAGCCAGATTATTTTGCAGGCTGCCAGCCGGTTGGATCTGCCTCCACCGGCGTTTCCTGCGGAATACTCGAACGCAACCCTTGCCCAGGCTGCGGAAACTCTTGAACAGATTCGGCCTAAGCGACCTGCCGGCATCGCCGCGCAGTCGGTGCAAGGAGTAGAACCGTGGCTGCGGATTCTGTCAGTCGAATTGATGGAGCATGATCTGCGTCCTGCTTCGCAGGCGTCTCCCGGAACATGGCGCATTTTTGCCCAGCACGATTCTTCGTTACATGCCGCGCTGCAGCAACAATTTCGTTCCGTTTCCGGTGCCGGTGTGATCTGCTGTGTTCCTCGCGAATGCACTGAGGAAACCGCCACATTCCTGCTGGAATTCGTTCAAACAGCGCTCCAACAGAAAGCGCAGCAGGTTGCCTTTTTCCAGGATGGCGGAAACGCCGCTGCACTTGCGCGCACTCTTTACCTGGAGCATCCCGAGCTCAAAGTAACGGTCGTGAATGTTCCGCGCGGTCATGCAAATGCTCCTGCCTGGGCCGCTCAAGAAGCCCGCGCAGCTTCGGGCTTCACAGAAGTGCACTACGATGCAGACGGCATTCGTCGTGAACCGCGCCTGAAAACCCTCTGGGCGGATGAGAATGCCTCCGGCCTCGATCTTGGCCCTGACGACCTGCTTCTGGTCACTGGAGGCGGAAAGGGCATTGTTGCGGAGTGCGCGCTGGAGGTTGCGCGTGACTCAAAATGCCGTCTTGTCCTTCTGGGCCGCTCCGATCCTGCGCGGGATCAAGAATTACAGCAGAATTTGCTGCGCTTCACAGATTCCGGCATTTCCTTCCGTTACTTCGCCGCGGATATCGCCGATGGCGCCTCCATCTTCCGGGCGGTCCGTGAAGTCGAAAACGAATTTGGCAGTGTGACTGCGGTGATGCACGGGGCGGGCATCAACCATCCCAGGCGACTTGAAGAGGTCACTCCCGCAGACCTGCGCCACACCCTTGCGCCAAAATTAACCGGCCTTCGCAATCTGCTCGACATCCTCAATCCGGAGAAACTGCGGCTGCTTCTCACTTTTGGCTCCATCATCGCGCGCACCGGGTTGCACGGTGAAGGCCATTATGGATTGGCAAATGACTGGATGGCCGCTCTGGTCGCGCAGTGGCAAGATGAGCATCCCCAGTGTCGCTGTCTGAATCTGGATTGGTCCGTGTGGGCAGGCGCAGGAATGGGACAGCGCCTGGGCGTTTTGGATTCACTCATTCGCCAGGGAATCACTCCGCTGCCGCTGGATCAGGCAATTCACAGGCTGAAAACAATTCTTGCCTGGAAAGATGCCCCGGTGTCTTCCATCGTCACCGGTCGCTTTGGAAACCTGCCGACAGTGCAATTCTCCCCGGTCGAGCTTCCTCTTCGCCGTTTCCTCGAGCACGTCCAGATCTACTATCCCGGCATTGAGTTGATCGCAGATGCTGAGTTGAGTACTGACGCCGATCCTTATGTTGCCGATCATGTCTTCCAGGGTGAACAACTTCTGCCTGCTGTCTCAGGCATTGAAGCCATGGCCCAGATCGCTATGGCGCTTGAAGGCTCAGATGAGTTGCCGGAATTTCAGAATCTGCGATTCCAGCATCCCATCGTAATTCCAAAAAGCAAATCGGTGCGAATAAGAATCGCGGCGCTGCGGCGGAAGCCAGGAGTTGTATCGGTTGTCACCCGCTGTTCCACTACTTCATTTCAGGTGGACCACTTCACCGCTGAATGCAGATTCCAAACTGGGGCACGGGTTGAAGATTTTTCCACCGCGCAGCCGGCGCCACAAAAAGCGCTGGCCCTGGATCCCGCCCGCGATCTTTATGGCAGCATCCTTTTTCATCAGGGACGCTTTCGTCGGGTGAGCAACTACTTCTATCTCCACGCAGAGCAATGCCTGGCTGAATTGGCGCCGCCTTCATCTTCTCCGTGGTATGCGCGGCATCTGCCGGCGGAGTTTGCCGCTGGCAATCCATCGTCCCGCGATGCCGCCCTGCATTCCATTCAGGCCTGCATCCCTCATAAAACCATTCTGCCTGTGGGAATTGACCGCATCATTGCCACCAGAGATTGGACATTGGATCGGGCTGCGGTTTACGCCATCGAGCGCTCCCGCGATGGAGAAGATTTTATCTACGATCTCAGCATCCAGGACTCGCAGGGACGAGCGTGTGAACGATGGGAAGGACTTCACCTCCGCGCTGTCGCCCCTGCAATTGTGCCGCAATCATGGCCGCTGCCCTTGTTAGTGCCCTACCTGGAAAGAAAACTCTCCGAGTTTATCCCCCCTGCCGAATTGAAAGTCATGCTCCCGCTCGCTTCCCCCTCGGAACACGGCTATGACATCGCGGATTCTGTCAGGCAAATGGCCGGGCCCAATGCTCGGCTCGGCCATCGCCCTGACGGAAAGCCGGAAATTCTGGGATCGGCCAACGGACACTGTCACATCTCTCTTTCCCATTCCGGTCCGGTCACTTTGGTAGTCTCCGCAAATTACTCCGTGGGCTGCGATCTCGAACAGATTGCCTCGCGCGAGCCTGCAGCGTGGAAGGGCCTGCTGGGAGAGGAAAGCTTCACATTGGCCGTGCTCATAGCAGAAAAATTCAGCCTTGGATTAGATATTGCTGCAACTCATATGTGGACGCTGAAGGAGAGCCTCAGAAAATCGGGAGCGGCGTTTGACCAGCCGCTGCGGATGGAATCCGCTTCAACGGACCGCTGGATCTTGTGTTCCGCCGGCAAATTTGCGGCGGCAAGTTTTCACGCGCAACTGGAAGGGCTGGATGCAGCCCGCGCGTTCGGGTTTGTTGTGAGTCAAACATGATGAACGCTTACGAATACCGGCACGTCATCAGCTTTGAAGAAACCAGCTTTGCCGGCAACGTCTATTACGTCAACCATCTGCACTGGCAGGGCCGGACGCGCGAACTCTTTCTGCGTCAGTATGCTCCTGAAATCCTGACTGAGCTGGAACGCGGATTCGCGCTGATCACCCTGCGCTGTTCTTGCGAGTATCTGGCGGAACTCAAGGCCTTCGATGAGGTAACAGTGCGCATGTTCCTGGCCTCCATGGTCCAGAATCGCATTGCCATGCGTTTTGAATACTGGCGCGAGGGCGAAGTGCGCGAGCTGGCGGCGCGCGGCGAACAGGAAATCGCCTGCATGCAACGCCAGGGCGAGCGCCTCATCCCTGCACCCATCCCCAAATCCCTGCGCGAAGCCTTAGCTCCGTTCGCAGAGAAAGCAATAGCTGGTACTTAAAGCGTGTTTTAAAAAGGTTTGCGTCAGGGAACTCATTCAGCTAAAGGCCAAGGGCCAACACGCAAAAGCTGGAAGCTAGAGCAGTTCCAGAATTGCTATAGCCCGCATTCAAAATACAGGCCGTCATCCCCAGACATCAGCGCGTGAAATGCGCTGATGTGGAGGGACCTTGCATTAATTCTTTGGGCTACACCATATCGAGAATTGCTTTAGCCTCACAAGCTTAGTCGTCGAGAAAGGCAGAATCTATGTCCTCCCCAATCGTTCGCAACTCCACCGTCAGATCGCATTACGAATCGGTTGAGCGGGTAATCGTTGCCATGCGTAGCCAGATTGACCAGCCTTTTTCGCTGGGATCCATGGCCAGAATCGCCCTCGCGAGTCGCTATCATTTCAATCGCACTTTTCGCGAGGTCACCGGCGTACCGCCTTCCCAGTTTCTCTATGCCTTGCGACTGGAAAAAGCCAAGCGCTTGCTGCTTCAGACGCAGCGCAAGGTGATCGATATCTGTTATGACGTCGGTTACAACAGCGTCGGGACATTCACCCGTCGCTTCACCGACCTTTTAGGCGTCTCGCCCACTACATTCCGTGATCTGGCACGAACTCCCTCCAATCGCGTCTCGCCTGATGTCAATTCGGCGCGATCGAATAAGGAAAAGCCAGGCTGTGGTTGGCGGGTTTCCGGTTACGTAAAAGTTCCGCCCCGCTTCCGTGGCCTTGTTTTCGTCGGCCTGTTTGAAACTCCAATTCCACAAGGCAAGCCCCTGGCTTGTGCAGCGCCCTCGGCAGATGGCTCTTACTGCATCGAAGATGCGCCGGAAGGAGAGTTTTATCTGTTCGCTCTTGGCCTTAAGCATCCCATCAACGCGCCGGGATGTTTTGATTATGAGTCGGCTTTGCGCGGCGGCGGCCACGCCCTGCGTATTTCGCGCGATTCGGTCGAAGGCTCCACCTACGTGCGCCTGCGGCCGCCCTCGCCCTTTGATCCGCCGATTCTTCTGCTGCTTCCGGTGCTCATGGAAAAATTCTTCAGTGGAGAGCTGCCGGTTGCGGAGAAAACTGTGCCCGGCGGGCCAATTCCGCTTGAGGCTCAACCATTGACCCATACCACACACCAAACCATTTCGTGACAAATTCAACCCGTACAGACGGTGCTCAGCGCCGTCTCCGCGCCAAAGGCGCGCTTCGAGATTCCAATGCTGCATTCATCCCCCAAAGAACAAAATTTCCGTAATCTCCGATGGCTCAAACATTTATCCGCCGTCCTGATTGTCACCGGCTTGTATTTTGCTACTCGCCTGCCCGAGGTTTCTGCGAAGGAAAGGCTTTCTCTCGCCGGCCACTTCCAGTTCCAGCGAAGTATCCTGCCGCAGGTCCCTGGCTATCCGTCCAGGATGGTTCGATCCGTCAATCCGCAACTGGCAAAAGTTTCTGCGTGGATCTCTTCTGTGGGGGCTGCTGTTGCCATCAGCGATATTGATGGTGACGGCCTGCCCAATGATCTCTGTTATGTGGATACTCGCACCGATCAGGTGATCGTAACTCCCGTTCCGGGAACTCCTTCGCGTTATAAGCCATTCGTTCTGGACCCATCTCCCCTGCGTTATGACGCCGGCGCCATGGCCCCCATGGGCTGCCTGCCGCTGGACTTAAATGAAGATGGGCTCACAGACATTGTGGTCTATTACTGGGGACGATCTCCTGTCGCATTTCTTCAGCGCCGCAGCTCCAATCCTGGAAATCTCAGCGGCTCCAGCTTCGTTCCCCAGGAGATCATGCCCGTTGTTGAAGACTGGTATACCAACGCCGCGGCGGCGGCGGACCTCGACGGAGATGGCCACATAGACCTGATCTTCGGCAACTTTTTTGCCGACGGCTCGCGCATTCTGGATGCGCGCTCCACCTTCCCGGCGCAGATGCAGGACTCCATGTCGCGCGCCTACAACGGCGGCGGCAAGCATTTTCTCTTGTGGAAGCGTGCCAGCAGCGGAGATTCTCCTTCCGTCGAGTTCAGTGAGCAAAAGAACATCCTCCAGGGCGATGACAGGACTCGCTGGACGCTGGCTATCGCTACCTGCGATCTGGATGGCGACCTGCTTCCGGAAGTCTACATTGCCAATGATTTCGGTCCGGATGTGCTTCTGCACAATCTTTCCACGCCCGGCCATCTGCGTTTCCAGATATTGCAGGGAAGGCGCACGCTCATGACTCCAGCCTCCAAAGTGCTGGGCCATGATTCCTTCAAAGGCATGGGAGTTGATTGCGGGGACCTGAACCAGGATGGAATTCCCGATCTGGCCATAGGCAACATCACTTCAGAGTTTGCGCTGGAAGAAAGCAACCTGGTGTTTCTTAGCACCGGGAATCTCCAGCAGATGCAGGCCGGAATCGCGCCTTATCGCGAAGCCAGCGAGGAGATCGGGCTTTCCCGCGGCGGATGGTCATGGGATGTCCGCTTTGGCGATTTCGATAATGAAGGCCGGCTTCAGATGTTGCAGGCAGCCGGATTTGTGAAAGGCAGCACCGATCGTTGGCCCGAACTGCACGAATCAGCCATGGGCAATGACAATCTCCTGCGCTATCCCGCAAGCTGGCCGAGGCTTCATCCCGGCGACGATCTCAGCGGTCACGATCACGATAATTTCTTTGTGCCCTCTGCCTCCGGTCGCTACGTTGACCTTTCTCGCGATTTGGGACTGGATGATCCGCAAAATACACGCGGCATCGCCACCGCCGACGTGGATGGCGACGGCTTACTTGACTTTGCCACCGCCAATCAGTGGGAAGATTCCTTCTTCTTCCACAATCAGACCACCACGCCAAACAGCTTTCTGCAGCTTTATCTGCTGTTGCCCGTCAATGGAGAGGCTGTGCCGGTCAGCAAAGTTCTCTCCGGCCATCCCACGCCTGAACTTCGTGGCCGCTTTGCCATCGGCGCCAGCGCAACGCTTCACCTGCCCAATGGCCGGCGCATGGTACAGCAAGTGGACATCAGCAATGGGCATTCCGGAAAACGCAGTCCGGAATTACATTTTGGCCTGGGACCGCTCTCCGCATCCGCAACCCTCACCGTTGATCTTGCCTGGCGGGACGTAAATGGAACCGTTCACCGCGAAACATTCAAGTTGAGCCCCGGCCTGCACACCATCCTGCTGGGCTCGGCAGCAAGGAGGAATTCATGATCGCAGCCACTGCAAAAGCCACTGCTCCGGACCGGTTGGGCGGCCTCCGCAGGTTCGCCATCGCCATCACGCTCTTCAATATTCTCGGCCACACGATCTTCGGTTTCGAGCAGGCGTGGATTCAGCCTTTCCTCGGCATCGTCACGGCCTATGTTTGCGAAATCTGGTTTGAGCTGGTGGAGTGCTACATTCAACATCGCAAGCCGAGATTTTCGGGCGGCTTCAAGAATAAGATCGATTTTCTTTTGTCCGCTCACATCACCGGCCTTGCCTGTGCCATGCTGCTCTATTCCAATTCGCGGCTCATGCCGGTCGTCTTCGCCAGCGCTGTGGCCATCGCTTCCAAGGCTGTATTCCGCGTTGCCCTGGAGAACGGCAGCCGGCACTTTCTCAATCCCTCCAACTTCGGCATAACTGCTACACTCCTCCTTTTCCCCTGGGTCGGGATAGCGCCGCCGTATCATTTCAGTGAAAACATACATGGACTGGGAAGTTGGATTCTCCCCGGCATCATCGTGCTGAGTGGCAGCTTCCTGAATATCAGGTTCACCAGGCGCTTTTGTGTTGCCTTGGGCTGGGTCGGCGGGTTCTTCGCGCAGGCGCTCCTGCGAAACTTGATCTTCGGCTCCTCCCTTACCGGTGCTCTCATGCCTATGACCGGGGTCGCCTTTGTGCTGTTCACCTTTTATATGGTGACAGATCCTGCCACCACGCCCTGCACCTCCAGAGGGCAACTGCTCTTTGGCTCCCTGGTAGCCGGTCTGTACGGATTGTTGGTTACCGTGCACGTAGTGTTCGGATTTTTCTTCGCTTTGACTCTGGTCTCCTTGGCCAGGGGAATCACACTGTACGCTCAGAAGCGCCTGAAGGCCACAGCAGCGGAGCGCGGTATGGCCGCGCGGGCTGCCCTGGTTTTGGCCAAAGAGATGGCGTAAGGACAGCCGCGAACTGCTGGCTCCTGGCCTCAAGCTTTTTGGCTCTTGGCTTGCTTTTGCGACACAGGCCTTTTTCTTTTGCATCCATCGGTGCTATCAGTGTCATTTGTGGTAACGGATCTTCTTTCCAATCACCCGATTGTGTTTGCCTCTGTTACCCTGTGGCGAAGGTCTTATGGGTTTGACGTTTCCGATGACCCAATGACCCAATGACCCGACGCCCCAATGGCCCGATTCTTCGTAGACTGGAAGCCTGTCTCTCGCCCTGCCTTCTTCGGCTGGATGGCCTTCTATCTTGTCCTCCTCATTTATTTAGCAGCCCACTTCTCCTCCCTCACTTTTCTCGATAACGTCCACTTGCCCGTTCATGAAGCCGGGCATCTCCTGTTCGGATGGTTTGGCGCAACCATTGGCGTTTGGGGCGGGACCATTCTCCAACTGCTGGTGCCGGCGCTGCTGGTAGTGGCTTTCGTCGCGCGCGGAGACCTTCTCGGGACCACGTTCTGCTCTTTCGCCTTCTTTCACAGTCTCACCGGCGTCGCCGCTTACATGATTGATGCCTTACGCCGGGAACTTACTCTGGTGACGGTAGGTGCCTCTGCCGACGAAGCCGAACACGACTGGGTCCACATCTTCAGCGATCTCGGCGTGCTCCCTCACGCCATCCAGATCGGCAATGTGATCCGCGTGATTGCATGGCTGGGATTCCTGGGTACGCTGGCATGGTTTGCTTGGCGCTACTATCAACAATCCGGGCCTTTGAGCCGTTCACAGCGAAATTCTGGATAATACGGACAAAAATGATTCTTTCCATTTAGGGAAAACCCACTCTTCCGCGTCTCATGGCGTAAGGAGCCGCTGCAATTTCCGGACTGTTTTGGAGCCCTTTCAATCAGGGCTTGCTTGAGTGCGGACTTCACTCAAACCTCAGTCAGAATCTCGGACGTGCAGCCGCCTTGAAGGAGAGACAAGATGAAAGAAATTATCACGAAGATTTTCATTTTCACCTTTGTGGCTATTCTGGCTATAGTCGAAATTGTCCAAATCAACATCCAGGTGTGGGAGATCGTAATTAAGATTGTGGTTCTGGTTCTCACCCTGATCATCATCATTGTTGAAGTAAGGCAGCGAGCCCGACACAAGAAACTGTGCCACGCCTTCATTTACCAACATAAAGAAAACCGTTCTATCGTCTACTGCGACAATGACCAGGGCGATGACACCCGAGACTTTCACAAAATAGGCGAGGGCCAGGTCCCTTGCGATCAGCTGGGCCATTGCTCTTTTGTCAAATAGGCGGGATTCGTCCGTGGCAAGGGTCCCGGCAGGTTCATTATGATTCGCGGCTATATCGGTTTTAGAACTAGTGTATCCACTGCGTCGTCACCGGCCACCTGGCCATGCCAACAGTGCTGTGGTCCCTTTAGCCCAAAATGTTTGCGGGCTGAATGCTGAATGGTGACTGCTTATCTGACCAGGATCGCGCTCTGTTTAAAAACGGTCTACAGTAACCATGAAATGCTCCAGGCTTCCTTCTTTAGAACGCCGGCGCCGGTCTGGGCGCGGGCCTCTGCAAATCTTTCGGCAAGTTCGCCAGCGAGTACGCCAGAACCGCCATCACCGCTGCATTCTCCTGCAATTCACGCGGCACAACTTTGTCGAGTGTGTCTGCGGCGGTGTGGTGATAATTAAAGTAGAAGCGCTCATCCTGGATAGGACCAAAACAAGGGACTCCCAGTGCCAGCAGCGGCCCAATATCGGTTTCAGTGTCTTCCGGCGTCTGGATCATAGCTGCGCCGATGCCCTGAAGGACCTGCGCCGCCGGCCGCAGCAGCGGGACATTTGCTTCAGGCGCAGTCATATTAATTCCCGACGGATGTCCTGCCCCCAGATCGCTTTCAATCGCCGCAAAATGTTTCCCGGCTTCCTCTTTGTGCGCGGCAGCATAGGCAAGTCCGCCTGAGTTGCCAAATTCCTCGTTCATCCACGCAATCACGCGAATCGTGCGCCGCGGTTTCAGGCCAAGTTGTTTCACCAGGTGCGCCGTCTGCATTGCCACGACTACACCCGCTCCATCATCAATGGCGCCGGTCCCCAGGTCCCACGAATCGAGATGACCGGAAACAATCACCACCTGGTCCGGCTGCTCGCTTCCTTTAAGATCAGCCACCACGTTGTATGAATCCACGTTCGCCAGTTGCTGCGGTGTAAGCGCCATGTGCATGCGCACGCCTCCCTGCTGCACCAGATATGCAATAAGGTCGGCATCCTCTGCGGTAACGGCCGCTGCGGGGATTTTTGGCGCGTCAGGCAGATAGCGCATCGCTCCGGTATGTGGAATGCGGTAGTCAGCGCCGCCTACGCTGCGGATCAGCGCCGCAATTGCGCCCTGTTTTGCTGCCGCACTGGCGCCGATGGCTCGATAAATGACTGCCTGACCATAGGCAGCGCCGCCATGACCCATCGCGGCCAGTTGTTTATCGAATTTTGCATTGAAGAGAACGATCTTGCCCGCAACTTTGTCGTGGTCGAGTGCGGAAAGTTCGTCCAGATTGTTCACCACAACCACCTCAGCAGTGATTCCCTGCGCCGGCGTTGCTATGCTGCCGCCCAATGCCGTGAGCACGATTTTCTGCGTTGTGCCCGGCGCCATTCCCGGAAACTCCACCAGCGCCGCTGTCTCTTCGCCACGGACCCAATGCGGCACCGTAACTTTTTCCAGCCGCACCTCAAGTCCCAGCTTGCGCAGCTCACCAGCAACATATTGCGCTGCAAAGTTCGCCTGCGCCGATCCTGCCGGGCGCGGCCCAATGTTGTTCGTCAGGTGCGCGAGTTGCTCCCATGCGTAATCGCTTTTTAGCGCGGCCTCCTGCAACTGTTTGAGTTCAGCCGTAAGCTGCGGCGGATAAGGGGCAGGCTGCTGAAAATTGCGTTGCGCAAAAACTGCCGCGGTCAAAAGTAAAATGAGCACAATGCGATAAAGTGATTTCAACTCGCTCCTCCGTTTAGAAGTGGCGGCCATTATATCGGTTTATGAATGGC